>QUKC01000016.1:322-75259 GCA_003481005.1 Firmicutes bacterium TM09-10 | reverse complement strand
TATATTTTTTCAATTGTCTACTTGACGGGGAGCAGTTCATTTGCTAGTGCGACAGCCCCTTTTTTCTGTCTGGACAGGAAGCCTTTTGGTAAGGTGGAGTTGTCGGAAAGACAAACCAAAACATAAAAGGCGGGAAAATATGAAAAAGAACGGGAAATAAAGTTTACCGATTGGATGGTGCTGGTGGTAGCAGACAGTGTTCTTAATCAGGAAAATAAACTATTGTGTTGTATTACGGCGAATCAATATAGGTGTAATTTGTTTGTGGATGGGTTCGCCCAATGGTTTAGGAGCACGCTTTTTCTGCTCATCCATCTGCCGGACCAGAAGATCCATGGCGGTTTTGGCAATGACATCAATCTGCTGACCAACGGTTGTGATTGGAAGGATTGCTTCGCTGGCAATCGGGGAATCGTCAAATCCAACAATCTCATAAGTTGAAGGAAATGTTCCGTATTTTTGGAAAATTAAATTCAGAAACATATTGGCATAGGTATCATTCGCAAGAAAGATGCCTTTTTTTTGATCAGGGTATTTGGCTTCTATCTTATCGAAAATTACCCGGATCACATTTAAAATCTCCTGATAAGTATTACCTTCTACACTCAGATCGATATGATATGGAACATGATGTTCTTCACAAGTTTCCTTAAAAGCCCGGATACGGTCATAAGCCGGGACAGATTTTTTCACATTGACATTTATATGAATCAGTATGTCACATTTATCCCGGATCAACAAGGAAGTAGCCTGAAGTGCTCCCATATAGTTATCCGTATTGACGCTGCTGATATGTTCTGCTTCACGTTCAATTGCGATGACAGGAATCTGATAGGAAGCGAGCTTTTCGGATGGAAGCGTGTGACTTAAAACAATCAGTCCCTCAATCTGATAAGATAGAAGCTCTTCAATGTATTGTTGCTCCTCTTCAGCCCCATGTTCGCTGGCGAAAACAAGAAATTTATAATGATAATCTCTGTAGTTGGAAAGAAATTGTGCCAGCATCTCAGAATAATAGTGCAGATAGAGGTTTGGAACGATGATTCCGATAAATTCACTTTTTCCATTCGCCAGGACCTTTGCCAGCTTATTCTTTTTATATCCAAGTATGTCAAGAGCCTGTGAAATCTTTTCCTGGTTTTCTAAGGTAAGAGAATCAGGATGATTGAAGTATCTTGATATTGTAGTCTTTGAAAAATTTGTGTATTCTGCAATATCTGCAAAAGTTACCTGTTTTTTACTCATAAAAGCGGAATCTCCTTCAATATGACGACTAACAGTTTATAATAGTCTTTAGTATAGCAATTCTCATGGAAAAACACAATGGGAAAATAACCGATTACGTAACCGGTTATTTTAACACGCAAAAGTGTTGACAGAATGAGAGGAATAGAGTATTATCAAACTAGAAAGTAACCGGTTACTTAACCGGTTTTGTGCGAAGCGTTAAAGGAATGGAGGGAGTAATGCATGAAAAGAATGCAAAACCAAGCAAAGTCCGCAAGCAAGCGAACCTGGAGAGAAAAGGGGACTTATGTGAAGAAAAACTGGCAGCTATATTTATTCTTCCTGATGCCGGGACTTTTGCTGACAATTATTTTTAAGTATCTTCCGATGGGTGGTCTTCTGATTGCTTTTGAAGACTACAATGTAATCAAAGGAGTTCTTGGGAGTCCCTGGGTCGGACTGGAGTATTTCAGACGATTTTTATCTTCACCGGATTTCATGAGCTATCTGATGAATACATTAAAATTGAGTATCTACGGATTGCTGTGGGGGTTCCCGGTTCCAATTATTCTTGCATTGCTTCTGAATCGTATTCAAAAGACAGGAATCAAGAAGAAGGTTCAGCTTTTGATCTATATGCCGAACTTTATTTCCGTCATCGTACTTTGTGGTATGGTCCGTATGTTTTTATCGCCTGTAGGACCGCTGAATAAAGTACTCGGAATCAGCACAAACTGGATGACAATGCCTTCTGCATTCCGGACAATCTATATTGCAAGCGGAATCTGGCAGGCGGCAGGATGGGCATCTATTATGTACACAGCAGCATTGTCGAATGCCAGCAAAGAGCTGGAAGAAGCAGCTCTCATGGATGGAGCAAATCTTCTGCAGCAAATCTGGTATGTAGAGTTGCCTGCAATTAAAAATATTATTGTAATTCAGTTTATTTTACAGGCCGGAAATATTATGAGTATAGGTTTTGAAAAAGCTTATGCGTTACAGACAGATATGAACTTGCCGGCATCGGAAATCCTGTCTACATATGTATATCGTATCGGACTTTTAAATGGCGATTATGGATATTCTACAGCAGTAGGTCTTTTCAATTCTGTTGTAAATGTTATCTTGCTGGTTTTTGTAAACTGGGTTGTTCAGAAACTGAATGATGGAGAAGGATTATAGGAAAGAGGGAGAAAAGATGGAGAAAATAAAGAATAAAAAATATTCAAGGACAGACAGCGTAATCCTTGGAATCGGATTTACCATTCTTGGTTTATTCGTCCTTTCTATAGCAATACCGATTGTTTATGTGGTACTCGCATCCTTTATGGATCCGAATGTTTTGAATAACCAGGGATTGAGTTTTAAAATCAAGGACTGGACATTAGATGCCTATCGAAGAGTATTAGAGAATGCAATGATCTGGCGTGGATTTTTAAATTCTTTCCTGTATTCACTTGCATTTACAGTTATTTCCGTTTTTGTGACATTGCTGGCAGCATATCCGTTGTCTAAAAAAGAATTTGTAGGAAGAGAATTATTCAATATTATTTTCCTGATCACAATGTTCTTTGGGGGTGGAATGATTCCTACCTTCATTTTGATCAATCAGCTGCACTTGGTTAATACGGTGTGGGCAATCCTGATTCCGGGGGCATTTAATGTATGGAATATGATTCTCGCAAGAACTTATTATCAATCAATTCCGACAGAATTAAGAGAAGCATCTGCGATCGACGGGGCAAATGAGATCCAGCATTTCTTTAAAATCATGATTCAGGTATGTAAGCCGATCATTGCAGTTCTGGCACTCTGGTCCTTCGTTGGAATGTGGAACAGTTATTTCGATGCAATGATTTATTTGAATGATGCAAATCTGCAACCATTGCAGTTAGTGCTCCGTTCTATTCTGGTACAGAATACACCACAGCCGGGAATGATCGCCGATATCCAGAGTACGGCAGAAATGGCAAAAATAGCAGAACAGCTTAAATATGCAACCATTGTAGTATCAAGTTTACCACTGTTAGTAATGTACCCATTCTTCCAGAAATATTTTGATAAAGGAATTATGGTCGGATCGGTAAAAGGCTAATAAGAAAGGAACGATACAGATATGAAGAAAAGAAAAGTAAATGCATTACTTGCAATTGGACTATTCTTGACGATGATGGTGGGAATTGCAGGATGTGGAAAAGAGCAGCAGCTTGCAGCTGATATTGATCCAGATACACCTGTATCGGAAGTGCAGTTTCCATTGAAGGAAACCGCAGAACTTTCCTTTATTACAAGTGCACCGGCTACATCAACACAGGAGCCAAATGAACGAGTGATCTTTCAGCGCATGGAAGAGCAGACAAATGTTCATATTGACTGGACTTGTTTTGTATCAGACCAGTTTTCTGATAAGAAAAACCTGGCACTTGCCCAGTTTGGAAATCTGCCGGACGGATTATTCAATGCCGGAATGAGTGAGTATGACCTGCTGCGTTATGCAAAGCAGGGAATCATCATTCCATTGGAAAACCTGATAGATAAATATATGCCGAATTTACAGGCAGTATTTGAAAAATATCCGGAATACAGGACGATGTGTACAGCACCGGATGGACATATTTATTCCTTTCCATGGATTGAGCAGCTTGGAGCAGGGAAAGAAGCCATTCAGGCAATCGGAGATATCCCGTATATTAACAAAAAATGGCTGGATTATCTTGGACTTGAGATTCCGACAACAACAGATGAACTGGAACAGGTATTAATTCAATTCCGTGATCATGCAGATGAACTTGAAAAAGAATTTTCCATTGAAGGTGATGTAATCCCGATGTCATTTATTATTAATAATGGAGATCAGGATCCTGCAATTTTGATCAATGGATTTGGAGAAGGTTATGGAGATACAGGGGATCATTTCGCTGTAACGGATGAAGGAAAAGTTATTTACACAACGGTTCAGGAAGGTTATAAAGAAGGTATCCAATGGTTACATAAGCTTGTAACAGAGGATCTGGTCGACCCGGAAGCATTTACACAAGAGTGGTCCACCTATGTGGCAAAAGGAAAGAATCATCGATATGGTCTCTGCTTTACATGGGATATTGCAAATATCGATAACAATGAAGATTATGTGATGCTGCCAGCGTTGACAGGACCGGATGGAATGAGAAATATCACAAGACAGAACAACAGCGAAACAAGCGGATTCGATCGTGGAAGATGTGTCCTTACATCCAGCTGTCGTGACACAGCACTTGCCGCCGCATGGATTGATCAGATGTATGCCCCCCTTCAGTCACCGCAGAATAACTGGGGAACTTATGGAGAAAAGGATTCTTTTAACATTTTTGAACTGTCCAGGAATAAAGATGGCGGAGAAATGCTGAAGCATATGGATCTTGGAACTCAGTCTCCGGTAGAAGTACGTGAGGCACAATCTGTAAATGGTCCGCTTGCAGTACTGAATGAATATTATGATGTATATGTAACACAGCCAGAAGATGCAAAATGGCGTTTAGACAATATGCATGAAACTTATCTACAGGATATGAACAGCAAGTATGTTTATCCAAACGTCTTTATGAGCATTGAGGATACCAATAAAGTGTCTCAGTACGATACAGATATTAGAAAATATGCAGAGCAGAAGAAAGCAGACTGGATCCTGAATGGTGGAATTGAAAAAGAGTGGGATTCCTATCTGAAGAAAATGGAACAGTATGGACTTTCTGATTATCTTTCAATCAAACAGAAATACTTTGATCAGTATCAGAAGTCATTGAGTGAAGAAAAATAACGCTACGAACAATAGGAGAATTTGCATGAGTGAGATGTTAGAAAAGGCTAGAAAATATGAATATGAACAGGGAAAGCAGATAAAAGCAGAAGACAGACCGGCTTTTCATGTGAGTCCATATGTCGGATGGATGAATGATCCGAATGGTTTTTCATACTATCAGGGAGAGTACCATCTTTTTTATCAGTATTATCCATACGATACACACTGGAACAGTATGCATTGGGGTCATGTGGTTAGTAAAGATCTGCTTCACTGGAAACATCTTCCGGCAGCTTTGGCACCGGATGAAGATTATGATAAAATTGGATGCTTTTCAGGAAGCGCAATAGAGTTAGAGGACGGAAGACAACTGCTCCTCTATACTGCGGTAGATCAGGAAACAATGGAAGATGGAACTGTAAGGGATATTCAGACACAGGCAGTGGCTGTTGGAGATGGAAAAGATTATAAGAAATATGAGAAGAATCCTGTTCTGACAGCCAAAGATCTTCCGGAAGGTGCAAGTAAA
Source organism: Firmicutes bacterium TM09-10 (assembly GCA_003481005.1). Classification (GTDB taxonomy): domain Bacteria; phylum Bacillota; class Clostridia; order Lachnospirales; family Lachnospiraceae; genus Gallintestinimicrobium; species Gallintestinimicrobium propionicum. Next base: position 69,725 of record QUKC01000016.1, on the reverse strand, counting down.
GTGGATTTCCGTGATCCAAAGATCTGGAAAGGAAAAGATGGGAACTTCTATTGTGTTATCGGAAGCAGACCGGCAGATGGAAGTGGACAGATTCTTCTTTATAGAAGCGAAAACGGATTTGACTGGAAATTTGTCAGCATCCTTGCAAAAAATAAGAAACGTTTTGGAAAGATGTGGGAATGTCCGGATTTCTTTGAACTGGATGGGAAACACGTTCTTTTGACCAGTCCACAGGATATGCTGCCGGAAGGCTTGGAATATCATAACGGAAATGGTACTTTATGTATCATAGGAGAAATGGACCAGGATAAATATACCTTAAAAGAGCAGTTTGCGCAGTCTGTGGATTATGGAATTGATTTTTATGCAATGCAGACGTTGGGAACCCCGGATGGACGGAGAATTATGATTGGCTGGATGCAGAACTGGGACACGATTGCTCATCGTTGCAATGATTCAAAATGGTTTGCACAAATGAGTCTGCCGAGAGAATTATCTGTGAAAAACGGAAGACTTTATCAAACGCCGATCAAAGAACTCGATGCGATGCGAAAAGACAGAGTTGAGTACAATAATGTAGTAATAAATAATGATACGATCTCATTGGATAAAATCGAAGGACGAACGATAGATATGGAGCTTGTGATACGTCCGGAAGATAAGGAAAATGTCTATAAGAAATTCGCATTACGTTTTGCACAGAATGAGAGGTTTCATACAGAATTGTGCTTCCGCCCGGATGAGTCCGTCCTGAAAATTGACAGAAAATTTTCGGGAAGCGAACGAGCATTGGTTCATCAGAGAAGATGTCTGGTAAATGGAGATGCCAATGAATTAAAGCTTCGTGTGATTTTGGATAGATTTAGCGCAGAAGTATTTATTAATGATGGCGAGCAGGTTATGTCGGCTGTCATATTTACAGAGCAGGAGGCAAAAGGAATTTCATTCTTTGCGGAAGGTGCAGCTAAAATCGATGTGGTGAAATACGATCTGGTTTAGGAAACACATGATAAAACTTACATGGAGTTGGAAAACGCATGGATAATGATAGGGGGATTCCTAAAACGGGAATCCCCTTTGCAGTACAGATGGTGCGTGAAAAAATAGGAATCCTATGAAAAAGCAATATCTTTTTTGGAGACAGGGATTTTTCATTTTATCGTAATCCGGTGCGATTGTTTCTTTCGATCCGAATTTACGCCCACCACTTTGGAATTCTTTGGATGAGGCGAAGGAACAAGTATTATATGGCCTTAAGCATTGTCATATCCTGAAAATTTCAGATAACGAAATTCAGTGGCTGACAGGAGCATGACTTGTAGAGTTCACACATTCACACAATCTTCACAAATAATTAGCACTCACCTCTTGACGTGGCTAATAGCTGGTGTTATAGTAGGATTCAGATGAAGTGTTATAGCTTCACTAGAACAAACAACAGCGGCCGGAAGGTTCCAATAGAGGAGCCGAATGGCGAAACCATGATAGATTGAGTAAGGAGGGAGCTGTGTATGAACATTTCCAAATTTACCCAGAAATCCGTAGAAGCAGTGCAGAACTGTGAAAAGCTTGCCTATGAATACGGCAATCAGGAGATCGAAGAAGAACATCTTTTATACAGCCTTCTGACCATCGAAGACAGCCTGATCTTAAAGTTGATCGAGAAGATGGAAATCCAGAAGGAGCATTTTGTGGACCGCAGCAAACAGGCGCTGGCAAAGCGCGTAAAGGTGCAGGGCGGTCAGGTTTATATCGGCAAGGACTTAAATCAGGTGCTGATCCATGCCGAGGATGAAGCAAAACAGATGGGAGATGAATATGTTTCTGTAGAGCATCTGTTTTTGTCCATGCTGCAGTATCCGAATAAGGAGATCAAGCAGATCTTTACCGAGTACGGCATCACGCGGGAGCGTTTTTTACAGGCATTGTCCACGGTGCGCGGCAATCAGAGAGTCGTTTCGGACAATCCGGAGGCTACTTATGATACATTGGAGAAGTACGGACAGGATCTGGTAGAAAAGGCGAGAGCCCAGAAGCTCGATCCGGTCATCGGCAGGGATAATGAAATCCGTAACGTGGTTCGGATTCTTTCCAGAAAAACCAAGAACAACCCGGTTCTGATCGGTGAACCCGGCGTCGGCAAGACCGCCGTTGTCGAAGGACTGGCACAGAGAATCGTGCGGGGCGACGTACCCCAGGGGCTGAAGGATAAAAAGATCTTCGCACTGGATATGGGTGCACTGGTAGCAGGTGCCAAGTATCGGGGCGAATTTGAAGAGCGTCTGAAGGCAGTTCTGGAGGATGTGAAGAAGAGCGAAGGACAGATCATTCTGTTTATTGATGAGCTGCATACCATCGTCGGTGCGGGCAAAACAGACGGTGCACTGGATGCCGGCAACATGTTGAAGCCTATGTTGGCGAGAGGCGAGCTGCATTGTATCGGTGCAACGACACTGGATGAATACCGCAAATATATTGAAAAGGATGCTGCTCTGGAACGTCGTTTCCAGCCGGTGCAGGTGGATGAGCCTACCGTTGAGGATACCATTTCCATTCTGCGTGGCTTAAAGGATCGTTATGAGGTGTATCACGGCGTAAAGATTCTGGATAATGCATTGGTAAGTGCCGCCGTTTTGTCCAACCGTTATATTTCTGACCGGTTTTTGCCGGATAAAGCGATCGACCTGGTGGATGAAGCGTGCGCACTGATCAAGACCGAGATGGACTCCATGCCTGCGGAGCTGGACGAGCTGCGCCGTAAGGTCATGCAGATGGAAATTGAGGAGGCTGCGCTGAAAAAAGAAGACGACACCCTGAGCAAGGAGCGTCTGGAAGCACTTCAGAAGGAGCTTGCGGAGTTAAAGTCCGAGTACAACAACCGCAAAGCGCAGTGGGATAACGAGAAGAAGAGCGTAGAGAACCTTTCCAAGTTAAGAGAAGAGATCGAAGCGGTCAACAATGAAATTCAGATTGCACAGCGCGAAGGCGACCTGGAGAAAGCAGCAGAGCTTTCCTATGCCAAACTGCCGGAGTTGAAAAAACAGCTGGAGCAGGAAGAAGAAAAAGTAAAGAAGGAAGACCTTTCCCTGGTTCACGAAGCGGTAACCGATGAAGAAATCGCCCGGATTATTTCCCGGTGGACAGGTATTCCGGTTGCAAAGCTGACAGAAAGTGAGCGGAATAAGACGCTGCATCTGGATGACGAATTGCATAAGAGAGTCATCGGTCAGGATGAAGCGGTAACGAAGGTGACGGATGCCATTATCCGTTCCAAAGCGGGTATCAAGGATCCGACCAAGCCCATCGGTTCGTTCCTGTTCCTTGGACCTACCGGTGTCGGTAAGACGGAGCTTGCAAAAGCGCTTGCTGCATCCCTGTTTGATGACGAGAACAACATGGTCCGGATCGATATGAGTGAGTACATGGAGAAATATTCTGTGTCCCGTCTGATCGGAGCGCCTCCCGGATACGTTGGCTATGAAGAAGGCGGTCAGCTGACAGAAGCAGTCCGCAGAAAGCCCTACTCAGTTGTCCTGTTCGATGAAATTGAAAAGGCACATCCGGATGTCTTCAATGTTTTGCTGCAGGTGCTGGATGACGGCCGGATTACGGATTCCCAGGGCAGAACTGTGGACTTTAAGAACACGATTCTGATCATGACCTCGAATATCGGCGCGAACTATCTGCTGGATGGCATCGATGCGGACGGCACGATCAAGCCGGAAGCAGAAGAGCTGGTAACGAAGGATCTGCGCGGTCACTTCCGTCCGGAGTTTCTGAACCGTCTGGATGAGATCATCCTGTTCAAGCCTCTGACGAAGGATAACATCAGCGGTATTATCAATCTGATTGTCGCAGACTTGAATCATCGTCTGGAAGATAAGCAGCTTTCGATCGAACTCAGCCCGGATGCGGAGCAGTTCATTGTAGACAACGCATATGATCCGATTTATGGCGCGCGTCCGTTGAAGCGTTATATCCAGAAATATGTGGAAACGCTGTCTGCAAAGCTGATCCTGGCAGATCAGGTACAGATGGGTGACACGATCCTGATCGCAGTGGAAAACGGCGAGCTGGTCGCAAAGAAAAAGCAGCATAGCGTTTAAAGCTGCAGACTGTAGAAGCACTCGGCGGGAGGAGGTTTCTCCTGCCGGGTGCTTTTTCTCTTTACAAAATCAACTCCTGCGAGTATTGTGGTAGATACGGGTCGAAAAACGACCTGAAAAAGCGCATATTGATGCAGATTCTGTGGATAGAAAGGCTTTTACAGGGGAATGGAGAGAGAAAAGAAAACAAAAGCAATAGAAATGACAACAGGTTCGATCTGGAAGAACCTGTTTTTCCTGAGCTGCCCGCTGGTATTTTCCCAGGTGCTGGAAGTGCTGTTTAATATGAGTGACGTAGCGGTGGTAGGGCGATTTTCGGATTACCGGGCGCTGGGGGCAGTTGGTTCGACAACGCTTCTGGTCACGCTGTTTACCGGCTTTCTGATCGGAATGGGCTGCGGTGTCAATGTGCGGATGGCGCATGAGCTGGGTGCAAGGCGCAGGGAATCCGTGATCAAAACCGTGCATTCCGCCTTTGTAATCTGTCTGATCGTCGGTCTGCTTGTGGGTGCAGCCTGTTTTTTCTTTGCAGAGGGACTGCTTGGAATTCTGCATACCAAAGAAGAGCTGATGGACAGTGCTGTTTTGTATCTGAAAATTTATGCACTGGGCATGCCGGGTATGGCACTGTATAACTGCGGCAACGGTATTCTGAGCGCCACCGGAGATACGAAGCGTCCGCTGCTATATCTGTCCATTGCAGGAATTGTAAACGTTATTTTAAATCTGTTTTTTGTTATCGTGTGCCATATGGCAGCAGAGGGCGTGGCCATCGCCAGTGTGATCGGACAGTATTTATCTGCACTTCTGATCGTGATTCATCTGCTGCGACGGACGGACGACTGTGGGCTGCACCCTTCGAAGCTCAGACTGGATCCGGCCTGCGGAAAAGCGATCCTGGTGCTTGGCATACCCACCGGTATCCAGAATGCCATCTTTGCTATCGCGAACCTTTTTGTGCAGTCCGGCGTCAATTCCTTTGATGCGGTGATGGTGTCCGGAAATGCAGCTGCAGCAAATGCGGACACGCTGATTTTTAATATTATGGCAGCGTTTTATACCGGCTGTTCCAGCTTTATCGGACAGAACTGGGGCGCTGGCAACCGGGAACGGATGAAAAAGAGCTATCTCGTCGGGCTGACCTATTCCTTTGCGGCAGGTGCGATCTTTGGCGGACTCCTGCTGATTTTCGGACGACAGTTTCTGTCGCTGTTTGCGACGGAGCCTGCTGTAATCGATGCCGGAATGCAGCGTGTGAAGATCATGGGATTTTCTTATATGATCAGTGCGTTTATGGACTGCAGCATCGCAGCCTCCCGAGGAATCGGAAAGAGCATTGTACCGATGGTCATCGTTATTTTAGGCTCCTGCGTGTTCCGGGTGATCTGGGTGTATACCATTTTTGTATGGATTCATACGATTCCGGCGCTGTACTCTCTCTACTTTTTCTCTTGGGCGATTACATCTGTGGCGGAGGTGCTCTATTTCAGACACAGCTTTCGGCAGCTGGAATTTCAGAGCTGAGTCCGGGGACGAGAACCGTCAAAATCCGGTAGTTCTTCTGCAGACAGATAAGGTTTTGGCGCTGCTGCGCCGTCCTTTCCGAATGATAGAGGGCTTCTACTGCATAGATTAAAAAGAAGGAACCGGAAAAGGCGGTTTTCCATGGAACATCTGGAACATAAAAAAGAGAAACGAAATGAAAGGGCAGCAATTCAACTGGGACTTTTTCTGGTTGGATTGCTGCTTTTTGGAACTGCTGCGGGAGGGCAGCTGACAGGGGAGGAAAAAAACGGGAAGGAAAAGGCAGCAATACAGACTTCTGGCGGCGTATCCGATGCAGTAGAGCCCAAAAAGATCGCCCTTACCTTTGATGACGGTCCCCATCCGGTCTATACGAAAATACTTTTGGACGGCCTGGCAGAGCGGGGCGCAAAAGCCAGTTTTTTTGTTACAGGAGAGAATGCAGAAAAATATCCGGAGCTGATTTTGCGTATGCAGAAGGAGGGACATCTGATCGGCAACCACACCTATAGTCATATTCAGCTGACAAGCAATAACCGGGAAGCCTTTCGACAGGAGCTGATTTCCACGAATGAGGTATTGAAGGAGATAACAGGAGCGGAAACCATTTTTGTCCGTCCGCCCTATGGAAGCTGGGACAAAGGCTTCGAACAGGAGCTGAATATGTTTCCGGTGCTTTGGACGATTGATCCCCTGGACTGGTGCAGTCAAAGCAGCACCAATGTTGAAAAACGAATCTTGTCCAAAGCGCGGGAAAATGCGATTATCCTGCTGCATGATGAATATGCTTCCAGTATTGAGGCGGCACTTTTTATTGTGGATGAGCTGCAAAGCCAAGGCTATGTCTTTGTGACAGTCGAAGAAATCATGCTGGTATCTTGAAATCCGCAGTTGGATAAAATCCAACATGTACAGCAGGGAAAATAGTTGTTATAATCAAAAGTGGAAGCTTTTGCACTGAACAGTTACACAGATTGAAAAATAAAATGTTTCAATCACGAGATTTGTGTCTGCGCGCACTTGACACAAACTCGACATGCGCAAAAAGCGTGCGCAGAAATGAGTGGAAAGAATGCAATATACCTACACAGAACTGGCAGCGTATCTGCTGCTGTACAGCTTTATCGGATGGGCACTGGAGGTTGCCTTTTTTGCAGTAAAAGAAAGAAGATTTTGCAACCGCGGATTTTTCAGTCTGCCCTTTTGTCCGGAATACGGCATAATGATGGATATTCTGATCCTTTTGCTGCCGGAGCAGGGGACAAAATGGCTGCTGCAGTTTCTGACCACTTGGATGGTCGTGTCCGTTGTGGAATATTTTTCCGGAGGGATCGCAGCCAAAATCTGGAAAAAGCATTTGTGGAATTACGAGGATGTGACACTGTTTGGCGGGAAGAAAAAGAGTGTGCTCCTTTCGCTGATCAAGGCAGCAGTTGTGATGACGGCGGTGCTGCTTTTGCATCCTCCGGTCTTTATCCTGTTTTCGATGATTCCGACAATTGTGCTGCGGATCATAGACATAGCCGGCTTTGGGCTGATGGCTGCCGACCTGGTGTCGATTCTGATTGCAGTCAGGAAAAGCAGGAGCCTGACAGAGCTGAAGGAAACCCAGGGGAGACTTCTGCAGGAACAAAAGAAAGTCAAGCAAAAGCTTGGAGGCAAGATCTATCATGCAGTCTGGAAGCGGTTAAACCGTGCATACCCGGAGATGGAAGCTCTGGAGGAGGCAGATCGGGCAGAACGATATGTCTTTGCAAGAGGCGTCTGTGTGGATAAGCTGATCTGGGTATTTATGATCTGTGCATTTCTCGGAGATCTGATCGAAACGCTGTTCTGCAGGGTGACGGGAGGCGTATGGATGAGCCGGTCCAGCGTAATTTACGGCACCTTCAGTATTGTCTGGGGCTTCGGTGCGGTCATTCTGACAGTTGTATTGCAGCGGCTTGCCGGAAAAGAGGATCGTTATATTTTCCTGGCGGGCAGTGTGCTGGGCGGCGTATATGAATATCTGTGCAGCGTATTTACAGAGATTTTTCTCGGGACTACATTCTGGGATTACAGTGACATGCCCTTTAATATCGGTGGGAGAACCAACCTGCTGTATTGCATTTTCTGGGGGCTGTTATCCGTTGTTTGGGTAAAGATCTGTTATCCGACGATCAGTGGATGGATCGAAAAGCTGCCGCCCCTTGGAGCAAAAATTGCGACCTGGGCAGTTGTTGTGCTGATGAGCTGCGATGCGGTTATTTCGGCAGGCGCCATGGTACGCTATGTGGAACGGCAGGACAGCGCGGCGGTGCAGGAGAGCAGTGCGGACGCAGGGACTGCCGCGGGCGTAGAAAACGCCGCGAAGGAGGAAAGCGTCGCGGACGCAGGGACTGTCGTAGGCACGGAAAGTACCACAGGAACCGTGCGGGCGGAAAAGAAGAGCGTGATCGACACATTCTTTGACATCAATTACCCTGACGAGCGGATTGAGAAGGTGTGGCCGAACATGAAAGTGGAGGTACAATAAGGGGACATGGATCTTTTCGATTATATGAGACAGACCAATCAGGAAAAGGAAGCGCCGCTGGCGGCAAGGCTGCGGCCCCGGACGCTGGATGAGGTAGTCGGGCAGCAGCACATTATCGGAAAGGACAAGCTTTTGTACCGTGCGATTCAGGCGGACAAGCTTTCCTCCATCATTTTTTACGGACCGCCCGGAACGGGCAAAACGACTCTTGCGAGGGTGATCGCGAATACGACCAGCGCGGAGTTTATGCAGATCAATGCGACTGTGGCAGGCAAAAAGGATATGGAAGAGGTTGTCGCAAAGGCAAAGGACAACCGTGGAATGTTTGGAAAAAAGACGATCCTGTTCATTGATGAGATCCATCGGTTCAACAAGAGTCAGCAGGACTATCTGCTTCCCTTTGTGGAGGATGGAACCCTGATCCTGATCGGTGCGACGACGGAAAATCCGTATTTTGAGGTAAACGGAGCGCTGCTGTCCCGTTCGGTTATTTTTGAACTCAAGCCGCTTTCAAAGGAAGATATCGAAGAACTGATCCGCCGGGCGGTCTACGATCAGAGAGGAATGGGTGCCTATCAGGCACAGATAGAGCCGGATGCGCTGGAGTTTCTGGCGGATATTGCAGGCGGGGATGCACGTGCGGCATTGAATGCAGTAGAGCTTGGCGTAATGACGACACAGCGCTCAGAGGATGGAAAAATCCATCTGACCCTGGAGGTTGCCCAGGAATGTATTCAAAAACGTGCAGTAAAATACGACAAAACAGGCGATAATCATTACGATACGATTTCGGCATTTATCAAGAGTATGCGGGGCTCCGATCCGGATGCAGCGGTTTATTATCTGGCGCGGATGCTGTATGCCGGGGAAAGCGTGACATTTATCGCCCGCAGGATGATGATCTGTGCGTCGGAGGATGTTGGAAATGCAGATCCGACAGCGCTGCAGGTGGCGGTTTCTGCATCCCTGGCGTCAGAGCGGGTAGGCATGCCGGAGGCGCAGATCATTCTGGCACAGGCGGCGGCCTACATTGCATGCGCGCCGAAAAGCAACGCAGCGGTCAACGCCATTGCGTCCGCAATGAAGACGGTGGAAGAAACCGGAAATCTGGCGATTCCGGTGCATTTGCAGGATGCCCATTATAAAGGAGCAGCAAAATTGGGACACGGAAAAGATTATAAATATGCACACGATTATCCAAACCACTATGTCAGACAGCAGTATTTACCTTATGAGCTGTCCGGAAGAGAGTTTTATCAGCCCGGTGGGATGGGATATGAAGTAAAAATCAAAGAGCACATGCAGCGGATACGCAGGGAAGCGGCTAAGACAGAGCAAAAGCCGCAGGATGGAGCAGAGCAATGAAACAGATACCAAAGCGGGTCATGATCGTGTCCTTTGATGCGGTCGGAGCAAAGGATTTGGAATATTTACAGACCCTGCCGAATTTTCGGCGTTTTTTTGAACAGGCAGCGCTGTGCAGCCATGTAAACAGTGTGTGTCCGTCCCTGACATATCCGGCCCATACATCCATTGTGACAGGGCGGATGCCGAAAAATCACGGGATTGTGAACAACACAAAAATCCAGCCCAACCGGAAGGATCCGGACTGGCTTTATCATCGCAAATGGATCCGCAGCACGACGCTTTATGACGAAGCGAAGAAAAAGGGAATGACGACGGCCGGGCTTTTGTGGCCTGTTGTGGCAGGCAGCAGGATGGACTACTATGTGCCGGAGATTATGGTGACGCGCAAATGGCAAAATCAGATCCTGATGAATGCGACGAACGGTCCGTTGTTTTATCAGCTGGATCTGAACAAACGCTTCGGACATTTACGAAACGGAATCGCACAGCCCCAACTGGACAATTTTATTCAGGCATGCGCGCTGGATACGATCTACAAATACAATCCGCAGCTGTTTTTGCTGCATCTGACGGATGTGGATACGAACAGACATCTCTATGGCGTGGAGAGTAAGGAGGCAAAAGAAGCTCTTAAGCGCCACGATAAGCGTCTGGGCGAGATTGTAAGGGCACTGGAGGAAACCGGAGAGATGGAAAGCACGACGGTCGTGCTTCTGGGGGATCATTATCAGAAGGATGTGGACAAGGTTGCCTTTGTCAATCATGCACTGTGGAAAGCCGGCTTGCTGACGGTCCGCAATGGCAGGATCAAAAGCTGGAAGGCCTATGCAAAAAACTGTGACGGAAGCTGCTATATCTATCTGCATCCGTCTGTAGAAAACAATGCAGAAGTGCAAAAGCGTACAAGAAAAGTGCTGGAGACGCTGAAAGGACGGGAGGATTTTGGAATCGAAAGGATTCTGACCCGGGAAAAGGCAGCAAACATGGGCGCAGACGAAAACTGCTTTCTGATGCTGGAAGCAAAGGAAGGATGGTTTTTTCTGGACGAATGGGAACAGCTGACGGCAGCAGAGAAGGACTGTGCACATGGCATGAAGGGAACCCACGGGTATCTGCCGGGGGAAGCAGACTATCAGACCTTTTTTGCAATGTCGGGCTGCTGTGTAAGAGCTGGCGTCCGGGTGGAAAAGAATATCGCGCTCTGGGATGAGGGCGCGACATTGGCAGCACTTTTGGAGTTAGACCTCGGAAAAACAGATGGCAGTGTGATCCGGGAGATGCTGCAATAACATACTTTAAAACAGGGCGGTTGTCAGATACTGATAAATCTCCCTGTTATTTTTTTGCCAGTTTTCGCAAATGGAAATTGCGAGCTCTTCTGTAGGAACCGTAAGACGGATGGTCACCAGGTTGACGTCCTTATCCACTGCAGTCAGCTCTGTTTCGAATTCCCCGTTGACAGCCTTATAGTAATTGCTTTGGATCGAAGATTCGTTGCGCATTTCCAGTTCATTTTTTTTCAGATATTCGCCGATGTCTGCCTTGATCGCGTCACTGATGCGGTTCTCAAAATAGGAAAGGGTATTGCGGCCCTCCTCTGTGATCTGCAGATGGGTGCGGTTGACCAGCGTTTTAGCAGTGATCAGCCCGGCCTGTGCCAGCTCATTGATAACCTGCTGCAGTGTCAGGTAATTGGTGTATTCTTTTTCCAGAATGAGATCGCTGACCTGCGCCATTGTAAGTGGAAAGGATACCTTGTTGAGCAGATAAAGAACGATCAGTTTATAGAGTGTAAGAGGTTCCTGGTTCATAATTATCCTCATTTCTGCGCACGTTTTTTGCGCATGTCGAGTTTGTGTCAAGTGTGTGCAGACACAAATCTCGAGATTGAAAAATTTTATTTTTCAATCTTATCCCCTTGTCTGAGATTTCGTTGTTTCATAAGGGCATGCAGCCTGTTTAAGACGTTTCGTTTCGCAAGACTCCACTGGGGCGCGATCAGAAGCTTGCGGGGACCGTCTCCGGTGATCCGGTGGAGGCAGATATTCGGAGAGAGTGCAGTAATACAGCTGATCAGCAGATCGAGATATTCTTCCTGTGTCAGTACAGGAAGCTTTCCGGATTCGTAAAGAAGGGCAAGATCTGTTCCCCTTAAAATATGGAGAAGCTGCAGCTTGACCCCAAAGGGCTGCACCTGATTGACGGCACGGATGCTTTCCAGTAGATCGAGCCGGTTTTCCCCCGGGAGTCCGAGGATCAGATGGACAATAAAGGGAAGCCTTCGGGCATGGAGCTTTGCTGCAGCATCATAAAATACGGAGGTTGGATATCCACGGCGGATTCTTGCTGCAGTGTGGTCATGTATGGACTGCAGACCAAGCTCGATCCAGATAAACCGGTCAGGATACCGTAACCGGAGGCGGTTCAGTCCCTCCAGAATGATATCGGAAAGACAATCCGGGCGCGTCGCAATGGAAATGCCTGCGACCTCCGGAGAGGAAAGTGCTTCTTCATAACAGGAAAGCAGTCTGTCCGGATCGCCATAGGTGTTGGTATATGCCTGAAAATAGGCGATCAGAGACGGCTTGCCAGGTTCCGGTGTCCATTTGGAGGACAAAAGTGCCTTGGCCTGATTTAACTGGTCTGTTACAGAAAGCTGCCGGGAAGCGGCAAAATCGCCGCTTCCGCCTGCAGAACAGAAAATACAGCCTCTTGTATCGAGGGTGCCATCCCGGTTGGGACAGGTACAGCCGATATCCAGCGCAGCCTTGTAAAGCTTCCGTCCGTATGTATTTTTACACCAGGCGTCCAGGGAATAGTAGGGCTTCTGGTGCCAGAGATCAGCGGATGTTTCTCTTGACTGCATCTGCAACAACGTCCGCAACTCTGGGATCGAATGCTTCCGGCATGATATTGTCTTCGTTTAAGTCTTCATCAGAAACGAGGGCTGCGATGGCATTAGCGGCAGCCAGCTTCATTTTATCGGTGATCTGTTTTGCATGTCCTTCCAGAGCACCGCGGAAAATGCCGGGGAATGCGACAACGTTGTTGACCTGGTTCGGGAAATCGCTGCGTCCGGTGCCGACAACGCGTGCCCCTGCTTTTTTGGCGAGATCAGGCATGATCTCGGGGACGGGGTTAGCCATTGCAAACAGAATGGCATCGGAATGCATGGAAGCCACCATCTCTTCCGTTACAATGCCCGGAGCGGAAACACCGACGAAAATATCAGCACCCTTTAAAGCATCTGCAAGGGAACCGGTTTCGTGAGCCAGATTGGTGCGTTTTACCATCTTTTCCTGCATCCAGTTTAAGCCCTCTGCGCCATCGCAGAGGATGCCGGATTTATCGCACATAATGATATTGGAAAAGCCGTAGGTCAGCAGCAGGCGGGTGATGGCAACTCCTGCGCTTCCTGCGCCGTTTACAACAACGCGGCAGTCTTCCTTTTTCTTACCGACTACCTTTAAGGCATTGATGATGCCGGCGAGTACAACAATAGCAGTTCCGTGCTGGTCATCGTGGAAAACAGGAATATCCAGAGTCTCTTTCAAGCGCTCTTCGATTTCGAAGCAGCGGGGTGCACTGATATCCTCCAGGTTGATGCCGCCAAAAGCGGGAGCAAGCCAGGTAACGGCTTTGATAATCTCTTCCGTGTCCTGAGTATCCAGGCAGATGGGAACTGCGTTGACACCGCCGAATTCTTTAAATAAGACAGCCTTGCCTTCCATAACGGGCATAGCAGCTTTCGGACCGATATTGCCGAGTCCCAGTACGGCGGAACCATCGGAAACAACAGCTACAGTGTTTGCTTTCATCGTATAGGTGTAAGCGGCAGCCGGGTCTTTTGCAATGACCTTACAAGGTTCCGCAACGCCGGGAGTATAGACAAGTGCAAGGTCTTCACGGGTGCGGACGGGTGTTTTGGAAACGGTTTCAAGCTTTCCCTGCAGCTTCTCATGCAGTTCCAGCGCTTTCTCCTGATTTGTCATTTGATTTGCCTGCTTTCTTTTTTTATATGGAATGATGATGTCGGGGCATACGCGTCATTCGTAGCTCTCTGTATATCATCATATCTGATTTATTTGAGTGAATCAAGGAAAAAATCTTCCTATTCTGTTTTGAGTGTGGTACAATGAGCGAAACAGAAGGAGACCTTTGACTTGTGTCTCCGACGTGTAAAAAAATTCACTAAAATGACAGGCACTTTTGATTTCTGACAAAAGACCGCTGTTTCCCGGATCGGGATGTTCTGGCGCATTTCAAAAAGATCGTTTCATGTAGAATTCCGTATGAAAATCAGGGACGAATCACGATGGCAGTAAAAGGAGTAAAGATTGAAAAATAAAATTTTTCAATCGCGAGATTTGTGTCTGCGCGCACTTGACACAAACTCGACATGCGCAAAAAGCGTGCGCAGAAATGAGAGGAAAAAATGATGAGAGAAAAATATGAATCTCTGGCAGTGCATGATCTGAAGGAGATTGCAAAAGCAAGGGGGATAAAAGGACTTTCTACAATGAAAAAGGCGGAAGTCATTGATGCGATGCTGAGATTGGATGCCCAGGAGAATGCAGAAATCAAAACAGAACCCAGCGCCCCTAAGAACCGCCCGGCAGAGCGCAAGGATGCCCCGGAGAAGGACGCGGCAGAGCGCAAGGATGCTCCGAAGAGGGACGCAGCGGAGCGGGAAGATACCCCGAAGAAGGGTGCAGTGGAAAAGCAGGATTCTCATGATGGTGGGGCAGAACCGGAGAGCAGAGCAGGGGATCGGGAGGAAAGGCGACAGCAGAGAACAGGAAAGCGCTTCATCAGCAATGGTTCTTATCATAATGGACGGACAGGAAGCCGCGACAACAATGGTGCACGGGAAAATACTGCAGCTGCAGCGCCCCATGCGGCTGCGCCTGTGGCAGAAGAGGCGCAGAACCGTGTGAGCGCGCCTGCACCTCGTTATAATGAGCGCTACAACAGTCCCTATAATCGTGGAACTGCACCGATCCAGAGTCCGGAGGACGACAAGTTTCCGACAGAGCTGGACAGCGGCATCACGGTAAAGGGTATCCTGGAGGTCATGGCTGAGGGCTATGGCTTTATCCGCTCGGATAATTATATGCCGGGAGATAATGATATTTACGTGGCACCCAGCCAGATCCGCCGGTTCAATTTGCGGACAGGCGATATTTTAGAGGGAAATACCAGAGTGCGGACGCAGAATGAAAAATTCTCCGCCCTGCTTTATGTCAAGACCATCAATGGCTATACCACAGAGGAAGCATCCAGACGAAGCAACTTTGAAGATATGACGCCGATCTTTCCGAACAGCAGACTGAAAATGGAACGCTTCGGCTGCCCGGTGGCGATGCGGGTCATGGATTTGTTAAGCCCCATCGGTAAAGGACAGAGAGGTATGATTGTGTCCCCGCCGAAGGCTGGTAAGACAACCCTATTAAAAGAAGTGGCCATGTCGGTAAAGAAAAATTATCCGGACCTGCATCTGATCATTCTCCTGATCGATGAACGTCCGGAGGAGGTAACGGACATGAAGGAGACGGTGGCAGGGCCGAATGTAGAAGTGATCTATTCCACGTTTGACGAATTACCGGAACATCATAAACGGGTTTCTGAAATGGTTATTGAGCGTGCAAAGCGTCTGGTCGAGCATAAACAAGACGTTATGATCCTGTTAGACAGTATTACCCGCCTGACCCGTGCCTACAACCTGGTGGTTCCGCCCAGCGGACGTACCCTGTCCGGTGGTATTGACCCTGCGGCATTGCATATGCCGAAGCGCTTTTTTGGTGCAGCCCGCAATATGCGCGAGGGCGGAAGCCTGACGATTCTGGCCACTGCACTGGTGGACACCGGATCCAGGATGGACGATGTCATTTACGAGGAATTTAAAGGAACCGGTAATATGGAGCTTGTGCTGGATCGAAAGCTGTCTGAACGCAGAATTTTCCCTGCCATCGACATCCCCAAAACCAGCACGAGAAGAGAAGATCTGCTGCTGAGTGCAGAAGAGATGGAAGCGATCAACGTGGTGCGCCGCGCGCTGAATGGTATGAAATCCGATGAAGCTGTGGATAAGGTGCTGGATCTGTTTGCAAAGACGAAAACCAATGTAGAGTTTGTGCAGACGGTGAGAAAGATGAGATACCTGTAAAAATACAGCGCATGCAATAAAATACGAAAGAAGGAGCGATCGGGAACTGCCGGCCGCTCCTTTTTGATTTCATAAGGAAATGCGTCCTATGAAATCAAAACGCTCTACGAGGATGGGCACCGGATGTTCTTCCTTTTCAAGGAAATCAAAAAAATACTTGCATTGGGCAAAAGTTTATGCTATATATAGTTGCATAAAATATACAACGAAAGGAAAACGAACGATGAAGCTGCAGGAAACCCTGGAACATCTGAATTTTTCAAGGCTGGAAGCACAGATTTATATGGCATTGATCGGTTCTGAGCCCATGTCTGCCTATCAGCTTGCTAAAAAAATCGCAATTGCGCGCCCTTCTATTTACAATGCGCTGGAGCACATGCTGGATAAGGGGATGGTGGAGCTGGTTCCGGATCAGACAGCACTGTATACCGCCCAGGAGCCGGAGGTGCTTTTGGGGCGGATGCAGGCGGAAATGACAGCGAACCTTTCTCTCGCCAGGCAACAGCTGGAAGAATACGAGACGGCGAAGCAGCCGGAGGTGCATTTCGTATTCCGGGGCTTTGAAACGGCGATGGCAAGGGCAGGGAAGCTTCTGGAGGATGCCCGGGAGGAGGTTTATCTGAATGCGGATTTTGATCTTTCCTGTTTTGCAGAGACCTTCCATCGGCTAAAGAAAAAAGGCGTGCGGATCGTTGCGTTTTCCTTTTATGATCTTGGACTGAACCGGGAGGATGTGGAGTTTTATACCCACGGAGGAATGCTGACAGCACATCAGCCCTCCCGTCTGATGCTTGTGACAGACAGGCAGATGACACTGACAGCGGACTGCGGTGCATTTGCCAACTGGAGCGGCACGGTCAGCAACAATGGGCTGATGGTGAAGATCTTGTCGGAGCATATTCAACACGACATCACTCTGTTGCAGTTGCAGGAAAAATATGGACTGGAAATTCATTGAAATGAGATCGGCTGCAGTGTAAAAGGATGCGGCCTGGAAAAAGGAGGTCTGAGCATGATTCATTTAGAAGCGGTTTATCATAGAGCGTCACAGCAGTTTTGTTATGCATTGGATGAGGAAATTTTGATGGTAGGTCTGCAGACCGGAGAAGAAGTGGAACAGGTTTGGATTCATTACGGCGACCCGTTTTCTACCGGTATTCTGGGCGGAAATGAGGCCTGGGAAGGCAGCCGGGAGGAGATCGTGACAAAAATGCGTCTGCCCAAGCACCTCTGGTGGGAAATTCCCGTGCAGCCTCCCTATAAACGGTGCCGGTATTTCTTCGAGCTGCAGGCAGGAGCAGAACGGGTTTTTTATTTTGAGGATGGCTTTCATTCGCCAGAGGATGTGAAAAACGGACAGCTGGGACAGTGCTTTACGTTTCCGTGGATGAATTCGGTGGATATCAACGTGACGCCAAAGTGGGTGCGGGAGACGGTCTGGTATCAGATTTTTCCGGAGCGCTTTTGCAACGGCAACAAAGAAAATGATCCGGACTGGGTAAAGCCCTGGGGATACCATACCGTAAGTAATCTCGATTTTTACGGCGGCGATCTGGATGGAATTCGTCAGAAGCTTCCTTATTTACAGGAGCTTGGTATTACCGGACTGTATCTGACGCCGGTGTTTGAATCTCCCTCAAGTCATAAATATGATACGACAGATTACCGGAAGATCGATCCGGGCTTCGGAGATGAAAAGACTATGAAGCTGCTCGTTAAGGAGGCCCATGACAGAGGCATCCGCGTGATGTTGGACGGTGTATTCAACCATTGCGGCAGTAACTTTTTACCGTGGCGGGATGTGATGGAAAAGGGGCCCAAGTCCCCCTATTATGACTGGTTTATGATCAATCGCTGGCCCTGTCGGGAGCAGGAGGGCAGCACCCGGGATGGACGCTATTATTCCTTTGCCTTTGCGGAGCGGATGCCAAAGCTCAATACGAGTGAAAAAAAGGTGCGGGACTACTTTTTGGATACGGTTCGTTATTGGATCGAGACCTTTGACATTGACGGACTTCGGTTAGATGTTGCAAACGAAATTTCCCATCTGTTTTGCCGTGAGCTGCGGCAGATGACAAAGCAGTTAAAACCGGATTTTTATCTGCTGGGGGAAATCTGGCATGACGCAATGCCGTGGCTTGGCGGGGACGAATTCGACGCCGTTATGAACTATCCCTTTGCGGCATCCATCCGGGAGTTTTGGTATCAGCCGGAAAAGACGAAATCGGATTTGGAAGAGGCGATTCATGAAAATCTGGTGCGTTATATGCGTCAGACGACAGAGGTTTTGTTTAACCTTCTGGATTCCCATGATACAGATCGGCTGATCCATCAGACAGGTGGAAATCAGGATCTCTTTTTCCAGCAGCTTGCAATGCTATTTACAATGCCTGGAAGTCCCTGTATCTATTATGGGACGGAAATCGCGATAGAGGGCGGCGCTGACCCGGATTGCAGACGCTGTATGCCCTGGGATCAGATCGAACAGGGAAACTATGCAGAGATTACGGAGCAGGTAAAGCAGCTGATAGCCCTTCGAAAAGAGCCTGCGGCCCGCAGCATGGAAATCACATTTGAAAATAATAACAGCTCTGACCGGGTGGTGGAATATGTCAAAACCGGGGCAGAGGGCAGCAGGCTCCGGGTTGTGTTGAACGCATCCGGAAAAGAGACCGATGTGGAGACAGAGGGCAGCGTGCTGTTTGCAAGAGGTTATGAGAATGGGGTGCTGCGGGCAGGCGGCGTATTGGTGGAACGGCTGTAAGTGCAGACGTTCCGGTCAGACAGTTGCCAAAGCGGACAAAAAATTCACCAAAACTTTATCGGCAGGTATATTGACAGAAGACTTTGCATATGATAACCTTACTGCTAAACAAAATTCCCTGTGAGGGAGTAGCGAGCGCAGCAAGTGCAGCTGCCGGAATGGAACAGAGCCGGCGGATCGCCTTTGCATCAGCGTAACAAGTCAACAACCCCGATCCCGTGCCGATCTGGCTTGTTTTAAATTGCGAGACTCAGATACTGTTTTCTTTTTGAAAAGCAGTATTTGGGTCTTTTGTGATTCAAGACAATAGAGCGATCACGAAGTGAGAGATCTATTGTACGAAAAACACCATCGGGAGGAAAAAGAATGAAGTATTATTGTGAAGACTCACAACAGGTACTGCAGGAGCTTAACAGCCAAAAAAGCGGCTTGACAGAAAAAGAAGCGGCAGAGCGGCTTTTGCAGAACGGGGCGAACGAGTTAAAGGCGGCGAAGGGAAAGTCCCTGCTGCGCCGGTTTGCAGAACAGGTGGCAGATCCGATGATTGTGATCCTGCTGGCGGCAGCGGCCATCAGCGGTGTGCTTGCAGTTCTGGAAAATGACAGCTTTGCGGATGTCATTATTATTCTGGCAGTGGTGCTGATCAATGCCGTGCTGGGTGTGTATCAGGAAAGCAAGGCGGAAAAGGCCATCGAAGCGCTGCAGGACATGGCAGCAGCCACCTCGAAGGTTGTGCGGGACGGGAAAATGTCCTCGATTTTGAGCAAAGACCTTGTGGTGGGGGATATCATCTGTCTGGAAGCAGGGGATGCGGTTCCGGCGGATGCAAGGATTCTGGAAAGCGCAAGCCTGAAAGCAGAGGAAGCTGCACTGACAGGAGAATCCGTGCCGGTCACGAAGCTGATCGATCAGATCTTTTTGGCAGACGGGGAACGGGATGTGCCCCTGGGCGACCGTAAAAATATGGTCTATATGGGAAGCACGATCGTATATGGACGTGCTGTGGCAGTCGTGACGGCCACCGGTATGGATACGGAAATGGGAAAAATTGCGGATGCTCTGTCTCAGGCACAGGAAGGACAGACACCGCTGCAGAGAAAACTGACACAGCTTTCGAAGGTGTTGACAAAGCTGGTGATCGGAATCTGCGTACTGGTTTTTGCAATTCAGATGATCCGGGCAGGCAGCCTGAATTTTGAGGTCGCACTGAACTCCTTTATGATCGCGGTTTCCCTTGCAGTGGCGGCGATCCCGGAAGGACTTGCGGCAGTTGTGACAGTGGTACTTTCCATCGGTGTAACGAACATGTCAAAACGAAACGCGATCATCCGCCGGCTGACAGCAGTGGAAACCCTTGGCTGTGCCCAGGTGATCTGTTCGGATAAGACCGGAACGCTGACCCAGAACCAGATGACAGTTGTAGATTCCTTCGGAGTAAAGGAGCAGGAGCTTTCGGCAGCAATGGCACTGTGCAGTGACGCAGAGCTGGATGCAGACGGCAGTGTGACAGGTGAACCGACGGAGGCTGCCCTGGTTGCCTGGGCGAGCAGGATCGGGCAGGATAAGAATCTTTTAAAACAGAGTATGCCCCGTGTGCTGGAGGCTCCCTTTGATTCCGGACGGAAAATGATGTCCACGATCCATAAACGCAAGGACGATTATATTCAGTTTACAAAAGGGGCGCCGGATGTGGTTCTCACTCGTTGTGGGTTTTATCTGGAGGATGGACAGCTTCTGCCCATGACAGAAGAATATCGGAAAAAGGTTCTGCAGGCAAATAAGTCCATGGCAGACCGGGCACTGCGTGTGCTGGCATGCGGACAGAGAGTCTGGACGAAAAAGCCGGAAAGTGAGGATGCGGATCTGCTGGAGCAGGAGCTTTGCTTTTTGGGACTGTGCGGCATGATCGATCCGGTGCGCCCGGAGGTAAAGGCAGCAATTGACGAATGTCGGGAAGCGGGGATCCGACCGGTTATGATCACGGGCGACCATGTGGATACGGCAGCAGCGATCGCAAGAGAGCTTGGTATTTTACAGGATGGCAGCCTGGCAGTGACGGGAGCAGAGCTGGAAAAAATGGACGATGCAGAATTTGCAGAGAAGTTTCAGAACATCAGCGTTTATGCCCGCGTACAGCCAGAGCACAAGACCCGTATCGTAAACGCCTGGAGAAATGCCGGCTATGTGACGGCAATGACCGGTGACGGCGTTAACGACGCGCCCTCCATCAAGGCTGCGGACATCGGCATCGGAATGGGTATCACAGGAACGGACGTTACCAAAAATGTGGCAGATATGGTGCTGGCGGACGATAATTTTGCAACGATTGTCGGCGCGGTGGAAGAGGGCCGCAGAATCTATGACAACATCCGGAAGGCAATCCAGTTTCTGTTAGGCTCCAATATGAGTGAAGTGCTGAGTATTTTCTTTGCGACACTCCTGGGCTTTACGATTCTGCAGCCGGTGCATCTTCTGTGGATCAATCTTGTAACGGACTGCTTCCCGGCGCTGGCGCTGGGTACGGAAAAGGCAGAGCCGGACATTATGAAGCGCAGACCCAGGGATGCGAAGGCCGGTATTTTTGCGGATGGAATGGGCTTTGATATTGCTTATCAGGGACTTTTGGTAACCGCACTTGTCATGGTTTCCTATTTTATCGGACATTTCATGGAAACCGGAGAGTGGACCATCACAAACAGCGCCCATGGCACTACGATGGCCTTTGTTACAATGTCAATGGCGGAAATTTTCCACAGCATGAATATGCGTTCCCAGAGAGGAAGTATTTTCCGTCTTGGCTCGAAAAACCGGCTTCTGTTTGGAGCAGCAGCGGTTTCCCTGCTTGCAACCACTGCAGTGTGTGAGATCCCGTTGCTTGCCGGAGCATTCGGTTTTACGAGTGTGGAGCCTTTAGAGTATCTTGTTGCACTTCTTTTGAGTGTGCTGGTAGTTCCCGTCGTGGAGCTTGTAAAGTGGATCCAGCGGCGCAGTACGAGATAACTGTAACGTAAACTTCAGAGTCAACAGATGCGAATCTACGCAACTGTTGACTCTGTGCTTTTTACGGGATATAATTGGAAAGAGCTGCAGCTGTGGAAATCAACAGACTGCAGGGTTATCAGGATGCGGCAGGCTTCAGACAGTGCTGCGGTATCCCAGGAGAAGCGAGAGGGACAGGCATATGAGCAAAAAGATTATTTTAACGGGGGATCGCCCCACAGGACGTCTTCATGTGGGCCATTATGTAGGCTCTTTGAAGGAGCGTGTAAGACTGCAGAATTCCGGTCAGTTTGACGAGATTTATATTATGATTGCGGATGCACAGGCGTTGACAGACAATGCAGAGCATCCGGAAAAGGTACGTCAGAACATTTTACAGGTGGCGCTGGATTATCTGGCATGCGGCCTTGATCCGGAAAAGGCAACGATTTTCATTCAGTCCATGGTTCCGGAGCTGACAGAGCTGACCTTTTACTATATGAATCTGGTAACGGTTTCCAGAGTACAGAGAAACCCTACCGTGAAAGCAGAGATCCAGATGCGTAATTTCGAAGCAAGCATTCCGGTTGGATTTTTCTGCTATCCCATCAGCCAGGCTGCGGACATTACTGCATTCCGTGCAACTGCTGTTCCGGTTGGCGAAGACCAGCTGCCTATGCTGGAACAGTGTAAGGAAATCGTACATAAGTTCAACAGCGTTTACGGGGACACCCTGACAGAGCCTGAGATCATCCTGCCCTCCAATAAGGCATGCTTAAGACTGCCCGGCATCGACGGCAAGGCGAAGATGAGCAAATCCCTTGGCAACTGTATCTATCTGTCCGACACAGAAGCAGATGTAAAGAAAAAGGTTATGAGCATGTTCACAGATCCGAACCATTTGCGTGTGGAGGATCCCGGCAACGTGGACGGCAACCCTGTATTTATTTATCTGGATGCGTTCTGCAGACCGGAGCATTTTGCAGAGTTTTTACCGGATTACCAGAATCTGGACGAATTGAAAGCACATTATCAGCGGGGCGGTCTGGGCGACGTCAAAGTGAAGAAGTTCTTAAACAACGTTATGCAGTCTGAGCTTGCGCCGATCCGTGAGAGAAGAAAATACTGGGAAGAGCATCTGACGGATGTTTACGACATTCTGAAAAAGGGCAGTGAGGTTGCAGAAGCAAAGGCTGCGGAAACCTTAAAGGATGTCAAGGCAGCAATGAAGATCAATTACTTCGAGGACAGCAGCCTGTTAAAGGGCGAATGAAAAATAGCTGCGTGTTTCACGGGAAAATAAAGGATTATCGGAAATAATCAGGGCGTGTGAAGGATGAGAAATCATTTTTTGCACGCCCTGATTTTATTCTGCGGCAACACTGCGACTGAGATGACAAATCCGCTTGCATCTATCGGTGCGATGGGATATCATTTTGGAAATGCAGTCAATAAGGAAGACCTCCGGATTGTGGGAGTGCGCAGCACGGAACAATCCGCAGGCATCAAGGTCGGGGGCTTTTGACCCCGACATCATATGAAGCAAAGGACAAATAGGAGACCGGGCTGTTGACGGACAGGCAGAAAACGGACGGTTTGGAGCCTATTTGACAGGACAGAATAAAAAATGACAGACAACAGCGAAAAAATCCGTTTTTGGATCAATGGAGAAGCTCTTTTCACAGAGCTGGGAACAACAGTCAGCAGTTTGCTGAAAAAATCACATGGTGTGGAGATGCCCTGCGGCGGACGGCATGCCTGCGGGAAATGTATGGTGTATGCGGAAGGAAGTTTTGCAGCGCCGTCCGAGACGGAACAAAAACTTCTTGGAGCCGAGCGTCTTGCGCAGGGAATCCGGCTTGCCTGCTTTCTGGAAGCAGTGCCGGACGGGAAAATTGATGCGTTGCGGCAGGAAGCAGACGGGGATGAGACGATTTGTGTAAGCACGCCGTCTGCGCCGCCAGTTGCCAACGCCGCCGGCATGTCGCCCGCACAGCCGTCAGAGCGCGCCAGTGCTGCGCCGTCTGCAGAAGCTGCGCCCGGAGCGCGGCTCTACCGTCACCTCGGCGCGGCAGTGGATATCGGTACAACGACAATTGCAGCCGTCCTCTATCGGGAAGGCAGGGCTGTCGGAACGATGGGTGCATGGAATCCCCAGTCCGTGTTCGGAGCGGATGTCATCAGCCGGATGGAAGCTTCTCTGGAGGGAAAAGCAGATAAACTTGCGGCAATCGTCCGGGAGGCAGTGTCGTGCCTGCTTACGGAGCTGGCAGAACACGCAGGAGAAAGTGCAGAGGCCATTGAGACAGTTATCATTACCGGAAATACGTCGATGCTGTATTTCCTGACGCAGAAGGATCCCAGATGCCTGTCAAGGGCGCCGTTTGAAGCGGACGAGCTGTTTGGCTGGTGGACGATAGGAGAAGCACTGGATTTGAGCTGCCGGAAAGCAGACGTATATCTTCCGCGCTGCATGTCTGCGTTTGTCGGTGCGGATATTACGACAGCGATTCTTGGATCGGGTCTTACAGAAACGGACCGCATACCCGGAGCGGACGGCAGCCGCAAAGAAGCTGAGGCAGCAATTGGCACGAATGTCAGCTGCGGAGAAATGGATGGCGTCTCAGCCGCGCGCGGCGGCAGATCCCGGCTGATGGTGGATGTGGGGACGAACGGCGAGATTGTCCTGTTTCATAAGGAACGCCTGATCTGCTGCGCGACAGCGGCGGGACCGGCTTTTGAGGGCGCCGGGCTTTCCTGCGGCATGCGAGGTGTGGCAGGTGCCATTGACCATGTGAACTGGGAAAACGGCAGCTGGAAGGTACATGTGATTGGCGACAGGGAGGCTTCTACAGCAGAAGGCATCTGCGGCAGCGGCGTGATCGACGGTGTGGCAGGATTGCTGGAAAGCGGATTGCTGGAGGATACCGGTTATCTGGAAGAGGATGTATGCTTTGCTGGAAACGTCGGTCTGACTGCAGAGGATATTCGTGAGGTTCAGCTTGCCAAGGGAGCGATCCGGGCAGGAATGGAAACACTTTTGGCGGAGGAAAAAATAGATGCTGCCGGGCTGGAAGGCCTGTATGTGGCAGGTGGCTTTGGCTCCTATATGTCGGCCAAAAGCGCGGAAAGAATCGGACTTTTTCCAAAAATTGACCTGTCCCGTATTAAAATCTGCGGAAACGCGGCACTGGCGGGTGCGGTAAGGATTCTGCATGACCGCGGGATGGAAAAAGAAGCAACAGCACTGGCAGAGCGGGCAAAGACCATCAATCTTGGATCGAGTGCGAAATTTCAGGAATTTTATATGGAATATATGATGTTTGATGAATAGAAAGGAAGAAAGCGTTCGGTCTTGGATTCGGAGCGATGTGCTCGATTCCCTATCTGTTTATCGGGGGAATCCATACTGCAGTTGCATGGTGGGTGTCTGGAATCCCGTTTGATATGATCCACGGAGTCAGCAATTTTGTTCTGATGCTGGTATTGTATAAGCCGCTGCGTCGAGTGTTGGAACACTGTGTTGTCAAAAAATAGGAGAAAAGCACAATCGGTTGTAATTTTCATGGATCTCGCATATAATAAAAGTGTGATTATGGAACGCAAAACACCAATAAAAATGTGAGGAACGATTTATCTTAAAAAAATTGCTGGCTTGGAAGAATTCTCCCTACCGCAAGCCTTTAATCTTGAAGGGGCATACGTTAAAATAGGACTAAATCAAGAGAAACCTTATAAAACAAGGGTTTGAATGATTTAAGTCCTATTTTTTTAAAAAGTCCGCGAGAGAATATTCTGCAATTTCAAATAATGAGTTAGACTGAATGCAAGTCAGGGATAACCTGATGAACAACTGAATATTCAATTACAGGTTTAATGAAAAAAATCAATCATTGACCGCTGTGTTAGAAAATTGTATATCGACATTGCAAGGAGTAAAGAGAAGAATATCCCAGTAATGAGTGATTTTTACGATATCCTTATGGCACAGCCGGAGGATGAGGCAAAAGGCATTGCATTGTCATTGGAGCTTTTTGTGCGATACAGACCTTTACAGACTGTATAACACCAATATTCACGAAATCATCGAACAAAGGAAACATACAAACGAAAAATGTTAATTCTTTATGAAATCACGAAATTTGGATTGACATATTTTCATATGACAAATAATATAATATTAAAGACAGGCAACTTGAGTGTCTGCCAAGCGGCAAAGTAAGGTGTTGTGCCAGAGAGCAGTGCCTTATGAGCTTTATAAGGGTTTAACATTTACCACAATCTGGCTAGAGGTTAATCCTCGAAAGAAAATGTTAGAAGGGCTCTGCTTTTGCAGAGCCTTTCTTAATCTAAAGAAGTAGTGGAGAACTGTAATGAGAAATGTTATAGATTGTATAAATGCATTTATTCCGCTATTATCGACAGAATATGAGCTTGTGTTGGGCAGAAAAGGCGTTGCAGTTACATTAAGAATCTTGTTTGACAAAAAAGATTGTTTTCATCTTATGGGATTGCAATATCTTGTTGATAGACCTGAATTGAGTAGAGACAGAGGCAAAGTATTTGATGAAATAGCAGATGGAACAATTACAATTGAGAAAATAGAATCATCTGATTTTTATAAAAAGATAGAGCAAAGAATACATTTTTTGCCATTACTCGAACAAATGATAGATAGTAATGATACAGTGTATAAATACAATAAAAAGGCAAATATGTATTCAATGATTGAGGCAGATTATCTTATGGAAAATAAAATGGAAAGCAGAAATTTATTTTTATTCTTATCAAATGATGATGGAGATAAGTATTTCTGCCGTTCGTTTTTTCCAGAAGAAAAGATGGATTATTCTAAGAATCAGGCATCATGGACTCTTCTTTATAAGAAAAAGACAGATTTAATAAGAGGAACAGAGACAGTTCTTTACAATAAATTAAAATAATACTTTTTTACATAAGCCATTTGGACTAACCATCCAGAAGGCCATTTTTTTACCCATTTTTGTGGTAATGGATGTAGAAAGAAGGTGAGAACATTGAAGATAAAGAAAGTGGATGATAAGCCAATGGTCATTCACACCAAGGAGAAAGCCAAGATTCATGACTGGGAATGGCAGGATGATACAACATTAAATGTAAAAATCCGGGAAAATGTTACCTTCCAGAACGGCGAGGTATGTGATGCGGAGGATCTGTAATTTATTTTGGTCAGATGATGAAGAAGCAAAAGCCTTCTTTGATATGGGGATCGATGTCATATTAACGAATCATTTTCTGAAAACATCAGGAACTGTCTGATCCTGTGGAAAAAGTGTAGGATTCTGATATTGAGCAGTCCGGAGGAAAATGGTAAAATAGACAGGTCAGCAAATATACTGGCAGGAAAGAGGAATTTACTATGTGGGCATATGAAAGTGTATTTTATCAGATTTATCCCCTTGGTTTTGTCGGAGCACCGTTTGAAAATGACGGAGTGGAGACACATCGGATTTTGAAGGTGCTGGACTGGACAGATCATATCAAAAAGCTGGGAGCAAATGCGATTTATTTTTCGCCGGTCTTTGAATCGGATACCCATGGATATAATACAAGAGACTATCGTAAAATCGACTGCCGTCTCGGTTCGAATGAGGACTTTAAACAGGTTTGCGATAAGCTGCACAGCGAAGGCATCCGGGTTGTACTGGATGGCGTGTTCAATCATGCGGGACGCGGCTTCTGGGCATTTCAGGATGTTTTGAAAAACAGGGAAAATTCCCCCTATTTAAACTGGTTTCATATCAATCTTGGCGGCAACTCCAATTACAACGATGGCTTATGGTACGAGGGCTGGGAAGGTAATTACGATCTTGTCAAGCTGAATTTACAGAACGAGGAGGTTGTTCAGTATCTTCTGGAAAGCGTAAGAGGCTGGGTTGACGAGTTTGACATTGACGGTCTGCGGCTGGATGTCGCTTATTGTCTGGACGAAAATTTCGTCCGCCGTCTGAGAAGCTTCTGCGACAGCTTAAAGCCGGATTTCTTTCTCGTCGGAGAAATGCTGCATGGGGATTACAACCGGTTGATGAATGATTCCATGCTGCATTCTGCCACCAACTATGAATGCTATAAGGGACTGTATTCCAGCTTCAACAGTATGAATATGTTTGAAATTGTCCATTCTCTGCTGCGCCAGTTCGGCCCGGAAAACTGGACCCTTTATAAAGGAAAGCATCTGCTTAGCTTTGTGGACAACCATGATGTGACGCGAGTGGCAAGCATCCTTACCAATGAAAAGCATCTGCCGCTTATTTATGCGCTGATGTTTGGTATGCCCGGAATCCCCTGCGTTTATTATGGAAGTGAATGGGGCGCAAAGGGAGAGAAAAGCCAGGGAGATCCTGCACTGCGTGCATGCTTCGATGGACCTCAGACAAACGGGCTGACAGAGTGGATCGCAAAGCTTGCAGAAGCTAAAAAACACTCCAATGCCCTCAATTATGGCGCATTCCGCAGTGTTGTGCTGACGAACCGCCAGTGCATTTTTGAACGCGCCGTAGATGGAGAACGGGTTTTGGTTGCGATCAATGCAGAGGAGCAACCCTATACAGCCCACTTCGATGCAGGCTGTGGTCGTGCGGTGGATCTGATCACCGGACAGGAGCATGATTTTGGCGGCGGAAGTGAGCTGCCGGGATATAGTGCTTACTTCTGGAAATGTGAGAGATAATAGTCGAAAAAGAGACGTTCCCGAAACAAATCTGTTCGGGAACGTCTTTATTCATGACAATAGAATGCTCGCAGAGCGTGCATTCTATTGTTCAATCAGTGATCGGCATTGCGCTGTGCCGCATGTCCGGCATCTCCCTTACACAGCAGCTCGCATTCTTGCGCATTTACGCTTCTTCATCTGCCGCGCGGTCGAGCATCGCGCGCACAGCTGCGACAGCCTCCGGATCAGTCTGCCAGATCTCATATTCGCTCATACCGGGAATTCCCATAAAAACCTCCGGGTTGCGGTAGACCATCTCACTGTTTTTAATGGTCTTGCCGGACATATGGAATTGGGTCAGGGACGTTTTTTTAAGGAGAGCAGGAACCGTTTTGGCAGAGACGCCTGCGCCTGCAAGGAGATGGATTCTGCCGTCAGCTGCCTGATGGAGTTTGTTGAGCAGATCGACGCCGTGCAGACAGTCCAGAGCCTGACCGGAGGTCAGGATGGTCTGAATATCCAGGGAAATCGCTTCCTCAAGGGCTGCAAAGGGATCGCGGCACATATCAAATGCACGATGCAGCGTGACGGACATATCCCGGGCATGTTCGCGGAAACGTTTCATCTGTTCGGTACACAGGGAACCGTCCGGAGAAAGACTTCCGATTACAACGCCGTCGGCTCCGGCTGCCCGAAACGCGTCGATTTCTTTACAGATGAGGGCTGTCTCATCCTCCGAGTACAGGAAATCGCCGAAGCGGGGGCGGATCAGAACATGGATGCGGATGTCGGTCTGGTTTCTGATCTGTTCATAAAGGGCGAGGGTGGGCGTCGTACCGCCGATGACAAGATTAGAGCAAAGCTCGAGGCGGTCTGCACCTCCTTTTTTGGCCATACGGGCAGAATATGCGGAATCGACGCAGCATTCTAACAGGTAATTGGATGATTTCATGAATTGCTTCTCCATTTTGCAGGATTTCCCGGGAAGGAAATGCTGTATTTCTTTGTGCGGTTGTTAATGTTTTTTCGATGACCCTGGGCAGGATGCCAGCAGGATTGTTCCGTGCTGCGCACTCCCACAATCCTGCTCGATAGTCGCATATCGTGGGATTAGCATCCCACTTTTATGCTCCTATCTTGGCGGGTCAAGAAGTCAAAACGCCTTCTGCAAGCAAGCTTGCGTCGGCTTTTTTGACTTTTTGACCCTGGCATCCTATATGATACAGGATTTTTTCGTATTTACAAATGCAAAATCGGCGTAAAAAGGAAGAAAAAATTGAAATATGTACGAATTGTGAACAAAACCTTATAAAATTCATAAAATGTTTTAAAATTAGAAAAAAACTATTTACAAACCAAAAAAAAGGTGGTATCCTCACTTTCGTATTAAAGAAACGGCATAGTTTTAAAATGCCTGGTTTTGATTTAGGAGGAGAAATTATTATGAAAAAGAATTTAGTAGCAGTTTTAGCAGCAGTAGTTATGACAGCATCCATGGTAGCTTGCGGCAGCGCAGCAGCTACAGAGACAACTGTTGAGACCGCAACCGTTGCAGAAGAGAGCACAGTAGCAGTTGAGTCTACTGTAGAAGAGACCACTGTAGAAGCTACAACTGAAGAAGCTACCACAGTAGAAGCTACAACTGAAGCAGCTACCACAGAAGAAGCTACAACCGAAGCAGCTACCACAGAAGCAGCTACAGAAGAAGCTGCAACTGAGACAGCTACCGAGACTGTTGCTGAGTAATTATACCCAGACAGCTTTGACAGGATGTGTTTTTTCAGGCATTTGATCAGTCCTCATGTGGAAAGCACATCGGATAAAGGAAACGAAAAAGGCACCCTTTTGTATGGAAACATGCAGAAGGGTGTTTTTTTGTCTTTTCTTTTCAGGTATAATAAGAAAAAACGTTTTCACACAGCTATTTGTGCCGCAGGCGTCACAAAGTAGCCAGGATCGCAGAGCCGAACTGGAGGTTCGCCTCGCGGTTCCTTCGGCGCAAAACGCCTGAGGAATGGAGGATTTTATGAAGCTTTTGATCGTAGTAGACATGCAGAACGATTTTGTTACAGGGAGCCTTGGAACAAAGGAGGCTCAGGCGATTGTAGAAAACGTCATCTGCAAAATCAAAGAAACTCCGGCAGAACAGATTTATGTGACGCAGGACACGCATCCGGAACAGTATCTGCAGACAAAAGAGGGGCATCATCTTCCGGTTGCACATTGCATTGAGGGAACGGATGGACATTGCCTGTGCCCGGCAGTGGAGCAGGCGCTGGAAGAAAAACAGGTGGATGCAGGGAGAAAAATTCAGAAGCCAACCTTTGGCTCCATGGAGTTGATTGAGAAACTGCGCTCGGACGAGAAAATCGTTGCGGATTCGAACCTGCAGATCGAACTGGTCGGACTCTGCACCGGAATCTGCGTGCTCTCCAACGCGATTTTGTGTAAGGCTGCATTTCCTGAGGCAGATGTAATCGTTGATGCGGCAGCGTGTGCCTGTGTGACGCCTGCTTCTCATGATACTGCGCTGGCGGCAATGAAGCTGTGCCAGATCGAAGTAGAGAAGGAAGGAAAAGAACCCTGGAGAAATTAAACATAGGATCCTGACATTATAAAAAAGGAAAAACGGAAAACCTTATTTTTTCATTGACAGAATCGAAAAGAGTGCTATAATGAAATCAAACATATGAATAATTGTTCATATGAAAGAAAAAGCAATGGGGGACAGAAGCACCCATAGATGCTGCAAGACAGGAAGAGAGAGGATTTTATCATGAAAAAAACCTACAAAATCGACGTTGACTGCGCAAACTGTGCAAACAAGATGGAAGACGCTGCAAAGAAGACGGCAGGCGTTAAGGACGCAACGGTAAACTTCATGACCCTGAAAATGTCCGTGGAATTTGAAGAGGGCGCAGATGTAAAGACCGTTATGCAGGAGGTATACAAGAACTGCAAAAAGGTAGAGGATGACTGCGAGATCTTCCTGTAAAAGAAGACAAATCTGCAGGCTGTACCCGTTATGGGCAGCCTGCAGATTTGATATTTTTACTGAAAGGGGAAAGGCATGAATAAGAAACAGAAAAAAGTATTTATCAGAATTATCGTGGCAGCAGTGCTGATGGTTGTACTGAGCCTGCTTCCGATAGATGGCTGGCTGAAATTTGTGCTGTTTATGATTCCGTATCTGGTGATCGGCCATGATATTTTGTTAAAGGCCTGGAAAGGTATTTTAAACAGACAGGTTTTTGATGAGAACTTTCTGATGGCGGTTGCGACCATCGGCGCGATCCTTCTGGGGGATTATAAAGAGGGCGTTGCGGTTATGCTCTTTTATCAGATCGGTGAGCTGTTCCAGAGCTATGCGGTGGGTAAGAGTCGCAGAAACATCAGTGAGCTGATGGATATCCGCCCGGATTATGCGAATATCGAAAAGGAAGATGGAGCACTGGAGCAGGTTGATCCGGATGAAGTCGAAATCGGCAGCGTGATCGTTGTACAGCCCGGAGAAAAGGTGCCGATTGATGGCGTGATCGAAGAGGGACGCACAAGCTTAAACACCAGCGCCCTGACCGGTGAGAGCCTTCCGAGGGAAGCCGGCGTTGGGGACGAAGTCATCAGCGGCTGTATCAACATGTCCGGCGTGCTGAAAATCCGGACGACAAAGGAGTTTGGCGAATCGACGGTATCGAAGATCCTGGATATGGTAGAAAATGCAAGCTCCAAAAAATCCAGATCCGAGAATTTTATTTCCAAATTTGCAAAATACTATACGCCTGCGGTCTGCTACGGCGCTCTGGCGCTGGCAATTTTACCTCCTCTTGTGCGGCTGCTGTTTCTTGGAATGACACCGGAATGGGGCGACTGGGTTATGAGGGCGCTGACCTTCCTGGTAATCAGCTGTCCGTGCGCGCTGGTCATCAGTATTCCTCTGAGCTTCTTTGCCGGAATCGGCGGTGCGAGCAACGCAGGTGTTCTGGTAAAAGGCTCCAACTATCTGGAAACGCTTTCGGAAACCAAATATGTTGTATTTGATAAGACAGGAACCATGACACAGGGCGTGTTCGAAGTAAGCGGTGTGCATCATTCTTCCATGGATACAGAGAAGCTGTTGGAATACGCAGCACTGGCGGAATGCCATTCCTCCCATCCGATCAGCAAGAGCCTTAAGAAGGCATACGGCAAGCCCCTGGATCCGGGCCGTGTAACAGAGGTCGAAGAGATCAGCGGCAACGGTGTAACTGCAAAGGTGGATGGCGTGAGAGTTGCTGCAGGCAACAGCAAGCTGATGGAAAAACTCGGTGTGGATTGTATGGAATGTCACAGCGTCGGAACCGTTGTTCACATGGCGGTGGATGGCAAATATGCCGGACATATCCTGATTTCGGATCAGATCAAGCCTCATGCAAAGGAAGCCATTGCGGCATTGAAAAAATGCGGCGTGAAAAAGACGATCATGTTGACCGGCGACCGCCGTGAGGCAGCACGCCAGGTTGCGGAGGAGCTCGGTATTGATGAGGTACACAGCGAGCTTCTGCCCGGCGATAAGGTAGCGCAGGTAGAGAAGCTTCTGGATGAAAAAGGGGAAAAGGAAAGGCTTGCCTTTGTGGGAGACGGCATCAACGATGCACCGGTGCTTTCCCGTGCGGATATCGGCATCGCAATGGGGGCACTGGGCTCGGATGCAGCCATCGAGGCGGCGGATATTGTTCTGATGGATGATGATCCCTTAAAGATTTCCAAGGCCATCAGAATTTCCAGAAAGTGTCTGAGAATCGTTTATGAAAATATTTATTTTGCAATCGGTGTAAAAGTGATCTGCCTGATCCTCGGCGCGCTCGGCATTGCGAATATGTGGGCGGCGATCTTCGCAGATGTGGGCGTTATGATTATTGCCGTGCTCAATGCGATCCGCGCCCTGAATGTGAAAAAGCTGTAAAGAAAATGGAGAGAACCATGCAGGAAAAAGAAGAACTGGAAATGGATCACTGTGAAGAAACGGAGGTTCATGAAGAACTGCTCAGGATCGTACAGGAAAAGCTTCCAAAAGAGGAAGAGCTTTATGATCTGGCGGAGCTTTATAAGGTATTTGGAGATTCTACCCGTATCCGGATTCTGTTTGTTTTGTTTGAGGCGGAGGTCTGCGTCTGCGACCTTGCGGCAGCCCTGCAGATGACGCAATCGGCGATTTCCCATCAGCTGCGCATTTTAAAACAGAACAAACTGGTGAAAAGCAGAAGAGAAGGCAAATCCATCTTTTATTCCCTGGCGGACGGACATGTCCGCACGATCATCAATCAGGGACTGGAACATATCGAGGAGGATTGAACCGATCCTGCTGTCAGAAAAGAAAGCACCTCAACCGATCACAAGAAAGGTTGAGGTGCTTTTATTATCGTATAGGAAACTTTGTTTCCATACGATAAAAACGCTCCGCGAGGATGCGCACTCGGCGCAAGGGTAGATGGTTGCTAAAGCAACCGCGCCTCGGCGCGAGAATGTGCCAAGGCACATTCTTTTTCCTATTTCTGGAGGAGGATCCCCCTTAAGTTCAAAGATTATTTTTCTGCAAAAAACGCCACCGCGATGGCACCGGGACCGACATGGGTTCCGATGGCACCTCCAATGGTTCCGATGGGCAGATGCGCAACATGCTCCTTCCAGAGCTCTGCACTGTCGGAAATGTATTTCTGCAGCAGCGCGTCGCTTAACCCGGTGTAGCCCAGAAAAAACGGCCGGGAAAAATCAATGCCGTCCTTCTGGATCTGCTGGATCAGAAAGTTGTTGCCCTGGCGGGAGCCCCGTGCCTTACCCAGCAGTGCAACCTCACCATCCACAACGGAGACCACCGGCTTGATGGAAAGCAGGCTTCCGGCGATGGCAACGGTTTTGGAAATTCTGCCGCCTTTTTGCAGATATTCCAGGGTATCCAAAAGAGCGATTACCCGCAGATTTTCTTTTTCACGGTTCAGGGTATCTACGATGGTGTGGATATCTGTGCCTGCATCCTTCATACGCAATGCATATTCCACGATGGCCTTTTCCCCGACGGCAACGTTTAAGCTGTCTACGATATAAACCTCTCCGCCGGTTTCGGCTGCTGCGATGTTGGCACTTTGCCAGGTTCCGGAGAGCTTGGAGGAGATCGTGATGATCAGTGCAATGTCTCCCTGCTCATGGATTTTTCGGATCGCAGTCTCGAAGGCATAGGGGGAAGGCTGGCTGGTGGTGGGCAGCACCTGTGTTTCGATCATTTTTTCATAAAACTGTTTGTGGGTTAAGTTGACGCCGTCCAGATATTCTTCCTCGCCAAAACGGATGGTCATCGGAAGGACGGTCAGGTCTGTGCGGGAGCAATCGATGATATCCGATCCCGCGTCTGTAATAATCTGTATCTGATTCATGTGATTCGTTACCTCCATTCCGCAGGCCCGTTGGGCTGCGTGGCCGATGGATTTCCCGAGTCGGCCTGGAAAGCATAACACATATTTATTGATATGTCAACAAATAGGAAAAAGCTACAGCACTATTGCCCTTGTGGATTTGCGAACCTCCAGTAAAGGCGATATCACACGGTGCGTTACCTGGGGATCACGGGTTTCAATCTGATGTTTCAGAATCGTGCCGGCTTCTTTTCCCATCAGGTATTCGGACTGACTGATGTGGGTAAAGAAATCGGGACGCTGGGATTCTACCAGCGGTTTGTCAAAGGACATCAGGGAGATATCTTCAGGAACCCGGAGGTTCATTGTGGCAAACAGGCTGTAGAGATAGGCACAGGTAGTGGACTCTGCGGCAATGAAGGCAGTAATGCGCTCCTCCCGGATCAGCTTCATCATTTGCTTCTGATAATGAACGTAGGGCTGATGCTTGTTGAAGGAATCCCAGATCGTAATGGAGGATTCCGGAATATTGCGTGCCTCCGCTTCCTGCAAAATGCCGTTAATACGGGAGCGTACCGTGAAGGTATCCCGTCGGGCAGAAGAGATGAAG
Organism: Firmicutes bacterium TM09-10; assembly: GCA_003481005.1. GTDB lineage: Bacteria > Bacillota > Clostridia > Lachnospirales > Lachnospiraceae > Gallintestinimicrobium > Gallintestinimicrobium propionicum. Next base: position 34,616 of record QUKC01000016.1, on the reverse strand, counting down.
CAGAAGCGCTGATGTCCGAGGGTGTGGAGATGACGCAGACAGAGTGCGCCGCCGGTTTTGTTGTCCCCAATGACATAGCTGGTGTCCAGACGCGGAAGATTCCGGTCAATGAGGACCAGGGGATATTTCTGCAGCAGCAGATAAAGCAGCTGCTCACTGAAAAATGGCTGATCCTGGGGGAACAGAACGATCCCGCTGATGCCGGTGTCGATACATTTTTGCAGCAGCCGGTTTTCCAGAGAAGGATTGAAGCTCTGGAAAAGGTGACAGATATAGGAATCCATGGGAAATGCAGAAAGTATGCCGTTTACCATAGATAAAGAAAACTGATCGGAGATGGACGGCAGGATACAGGCAATTTCGGTAAAAGCAGTATCGGAGGTGCTGCCTTCCGGGACAGCAGGAAGCTGCATGGAGGCAGAAGCCGGCAGCAGGGCACTGGGGGCTTCCAGCGGAACCTGAGCCGCAGCAGCAAGAGGAGAAGCGCTTCTGGCGACAAAGGAGCCTTTATTTGGAAAGCGGGTGATCAGACCCTCTGCTTTCAATTCGTTCAGGGCCTTGGAAACCGTAATTCGGCTGACATTGTATTTTTGCATGAATTCCCGCTCTGTCGGCAGCTTATCGCCCGGAAGAAGCAGGCTGTTTTCAATCTGGGAACGAACATCCTCCATGAGCTGCTGATAAAGGGGTTGATTTGTCTTTTCCATCTAAAATCCTCATTTCTGAAGTAATCCTTCTATATAATTTATAACTTCTATATTATATTATTATATTTGACTTTGTTATGTATGTTATGCCTTGATATATGAAAATAATCTGATAATAGTAAAAAGCATCTTGTAATATTCTCTTAATAATCTGCAAAATATGATCGAAAAGAGATAATTCTGACGAAAACAATACTCTTTACCACACTACCTATAAAAACTATACCATGATTTGATTAGAAAGTCAAATTATGCTTTGCTATATTTGCTATGTCAATATCGACATAATTCACGGAACAAAGTTATTCATAATTCACAAAATGGACATATTTTATTAAAAAAAGCTTGCAAAATGAACAGAAGGTGGTAACATAGTATTCACAAGGGGCAAGACAAAACAAACAAGCCTGAGATGCGAATGAGACGAGTGAGTATTATTTATCATGTTTGTATTGAGAGCTGGTCTTGCAAGGGAGCGTACTCTGTGCGATGGGGAAAGGACAGAGCTGCGATCGGGGAGTGATCCACCTTACGGTATAAAAAGGAGAGGAAAACATGGCAAAAGCAATTGCAAAGCCTGCCATCAGCGCAGAGCAGAAACAGAAAAACAAGAAACAACTAAGGATACAAATAAAACGGCACTGGATGCTCTATTTGTTCCTCCTTCCCTGCATCGTCTGGCTGCTTGTATTCTGCTATGCGCCGATGGCAGGCATTGTTCTTGCTTTTAAGAACTATCGGTTTGACCTCGGAATCTTCGGAAGCGAATGGGCTGGACTCAAGCATTTCAGGAAGTTCGTTACATCACCGGAGTTCTGGATGACCATTAAGAACACTCTGGTAATCACCAGCTTGAAGCTGGTCGTCTGCTTCCCGGCACCGATCATCCTGGCGCTTCTGTTAAATGAAGTAAAAGCAGAACGATTCAAAAAGACCGTTCAGACCCTGAGCTACCTGCCCAATTTCGTATCCTGGGTCGTAGTAGTACAGCTGATGACGACGATCTTCACACCCTACGGCGGTATCTTCAATGACATCCGTCAGATGATGGGAAAAGAAGCGATCTTCGTAATGGGTGAGAAAAATGCATTCCTTCCGCTGGTTATTTTCTCAGACCTCTGGAAGAACGTAGGCTGGGGCTCTATTGTATATCTGGCAGCGATTACCGGTGTTGACCAGGGATTATACGAAGCGGCGGCAATCGATGGCGCGGGACGTTGGAAATGTACCTGGCACATCACAATCCCTGAAATTTCCGTTACGATTGGTATCATGTTCATCATGGCAGTCGGCGGTATGTTAAACGCAGGTTACGACCAGATTCTTCTGTTACAGCAGCCGGCTAACAACCAGATTTCTCAGGTACTTGATACATACATCATTCAAACCGGTATCCGATATGGTAAGTTTGAATATGCAACGGCGATAGGTTTGTTTAAATCCGTGTTCTCCCTGATTATGGTGGCAGGTACGAACTACCTGACCCAGAAATACGCTGAAGTAGGCTTGTGGTAAAAAGAGGAGGGGAAACACATGAAAATCAAAGAGTCAAGAAGCCGCAAAATATTTAAGGTTTTTAACTATACTTTCCTGACTTTGTTAGGACTTGCAACATTCTATCCGTTCTGGTACGTGTTGATCGCTTCCTTTAATACAGGACGTGACTTCATGCGAGGCGGCGTGTGGATCTGGCCGAGAGCCTTCACACTGGAGAACTACCAGATGGCATTTGAGGATCCGACCATCGGAACTTCCCTGCTGATCTCTGTTTCAGCAACATTGTTATCAATTGTATTAGGTCTGATTGTTACCGCACTTGCCGCATATGCGCTGAGCGTTAAGACTTTACCGGGAAAAACCTTCATGAACTTCTTCTGGTACTTCACAACAATCTTCGGCGGCGGCATGGTTCCTTACTACATGGTGCTGCGTGACCTGAAACTGACCAGCAGCTTCTGGCTGTATGTCATCCCTGGCTTATACAGCTTTTACAACTTCGTCCTGCTGAGAAGTAACTTCGCAACGATCCCGGCAGAATTGAGAGAATCCGCACAGCTCGATGGTGCGAATGACTGGACCATCCTGAGCAGGATTTACCTTCCTCTTTCCAAACCGATCCTGGCAACTCTGACCTTGTTCATCGGTGTCGGCAAGTGGAATGACTGGTTCACAGGCGCCTACTATCAGAGTAAAGCAGCTCTGTATCCGGCGGCTACCGTATTACAGAAGATTTTAAGTGAAGCAACTGCTTCCAGCCAGATCAAGGCAGGACAGGAAACACAGCTTGGTAATGTAACAAGCTTTACCTCTCAGTCTCTGCAGATGGCATTCGTAATGATCCTGACGATGCCCATCGTTGTGATCTATCCGTTCTTACAGAAATATTACGTAAAGGGCGTTATGGTAGGATCCGTCAAGGGCTGACGCCTGAGACAAAAACGGCGACAGCTGTTATTCATGACAATGGAATGCTTGCAGAGCGTGCATTCTATTGTTACAACTTGAAACATACGGCAATGCAGGACGGGGGTTCCTGCAGCCGTTTGTCAATAAAAAAGGAGGACATAGGTATGAAGAGAAAGGCATTAGCACTGGTGCTGACCGCAGCAATGGCGGCTACAGCATTGGCAGGCTGCGGAAGCAGCACAGACACTGGCTCAGCATCCACAACACCCGCTGCATCGGAGGATACAGCAAAGGATGACACAGCTGCGGCTGACACCGAAGAAGACGGTGACTATTACGTAGACGAGGACGGAAACAAGTATAAGAAGTTTGACGATGTTCAGCTGAAGATGCTGGTATGCTGGAACGGCGGCTTCAACACAGCTGACGATCAGTATAACAACGAGGTTGCAGCTGCAATTCGTGACAAGATCGGCGTTACCGTAGAATTTGAAGGAATCATGATGAGTGAAGCAGAGAAGCTGAACATGATGTTCGCTTCCGGCGATATGCCCGATATGATCAATGCGCCTTACTGGGGGGGCAACTCCGGTGAGACTGCAATCATCAAAAAGGCTGGTGCAGAAGGCCGTCTGATCGATATCAAAGACATGCTTCCCAACTATCCTAATATCTCTGATGCCTGGGATGTAGGCGTTATCAGCCAGAAATATCTGGAAAACGATATCGACGATCCTTCCTTCAATGGTGCAAGATACGTTCTGCCTACCGAGGTTGCAGGTGATGTAGAAGATATCGCAATGTGGAACTACGGTGTATTCGTTCGTGGCGACGTTCCGGAAGCTCTGGGCATCGATCCTACCTCCATCAAGACCACGGAAGAGCTGCTGGACTTCATGCAGAAGGCAAAGGACTATGGCTTTAAGGATGTAAACGGCAACGATTGTATCGTCGCTACCACCTTCCATAACGGCTGGTCCTATGATAACTACTTACAGAGCTACAATGAGAAGAAGCTGACTGGCTACTCGCTGGATGCTGACGGAAACGTAACTTATGATAAGTTAAGCGAAAACTATGTAAACAAGAATCTGGTTGTATGGAAGATGGTTCATGACGGACTGCTGGACAAAGAGTGCTTCACAACAACGGATGATGCTGCAAAAGAAAAAGTCGGCAACGGTACTGCACTGTTTACCTGCGCACAGTATGGTGTAACCATCGATGCAACCAAGCAGAGCGGTCTGTATGACAGCAATCCTGAAATGCGCTACACATGGGTTGGACCTCTGAACTACTCTGACGGTTCTGCACAGGTTCAGGTTGAATCCGAAGGTAGAAGCGGATCTCCTGCTATTATCTTCCCTACCACCTGCTCCAACATCGATGCTGCTATGACATGGCTGGACTATGTAAACAGCAAAGAAGGCACAAAGCTGATCTGCTACGGCTTCGAAGGCGATACCTACGAGCTGAATGCAGATGGACAGCCTCGTATGAATGCGGAACTGAGCGAGCGTTATGCAACCGATTCTGAGTCTGTAAAAAAGGAACTGCGTCAGAGAGGTATCGGCTACATGGCAGGCAGAACCTATGTTGCAAAGAAGAACGCCAAGTGGTTTGGCGAGTCCGCTCCTTTCGAAGCTGATGCTGAGAACGAGTACATCACCGCTTATAAGAAAGTTCATCCTGTAGAAATCCTTAAGGGTTATGCTATCGATGCTATGGCTCCTGGATATGAGAACTACTCCGACTTCTCCGAATGGGCATTCGATGATGTAAAAGAAAAAGAATACACTGAGCGTGCATTCTTCGCTGATACCGAAGAAGAAGCAAGACAGATCATTCTTGACTATCAGGAATACTTAAAGACAAACAATGGCGGCGAGATGGAAAAATTCCTGGACTACATGACTGAACAGTCTAAGACCAGAGATGACTTCGCTTACTAAGACAGAATTCAACTTATCAATGGAGACAGATTACAATATAAAATACAGAGTATAACAGGTAACGTTCTCTGAGGAATAAGGAATCAGGGCGGGAAACGGAACTTAATGCAAGGAAGGATTTCATTGGATTAAGGGAAGCTTCCCGCTCTTTTTTTCATCGTATAGGAAACTTCGTTTCCATACGATAAAAACATACAGAATCACATTCCGGGTGGGGACCGGATAAAAGGGAGGGCTTATAAATGGCTTATATCAGATCGAAAAAAGAGGAATTGACAGGCTATCAGGCAAGCGGGGAGATCCGGCCTTCGGTAGACCTTGGCTGTGACTTTATCATGGTGTACGGAATCGATCCGACAATGCCGGAGAGAATCCGTCAGTACAGAGAAAAGGGCTATGTTATCCATCTGATGACCGGTATCGCATGGGGCGAATATCAGGAATATCTGGACGGCAAGTGGGATGGCAGAAAGCACTGGGATGAAGGTCAGGTGGACAGAAACGGTAAAGACGTGATCCATAACCCGACGGTACCCTATATGGTTCCGACGGTTTCCTTTTCGGAATATCTGACAGATCGTCTGAAGGTTGCCGTAGATGCCGGCGTGGAAGCAATCCATGTGGAAGAGCCGGAGTTCTGGGATAAGAGCGGTTACTCAGAAGCGTTCAAGAGAGAATATGAAATTTATTACAAAGAACCCTGGAAGCCTCAGCATGAAAGTCTGGATGCACAGTATAAGTGTGCGAGACTGAAGGCTTATTTATATAAGAGAACCATCGACCGCGTGAGTGCGGCGCTGAAGGAATACGCAAAGGTAACCTATCAGAAGGATCTGCGCTTCTATGTTCCCACTCACAGTCTGTTGAACTACACGCAGTGGAAGATCATGAGCCCGGAGGCTGAGCTGATCAGCATTCCGACGGTAGATGGCTACATCGCGCAGATCTGGACCGGTACGAGCCGGGAAGCGAACGTTTACGAGGGTGTATACAAAGAGCGTACCTTTGAAACGGCATATCTGGAGTATGGTGTGATGCAGGAGCTGGTAAAGGGCACCGGCCGCCGGATGTGGTTTTTAAATGACCCCATCGAAGACCTTCCCTCCTATACCTGGGAAAATTACGAATACAATTACAGGAGAACTGCAGTGGCATCTCTGCTGCATCCGCATATCTGGCATTATGAGATCTGCCCGTGGCCTCACCGCGTATTTGACGGACGCTACCCAAGATTCCAGCCCAGAATTGCAGAAAAGATTGAAACAAGCTTCGAGACCGACCAGTCCAAGCCGATCCCTCAGAGCTATTCCACGCTGCTGTCCGGCATGTTCCAGCTTTTCGGTGACATGGAGCAGAGGGATATCCTTTTTGAGGGTGGTACAGACGGAGTAGGCGTATTTATGTCCGACAGCGGACTGTTCCAGAGAACCTTCCCGGACGGTATCGTGGACGGCGAAGAGCTGGGCGACCGTTTCAGAGCTGCAATGCACAAAAACTCCGGTAATCCTGTGGATGAAGAAGCAGCTGCCAGGCTGATGAAGGAGATCGGGGAAAAGGATTCCCTGATGTACGACTTTATTCAGAGCGCAGCATTCCCGAACTTCTTCGGCGTGGCAATGCCCCTTGTAAAATATGGTCTGCCGATCCATCCGGTTCAGCTGGACAATGTGCGTCGTTTCGCCGGCTATCTGGAGGATTACAAGTGCCTCGTACTGAGCTATGAATATATGAAACCCGATGCACCGGACGTAAACGCAGCCGTTGTTTCCTGGATCAGAGAGGGCGGCACGCTGATCTATGTCGGCGATGGCAGTGACCCGTTCCATAAGATCGACGCATGGTGGGGACAGAGAGGCTATGCAAATCCTGCAGAGCATCTGTTCGAGCTGGCCGGACTGGGGAGAGATCCCAAGGAAGGCGTACATGAAGTTGGCGCCGGCAAGATCGTTGTCTGGAAGGAACTTCCTGCAAGAATCTGCTTAAGTAAAGAGCTGGCAGATCAGTACCGCAGCCTGGTTCAGAAGACGCTGGCAGATACCGGCATCACCTGGACCTACAGAAACGACCTGACCCTCCATCGCGGACCTTATGTGATTTCTTCCGTTATGGCAGAGAGCGTAAGCGACGAGAAGAAGGTATTTACAGGCGTTTATGCGGATCTGATGACAAACGATTATGCAATTATCCATGAAAAAGATGTTGCACCGGATGATGTAACCCTGCTGTTTGATTTTTCCAAAATTGAAGGCGAAGATTTCCGTATTGTCGGAACCTCTGCCCGCGTAGAAGAAGGCGAGACAACAGAAAACGGTGTAATGTTGAGACTCAAAACCGCAGATAAGATCAAGGCATTCACCAGAGTACGCCTGCCCAAGCAGCCCACAGATATCAAAGGAGTTGACGAAGCTGGCGAAGCGGTTGCAGTGGAAAGCTCCTGGGATGAGGAGACAAATACCCTGCTGGTATCTTATCAGAGCGTATCGAAGGAAGTGTGTGTAACAGGAAAATGGGCATAAAAGCGAATATTTTTAATATTCAGCATTTCAGCGTCCATGACGGGCCCGGTGTGCGGACTGTAGTTTTTTTCAAGGGCTGCAGCCTGCACTGCCGCTGGTGCCACAATCCGGAATCCATCCATGCCGCAAAGGAAATTTTACTCTATCCGGACCGCTGTATTGGCTGTATGGCATGTCGGGAGGTCTGTCCGGTGGGGGCGCAGGTCTTTGACGAGACGGGACACTGGATCGACAGAAGCAAATGTATCCACTGCTTCAAATGCTGTGAGGAATGCTATGCGGATGCACTGGTCAGCGTCGGAGAATGGCGGGATACGGACAGCATCTTAAAAGAGATTCTGGAAAATAAGGGATATTTCGACCAGTCAAAGGGCGGCGTGACATTTTCAGGGGGAGAATGTATGCTGCAGCCGGATGCCCTGACGGAGCTGTTAAAGGGCTGTCAGGCGGCAGGCATACACACCGCGGTGGATACTGCCGGAAATGTCCCGTGGGAATCCTTTGAACAGGTGCTGCCCTATACGGATCTGTTTTTATACGACATCAAGGCGATGGATTCCGATGTCCATAAAACCTGCACCGGAGTGGGAAATGAACGGATTCTGGAAAATTTCACAAGGCTTGCGGATCTGGGAGCGAATATTTTCGTTCGCTATCCTTACATTCCGGGCATGAACGATGATCAGGTGGAAAAGATCGCAGAGTTTTTACACCGGTGGCAGCAGATTGAAGCAGAGCTTCTGCCGTACCACAAGCTGGGAAATTCCAAGTACAGGGCGCTGGAGGCACAGAACGTGTTTGAGGGGACCGTTCCGCTAAAGGACGAGGTGGAAATGCTGAAAAAGAAGTATGGATTCCAGTGATTTGAATAGAAAGGAACGTGTATGAATACGGAGAAAGCGAAGGTATCGCCGTTATACCTGCAGCTGATTGAGGGGATGCATCAGGATAAGTTAAAGATCAACGATGCAAAGCTTGCACGGCATGGGTCCATCGATATCGATGACCACGGATTTATTGATTTTTCGGAATTTACCTTTGAGCCGGAAACCTGCGAGGACGGTCTGGTACACGGCTGTGCATGTATCGGGCGAAATTTCAGACGTTTTTTAAATGAAATGCCGAAATATATCAATCCCAACAGCGCGCTGGCATGCTGCTGGGTCGGCACATTTGACCGGTTCGCACCGCTGCAGATTGCGGATGCGGACAGACCCCACGAGCTGGATGAGACCATCCAAAAGTACCGCATCACCCAGGCGGGCTTCGGCGGCATGAACCATCTGTGCCCGGACATGGAGATCGGTTTAAGAGAGGGCTGGAAGGGACTTCTGGAAAAGATTCGTTATTACAGAAAGAAAAACAACCCGCCGGATCCGGATTTTTATGAGGGCGAGGAGCAGCTCGTGCTGGGGATCCTGGAATGGGTAAAGGCACATCAGGTTTATGCGCAGGAGCTGGCTGCAAAGGAAAGCGATCCGTTTTTGAGAGACAATTATCTGGCGATTGCAAAGGTAAACGGCGAGCTGTGCGAGCATGAGCCCCGCACCTTCCGGGAAGCAGTGCAGTTTTTAGCACATTTCCAGGCGGTGGATCGCACGTTTTATGCAGGCGGTGCGCTGGGGGCGCTGGATACGCTTCTGGAAGAATATTTTGAACGGGATATCGAAAGCGGTATCCTGACGGAAGAAGAGGCAGTCTGGATGATTGCCAGCCTGTTCTTCAACGATACGCATTACACCCAGATCGGCGGACTGACGCCGGCAGGAGACCGGGAAGTGACGAGCCGCCTGTCGTTCCTGATTCTGGACGCGATGCACCTGTTAAAGATCCCGACCAACCTGGGAATCCGCGTCCATGCTCCCATTGCGGGACAGGGCCCGGAGCCGGAGATTTTGTTAAAGAGGGCGGTAGAGTATACGATCGAAGATGGATATGGCGTGTGCTATTCTCTGGAAAAGGGAATTTCGGAGGGCTTTTCCAAAAATGGTTTCCCGCTGGAGCTGGGACGCATGCGTGTGAAATGCGGCTGCAACTGGGTGGCGATTCCCGGACGGGAATATCCGCTGCAGGATGTAACCCGCGTGAACATGGCAGTGGCACTGCACTATGGGTTAAAGGATCTGCAGGCGCAGGAAACACGCGACCTGGATCTGCTCTGGGAGCGCTTCACTTATCATTTGCAGGCGATGGTGGAATGTGTCAAGGCTGGCTATGACAAGCATTATGAAGTCATGCAGAGAAACCGCCCGGAAATCGTTCTGAATCTGTTTATGCACGGACCGATCGAACGGGGCTTAAACTGCTCCAACGGCGGCGTGGACATTCTGGATCTGAATATCGACGGCATTGCGCTGGCCACCGTAGCAGATTCCTTTGCGGCGATCGAACAGCGTGTTGTAGAAGAGAAGAAGCTGACCTGGGATCGACTCTTTGAATTGCTGGATACCAACTATGAGGGTGCAGAAAGAGAACGTCTGATGCTCAAAAACATTCGCCGTTTCGGTTCTCCCGGCTCCCGCGCTCAGGACTGGGCAGTGCGCATCCGGGACTATTATGTAGCACTGTGCAAGGGCTCTCCGACCAGGAAGCATCATCTGATGATCGTTCCCGGACTGTTCTCCCACGGAGATGTGTATGCCTATGGAAAGACGCTGGAGGCAACGCCCAACGGCCGCTTTGCAGGAGATGCGATTTCCCATTCTTCTGAACCGGATCCCGGATTTGCAAGAGGTGTGGATACCTTTTCGCCGGTTTTAAAGGCAAATGCGGTAGCGCTGACACAGGCGGGCTACGGCAACTCTGCTCCGCTGCATCTGGATATCGACACCGGACTGATTCAGCATTCCGGCGGTGTGGACGCCCTCGTTGCGCTGATCCATGCGCATGAGCAGGCAGGCGGTACGCTGATCAATATGAACTGCGTATCCAAAGAAAAACTGTTAAAAGCGCACGAGGATCCGAAGGCTTATCCGGATCTGGTAGTGCGTGTCACAGGATATTCGGCATTTTTCGCATCGCTGTCCAAAGAATACAGGCAGCAGATCGTAGACCGTTTCCTGGACGAATAAAATCATAAAAAAAGAGGAGGATACAAGTTATGACACTCGCAGAAAAATTTACCCGGCTCAAGACCTCCGTCGGCGGCAACCGGGAAAAAATGCACTTTGAGGACACCTTCGGCATGCCGAAGGAGGAGCAGGCGCACATCACCCGCCCCGGCCGCGCGAACGCAAGAATCCTTGCAGAGCTGGAATTTGCCCTGCATTTATCCGAGGCAGAAAACGGCAAATACGACGCTGCTTTGGAGGAAGCGCTGGATTATCTGCTGGAAAAACAGCAGACCGAGGGCGTACTGACCGATCAGGCCTGTGAAGAGGCAGAGGAAATCCTTGAGCCGATCGCAGAGGAAGCAAAATCCTATGAGCTGATCCTGGCAGCCCATGCGCATATTGACATGAACTGGATGTGGAGCTTCAACGAAACCGTTTCCATCGTTCTTGCAACCTTCCGTTCGATTTTAAATATCATGGATCAGTATCCGGAGTTCTGCTTCTCCCAGTCTCAGGCTTCTGTATACAAGATTGTGGAAGAATATGATCCGGAGCTGATGGAGCGCATCAAAGCCCGTATTGCAGAGGGACGCTGGGAAGTAACCGCCTCTGCATGGGTAGAGACAGACAAGAACATGCCTTCCGGCGAGTCTCTGCTGCGTCATATCCAGTACACGAGAGAATATCTGTCCAAGGTTTGGGGCGTAAAGGATTTTGATCTGGATTTCTCCCCCGATACCTTCGGACACAGCGCAAACGTGCCGGAAATCGATCAGTTCGGCGGCGTAAAATATTTCTACCACTGCAGAGGCAATGCCCGCCGTGACGTGCTGTACCGTTATCAGGCTCCATCCGGAAAAGAAGTCCTTACCTACCGCGAGCCCAACTGGTATAACGGAGCGATCACACCGCAGATTGGCGCAGGATTTATGGAAATCGTGAAAAAGAGCAGCGGCTTAAAGACCGGTCTGGTGGTGTATGGTGTGGGTGACCACGGCGGCGGACCTACCAGACGCGACGTAGAGCGTGCACTGGAAATGCAGACCTGGAAAATTTATCCGAAGATCCGTTTCGGCACCTTCCGCGACTACTTCCATGAAGCAGAAAAAATCCGGGAAAAACTGCCGGTTGTAAACGAAGAATTAAACTACTTTGCAAACGGCTGCTACACCACCCAGAGCCGCATCAAGAGAGGCAATCGCCGTTTGGAGGCTGCGTTCTACGATGCAGAAGCGATGAGCGCACTGGCTGGACAGAAGGTTGGCTTCCCGTATGCGAAGGAAAAGCTGACCAAGGCATGGGAGGATGTATTATTTACCCATTTCCACGACATCCTGACCGGCTCCTGCGTACAGGATTCCAGAGAGCATGCAATGGGACTGTTCCAGACCTCTATGGCAACTGCCAACACCCAGATCACAAACGCAATGCGCGTGATCGCAGAAAAGATCGATACATCCTCGATTCCGGTCGATATCGATGCATACAACAGCCAGTCTGAAGGCGCAGGCGCAGGCTACGGCATTGAAAACTTTGTGGGAGTGCCCAGCACCGAAAGAGGCAGCGGCAGAACCCGTATTTTCCATCTGTTCAACAGCCTGTCCCATGCACGCCGTGAGGTTGCAGAGCTGACCGTCTGGGACTGGACCGGAGATCTGCGCCGACTGGCAATGCGCGATGCAGACGGAAACGATATTCCGTTCCAGCTGGTGGACCACGAGCTGCAGCAGTACTGGGATCACAAATATATCCGCGTTTTAGTAGATCAGGAGGTTCCTGCCCTCGGCTATACCACTGTTGTGCTGTATGAAAAGGGATTGGATTCCTATCCGGTTTACTTACAGACAAATGAGCAGGTAAGTCGCTGCTATGACGATGTTGTTCTGGAAAATGAGCAGACCATCGTTACGATCAGCGCAGAGACCGGACGCATCAAATCCCTGGTGGACAAGACGACCGGACAGGAGCTGATCGGCGAAGGCAAAGAAGCCGGACTTGTATATCAGGAAACGGAATGCAAGACCTCCAGCGCATGGAACATCGGCAGAGCGATCAAAAACGTGCCGGTGGATCGTTGCGTAGAACTGGGCAGAGCTGTGATCGGAGAACTCAGAAGCAGTGTAACCGCACACTTTACCGTAGAAAATTCTACCGCAGAGGTGACCTATGTTCTGGAAAAAGACCAGCCGCTGGTTCGCGTAGAGCTGAAGGTAGACTGGAAAGAAATCGGCAAAGACATCATTCCGGTTCTGACCTGGCAGACGCCTCTGTCCTATCAGACCGATGCCTTCCGTTATGACGTGCCCGCAGGCAGCACTGTCCGCAGGGGTATCAACAACGATGTTCCCGGACTGCGCTATGGCATGGCGCTTCGCATGGACGGCAGCTCCGCAATCCTCGTTTCCGACAGCAAATACGGCTATCGCGGACAGAAGGAGAGCCTGAACCTGACACTGATCAACAGCTCTGTAAGCCCCGATCCTTATCCGGAACGCGGCATCCACACCATTACCCTCTGGGTTGGCGCAGCGAGCGGAGATGCGAAGGAAGCAGAAGATATCGCAACCGGCTGCAACCATAAGATCTTCTACCAGCCCACCAACTGCCACCACGGCGAGCTGCCTCTGGAGGACAGCCTGGTATCCGTTGCTTCCGACAGCGCGGTGATCACAGCAGTACAGCCTACTACAGATGGCTGCGTTCTGGTTCGCGGCTGCGAGACCTCCGGTGAGCGTTCTGCAGTGAAGTTAAGCTTCGGTACAGAAGTCAAAGAAGCACAGGCAGTTGACCTGTTCGAGGAAACAAAAGACAATGCCGTAGAAACAGACGGCAGCACCGTAACCGTGGAAGTAGATGGCAATGCACTGTTTGCGGTGAAGGTTCGGTTGTAAAAATATATAAAGGATTTCCTGCGGCAATATGAATTTATTGCCGCAGGAAATAAATTTTAATTCATGACAATAGAATGCTCGCAAATTTTGCAAAAGTGCATTTGGGGGGAGTAAAAAATATGTACAGAATAGCGATTTGTGACGACGACCTGGTATTTGGAAGTCTGCTAGAGCAGTATTTACAGAATTTTGCAAAGACCCGTAGGATTCCAATAGATGTTTTAGTGTTTGCACGAGGGGAAGAATATCTGGAGTTCCTGATCGAAGAACTTCCAGTTGATCTGATATTTTTAGATATTCAATTTGAAAAGGGGCTAGATGGGGTACAAATCGGAAAAGAGTTACGCGCTGATATTAAAAATGAAATGACACAAATTATTTATATTTCAGGAATAGAAAGCTATGCAATGCAGTTGTTTCAGAATAGACCAATGGATTTTTTAGTAAAGCCAGTGAAGCAGGAACGGGTTGATCATATCATGGAAGAATATCTTCGGCTTTTTGGCAATAGAAACAAACAGTATTTTGATTATAATGTAGGAAAAACTCATTATAGACTTTTAGAAGATGAAATTATTTATTTCCAATGTAGGGGACGGAAAATTCAGATGTTTACAAAAAATGAGGAGGAAGTAGAATTTTATGGACAAATAAATGAGGTGAAAAGGCAGATAAGTGAAGATAAATTTTGGCGTATACATAAATCCTATTTAGTCAACAAAAATTATATTGCTTTTTTCCAAGCATCTCAAATGTATTTAACGAATGGAGTCGAATTGCCTATCAGCAGGAGTTACAAGGAGGAAGTACAAAAAAGATTATTAGATGAAAGAGTTGGGAAAAGATAATAATGGAAATTTACGAAACAATATTCAGATTTTTATACAATATATTGAGTGTGTATGTTGGATATCGTACGATAGAGTTATTTCTTGTAAGCAAAAAAATAAAATGGGGAAAAAAGCTTTGTCTCTATTTCATCGTATGGTTGATAAATTCATTGTTGTATGTATTTTCTACAGGAATTATTGTTGTTAGAATCTCGATTATAATAGGATATCTTTGCTTTGCCTTTATATTATATGAAGGAAGTTAGAAAATGAAAATTCTTGCAACAGTTGGAGCATTTGCGCTTGGTCTTCTTTCAGAAGATGTTGTATGGATATTTTTCAATCTGATCGGAAAGCCAATTGAAGAAGAAGCTATGGGGTGTTTGTGCTCTGGAATATTTGCGTTACTTTTACTTTTATTACTTGAAAGATTAAAAGTTTTTACAAAGAGAGCAAGTATTCCTGCTAGTGGATGCGGGAATCTGATTTTGTTGTTTTTGGGAAGTGTTTTCTTGGCAGAGATTGTAACAGAAAGAATGGAATCGTATGAGTGGACGATGATATCTTTGGAACTTATTTGTATGATTAATCTTGGAACATATCATATTTATCACAAAGTAGTGGAAAATTATGAAGAACGAATTGAAAAAGCGGAAATTTTACAGGAAAACAGGATGTATTTGAAGCAGTTAGAAATACTACAGCAGTCACGACAGAATATTAGAATTTTAAGACATGATTTAAAAAATCATTTGCAATTGATTTCTTCCTATCTTGAAAAAGGCGAGTACGAAAAAGCAGCTGATTATATCGAAAGCATGGAAGAACTCCAGAGCGTAAAGGGCGAGTACGTTAAGACCGGTAATGTAGCTGTTGACAGTATCTTAAATTATAAATTGGAGGTAATAGAAAGGCAAACAGGATGTAAGCCGCAACTTCAAATTGATATTCCATGTGAGTCTATGATATCAGAGGCAGATTTAAATATTGTTCTTGGAAACCTTTTGGATAATGCAGGGGAGGCATTGCAGAAATCTGACGAAAAACATTTGGATATACGTTTAAAATATGAACGAGGAATTTTATATTTAAGCATATATAATAGCTTTGATGGAGTTGTATATAAAAGTTCAAATAGTAAGTTTAAGACAAGAAAGCGGGATGATGTAAAACATGGATATGGACTGCAGAGCGTAGAAAGGGTTGTGAAAAAATATAGTGGGATAATGAAAATAACACATGATGAACAAATGTTCTGTGTGGATTTATATTTTTATGTATAGGTATATAAAATGTCGTCAGGATGTAGAATTTTCTATACCTTGGCGATATTTTGGTTTGTTTGAAAGAATTACAGGATATGTTAAGTTGTCAGTTTTTACAGGAAACTGGTTATTTTTTACATGTTAAAAAAATAAGAGAAAATAAGTGATATAATGTAAAATAGATAAAAAGTATACGGAAGCTGAAACTATGAATAAATTTATTGATTTCATCCTTCAAAATTTCAAAAAAGAACTGTTGGTTCTGGGACTGCTGGGAATTGTCTCTTCCTGCACTTCTTTGATTATGAACTATTCTCTTAAGTATGCGGTGGATTACGCCTTTGGAAGAGAGGGGACACGGCTGTGGATTGCTGTTACCTGGTTCCTGATCATGGCTATCAGCACCTTTGTGACAGACCGGTTGGGAGAAGGATATCTGGCTGAAAAATACCGGATATTGTTTGTCAAGGAGATCCGTGAAAAACTGGTGGAAGCCTATGAAAAGAAGTCCTATGGGTTTGCACAGAAAAAGGAACTGGGAGATCTACTCAATACCAATGAACTCGTGGAAGATCTGAGTGAACTGTTTTTAACAATTGCTTATTCCCTTCCATACTGCGTCTTTGAGTCCCTTGGTTTTGTGCTGTTTATTGGCTTTTTTGTGAGCTGGAAATTGGATTTGGTTTTATTGCTGCTGATTCCATTTGCGTATTTTTTCAAGGTCATTACGGAAAGAATGCGTCTGGTGAACCGGAAAATCGTCGATGCACAGGCTTCCAGCCGTCATTTTTTTATCGATACCCTGGCGAAGCTGGATTTGGTGAAGGCAAATGGGTATGGCGAAAAGATCGATGCAATCTATCAGAAGAAGAATGGGGCAATCTGCGCTTCGCAGAAGAGCATGGAAAGGAAAAAGGCCGGATTTTCCTGGGTGCAATTTTTGCTGGAAAATGGGATCAAACTGGTCGTGCCGATATACGCCGTATTGCTGTATCGGCGGGGCGAGATTACGCCCGGCGGGATTGCGGTTTCAACGGCAATTTTTTCCAGCTTTTTAGTTCCTTCCGTATTTCAGCTGATTCAGATGTATAAGGATTTTCGTGGGGCTGAGCCGGTGGTCAGGAATGTGTTGCAAGTGATCGAAGAAGAGGAAGAAGAGCCGGTTGTTTATGAACGCAGAGATATTGAAGATCATTTGATTTTATTGCAGCAGCTATCCTTTTCTTACGGGGATAAGCCTGTCTTGTCGCAGATCGATATGACAATACCCGTTACCGGTTCGATTGCCATAAAGGGAATGTCCGGCGAGGGAAAGAGTACTCTGTTAAAAGTGATCTCCGGATTATATGGACCGAAGAAGGGGACGATTGTTTACAATCAACGATTTTTCCCGGCGTTTGTGCCGGATGCCGTCTCTTATCTGAGCACCAATTCTTTTTTTGTGGAAGATACGGTGGAAAAAAATATCTTTCTGGAGTCGGAACGGTCGGCGTTGTTTGCCGATGCGCCCAGAATCAACCAGTTCTTAGAATCAGAAATAAACACGGTAGTTGACGAAAACGGAAGTAATTTCTCCGGAGGACAACAGAAACTGATCGGATTCGCCCGTGCGGCGGCCAAAAAGAGCGCCCTGCTGGTTTTGGATGAACCGACTGCATCGCTGGATGAGAATACAAAGAAGGAAGTTGTAAATCAGATAGAAGAATTGTCGAAGTCCCTCTGCGTGATCGTGGCAAGCCATGATGAAGAGCTGTGCAGAAGGATGGATGCGTGCTACATACTGGAGGACGGAACATTAAAACAGGGGACATTATGAGTAAAAAAAGTATTTTCTCTATTTATGGGGGGTATAATCTTCCTTATTTTGCAATCGTTTTGATCGACAGTGCCATAAAAGGGATTCTTGTGTGGCTGTCGGCTCAAATCATGCAAAATTTGGTGGACGATATCATCGAACGGGAAATCGGTTCCTATTTGCCGCAGTATTTGGGAATGCTTTGCCTTATTTGCTGCCTTGGGCTGGCAGAATATCTCCTGCAATACGGCAAGAGTATTTTTATGTATAAAAGACAATATGAAAATATGCAGAACATCTTCCATCATATATGGAAGCAGCCCTATGAAAGTCAGCGGGGAACCAGGGATTCTGAAATTTACAGCGCCTGCTATTCGGATTTGCAGCTGGCATCGGATTTTTATACGCAGCTCGATCAGCTTTTCGCTCAGATCGCAGTATCGGCGGGAGCCATCGTTTATATTTATGGGACGAACGTTGTAATCGGGCTCAGCCTGACGGCTCTGGGCTGTGTGTTGATTCTTTATCGGGTGCTGGTAAGCCCGCGGCTGGGAAAGTATCAGCGGGAAATTCAGGACTATAATGCGCTCCTCAACGATGTTTTGATACAAAGATATGAAAGCAGGGAATACAGTTCTTTTTTCCGTTTTTCCTGTTTGAAAAGCAAATGGAAAGACCTGTATCGGGCTTATCTGGATTCGAATTTGGAACAGTGTAAGTGGCAAGTGATTACCTCAGTGTTTGAGTATGGTATCGGCTTTTTGCAGACGTATTTGCCACTGTTTTTGGTGGGAGTCCTGTTCCATGAGTTTACAATTGGCATGATGCTGGCGCTGATTACCAATATCACCGCTTTCATGTCTATTTTCAGAGTAATGGGCAGAGGAATCGGAGAGCTGAAGAAATGCAGAGCCGGATTTGAACGGATTGAACCCTATTTCGGTAGGGAGACAGAAGAAAGCCAGAAGGAAAAGATCGATGTGGACAAGCTAGAATGGAAAGTCACACAGCTGTCGTATGCTTACGGCAAAAAAGTAGGGCTGCATCTGCAAAATCTCGAATATTCCGGAAAAAAGAATCTGTTTTTGATCGGCGAAAAAGGGGCTGGAAAATCGACGTTTACCAAAATAATGCTTGGTTTATACCGGGACTATCGGGGGAGTTTTCTCTGTAATGGGGTAGAGTTAAAGAAGATTTCGGAGGAAGCCTTGATAAACGGATATGCCTATCTGCCGCAGGATTTTCCGATTTTGGATTTGACGATCCGGGAGAATTTCCAGCTTGCTGCTCCGGGAAAAGAAGATCGCTTTTACGAGGACTATTTAAAAAAGGCCAACCTGTTTGAGACGGTGATGGCTTTGCCGGAGGGAATGGATACGAAGGTGAATGCCAAAACTATATCGACCGGACAGCGGCAACGCCTGGCTCTGTGCGGAACTCTGATGCGGGATACGACATATGTAGTGCTGGATGAGCCGGTATCGAATCTGGATGGGGCAAATATCGAAGATATCCGGCGTTTGCTTGAAAGCATGGACAAAAAGTACATCGTGATTACTCACGATAAGAGGATTCTTTTAAAGGATGCGCAGATAGAACAGATTGGATGAGAAGGAGAAAATTTAGTAAGGGGGACTGCACAAATGAAACAAGGGGAAACTGGCATGTCGCTTCGGCATGCGCCGGGGAAGTTTCTGGTAGTTGGGAGATTCCTTGAAAAAATCGTATCTGCGTTGCTGCCGTTTTTAACAATGCTGGTCAGCGCGCGGTTTATCGACCTGGTGTTAAATCAGCGGATGGAAGAGGCGATCCGCGACGCCTGCCTGTTGGGAGCTTTGATCCTGTGCCAGCGGCTGGGCGGAAATCTGGATACCTGGATGCGGATTCACCAGCGGAAGGTGCTTTTTCCATATCTGGACGAGCGGATGATCGGAAAAATTTCGCGGATTCCGTATGGATTTCTGGAGAATACGGAGATTCAGGACGCGCTGGAGCGGGTGTCGAAAGACCCAGAGGAGGTGCTAAACGGCGTCCTGGAAAGCGGCTTTTCGATGGTCTGCTTCCTGATTTCCAACGGCTGTCTGGTTGTGTGGCTGATTACGCAGGCTCCGGTCTGGATTTCTCCGGTTATCATGGTGCTGCTGGTCGGCTTCGGGTTCTTTGCGGTAAAAGGCGGGCAGAAGCAGTATGAGGCGAAAAAAGAGGTCACACTCGGAAAGCGGAAAGCTGCTTATGCAGAAGAGATTCTGGGGAACCGCGACGCGGCAAATGAACGGGTTCTGTTCGGATTTGGCGATTGGGTCAACGGGATTTTCTTAAAAGAAAGACAGACCGCAAGGCTGCGGGAGCGGAAAGCGAGACGCTGGTGGTTCATCGGCATGAACATGGGCGGATTTCTGGCGATCGCACTGTCGATTCTGGTGATCTTTGCGCTGATTTTCCCGGTTGTGCAGGGCAATACTTCCGTCGGTGTTTTCGTTTCGCTGGTGACGTCCTTTATGGCAATGGCGCAGAACCTGACCTGGCAGTTGCCGGGAATGCTCAAGGAGATGGAGCAGGGCAGACAGCTGTTGGGCGACATGAAACGTATTTTGGAGCTGCCGGAATATGAGGAAAAACCGGACAGTAGCGCAGCGCTTTCGTTTGAGTCGCTGGAATTTTCCCATGTTTCGTTCCATTATCCGAACACCGAAGCGATGGTGTTAAAGGATATGTGCTTTCGGATCGAAAAAGGGCACCACTACGCGTTTGTCGGGCGCAACGGCTGCGGCAAATCGACGATTGTAAAGCTGATTTTACGCTTGTATGAGCCGGATTCCGGTGAGATTTTGTTAAATGGGGAAAAGATCGAGACGTTTTCGAGGGAGCAGATCTGGAAGCTGTTCGGCGTGCTGTTCCAGGATTATGCGAAGTATCCGGTCTCGGTAGCGGACAATATCGCGCCCGGCGCGGATGCAGGGCAGCGGGCAAAAATTGCCAAAGCGGCGGAAACCTCCGAACTGGACAATGTGCTGGAAAAGCTGCCGCAGGGCATGGACACGGTACTTGGGAAAATCGCAGAGGACGGCGTGGACGTCTCCGGCGGTGAGTGGCAGCGGATTGCGATGGCACGCCTGTATTATCAGGATGCAGAACTGAAAATTTTAGACGAGCCGACCGCGGCGATCGACCCGGTGCGGGAGCAGCAGATTTACCAGAAGTTTTTGAAGCTGTATCAGGATACGACAACGATTATGATTACGCACCGATTGGGCGCCACATCTTTGTGCGACTGGATCATCGCGATTGAGGACGGAAAGGCGATGGAGCAGGGATCCCATGAAGACCTGATGGTGAAAAACGGCATCTATTGCGAAATGTACGAAACGCAGAGGAGGTGGTATCTGTGAAAAAAAGAAGCTTTTTCCATACCGTGCGCGTCATGTTTCCGATGGCGTTTCATGCAGCGCCGCTGCGGTTTATCCTGATCAATGTGCTGGGCATTTCGCAGTCAGTCGTGATGGGCGCAAATACCTTGCTGCTTTCGAATTTTGTGAATGAGCTGATCGCTTCTGTCGGAAAGGGGCGGTTTGAGGCAGCGCTGATCGCTGCGACAGCTTTTTATGTATGCGGAATTATCGGCTACCAGCTGTTGAATACGCTGTTTAACTATGCGCTGACGGAATTTCTGGAAATCTGTGACGAGACGTATCGTTATGAATTTAACGAGAAAATTTCGAAGCTTTTTCCGCTGGCATTTGAGCAGAGCGAGTCGCTGGATGAAATCCAGAAGGCACAGGCTGGACGGGACGATGCGAATGTTTTCATGTTCCATATGATCGGCATCATCGACATGGTTCCGCCGTATCTGGTATTTTTTGCGATTTATGCGGCATCCCTGAACCCTGTGCTGCTGTTGTGTATCGTGATTTCATTTGTGCCGTCCATCGTGACACTGTACATGCAGAGAAATATTTTTTATAGCTATGAAGATACGGCAGCGCCGGTCAGACGGAAATATCAGGGCTACCGGAAGTGCCTGACAGACCTTGCATTTATCAAGGAGACGAGGGTGCTGCGCGCTGTGCCGTTTTTCTTTGGGAAGATGAAAACCGAACAGCAGCAGCTGTGTGAAAAAGAGGCTGCAGTCCGCACAAAGGCGAACGGGCTGGATGCCATCAACCAGACGGTCGGGATGATTGGGTATCTGGGCGCTGTGCTGATTTTAGTGGTGAGCGTTTTAAAGGGAAGCATCTCGGTCGGTGCATTTGCGGCAGTATACTATGCGTTAAATTCGTTATTTGACATGGTATTTGCACTGGTCTGTGGATTTCTTGGAAGTGCAGTAGGCAGTCTGCCTGCTGTGGAGAACTATGTGGCATTCCTGGAAAAAGATCCGGGCAGGAGCTGGAAGGACGTGCCGCGGATGGGGAAGACGATGCAGTTTTCGGATGTTTCCTTTACCTATCCCAGCGCAAAGGAGCCTTCGATTGAGCAGCTGAACCTGACGATCCCGGAAAAAGAGCACCTGGCGATTGTCGGGGAGAACGGCGCGGGAAAATCGACGCTGGCGAAGCTGATCCTGGGGCTGTACCCGCCGACACAAGGGGCTGTGACAGTGGAGGATGGAGCAGTGACGCAGCCGTGCGGCGCGGAACAGGGAACCACGCAGGACGGCTGTATCGGGCGCTCTGCCGTGTTCCAGAATTACATGAGATACCAGATGACGCTGCAGGACAACGTGACGATCAGCGACCCGAAAAAGAATGCGCCGGTAAAACCGCTGCTGGAGCGAACGGGCTTAAAGCCGGAAGCAGTTGCGCAGTGCAGCGAACTGATGCTGTCGCGGGAGTTTGAGGGAATCGACCTGTCCGGAGGGCTCTGGCAGCAGGTGGCGATTGCGAGGGGACAGTACCGGGAACATGACCTGATTGTGCTGGACGAACCGACCGCGGCGATCGATCCTGTGGAAGAAAGCGCTGTGTATGAGAAATTTTTACAGATGGTAAAGGGAAAAACAGCGGTGATCGTAACACACCGGCTCGCTTCTGCACGCCTGGCTGACCGGATTTTGGTGATGGAAAAAGGTCGGATTGCCGAAGCAGGAACGCATGAGGAGCTGCTTGCGGCAGGCGGACTTTACAGCCGGATGTGGAAAGCACAGGCGGAGAATTACGTTGTTTAACAGAGGGGCAAGACCACTCTCATAAAATGCCTGCTGGGTCTGTATCCTTTAAAGAGCGGCAGCATTAGCTACGACAAAGTTTTGGTGAGCGCGGAGCGAGACTGCGACTACAGCAATATTTCCGTGATGCCGCACGAGTTTGGGCGATACTGCCTGACGGTTGCGGAGAACATCGGCTTTGACGATGCAGACAGTGTGCACCCGGAGAATTTTTCGCTGGAAAACTGGTTCCTCGGAAAAGAATATGGCGGGCAGGAGCTGTCTGGCGGACAATGGCAGCGCGTAGCATTATATCGTTGTTTGCATAAGGACGCGGAATTCTATGTGCTGGATGAACCGACCGCGTATCTTGACCCATCCCACGAGGCAGAGGCAGTGGCTGAAATCCTGGAACAATTGAAGGATAAAACCGTGTTGATTATTACGCACCGAATCGGAATCTGCCGCCTGATGGATCAGGTCATCGTCATGGACAAAAATCATAAAATTGCCGGAACAGGAAGTCATGAAGAACTGTCCCAAACGTGCCCGGTGTATCAGAAGCTGTACGAAAGCCAGGCAGAGTGGTATCGTTAAAACGGAAAGAGTTCACCGATATAAGGGGGGACGTATAGAATGATAAAAATTATTTCTTTTGTATTTCAGAAAATATGGCAAAAGCATCGGGGGTTGCTTTGCTACCTGATTTTATGTGTTCTGTCGTCTTTGGGAATTTCTGTGGTCGCTGTCTGGTTTCCGGCATTTGTGGTTTCCAGAATTTCCACCGGAAAGGCAGATGCAGCGCAGCTGGCGGCGGCAGGGCTTGTTGCGGTCTGTGTTTATGGACTGCAGCAGATGGCGTCTTCCGGGAGGGGAATGCGGCAGCTGTTTTTGTGCCGGGATTTTCTGTATGAAATCTTTTTAAAACGTTTTGATAAAGCCTGCGCTTATGCAGAGAGTACAGAGGGACAGAAAGCATACGGGATGGCGCGGCAGACTGCCCTGTGGGGAAGTGATTTTCGCATATTTCTGGAAGGCATTCTGGATCTGTGCGTGTGTATTGGCTCCTTCGTGTTGTTCGGAGGGGCAATCTTTGGTCTGCAGCCGGGACTGTTTTTCGTGTTGCTTTTGTTATCCGCAGCAGGATATGTTGTCTGTCATAAAAATGAAAAAGCGTACCAGAGACTTCTGGAGGAGCAGGCTGGGGAAAACCGACGCTTTTTCTATTTTATCGGGGCTGCGCAGAATGAAAAATACGGTAAAGATATGCGCCTGTATCAGTTGTCAGAGGTTGTTTCCGGGAAAATAGACGGGTGTCTGAAAAGCCTGGTACAGCTGCAGAAAAAATACTTTTCTGTACTTGCGCGTTCCGGAATGCTGGAGGGCGCGATCGCCTGTGTACGGGATATTGTGGTATTTCTGTATCTGATTCAAAAGTGCGCTGCGCAGGAAATTTCGGCGGCTGAATTTGTCCTGTATTATGGTATTGCGATGCAGTTTTCCAATTTTGTTACGGTATTTGTACATAGCTATAGTCAGCTGCAGACCGGAAGCAAGGGAATCGAAAAAATCCGGACATACATGCAGGAGGGCGAAGCGCCTGCCGGACAGCAGAAAACGGAATGTACGCAAAAAGTGGAATGCGCGCGGGCAGCGGAGGAGATCTCCTTTCAGGATGTGTCGTTTGGGTATAATGCAGGCAGGCTCGTAATTGACGGACTGAATCTGAACATCCGGAAAGGGGAAAAGCTTGCGCTGATCGGGGAAAATGGGGCTGGCAAAACAACGCTGGTCAAGCTTCTATGCGGCCTGTATCCGGTTTCGTCCGGGAAAATTACCATACAGGGGACGGAGGTTTCCAGAGGACAGGCAGATTTTATCCGGGATCAGGTTGCTGTATTGTTTCAGGATGCGCTGGTTCTTCCATATACCGTAGCGGAGAATGTTTCGTTGAAACCGTTGGAAGAGACGGATCAGAATCAGGTCTGGGCAGCTCTGGAACAGGCGGGACTTTCGGAGCGGATAAAGCAGGAGCCAAACGGAATTCTGACCCAGATGACAAAGGCAGTATCCGGGGATGGAATTTCCCTGTCCGGTGGAGAAGCGCAGAAACTTCTGATGGCGAGGATGCTGTATCATAAATCGGCACAGATCTGGATTCTGGACGAGCCGACAGCAGCGCTGGATGCAATTGCGGAGAGTGAAGTTTATGAAAAATTCCGGGAACTTGGAAAAGAGAAAACCTGTATCTATATTTCCCACAGGCTTGCGAGCACACAATTTATGGATCGTATCATTCTGCTAAAAGACGGGAAAATACAGGAAAGCGGAACCCATAAAGAACTGATGGCGCAAAACAGAATGTATGCGCGTCTCTATGAAATTCAGAGCCGGTATTACAGGGAGGAGGAACAGCAATGAAAGAAAAACGAAAAGTTCCTGTTCGGGATACAATAAAATTGCTTTGGGCGATGGATCGGAAGTTCCCTGTAATTGTGATTCTTCAGGGAGGATTGAATGCCCTGCTTTTCTATCTGCCGGTACTTTTGGTTGCCAGAATTCTGGATTTGCTGGTTTACAGGGAAAATTCTGCAGATCCGGTTTCTATAGCAGTTGTTGGACTGGTCGGAATCTGGCTTTTGAAAGGTGTAAAAGCGCTTCTGGAAAAGGAGATGAAAACCAGAAGCTATCAGATTGCCATGCGTTTTGAGACGCTTGTTCCGGTAAATACCCTGAATATTTCTTTTTCTGATCTGGAATCGGATTATGCAAAGGAAATGCGGGCGAGGATTTTGGCAGACCGAAGCTGGGGAAGCGGATTTTTTGGAGTCGCAGATAAGTTTTGCAACCTCTGCAATTCCGGGTTCGAACTGCTTGGTTCGGTTATTATGCTGATTCCGCTTGCAATGCAGGTTTCCGGGAGCGCGGCGGGGAGGGTTGCGGCAGCGCTTCTGTTCAATATAGGTCTGGCTGTGGTCGGCGCGTCGGTTTATGCCAAATGGTATCAGAAGAAAGAATCTGCTGCGATGAATCAAATGACTCAGGCAGAAAAGGACAGCCGCTTCTGGTATATGGATGAAGGCGGAAGCGGTGCGATCGGGGCACAGTCTTTGAAAGATATTTTTATGTACCGTGCGAAGAAAATGATCCAGAAAACGATCGATACAGAACGGGAAGGTGTCAGGAAAAATGTATTTACCATTGCCAGAATCAATAGTGCAGGCGGGCTTGGAACTGGCATGATTCAGGGAATTTTGCTGTGTGTTTCCTATTATTGCGTGCTGGCGCTGGCAATTGCCGGGACGATCACGGTCGGCATGGTGCTGCGGTATGCGCAGGCAATTTTTCAGGCATGTATGTCGGTTTCAGCATCCATCCGGTTGGCAGGGGAATTTCGGACGGATGTTGGCAGGATCGCAAGTACCCTGGAATATCTGAACCTGGAAGCAGAGAAAACAAAGGGAGATTCTTTCACAGAGATGACAAAAGGGGTGATTGAGTTTCGGAATGTTTCTTTCCGGTATCCGGGGACAAAAGAGCTGGTTCTGGATCATGTCAGTCTGAAAATCGAGCCGTCTGAGAAAATCGCAGTGGTCGGGAAGAATGGAAGCGGGAAAACGACGCTCGTAAAGCTTCTTTGCAGGCTGTATGAGCCGGAGGAGGGAGAAATCCTCTGGAACGGCAAAAATATCCGGGAATATGATTTGAGGGAGTGGCAGAAGATTTTTGCGATCGTTTTTCAGGATTATTCCCTGTTATCCCTGACGCTTGGGCAAAATGTAGCCGCTTCTGAGCAGTATGAAGCAGAGCGTGCAAAAGAGGTGCTGCAGCTGGCAGGCTTTGGGGAACGTCTGAATAAACTAAAGAAAGGTCTGGAAACCGTGGTATATCCGGAATACGAGCAGGATGGCGTTTCGTTTTCCGGAGGAGAAGAGCAGAAGATTGCGATCGCAAGGGCGATTTATAAGGGCGGTCAGATTTGCATTCTGGATGAGCCGACTGCGGCGCTTGATCCTGTTTCAGAAAGCAGGGTTTATGAGAGCTTTGATGAGATCGTCAAGGGTAAAACTGCGGTTTACATTTCCCATAGGCTTTCCAGCTGCAAGTTCAGTGACCGGATTTTTGTTCTGGATAACGGGAAAATAGCGGAGAGCGGAACGCATGAGGCGCTGCTTTCCAAAAACGGGCTCTATGCGCAGCTATGGCAGGCTCAGGCGCAGTATTATAAAGTGTAGAGGAAAAGAGAATGGAACAAATTTTAAAATAAAGAGGGCAATTTGATCTTAATATTGGTTTTTTTGATGATTTATTTAATGCAGATGAACTATCGTGTATTGATCAACCAATTGCGGCATGTGCTGGAATATATGGTTCAGATTATAAAAACAATATTGCTACCTGCCCCTGGGAAAAACGATAGGAACTTCAAAAAAGTCTTCAAATTATTTTTGATTCATGACAATAGAATGCTCGCAGAGCGTGCATTCTATTGTTTGATATAACTGGAGGAGACAATGATTCAGAAATACATACAATATCTCCGTCTCATCGGATTGGGGAAAGGACGGATTTTTCTGCATATCCTGATTCATGTACTGGACGGTGTGCGGGAATTTGTAGTCAATATTTTCGCAGTGAGCTTTTATATTTCCTGTCTGCAGGAGGGGGACGGGAAACGTTTTTTTGCAGGACTGGCGCTCTTTTGTGTGCTGAATCTGGTGCTTCGGGGCGTGAGCAGATGGTATCGGGAATGCTACAGCGAACAGGCGGATATTTTGCAGGAAGGGCGGATTGTGCACCGGATCGAGGAACGTGCAACTGCGGTGCCGTATGCCTCCTATGAGAAAACGGCGTTTTTGAACCGGCTGGAATATCTTGCCAATCATGCATCTGCGACTTATGAAAAAATCATGGGAAATATCGGAAATACGGTTCGGCTGGCATCGGCGCTTGTGGCGGTTTTGACCTATCTGGCGACGCTTGATCCGGTTCTGTTTGTCGTGGCGATTGCACCGTTTTTGCTGACGCTGGTGCTGCGCAGACAGGGAGCAGTGCGGCATGATTACGAAGTGGAAAAAAGTGTCCATGACCGGAAAAAGGCGTATGTATGGCGCAAATTTTTCTTCCACGAAAATATGGAGGAGCTGCGGACTTCGGATGCCTACAGCATTCTGGATCATTTAAACCGGGAGGCGGAAACGGGAAATTGTATGCTTGCTCGGGAAAAGGGCGGAACGCTGGTATTGCTCGGTTTTCTGGCGGATAATCTTGGCGCGACGTTCGCATTTACCGCAGGAAATATTTATGCGCTGTGGAAATTCTGGACACAGGAGGGGCTTCCGGTTTCGGAATATTCCGTGCTGGTATTATCGATTGCAAACCTGAATGCGAAACTGGTTCGTCTTGGAACAGAGTATGCACGTTTTACGGAAAATTTGCTTTATGTAGAGGATTTTCTGAACTTTTTTGCCGAAGAAAAACCGGCACAAAAGGACGAAACGCAGGAAGAAATTCTGCAGTCTGTTGAGGCGAAACAGCTTTCGTTTACTTATCCGAACGGGACGGCTGGACTGCATGATATCAGCTTTTTAGCGAAAAAAGGGGAATGCGTTGTGCTGGTCGGGGAGAATGGCGCAGGAAAGTCCACCTTCCTGAAAGTGCTGCTGGGGCTTTATCCGGATTTTACCGGGAAGCTGTACAGAAATGGGGCAGTCAGCCGAACCGGAATCGGGAAAAACGTGTTTGCGCTGCTGCAGGATTACCGGCTGTATCCGGCGACCGTGGCGGAAAATGTTTTGCTGCGGGAATGCAGAAAAGAGGACGAGCCGCTTGTCTGGGAGGCGCTGCGAAAGGTCGGTCTGGAAGAAAAAATCAAAAGCCTGCCGCAGGGCATTCATACTGCAGTGGAGCTGTTTGAAGAAGGGGAAAAAGCCATGTTTTCCACCGGGGAAGGACAGCGGCTTGCTCTGTGCAGGGTGTTTGCGGGCGATTTCGATGCGGTAATTCTGGATGAACCGACAGCATTTTTAGACCCGCTGACAGAAGCGGATATTTTGCAGGAGGTGCTGGAAGCGACAAAGGGAAAGCTGATGATTTTCGTGACGCATCGGTTATCCTTTGCACGGCAGGCAGATCAGATTTTATATCTGAAAAACGGAATGATTGCAGAGCATGGAACGCACGAAGAGCTGATGGAAAAGGGCGGCGACTACTGCAGGATGTTTACGACGCAGCGACGGCAGTATTTTGCACAGGAGGGGGAAAACGATGCGGTTTAACGGGTTGAAAAGTCATCTGCGGCTGCAGAAGCTCCGCTTTCTGGATGCACCGGGGCTGTTTTTACTGGAAATTGTGCTGACAGGTGGATATGACCTGGCGGATGTGCTGGCGAATGTCCTTGTTTTGAAATGGATGATCGGCGCGCTGATGGGGCGTGATCTGATACGGGCAGCGTGGGTGCTGGGAGGATTTCTGGTGTACCAGCTGTCAGTGAGCTTTTTGTGGCACTGGTATTTTGAACGGGTTTATCCGCAGTGGAAGGAACGTCTGGAATATAAATTAAACCGTAGGTTGTACCGGATTATGCTGGACGCCGACTGCAGGAAATATAACGACGAAGCGTATTTTCATGGATACCGTCGGGCGCTGCAGTTTACGCAGACGAAGATGGAGGAAACGCTGGAATTTTACCGGCAGCTGTTCGGCAGTTTTCTGGCTGGTGCGGTAGCGGTCGTCATTTATATCCGCATGGATCAGATGATCGTTGTTTTCGTTTTGCTGGCGTTTGTGGCAAGCCGTTTCTGTGTCAAAAGTCTGGTGGAAAAAACGAACGCAAAGCGGGATGAACAGAACAAAAAAGATGCATTGCACCAGAACTATTTACGGATTTTTCTGCGAAAGGAATATGCAGCAGAGGGACGGATTCTGGGCTGCCTGCCATTTTTCGTAAAACGGGATCAGGACAGCTTTTCGCAAAAGGCGGAGCAGACAAAACAGTGGAACCGGCGTATTTTTCCAATTGCGTTCGGACGGGAGATCGGGAGCGATTTCCTGTTTATCGACTGTCTGATGATCGCGTATCTGGGGTATTGTTTTTTCTGGAAAAAGACGATCGGACTGGACGATTTTGCGGCGCTTTTGAACGGGACGCATATCATCCTGTATGCGCTGTCTGTGCTGTTTGAGCAGATGGCAGGAAGAGCCGGGGAGTACGCCGGATACATCGATGCATTTTTTAGTTTTTGTGAGCAAAATGAAAAGAAAGCAGAGGAGAAAGAGCAGGAATCCGGGACAACAGACGGCGAAACGGTTTCTGAGATTTCGATGGAGCATGTCGATTTCGGATACGGGGAGAAGAAAGTCTTACAGGACATCTGTTTTCAGATGAAAAAGGGGGAAAAGATCGCATTGGTCGGAGACAGCGGCGCTGGAAAAACGACGTTCATCAAGGTATTGCTCGGACTTGGAAAAACGGACAGTGGGACGATTTTTGCGGATGGAGCAGCCGTTTCGACGAAGGCAGAATGGGAGGAATGTCGGAAGCATTTCACGGTGCTGTTTGCCGGAAATCTGCTGTATGCGGCGTCTTTGGCGGAGAATGTGGCGCTTTCCGAAAACGCAGATAAGAGTCGGGCTGCGGACGCGTTGTGCGAGAGCGGTTTGTATCGAAAAGGGACTTTTGTTCCGGTCGAAAAACAGGTGTTGCGGGAATTTTGCGAGGACGGTTTCCTGTTTTCAGAGGGACAGAAACAGAAGATTGCGCTGGCGCGTGCCTGCTATTATAACACGGAGTTTCTGATTGCGGATGAAGCGGCGGCTTCGCTTGATCCGTTTGCAGAGGATGCGTTTAACAAAACGCTGCTGCAGGGACATCCCGATCAGGGCGTGATCGTGATTTCGCACAGACTTTCCGTGACGGCACTGACGGATCGAATTTACGTCATGGAGCATGGACGAATTACGGAGTGCGGCAGCCATCAGGAGCTTTTGGCGCAAAAGGGGCGCTACTGGAAAATGTGGGAGAAGCAGAGGCGGGGATATGCGTGAAACGGGGTCAGACCGATCAAACTCAGTCCCTGATCAAACTCAGAAGTTTGTCGTTCCGGCAGGTAATCCGGCGCACCAGCGCTGAACTGCCGGGCAGCGTAAAACGTCAGAAAGCCGGGCTGCATGTCATATTGCAGCCCGGCAATATGTCTATGTAAGTATTATGTTTTTGAAGGAGAAGGTCATGTACAAGAGGGAATTACAACAGACGGCACGAAAGTCGCTGTTTTTAAAGCTGCTTCATCTTCCGTATGGAATTCTCATTCCGATTTTGATTTCAACGGAGGTAACGAACGCGCTTGCGGGGAGGACGAAGAGCGTTCTGACGACGGCAGCAGGCATTCTGGCAATCGTGTTTTGTTATACTTATTTTTACGGCAGGCTGGAAATCGCGTTCCGAAAAGAAAAGGAGCAGGCGGTTCAGGCGTGCAAAATGAAACAGTATCGGACGATTTTTTCCGATTCCTTTGAAAAGCTGTATCATTCCGGGCTTGGGAAAAATCTGGAAAATATGAAAGACGATTTCAACGCGGTGACGGAGCTGATGACAGAACATCGACCGATGTTTGCAGCTTCGCTGGCGGAAGCAGTTTTGTTCGGCGGCTATCTTTGCTGGAAAAATCCGTTGGTCGGAATCTGCCTGATTCTGATTTCGCTTCTGCAGGTTATTCCGCCGCTTCTGGTAAAAAAATATATTCAGGTCAATTACGACAAGTGCCGGGAAATCGAAGGAAAAATTACGGATTATACGGTTTCCGCATTTCAGGGCTTTATGACGATCAAGCTCTATCGGCTCAAGGACTGGTGGCTTTCGCATCTGGAAGAGCTGTTTCAGGCATATATAAAAATCGGAAGCAACTCGATCTTTGCCAACCGTTCGGAAGCCGGTATGTATGCGGTTTTGGATCACGTCCTGAAATACGGAACCTACTGCCTGATCGGCGTTTTCGTCCTGTTCGGAAAAACCAACCTCGAAACCGGCATCCAGGCGATTGCGCTGTCCGGCAGCATATATGCTGCGGTCAAAAGCGCGTTCGAAATCTATCCGCGGTTTGTGGAAAGCAGCCGCGCACAAAAACGCCTGGAGGAGTGGGAGAATGCAAGTGCCCCGAGCACAGCGTTACCCACCCGCATGGAAATCGAATGGCGCGGAGTTTCCTTTTCTTACGATAAGCCAGTTTTGAAAAATGTCACCGCCCGCATGGACTTAACTCAAAACCACATCATCCGGGGCGAGAACGGCGCTGGAAAATCCACGCTGATCAAACTGCTGCTAGGCATGGAAACACCGCAGTCCGGAGAGATTTCCGTGCTCGGGAGCGCGACAGGACAGCTTGACAAAACGCTGTTCCCATCGGAAATTTTTTATCTGCCGCAGAAAGCGCCGGTCTTTGATTTGACGGTAGGGCAGATGCTCTTAGCAGTGACTGTACGCGAGCGCGCGTTTGCGCAGCGCCTTTCCCAACTGGGCGAGGATTTCAACGAGTTTTGCGAAAAGCCGCTCGCTGAGATGTCGGAAGGGCAGCGGAAGAAGTTTTATCTGGCGCTGGCATTTTCCGGCGATGCAACGCTCCTGATTCTGGATGAGCCGACCAACCATTTAGACGACGCCGGACGCAAGACTCTGGCAGAATGGATTGCACAACGGGGCAGGGGAGTCGTGGTCATCAGCCATGACAGTGTATTTGAAGCGGTGGATGCGGTTTGCTGGAAGCTGCAGAACGGAGGGCTGGCTTATGTATAAGAACAGGATTTACAGACAGATCGCCGCTGACTGCACAAAAGCGTACTGGAGCTCGATTCTTTTTTATGCGTTGCAGCTGATTGTCAGCCAGGTTGCGGTCGCGTATTCTGCAAGAATGCTGGGTGTGTTCTCGGCAGATATCTTAAATAATGAAATGCAAAAGGGGCTTGGCTGCCTCTGGCAGATTTTAATCTGCGTGGCAATTTCGGTGACGCTGCCGCTCGTATGCTCGACGCTTGGCGAATTGTTGATGTTTTGGGCGTCCTTAAACCATGAGCGGGCGGTGCTCAACCGATATTTGAATAAAACCTATGCGGCGGCAGTCGGACTGCGGGGGAGCGATGCACAGTTTCGCCTGGAAGAAGATCAGATACAGCTTGGAGGTTACTGGAATACGACAGGAATGTATCTGATTTCTGTTCCGATTGTCGTGACCTATCTGCTCTGGCAGATGGTTCCGGTGATGGGATGGTTTACACTGTTCGTCGCAGCAGTCTGTTGTGTTCGAATTTTCGTGCCCATATTTTTCCGGAAAAAAACAGAAGAATACGACAGGCTGGAGCGGGAAAGTCGGACAAAGATGCGGAATCTCGAGCAGGAGATGCTGGAAAAACCGGTGGAACTTTGCCTTTACGGTCTGCAAAACGACGAGCTGGCGCGGTTAAAGTGTTTGCAAAAGGACTATCTGGAAACGCTTTTTGTCAAAAAGGCGAAGCTTGAAACCTGGCAGAAAAATATTCTGGGCGGAATGGATTCGTTCTGCATGCTGGTGCTTCTGGCGGTAGCAGCAATCGCAATTTCTTCGGGCAAAATGGGCGTAGAGAGCGTCACCGCCATGATCGGCTTTTACTATGTGTTTCAGACCGAAGCCGGATATGTGCTGGAAATCGTCAAGCAGCTTCCGATCTGCAAAAATCTGGTGCAGCGGATTTCTGTTTTTTATGAGGCTCAGGAAAGAACGGATGGAGAAACGGTCGGGGAGGTTACGTCGATCACTTTTCGGAACGTGACGTTTTCATATGACGGAAAAAACGACATCCTAAAAAACTGCAGCGAGCAGATCGCAATGCATGAAAAAAACGTGATCTACGGCGAAAACGGAACCGGAAAATCAACGCTGTTAAAGCTTCTGCTCGGCTTGTACCCGGGCTATCAGGGCGAAATCCTGATCAACGGAAAGGAGCTTGGCAGCTTAAATCCTGCAAAATGGCGGGAAAAATGTGCTTTTGTGGAACAGGTTCCGTTCCTCTTTGAGGGGACTGTACGGGAAAATGTGAAGCTGGGACAGGAGGTTTCTGAGAAAAAAGTCGATCAGGTCCTGGAACGTGTTGGAATCGTCCATCTGGCAGACCGCAGGGTTGGTGGAGAAAAATCGGAACTGTCCGGCGGAGAATGTCAGAAAATCGCGATTGCGCGGGCGCTTTTACGAAATGCAGAGGTGTTGATTCTGGACGAGCCGACGAACCACCTGGACGAGGCGGCAAAACAATGGTTGATGGATTTTGTTCGAAATTTCGATCAGACGATGATTTATGTTTCGCATGAAGAAAGTATGATTCAGCTTGCGGATCGGAAAATCGCGGTACAGAGATAAAAATGTTGCGGTGCGTGAAACGGGAGCAGATACTAAGATTTTAAATATGATGTATTGCTAGAAGTCGTAAGGGGTGAGAAAAAAAGTGGATTTTCCCACCCTTTGCTGGTTCATTTACTTTATAAAATCATTCATCAACAGCCATTTCCAGATTGGAATCACTTCAATACGAATGCCTTCACAATCAAGGACAGTCTCTTCACTATTGGTAATCAAAATACATTTAAAAATTGAAGAGCCATTTAGTGCCTGACCACGGGAAAAAGAATATGAAATTACGCAGACAGCGGTTGCTGTTGATTTTTTCCGAAATATCGTTTATATTAAATCTATGATGTCGGGGGCAAAAGCC
>QUKC01000016.1:0-312 GCA_003481005.1 Firmicutes bacterium TM09-10 | reverse complement strand
TATGATGTCGGGGGCAAAAGCCCCCGACCTTGATGCCTGCGGATTGTTCCGTGCTGCGCACTCCCACAATCCTGCCCGATAGTCGCATATCGTGGGATTATCATCCCACTTTTATGCTCCTATCGGGGCGGGTCAAGAGGTCTTTCACCCACCTATGAGCAAGCTCATGTGGGCTTAGACCTTTTGACCCTGGCATCAAATATATTCTATTATGGCAGGCGGCTTTTGCAGAGGGAGAGCCGCCCCTGCTGTAGAATCTAAAATCTTTTTATTTTTTCAAGGTCGGATCGACCAGAGATTTCTATCAGACAA
>QUKC01000015.1:91323-92420 GCA_003481005.1 Firmicutes bacterium TM09-10 | reverse complement strand
ACCGAAACACGACAATCTGATAGGGGGATAGTCTACCCTATCGCTGATACTTCGGGAGATTTTAAGCGGCTCTATGGATGTAATTTTGCCGAAAATCGCCCCGAAACCATACACTAAAACGGGAGGAAACGCAATATGCCGAGAATGAGCAAAAAGAGGAAGCAGGAGCTTTCTTTTTACCTCAATGACCGGGGGCGTGTCACTTACAACGAATTATGCCGGAAATGCCAGCATGAGTGCAGGCAGAGCTTCCGGGCGGTTGTGATTGACTGCCCCCGTTATTTATCCAAACGAGCAAAGAAAAAGGAGGAACACACCGAATGAATTTTGAATTTATGACGATAGACACACCATTGCCGCCCTGTATGCCATTTCCCAGAGCGTTGACAGGATTTCCAGTCAGCAGCACCGCAAAGGTCATGTACTGCCGGATGTTGGACGCTATGCTCTCCAAAGGACAGGAGGACGAGAACGGAATCCTGTTTGTCTGCTTCCCTGTCACAGACATTGCCGCAGTCCTGTCCCGCAGCTCTATGACGGTCAAGCGTTCTTTGAATGAACTGGAAACAGCCGGACTTATCATGCGGGTGCGTCAGGGCGTTGGAGAACCAAACAGGATTTATGTGCTGATACCGGGAAAGGAGGACGCTGCCCTTGCCTGATACTTCAAAGCTGGAAAAGCTCAACCGGGAGTTGGAAAAAAGCGAAAAGAAACTGCGGAAAGCCATCAATGATGAAAAGGCATTGAAGCACCAGTTGAAGCAGCTTACCAGAAAGGAACGGACACACCGGCTCTGCACTCGTGGCGGTATGCTGGAAAGTTTTCTGCAAGAACCGGAACGCCTGACAGATGATGATATCATGCTGTTGTTGAAACTCATTTTTCACAGACAGGACACGCAGGAACTATTGAAAAAACTGCTGGAACGGGAGAAACCGGAAAACCCTTAGTTTACTAAGGGCGCAATTATACACCACCCAGAGGTTGGTGCATTGCGTTCTCCGAAGGCTCCTCGCCGGAAGGCTGTGATTTTCCGCAGTCATGGTCTGCTCCAAATCATACAGGGGACGCTACGCTTCCCCTGCGCTGGCTGCCA
>QUKC01000015.1:0-91313 GCA_003481005.1 Firmicutes bacterium TM09-10 | reverse complement strand
CCGGAAGGCTGTGATTTTCCGCAGTCATGGTCTGCTCCAAATCATACAGGGGACGCTACGCTTCCCCTGCGCTGGCTGCCACCAGCTACCCTTTTGTGGACTTGCCATCTGGGGACACCTTGCGTTGCAAGCTGTTCCCAGCCGACAAGTTTGAAGTTATAAGTGGATTTTTGCGAAGCTGTATGATACTATTATTTTATAACGATTTGAAAATTCGTGGATTACTTAACAAATTAGAAGGAGGTATTTTATATGTTTAAAAAAGCTTTTTGGGTTCCTTATGAGGATAGTGCCAATTACCCAACTCTTGCAAAAACTATGGAAGCAATTTCAAAGTATTGTGAAGAAAATGGTAAGTCTTATACATTTATTAACGATGACGAAGTGGAGATAAATGGAAAAAGATATGAAATATATAGGGGCTACGAAAATGGTAGTAGGGGAAATTACGGCATAAAATGTAAAGAAAAATAAATCCAGTTTGTTATTCTACACACATCGGGTCAACTTGTCCCGAACTTTCACAACTAAATACCCGCCGCTTACACAGCGGCACACCGAGCAGGAAATCTGAAAAAGGTCTCCTGCTTTTTTTCTGCCCAAAATGAGGTGGTAAAACGCCACCCCATCCACCAAGCATAGAAAGGAGGGATACGAAATGCCCTGTCCACACAACGAAATCTCGATTGTGCAGCGAAGCCAACAGCAGTCTGCGGTTGCCGCCGCTGCCTACCAGAGCGGTGAAAAGCTGTTCTGTGAATACGACCAGAAAGTGAAGCACTACCCGGAAAAGCGTGGTATCGTCCACAATGAAATCCTGCTCCCGGCAAATGCCCCGCCGGAGTATGCAGACCGCAATACCTTATGGAACGCCGCCGAAGCGGTGGAAAAGCAATGGAACTCCCAGCTTGCAAGGCGGTGGGTGCTTACCATCCCCAGAGAGATACCACCCGACCTGTATGCTGTCCTTGTCCGGGAGTTTTGTGAACAGCAGTTTGTTTCCAAAGGCATGATTGCTGATTTTGCAATTCATGACCCCAATCCGCCGGGACACAATCCCCACGCCCATGTCCTGCTGACTATGCGGGCAATGGATGAGCATGGGAAATGGCTTCCCAAGAGCCGCAAGGTTTATGACCTTGACGAGAATGGGGAACGGATCAAACTTCCGTCCGGCAGATGGAAAAGCCACAAGGAGGATACGGTTGACTGGAACGACCAGAAGTATTGTGAAATCTGGCGGCATGAATGGGAGGTCATCCAGAACCGCTATCTGGAAGCCAATGACCGCCCGGAGCGTGTGGACTTGCGTTCCTATGCCAGACAGGGGCTTGATATAGTCCCTACTGTCCATGAGGGGGCTGCTGTCCGCCAGATGGAAAAGCGTGGAATCCAGACGAATATCGGCAACCTAAACAGGGAAATCAGAGCCGCCAACCGCCTGATGAAGTCCATCCGGCAGCTTATCCAAAACCTCAAAGGCTGGATTACCGAGCTGGGCGAAAAACGGAAAGAACTGCTTGCACAAAAGGCGGCGGAGGAAGCGACACTTCTTCCCAATCTGCTGATGAAGTATATGGAGATACGAAAGGAAGAACGGAAGGACTGGACAAGGGCTGGACAGAACCGGGGGACTTCACAGGACTTAAAGGCAGTCAGCGAAGCCCTATCCTATCTCCGGCAAAAGGGGCTTTCCACTGTGGAGGACTTAGAAGCATTTCTGGAATCTTCCGGGAAATCAGCCGCAGATTACCGCAATCAGATGAAGCCAAAGGAAGCCCGCAGCAAAGTGATTGACGGGATTCTTGCCAGCCGGACAGACTGCAAGGAATGTAAGCCTGTCTATGAGAAGTACCAGAAGATATTTTTTAAGAAAACAAAGGAGAAATTCAAACAGGAACACCCGGAGGTTGCCCGGTATGCGAAAGCCACCGCCTACCTTGCCAAGCACCCGGACGATAAGGACAGTACCCAAAAAAAGCTGCAAGAGGAGCAGGAAACGCTTCTGGAAGA
Source organism: Firmicutes bacterium TM09-10 (assembly GCA_003481005.1). Taxonomy (GTDB): domain Bacteria; phylum Bacillota; class Clostridia; order Lachnospirales; family Lachnospiraceae; genus Gallintestinimicrobium; species Gallintestinimicrobium propionicum. The sequence continues at coordinate 89,300 of QUKC01000015.1, read as the reverse complement.
AATTGCAGCCCTGAAAACACCGCTGACTGAGGTACAGGCTGATTTGAAGAAACTGCGGGACATCCGATACTGGGTACGGAAAGCCACACCCGGCACAGAGGAAAGCAAAGAGCCGCCCAAGAAGCAGCCCATCAAAGAAGTCTTACAGGATAAGGCAGACGAGAAAAAGGCTCAAAGAACCGCCCCGGCACAGGCGAAACACAGACAACAGGATATGGAACTTTAACAGGCACTTGCCATTTTCAAATTGAGAATGTCAGGTGCTTTTTTGTTTTCAAGGAGGGATAGATTTGAATGTATTTGAAGCTGTGAAGCAGTCCGTCACAACAAGACAGGCTGCGGAGCATTATGGAATCCATGTAGGTCGCAACGGGATGGCTTGCTGCCCGTTCCATCACGATAAAACCCCAAGCATGAAGCTGGATCGGCGTTACCACTGCTTCGGCTGCGGTGCGGATGGGGATGTGATTGATTTTGCCGCCGCCCTGTATGGGCTGGGAAAGAAAGAAGCCGCCGTACAGCTGGCACAGGACTTCGGGCTTTCCTATGAGGACTGGAAACCGCCGGGAAAAGCAAAAAAGCCCAAGCCCCGGCAGAAATCCCCGGAGGAACAGTTTCAGGAAGCAAAAAACCGCTGCTTCCGTATTCTTGCCGATTATCTCCACCTACTCCGAGTGTGGAGAAAGGAATATGCCCCGCACTCCCCGGAGGAAGTCTTTCATCCCCGGTTTGTGGAAGCCTTACAGAAGCAAGACCATGTGGAATATCTGCTGGATGTGCTGCTGTTCGGGGAAACAGAGGAAAAAGCGGCTTTGATTACGGAATACGGAAAGGATGTGATACAGCTTGAACAGCGAATGGCAGAGCTTGCAGCCGCAGACGCAGCAAGAACTAAAAAACACCATGAACGCCATGCAGCCGCCCCAGAGCATTGAGGAAATCAAGGCGGGGCTGGAAACCACCGAGAAAGGCGGTGTCCGTCAGAGCATACGGAACTGCCTGACCGTATTCCAGCGTGACCCGCTGCTTTCCGGGGCTATCGCATACAACATCCTGACCGACCGCAAGGACATCATAAAGCCCATCGGCTTCCACAGGGACAGCACCGCCTTAAACGATACGGACATGAAATATCTGCTTCTCTATCTGGAAGAAACCTACGGGCTTACCAATGAGAAAAAGATTGATAACGCCATCGGGATTGTGGCGAATGAAAACAAGTACCACCCCATCCGGGATTATTTAAGTTCCCTTGTGTGGGACGGGACAGAGCGAATCCGCTTCTGCCTACGGCACTTTCTGGGGGCTGACACAGACGATTACACCTATGAAGCGTTGAAGCTGTTCCTGCTGGGTGCAATCTCACGAGCCTTTCAGCCGGGATGCAAATTTGAAATCATGCTCTGTCTGGTAGGCGGTCAGGGGGCTGGCAAGTCCACCTTCTTCCGTCTGCTGGCAGTCCGGGACGAGTGGTTCTCCGATGATTTGCGGAAGCTGGACGATGACAATGTGTACCGCAAGCTGCAAGGTCACTGGATTATCGAAATGTCGGAAATGATGGCAACCGCCAACGCCAAGAGCATTGAGGAAATCAAGTCATTTTTAAGCCGACAGAAAGAGGTTTACAAGATACCCTATGAAACTCACCCGGCAGACCGCCCCCGTCAGTGCGTGTTTGGCGGCACTTCCAATGCTCTTGACTTCCTGCCCCTTGACCGTTCCGGCAATCGCCGCTTTATCCCCGTCATGGTTTACCCGGAGCAAGCCGAGGTTCACATTTTGGAGGACGAAGCTGCTTCCAGAGCCTATATCGGGCAGATGTGGGCAGAAGCGATGGAGATTTATCGAAGCGGCAGGTTCAAGCTGGCTTTCAGCCCCGCCATGCAGCGGTATCTCAAAGAACACCAGCGGGATTTTATGCCGGAGGACACCAAAGCCGGGATGATACAGGCGTATCTTGATAAGTACACCGGGAGCATGGTCTGCTCCAAGCAGCTCTATAAGGAAGCCTTGAACCATGCTTTTGACGAGCCGAAGCAATGGGAAATCCGGGAAATCAACGAGATTATGAACCAGTGCATTGACCGCTGGCGGTACTTCCAAAACCCAAGAATGTTTTCCGAATATGGCAGACAAAAGGGCTGGGAGCGTGAAAACCCGGCAACGGACTTATGCAACCCGTCTGAAAAAACAATGGACGGTTTTGTGGAGATCACAGAACAGATGGAGCTTCCATTCTGAAAATGACAGCCCGTTGCACCCCCTGTTGCTATCCCGTTGCCGAGCCGGTTGTCGGGGAAAAAACCTTATTTCCGGGCTTTTCTCCCTTATAACAACCAAAACAACAGAAAAATAAAACAAAAGTATAAATAGTAACCATCGCCAGATTGAGATTGTTTGCAAGGTCTTTTGAAGCCCGTTGCCGGACTTCGTTGCCGCCACCCTCTGTCTGGCTATTTTCATGTATGGAGGATAACTGCCTATGGCGAATAATAAGCTGAATATTGAAGGAAAAAATTACTCGGATATTCCGGTGTGGCGTAGATATACGCTTACCATTGAGGAAGCAGCCAGATATTATCATATCGGCGAAGGAAAATTGAGAACGCTTATTGACACACATCCCAATGAGGATTTTTATGTGATGAACGGCAATCGTGCCCTCATTAAGCGTGAGAAATTTGAGAGGTATCTGGATCAGGCTACTGCTGTGTAAACAGAGCTGACAGATTTACCGATTTCACATGATATAACTATGCGGAGAGCTGGATTTGTGCTATGATAAGAGTGCAAGTCTGGCTCTCTTTTTTTGAAAGGAGAGTTCACGATGAGTGAGAAAAGACGAGATAACCGTAATCGGATTTTGCGAGAGGGCGAGTACCAGCGTAAAGATGGGAGGTATCGGTTCCGCTATATTGATGAGGACGGAAAAGAGAAAAATGTATACAGTTGGCGTTTGGACAAGAATGACCCAATGCCAAAAGGGAAGAAGCGGGAGCCTTCCCTGCGTGAGAAAGAAAAACAGATTGAAGCGGATTTGTTTGACCGTATCGTAACCAACGGAGGCAACTATACTGTTTTGGAACTGGTAGAAAAGTATGTTTCATTGAAAACAGGAGTTCGTCACAATACGGTTGCCGGATATAAAACAGTCATCAATATGCTGAAAAAAGAGAGTTTTGGGAATCTGCGAATTGATAAGGTGCGTTTGTCAGACGCCAAGGCATGGTTGATTAAGCTCCAACAAATTGATGGGCGGGGATACAGTTCCATTCATTCTATCCGGGGAGTCCTCAGACCAGCATTTCAGATGGCGGTAGACGATGATTTGCTTCGTAAAAATCCATTTGAATTTGAGCTTGCATCCGTCATTGTCAATGATTCTGTTACCAGAGAAGCGATTACCCGAAAGCAGCAGAGAGATTTGCTAAAGTTTATTCAGGAAGATAAACATTTTAGCAGATACTATGATGCAATCTATATTCTTTTTCACACAGGGCTTCGTATCTCAGAGTTCTGTGGACTGACGGTTTCAGAAATCGAGTTTGGAGAAATGCGTATCAAGGTAGACCATCAGTTACAGCGTACTGCACAGATGCAGTATGTAATTGAAGAACCAAAAACTGACAAAGGCATCCGCTATGTGCCGATGACGGAAGCTGTCGCAGCGTGTTTTCGCAGAATCATTGCCAACCGCAAGACACCAAAAGTTGAACCGATGGTGGAAGGATATGCAGGATTTTTGTTTCTGGATAAAAACGATATGCCGATGGTTGCCCTTCACTGGGAAAAGTATCTGGAGCATATCATTCAGAAATACAACAGGATTTACCGTATCCAGATGCCGAAAGTTACCCCTCATGTATGCAGGCACACCTTTTGCTCTAATATGGCAAAATCCGGGATGAATCCGAAAACCTTGCAGTATATCATGGGTCACGCAGACATCAGTGTAACCTTGAACACTTACACCCATGTGAATTTTGATGATGCAAAGGAAGAAGTATATCGGATAGCGAATAGTTAAAAAAGCCCGTTGGTAAGGACGCTTGCTTTACCAATGGATTTACCAAGATTGCAGGGAAAAGCATAAGAAAATATGAGAAGATTTGAGAAGATACCTTGAAAAGAAAGGAAAACTCAAAAGTCGGAAAACCCTGAAATATCAAGCGTTTGAGAAGAAATACAAGATTTAAATGGAGATATAAAAAGATGATTAAAGTATTATTTGTTTGCCACGGCAATATCTGCCGTTCCCCTATGTCCGAGTTCATCCTCCGGGACATGGTTGCAAAACGCGGCATAGCGGATCAGTTTGAAATCGCATCGGCTGCGACGAGCCGGGAGGAAATCGGCAATCCGGTCTATCCGCCGGCGGTGCGGAAGCTGCGGGAGCATGGCATTGACCCGTCCGGGAAGCGGGCGCGCCAGATGACGAAGCAGGATTACGAATATTATGATTATCTGCTGGCAGCGGAGCAGTATAATATTCAAAATATGCTTCGAATCGTTGGCGGAGACCCGGAGCATAAGATCCATCGGCTGCTGGATTACTCAAAGCATCCGCGCGATATTGACGATCCGTGGTACTCCGGGGATTTCGAAACCGCGTACCGGGACATCGTAGAGGGCTGCGAGGCATTCCTGGAGAGTTTCAGATGAATAAAAATGGCTGCGAAGCAGCGGAAAGCATCGCAGATGCGTTTCTGCGAATGGCGTGTGAACTGTAATTTTGCAGATGCTTCAGGGAAGAGAACCTCAGATTCCCCTACCTATTTAAGGAAATGTATGCTACAATAAAAAAGATATCAGGATCAAAAACTCTTTTGCCTCTGATATCAGGACAACAGTATCCGTCGCGGGATGACTGATTATCAGATTGCTGTTCCAAGGGTGTTGCGGGCAGCGAATAAGATCGGAGTTTTTGAATGAGTATCAATTCCATGATTTTTCTGACGGCTTTTTTGCCGGTGGTATTTGTGTTGGACAGGCTGTGCGTGCGCAAAACAGCGCTGAAAAATATTCTGCTGCTTCTGGCAAGCCTTGTGTTTTACGCATGGGGCGAACCGGTTTATATTGTCCTTTTACTCGTTTCGATTGCGGCAAATTACGGTATCGGACTGCTGCTTGGATGTCAGCGGGATGAAAGCGTGGCGGCGAAAACCGTTCTGGCGGCGGGCATTTTGGTAAACCTGGGGATTCTTGGGTATTATAAATATTTTGACTTCTTTTTGCGGATTGTGAACCGGCTGACGGGAAGCGAACATGAGATGCGCAATATCCCGCTTCCGATTGGCATTTCGTTTTTTACGTTCGGAGCGATTTCGTATCTGATGGATTTATACCGCGGTCATTATGAGGCGGAGAAAAATCCGCTCAACATGGCGCTGTATCTGTCCTTTTTTCCAAAAATTTCAGTCGGACCGATTGCGCGGTATCGCGATTTTGGACCGCAGCTTACAAACAGACAGGAGACCGTGGAAAAGACAGCGGAGGGAATCCGGCGCTTTGCCTATGGACTTGGTAAAAAGGTGCTGGTCGCAAACATTGTCGGCGCAAGTGTAGATAAGATCTATGCGCAGGACATTACAAATGTTACGGGCGTTATGGTGTGGTGCGCGGCGATTCTGTATGCGATTCAGATTTACTATGATTTTTCCGGTTTCACGGATATGGCCATCGGTCTGGGCAAAATGTTCGGATTCGATATTTGTGAAAACTTTGATTATCCATACCTGTCCGGTTCGATTCAGGAGTTCTGGCGCAGATGGCATATTTCCCTGAGTAGCTGGTTTAGGGATTACCTCTACATACCGCTTGGCGGAAACCGGAAAGGAAAGGCTCGGACATATTTGAATCTGGCGATCGTCTTTTTTGCGACCGGGTTATGGCATGGCGCGACGACAGCGTTTATCGCATGGGGCGCGCTGCACGGATTTTTCATCATTGTGGAGCGGATCGGCTTTAAGAAAATTTTGGACAAAATCGGCTTTTTGCGTTATGTATACACGGGACTCGTCGTTCTGTTCGGCTGGGTGATTTTCCGGGTGGCAAATCTGCAGCCGGCGCTGCAGTACATCCGCAGGATGCTGACACCGTGGCAGTATACGCAGAGCACCTATGCACTGCGGGAGCTGGTCGGAAACCGCTGCATTGTGATGACGGTCATCGGCATCCTTGGCATGGGGCTGATACAGGCAGGCATCAAAAAGTTCTGCCCGGCAGCGGAGAAATTAAAGGGCGGCGTATTGGAACTGGTTTACTGCATGTTCCTGATCGCAGCGTCGATGCTGCTTTTGGTCAACGGAACCTACAGCCCTGCAATTTATCTGAATTTCTGAGTGGAGAATGCATATGAATAAAAAAATGGCGGCGGCATGGCTGATTTGCTTTGCGCTTTTGCTTTTGATGCCGGGAGCTGTGTGGGCGGTAACAAAGGATCGTTTCCAGACGGATGCGACGGAAAATACGGTTTCAACAGAGATTCCGAAGCTGACGAAGGACAATTACAGAGATTATCCGGGACTGGTGGAGAGCGCGTTTAACGCGGCGGTTCCGTTTCGGAGTCAGCTGATTTCCTTTTCCAGCCTGACAGATTTAAAGCTGTTTTGTGAAAAATCCATCAACGACAAGGTTGTGATTGGTTCGGATAACTGGTTGTTTTACAGCATGGAATCGGACATTGATGATTATAAGGGAACAAATCTGTTTACAGAAGGACAGCTTGCACAGATCGCATCGCAGCTTACGACATCGGAGCAGTGGCTTTCCAACCGGGGCAGTGAATTTGTCCTGATGATTGCACCGAATAAGGAGACGATTTACGGAGAAGAGCATCTTCCTTCCTATTATAAAAAGGCGGAAGAAACGCGGACAGATCAGCTGATCGCTTATCTGAAGAAGAATACAGATATCCGTATTGTATATCCGAAAGAGGAAATGCTGAAATATAAGAAGGAATATTCCCTGTACTGGCACTATGACACGCATTGGAACGCTGCTGGCGGCTATATTGGGGCGAAAGCGCTGTTAAAGGAGTTGGGAGACGAACTTCCAGAGGTGGAGGACATTACCTTTACTCCGGATACCTTTTCCGGATATGATCTTGCAAGAATGATGAATCTGCAGAGCTACTACGAAAAAAATATGCCTGCGGAAGAAAATTATATCGTGACTGGTTACAACGGCAACAATTTGCAGGCAGTCTCTATTGACGATGCGACGGCTCTGGTGTATCATTCAGATGCGCCGGATACGAGAAAGCTGTTCATGGTGAGGGATTCCTTCGCCGGAGGAATGGCGGGACCGGTGGCGAGCAGCCTTTCAGACTGCTATATGGCTCATTGGAACGGATTTTTTACGCAATCTATGGTAGAAGAACAAAAGCCGGATGTTTTTGTTCTGGAGCTGGTAGAGAGACGGCTGGATTATCTGCTTTCTTTCTGCCTGACAGACTGAGCAGAAAGGTAATGGATGGGAACAAAAAATAAGGGAGAAGGCAGTTCCTTTGTAAAACAGGCTGGCATTCTGGCTGCTGCCGGCATTATCTGTCGAATTATCGGCCTATTGTACAGAAGCCCCCTGACGGGAATTATCGGAGAGACAGGAAACGGCTATTATGCGCCGGCGTATCGCTATTATCAGATGATTTTGCTGATCTCTTCCTATAGCATTCCGTCGGCGGTATCCAAAGTAATTTCACAGAGACTGGCAACCCACCAGTACAAAAATGCGCAGCGGATTTTTCACTGCTCGATTATTTATGTTGTCGTCGTGGGCGGAATCGCCAGTCTGTTTGCGTTTTTTGGAGCGGATTTTCTGATTCCGGGACGGGCGGCGATGGTGCTTCGGACGCTTGCACCGACGATTTTCTTTTCCGGTCTTCTCGGCGTTTTGAGAGGATATTTTCAGGCAAACCGAAGCATGGTGCAGACGTCCGTTTCGCAGATTCTGGAGCAGATTTTAAATGCGGCGGTCAGCATGCTGGCGGCATGGGGGCTGATGCAGATATTTGCTGGGGAAGACGAGCTGACCTGTGCTGCGTGGGGTGCAGTCGGAAGTGCAGTCGGAACCGGTGTCGGCGTGCTGATAGCATTGGCGTTTATGCTGATGATTTACCATATGAACCGGAAAATAATCCGCCGCAGGATAGAGCGGGATCGTTCCAGAGATTTGCTGGAAACCGGCGAGATTTTCAAGATCATTCTGTTTATGGTAACGCCGGTTCTGCTGAGTACGTTTGCATATAATGCGAGCGCACTGATCAATCAGACCCTGTATCTGAATCTGATGCAATCGGTACACAACGCTTCTTATGATGATATTACGATTATTAACGGTATTTACGATACGGAAGCGGTCGGACTTTCCAATATTCCGATTGCAATCGCGTCTGCGATGGCTTCCGCGATTCTGCCGAGCATTGCAGGAAGCTTTGAGACAAAGAAGAAAAAAGACGTCCGGCACAAAATCAGCGTGGCGATCAAGACGATTATGTTTATCGCGATTCCGTCTGCAGTCGGCATGACGGTACTATCCAGACCGATCGTATGGCTGTTATATAATACGAATACGGACAGCATCCGTCTGGGCGGACACCTTTTGGCGGCGCTTGGTGCGAGCATCGTGTTCTATTCCCTTTCCACACTGAGCAATTCGATTCTGCAGGCAGTCGGCAAGGCGTCGAAGCCGGTTACAAACGCGGTGATTGCGTTGGCGGTGCAGACTGTGGTGGCGGCAGCCCTCCTGATCTTTACAGATCTTGGTATTTACAGTTTGCCGATCGCCGTTACGGTATATTCCTTTATGATGTGCCTGTTAAATGGCATCGCAGTGAAAAAAGCGACCGGCTATCATCAGGAAATCGAGAAGACGTTTGTCCTGCCGCTGGTATCCTCTGCGATCATGGGGCTTGTGGTTGCAGGTATTTATTATGGGCTGACGCTGACAGTGCTGAAAGGATATCTCGGCAATGCGGTTGCACTGCTGCTTTCGGTGGCAATCGGCGGACTGACGTATTTTGCGGCGGCGTTAAAGCTTGGCGTCATGTCGAAAAAAGAACTGCTCGGAATTCCCGGAGGCAGTATGATTGTGAAATTTGCGGTAAAATTGCATTTGCTGAAGAATTAGAACGTAAATTTGTAATAGAATTGTAATAAATGCAGAAAAAGGCTGGATTTTTACCGCCTGCGGGAGTACAATATTTAAACTAGGTTGGTTTAACCTTTTCAAAAAAGAAAAATATTCAGGAGAATGATATATGAAAAAAACCAGTTTGTTCTGTCTGGCGCTGGGATTATCTGCAGCATTATGTGCATGCGGCTCTGCAGCGACAGAAACAACCCCTGTACCTGAAACGGATTCAGCTGTTGCAGCGACGGAAAGTAACGATACAACCGGAACAGAAAATGCAGCAGCGGAGACGGAAAGCGTTGTTACAGAAGACGCAGTTCCGACCAGCTACCTGACCGGTCTGGAATGCACCGAAGAGGAACGCGAACAGCGCCCGATGGCAGTTATGCTGAACAATATCAAGGCAGGAACCCCGCAGGCAGGAATCGGACAGGCATCCGTGATTTATGAAGCGCCGATGGAAGGCGCGGATGTGACCCGTCTGATGCCGTTGTTTGAAAACTGGCAGAATCTGGATACGATCGGCTATATCAGAAGCAGCCGTGATTACTTTGTATACAGCGCACTGGAATTCGATGCGATTTATGCGCATTTCGGACAGGCTACCCCTTATGTCGGCGATCTGTTAAACAGTGATCTGGTGGACAACATCAGCGGCGCGGTTGCAGGAATTGACCGTCCGGCTTCCAAAGCGTTCATGCGGACGGATAAGCGGAAAGCACCCCACAATGTGTATACAACCGGTGAGGCACTGGCAGAAGCGGCAGAGAAATTTGAATACAGCCTGACTTATCACGATACGCATAAGCAGAAATTTGCCTTTGCACCTCTGGGCGAAAAGGCAGACTATCCGGATAACGATACCGTTGTCCTGATGTATCCCGGCGGTGAAAAGACCGGTGTTGGAAACGGCTATTCCAATGTGCAGGCTTATTTTGAATATAACGATGAAGACGGAAAATATTACCGTTATCAGTACGGTGACAAGCATATTGACGAGACAACCGGCGAACAGCTGGCAGTCGATAACGTTATTTTCCAGTATTGTCACGGCGAGTTCCGGGATTCTAAAGGCTATATGGCATTTGATGTGCACGGCGGCTGGGAGCCCGGTGCAGATCTGACCAATTACAAGGTTCAGGTATTTACCGGAGGTAAGATGGTAGAAGGAACCTGGTCAAGATATTCGGATACCGATCCGGCGCTGTATGTGGATGCAGACGGTAACCCGATCCGGCTAAATCGCGGAAAAACATGGGTTTGCCTGATCTGGAACGAACATGCGGATGACGTTGTACTGAAGTAATCCGAAAATCTGAGAGGTACACGATAGTATGAAAGAAGTTTGGGCAAGTTTTCGTCTGGCTTTTTCGATGTATTCGATTTTTCCTGCCAGGCAGATCAAAAAAACCCGTAGAAATATGAAGTATATTCTGATTTTCGTACCGCTAGTCGGCGCGATTATCGGGTTCATTCTAAAACAGTGGCAGGTGATCAGCCCGTATCTGATCGATAAAGATCTGCTGGGTGCGGTTGTCTGTGCGATGCTTCCGATCTTTTTATCGGGCGGCGCGTTTCTGGATGGTTTCTTCCGGACAGTAGATGCGCTCAGTTCCCATCAGCCGAGGGAAGTCAAGCTGGAAATCCTGCGGGATTCCCACAGCGGATACTTCGCAATTATTATCTGTGTCTGCTATTTTTTCCTGATCGTCGGTCTTTGGAGCGAAATGCCGCTGGACAGCTGGCCGGTTCTTGCATATGGCTTCATACTTTCCAGAGCGCTCTATGGTCTTTCGATCGAATGCTTTCCGCATTCGCAGGAAAGCAAATGCTCCCTGTATGTCGGAAAAGGCAAAAGCAGAGGAATTGTGATCGCATTTATGATCGCTTATATCGTGATCTCTGTAGTGGGCATGCTGGTGTGCGACATTCAGGTAGCGATTCCGTGTCTGGTCGGTGCACTGCTCGCATTTTTGTACTATTGCTATGTGGCGTTCCATCATTTCGGGGGAATTACAGAGGATATCGCATGCTTCTTTGTTCAGGTGTGTGAAATTATGATGCCGCTCGTTGTACTGCTGACCAGCATTGCGACGAGACTGGATATTGCAGGGGAACTGTAAACAATGGGATGCACGCTCTGCGAGCATTCTATTGTTAGGGATGAAAAATGTCAGGGATGAAAAACGGTTACGAGCCGGTGCAGATGTTTAAATCTGTACCGGCTCGTTTCTGTTGCGGGGCGTGCCTGCACCACAGATTGCCGCAGTGTATTGTGCCTGCCTTTCCTTTCTAGCTTTGTCCGTTGTTCGCCACGCTCAGCCCGAACTGCTCCTTCGCATAGACCGCTGCGCCCAGCATTCCGGCGGCGTCTCCGAGAACTGCAGTGACGATTGTACAGCAGCCATAGGGAATCCGCAGCGCATGGGTATCCAGAATTTCACGGGTGTACTGAAGCAGGCGATCGCCCATACGGGACATGCCGCCGCCGACGATGATGATTTCCGGATTGTACAGGCTGAAAACGGCGCACAGACCGTAGCCAAGCAGTTTTCCGGTTTCCTGCATGGTCTCAATGGCAACAGCATCCCCGTCATCGTAGGCACGGGAAAGCATGTCTGCAGTGATCTTATCAAGGTCATTATTTACCCAGTCACAGATGATGCTGTGCTGTCCCAGTTGGACTTTTTCCCGAAAGGTGCGCAAAATACCGAGGGCAGAAACATAGCGCCCAAGACAGCCGGAGCTTCCGCAGCGGCATTCCCGTCCTTCACGGAACATGTTGATATGCCCGATTTCGCCTGCGGAACCGGTAGCGCCGTAGATCACGCGTCCGTCGATGACCGCAGCGCCGCCAAGCCCGGTTCCGAGGGTGATCATCAGGACGTTATTGCGGTTTTTGCCGGCGCCAAATTTCCATTCCCCATAGAGATTGACACGTGCATCATTATCGATATAGGTCGGGATATGAAGATGGCTTTCCATCCAGGCGACGATCGGAACCTCCTCCCATTTCGGAAAATTCGGAGAAAACCGGGAAATACCGTTTTTGATATCGAGGATGCCGGGGACGCCGATGCCCATGCAGGTGATATCCTGACAGGTCAGGTGCAGCTCATCGAGAAGTGCCAGAACAGCATCATAAATGCGATTGAGGACGTGCTCCGAGCCGAAACGAACCTCGGTGGGGGTGCGTTTTTCCCCGAGCTTATGAAAAAAATCATCGAAAACAGAAATTTTGATATTGGTTCCACCGAGGTCAAGCCCGATATAGGTTGCCATAAAATCCTCCTATTTACAGGTGCGTTTGCTGGAAAGCAGGAACTGCACTGTGTTTATAACAGCTGAAAAACGTTTATATCCGTTCTTTTTTCAGTATAACATATGCCCCGTGGAAGAAAAAGTGGAACTGTCAAAAATAGTGTGATAGAATATGGACAGGTTACAGTTGGTTGACAGCAGCTGACCAGAGATGCAGAAAAGAAGGATAATACTATGATTGCAGAACAATATCGAAAAATGCTGGATGCAAAGTCAGTGATCCGGCAGTTGTCCGAGAAGGCGACGAAGCGGGCGCAGATAATTGGTGCAGAGAATGTATTCGATTACAGCCTGGGAAATCCGTCCGTACCGGCACCGGCAGAGTTTAAGCAGGCACTGCTGGACCTGATTGAGAAGGAAGATCCGATGACCCTGCACGGCTACAGCCCGACGCTCGGTATCCCGTCTGTGAAGACGGCGATTGCGGAGTCCTTAAACTGCAGATTTGACATGAACTACGGACCGGAGCATATTTTCCCGGTTTCCGCAGCAGCGGCGGCAATCGCGCATGCGCTGCGTGCAGTGACTGTGCCGGGGGATGAAGTGCTGACCTTTGCTCCGTTTTTTTCGGAATATCATCCATATGTAGATCTGACCGGAGCCGTTTTAAAGGTTGTTCCGGCTGACACGAAGAGCTTCCAGATCAATTTCGAAGCGTTTGAAGAAATGTTGGGACCGAGGGCTGCGGCAGTGTTGGTGAATACACCGAACAATCCGTCCGGCGCAGTTTATTCGGCGGAGACGTTGACGAAGCTGGCAGAGGTTCTGACGAGAAAAGCAGAACAATACGGGCATGATATTTTCCTGATTTCGGATGAACCGTATCGGGAAATTGTATTTGACGGCAAACAGCAGCCGTATGTATCGAAATTTTATGCCAATACGATCAGCTGCTACTCTTTTTCCAAGGCGTTGTCGCTGCCTGGCGAGAGAATCGGCTATCTGGCGGTCAATCCGGCGTGTCCGTATGCGGCGGAGATCGTAAATATGTGCGGACAGATTTCGAGGGGAATCGGCCATAACTGCCCGACATCCCTGATGCAGCTGGCGGTATCGAAGGTGCTCGACCTGACCTCCGATTTCTCCGTCTATGAAAAGAACCGCAACCTGCTCTATGAATGCCTGACGGACTGTGGCTTCGAGGTTGTGAAGCCGGAAGGAACCTTTTACATCTTCCCGAAAGCACCGGAAGCAGATGCGGCAGCATTTTGTCAGAAAGCGCTGCAGTACGATCTGGTGCTCGTTCCGGCTGATTCCTTCGGCTGTCCCGGATATTTCCGCATGGCATATTGCATCGATACAGAGAAGGTGGAGCGTTCCCTGCCGGTGCTGCGCAAAATGATGAAAGAAATCTATGGTTGAATGAAAAGCCCTGATATCATAAAATGAGTGAAACGACAAATGAGACAGCAGGAGTTTTGCAGCAAGGAGGCGCATATCTATGATGTATCAGGCGGGACTGGTGCTGGAGGGCGGCGCGATGAAGGGCGTTTACACCGCCGGCGTGCTGGATTTTTTTCTGGATGCAGGAATCGACTTTGCCAAATGCTACGGCGTTTCGGCGGGAGCGTGCTGCCTGTGCAGTTATCTTTCCAGACAAAAAGGCAGACAGTACAGCGTTTTTACCGACTATCTTGAGGATAAAAACTATTGGGGACTTTCGAGCTTGTTAAGGACCGGCGATTATTTCAATGTCCAGATGTGTTATCACGATATCCCGGAGCGCTTAAATCCGTTCGACTACGAGACGTTTGATAAAAATCCGAGTAAAGGATACGCGGTCGTAACCAACATTGAAACCGGACTGGCCGAGTATCTTCCGATGAAGAATATGCACAGGAATATCGATGCAGTGCGCGCATCGGCATCGATGCCGCTTGTGTCAAGGCCGGTAGAGATCAACGGAAAGCTGTACTTAGACGGCGGGCTTGCGGATTCTATCCCACTGCTGCATGCCGTGACGGACGGATGCCGCAAAAATGTCGTTGTGATGACAAAAGAGACGGGCTATCGTCGTGTCCAGCCAAAGCATCTGGAACTGATCAAAGCCAGATATGCGAAATATCCGAAGGTATACGAGCTGATGGTAAACCGCGCAGCAGCCTATAACCAGCAGCTGGATTATCTGGAAGCGGAGGTAAAAAATGGCACTGCGTTTTTGATTCAGCCATCCCGCCCAAATGAAGTGGGACGCATCGAAAAAAACAGGAAAAAGCTGCGTGCGCTTTATGAAGAAGGATATCAGGAAGCAGCGCGTCGCAAGGAAGAGCTGATCGCTTTTCTGGAAAAGTAAAGGAGGCAGAAAGTGTTATCGTTTATTGAAATTTTAAAGGCGATTCTGTTCGGAATCGTAGAGGGCATTACCGAGTGGCTGCCCGTCAGCAGTACAGGTCATATGATTCTGTTAAACGAGTTCGTTCATATGAACGTTTCAGAGGAATTCTGGGATATGTTCCTGGTTGTCATCCAGCTGGGCGCGATTTTAGCGGTTGTGCTGCTGTTCTGGAAACAGATCTGGCCGTTTAATTTTACCGGAAGGTCCAAAACAAACGGCATTGTGAAAAAGGACATCATGAAAATGTGGTTCAAGATCATTGTTGCCTGCATTCCGGCGGCAGTGGTTGGTCTGCTGTTCGACGATATCCTTGAAAAATACCTGTACAATCCGATTACGGTCGCAGTGATGCTGATCCTGTTCGGTATCGGATTTATCCTTGTAGAAAATGGTCATAAAGGAAAACGTGCAAGAGTCCGCAGTCTGGCACAGCTGACCTATAAGGATGCGATCATTATCGGTCTGTTCCAGCTGATCGCGGCAATCTTTCCCGGAACCTCCCGTTCCGGAGCAACCATTCTGGGCGGTCTGATGATCGGCGTTTCCAGAACCGTTGCGGCAGAGTTTACGTTCTTTCTGGCGATCCCGGTTATGCTGGGGGCGAGCCTGTTGAAGGTGATCCGCTTCGGCCTTGCCTTTTCAATGGCGGAGGCAGTGATCCTGCTGGTTGGCATGGCAATTGCTTTTGTTGTATCCGTGCTTGTGATCCGCTTCCTGATGGGCTACATCAAAAAACATGACTTCAAGGTGTTTGGCTGGTATCGAATCGTGCTCGGTATTCTGGTGCTGCTGTATTTCTTTGTAATCAAACAATAGAATGCTCGCTCTGCGAACATTCTATTGTCATGAATAATAGATTGCAAAAGCTGCTTTGCGGCGGGCAATTGGTAGAAATTGATCTGAATTGTGGACTGTCCGGTGTGACAGTCCCTTTTTTGTTTCTGATAATAGAATACATGCTCGTAAGAGTCACATCTTGCCGGGAAATGTAAAAAATTTTACATGAATTTTACAAAAACGGTGGGCAGATTTTACGGATGCCTGTTACAATGAGCTGGAAATGAAGATCAGATCAAAAAGGAGAGAGTTATGCAACTGGAAGGAATTTCGGTATTGTTTTCATTTATCGGCGGCCTGGGGATGTTTCTGTACGGCATGCATGTAATGGCGAACGGCCTGCAGCATTTTGCGGGCGGAAAGATGCAGCGGCTGATGAGTTTTCTGACGCAGAACAGGCTGATGGCAATTCTGGTAGGAACCCTCGTCACGGCAGTGATTCAGAGCTCTTCTGCGACGACAGTTATGGTGGTCGGCTTTGTCAATGCCGGGATGCTGAATCTGTCGCAGGCGGTCGGCGTCATTATGGGTGCAAACATCGGTACGACGATCACCGCGTGGCTGGTATCCCTGAGCGAGTTCGGCAGTTTTTTGAACCCGGAATTTTATGCGCCCCTGCTGCTGGGAATCGGCGCATTTGTCATTTTATTTGCAAAATCAGACAAAAAGAAACAGATCGGTGAAATCCTGATCGGATTTGCCGTGCTGTTTATCGGTCTTTCCTTTATGTCCGACGCGATTAAGCCCTATCGGGATTCGCCGATCTTTTCCAATGCGTTTACCATGCTCGGCAAAAATCCGCTGCTCGCGATCCTGACAGGTACAGTTGTAACGGCAATTATCCAGAGCTCTTCTGCCTCGGTCGGCATTTTGCAGACGCTGGCAATGAACGGCATCGTCAACTGGAAATCCGCAGTGTTTATTACGCTCGGACAGAATATCGGTACCTGTGTGACCGCGCTTTTATCTGGCGTCGGTTCCGGCAGAAACGGAAAACGCGCGTCTGTCATCCATCTTTCCTTTAATGTCATTGGCGCGGTACTGTTCGGCATAATCATGTATGTGCTGTTTTTGATTTTCCCGGCATGGGGCGCGTCTACGATGAGCAGCGTGGACATTTCCATTTTCCATACGGTATTCAATATCACCTGTACCGTGGTGCTGCTTCCGTTTGCAGAAAAGCTCGTCTGGGTTTCCGGCAAGCTTGTGCTCGGGACAGAGGAAACAGAGGACGAGCTGGAGGGCAGCGAAGCAAGAAAGATGGCGAAGCGCTTAGACAGCAGAGTACTTGGCAATCCGCTCTTTGCGCTGGCAACGGTAGTGCAGGAGGTTTCCGTGATGGGGCATGCGACCTGTCAGAACCTGGAGCTTGCGCTTGCAGCCGTGTCAGAAGAAAATCTTCAGAAGGCGCAGAAGGTATACGAGCGGGAAAAAGATATCAACAGTATGGAAAAAATCCTGACGGAGTTTTTGGTGGAGGTAGATAATCTTTCCTTGACAGAGGGGCAGCAGGAGCAGGTGAAAAACCTGTTTTATACGGTCAGTGACATCGAACGGGCGGGCGATCATGCGGAAAATATCGCAGAGCTGGCGGAAACGCTATCGAAAAATTCCGGCAGTTTTTCCAAAAAGGGAAAAGCGGATCTGGAACTGATTTCCGCCCAGACAATGCAGTCCTTGCAGATTGCGGTAGAATCGAGGGAAACAGGTTCTGTTAAGTCTGCAAATGCAGTCCGTGTGCTGGAGCAGAGCGTGGATCAGCTTGAGGAAGAAATGCGCGAAAAACATATCCGCAGACTTTCTAAAGGAAAATGTGACCCGGAGAGCGGTGTGATCTTCCTGGATATTATAAGCAATCTGGAACGGATTTCTGACCATGCAGTCAATGTTGCAGACTATGTAAAGGCAGAAGCTGAGGCCGGGATACCGGCGATCCGGATCTAAGGCTGACGGTATGGCGGAGAAAGCAGATCATATCACATAGATACCTGGCAGAGCTTATCGAACGGAGCTGAGATTACACTGTTCAGCACATCGTACACGACATGCGCAGCGGGTATCATGCATATAGAAAAGGAGAATCCGGAATGATCTATATTATAGAGGACGATGAAAATATCAGAAATCTGGTTCAGGTGGCGCTGAACGGTTCCGGCTATGAGACTGCGGCATTTGAAACTGCGGAGGAAGCACTTGGCGCATTTAAAGTAAAGGCTCCCCAGCTGGCGATTTTTGATCTGATGTTGCCGGGAATGGACGGACTGGAAGCAATCCGTAAAATTCGTGCAAACGATGCATGGAAAAAGCTCCCGGTGCTGGTGCTGACGGCGAAGGACAAGGAATACGACAAGGTAGCAGGACTGGATGGGGGCGCAGACGACTATATGACCAAGCCCTTCAGCGTGCTGGAGCTGCTGGCACGGGTGCGTTCCCTGCTGCGCCGTACCAAAGAGGAGGAACCGGAACAGCCGAAGCTTTTCGACTGCGGTGCCCTGCATCTGGATCTGGAAACGCGGGAAGTAAAGGTAAATGGAAGAGAGGTTCTTTTAACCTACAAAGAATATGAGCTGCTTGTTTATCTGGCAGAAAATCAGAACCGTGTGGTATCGCGGGATGAGCTTTTGGATAAGCTTTGGGACTGGCGAGCGGACGTGGAGACAAGAACACTTGATATTCATATCAAAACCCTTCGCCAGAAGCTGGGGGAAGAGGCGGGACACTACATTAAAACGGTGCGCAGCGTCGGCTACCGTTTTATGAAGCCTCAGGAATAGGAAAGCAAAAGGAAAGATGGGGAAATGAAAAAAATTATGATAAAAAATCCGATACTGGTCCGCTTTGGCATGATCTTGGTATTGGCGCTGGCGATCAGCAGCATTGTTTCGTCTTTTTTTCTTGGAAGCCGGATGCGGCAGGAAAATGTGGAGATGATGGAAAAGACGATTTCCGTAGTCGAATACACACTTAATACGGACAAACCGTTGCAGGAGCAGCTGCAGAAGGTTCATACATCTGCACTGGATTCGAATGTCCGGGTTACGATCATCGCAAAAGACGGGACAGTGCTTGCGGATTCTGATCTGAAAAATGTGGACGGTATGGAAAATCATCTTGACAGGCAGGAGGTAAAGGAGGCACTTGAAAAGGGGGAGGGCAGTGCGATCCGTTATTCGGAAAGTCTTGGTCAGGAGATGCTGTATGTAGCAAAGCTTTCAGAGGATGGAAAGGCTATTATTCGTATGTCGATTCCCTACACCGGCCTTTTCCGGTATATGATCGTAGTGCTTCCGCTTCTGCTTGTCGGAATGATAGTCGCGTTTGCTGTAAGCGTTGCAGTTGCAGCGAGATATTCCGGATATATCCGCTCTGATGAAATCAAACGGCAGATGGTACAGATGGAGCGGGACCGTAAAATTCGCCAGGAATTTTTCAGTAATGCCTCCCATGAGCTTAAAACGCCGATTACGTCTGTGCGGGGCTATGCGGAGCTGCTGAGCCAGGATTTTGTCAAGGATGAGGCGACCAGAAAGGATTTCCTTGGGAGGATTTTAAAGGAAACAGAGCATATGACAAGTCTGATCGATGATATCCTGATGATCTCGCGGCTGGAAAGCAAGGATGCGGAGGTAACGCTGAGTAAGGTGAATTTAAAAAGCGTGATGGATGAGGTCCTGGAATCACTGACACCACAGGCGGCATCCTGTAAGGTGGAAATTTCGGGCTCGTGTGGAAATGTGATCCTCCAGGCAAGTCTGCAGCAGATGCGGGAGCTTTTATCAAATCTGATCAGCAATGGCATCAAATACAACCATCCGGGCGGACATGTCTGGACAAAAATCTGGCAGGAGCCGGAGGCAGTATATATAGAAGTAAAGGATGATGGCGTAGGAATCGATCCGGAGGATCAGAAACGTGTCTTTGAACGCTTTTTCAGGGTGGACAAGGGAAGAAGCCGTAAAATGGGCGGAACCGGCCTGGGACTGTCGATTGTGAAGCATATCACGGCATATTATGGGGGCAGTGTAAGGCTTACCAGTGAGCCTGGAGCCGGAAGTACATTTTTTGTTGAAATTCCGATGTCCGGAATAAATAAAATGTAAAAATATTGCCTAAAAAGCGTTAATTCTTTCGGCAAAAACAGAGGAAAGGTTGACAATATCTGGTTTTAGAAGTAAACTAATCACTAAATTCAGGTAATTGCTAGATAATGATAGGACAAGGAGAATGGATACCTGGGTGTTAAGGAGGAGATCATTATGAGAAAAAGCACAGTGAAGAAAACTGTAACAAAGGCACCCGTTAATAAAAAAGAAACCGTAAAAGCTGAGACTGTTGCGGAAGTAAAGACTGAGGAACCCAAGACAGAGGCTGTTGAAGCAAAAGCAGAAGAAAAAGCAGTTGAAGCAGAAGCAACAGCTGCCGCTAAAGCAGTGGAAAAGCCCGCAGCAAAGAAAACAGCGGCAAAGAAGACCACAACAGCAAAGGCAACCGCTGAAAAGAAAGCGCCTGCAAAGCGCGCAACAAAAGCAGCTGCTGTAAAGACTGAGGTAAGCGTTCAGTTTGCAGGCAAGGAATACACAACTGAGAGACTGGTTGAGATTGCCAAAGATGTATGGCAGTATGACCTGGGCAACGCACCGGAAGAGTTCAAGAGCGTTGAACTGTACGTAAAGCCGGAAGAGAGCGCAGTATACTATGTGATCAACGGTACAACGAGCGGAAGCTTCGGAATCTAAGTGTCTGAGCAGACACCGCAATTGAAAGCAGGCGCTGCCATAATCTGAGCGGGCGCTGCAGAGTCAGAATGTACATAGTACATAGAAATAAGAACAGCCGTATCGGGGACGAATCCTTCCCGGTGCGGCTGCCTTTTTTTTCATAAATTCTCCATTCCGCAGGCGCTTTGCGCCGAAGGAATCGCGAGGCGAACGTCCAGTTCGGCTCTGCGATCCTGGCTACTTTGTGATGCCTGCGGCACAAATAGCTGTGCGAAAAATAAGCGATCACGCTTATTTTTCACACTATCTTCACAAGTATTTTGGGAAAATCTGTTGACAATAGAGTAGGGGAGTGGTAATGTAATCATCAGAAGGTGTTAGCACTCCAATTGATTGAGTGCTAACAAATCAGAAAGCAGGTGAGAACGTGGAACTCGATGAAAGGAAAAAGAAAATTCTGCAGGCAGTTATTCGGAACTATCTGGAGACAGGAGAGCCGGTGGGCAGCAGGACAATTTCCAAGTATACCGATTTGAATTTAAGTTCCGCGACCATCCGCAATGAGATGTCCGATCTGGAAGAGATGGGCTACATTTTACAGCCGCATACTTCTGCAGGACGGATTCCTTCTGATAAGGGTTACCGCTTTTATGTAGACACCATGCTGGGTGAGCGGGAACGTGAAGTGGAAGAGTTAAAAGGTCTGCTTCTGGAAAAGGATGAAAAGATGGACACTCTCTTAAAGAGAGTGGCGAGAGTGCTGGCGACCAACACCAACTATGCGGCGATGATCACCACACCCCAGTATCAGCGCAATAAGTTGAAATTCATCCAGCTTTCAAAAGTAGATGAGCATCAGCTTCTGGCAGTTGTTGTAGTAGAAGGCAATGTGATCAAGAACACGATGCTTCAGGTCGAAGAGGATCTGGATGATGCGACACTCCTGAAACTGAACATCCTGTTGAACACCCATTTAAACGGGCTGTCGATTGATGAAATCAATCTTGCTATGATTTCGGAGATGAAGCAGCAGGCAGGCGTTCACAGCGGCATTGTAAGCGGAGTGATTGATGCAGTTGCCGAAGCGATCCGGTCGGATGAGGATTTAAAGATCTATACCAGCGGAACCAATAACATCCTGAAATATCCGGAGCTGACGGACAATCGGGAAAAGACCAGCGAGCTGATCAATGTATTTGAAGAAAAGAAAGCGCTGGGAGAGCTGGTTCAGGATTCCCTTTCCGAAGAGAATAACACCGGCATTCAGGTTTATATCGGCAATGAGACGCCGGTTTCGTCCATGAAGGACTGCAGCGTCGTAACTGCAACCTATGAGCTGGGAGAGGGCATGAGAGGTACGATCGGAATCATCGGTCCCAAACGAATGGATTATGACAAGGTCATCGGTACCTTAAAGACACTGATGAACGAGTTGGATACTTTATATAAGAAGTAGAAAGGGTGACAGGCGTGGCAGAAGAGAGAATGGAAGAGGAAGTAAAGCAGGACACATCGGAAACCGAAACGCAGGAAAAACGGAATACGGAAGAATGTGAAGAAACTGCGGAGGCTTCCGCAGAAAATACAGAAACCCCGGAAGATGGGGAAGCTTCTGAGGAAAAAGATAAAAAAGGCTTCTTTTCCGGAAGAAAAAAAGAGAAAAAGGAAGATGCCGTAAAGGCACAGATCAACGAGCTGCAGGATAAGGTAATGCGGCAGATGGCTGAGTTCGAGAACTTCCGCAAGCGCTCCGAAAAGGAAAAGTCTGCGATGTTCGAGACAGGCGCAAAGAGCGTGATCGAAAAGATCCTTCCTGTTGTAGATAATTTTGAAAGAGGACTTGCAACCGTACCGGAAGACGAAAAGGATGCTCCTTTTGTAGACGGTATGAACAAGGTTTACAGGCAGCTGCTAACAGAGCTTGAAAACCTTGGTGTAAAACCGATCGAAGCGGTCGGCAAAGAGTTCGATCCCAACTTCCACAATGCAGTGATGCAGGTGGAAAACGATGAGCTGGAACCCGGAACTGTAGCGCAGGAGCTTTTAAAGGGCTACATGTACAGGGACACCGTGGTACGTCACAGCATGGTCGCTGTTGTGCAGGAGTAAAAGCCTGCAGGCAGCTTTTCATAGATTTGAACAGAACATAAGACATTGCTTGAGATAGCCGATAAGGCAGAAGGAGAAAAGTTATGAGTAAGATTATTGGTATCGACCTTGGTACAACAAACAGCTGCGTAGCAGTTATGGAAGGCGGCAAGCCTACCGTTATCGCAAATGCAGAAGGAGCAAGAACAACACCTTCCGTAGTTGCATTCACAAAGACCGGTGAGAGACTGGTCGGCGAGCCTGCAAAACGTCAGGCAGTTACCAATGCAGACCGCACCATCGCTTCTATTAAGAGACATATGGGTACGGACTACAAGATAGACATCGACGGAAAGAAATATTCCCCTCAGGAAATTTCCGCTATGATTCTGCAGAAGCTGAAAGCTGACGCAGAGAACTATCTGGGCGAGAAGGTATCCGAAGCAGTTATCACTGTTCCTGCATACTTCAACGACGCTCAGCGTCAGGCAACAAAGGATGCCGGCAAGATCGCAGGCCTCGATGTAAAGCGTATCATCAACGAGCCTACCGCAGCAGCTCTGGCATACGGACTTGACAACGAAAAAGAACAGAAGATCATGGTATACGACTTAGGCGGCGGTACATTCGATGTTTCCATCATCGAAATCGGCGACGGCGTTATCGAAGTTCTGGCAACCAATGGTGATACTCGTCTGGGCGGCGACGATTTCGATAACAAGATCATTGACTGGATGGTTTCCGAATTTAAGGCTCAGCAGGGCGTAGACCTGTCTAAAGACAAGATGGCAATGCAGAGACTGAAAGAAGCAGCTGAAAAGGCGAAGAAGGAGCTGTCCAGCGCGACAACAACCAACATCAACCTGCCTTTCATCAGCATGAACGCAAACGGACCTCTGCACTTTGATATGGATCTGTCCAGAGCAAAATTTGATGAACTGACAAGCGATCTGGTAGAGCGTACTGCAATTCCGGTTCAGAACGCATTAAAGGATGCAGGCATTACCGCTTCCGAGCTTGGCAAGGTACTGTTGGTCGGTGGTTCTACCCGTATCCCGGCTGTACAGGATAAGGTAAAACAGCTGACCGGTCATGAACCCAGCAAGTCCTTAAACCCTGACGAGTGCGTTGCACTGGGTGCTTCCATCCAGGGCGGTAAGCTGGCAGGCGATGCAGGCGCAGGTGATATCCTGCTGCTGGATGTAACTCCTCTGTCTCTGTCCATTGAGACAATGGGTGGTATCGCAACCAGACTGATTGAGAGAAATACAACCATTCCTACTAAGAAGAGCCAGATCTTCTCTACTGCAGCTGATAACCAGACAGCCGTTGATATCAACGTTCTGCAGG
Source organism: Firmicutes bacterium TM09-10 (assembly GCA_003481005.1). Lineage (GTDB taxonomy): Bacteria > Bacillota > Clostridia > Lachnospirales > Lachnospiraceae > Gallintestinimicrobium > Gallintestinimicrobium propionicum. Next base: position 65,519 of record QUKC01000015.1, on the reverse strand, counting down.
GCGAGAGACAGTTCGCAAAGGACAACAAGTCCCTTGGACAGTTCCGTCTGGATGGTATTCCGCCTGCAATGCGTGGTGTACCGCAGATCGAGGTTACCTTCGATATCGATGCAAACGGTATCGTAAATGTATCCGCTAAGGATCTGGGCACAGGCAAGGAACAGCACATCACCATCACTGCTGGTTCCAACATGTCTGAAGACGATATCAACAAGGCAGTGAAGGAAGCTGCTGAGTTCGAAGCACAGGATAAGAAGAAGAAAGACGCAATCGACACCAGAAACAGCGCAGACTCCTTCGTATTCCAGACCGAGAAGGCTCTGAATGAGGTTGGCGATAAAGTAGACGCAAGCGCAAAGGCAGGCGTTGAAGCAGATCTGAATGCACTGAAATCCCTGCTGGAGTCCACCAAGGATCAGGAGCTGACAGACAGTCAGGTAGCTGACATCAAGGCAGCTCAGGAGAAACTGATGCAGTCCGCTCAGGCAGTATTTGCAAAGGTTTATGAGCAGGCGCAGGGCGCAGCTGGTCAGGCAGGTCCTGATATGGGTAATGCAGCAGGTGCAGGCAGCAATGCAGGTGCAGGCAGCAATCCGGATGATGATGTTATTGACGGAGACTTCAGAGAAGTATAAAATAATACCCGGTAAATCGGCACAGTGTCAGATGACGCTGTGTCGGACCGGAAGAATTTACAATGGGGGCCGGATTCTTTCAGGCCCCTATCCGTGTGTAAACGCATATCTGCAACCTATGCAGGACGGATGCTTTGCAGTATTTTTGCATATGCTGCAGATATGCGTTATATGAAGATAAGCTTTAATAGAGGAGTTTGAATTATGGCGGAACAGAAAAGAGATTATTACGAAGTCCTCGGTGTTGACAAAAATGCCGATGACGCCGCTCTCAAAAAGGCATATCGTGCTCTTGCCAAGAAATATCATCCGGATATGAACCCTGGAGATAAAGAAGCAGAAAAGAAATTTAAGGAAGCATCCGAAGCATATGCTGTTTTGAGTGATCCCGAAAAGAGACGTCAGTACGATCAGTTCGGACATGCGGCATTTGACGGTGGCGCCGGCGGAGCTGGCGGCTTCGGCGGTTTTGATTTTAATGGCGCAGATTTTGGAGACATTTTCGGGGATATTTTCGGAGATCTCTTTGGCGGACGCAGAGGTTCTGCCGGCGCAAGAAGCGGCCCTATGAAGGGAGCAAATCTGCGCACCAGCGTCAGAATCACCTTTGAAGAGGCTGTATTCGGTACGGAAAAAGAAATCGAACTGACGGTGAAGGAAGAGTGTAAGACCTGTCACGGCACAGGCGCGAAGCCGGGAACCAGCCCGGAAACCTGTCCGAAGTGCGGCGGCAAGGGTCAGGTTGTATTTACGCAGCAGTCTTTCTTTGGAACAGTCCGCAACGTTCAGGCGTGCCCGGACTGCGGCGGTACCGGTAAGATTATCAAAGAAAAGTGTACCGATTGTCACGGAAGCGGTTTTGTTCCGATGAAGAAACGGTTTGCAGTCACGATTCCGGCAGGTATCGACAACGGTCAGTGCAAGAGACTGGCAGGACAGGGCGAGCCCGGTATCAATGGCGGTCCGAGAGGTGATGTGCTGGTAGAAGTTATCGTTGGGCAGCATCCGATTTTCCAGCGTCAGGATACCAACATCTACTCCACTGTTCCGGTTTCCTTTGCAGTGGCGGCGCTGGGCGGCGAAGTTGTCATCGATACCGTGGATGGTAAGGTGATTTATGACGTCAAGGCAGGAACTCAGACTGATACGAGAGTTCGCTTAAAAGGCAAGGGCGTACCGTCTCTGCGCAACAAGGATCTGCGCGGCGATCATTATGTAACTCTGGTTGTACAGACTCCCGAACATCTTTCTGCAGAAGCAAAGGAGCTGCTGCGCAAGTTCGACGAAGCGACAGAAGACAGCTTACATGCGGCAGAACGCGTCAACAGCGGCGAAGCTCCGCATAAAGAAAAGAAAAAACGCGGATTTTTCAATAAAGACAAATAACGCGTGTGAACAGTAACCTGTGATCCAGAAAGTGGCAGGCGTTTTGTGCATTTTGCGGATGCACAAGCGCCTGTTTTTGTGTTATAGTAAAAACTGAGTTAGTGTGTTTTCGGGAGGTGTTTCAGATGAAGTGGAAAAAATTTAAAATAAAAACCGTGACAGATGCAGAAGATATTATTATCAGCACCCTGTACGATATCGGGCTGGAGGGTGCGCAGATCGAGGACAAGGTTCCGTTGACCGCGCTGGAAAAGGAGCAGATGTTTGTAGACATTCTGCCGGACGGCCCTGCGGACGACGGCATCGCATATCTGAGCTTTTTTGTGGAAGAAAAAGAGGACGGCAGTCTGGAATTAAACGGCGAACCTGTGACCGAAGCGCAGATCTGCGAAAAGGTGAAGGAAGAGCTGGACGGTCTGCGCATGTTCTGTGAGATCGGGGAAGGCAGCATTGCGGTAGATGAAACCGAGGATATCGACTGGATCAACAATTGGAAGCAGTATTTCCATCAGTTTTACATCGACGATCTTCTGGTAATTCCGTCCTGGGAGGAAGTCAAACCGGAGGATCAGGGCAAGATGATCCTGCACATTGATCCGGGCACGGCGTTCGGAACCGGTATGCACGAGACAACGCAGCTGTGCATCCGTCAGCTGAAAAAATTTATCACACCGGAGACAGAGCTTTTGGATGTGGGAACCGGCAGCGGTATTCTGGCAATTCTATCTCTGATGTACGGCGCAAAGCATGCGGTCGGAACAGACCTCGATCCCTGCGCAGTGGATGCAGTTGCGGACAATATGGCAAACAACGGCATTGCACCGGAGCAGTTTGAAATGATGATTGGAAATATCATCAATGACAAGACAGTCCAGGATCAGGTGGGCTATGAAAAATACGATATCGTCGTTGCGAATATTTTAGCGGACGTTCTGGTTCCGCTGACACCCGTGATTGTAAATCAGTTGAAAGAAGGCGGCATTTACATCACATCCGGTATCATCGATGATAAGGAAACGGTCGTAACGGAGGCGGTAAAGGCAGCAGGCCTGGAACTGCTCGAGGTAACATATCAGGGCGAATGGGTCAGCGTGACCGCACGGAAGAAGGAAACGCAGTGCGCAGGATAAAATGAAATGCAGCGCGCTGATTCATGACAATAGATGCTCGCAGAGCGTGCATTCTATTGTTCATGACAATAGAATGTTCGCAGAGCGTACATTCTATTGTTTAAATGCAACACAGGTGGAAGCGGGTCGTACAGACGAAAAGAAACCAAAAGGGGCGTCAGGAATCAAATGTATCAGTTTTTTGTGGAGCCTTCCCAGATCCAGGGCAATCGGATTGTGATAACGGGAAGCGATGTCAACCATATTAAAAATGTGCTTCGGATGAAGCCGGGCGAAGAAATTGCAGTATCCAACGGTACAGACGGCAAGGAATACCGCTGCGGGATCGAAGAGCTTCTGGAGGAGGAAGTTATCTGTACGCTGCGGTTTATCAAAGAAGACGGGCTGGAGCTGCCCGCGCGGGTGACTTTTTTTCAGGGGCTGCCCAAGGCGGACAAGATGGAATTTATCGTGCAGAAGCTGGTGGAGCTCGGCGCATACCGGATTGTGCCGGTGGCGTTGAAGCGCAGCGTCGTTCATCTGGATGAAAAAAAGGCGAAAGCGCGGCAGGCGCGCTGGCAGTCGATTGCAGAAGCAGCAGCGAAGCAGAGCAAGCGCCGGATTGTGCCGGAGGTTGGGGCAGTCTGCACTTTAAAGGAAGCTCTGGAACAGACGAAGCAGATGGATTTAAAACTGATTCCCTACGAGCTTTCCGAAGGGATGATGCGGACGAGGAAGCTGATCGAAAGCGCAGCGCCCGGTCAGGAAATCGGCGTGTTTATCGGTCCGGAGGGCGGCTTTGAAGAGGCAGAGGTAGAGCTTGCGATGCAGTCCGGATTTATGCCGGTAACACTGGGCAAACGGATTTTGCGGACGGAGACAGCGGGGCTGACCGTGATGGCGTGGCTGATGTACCAGTTGGAAGACTCCGGCATATCATAAAGCAGGAAACGGTTTGCCCCTGTGGCGACCGGGTTCAAACGGATTTTTTCGAGATTTTGGAAAAAGCAGGTGAAAGGTTATGGAATGTTATCTGGACAACTCGGCTACAACGCGGTGTCTGGACAGCGCGGCAGCGCTGATGGCCGGGATTTTATGTACGGACTACGGAAATCCGTCCAGTTTGCATCATAAAGGGGTGCAGGCGGAGGAATATGTCCGCCATGCGCGGGAAGTGATTGCAAAGACGTTAAAGGTTACGCCCAAGGAGATCTTCTTTACCTCCGGCGGGACGGAGTCGGATAATCTGGCGCTGCGCGGTGCAGCGTATGCAAATGCACGGCAGGGCAAGCATCTGATTACGACATCGATCGAGCATCCGGCGATCCTCAATACGATGCAGTATCTGGAGCAGCAGGGCTTTGAGGTGACGTATCTGCCGGTCGATGAAAACGGAAAAATCCGTTTGTCCGATCTGGAAGCGGCGATCCGTCCGGATACGATTCTGGTTTCGATCATGCACACAAACAATGAGATCGGAGCCCTTGAGCCGATCGCAGAGGCTGGCGAGCTGATCAAACGCGTCAATCCGAACACGCTGTTCCACGTGGACGCGGTGCAGGGCTATGGCAAGGCAAAAATTCTGCCGAAACGGATGAAAATCGACATGCTGTCTGTTTCGGGACACAAAATCCACGGACCGAAGGGAATCGGATTTTTGTATGTCGGAGATCGCGTGAAAATCCGTCCCATCGTGTTCGGCGGCGGACAGGAGCGGGGACTGCGCTCCGGCACAGAAAACGTTCCGGCAATCGCAGGCATGGGAAAAGCGGCAGAGGAGATGTATCAGAACCTGGATACCGATCTGGATCGGATGTATGCGCTGAAACAACGGCTTGCCGACGGCATTTCCACGATGGAAAATGTGCGGATCAACGGACTTTGCGGACGGGACAGCGCACCGCATGTGCTGAGCGTGTCGTTTGCAGGGGTGCGCAGCGAGGTGCTTCTGCATGCGCTGGAGGAACGGGAAATCTATGTGTCCGCAGGAAGCGCGTGCGCATCGAATCACCCGGATACGGCAGGGAGCGCGACGCTTCGGGCGATCGGTTTGCCGAAGGAGCTGTTGAATTCGACGATCCGTTTCAGCCTTTCCGTCTTTACGACAGAGGAAGAAATTGATTATACGGTACAGGTGCTGCACGAGCTGGTTCCGATGCTGCGCCGGTTTACCAGAAGATAAAAGGATACCTCCGCTTTTGAGGCGCAGACGACCGGGAAAGCGGGAGAGCAATATGCTGCAGCCTGCCTGCGGTCGGAGGACAGACGGCAGGCAAATGCTGCGGATAAAGAAAGGAAATGAGCATGTATAAAGCTTTTCTGATTAAATATGCAGAAATCGGCGTAAAGGGCAAAAACAGGGATCTGTTTGAGGAAGCGCTGGTTCGCCAGATCAAGTATGCGTTAAAGCGCTGCGAAGGAGAATTCCGGGTGCGTCGAACGAGAGGGCGTATCTATATTGATGTATTATCGGATGATTATGACTATGAAGAAACCATCGACAACTTGAAGACTGTCTGCGGCGTCAGCGCGATCTGTCCGATGGTTCAGCTCGAAGACGAAGGCTTCGACAAGCTGTGTGAGAGTGCGGTTTCCTATATGGACGAGCACTATCCGGACAAAAACATCACCTTCAAGGTCAATGCGCGCCGTGCCCGCAAAAACTATCCTGTGGAGTCGATGGAGATTAATGCATCTGTTGGTGAAAAGATCCTGCAGGCGTTCCCCGAGATCCGCGTGGACGTCCACAATCCTGACGTGATGCTTTATATCGAGGTACGCGAGCATATTTATATTTATTCGATCGAAATTCCCGGTCCCGGCGGTATGCCGGTCGGCACCAACGGTAAGGCGATGCTGCTGTTATCGGGCGGTATCGATTCTCCGGTTGCCGGATTTATGGTTGCAAAAAGAGGCGTCAAGATCGACGCAGTTTATTTCCATGCGCCTCCGTACACCAGCGAGCGCGCAAAGCAGAAGGTTGTGGATCTTGCAAAGCTGGTAGCACGTTACAGCGGACCGATCTATCTGCATGTCATCAATTTTACGGAGATTCAGCTGGCGATTTATGAAAAGTGCCCGCACGATGAACTGACGATCATTATGCGCCGTTATATGATGAAAATCGCAGAGGATATTGCGAAAAAGACGGAATGCCTCGGACTGATCACCGGTGAGAGCATCGGACAGGTTGCGAGCCAGACGATCCAGTCCCTCGCGGTAACGAATGAAGTCTGCACCCTGCCGGTATTCCGTCCCTGTATCGGACTGGACAAGCAGGAGATCGTGGAGATTTCCGAAAAGATCGGTACCTATGAGACGTCAATCCTGCCGTTCGAGGATTGCTGTACGATTTTCGTCGCAAAGCATCCTGTTACCAAACCGAATCTCGCAGTGATCAAGCGCCATGAAGAGAACTTAAAGGACTGCATCGATGAAATGATGCGGCGTGCACTGGATACGGAAGAACTGATTGTGGTCGAGGCGCAGTAAGGCGCCTTTGGGGCGCGTGCGGCAAGTCGCGTAAGCGACAGATTCCGAATTGCCGCACTGCGCATTCAGGCTTTTTAATTTGTTTTCATACTGAAAACAAATTAAAAAGCCCCCCGATCTCTCGGAGAGCTTTCTGATCCGTTTTGAATTAGATCATGTAGGGCTTAAGAACTTCCAGTACAGCATCAACATTGGTGTCTTCTGCATGGATGTTTAAGTCGATCGGCTTGGAAAGATCCAGGCTGAAGATACCCATGATAGATTTAGCATCGATAACGTATCTGCCGGATACCAAGTCGAAATCGTAATCGAATTTGGTAATGTCGTTTACAAAAGATTTTACCTTATCGATAGAGTTTAAGGAAATCTGAACTGTTTTCATGATAACTACCTCCTTTGGGTTCATACCTTCTGATCCTATATTAGCAAACTATTGTCACAAAAGTCAATTATCAAACATAACAAAAATGGTGGAGAATAATATGAAAAGTGTTGCATTACATAATTTAGGTTGCAAAGTGAATGCGTATGAGCTGGAGGTTATGCAACAAAAGTTACAAGATCGGGGATATAAAATTGTGCCTTTTGATTCCGATGCGGACATTTACATTGTAAATACCTGTACCGTAACCAACATTGCAGACCGGAAGAGCCGTCAGATGCTGCACCGGGCAAAGCACAGAAATCCGGACGCGGTTGTCGTTGCGGTCGGGTGCTTTGTACAGGCGGGCGAGGAAAACAGAATGGACGACTGCATTGATCTGGCGGTTGGAAACCAGCATAAAAAGGATATCGTGGAGATTCTGGAGGCGTATCTGGAGGAGCATACTGCAGACGCCAGCGCCGTGACAGACATCGGCGCTGTGCGGGAGTATGAGGAAATGCGCATGGAGCAGAGCACGGAGCACACGCGCGCGTATATCAAGATTCAGGACGGCTGCAACCAGTTCTGCTCGTATTGTATCATTCCATTTGTGCGTGGACGCGTCCGGAGCAGAAAGCAGGAGGATGTGTTGGCTGAGGTGAGAGGGCTGGCGGAAAAAGGCTTTCAGGAGGTTGTCATTACCGGTATTCATTTGAGCTCCTACGGTATGGATTTTATCGGAGAGACGGACGGAGATTACCTGAAAAACGGAAAAGATCTGCGGGGAACGGCGTTTGAACGCGCCTATCTGGTTTCTTTGCTGGAGGAAATCGCAAAGGTGGACGGCATCCGCAGAATCCGTCTGGGTTCGCTGGAACCCCGTATCATCACAGAAGAGTTTGCCGGACGGCTGGCGGCGATTCCGCAGCTTTGTCCGCATTTTCACCTGTCCCTGCAGAGTGGCTGCAATGAAACGCTCAAGCGGATGAATAGACATTATACGGCAGAGGAATACTATGAAAAAGTGCAGATTCTCCGCAAGTATTTTGAACATCCTGCGATTACGACGGATGTAATTGTCGGTTTCCCTGGAGAAACTGCGGAGGAATTTGCGGTGACGAAGACATTTCTGGAAAAGGTTCATTTCTTTGAAATGCATATTTTCAAATATTCCCGCAGAAAAGGTACGGTTGCAGATAAACTGCCCGGACAGCTGACGGACGCGCAGAAGACGGAACGCAGCGGACAGCTGCTGGCGCTGGAAAAGGAACAGTCCAGAGAATTCCGTGCGCATTATCTGGGACAGGAAGTGGAAGTCCTGATCGAAGAGCAGAAGGAGATCGGCGGAAAGGTATACTGGCTCGGTCATACGGATACCTATGTAAAGGCTGCGTTTGCGGCGGACAGTGCAGAATGCATGGATTATTCGAACCGGCTGGTGCACGGACGAGCGGTTTCTTTCCTGTCGGACGAGGTTTTGGAAATTGCATTGAATTTTTAAGAGAAGTAGGGTAAGATAGGTTATAGAGCTTTGAACAAAGGACGTGACAATATGCAGGATTTGGAAAATACACAGTATTTTAAAGTAGAAGTAGAGCCGGAAAATGGCGTAAAAATGATCCTTTCTGAAGTGTATGAAGCACTTTCTGAAAAAGGCTATGATCCGGTGAGTCAGATTGTCGGCTATATTATGTCCGGAGATCCGACCTATATTACCAGCTATCGCAACGCACGCGGTCTGATCGGACGGGTGGAGCGCGACGAGCTGGTAGAGGAAATGCTCAAGGAGTACATCGAGAAGAATCACTGGAAGCGCTGAGCGACCAGAGGAACAACAAGGAGAAGCGGGATGCGAGTGATGGGGCTTGATTTCGGTTCCAAGACAGTGGGAGTTGCCATCAGCGACCCGCTTTTTGTGACTGCCCAGGGAATCGAAATCATCAGAAGAAAAGAAGAGAATAAGCTGCGCCATACGCTGCAGCGAATTGAAGAACTGATCGGAGAATACGAGGTCGGGCAGATTGTGCTCGGTCTTCCGAAAAATATGAACGCCACAGAGGGAGAGCGCGTGGAGAAGACGAAGGAATTTGCGGATAAGCTGGCACGCAGAACCGGACTTCCGGTGGCATTTATGGATGAGAGACTGACGACGGTTGCAGCGGACCGCACGATGATGGAAGTCGGCGTGCGCCGGGAAAACCGGAAGGAATATGTGGATATGATTGCAGCTGTGCTGATTTTACAGGAATATCTGGACAGACAGCGGATGCAGACAGAGAACGGACAGGAGAATTAAGCTTTGGAAAAGATTACATTTTGCCCGGAGGACGGGGAAGCCGTTGAATTTTTTGTGCTGGAACAGACCAGACTCGGCGGAGTTGATTATATTCTGGTAACAGACAGTGAAGACGATGATGCGGAAGCGCTGATTTTAAAGGACGTTTCTGCGCCGGAGGACGAAGAAGCCATTTACAGCATCGTAGATGACGATAAAGAAATGGATGCAGTGGCTGCGATTTTTACAGATATGCTCGAGGATATTGAGCTTGAAAAGGAATAAATGCGAGCACCTTTTTCGTGCAGCACAACGTGATTTATCCCTGCTATAAAAATAAAAATGGAGGTAATTTTGCTTGAAAAGAACAAAAAAAGTGAATATTGACGGCCCCAGCCTGAAGATTATACCATTGGGCGGACTGGAGCAGATCGGAATGAACATTACTGCCTTTGAATATGAAGACAGTATTGTTGTAGTTGACTGCGGCCTTTCTTTCCCTGATGACGATATGCTGGGAATCGATCTGGTGATTCCGGACGTGACTTATTTAAAGGAAAATGCGGATCGGGTAAAGGGCTTTGTGATTACGCACGGTCATGAGGATCATATCGGAGCACTTCCGTATGTGCTGCGGGAGTTGAATATTCCGATCTATGCGACCAGACTGACGATGGGACTGATCGAAAACAAGCTGCGCGAGCACAATCTGCTGGGCCACACGAAGCGTAAGGTGATCAAATTCGGACAGTCCGTAAATCTGGGACAGTTTAGGATCGAATTTATCAAGACGAACCATAGCATCGTAGACGCGGCTGCACTGGCGATCCATTCTCCTGCGGGAACGGTTGTCCATACCGGTGACTTTAAAGTGGACTATACTCCGGTATTTGGTGAAGCAATCGATTTGCAGCGGTTCGCGGAGCTTGGCAAAAAAGGCGTGCTGGCGCTGATGTGTGATTCCACCAACGCGGAACGGAAAGGCTTTACACAGTCTGAGCGGACGGTAGGACATACCTTTGATACGATTTTCCATGAGCATCAGGGCTCCCGGCTGATCATTGCGACGTTTGCATCCAATGTGGACCGGGTACAGCAGATTATCAATACTGCGCATAAATATGGACGGAAAGTTGTGGTTGAAGGCCGCAGCATGGTAAATATCATTGATACAGCCATGAACCTTGGCTGCATCAACATCCCGGAGAATACGCTGGTGGATATTGACCGCCTGAAGGATTATCCGGACGACAGAACCGTTATTATTACAACAGGAAGCCAGGGCGAGAACATGGCGGCGTTGAGCCGTATGGCATCGAGCGTTCACAGAAAGGTTTCCATCGGACCCAACGATACGATTATTTTCTCCTCGAATCCGATTCCCGGGAACGAAAAAGCTGTAACGAGAGTCATCAACGAGCTGGAGATGAAGGGCGCAGAGGTTATTTTCCAGGATGTCCATGTTTCCGGACATGCGTGTCAGGAAGAGATCAAGCTGATTTATACGCTGGTTCATCCCAAATATGCGATTCCGGTGCACGGCGAATACAAGCACCTGAAGGCCCAGGCGGGCATCGCGCAGGAGCTCGGAATCCAGAAGGAAAATATTTTCATCCTGCGCTCCGGCAATGTTCTGGAATTAAATGAGGAAAAGGCTGGCGTGACCGGACAGGTTGCGGCTGGCGCAATTCTGGTAGATGGTCTTGGTATTGGTGATGTCGGAAACGTTGTGCTGCGTGACAGACAGCATCTGGCAGAGGACGGCATCATGATCGTTGTTGTTGCATTGGACAGCATCAGCGGACAGATCGCAAGCGGTCCGGATCTCGTATCCAGAGGCTTCGTTTACGTCAAAGAATCTGATGCACTGATGGACGAGGCACGCGACCTGATGGAAAACGTTATGGAGGGCTGCGTGAGCAGAGGCTGTACCGACTGGGGCAGAATCAAGACCGCGATCAAGGACAATTTAGGCGACTTTATCTGGAAAAAGACGAAGAGACGCCCGATGATTTTACCGATCATTATGGAAGTGTAAAGTAAGGGGAAACATGAGCAGAGTTGAGACAGCTTTGGAGGAACTGATTGCCGCGGTAATCGCTTCTGAAGAATACAGAGAATATGACAGACAGAAACAGATCATGAAGGAGCAACCGGAATTAAAAGCCCAGATCGACCGGTTCCGGCAGGAAAATTTTGAGCTGCAGAATTCGGTTCAGTCGGATGAGCTTTTTGACAGGACGGATGAATTTTCGAGGCGTCTGGAGGAGTTCCGCAAAAACCCGCTGGTGGACGAATTCCTGAACGCAGAGCTGGATTTTTGCAGGATGATTCAGGAGATCAACGGAAAAATCGTGGAGGCAGTGAACTTTGAGTAATAAGAAAAAAGCAAAGCATCAGTCGAAAAAAAACTCTGTGGCAAAAAATATTGCAGGCGGCGCGGTCGGAACGATTTTTAATGTGGTTCTGATCATTGTCGCTGTGATGCTGATCTACTATTTCGCAGTTTCCGCGTATCAGTACGGTGTGCGGATTTACGGGGAGCCCGCAATTTCGGAGGAACCCGGAACCGAAATAAACGTAACAATTACGGACGGAATGGATTTTAAAGGGATTGCGAAGCAGCTCTACGAAAAGGGCCTGGTCCGGGAAGAGAGACTGTTTTATATTCAGGAGCGCTTATCCAACTATTCAGAGGACGGCTTTGTGGCGGGCGATTATGTGCTTTCCACTGCGATGACGCCGGATGAAATGATGGATGTGATGGGCGCAGGCGGAGACGATAAATGATTGTAGAAGAGAGAATGCGAACGTTTATCAATTCTCTGGACCCCGGAGAGCCTGCATGGCTGGACGAGATTCGCAGCAGTGCGCTGCAGGATAACGTGCCGATTATCCGGATGGAGATGGGAAGTCTGCTGCGTTTTCTATTGACTCTCAGACGGCCGTCTTCTATCCTTGAGGTAGGGACGGCCGTTGGTTATTCCGCTCTTTTTATGAGCGAATACATGCCGGAGAATTGCCATATTACGACGATTGAAAAATATGAAAAACGGATTCCGATCGCAAAACAGAACTTCAAAACAGCCGGTCGGGAGGACAAGATCACGCTGCTGGAGGGCGATGCAGCAGAAATTCTGGCAGAGCTGTCGCAGCCGTTTGATTTTATTTTTATGGATGCGGCGAAAGGACAGTATATGCACTTTTTGCCGGACGTCCTGCGCCTGCTTGCGCCGGGCGGTCTGCTGGTTTCGGATAACGTGCTGCAGGAAGGCAATATCATCGAATCCCGCTATGCGGTGTGCAGACGCGATCGGACGATTCATGCGAGGATGCGGGAATATTTATACACCCTGACCCACCATGGCGAGCTGGAAACGGTCGTGCTTCCGGTGGGAGACGGAGCGACGCTGAGCGTGAAGCTGCCCGAAAAAGAGCAGAACGCACAGCCGTGAAATGGAGAATGAGGAGAGCAAATCAGATGAAAAAACCGGAATTGCTGATTCCGGCCGGCAGTCTTGAGGTGTTAAAGACTGCGGTCAATTTTGGAGCGGATGCAGTTTATATCGGCGGAGAGGCGTTTGGACTGCGGGCAAAGGCGAAGAATTTTTCCCCGGAGGATATGGCGGAGGGGATCGCTTATGCGCATGATCGGGGCGTTAAGGTCTATGTGACAGCGAATATTTTAGCGCATAACGGAGATCTGGAAGCGGCTTCGGATTATTTTATGGAGCTGAAGCACTTAAAAACAAAAGACGGCAGACCGGTTCCGCCGGATGCGCTGATTATTTCCGATCCCGGACTGTTCATGATTGCGAAGCGAGTGTGCCCGGAGATCGAGCTGCACATTTCGACGCAGGCAAACAGCACGAACTACGAGACGTGGTTGTTCTGGTGGAATCTGGGCGCAAAGCGTGTGGTTTCCGCACGGGAGCTTTCCCTGGCAGAGCTGAAGAAAATCCGCAGCCATATTCCGTCTGATATGGAAATTGAGAGCTTTGTACACGGCGCGATGTGTATTTCCTATTCCGGCCGCTGCCTTCTGAGCAATTATTTTACCGGACGGGATGCCAACCGCGGTGCATGTACCCATCCGTGCCGCTGGAAATATGCGGTGATGGAGGAATCCAGACCAGGCGAATATCTGCCGGTTTATGAAAACGAAAGAGGAACGTTTATTTTCAATTCCAAGGATCTGTGTATGCTCGAGCATATTCCGGATCTGCTGGATGCGGGAATTGACAGCTTTAAAATAGAAGGACGGATGAAGACAGCGCTGTATGTGGCGACGGTGGCGCGGACATATCGGAAAGCGATTGATGACTGTCTGGAATCCGAAGAAAAATACCGCGCCAATATGGACTGGTACCACCGCGAAATTTCACGCTGTACCTATCGACAGTTTACGACGGGTTTTTATTACGGAAAGCCGAATGAAGAATCTCAGATTTATGATTCTAATACCTATCAAAGCGATGCAGTTTATCTGGGCACTGTTTACGAGACGGATCATAAGGGCCGTGCAAGAATCGAACAGCGCAATAAATTCTGCGTGGGCGATGTGATCGAGATCATGAAACCGGACGGAAGAAATGTGGCATGTCAGGTGCTGCAGATCCAGGATGATCAGGAGGAAAAAATGGAGAGTGCGCCCCATCCGAAGCAGGAGCTGTGGCTGACGCTTTCGGAGGCTGCAGAAACGGGGGATTTACTTCGTACAATTGTCGAAAAGGAGACGGACGAATGAGTGAAGTGCTGAATGTGGAAAAGCTGTTTGGAGAAAATGTATTCACCCTTGGAAAGATGCAGGAGCGTCTTCCTAAAAAAGCGTTCGCAGAAGTCAAACGCGTCATGGAGCATGGCGGTGAGTTAGACAACGCGACAGCGGACGTTGTGGCAAAGACGATGAAGGACTGGGCAGTGGAGCATGGCGCGACCCATTACACGCACTGGTTCCAGCCGCTGACCGGCATCACGGCGGAGAAGCATGATTCCTTCGTGACACATCCGGATGAGAGCGGAAAGATGCTGATGGAGTTTTCCGGCAAGGAGCTGATTAAGGGCGAGGCGGACGCTTCGTCATTTCCCTCCGGTGGTCTGCGTTCCACATTTGAAGCGAGAGGTTATACGGTATGGGATATCACTTCCCCTGCGTTTTTAAAAGAAGATGCGACGGGTGTGATTCTGTGTATCCCGACGGCGTTCTGCTCCTTTACAGGGGAGGCACTCGATAAAAAGACTCCGCTGCTTCGTTCGATGGAAGCAATTTCCGAGCAGGCGATGCGAATCGTTCGTCTGTTCAACAAAAACACGACGGCGACAAAAGTTACTCCGTCTGTCGGCGCGGAGCAGGAGTATTTCCTGATTGACCGGGCAAAATATTTACAGAGAAAAGACCTGATTTTTTCCGGCAGAACGCTGTTCGGTGCGTCCGCACCGAAAGGGCAGGAGCTGGAGGACCATTATTTCGGCGTGATCCGCGAGCGGGTCGGTGCGTTTATGAAGGATTTAAACGTGGAGCTGTGGAAGCTCGGCGTGACGGCAAAGACGCAGCACAATGAGGTTGCGCCCGCGCAGCACGAACTTGCTCCGGTCTATGAAACTGCGAACATTGCAATGGATCACAACCAGCTTGTCATGGAGACGATGAAAAAGGTGGCAGAGCGTCATAACCTGCGCTGCCTGCTGCACGAAAAGCCGTTTGCAGGCGTTAACGGCTCCGGCAAGCACGACAACTGGTCGATTACGACGGATACCGGCATGAATCTGCTGGATCCCGGTGAGACACCCAATGAAAATATTCAGTTTTTATTGGTGCTTGCCTGCGTTATCAAGGCTGTGGATACACACGCCGACCTGCTGCGCAGAAGCGCATCCAACGTCGGCAATGATCTTCGTCTCGGTGCAAGCGAGGCGCCTCCGGCAATCGTTTCCATATTTCTGGGCACACAGCTGGAGGATGTGGTAAGACAGCTTGTGGAAACCGGCGAAGCCCGTTCCTGCCTGGAGGGTTCTACGTTACATACCGGCGTTTCCACCGTGCCTGATCTGCCGATGGATGCGACAGACAGAAACCGTACTTCTCCGTTTGCCTTTACCGGAAACAAGTTCGAGTTCCGTATGGTCGGCTCTTCGGATTCGATCGGAAGCCCGACGACGACGATCAACGCAATTGTCGCAGAGGCGTTCTGCGAAGCTGCTGACCGACTGGAAGCTGCCGGGGAAGAAAATTTCGATATGGCGGTGCACGATCTGATTAAGGAATATATGACGGCACATCAGCGCATTCTTTTCAACGGAGACGGTTATTCGAAGGAATGGGAGAAAGAGGCGCAGCGCCGCGGACTTCCGGTATTCCCGGGTATGATCGATTCGGTGGAGGCACTGACGACCGATAAGGCGATCCGGTTGTATGAGCGTTTCGGCATCTACAACCGTGCAGAGCTGGAATCCAGAAAAGAGATTGTTTACGAAACCTATGTCAAGACGATTCATATTGAGGCAAAGACAATGATCGATATGGCGTCGAAAGATATTCTTCCTGCCGTTATACGGTACACAAAGACGTTGGCGGATACCATCGCTTCCCTGGAATCAGTCGGTGCAGACAGCGGCGTTTCAAAAACGCTGTTGAAAGATACCTCTGCTCTGCTGGCTCAGGCTTCCGCCGCGCTGGAAGACCTGAAACAAAAGGAAGCAGACGGAAACGTGCAGAAGAAAGATGCGAGAAAGCAGGCATTTTTTTATCGGGACGAGATCGTTCCTGCAATGGAAGCCCTGCGCGCACCGGTAGATGCGCTCGAGATGAAAGTAGACCGTTCGTTCTGGCCGATGCCCGGATATGCGGATTTGCTGTTTGAAGTGTAAAAACGCGTCAGCGGATTCGACGCAGGAAATCCTCGTGAATCCGCTGACGAAGCGGCAGGTGAATCTGGAAAAAATAAAAAATAAAAAATTTAAAAAAAGGCTTGCATTTTCTGTGAATGTGTTGTATATTAAATAAGCGCTGTGAGACAGGGAAACAAAATCACAGAGAACAAGACTTAGGGCTATCGCCAAACGGTAAGGCAACGGACTCTGACTCCGTCATTTTCCAGGTTCGAATCCTGGTAGCCCTGCTATAAACCCCGAAGGAAAATTCCTCCGGGGTTTTTGTTATAACAGCGCGTGGGAACAATAACAATGATGTCGGGTTCAAAAGCCCCAGACCTGGATGCCGGGTTGCCGAACCAGGGGATTCCTGCTATAATAATCGCAAAAGAGAGCACAGCCAGTACCGGAGGAAAGACGGATATGTATACATTTGACAGCAGAGTGCGCTACAGCGAAACCGGGGAAGACGGATTGCTGAGCCTGCCGGCGATCGTGGATTATTTTCAGGATGCTTCGACATTTCAGTCGGAGGATCTCGGAATTGGCATTGATTTTCTGAAAGAAAAGGATCTGCTCTGGGTGATGAGCGCGTGGCAGGTGGTTGTACACCGCTATCCGGCCCTCGGAGAAAAAATCAGGATCGGGACGATTCCATACGAGCTGCGCGGCTTTATGGGACTGCGTAATTTTTTTATGGATACGGAAGACGGAGAGCGGCTGGCACAAGCAAATTCGTTCTGGTCTCTGATCAATCACAAAAAGGGTGTTCCGGTGCGGGTGCTGCCGGAGATGGTCGAAAAATACGACGTGGAAGAACGTTTGCAGATGGACTATGCGCCGCGTAAAATCGCAGTGCCCCAGGGCGGCATCAGACAGGAGCCTTTCCGGGTGGAAAGACAGCACTTAGATGGCAACCACCACGTAAATAATGGACAGTACATTTCGATGGCGATGGCGTATTTGCCGGAAAATTTTGCAATCAGACAGATGCGGGCGGAGTATAAAAAATCCGCACTGCTTCACGATATAGTGGTTCCGATCATTGTGACGGAGGCAGACCGCGTAACCGTTTCCCTGTGCAGCGAGGACGAAGCTCCGTTTGTGGTCGTCGAGCTGACAGGAAGATAAAGGAAAATAATATGCTGGAAATTGGAACAATTCAGAATTTGACAGTAGTAAAAAAAGTGGATTTCGGCGTTTATCTGGCAGAGCCCGGAGAAGAGGACAAAAGAGTGCTTCTTCCGGCAAGACAGGTTCCGCCGCAGACCTCGGTCGGGGATCAGATTGAGGTTTTCTTATATAAAGATTCGAGCGACCGGCTGATTTCAACAACGGCGCGCCCGAAGCTTTTGCTTGGTGAGGTTGTAGAGCTTACGGTTGCGCAGACTGCGAAAATGGGAGCATTTCTGGAATGGGGACTGGAAAAAGACCTCTTCCTTCCATTCAAGGAGCAGACCAGAAAGGTAAAAGAGGGCGACCGTTTCCCGGTTGCTTTGTATGTGGACAAGAGCGGTCGGCTCTGTGCGACGATGAAGGTGTATCATTATCTGCGCACCGACAGCCCTTATCATAAGGATGACAGAGTGAGCGGCTGTCTGTATGAAATCAGCCGCCAGTTCGGCGCGTTCGTGGCAGTGGACAATCAATATTCCGCGCTGATTCCTCCGAAGGAAATGTACGGAGAATTAAAGGTCGGTGACCATGTGGAAGCCAGGGTTGTCCGGGTACATGAGGACGGCAAGCTGGATTTGAGCGTGCGGGAAAAGGCGTACCTGCAGATCGAGACGGATGCAGAGAAGGTCATGAAGCTGATCGACAGCTTCGACGGCGTGCTTCCGTTTACCGACAAGGCTTCTCCGGAGGTCATTCGCAGGGAGCTTGCGATGAGCAAAAACGAGTTCAAGCGTGCGGTCGGCAACCTGCTGAAAAACGGCAGGATTGAGATCACTGAAAAAGCGATCCGCAGGATATAAGGCGGCGGGTGCGCTCCGTGGGGGGCGGAGAGTGACGAAGCTGATACAACGGGGAAGCGTTTGAAAGGCGTTCGTTGTGAGAAAAGAAGTGAGCAGAGGGTTATGAGAAGGTATTCAGTTCTGGGAATTTCCTTAATGGATTTTTCCGCAAGAGAGGGTCTGCGCAGGGCGGAGCATTTTTTGCAGACCGGGGCACTCAATACAACAAGTTATATTAACGCGCAGTCTCTGTCCATGGCGTCCAGGGATGAACAAGTCAAGGAGTATCTGGAAGAGACGGATCTGATGTTCTGTCTGGAGCCGGATATTTTGGAGGCCGCAGGAATCGCGTCTCCCGGCAGGGTTCGGGAAATTGAGGACCGGATGTTTTTGCGGGAGTTTTTGAAAAGACTGGCGAGACAGCACGACAAGGTTTATCTGCTGGGTGACACGGGTAAACAGGCGCAGGAGCTGCAGGAGATGCTTTTAAATGCGCAGGAAAACTTAAATATCGTGGATGTGCGGGGCTACGAGGAATTCGAGTACCAGCCTCAGCGGCTGATGAACGCCATGAACGAAGCTGCGCCGAAGGTGATTTTTTCCCGGATGACATATCCACTGGATCTGGAGCTGATGCACAGCGGCCGCAAATTTTTAAACGCGGAGCTTTGGGTGGCGTTGCCGGAGACGAAATTAAAAGAAAAGGTGAGGACGACGTTCTGGAGAAAGGTGCGGAAAAAGATTTTTCAGAAAAAAGTCAATGAATATAATCTGGAAAAGGCGGAGCAATAAGTACTTCGCCTTTTATAGTTCCTAGCAAAAGAACGTCTGGAATTCCGCAGTTATAGGTTTTGCATAAATTTTTTGCGATTTCCTATAGATTTTTTTGTGGTTTTCTTTTAGAATATAGGTTGGGCATAGTAAAAATCGCAGGAGACAGACTGGCTTTTTGTCGAAGAATGCGCGAAGTGAAGGAGACGGGGTTTATGATATCGAATCAGATTTTACAGAGTACACTGGATGGCTTGAAGGCGATTGCCAGAGTCGAATTATGTGTGATTGATGTGGATGGAAAGACCGCTGCGACGACAGCAGACGGACTGGAAGAATATCTGCCGCAGGCGAGAGCCTTTGTGGATTCCCCTGCAGACAGCCAGGAGGTTCAGGGAAATCAGTTTTTTAAGATCTATGACGAGCAGCAGCTGGAATATATTCTGATTGTAGGCGGCGCCGGTGAAAATATTTATATGATCGGAAAGATGGCTGCATTCCAGATTCAGAACCTGCTTGTGGCGTATAAAGAGCGCTTCGATAAGGATAACTTTATCAAAAACCTGTTGCTGGATAACCTGCTTTTGGTGGACATTTACAGCAGGGCGAAGAAGCTCTATATTCCGGTGGATGCGCAGCGAGTTGTCCTGATTATCGAATGCAGCGCGGGACGGGAGGATAACATCCTGGAGCAGATGCGTCCGGTATTTGGTAATAATAACCGGGATTTTATCACGGCAGTGGATGAGAATAACGTGATCATCGTGAAAGCGCTGACCGAAAACGATGAAATGAAGGAGATTGAGCATTACACTGCAAACCTGACAGAATGGCTGGAAACAGAGGGCTATTCCGAAAGCCGCATTTCCTACGGTACAATCGTACAGGAAATCAAAGAAGTGAGCCGTTCCTACAAAGAAGCCAAGATGGCAATGGACGTCGGCAAGATTTTCTTTGACGAGAGAAGAGTAATCGCATACAGCGAGCTGGGCATTGGCCGTCTGATCTATCAGCTTCCGATTCCGCTTTGTAAGATGTTTATCCGGGAGATTTTCGGTGGAAAGAGTCCGGACGATTTTGACGAGGAGACGCTGACGACCATCAGCAAATTCTTCGAGAACAGCTTAAACGTATCGGAAACGAGCCGTCAGCTGTTTATCCACAGAAATACGCTGGTATATCGTCTGGATAAGCTTCAGAAGTCTACCGGGCTGGATCTGCGCGTATTTGAGGATGCGATTACATTCAAGATCGCACTCATGGTTGTAAAGTACATGAAGTACATGGAATTTTTTGAATATTAGGATGGTGACAAGGTTTGGTACAAAACGATAAGAAAAAAAAGAAGAAGCGGGAAGGCTCAGATGCGGTCATCACGCTGGATCGCGTGAGCAAATCGTATTCGAGCGGCTCTCCAGCTTTGGATAATGTGAGCCTGACGATCAAAAAGGGGGAATTTGTTTTTATCGTAGGCGACAGCGGCTCAGGAAAATCGACCCTGATCAAGCTGCTTTTGCGGGAGCTGACGCCCACGAGCGGCCGTGTTATCGTAAATGGTGCCGATGTGGCGCGCTTAAAGCGCAGACAGGTGCCGAAATTCCGCAGAAATCTTGGAATCGTGTTCCAGGATTTCCGTCTGCTGAATGACAGAAACGTTTATGAAAACGTAGCGTTTGCACAGCGTGTTATCCAGATGCCGACGAAGCTGATGCGTAAAAATGTTCCGAACGCGCTGGCAGAGGTAGGTCTGGCAGGCAAATACAAAGCGAAGACCAAACAGCTCTCCGGCGGTGAACAGCAGAGAGTTGCACTGGCGAGGGCGCTGGTAAACGAACCGCCGATTCTTCTGGCAGATGAACCGACAGGAAACCTCGATCCGAAGAATTCCTGGGAAATCATGAAGCTGCTGGAACGCATCAACGAAGAAAGAGGCACGACGATTCTGGTCGTTACGCACAACCGTGAAATTGTAAATGAAATGAAGAAACGCGTAATTACGATGAAGAAGGGTGTCGTTATCAGCGACGAAGAAAAAGGCGGTTATATCGATGAGGATTAGTACATTTTTTTATACGTTGAAACAGGGCGTAATCAACATTTTCCGGAACAAGCTGTTTTCCCTTGCTTCCATTGCGACGATTTCTGCCTGTCTGTTTTTGTTCGGACTTTTTTATGCGGTCATTTTAAACTTCCAGAACGTCGTGCGCACGGCAGAAGAGGACGTTTCTGTTACCGTATTTTTTAAGGACGGGACGACCCAGGAAGAAATGGAACAGATCGGCGCGCAGATCCGGGCGCGCGACGAGGTGTCCGAGGCGAAGTTTATTTCTGCAGATGAAGCGTGGGCAGAGTGGGCTCCCGAAAATATCGGAGAAGATTACAACGAGATCTATACCGAGAACCCGCTGGAGGGCATGGATAACTACGAAATTTATATGAACGATGTTTCGAAGCAGGAAAGCCTGGTAAGCTGGCTGGAATCCATCCCGCAGGTGGAGAGAGTACGGTATTCCGAGGTAGCGGCGACGACGCTGACCGGCGTGAATGCGCTCGTGGCATACACTTCGGTCGGCATTATTGCAATTTTGCTGGCAGTTTCCGTATTCCTGATCAACAACACGGTTATGATCGGTATTTCTGTTCGCAAGTCAGAGATTGAAATTATGAAATACATCGGTGCGACGGACTTTTTCGTACGTTCCCCGTTTGTAATAGAAGGTATTCTGATCGGATTGATCGGTTCGTTGCTCCCGCTCGGTCTGATCTATGTCCTTTATAAAAAGGTCATTGATTATGTCATGATAGAGTTCCCGTCGCTTTCCGGGCTGATGCAGTTTTTGCCGGTTTCGGAGATTTATCGGACGCTTCTTCCGGTTTGTCTGGGACTTGGCGCAGGAATCGGTTTCCTGGGAAGCTTTATAACAGTGCGCAAGCATCTTCGCGTATGATGAGGAAGACAGCATGAAAATTGGGAAAAAAAGAATCACAGCCTGCCTTTTATCGGCAGCGCTGCTTCTTTTTACATCGATGATTCCTGTTCAGGCATCCACTGCACTTGAGGAGAGCATCAAGCAGAAGCAGCAGGCGATCAGCGACGCGCAGTCGGAGAAAAAGAAGATCCAGTCCAACATTTCCGATATTAAGTCGATGGTAAGCCAGCTGCAGAAGTCGAAGAAGGATCTGGAAACATATGTGGCGCAGCTGGACGGTCAGCTGGATGATCTGGAAAATAAGATCGAAGATCTGGAAGAAGAGATCACAGCCAAAAAAACGGAAATTGAAGAAACGAAAGCGGATATTGAACAGGCGCAGGCGGTTGCAGATCAGCAGTATGAGGATATGAAAACCCGGCTGCGCTATCTGTATCGAAACAGCAAGGGCAACGGATACCTCGAGCTTTTGGTGAATGCAGGCTCATTTGCAGATATGTTAAACCAGGCAGGTTATGTGGAACAGCTAAGCAGCTACGACAGCCGCAAGCTGGAAGAGTACCGTCAGAGCGTGGAATATCTGGAGCTGTGTAAGCAGACACTGGAAGAGGAAGAAGACGTTTTAAACACCGCACAGGCGAGCCTGGAAAAGGAGCAGCAGGCGGTCAATACGCTGATTTCCGAGAAAGAGCAGCAGATTGTGGCATATCAGGGCGATATCAGCAATAAGGAGGCTGCAATCAAGGAATACGAGGCGGATATTTCGGCACAGAATGCGACGATCGCTGCTCTGGAAAAGGCAGTTGCGGCGGATAAGGCAAAGCTCGAAGAGGAAAACCGCTTAAAATATGACGGCGGTATGTTCCAGATGCCGTGTCCGGGCTATACCAGGATTTCGGATGATTACGGCAACCGGATGCATCCGACGTTGAAGGTTCAGAAATTCCATAACGGCGTGGATTTTGCGGCACCGAGCGGAACGGCGATTCTGGCGGCATACAGTGGAAACGTAGTAGCGGCGTCTTACAACAGTTCGATGGGCAATTATGTCATGATCGACCACGGCGATGGATTGTATACAATTTATATGCACGCGTCGAAGCTATATGTTTCAACGGGACAGTCCGTGAGTAAGGGTGCGACAATCGCTGCGGTCGGCTCGACCGGACGCTCGACAGGACCGCATCTGCACTTTTCTGTGAGAAGCAACGGCAGCTACGTCAGCCCGTGGAACTATTTGAAATGAGCCGAGGGAACGGCGAACATAAAATGGATGCTTGCATCCAATTTTATGTCTGACGTTCCCGTTAAATCATGAGAAAGTAGCGATTTACACAGTAAATCAGCGGATTTCGAATGATTTCGGCAAACATAAAATGAATGAAATAGCATCAATATGGAGAAGACATCAATGGAGAATAAGAGAGTTTTTGCAGGCGGCCTGATTGCCGGGGCAGTCCTGACCCTTGCAGTTGGTGGATGCGCATTTGTCGGCGTGACCCTGTATCAGGGAACGAAGAACGGTAGCTCCCTGGAAGAGGTCGGCAACAAGACGACGATGGAAAAGGTCAATGTGCTGGAAGGAATGATCGACGATTATTATCTCGAGGACGTCAGCGCAGAGGATTTGGAGCAGGGGGTATACAAAGGACTTCTGGATGCGTTGGGCGATCCGTATTCCGTTTATTATACAGCGGATGAGCTGGAAACGCTGCAGGAAAAGACGCAGGGCATCTACTACGGAATCGGCGCAAGGGTTTCGTTGGATACCGAAACGCAGCTTCCGAAGATTGCAAGCGTAATTTCAGGAACGCCGGCGGAGGAAGCCGGGCTGATGGCAAACGACCTTTTGTATAAGGCGGATGATACGGAGCTGCAGGGAATGGATCTTTCTTCCGCAGTCGCGTTGATCCGGGGTGAGGAAGGCACAACCGTGCACCTGACGGTGATCCGCAGCGGCGAGAGCAATTATCTGGAATTTGATGTGGTTCGGCGTAAGCTCGCAAACGAAACGGTTACGTCAAAGATGCTGGATGACAGCATGGCTTACATCCAGATTCAGGAGTTCGACGATGTGACGCTGGATCAGTTTACGGAAGCCCTGGACAATGCCCGTTCTGAAGGCATGGAAGGTCTGATTATCGATCTGAGAGGAAATCCGGGCGGAAACCTTTCGACGGTATGCGATATCTGCCGGGAGCTGCTCCCGAAAGGACTGATTGTATACACGGAGGATAAATACGGAAACCGGGAAGAATACTCCTGCGATGGTACGAATCCGTTAGAGGTTCCGCTCGTTGTCCTCGTAGACGGAAACAGCGCTTCCGCTTCGGAGATTATGTCCGGCGCAGTAAAGGATTACGGAATCGGAACTCTGGTTGGAACGACGACTTACGGAAAAGGCATTGTACAGCGGATTATGCAGCTTACCGATAATTCCGCAGTGAAGCTTACAGTCAGCAAGTATTACACGCCGAAGGGCAACAACATCCATAAGATTGGTATTGAACCGGATGTGGAGGTTGAATTTGATGCTCAGGCATATGTGGAAGACGGTACGGACAATCAGCTGAATAAAGCGATGGAAGTGCTTCAGGAAAAGATGGCAGAATAAAGAAAAATGGTAACTGTTCAGTACCCTCACAGTTACAAAAAAAGATACCCGTCGGAATCGGCTCACAGGGGAACCTCGATTCCGACGGGTATTTTTTTCATTTCATAGGAAAATGCGTCCTATGAAATAAAAACGCTCCGCTTAGGATGCGCACTCGGCGCAGTGGTAGATGGTTGCTGAAGCAACCGCGCCTCGGCGCGAGAATGTGCCAAGGCACATTCTATTTTAGCAGCTGTTTTATGCAGCTTTTTCAGAATTCCTGGACGCTGCGAAGTAGGAACGCAGGGAGTTGATTACGATGGTCAGTCCAAGGACGATCAGCAGGATTGCAATGATCAGCTGCAGTCCTTCTACCAGGAAGGTAGCAGAGCCTGCCGCATACGCTTTTGCCAGAGCGATTGTGCGCTGTACCAGTGCGGTGCCGGTTACGCAAAGCATGATTACCAGCGGAGGGAACAGCATCTTGTTGCTGCGGCCTGTAACCTTCAGGAATACGCACAGCGTTACAAGTACCAGGGCGGAGAGCAGCTGGTTCGCAGAACCGAACAGCGGCCAGATGTTTGCATAGCCGATACGGGTCAGAACGAAGCCGCACAGCAGGGTTAAAACGGTGGAGAAGTATTTGTTGCACAGAACCTTTCTCCATACCGGAGCAGAAGCCATATCATCAACAGAGAACAGTTCCTGGAAGCTCATACGACCGATTCTTGCAACTGCATCCAGGCTGGTCAGGGCAAGTGCGGATACACACATGGTCATGAAGCACTGGGCAACATAAAGCGGGATACCGAACATTTCCAGGAAGCCTGCAACGCCGTTGGAGAATACCTGGAACGGGGTGCCTGCAGCCGGTGTGCCGTCAGCAGATGCAGCAGCACCTGCAACGCAGAGAGCGACAACGGCCAGAAGGCTTTCAAGAACCATTGCGCCGTAACCAACCTTGAGCATATCCTTTTCATTTGCGATTGTCTTGGAAGAAGTGTCGGAGGATACCAGGCTGTGGAAGCCGGAGATCGCACCGCAGGCAACGGTTACGAACAGGATCGGAAACATGTTTCCGAGCTTTTCATTTGTAAATCCTGTATAAACAGGCAGGTTCATGGTCGGATGTGCAACGAGCAGTCCGAGAACAGCGCCGACGATCATGCCAATGAACATGTAAGTGGTCATCATATCACGGGGCTGTTTGAGCAGCCAGATCGGAAGAACTGCTGCGAAGAAGATATAAACAAAGGTGATGTAAGTCCAGGTATCTTTTCCGGCGGTGATCGGAAGAGCCATACCGATTGCCAGAGCTGCTATGGTGCAGACAAGACCTACAACGGTTGCTTTCCAGCCGGAAAGGTTGAATTTCTTCTGCAGTACGCCAAATACCATAGCGAATAAGATAAAAAGCAGGGAAATGGTACCGGCAGCACCGTTCGGTCTGGCAGCCTCGGAAAGCTGTACCTGTCCGTCAACGGTTGTAAATGCGTTGAAGGTTCCGGCTACCATATCGGCGAATGCTGCGATAACCAGCAGAGTGAATAGCCAGCAGAACAGCAGGAAAAGCTTTCTGCCGAGTTTACCGATGTACTTTTCGATCAGCAGACCGATGGATTTGCCGGCGTTTTTGACGCTGGCATACAAAGCACCGAAGTCAGTAACAGCACCGAAGAAGATGCCGCCAAGAAGTACCCACAGAAGAACCGGGAGCCAGCCGAATGCAGCGGCCTGAATTGCACCGGTAACAGGGCCTGCGCCTGCGATGGATGAAAACTGGTGACAGAAGACGGTAGAGCCTTTTGTCGGAACGTAGTCCTGCCCGTCCTCGTGGACCTGGGCAGGTGTTTTAGCAGCAGGGTCGATGCCCCATTTGTTTGCGAGCCAGCGGCCATACAGCAGATAAGCGGCTGCAAGGCATACGGCTGCGATTAAAACGATTGCAAGTGTGTTCATGAGATAGGTTCCTCTCTTTCGTTAGAATGCTCAACATGGCAGTGCGTGGGCGACCTGCCCGGAGTTTTTCTGCAGGGGGATAGGATTTGTTCGGGCGCGGTGAATATCGGACAGCCCGAATTCGTTTTCCTGTCGCTGCAACAAAAAAAGCCTTCGTCTTTATCCCTTTCGGGGAATAGAAGACGAAGGCATATAAACTCCGCGTTACCACTTCTTTTGCTGCAAAAAGCAGCCTCTCGGTCACAGCTCCCGGCATTTGATCCGGTCAATGTGCTCCCCTGTAACGGAGGGATTCCGGTTCTGACTACTGGAAAAACGTTCACCAGAACTGCTGACAGGCGAGGGCATTTGGAACCTGTTGCCACCTTCCATCAATGGCGGCTCTCTGGAAACAGATTAACTCTAAATGTCATGTCCTGCTCACTGCATTTGCATGTTGAATTGTTGCCATTCTAGTTCCGGGAAAAAAAATTGTCAATGCGTAATCTGGAATTTTGGAAGTTTGTATAGGAAGAAAATGTTTTAGTTCTAAAGTTTGTATAAAATTTTAGCGATGCAAAGCGCTAGTACGGTGCCACGGGATACTGATAGCAGAAGAGAATGGGTTCCTGAGTATGGCACATGAAAAATAAAAACTTTTGCAAAAAGAATTTTGAAACAAAATAAACGGCTTCCGAATCCTCGGAAACCGCTTATTCATGACAATAGAATGCCCGCAAAGCGTGCATTCTATTGTTTACTGGCTTTTTAGAAGAGCGACAGACGGGGCTCGAACCCGCGACCTCCACCTTGGCAAGGTGGCGTACTACCAACTGTACTACTGTCGCATTTTATCTCTCACTGATGTATCTCAGCGACGAAATTTATAATAACACAGCTTCTTACGTTTGGCAAGCTTTTTCGTAAAAAAATTTCAAATTTATTTTTAGAAAAATAGAATGGCAAAATTGGAATGTTTTCGTTCCAATATCCTGTCGGAAAATTTGTAAACTAAAAATTGGAACGGTTTTATTCCAGTATTTCAGATGGGAGCCGCAATCTATGTCTACCAAACTATCTCAGGATGTCTCGATCGGGGAGAATCTGCGCATTTTGCGAAAACGTGCCGGATATTCACAGGAACGGGCTGCAGCACAGCTGGAGCTGATGGGAATCTCCATGAGCCGTGAAATTATTTCGCAGATGGAATCCGGACATCATAATATTCGCATCAGTGTATTACTTGCCTTCAAACAGGTCTATGAGGTGGACTCGTTTGATGACTTTTTCGTGCAACAGGAAAAAGGCGGTGACCGATGAAATTAAAGCAGGAGCCAATTGGAATCGGTCAGAATCTCAGAAAACTCCGGCAGGACGCCGGTTACAGCCAGTCGCAGGTGGCGGCGATTCTGTGTGAGCGGGGCGTGTACATGACGACGGACATTTATAAAAAGATCGAGCAGAACAAATACAACATCCGCATCAGCGAGCTGAATGCATTGAAAGAGCTTTATCAGGTTGGGTATGAGGAACTGTTTCAGGCAGATTCCTGAAACTTTGGAAGCTGTGTATTTTGTTTTCAGGATGTTTTTGGTGAATATTTGCTTTAACGTCAAAAAACTGCCGCTCAATCCGCAGAGGACTGAGCGGCAGTCTGTTATCAAATTTAATTTTCCATCATTTTCCGGTTATATTGTCTGCGCTGAAGCGATTCTGTATTTCTGTGTCTCTGACGCGACTGGTAAGAGGAATACTTTGCGGTTGCTTTTGCGACAGCGGCGAGGGGCTCGGAAGCGCCGGATGCAATCTGTGGATCGGAGAGACAGATTGCCGGATTATCGAACTTTTCGAGCGTCCCCTTTTTGGAAAATGCGGCGCATACGGTTTGCCAGCCAGATAAGAACCGTACATACATCCTTCCGCTGATTCGGTCCTGCGGAGTGTCAGCCAGTGAAAAGTCTGCTAACACCAGTAAAAGGAAAATTGCAGCAGCCATCATCATCGATTCCATCATACGCTCACCCTCTTTTCTTTTGTACCTCGCTGATATTTCCGAGGCATAAGATTTTTCGCCCACATAGGAGCAAGCTCATGTGGGCTTAGAACTTTTGACCCTGGCATTGTATTGTCTGACTATATTATAATATCTTCCGTATTTTCAGTCAATTTATTTTCAAACATTCTTTCGAAAAATTCAGTTCTTCGCAGCTGTATACCGGAAAAACGGCGCAAAGTACGCTATTTGTCTGAAAAACCTGTTGCAATTGCGATTTTGATGATGCTATGATATAAATCAGATGTTTTTTGGGAAAAAGGATGGCATGTGCGCTGTGCGAAAGGCTCAGCTTCGATGGCAGGACGCGACTTTTTCGGTGCCGCATGTTTCAGTCCGTTGCAGCAGGCCGCAGCCGGATGGGTGCAAAGAGGAGTATTGTGAAGGAAAACAAAAACGGGAGGCAGAACAGTCAGAACGCAGAAAAGAGGAGCCGGAAAAGAAAAAATCCGAAAGCAGTCAGACAACTGACAGCGATTTATGTTGCGCTGGTGCTTGTAGCGGCGGGCGCGATCGGTGGAGGGGTATTCTGGGCGGTGCATTCGACGAGGGTAACAGAGGAGCTGATTGCGGAAAACACGCAGGAATCGACGACGGAAGAGGAAAGCACAGTTCCTGCTGCTATAGAAGAAACAGAAGAGACGCAGGAGACGGAGACAGAAACGGAGACGGAGACGGAAACCGAAATGCTTGTCGAGCTGACAGAGGACAATATCGACGGCTATGTAAAAGTGGAATCCTGTAAAATTGCGCAGGGGACAGGAACCTTTTCGGTAAAGGCGTCGGTGGAGGAAAAGCCGGCGAGCGATGATGATAATTTTTACCTGCTCAAAATGAACATGTACGATACCGAGCTGGATGCCGGGGCAGAGCCGATCGCGTCCGTGCAGAAGGACAAGGAATTTTCCCTGACGGCAAATGTCAACGAAAATCAGGTGGATTCCAGGCTGATGTCGAAATTCGTCGTAGCGGTAAAATTAAAGGATGCGTATGTTCCGCTCTGTGATCCCTGCTATATGACAAACCCGGAGGTACTTGCGTCCTATCAGGCGGCATATCCGCAGCGTTCTTCGATTAAAGGGATTTTAGTAGATCCGCTTCGGGTGGATGAGCTGGATGAGCTGCATGTCAACCATGCGGCGTACAATATTCCGGTCGGAAATATTCTCGGGGAGACGACAAACGGCCTGTTCCCTACGGTTTATTATACATACGACGGCAGAACCTATGCGTTTAACGGTCAGCGGATTGCGGAATATGATTCTATTTTTTCCAGGCTGACGGCAAAGGGAATTACGATTTCTGCGATTCTGTTAAATAATAAGAGCAGCGCGTATCCGGAGCTCACCCATCCGCTTTCCCGGGGCGGCTCTGCTAATTATTATGCGTTCAATGCAGCGGAAGCAGATGGCGTGAAGACGCTTGCAGCGGTCGGCGCGTTTTTGGCGCAGAGATACCGGGATAATGACCACGGGATTGTCATGAACTGGATTGTCGGCAACGAGGTCAACGTCCGTTCTGATTGGAATTATATGCAGTACGTCGATCTGGATACCTATGCGAGGGAATATGCGAACGCGGTGCGCGTTTTTTACAACAGCATCAAGAGTATGAACGCGAATGCGAGAGTCTATGTTTCGATGGATCAGCAGTGGAACCGGGATCTGTCGTCGAAGAACAGCTATGACGTGCGTGACCTGCTGGTTTCGATGAACCAGGTGATTTCCTCCGAGGGAAATATCGACTGGGGACTTGCAGATCACCCCTATGCGTATCCGCTGACGAATACGACGTTCTGGAATTCGTCCGGCAAGATTCAGAAGCTGATTACCAATTCGGAAAATACGTCGATCGTGACAATGCAGAATATCAATGTCATTACGAACTTTTTGCAGAAGGAAGAAATGCTGACGGCGGACGGCGAAGTGCGCCCGGTGATTCTGAGCGAGCTGGGATATTCCTCTTCCCAGGGAGAAATCAATCAGGCGGCGGCATTTGCCTATGCCTACTATGCAGCAGAGAACAATCCTTATATCAATGCGATCCTTTTGTCCAGACAGACGGATGCGGGAGAAGAGATTGCACAGGGACTTGCATTGGGACTGTCTACTCAGGGCGGACAGCATAAATATATTTACGAGGTTTACAAAAATATCGATCAGGTAAATTCCAACAGCTATACAGAGTTTGCAAAATCTGTCATCGGGATCACGAACTGGAGTGAAGTGATACAGCCGGCAAACTAAAAGGGCGGTGCGTTTACAGGTTTTCCAAAATCCGAATGTCCACAGCGGTATAATAAAATTCACGGTCAGGTGCCTCACCTGCAGTCAGATAATCGAACAGCAGCTGGATGGGTTTTGAGCCCTGAATGGCAGGCTGCTGGCAGATCACAGCAGAAATAATGTGCTGTTCCATCAGCTCTTTTGTAGCAGGAATTTTGTCATAAGCAAGAATATGGATGTCGGTGCGGTTTAGGGAAAGAACCGCGCGGCAGCCTCCATAAACACCGGCAGCGGTAAAGTAGAGGGCGTTGATGTCTGGATGTGCAGACAGCAGCGCTCTTGTTTTATCGTAGCTTTCAAAATCATCATCGCTGTTTTCAATCTCGGCGATGATCCGGATACGTGGATAGCAGGCAGAGATCCGGTCGCAGAAACCGGCAATCCGATCGGTATGGCAGAGCACCTGGGAGGAACCGGTGACGATACCGGCGCGCACTTCCCCGGAGGTCATGAGATTCATCAGACCGGCAGCAGTCTGCCCGCAGCGGTAAAAGTCGCTGCCGACAAAAGCAAGACGGCTGGAATTACGGATATCCGTGTTGGTGGTGATGACGGGAATCTGGCGGCTCTGCAGCTGATCGATTTTGTTCGCGACGGCAGTGTCGTTAAAAGGGCTGATCACGAGTCCATCAATGCCTTCTGTCTCCAGCTCGGCGATAGCCTGCAGCTGCTCCTGGGCAGAAAATCCGGTCTTTTTTTTGAGAACGGAGCAGTTGTAGCTGTTTAATTCTTCTTCTTTGGAAAGAACGCTGTTCCATACTTCATCAAAAAACGGATTTCCGGTGTCGAACAAAACGACGCCGATCCGGACCATCTTTCGCTGTGCGGCGAGGGCGATCCCGGCGCGGTTTGGCTTGTAGTCCAGTTTTTTTGCAATATCATTGACCAGAGCGGCGGTGGCTGCGTTGACGGAGCCGCGATGATTGAGCACGCGGTCGACCGTGCCGCGGGATACCCCCGCCAGTTCTGCGATTTCCCGAATGGTTGCCATAGTTACCAATTACCTCATTGTTTCTTTTCATAACAGTTCCTTTGAAGCGTCTGCACATTTAGCGTAGCATGATGAAAATGGAAAGTCAACGAATCGCGGCATGGTTTGCGTGCCCGCGCACAAAAATGGGAAAATGCACAAATTGGAAACGCAGGCGTGCGGAGGAAACGGCATGGTTTTGGTGAAAATTCTGAAAATAAATTGGGGTCTTGATTTTTTATGGTCTAAAATCTATGATAAAGGCATGGTGAAAGAACGACAGGGAAAGTGTGTCATGACTTTATATCACAATCCCTTGTGTGTGCTTGCGTGCACGGGCACGCAAAACAGAATAAAGGAGCAGAGTATGTATTACATTGGAATCGACCTGGGGACTTCTGCAGTGAAGCTGCTTTTGATGGAAGGAAACGGGAAAATCGTAAGAGTTACCTCAAGGGAGTATCCGCTGTACTTCCCGCATCCGGGCTGGTCGCAGCAAAACCCGGAAGACTGGTACAAGCAGTCCATGGACGGGCTTTGTGAGCTGCTGGATGGAATCGACAAGAGCCAGGTGGCGGGCATCAGCTTCGGTGGTCAGATGCACGGATTAGTTGTGCTGGATGAAAACGATCAGGTCATCCGTCCCGCGATTCTCTGGAACGATGGCAGAACCTTCCGGGAAAACGACTATCTGAATCAGGTGATCGGCAAGGAGAAGCTTTCCGAATACACGGCAAACATCTCCTTCACCGGATTTACCGCGCCGAAGATTTTGTGGATGAAAAACAACGAGCCGGAGAACTTTGCACGGATCAAAAAGATCATGCTGCCGAAGGATTACCTGGCATATCGTCTGACCGGCGTACATTGCACAGATGTATCGGACGCTTCCGGCATGCTGTTATTCGATGTGAAGAACCGCTGCTGGTCGGAAGAAATGTGTGAGATCTGCGGCGTTCATAAAGAACAGCTTGCAAAGGTCTATGAAAGCTATGAGACAGTCGGCACGCTGCTCCCCGAAATCGCACAGAAACTCGGTTTGCCGGAAACCGTAAAGGTAGCAGCAGGTGCAGGGGATAACGCGGCGGCAGCAGTGGGAACCGGAACAGTTGGAAACGGTCAGTGCAATATTTCCCTTGGAACGAGCGGAACGATCTTTATTTCCTCCGATCAGTTTGCAGTGGATAAAAATAATGCGCTGCATGCCTTTGCCCATGCGGATGGACATTACCATCTGATGGGCTGCATGCTGAGTGCGGCGTCCTGCAATAAGTGGTGGATGGACGAGATCATCGGCACGAAGGACTATGGGGCAGAGCAGACGGCGATCACGAAGCTTGGCGAAAATCACGTTTACTTCCTGCCGTATCTGATGGGTGAGCGTTCTCCGCATAATGATCCGGATGCGAGAGGTACTTTTATCGGAATGACGATGGATACAAGCCGCGCGGATATGACGCAGGCGGTACTCGAAGGCGTTGCCTTTGCCCTGAGGGATTCCTTTGAAATTGCAAAATCCCTCGGCATCCAAATCGACCGGACGAAGATTTGCGGCGGCGGTGCAAAGAGCCTTCTCTGGAAAAAGATTATTGCCAATGTGTTGAATGTGAAAGTGGACGTTCCGGAAACCGAAGAGGGACCCGGTTACGGAGCGGCGATTTTAGCGGCGGTTGCCTGTAGCGAGTACGCATCTGTGGAAGAAGCAGCGCAAAAGCTTTTAAAAGTCGTGGACACGGTGGAGCCGGATGCAGAGCTTGCAGCAAAATACGAAGAACGTTACGCGCAGTTTAAACAGATTTATCCGACGGTGAAGGAGCTGTTCGGAAAATTGAAGTGAGACACAGAAAGGAGATACGATCATGCAGATTTATGAAGTGACAGACCCTCTTTTTAAGGAGTATGGCAAAATCATCGACAGCGTGGAGCTGACGGAGCTGCTGGCAGAGATGAAGCACACGCCGGTGCCGGAGGACGTGGTATATGTGGCTTCCGAGCCGAAGCTGGAAGCGCTTGCGGTCATGAAAGAGCTGACGGACAAAACCTATGGCGAGCTTCCGATCCAGATCGGCTATTGCAACGGTCATAACCGGAAATTAAACGCGCTGGAATATCACAGAAGCTCTGAGGTAGACGTAGCAGCAACGGAGCTGGTGCTGATGCTGGGAAAACAGCAGGACATCACAGAGGAGTTTACTTATGACACCTCGAAAGTCAAAGCATTCCGGGTTCCTGCCGGGACGGCGGTAGAGCTGTATGCGACGACTTTACACTATGCACCCTGCCATACAGAAAAAGACGGATTCCAGTGCACAATTATTTTGCCCAAGGGAACGAACCTTGATCTGGAAAAAGACCATCAGGGCGGTGAGGACGGTCATCTGACTGCCAAAAACAAATGGCTGCTGGGACATCCCGAAGGCGGTCTGCCGGAAGGAAGCCCGATGGGACTGATCGGTGAAAACCTTTCCCTGGATTAAAAATTACAGGCAAAACAGTTCCTGTATATATAGTTTCAGACGTTGCGCCTGACATAAAAATGGAGGATTTTATCATGAAAAATTTACCTAAAGTGAAAATCGGTATTGTAGCAGTCAGCCGGGACTGTTTCCCGGAATCTCTGTCTGTCAACAGAAGAAAGGCTCTGGTAGAGGCTTACAAGGCAAACTATGACGTTGCGGATATTTATGAATGTCCGGTCTGTATTGTAGAGAGCGAGATCCATATGGTACAGGCTCTGGAGGATATCAAGCAGGCAGGCTGCAACGCGCTGTGCGTATATCTGGGCAACTTCGGCCCGGAAATTGCAGAAACCCTGCTGGCAAAGCATTTTGACGGTCCTGTTATGTTCGTGGCTGCAGCAGAAGAATCTCAGAATGATCTGGTCGGCGGCAGAGGTGACGCATACTGCGGTATGTTAAATGCAAGCTACAACTTAAAGCTTCGCAATGTAAAGGCATATATTCCGGAATATCCCGTTGGAACCGCAGCAGAATGTGCGGATATGATCCATGATTTTGTTCCGATCGCAAGAGCGATCATCGGTTTAAAGAGCCTGAAGATCATCAGCTTTGGTCCCAGACCGTTAAATTTCCTGGCTTGCAACGCTCCGATTCAGCAGCTCTACAACCTGGGCGTTGAAATCGAAGAAAACTCCGAACTGGATCTGTTCGAAGCATTCAACAAGCACGCCGGGGATGAAAGAATCCCTGCAAAGGTAAAAGAGATGGAAAAAGAGCTGGGTGAGGGCAACAAAAAGCCTGAAATTCTGGAAAAGCTTGCGCAGTATGAGCTGACCCTGCTCGACTGGGTAGAGGCACATAAGGGCTACCGCGAATACGTTGCAATTGCCGGTAAGTGCTGGCCTGCATTCCAGACACAGTTCGGCTTCGTTCCCTGCTATGTCAACAGCCGTCTGACCGGTATGGGCATTCCGGTATCCTGCGAGGTGGATATTTACGGCTGCTTAAGTGAGTTTATCGGAACTGCAGTCAGCGACGATGTTGTAACCTTACTGGATATCAACAACAGCGTGCCCGACGATATGTATGAAGAGTCGATCAAAGGCAAATTTGATTACACCCATAAGGATACCTTCATGGGCTTCCACTGCGGCAATACCTGCTCCAGAAAGCTGGCATTCTGCAGCATGAAGAATCAGATGATCATGGCGAGATCCCTTCCGGTTGAAGTGACAAACGGCACTCTGGAAGGAGATATTATCCCCGGTGATATCACCTTTTACCGCCTGCAGTCCACCGCGGACAACAAGCTGCGGGCTTACATCGCACAGGGCGAGGTTCTGCCGGTTGCATCCCATTCCTTTGGTTCCATCGGCGTATTCGCAATTCCGGAAATGGGACGCTTCTACCGCCATGTGCTGATCGAGAAGAACTTCCCGCACCACGGTGCAGTTGCCTTCGGCCATTACGGCAAAGCACTGTACGAGGTATTCAAATACATCGGCGTTCCGGTAGAGGACTTAAACTTCAATCAGCCCAAGGGCATGATGTATCCGACAGAGAATCCGTTCGCATAAAGCATATGGGAAAGGGCAAGGAAAATGAGTAAATACAGGGAAAAGGCAGCAGCCCTGGCTGCACAGATGAATCTGGAAGAAAAAGTAGGACAGACGCTTTACACCGCTCCGGCGGTGGAGCGCCTTGGCATTGTGTCCTATAACTGGTGGAATGAGGCGCTGCACGGTGTGGCAAGAGCGGGCACGGCGACGGTATTTCCGCAGGCAATCGGCATGGCGGCGACATTTGATGAGGAGCTGTTAAAGCAGGTCGGCGATGTGATCGCGACCGAGGCACGTGCAAAATATAACGCACAGCAGAAAGCGGGCGACCACGATATTTACAAAGGACTGACGTTCTGGGCACCGAATGTGAATCTGTTCCGCGATCCCCGCTGGGGCAGAGGACAGGAAACCTACGGAGAAGATCCATATCTGACTTCCCGTCTGGCGGTCGGCTTTATTAAAGGTCTGCAGGGCGAAGACCCGGATCATTTAAAGGCTGCGGCCTGCGCGAAGCATTTTGCGGTGCATTCCGGACCGGAGGGCATTCGACATGAGTTCAACGCAGTCGTATCGAAGCAGGATCTGTATGAAACCTATTTGCCGGCATTCAAGGCATGTGTGCAGGAAGCGAAGGTAGAAGCCGTGATGGGCGCCTATAACCGGACAAATGGCGAGCCCTGCTGCGGAAGCAAGACGCTTTTGCAGGATATCCTGAGAAAAGAGTGGGGATTTAAGGGTCACGTTGTCAGTGACTGCGGCGCGATTGCGGATTTCCACGAAAACCATAAAATTACCAAGACGCCGCTGGAATCCGCGACGATGGCGATGAACAATGGCTGTGACTTAAACTGCGGCTGCGTTTTCCCGAATTTGAGAGATGCGGTGCGCGGAGGCTATGTGGATGAAGCGCGTCTGGATGAAGCGGTGACAAACCTGATGGAATGTCGGATGAAGCTGGGAATCCTTGGCGATGAGAGACAGGAAGAACTGGATAAAATCGGTTACGATCAGGTAGATCTTGCTTCCAGCAAGGCGCTGAACCGGACCGTTTCCCAAAAAAGCCTTGTCCTTCTGAAAAATGAGGACAATTTCCTTCCTCTTGACAAGAGCAAACTTCATACGATCGGCGTGATCGGTCCGAATGCGGATTCCAGAAAAGCGCTGGTGGGCAACTATGAAGGAACTGCATCCCGCTATATCACAGTGCTGGAAGGCATTGAGGATTATGTCGGGGATGATGTAAAGGTTTATTATTCCGAAGCCTGCGACCTCTGGAAGGACAGAACCAGTGGACTGGCACAGGCGGACGACCGGATTTCCGAAGCAAAAGCAGTCTGCGAGGTCAGCGATGTGATTATCGCGGTGATGGGACTGGATTCCAGCATCGAGGGAGAGCAGGGGGACGCCGGCAACGAATTTGCAAGCGGCGATAAAAAAGACCTGCTGTTCCCCGGTCTGCAGCGTGAGGTGCTTGAGGTCGCATATAGCAGCGGAAAGCCCGTGATCCTGGTATCTATGACCGGCTCTGCAATGGCGCTGGAATGGGAGGATGCGCACTGCAAGGCAATTCTGCAGGCATGGTATCCCGGCGCGGCAGGCGGAAAAGCTGTCGCAGAGGCGATTTTCGGAGAATACAGCCCGGAGGGCAAGCTGCCGGTAACGTTCTACCGCACCTCTGAGGAGCTGCCGGAATTCACTGACTATGCGATGAAGGGACGCACCTACCGCTACATGGAAAAGGAAGCGCTTTATCCCTTCGGCTTCGGACTTTCTTATACCTCCTTTGAACAGGGAAAGACGAGCGCAGATCGTATGGAAATCGAGGCAGGCGGACAGCTTCGAATCAAAACTTCCGTAAAAAATACCGGAAAATTTGCAGGCGGACAGACCATTCAGGTTTATGTCAAAGCGCTTCGGGACAATACACCGAACGCGCAGCTCAAAGGCTTGAAGAAGCTTTCCCTGCAGCCCGGCGAGGCAAAAGAAGTGGAAATCGTGCTGGCTGACAAGGCGTTTGCTCTGTACGACGAGGACGCACACTTTATGCTGGAAGAAGGAGATTACGAGGTTTCCGTCGGCATGCAGCAGCCGGATCGCAGAAGCAGCGAGCTGACCGGACAGACCTGCAGTGTTCTGAAGGTACACTGCAGCGAGACAAAGGAGCTGTAAGGCAGCACAGTGAATAGAATCGAAAATAGGACGCCCTGCACCGCACGGCGTCCTGTTTTTACACAGCTATTTGTGCCGCAGGCGTCACAAAGCAGCTATGGATTGCAGAGCAGAACTGGATGTTCTGCTCGCGGTTCCTTCGGCGCAAAGCGCCTGCGGAATGGGGATTGATATGAAAAGAGAGAGAATTTTAAAATTTACAACGCCGGCTTCGATCTGGCAGGAGGCTTTCCCGATTGGAAATGGACGACTGGGAGCATTTGTTTACGGAGGAACGGACGGGGAGCTTCTGCGGATCAATGAAGATACGCTTTGGAGCGGATATCCGGGAGACGAACAGACCGGCATGACGAAAGATGCGATCGATCAGGCGCGGGAGCTTGCAAAGCAGGGCAGGTACCGGGAGGCGGACGCGCTTTTGAAAGAGAGCAATAAGGGCGCGCGGGATGTGCAGATTTATGAGCCGTTCGGCGATCTGGTGCTCACATTTGAAAAAGAGCGTGAAATTACAGCGTATGAAAGAAGCCTGGATCTGGACACGGCGTGTGTGAACGTGACGTATCGGGACAGGGATAATGCGTTTGAGGAAACCTGCTTTGCCAGCGCACCGGCGCAGGAAATTTGTCTGCGGATTTGTGCAGAAAAACCGTTTACCGTAAAAATAAGTGCGGAAAATGGATTTTTAACAGAGCAGAGGTACGAGACGGATGGATTTGCGCTGTTTGGACGGCTTCCCGGCAAAAGTCTGCGGACGGTCGGCTCCGGCAAGGGAGAAGTAGAATCCTTTGTTTTTTCGGAAATCCCGGAAGAGATGGGAATGCGTTATGAAGGCAGGGGACGCGTACGCACAGCAGGCGGAACGACCGAGGCGCAGGCGGACGGACTTGTTTGTAAGGATGTGCTGGAGCTGGAGATTTTTCTGGCAGTGCGCAGCAGCTATGCGGGGGC
Organism: Firmicutes bacterium TM09-10; assembly: GCA_003481005.1. Classification (GTDB taxonomy): domain Bacteria; phylum Bacillota; class Clostridia; order Lachnospirales; family Lachnospiraceae; genus Gallintestinimicrobium; species Gallintestinimicrobium propionicum. The sequence continues at coordinate 26,755 of QUKC01000015.1, read as the reverse complement.
AGAACGCCATCCGGAGACCGAAGGAGCAGATACGGCAGCGCTGTTGGAAACAGATCTGCACGGGAGCGAGCGCTCGTTTGAAGTATTGAAGCAGGAACATATTGCAGAGTATCAGGAGCTTTTTAACCGGGTTGAACTGGAACTTCCTGAAAGCGGCAGGGAGCAGCTGGATCTGCGGGAACGGATTTTGCAGTACGAAAAAGATCCGGACGATACTGCACTGGAATCGCTGGTGTTTGATTTTGGACGATATCTGCTGATTTCCTGTTCCCGCCCCGGCAGTCAGCCTGCAAACCTGCAGGGACTCTGGAACTGCGAAAAGCTGCCGCCGTGGCACAGCGATTATACGGTCAACATCAACACCGAGATGAACTACTGGATGACGGGACCGTGCAGGCTGCATGAGCTGATCGAGCCGCTTGTGCGGATGAACCGCGAGCTTCTGGATAATGGAAAACAGACCGCAAAAACATATTTTGGCTGCGACGGTGCAGCATGTTTTCATAACGTGGATTTGTGGCGTAAGACGTCTCCTGCAGACGGAAGTCCGTCCTGGGCATTCTGGCCGTTCGGTGCGGCATGGATGTGCAGAAACCTGTTTGACGAATATTTGTTTACGAAAAACAATTACTACCTACGGGAGATTTTCCTGATTCTGGAAGAAAATGTACGGTTCTGTTATAACGTCCTGGAAAAGACCCCGGACGGATACGCGGTCTGCCCGGCAACTTCTCCGGAAAATATGTTCCTCGACCATGGGGAAAAAACGAGCATCGGATTGTATACAGAAAATACGCTGGCGATCATCCGCAACCTTTTCAGGGATTATCTGGAGGCTTGCGATGCGCTGAAGCGTGAGTCCGACGCAGCGGGCGCTGACAGTGTGTCGGCTTCGACAGCTACAGCGTATTCCAATAGCGCAGCCGTTTTTCCTGACGCAGTGCTTTCACAGTCTGTGCGCGAAATCCTGCCGAAGATCGTTCCGACCAAAATCGGCAGCAAGGGACAAATCCTGGAATGGAATGAAGAGTTCGAGGAATCCGAGCCACATCACCGGCATTTATCGCATCTGTACGAGTTCCATCCGGGACGGGGAATCACGAACCGGACGCCGGAGCTTTACAGCGCGGTAAAAGAGAGCCTGACGGAGCGCGGCGACGAGACGACCGGCTGGAGCATGGCATGGAAAATGCTGATGTGGGCAAGACTGGAAGAGGGAACGCATATCGACGGGCTGATGAAGCTTTTGTTCCGGTTAAATGAGCCGCGCGATCCGAAGATGTCAGAGCGTGGCGGCGTGTATGCAAACCTGCTCTGTGCCCATCCGCCGTTCCAGATGGATGGAAACTTCGGCTATACGGCTGGCATTGCAGAGCTTTTAGTGCAGAGTCATGCGGATGAAATCGTGATCCTGCCTGCCCTGCCAGGACACTGGACAAAAGGCAGCGTCAAAGGACTTGGCGTGCGTGGAAATGTCTGCGTCGATATTACATGGGACGAGGAAAAGACAGAGTGCACGCTGATCAGCTCAACCGATCAGAAAAGAACAGTCCGGATCAAAGGAGGTATCCAAAAAGAAATCAGCCTGACAGCCGGCAAAGCAGTGTCTTTTGGTTGTAATCGCGCGGGCGAACAGGTAGAATAGAGGGGCAGCTAAAGGCAGAGCAACAGTAGAAAGGAGCGCTGTATGAAGCGAAATACAAGCCGTAAGGCGGAAGAAGCTTATCTGGCGGAAACTCTGAGGGTCGTGCGTGACAACGTGCGGGAATACGGACAGGAAGTTGCCAAGATGCAGGAGGATATCGATGAAATGCTGGAGCATTATCATGATAACGATACGGAAGTCCTGACGATCCTGAACAATACCGTAACCATGCACACCCATATGAAGCGGGCATTGGAGCGCAATGAAAAGGCGCTGAAAAAGCCCTATTTCGGGCGAATTGTTTTTCATGACGAGGCACTAAATAAAGAAGAATCCCTCTATATCGGGCGGGGCGGCATCGCAAAGGATACCACCCACCAAATGGTGACAGACTGGCGTGCACCGGTGGCCAATGCCTATTATGAAAACGGATTGGGAAAATGCAGCTACCCCGTACCGGATGGTCAGCATATGGAGATCGAGCTTTTGCTCAAACGGACGTATGAGATCGAGGATGCAAAGCTGATCGACTACTATGATTCGGAAGTCGTGGCAAACGACGAGCTTCTGACGCGGTATCTTGCAAAAAATAAAAAGGCAGTTCTGGGCGAGATCATCGCGACAATCCAGCAGGAGCAGAACGAAATTATCCGGAAATCGCCCTATCACAGTATGATCGTGCAGGGCGTAGCAGGCTCTGGCAAGACCACGGTGGCGATGCATCGGATTTCTTATATTTTGTACAATTATAAAGAACGGTTTCAGCCGGAGGATTTTTATATCGTCGGCAGCAACCGGATTTTGCTGGACTATATCACGGGTGTCCTGCCGGATCTGGATGTGTATGGCATCCGACAGATGACGATGGAGCAGCTGTTTGTACGCCTTTTATATGAGGACTGGGACGAAACCTACCGCATCTGCCCGGTGCGCGATGCCGGGAAAGACGGTGCGGTGCGAGGAACCCTTGCGTGGTTTGAAAAGCTGCAGAAGTTTTGCAGCAGAGTGGAGTGGAACACGATCCCGAGGACGACGGTGTTGTTTAACCGGAAGCAGTTTGTAGAGGGGCTTCGGGACGGTCGTGTCGGTGTGTTCGATGAGAGCGGCGGCAAAAATGACCCGAAGGATATGGTGGTTTTGATGACAGGTGAGGCGATCGAACGCTATATCCGTCAGAATCCCTCCGTGTCCGCGCAGAGCAAGGTGCTGATGCTGCAGGAGCGTTTGATGGGAAAAGTGGAGGATGAATTTTTAGGAAAGGGCATCAGCTATACCTTAGAAGAAAAAAAGGCAATCCGCCGCTCAATGCGTAAAAGGTTCGGCACAAGGCAATGGAAAAAATCCGTTTATGAGATGTATCATGATTTCCTGACAGAACAGAAACAGCAGGGCGTCTGCGTCGAAGAACCGCAGGAGGAGCTGGATGTGTACGACCTGGCGGCACTTGCCTATCTGTATCGCAGAATGCGGGAAACGGAGGTCATCAGCGAGGCACATCATATCGTTGTGGATGAAGCGCAGGATTTCGGTGTTATGGTCTATGCAGTTTTAAAAGAATGCGTCAGAAGCTGCACTTACACTGTCATGGGGGATGTATCCCAGAATATCCGTATGGATTACGGTATCAGCGACTGGGAAGGGGTGAAAAACATCCTGCTGACCGGAGAGCGGGATAACTTTTGCGTGCTGAGGAAAAGCTATCGAAATACCGTAGAAATCGCAAATTTTGCATCGGACATCCTGGCGCACGGAGAGTTCCCGGGGTATGGGGCAGAGCCGGTCATCCGGCATGGCGAAGCGGTTGGCATCCGACAGACAGCAGGAAGGGATCTGTACCGGGAAGCAGCAAAAATCTGCAAAGGATGGCAGACAGAGGGCTTTGACACGATCGCGGTGATCTGCCGGGATCAGAAGCAGGCGCAGGAGACGGCAGAGCTTCTGCAAAAAGAACTGCCGGTCATGCCCTGGGATCCGGAAAAAGCGTCGTTTGAAAAAGGAATCATGGTATTTCCGGTGGAATATACCAAGGGACTGGAATTCGATGCGGTTCTGCTGCTCAGCCCGGATCGGGAGTCCTATCCGATAGACGATGGACACGCGAAGCTTTTGTATGTCGCGGCGACAAGAGCACTGCACCGGCTGGAGGTTCTGCACACCGGCAACCTTACCGGGCTGATCGCAGACCCGATTCCGAAAAAGAACAAAAAGCGAGTATCCGGCGCGAAGAAAAAGATCGTCATCGTGCAGAATCCGTCCGGCGGACAGGAAGCACCGTTGCCATATGGAACGGGTGCGATGCAGGAAAGTGCGGACGCACGCCGCGCAGATGGAAAAACACAGGGCAGTGCCCGTCCGGCGGCAGCTGCACCCCGGCCGACGTCTGCTGGTGCCGGCTGGACGTCGCGCCAGAAGCCGGTTATTTCCGGTCAGCCGCAGAAAGCCCTCCATCCGCTGGCGTCGCTGTACGGGAGCAACAGCCAGACTGCACAGGGATCTGGCAGAGCTGTAGGCAATAGACAATCTGCACAGGGATCTGGCAGAACGGTGAACGGCACGGTACAGCCGCGTGTCACAGGCGATATGCATGCCCGCACAGCATCAGGTGTCCTTTCGTTCGGTGAACTTCCGGATACCGCGAAGCTGCGGGCGGCGGGACATGCGAAGATCGACCATTCGATTCGCTGGGTACAGCGTAAGGAGGACGGTCTGTATTTACAGAGTCGTTATGGAGTGACCCGTTTGAGCCCTGTCGGCAGCGGAATTCTGCGCGTCACTTTTTCACGGGGCGAGATGCCGCCGGTGCATCCTGCAATCGCCGTCACCCGGGTGGAGAAAAACTGGCAGATGCGCGAAAAACCGACGCTTGTGGAGATGCGAACGCCGGAAATGTATGTGGTTGCGGACAAAAAGACAGGTGCGCTGCGGTTTCTGGATAAGGACAGCGAAATCTTGCTGGAAGAAAGCGGACAGGATCGTTGCCTGATCGAAAATGCGCCAAACGGTGGGCGCAGCAGGCTGTTTTTTGACTGGAAAAAAGGAGAAGGGCTCTATGCAGCAGGTGCGCTCGGTAAAGGCGGAATCCATCTGGAAAAGACGGCGCGGTGCATCTCCCATGGAGTCGAAAACGAACTTCCATATCTGATTTCCGACCGAGGCTATGGCATTTTGTCGGCATCGTCCAAAGAAGTGATCTTCTGCAGCCTGCCCATATACGGAAACCAGATTTGTATGGAAGGTACGCAGCAGCCGGATTATTATATTATTGTAGGGAAAAAATTAGAGACGCTGTTGAAGGCCTGCGCATATCTGTGCGGAAAGCTGTGAAAAAAAGCGTGTCTGAGGAATGGAGAAGCTATGAACATACTGGATATTGTTGGACCTGTGATGGTAGGACCCTCCAGCTCTCACACGGCGGGGGCGGTGCGGATCGGTCAGACGGTGGGAAAGCTTTTGGGAGAACGGGTCGTGAATGCAAAAATCGGGCTGCACGGCTCTTTTCTGGCAACAGGGCGCGGACATGGAACAGACCGCGCGATTGTGGCGGGACTGTTGGGGCTGGCAGTGGACGACCCAAGGATTCCGGAAAGCTTCGCAGAAGCAAAAAAGGCAGGGCTTTCGTTTTCCTTTGAAGGAATCAGCCTTATGAATGCGCATCCGAATTCCGTTCGGCTGGAGGTGACCGGAGAAAGCGGGCGAAAGCTGGAAGCGATCGGTGCATCGATCGGCGGCGGACGGATCAGAATCTGCGAGATCGATGGACTGACTGCAAATTTTTCCGGGGAAGCTCCGACACTGGTTGTATACAACCAGGACAAGCCGGGCTGTATCGTAAAAGTAACGTCGCGTCTGGGTGAAGCAGGGATCAATATCGCGACGATGCAGGTGTACCGGGACGAACGCGGCGGACATGCCGTTATGGTAATCGAAGTGGATCAGGAAGTGCCGCGGGAGCGGATTGCAGCACTGGAGCAGGAAGAGGGCATTGAAAAAGTAATCTACCTGTGTCTGGAAGAATAGGAGGCAGCAAAGATATGTATCGTTCATTGGAAGAGATCTGCAAGGAAGCTGCAGCGACAGGCTGCAGTTTCTGGGAGCTGATCCAAAAAGATGACTGCCGGGAGCGGCAGATTGCACAGGAGGAATCCTTTGTACAGCTGCAGCGCATGTACCAGGCGATGAAAGAGGCGGATCAGGACTACGACGGAACCCTGCATTCCCGCAGCGGACTGGTGGGCACGGACGGCGGCAAGCTGGAGCACTATGTGGAGCAGGAAGAGCCGATCTGCGGCGATTTTCTTGGGCGCGTGATGGAAAAGGCGGTCAAAATGGGAGAGTCCAACGCCTGTATGAAACGGATTGTCGCAGCACCTACGGCGGGGGCGTGCGGTGTTGTGCCGGCAGTTTTTCTGAGCATGCAGGAAAAATATCATTATACGGATGAAGAAATGACAAAAGCGCTGTATGTGGCGTCCGGCATTGGCGGGGTGATCGCATCCCGGGCGTTTATTGCGGGCGCGCAGGGCGGTTGTCAGGCGGAAATCGGCTCAGCATCAGCAATGGCAGCAGGAGGTGCGGTGCATTTGCGGGGCGGCTCTGTAGAGGCAGTTGCGCACGCTGCAGCGATGGCATTGAAAAATCTGCTGGGTCTGGTATGCGATCCGGTAGCAGGGTTGGTAGAAGTACCCTGCGTAAAACGAAACGTATCCGGCGCGGTTGTCGCCCTTTCGGCGGCAGACATGGCGCTTGCCGGAGTGCGCAGCAGAATTCCTCCTGATGAGGTGATTGACGCGATGCGGGAGGTCGGAATTTCGATGCCGGCATGTCTTCGGGAAACCGGAGAGGGCGGTCTTGCCGCGACGCCGGAGGGAATTAAAATGCGGGATCGCATCATGGACTGAGTATGCGCTGAAAAAACGTCTGTGTATCTGAAAATGCACACTTTCCGGAGGCAAGATTTGTTGTAAACTATGGCTGTTTATGATACACTTTTTCTATCTTAACGAACGTGAAAATGACAGGAGAGAAAGCAGGAATGAAACAGAACAAAGAAGATTTTCTGACGGGTGTAGGAGCAGTAGATGCAGAGCATGTGGTTCTGCTGGATCTGACAGACCAGGTGGGGGCGCTTTTGGCAGATGAAAACATGCTGTTTAAATGTGCGGATATTCGACAGCTTTTAAAGCGGCTGGAGGATTACACGACGATGCACTTTACACATGAAGAGCAGCTGATGGAAAAGATGGGCTATGGCGGAATCGAAGAACAGAAGAAACAGCATCGGATGTTCGTGCAGAAGCTGGAAGAGTTTACCGATCGGGTATCGAAGCTTTCGCTCGGTACGCAGGACGCCATGATTCAGGATCTGTTTGAGTATCTGCAGCAGTGGCTGCAGGATCATATCAAAGTTGAGGATATGAAATATGCCAGATTTGCAATGGAAAAAACTAAAGGAGATTGTTGATCAGAGCGATAACATCGTTTTCTTTGGCGGTGCGGGCGTGTCCACGGAAAGCGGAATCCCTGATTTTCGCAGTACGGACGGTCTGTACCATCAGGAATACCGTTATCCGCCCGAGACGATTTTGAGCCATACCTTTTTTCGGCAGAATCCGGAAGAATTTTACCGGTTTTACCGTGCCAAGATGCTGGCGCCGCACGCAAAACCAAACGCTGCGCATAAAAAGCTTGCCCAGTGGGAAAAGGAAGGCAAACTAAAAGCGGTCATCACGCAGAATATCGATGGATTGCATCAGGCTGCCGGCAGCAAAACCGTGTTGGAGCTGCACGGAAGTACGCTCCGCAATTATTGCATGAAGTGCGGGCGGTTTTACGATCAGAATGAAATTCTGGAAAGCACAGGGGTTCCGCACTGCGAATGCGGTGGCGTGATCAAACCGGATGTCGTACTCTATGAAGAAAGCCTGAATCAGAAAGTGCTGAAAGAAGCGGTTTCTTTTATCAGCCATGCGGATGTACTGATTGTCGGAGGAACCTCGTTAGTCGTTTATCCGGCGGCGGGGCTGATTGATTATTACCGTAGCGATAAACTGGTTTTGATTAACCGGACGCCTACGGCGCGGGATTCGGCAGCGGATCTGGTCGTTACAGGCAGCATAGGGGAGATTTTTGATTCCCTGTAAAACGGAATCTTATAAGGAGATTTTCATGGATATTCAGGTCGGAGATGTGGTGACGCTGAAAAAACAGCATCCCTGCGGCAGCCGGGAATGGGAAGTCCTGCGGATCGGAGCGGATTTTCGGCTCAAATGTGCAGGCTGCGGTCACCAGATTATGATCGCACGCAGACTGGTTGAAAAAAATCTGCGTGATATTAAAAGAAAAGCTTGAAAACAATATGATTTCATGGTATTATAGATACCCGTGATATATATTCCTTGCTCCTTTTATTGGAAAGGGGCCAGAGACCAAAAGGAGGTAATTAGCATGAACAAGTACGAATTAGCTGTGGTTGTCAGTGCGAAAATCGAAGATGAAGAAAGAGCTGCGGTTGTTGACAAGTGCAAGGCGCTGATCGAAAGATTTGGCGGCACCATCACCAACGTTGATGACTGGGGCAAGAAGAGACTCGCTTACGAGATCCAGAAGATGAAAGAAGGCTTCTATTACTTCATCCAGTTCGAGGCTGAATCTTCTGCACCTGCAGAGATCGAAAGCCGTATTCGCATCATGGACAACGTACTGAGATACTTAGTTGTCAAGAATGAGACGAAGTAAGAAAGAGAGTCAATATGAATAAAGTTATTCTTATGGGCCGTCTTACCAGGGATCCCGAGGTTCGGTATTCCCAGGGAGACAACGCTATGGCGATCGCCAGATATACACTGGCTGTGGATCGGAGATTTAACCGCAATAATAACGATGAGAATTCCGCAGACTTTATCGGATGCGTTGCATTCGGCAAGAGCGCAGAGTTCGCAGAGCGGTATCTCCATAAGGGAACCAAAATTGTGGCGACCGGCAGAATCCAGACTGGCAGCTATGTCAATAAGGATGGCGTCAAAGTGTATACGACTGATGTTGTTGTGGAAGATCAGGAGTTTGCAGAGAGCAAGAACAGTGCAGCCGGTAACGATGGGGGTTACAATGGCGGCGGTTATAACAGTGCACCTGCAAGACCCCAGCCTGCTGCAGCGACAGACGGCTTCATGAACATTCCGGATGGAATCGACGAGGAGCTGCCGTTCAACTAAGCAAAATTTTTGTGAAACAAAAATTTTGCGCTACATCTCGGACACGAAGTGTTTGAGATGTTTCCCGTTTTAATTTTTCGCTCGCGGAAAATTGCGCTGCTTCTCGAATGCGAAGCATTTGAGAAGTTTCTATATTCAAACAGGAGGTAAACCATCATGGCATTCAATAAATCTGAAAGACCTGACGCTCCCGCACGGAGAAGAGGCGGCATGCGCAGAAGAAAGAAAGTTTGCGTATTCTGTGGTAAGGACAATGTGATCGATTACAAGGATACCAATAAGTTAAAGAGATACGTTTCCGAGAGAGGTAAGATTCTTCCCAGAAGAATTACCGGCAACTGCGCAAAGCATCAGAGAGCTCTGACTGTTGCAATCAAGAGAGCACGTCATCTGGCACTTATGCCTTACGTTGCTGAATAAATCATCAGACATTTGGGACTGCCGTTTTTGTGAAATTCACAAGCGGCAGTCTTTTTAAGTTAACAGTTCACCCGTACCGTTTGGGGGCAGATTTCATGCTCGCATGAAAATCTGCCTACAAAAAGGTACGAATGGCGCGAGTGAACTGTACAACTGTACCTTTTTGTCGTACCCTGCGCGCAGATGCCAGTTATTTTTATGGAATTTTCCAAAAAGAAATGGTATACTGAATGCATGCTTCCAAAACGGGGCATTTTTACTGCAATCATACACAGAAATGATAAAGGTGCCTGTCTTTCTGACAGGGCATAGGTGTGTTTATGAGAACAAAAAAGAGAATTAGGCTGAAAGGCAGGCTGCGTATCTATATGCAGACCTCCCTTTATATGGGGATTTTACTCCTGATCGTGGATATCGGAACGTATTTTCTGGATGTCCGTGCAGGCTTTCTGCTGACCTGCTTTCTGCTGTTTTATTTTGGAATGATCATTTTGCTGATGTTCTATAACAGACCGATCATTTTGAACGAGCTGATCAGCTTTGCAACGCAGTACGGGCAGGTACAGAAGACGCTGCTTCGGGATATGGCGATTCCCTATGCGCTTTTGGATGAAACCGGACGGGTCATCTGGTGCAACGATGCCTTCCGTGCTGCAATCCACAGCGAAAAGGGCTTTCATAAGTCGATTACCTATGTATTTCCGGCAATCACGCGGGAACGGCTGCCGCAGGGCGAGCAGGAGGCGGAAATCGAGATCTCCTTTGAAGAGAGCGATTATATCGCGCATATTACGCGGGTATCGCTGCGGGGGATGATATCGGAAGACAGCGACGTTTTAGATGACGAGGATTATGACAGCTGCCTGTATGCGATGTACCTGTATGATGAGACGGCATTAAAGCTTGCGCTTCGGGAAAACGACGCACAGTCGCTGGCAGTCGGTCTGATTTACCTGGATAACTACGAAGAGGCACTTGCGAGTGTGGAAGAAGTACGGCGATCCCTGTTAAAGGCGCTGATTGACCGAAAAGTAAACAAATATATTTCCAGCTTCGACGGAATTTGCCAGAATATCGAAAAGGATAAATATCTGGTTATTTTGAAGAAAAAATCCGTAATGCAGATGCAGGAGCAGCGCTTTGAACTGCTTGAGGATGTAAAGACGGTCAACATTGGCAATGAGATGGCGGTGACACTGAGCATTGGTATTGGTCTGGACGGTCTGGTTTATGCACAGAATTACGAATTTGCCCGCACGGCGATCGACTTTGCACTGGGACGCGGCGGTGACCAGGCGGTAGTCAAGATGCCCGACAAGATCAATTATTACGGCGGCAAGAGCCAGCAGGTAGAAAAAAATACACGTGTCAAGGCCCGGGTCAAAGCCCATGCATTGCGTGAAATCATCACGAGCAAGGACAATGTCCTGATTATGGGGCATAAGATCGGCGACGTGGACAGCTTCGGTGCGGCAGTGGGAATTTATCGGATCGCGCGGACACTGGAGCGGCGTGCACAGATCGTGTTGAACGATGTGACGACTTCGCTTCGCCCGATGGTCGATCTGTTTTTGAACAATCCGGAATATGAAAACGACATGCTGCTGACGAGCGCTCAGGCGTTGGAATGTGCGGGGCCCAATACCGTTCTGGTGGTTGTGGATGTCAACCGTCCGTCACTGACGGAATGCCCGGAACTCTTAAAAATCTGTAAATCCATCGTCGTTCTGGATCATCACAGAGCCGGAACGGAGACGATTGAAAACGCGACCCTTTCCTATGTGGAAACCTATGCGTCGTCCGCCTGCGAAATGGTATCGGAAATCCTGCAGTATACGAGCGATGGAATCCGGATCAAGAGCGAAGAAGCGGACAGCATGTATGCCGGCATGGTGGTAGACACGCAGAACTTTATGACAAAAACCGGCGTGCGTACGTTTGAAGCAGCTGCATTTTTGCGCAGAAACGGCGCGGACGTAACCCGTGTCCGCAAGCTTTTCCGGGAAAATGCGGCAGAATATAAGGCAAAGGCAGACGCTGTCAGCCAGGCGGAAATTTACCGCAATGCCTATGCAATTTCGATCTGTCATTCCGAGGGAATTGCGAGCCCGACTGTTGTGGGCGCGCAGGCTGCAAACGAGCTTCTGGATATCAGGGGCGTCAAGGCAAGCTTTGTCCTGACGGAATATCAGAATAAACTGTTTTTCTCAGCACGCTCCATCGACGAAGTCAACGTACAGGTCATCATGGAGCGGATGGGCGGCGGCGGACATTTGAACATCGCAGGCTGTCAGCTGGAAAATACGTCCGTGGAGGAAGGCATTATTGTACTGAAGCGGACGCTGGATAAAATGATTGAGGAAGGTGAAATATCATGAAAGTAATTTTACTGGAAGATGTCAAAGCACTTGGCAAAAAGGGACAGGTTGTAGAGGTATCCGACGGATACGCAAAGAACTTTATTCTGAAAAAAAAGCTCGGTCTGGAAGCGACCGGCGCTAACATGAACGATTTGAAACTCCAGAAAGCGAGAGACGAAAAGGTTGCGCAGCAGCAGCTCGACGCTGCAAAAGAGCAGGCGGCTTTGCTGGAAGAAAAATCCGTAACCCTGTCGATCAAGGCTGGCGAGGGCGGAAAGGCATTCGGCTCCGTATCCAGCAAGGAAATCGCAGCTGCCTACAAGGAGCAGTGCAATATGGAAATTGATAAAAAGAAAATTCAGCTTCCGGAGTCGATCAAGACCTTCGGCATGCATGAAGTGCCCGTAAAATTGCATCCGCAGGTAACCGGAAAGCTTCATGTGAAAGTAGTGGAAGCGTAAAGATTGAAAAATAAAATTTTTCAATTGCGGGATTTGTGTCTGCGCGCACTTGACACAAACTTGACATGCGTAAAAAGCGTGCGCAGAAATGAGCGGAAAACATGGCAGCAGCAGATGAGGCGATTTTAAAAAGGGTACTCCCCCACAGCATTGAGGCGGAGCAGTCTGTCATCGGTTCGATGATTATGGACCGGGAAGCGATTGTGGTTGCGTCCGAAATTATTACGGGAGAGGATTTTTATAACCGGCAGTATGGCGTGCTGTTTGAAACGATGGTGGAGCTAAACGACAGTGGCAGACCGGTGGATCTGGTCACGCTGCAGGACAAGCTCCGGGAAAAAGATGTGCCGCCTGAAATTTCAAGTCTGGAGTTTATCCGCGACCTGATTACGGCGGTGCCGACTTCTGCCAATGTAAAATATTATGCCGGGATCGTTGCGGAAAAATCCACACTGCGCAAGCTGATTCGACTGAATGAGGAAATCGCGAACACCTGCTATGCAGGCAAGGAGGGTCTGGAAGAAATCCTTGAGACGACGGAGAAAAAGGTCTTTGATCTGGTTCAGCGCCGAAACACGGGTGATTTTGTCCCGATCCGTCAGGTCGTTATGAACGCGATGGATCGAATCGAAAAGGCTTCCCGCAATAAAGGAAACGTAACGGGAATCCCGACAGGTTTTATTGACCTGGACTATAAGACAGCGGGACTGCAGCCCTCCGACCTGATTCTGATTGCGGCGCGTCCTTCCATGGGCAAAACCGCGTTTGTCCTGAATATCGCACAGAATGTGGCGTTCAAGCAGGGAATGACGGTAGCAATGTTCAGCCTGGAAATGAGTAAGGAACAGTTCGTGAACCGACTGTTCTCCCTCGAATCCAAGGTGGACTCCCAGCATCTGCGTACCGGTAACCTGACCGATGCAGAATGGGAGAGCCTGATCGAAAGTGCCGGCGTGATCGGAAAATCCAATCTGATCATTGATGACACGCCGGGCATCACGATTGCAGAGTTACGTTCCAAATGCCGGAAATATAAGCTGGAATATGATTTGAAGCTGATCATCATCGACTATTTACAGCTGATGAGCGGCAGCGGCGGACGGTCTTCGGATTCCCGACAGCAGGAGATTTCCGATATTTCCCGTTCCTTAAAGGCGCTTGCGAGAGAACTGCAGGTTCCGGTTATCGCCCTTTCCCAGCTGTCCCGTGCGGTAGAGCAGCGTCCGGAGCACAGACCGATGCTGTCCGACCTGCGTGAATCGGGAGCCATCGAGCAGGATGCCGACGTCGTAATGTTTTTGTACCGCGACGATTATTACAATCCGGACACGGAGAAAAAAGGCATCGCAGAAGTCATTATCGCAAAACAGAGAAACGGCCCGATCGGTACGATAGAGCTGGTATGGCTGCCGGATTATACAAAATTTGCCAATTTACAAAAGTAAACAGACGTGCGCACACTGCTTAAGCAGTGCGGCGGTACGTTTTAAAATCAGAACGACGAAAGAGAACAGAAAGCGGAAAAAATTTTATCCGCGTCTGTTCTTTTTTTATCGTATAGGAAACTTCATTTCTATACGATAAAAACGCTCCGCGAGGACGCATAAGCGGCGAAATGGTAGAATGTCGCTTACGCGACCCGCCGCAGGCGGAGAATCCTGTAGAGTAGGATTCGTTTTTATTTCATAGGAAAATGCGTCCTATGAAATAAAAACGCGCTACGGGGATGCGCACTCGGCGCAGGGGTAGATGGTTGCCGAAGCAACCGCGCCTCGGCGCGAGAATGTGCCAAGGCACATTCTTTTTCACAGTTGTTTGTCAAGCAGGGAATGGAGGTTAAGATGACGGCAGAGGGAATGTATACAATTAAAGAAGCGGCAAAAAAGGTTCATGTCGAGGCGCATGCGCTGCGCTACTGGGAGGAAGAGCTGGGGCTTTCAATCAGCAGGAACGATCAGGGCTACCGACAGTACAGCGAGGAGGATATGGAGCTGCTTGAACGGATTCGCCAGTGGAAGGAGAAGGGAATGCAGCTCAAAGCGATCCGCCTGATGCTGTCGGAAAATGGCAGACTTTCCGTTCCGCAGGAAATCGTGCGGGAGGCACAGTCGATGCTGGAGAAGGGGGATGCAGGCGCTGCAGCGGTGCAGCAGGAACACGCACAGTGTGCGTTTACATCAGACAATTCGGATACGCTTCATTCGCAGCATGCGCTCCCAACGGGCGGTGCCGATACGGTGGAGAACATCCTTCTGGATGAACGCAGCAGCAAGGCTGCAAAACTTCAGTATCTTCTGGAAAATCTCGTTTCCCGCGCAGTACAGGAGAGCAATGAGACGGTGTTAAAAGAGCTGGATTACCGGTTTCGGCAGATGGAAGAAAATGCGCAGGAGCGGGAACAGAAGCGGATGGAGCGGGAAGAGGAGCATTATCGGAAGCTGGACGAGCTGCTTTGCCAGAAAGGAAGAAGAAAGGGCAGACGGAGACGGTAGAAGGACGGGAAAGATTTGTGTCTGCGCACACTTGACACAAACCCGGTATGCGCAAAAAGCGTGCGCGAAAATGGGAAGACGCAAAAAAATAAGCGGAAGCCGATGAAAATCAACCTCCGCTTATTTTACATGTTCGATTCGTGTGGCTTAGACTCAGCCCTCAGAGATAGCGCCAACAGGACACTGACCTGCGCAGGAACCGCAGTCAACGCATTTAGCAGCGTCGATTTCGAACTTGCCTTCTCCCATAGAGATAGCGCCAACAGGACACTGGCCTTCACAAGAACCACATGAGATACAGGAATCACCAATTACGTATGCCATGATATAAATCCTCCTTTGAAATTTCTTTTTCTTATTTTAGCTCAAAAAGACAAAATAGACAAGTACCAAATGGGGTACAAAACGGAAATTTAAAAATCCGCAAACCCGCATAAATACTGGGAAAACAGTAAGTTGAAACAAACTCAAGTAAGAGATGAACAACTACTTCCGGGACGGGAAAAAACAGGGGCAGAACGGAAGAAAAATGGACCGACCGGTTGCCAGATGAATGGGAATGTATTATACTGGTAAAGCTGATAAAGCGGCAGAAAACTGCCGACGGAAGAAAAAAGGAGGTTTGCCGGATGAGTAAATTCAATAAGGATATGACAATTGGTGAAGTACTGCGCATCGATATGAATGCCGCATCTGTCCTGATGGAAATCGGTATGCACTGCCTTGGCTGTCCTGCTTCTCAGGGTGAGACACTGGAAGAGGCTGCTATGGTGCATGGGATTCCGATCGAGAATCTGATGGAAATGCTGGATGAGCTGTAAAGCATTCAAAAATGCAGCTATTTTAAACAATAATATGTTTTTTCAGAGGGACTGACGCAGGACTTGTGCACAGTTCCTCCTGTTGTTTTTTGGCAATGTGCAAGGAAGAAAAAAGAAAATGTATAAAACAATGTACATTGCGCAAAACTGTTGACACTTTTCGCGTTGGGAAGTAGAATTGGTACATAAAGAACAGCATGGGAATCATAAAAGAGGGATTCCTTGTTGATATTATTTATCATTTTTTTTCATGTTACCAAAAGGAGGTAAATTTTCATGGCAGAAGCATGGAGAGGCTTTAAAAAAGATGGCCACTGGGATGTAGACGTCAACGTACGTAACTTCATCCAGACCAACTACACTCCCTATGATGGAGATGAGAGCTTCCTGGAAGGTCCTACCGAAGCTACAGATAAGCTTTGGGGCAGACTGCAGGAGCTGCAGAAGGAAGAGCGTGAGCACAACGGCGTTCTGGATTGCGAAACTGAGGTTGTATCCGGTCTGACCGCTTATGGCCCTGGCTATATCGATGAGTCTATGAAAGATCTGGAGCAGATCGTTGGTCTGCAGACAGACAAGCCTTTAAAGAGAGCATTCATGCCTTATGGCGGTATCAAAATGGCTCAGCAGGCTGCAAGCACATACGGCTTTGAAGTAAACCCGAAATATGACAAGATCTTCAATGAGTATCATAAGACTCATAACCAGGCTGTATTTGATGCTTATACAGATGAGATGAAGGTTGCTCGTCATACCCATATCGTTACAGGTCTGCCGGATACTTACGGCCGTGGCCGTATCGTAGGCGACTACAGAAGAGTTGCTCTGTACGGTATCGATTTCCTGATCCAGAAGAAACAGGAAGATAAGAAGAACTGCGGCGTAGGCGTTATGGATGAAGAGACCATTCGTCTGAGAGAAGAGATCGCTGAACAGATCAAAGCTCTGCAGGGCATGAAGAAGATGGCAGCTGTTTACGGCTACGATATCTCCGGCCCGGCTACAACCGCTAAGGAAGCTGTACAGTGGTTATACTTCGGTTACCTTGCAGCAATCAAGACCCAGAACGGTGCAGCTATGTCCGTTGGACGTATCTCCACATTCCTGGATATCTATATTGAAAGAGACTTAAAGGAAGGCACCCTGACCGAGAAAGAAGCTCAGGAGCTGATCGACCATATGACCATGAAGTTCCGTATGGTTAAGTTCGCTCGTATTCCTTCTTACAACCAGCTGTTCTCCGGTGACCCTGTATGGGCTACTCTGGAAGTTGGCGGTATCGGCATGGATGGCCGTCACATGGTTACAAAGAACGACTATCGTTTCCTTCATACTCTGGAGAACATGGGACCCAGCCCGGAGCCGAACCTGACAGTTCTGTACTCCAGCGCGCTTCCTGAAAACTTCAAGAAGTATGCAGCTAAGATTTCCGTTAACACATCTTCCATCCAGTATGAGAACGATGATGTTATGAAGCCTATCTGGGGCGATGACTACAGCATCTGCTGCTGCGTATCCGCTACTCAGACCGGTAAGGAAATCCAGTTCTTCGGCGCTCGTGCAAACCTGGCTAAGTGCTTACTGTACGCGATCAACGGTGGTAAGGATGAGAAGCATCTGGACAAGAACGGCAAACATATGCAGTGTGGTCCGGAAATCGCTCCTATTACTTCCGAGTACCTTGATTTCGATGAAGTTATGCATAAATATGATATCATGCTTGACTGGTGTGCATCTCTGTATGTAAACATCCTGAACCTGATTCATTACATGCATGACAAATATTACTATGAAGCAGCTGAGATGGCTCTGATCGATACCGATGTAAGAAGAACATTCGCTACCGGTATTGCAGGTCTGTCCCATGTAGCTGACTCTCTGTCCGCTATCAAATATGCAAAGGTTAAAGTTATCCGTGACGAGCAGGGCTGTGCTGTTGACTTCCAGACCGAAGGCGACTTCCCGAAATACGGTAACGATGATCCGAGAGCAGACGAATTTGCTGTATGGCTTCTGAAGACCTTCATGGAGAAGATCAAGAAGAACAAGACCTACAGAAACTCCGAGCCTACAACTTCCGTACTGACCATTACTTCTAACGTAGTATATGGTAAGGCTACCGGCGCTCTTCCGGATGGCAGACCGGCATACACACCTTTCGCTCCTGGTGCTTCACCGTCTTACGGTGCAGAGAAGAGCGGCCTGCTGGCTTCCCTGAACTCTGTTGCTAAGCTGCCTTACGAGTACGCTCTGGATGGTATCTCCAATACTCAGACCATGGCTCCCAGCGCTCTGGGTCACGACCTGGATGAGCAGAAGACCACTCTGGTAAGAGTTATGGACGGTTACTTCGATCGTGGTGCTCATCATCTGAACGTAAACGTATTCGGTACAGAGAAGCTGTTAGACGCACAGGCTCATCCTGAGAAGCCTGAGTACGCTAACTTCACCATCCGTGTATCTGGTTACGCTGTTAAGTTCATCAGCCTGACCAAGGAACAGCAGGATGACGTTATCGCAAGAACCTGCCATAAGTCTCTGTAATTTAACTACAGTTTTTAACAGGTGTATTTTAAAGGAGTCGGGCAGCTTGCCCGGCTCCTTTTCTCGACCAGATTCCTGGTCGAGAAAAGCCCTCCGTGTTCGACCAGCTCCTTGGTCGAGCATAAAACATCCGTTATGTGGAATAATGGATAGTAAAATACAGCAAAAGGAATACCTCGTGCTGCCCGCAGGGGATGACTGCAGCGATGTCTGACGCATATCCGCAGTGAATGCCTGCAAGGCAGGGAAAGGACGATATGATTAAAGGCAGAATTCACTCGTTGGAGTCTTTTGGGGCAGTAGATGGTCCCGGAATCCGTTATCTGATTTTCTTAAAGGGATGTAATATGCGCTGCCAGTATTGCCACAACGTAGATACCTGGAATCCGGAGACGGATAACCTGATGACGGCAGACGAACTGTTGGACAAGGCAGAACGTTTCCGCAGCTACTGGGGCAAAGAAGGCGGCATTACCGTCAGCGGCGGTGAGGCGCTTTTGCAGATTGATTTTCTGATTGATCTGTTCCGAAAAGCGCATGAGCGCGGCATCAATACGACGCTGGATACTTCCGCACAACCGTTTACAAGAGAAGAGCCGTTTTTCTCCAAATTTAACGAGCTGTTGAAGTACACCGATCTGGTTATGCTGGACATCAAGCATATTGATGATGAAGAGCACAAAAAACTGACCGGTCATACGAATAAAAATATTCTGGATTGTGCAAGATATCTTTCCGATCAGGGTATCAAGATGTGGATCCGTCACGTACTGGTTCCCGGCATCACGGATAAAGATGAGTATTTGATTCGTACAAGAGAGTTTATTGATACGTTGAAAACGGTTACCAAGGTTGAGGTGCTTCCGTACCATACACTTGGCGCATACAAATGGAAAGAGCTTGGAATTCCCTATAAGCTGGAGGGGGTAGAACCTCCGACAGAGGACAGAATTCAGAATGCGAAGAAGATTCTGGAATTTAAAAAATAAAAAAGAGGCGGTGCGCAGATGATAAAAGGAAAGCGCGCTGTAAAAAAGCTCCGGCAGGAAGTCCTGCCGGAGCTTTTTGTAACCTTTAAATTGCGGCGAGCGTCTGCAGTGCGTTGTTTTCCGTCACAAGTTCATAGTGTTCTTTAAAATATGCTTCGCTGCCGGCAGCAGAGCGCTCGAGACGACCGTATTCGGAAGCAATATTACAGATCCGGTTGAAATCCTTTACGGAAGTCTGATCCATTTTGAGGATCAGCAGATAAGAGTCGTTTTTACGGTTTCTGTAAAGGGTATTGTGACCGGTGTAAAAATCGTTCACCACATGGGAAAGGCGAAGCAGCGTGTGCATGGAAGGGAAGGAGAAAATCCGTGCCTCCTGGGGCTGTTTTACCTCTGCTGTAGCTGTGGTTTTGTCTTCTTTGGAAGCAGGGGCTGTCGGAGTGCCTGCAGCCTGTGCATGACGGCTTTCCTGGATCTGACGGAACAGGTCGAAAATACTGTCGGTGTTGTCAGAGCTGCTATCGGAAAAATCGTCGGGATCAATCTCGTCGTCATCCTCCATTGCGGGAGCAAATTTAGAAAAGCGCGTGTCGAGCTCCTCCGGATCTTCCACCTTGGTGATTACTAAAACGATGCAGTCGGCATTGAGCGGGATCGCTTCTATCATAAGAGGAATGTCATCCGCTTCAAATCCGAATTTGGCGGAGGCCTGCTGCATCATGTCGCGGAACAGGCTTTTGGCTTTCTCAGTGCCGTATGCCAGCTCGCTGATTTTGAGCTCCCGGTCAGCCAGATCGGCTTTGGTCAGGGTACAGCGGATCTGATGGTCATTCACTTTTTCTATTTTCATATAATCACATCCTTACTTTATAAAATACTTACGGAATCCTGCCGGTGTGACGCACAGAAACGAAAAATTTGCGTTCCTGTGAGAGTTATCATATACACAAGAAAGTGCAAAAGTCAAGCGCATGGGGAAACAGTTTCTTGTTTTTTTAGAAATTGCTTGATTGTAGGGTCGGAATCCGTTATAATACAAGCCAGAGATGGTTCCGGACAGTCCGTGTCGGAGCGGAGGTTTGCAGGATACCGATTTTATACCAATCATCAGGGACAGCCATGCTGATATGGCTGCATTCTTATGAGAGAACATCAGCGGCAAAGTTGTTCTCATCATTCTTTATAGTATGTAGCAGTCTCGTAGAGTTATGTGACTCTATCGGAAATTCAAAAATTCAAAATTTACCAATTATCATAACGATGAAGTTTTTTAACATTTTTACGACTATTTATTTGGTGCTTGTATAGGTGTCAGGACACAGTCTATCCATCTCGTTATCGTTTTCGCTTTTGTGTCAGATCTGAACAGGAATATATATCACGCGGCTCCTTTTTGGGACAAAAGCGCATTGGCAAAGGAGAACTGCCATGGGAAGATTAAAAACGGATACCTGGGAACGGATGCTGGAGCAGATGGAACAGGAAGGCGTCGGATTTTATCTGAATGGGAAAAAAACTGCGCCGAGGGAAATTATTCGAACCTGCTGCATGCGGGAAAGGGCTGTATACATGCCGGATTTTGTCATGGATGAGGAAGGAAAGCTCTGCGAAGTCCGGTACGATGAAGTGACAAAATGGTAAACAGATAGGAATGTCATGAATGGTTGGAGGTACTGATATCGGTTTGGAAAAGCGTAGAAAAAGGAACCCCATTTCCATAGATGCTGCAGAAAGCCGATATTGGAGAAGCTGCGGTTTACAGGCGGTCTGTGGATCGTAGCCGGACCTTTAGCGGATCGGGAATACTGTTCGGAATGCCGGACAGTATTCTGCGGTTCGTTCGAAACAGAGAGTGTACAAAAAGAGATGGACGTTTTGTCGGTTGTCGTATTTTCAGGCGGTCCGGACAGGGACAGATTGCGGCAGATCCTCTGAAAATCCGACAAATTTGTAATGACGCTGTCTGGAAGGTGTGTTACACTATAACGTGTATGGGTGAAAAAGAGAAAACACAGGAGATACAGACAAATGAAAAGGAAAGTAATACCGGTGTTAATCGGACTGTTGCTGATTGTTCTGATTCTGGCAGGCGCTGCGGGCGTTTTTTTGTTCCAGAGATATTCCGGTTCGAAGGAAGAAGCGGATTTAAACGTATATTTCGGGCTGAACGGTTCACAGGAGGTCGCGATTGTCTGGAATCAGGAGCTGACAGAGGAAAAGGGACTGCTGCAGGATGAGCGCTGCTATCTGAAGCTGGATACGGTTCATGAGATGCTTAATGAGCGGTTTTATGTGGATCATAATGAAAAGCTGCTTTTGTATACCCTCCCGGAGGAAACGGTACAGATTGGAATCGGGGAGCAGACTGCAGACGGATATACAGCGGCTGTGGAGCAGAACGGGGATGTCTGGCTTGCGCTGGATTATGTAAAGCAGTATTCGGATTTTAATTATGCATTGTATACAGAGCCCAACCGGGTTGTTTTGACGACCAATTGGGATACGCTTCAGAGCGCAGAGCTGAAGAAGAACACAGCACTTCGCGTCAGGGGCGGCGTCAAGAGCGAGGTTCTGCAGAATCTGGAAAAAGGGACGAAGGTCACTGTTTTGGAGGAGATGGAAAACTGGGATCAGGTGCAGACGCAGGATGGCTATATCGGCTATGTCCAGAAAAAGCACTTGACAGATCCGGCAGAGGAAACTCCGGTGAAGGACACCGGATATGTGGAGCCGGATTATACCGGCAATCTGCGGGACCATAAAATCGATCTGGCGTGGCATCAGGTGACCGTAGAGTCGGCAAATTCCACGTTTCCGGGCGTTATGAGCGGTGTGACAGGCGTTAATGTAATTTCTCCGACCTGGTATTCTCTTTACGATAATACGGGCGTTGTGGATGGGATTGCCAGCCCCTCCTATGTGCAGCAGGCACACGCCCTCGGTCTGGAGGTGTGGGCACTGATTGATGATTTTACGCATCGTGAGGATAACGGCGTTGACCCGCAGGAAATTCTATCTTATACGAGTAAGCGGACTGCGATTATCGAGGTTCTGATGAGTGAGGCAGATCGCTGCGGCTTTGATGGAATCAATGTGGATTTTGAAAAGGTGACCGAGGATGGAAGTCAGGATTATATCCAGTTTATCCGGGAGCTGTCCGTAGCGTGCAGACAGAAGGGGCTTGTGCTTTCCGTCGATAACTATGTGCCCCACAACTATAACGCACATTATAAATGGGCGGAGCAGGGCGTGATGGCAGACTATGTGATTATCATGGGCTATGACGAGCACTGGGGTGGTTCAGAGGTTGCCGGTTCCGTAGCTTCCCTTGGCTATGTGACCGAAGGAATTGAGCGGATGACGCAGGAGGTTCCTTCGGAGAAAGTCATCAACGCAGTTCCGCTGTATACAAGAATCTGGACGACTGCAGAGGACGGTGCGGTGACGAGCCGTGCAGTCGGGATTCAGACTGCTTATGATTACATGAATAAAAATCAGGCGGCTGCGACCTGGGACAACAGCGTTGGACAGAACTATGTAGAGTTTGAGACGAGCGACGGAACCGTGCAGATCTGGCTGGAGGACGAGCAGTCCCTGGAAGCCAAAGTCAACGTGATGAAGGAGCACAACCTGGGCGGCATTGCAGCATGGAAGCTGGGCTTTGATGATGGACGCAAAAATATCTGGGGCGTTATCAGTGGATTTGCGGCAGAGTAAACCGGAAAATAGAATAAGGAATACGGCGGGGGATGCCGCGCACCGAAGTGTTATGCACTGAGGTGCTATGCAGACTGACGGGGCCCTTGCGCGGTAAACAGACATAGAGAAGCGGAAGATGCCATACAATAGAAAAAAGCGGGTGAGGCTTTTTCAGGTATGGGACGAAAAGAAATGCAGAGTCTTTTTTCTCTGATAACGGCGGCAGTATTTTTTACTGCCGCTTTTTTTACAGGCAGACAGGCCGCTGTGCTGACCGGAAAGTTTCGGGTAGAGAGGGAGCAGAGTAGACAGAGCCGGACGAAATACTGCGTTGTAGTTGATGCGGGACATGGCGGAGACGATCCGGGGAAAATCGGCACAGCCGGAACTCTGGAAAAAGAAATCAATCTGGCGATTGCGAAGCGGTTGGAAGCATTGTTAAAGCAGGCGGATGTTGCGGTTGTAATGACGAGAACGGACAGTAACGGTCTGTATGATGAAAATGCGTCCGGGAAAAAAGTGCAGGATATGAAGCGGAGAGTGTCGATGATGGAAGAGGCAAAGGCGGATCTTGCGGTCAGTATTCACCAGAACAGCTATCCCGATCCGGCGATCAAAGGGGCACAGGTTTTTTATTATACCTCGAGTGTCGAGGGAAAGCAGCTTGCAAAACGCCTGCAGGAGCGCCTGGTAAAAGGACTTGACCCGCAGAACCATCGGCAGGCAAAGGCGAATGACAGCTACTATCTTTTGAAAAAAACACCATGTCCCATCGTCATTGTGGAGTGCGGATTTTTGAGCAATCCGCAGGAGGAAGCGCTGCTGACAGACAGCGTTTATCAGGAACGGGTGGCGTGGAACATTTTTATGGGGATTATACAGGAGCTGAAAAGGAAGAAGGAGTAGTACCGTATTTTTCACTATTTAAACTCCTGCGAAAATGTGGTAAACTGTAGTGGACACGAAGGGAAACCAAGGGCGCTGAAGGCGGCATTTGATTCATGACAATAGAATGCTCGCAGAGTGTGCATTCTATTGTTTTTACGTGTCCACTAAGGGGCGGGTCACCTGCAAAGCAGGCGCAGGGGCGTCAGTGTGTACTCGCAAATAAAAACTGTCCGGGAACACTCTTTCCGAATCGGACAATCTATCTTTTCTATCGAACACAGCATAGATGGGCTGTGTTTTCATCAGGCAGCAGGCGCTGCAGATTTCAATTTATGGCAATAGAAGGTTTGCAAGGCGTGTATTTCTGTTGCTTCAATCTGAAAAGGGAATAAAGTAAAAAGCAGGAGGCATGAATGGGGAAACAAAACGATGCTTTTACGGCGTATTTAGGACGTGCCGAGGTGTTGGCGGATCTGTACAATGGTTGCCTATATCAGGGAGAGAAGGTCGTGCAGGCAGGCAACCTGTGCGAGGTACAGCAGTTTTATCAACAAGGATTGTCAGAGCGCGTGAAAAGACCAACTGCCAGAAGGCGGGAGCGGGATGCGATTCGGGCATTTTGGAACGAGAAAAGTTATGTTTTGCTGGCAGCAGAAGCGCAGAATCAGCCGCATTTGACGATGCCATTTCGCTGTATGGAATATGATCTGGCAGAATATGCCAGACAGCTTCGCTATATCCGGCTGAAAAGGGAGGGAAAATTAAAAACCGGTGTAGAGTATTTAAGCAAGATGGGCAGAAAAGATCATCTGACGCCGATCGTAACGATCGTGCTGTATCATGGCACGGAACCGTGGGATGCTCCAAAGAAGCTCAGTGAAATGATGGAGCTGGAAGAAATTGACCCGATTTTAAAACAGATGGTGCAGGAATACCAGATTTATGTGTTTCAGTTGGAAGAGTTGCAGGAGGAATATTTCCAGACAAATCTGCGCGAACTGATTGGATTGATGAAACGGCGCAGCAGCAAGACAGAAATTCAGGAATACTGCAGAAAACATGCAGATCGGATCAGCAGAATGGACGTAGCGACTTACGATATGATCTGCGTGATGTTAAATCTGAAAGAACTACAGGACAAGAAAGAAAAATACCTGAAAAATGGAAAGGGGAGCATTGATATGTGTAAAGCGATGGAAGAATGGGCAGAGGAACTGAGAGAAGAGGGAAAAAGTGCTGGAATAAAAGAGGGAATGAAAGAAGGAATGAAAGAGGGCGAACTGCGTGGAATGCAAAAGGCGAAAGAAAGTATGCTGAAACTGGTTGCCAAAATGTCAGAGAATGGGGACACAGAGTATATTGCAAGACTGTTGGAGCCGGAAGTATATCGGAGGATGATGGACAAATACGGAATGGAGTAATTGAGAAAGTACATTATAAGGAAATAACGCTTGCAAAAGAAAATAAAATTATCGGAAAAGCTGATGGAGAAGCATGGAAAAATCAGATATCGTTTTATGAATGCGTATCTGTTTGCGACTGTGTTTCAGAAAAATCAGGAAACATTGAAAGATTTGATAGCGGCACTGCTTCGGATTGAGCTGAAAGAGATCGTGTCGCTGGAAATCCTGAATCCAATCCTGCCGGGGCAGGATATTGACCACAAAAGCTGTATTATGGATATTCTGGTTCTTTTGAACGGAAATATCCGTGTAAATCTGGAGATGCAGGTTTTGGATGAGGGAAATTGGAATGAGCGTGGAGTGTATTATCTGGCAGAGAATCTGTTGGATCTGAAAAAGGGAGAAGATTATAAAAACCTGAAAACAACGGTACAGATTGGAATTCTTGATTTCGATTTGTGGAAATCCGGAAAGAATCCGTTTTATCAGGTATACGAGCTGTGGGACACGGAGCATGACCGTGTTTTTACAAATAAGATGAAGCTTTGTGTACTGTCTTTACGGCAGGCAGAAAAAGCGGAAGAAAGAGAGCGACAGTCGGGCTTGTACGACTGGGCAAAAACGCTGACTGCAGAAACCTGGGAAGAACTACAGGAATTGTCAGAGAAAAATGAAAAAATAAAGGAGGCAGTGGAGACGATGATTACATTGACAGAGGACGAAAGAGTCAGAATTGAGTGTATGAGGCAGGAGAAGGCAGAGAGGGACTGGATCAACGCGATGAATTATGCTACGGAACAGGGAGAAGAGCGTGGTGAAGCTCGTGGAATGAAAATGGGAATTCAAAAAGGAATGAAACAGGAACGGGAAAATACGCTGAAACTGGTTGCCAAAATGTCGCAGAATGGGGACACAGAGTATATCGCAAGGTTGATGGAGCCGGAAGTATTTGAGCAAATGGCGGCAAAGTACGGGATGAAAGCGTAGGAATATAAGGTGCAAAAGGAAACCTGTAACCAAAAGCTGGCGGAAGAATGATGCAGCTTATGATTCTCTGAAAAAAGCAATATTCATTCTGAAAAGGGATTAAGTGAAAAAGCAGGAAAAATATTTCCAGACAAATCTGCGGGAGCTGATTGGATTGATGAAACGGCGCAGCAGCAAGACAAAAATTCAGGAATACTGCAGAAAACATGCAGATCGGATCAGCAGAATGGACGTAGCGACTTACGATATGATCTGCGTGATGTTAAATCTGAAAGAACTACAGGACAAGAAAAAAAATATCTGGAAAACGGAAAGGAGAGTATTGATATGTGCAAAGCGATGGAAGAATGGGCAGAGGAACTGAGAGAAGAGGGAAAAAGTGCTGGAATGAAAGAGGGAATGAAAAAGGGCGAACTGCGTGGAATGCAAAAGGCGAAAGAAAGTACGCTGAAGCTGGTTGCCAAAATGTCAGAGAATGGGGACACAGAGTATATCGCAAGGTTGATGGAGCCGGAAGTCTATCGGAGGATGATGGACAAATACGGAATGGAGTAATTGAGAAAGTACATTATAAGGAAATAGCGCTTGCAGATAAGTGTAACATTATAATCTAATGAAGGGTGTAGGGAGTCAGTCCCTGCATCTTTTTATGCTTTTTACGCATAAATTTGCTTAAGGTAGAAAATAAAATTATTTTTTGCTATAATAATGGTCCTGTGTCAAGATTTAGCACAAAATAAAATGAGAAGTTCTGCCAGCAACAAGGAAGAAGAACAGCTCACCAAGAGTTCGCTGAGACCGTTTCAAGTTTTGTGTAAACGTTAAAAACTGATAT
>QUKC01000014.1:99817-101503 GCA_003481005.1 Firmicutes bacterium TM09-10 | reverse complement strand
TTTCCTTAGAAAGGAGGTGATCCAGCCGCACCTTCCGATACGGCTACCTTGTTACGACTTCACCCCAGTTATCAGACCTGCCTTCGGCTGCTCTCTCCTTGCGGTTGAGTCACAGACTTCGGGCATTTCCGACTCCCATGGTGTGACGGGCGGTGTGTACAAGACCCGGGAACGTATTCACCGCGACATTCTGATTCGCGATTACTAGCGATTCCAGCTTCGTGTAGTCGGGTTGCAGACTACAGTCCGAACTGGGACGTTATTTTTGGGATTCGCTCACCCTCGCAGGCTCGCTTCCCTTTGTTACGCCATTGTAGCACGTGTGTAGCCCAGATCATAAGGGGCATGATGATTTGACGTCATCCCCACCTTCCTCCGGGTTATCCCCGGCAGTCTCCTTAGAGTGCCCAGCTTTACCTGCTGGCTACTAAGAATAAGGGTTGCGCTCGTTGCGGGACTTAACCCAACATCTCACGACACGAGCTGACGACAACCATGCACCACCTGTCTCCGATGCTCCGAAGAGGGAACCCCGTTACGGGTTTTTCATCGGGATGTCAAGACCTGGTAAGGTTCTTCGCGTTGCTTCGAATTAAACCACATGCTCCACCGCTTGTGCGGGTCCCCGTCAATTCCTTTGAGTTTCATTCTTGCGAACGTACTCCCCAGGTGGATTGCTTATTGCGTTAGCTGCGGCACCGATGGGTCCATACCCACCTACACCTAGCAATCATCGTTTACGGCGTGGACTACCAGGGTATCTAATCCTGTTTGCTCCCCACGCTTTCGAGCCTCAACGTCAGTTACCGTCCAGTAAGCCGCCTTCGCCACTGGTGTTCTTCCTAATATCTACGCATTTCACCGCTACACTAGGAATTCCGCTTACCTCTCCGGCACTCCAGCCAAACAGTTTCCAAAGCAGTCCCGGCGTTAAGCACCGGGCTTTCACTTCAGACTTGCCTTGCCGTCTACGCTCCCTTTACACCCAGTAAATCCGGATAACGCTTGCCCCCTACGTATTACCGCGGCTGCTGGCACGTAGTTAGCCGGGGCTTCTTATTCAGGTACCGTCACTTTCTTCCCTGCTGATAGAGCTTTACATACCGAAATACTTCTTCACTCACGCGGCGTCGCTGCATCAGGGTTTCCCCCATTGTGCAATATTCCCCACTGCTGCCTCCCGTAGGAGTTTGGGCCGTGTCTCAGTCCCAATGTGGCCGTTCACCCTCTCAGGCCGGCTACTGATCGTCGCTTTGGTGGGCCGTTACCCCGCCAACTGGCTAATCAGACGCGGGTCCATCTCACACCACCGGAGTTTTTCACACTGTTCCATGCGGAACCGTGCGCTTATGCGGTATTAGCAGCTATTTCTAACTGTTATCCCCCAGTGTGAGGCAGGTTACCCACGCGTTACTCACCCGTCCGCCACTAAGCTGTTTTAAATCCATCCGAAAACTTCATCAAAGCAGCTCCGTTCGACTTGCATGTGTTAGGCACGCCGCCAGCGTTCATCCTGAGCCAGGATCAAACTCTCATGTTTAAGTTTGTCCGGTCAAAATCAGTCTGGCTAATTTTACCGTTCTACTGTTGTTTTAGGTTTTTGTTCTCTGAAATTTCTCTCAGAACTTTTTGTTCTGTTTGGAATTTTCAGGGTTGCATTACTGTTTATTTGTCAAGGTGCTGTTC
>QUKC01000014.1:0-99807 GCA_003481005.1 Firmicutes bacterium TM09-10 | reverse complement strand
TTGCATTACTGTTTATTTGTCAAGGTGCCGTTCTTCTTATTGGAAGTATTTCCAGAAGAACTTTCGTTCCTGTCGCTCAGACAGCTTATTGAGTTTATCATAAGCAGTTCTGTTTGTCAAGAACTTTTTTCATTTTGTTTCCAAGTTTCTTTCGAAACCCGGTTGCTTATCACTCGCAGCAACAGTTCAGTAGTTTATCAGAACTCACTGTTCGTGTCAAGCAGTTTTTTCATCTTTTTTTCGAAGATGATCACCACCGCCTTCGCGGTAGGTTTACAATATAGCATATTGCCTTTTCCCTGTCAATAACTTTTTACCATATCTTTACAAGCATTTCATGTTGTCTCAACAGTGTCTGGTTATTTGGGATAAAAAAAGAAGCCCAGAGATCAGGATTCTCTTTTTTGGCAGAGCTAACGGAGAAAGAGGGATTTGAACCCTCGCGCCGCTTTAACACGACCTACACCCTTAGCAGGGGCGCCTCTTCAGCCTCTTGAGTATTTCTCCACATCGTCTGAATGATCCTCTGCCAATATGCTATTGGTATGCGTCATTTCTGAACGCATAAATTATTATATCTATTTATAGTGCGTCTGTCAACCACTTTTTCAGGAAAATTCTGCAATGGCATTTTCGATGCGTTTTTTCACCTCTGCCGCCAGCTCCAGCGTCTTCATTCCTTTATATTCTTCATAAGGAATCGGGTCAAGGTAAATTACCTTAACGGTTACCGGCTTGATCGTATGGCTGTCAAATGGAACGAAGGAGTTGATCAGTGCTGTCGGGACAACCGGGCACTTTGCCTTATAAGCACTTTTAAAGCTGCCGCCCTTCATTTCCAGCATCTGATTCCCCCGGCGGCTTCTTGTCCCTTCTGCAAAGATCAGAAAGTTATCCCCGCCTTTTACCCGCTCTGCCACCTGATTGATTACCTGCAGGGACTGCCGGATATCCTCCCGATCCATTGACAAAGAGCCGGTAATCTGAAATACCTGTTTTAATAATAGGAAATTTCTCACTTCTTTTTTATTTACAACGCCGAGGAAATGATCACAGGTTCCGGCAATCGCCAGGACATCAAACATTCCCTGATGGTTCGGGTACAGAATAAACGGTTCCTCCGGCAGTTTTTCCTGACCGTGGGCTTCTAATACAATTCTCCCGCCCTTGCATGCACGTTCTACCCAAAACTGCAGATGCTTCCAGCGCTCTTCTTTTGTATAGCGCTCGGGATGCGCCGCCATACGGCACAGCTTCGGCCAACAGACAATTACGAAGAACAGGTTGGTTACCACCATCAGGATAATTCGTTTCATACAAATTCCTCCCTGTATTTTTCCGCTGCGGTTTCATATAGATCGGTTCCTTCCGAGTCCATGCAGACAATGACCGGAAATTCTTCTACGGTTAACTTGCGGATTGCTTCTGTGCCAAGATCTTCATATGCAACAATCTCTGCTTCCCGGATGGATTTGGATAATAATGCGCCCGCTCCGCCGACCGCAGCAAAGTATACAGCCCCATTGCGCACCACTGCTTCTTTGACCGCGCTGCTTCTGCGCCCCTTTCCAATCATGCCGAGAAGTCCCAGATCCAGAAGCTGGGGCGCATACTTATCCATTCGGCTCGCAGTTGTCGGTCCTGCAGAACCGATCGGTCTTCCCTCCCGCGCCGGGGACGGTCCCATGTAGTAAATAATGGTTCCGTCGATTGAAATCGGCAGCTCTTTTCCTGCTGCAAGCGTTTCCTGCATCCGTTTGTGGGCTGCGTCACGGGCGGTATAAATTGTTCCGGTCAGATATACGTAATCCCCGGCTTTGAGCTGTTTTGCCTCCTCGCGGGTCATTGGTACTTTGATATGCTTTTCCATTTGTATTCTCCCCTTTATGCGCTTAGAGTTCTCTTTTGGCATGGCGGTTTACATGACAGCAGATGTTGACTGCAACCGGAAGCCCTGCAATATGCGTCGGATAGGTATTAACATGAACCGCCAGAACGGTCGTGGTACCGCCCAGTCCGCCGGGGCCGATTCCTGTCTGGTTCAGCTCCTGCAAAACCTCTTTTTCCAGGTTGCTCACCCATTCAATTTCTGAATGTTCCCCTGTCGTGCGCAGCAGTGCTTTTTTCGCCATCAGGGCGCATTTTTCAAAGGTACCGCCGACACCGACACCGACAACCATGGGAGGACAGGCATTCGGTCCCGCATCCTTTACCGCCGTCAGGATAGCATTTTTGACACCCTCCAGACCATCTGCCGGTTTCAGCATAAAAACGCGGCTCATATTTTCACTTCCAAAGCCCTTGGGCGCAACCTGAATCGTCACGCGGTCTCCGGGCACAATTTCATAATAGAGCACGCCGGGTGTATTGTCCCCGGTATTTACTCGCAGAACGGGATCTCCAACAACAGATTTCCGAAGGTATCCTTCTGTATAACCAAGACGGATTCCTTCCTGCACTGCCTCTTCCAGGCTTCCGCCTTCAAAATGAACCTCCTGTCCCACTTCCAGAAAAACGACAGCCATTCCGGTATCCTGACAGATCGGGATCTCATCCTTTTTGGCAATTTCCAGATTTTCAGAAAGCTGATTTAGAATCTGACGCCCCAAAGGAGATTTTTCCTCCTGACAGGCTTTTTCAAATACGCAGCGCATATCCGGGGACAGACTGTAATTGGCTTCAATGCACATATCCCTTACCGCGTCCCGCACCTTTTCTACCTGAATGCTTCTCATTTGTTTTACTCCTTACATATATTCACAGTTCACTCGTGCCTATAGTATACCGCGTTTCCTTCCGGCTAGCCACTCCTTTTTGACCTTGCCTTACTTTTTGACATTTTCAAAGAACAGCCCTATACTGTGCATGCACGGAATGATATGCTTGCATGGAATGATCCTCAGATTTGATTAAAAAAGAAAAGAGACTTGCCATGATATTTTTACAGATCTTCATCTGCCTCGCCGCGCTGTATGTGTTTCTGATGCACCCCAGAATCCGCCGCGCAGACAGCTCCCCTTTTCTCGGCACATTTTTTGCCCACAGGGGGCTGCATGATAATAACCATCAGATTCCCGAAAACTCCCTTGCCGCCTTTCAGAGAGCAGTAGATGCCGGATACGGGATCGAATTGGATGTCCAGCTTTCTGCCGACCGGATCCCAGTTGTCTTCCATGATGCGACCCTCAGCAGAATGTGCGGTATCGACCGGAGGGTAAACGAACTGACCTTTGCAGAGCTTCGTCAGCTTTCTCTTGTAAATACGAAAGAGCAGATTCCTTCTTTTCAGGAAGCATTAGACCTTGTAAACGGGAAGGTTCCCCTTCTGGTTGAGCTTAAAATGGAACATCTGGATTTCGACATTCCCCGAAAAGCCGATGCGCTGCTTTCAGAATATTCCGGGAATTACTGTATCGAATCCTTTCATCCTGCCGCACTTTACTGGTATCGAAAAAACCGCCCGCAGATTTTCCGCGGGCAGCTTTCCACCAATTTCAATATTGAAAATCACTCTCTGAGTCCGTTCCAGTATCTGTTCGGAAAAATGATCCTGAATTTTATCAGCAGACCGGATTTTATTTCTTATAATCTGCTGTTCCAAGGGGATATCTCCCTGAAGCTGGCGCACGGTCTGTTCCATGCCCCCTGCGCCGCCTGGGTTCTTCGCTCGGAAAAGGAATTGGAGCAGTGTCAGAAGCAGTTTTGTATGTATATTTTTGAAAATTTTTTACCAGGGCAAAAATAACCGGACAAATACCCTCATGAAACCTTCCGATAAATTGCTGCAATTCCTGCAACCACTGCAAGTCCGATAAACGCGATCAGAAGATTTTTGTCCGTATCACACGGATCGGTATGCTGTCCTTTCCTCTGACAGCACGTCAGCCTCGAAGCAAATCTGCCAGCTGTGCAAACTGTTCCAGTGTCAGGGTTTCGCCGCGGACGGTTTCTGACAGCTCCATCCGAGCCAGCACTTCCTTGATTTTTTCTTTGGACACGTTCAGCCCCGGCGCATTGGAAAGACCGTTGACCAGGGTTTTGCGGCGCTGGTTGAAGGATGCGCGGATAACAGAAAACATAAACTGCTCATCCAGGGTTTGTACCGGCGGTTCTGCATAGCGATCCAGACGGATAACCGCACTACCCACATTGGGTCGCGGGATAAAGCAGTTCGGCGGAACGTTCGCAACAATCTCCGGCTTTGCATAATACTGCACCGCCAGGGAAAGAGCACCATAATCCTTTGTACCGGGTCCAACCTGCATCCGGTCTGCGACTTCTTTCTGCACCATGATCGTGATGCTCTGCAGCGGCACATGACTTTCAAACAGTCCCATAATGATGGGTGTTGTGATGTAATAAGGAAGATTGGCAACGACCTTGATGGGACGTCCGCCGTTTTTCTCCTGCACCAGACGGTTTAAATCTACTTTTAAAATGTCTTCGTTTATCACTTCTACATTATCATAAGCGGACAGCGTATCCGACAAAATCGGGATCAGGGCTTTGTCGATTTCGACCGCCACCACATGTCCCGCCCGCTCCGCGAGGTACTGGGTCATGGTTCCGATACCCGGTCCCACCTCCACAACACAGTCATCTTTGGAAATCTGTGCCGCGTTCATGATTTTTTCCAGCACATGGGTATCGATCAGGAAGTTCTGGCCGAACTTTTTCTGAAAATTAAAGTGATATTTCTGCAATACCTCAATGGTATTGGAAGGAATTCCAAGTGTTGCCATTTTTCCTCTCTTTTCTCCGTTCGTTTATTCTAATCCGTAAAACCGACATCCATTGTGCCAGGTAATATCCTCGATTTCCTGACAGGTCAGTCCTTTAAGCTCTGCCAGTGCAGCTACAACCTGGGGCAGATAAAGCGAGCTATTGCGTTTGCCGCGATACGGCTCCGGTGCAAGGTACGGGCAGTCTGTTTCCAATAAAATTCTCTCGATAGGAAGCTCTGCCGCCGCTTCTTTTAATTTTTTTGCATTTTTAAAGGTCAGTACGCCGCCGATGCCAAAATAGTAATCCCATTTTTGAAACTCCCGTGCTGTTTCCTTCGTATAAGA
The DNA here is from genome assembly GCA_003481005.1 of Firmicutes bacterium TM09-10. Classification (GTDB taxonomy): domain Bacteria; phylum Bacillota; class Clostridia; order Lachnospirales; family Lachnospiraceae; genus Gallintestinimicrobium; species Gallintestinimicrobium propionicum. The sequence continues at coordinate 94,738 of QUKC01000014.1, read as the reverse complement.
AAAGCAGTGAATCACTGCGCGGAGTTGGCTTCCGCCCTCCGCTGCCATTACATCCAGCGTGTCCTTTGCCGCATCTCTGGAGTGGATGATGACAGGCTTATCCAGCTTTTTGGCAAGCTGCAGCTGTCTGGAAAAGCTTTCCCTCTGACGCGCCTGCACCTCGGGCTCTTTGTCCCAGTAGTAATCCAGTCCGATTTCCCCGACTGCCACCGCTTTGGGAGTCTCCAGTTTTTCTTCCAGCCATTCGTAGTCCCGCTCCGTCAGCTCCTGCACGTTGGAGGGATGAACGCCGACCGCCGCGTAAATAAACGGATACTGTTGTGCGAGGGTCAGGCTCGTGGATACAGAAGGAAGGTCTGCTGCCACATTGACGACTCTTCCGATCCCCTGTTCTGCAAGGGAAGCAATCAGCGCTCCCCGATCCTCTTCAAACGCCTCATCATCATAATGGGCATGTGTATCAAATATCATCGTTTTGTTCCTGTCTCTTTTCTTTTCTGTGCCGGTGCCGCCCAACCGGAGGTTCTGCTGCATAAAGCCCACCGGCATAGGGTATTGCTTCTGCACAAGTATAGCATACCTTCCGGCTGTTTTACCAATGATTTTACCGGAAATCTTCGACAGGAAACGGGATAGTACGACAAGTGCGCCTTTTATCTCTGAGAAAGTCTCCTTTTTGCCTGCCAGAGGGACAGATTGAAGTTTCGAATGCCAAGATTCTTCGTTTCCGAACGTTGATCTTCTTCATAGGCATGCATCCATGGCACAGAGTCTCCGGTCAGGTCTTTTCGTCCGATCAGAACCGGCGCTGCATCCGCAGACAGACCGCGCAGATAGGAGTAGTCCGTGGCCGTCGGGAGGGTGTCGTCAGCATCCTGCGAATACATGACGGACTCCCGGGCATTGGCTTCGCGGGATACATTATAAGATGCAATCCAGTAATCCGGACGCCCGAACGCGGGAATCAGGTACAAAAATACAACTGCTATCAGCCAGAACCTCAGCAGTTCAAAATCGCGCTTCCAGACCGCTATCATCGTTCCTACAAAGATTACCGCCATCACGAGCAGCGCCCACAACACCATCAGCCTAAGAAACGTCAGGGAATATTGGCGGATATACAGATACATTCGCCATGCGCTCGAGGCGATCAGAACATAAGTCATTGCGCACACAGCCGTCAGAAGAATCTGCAGTGCCCGGTTTTTGCGAAATCCAAACAAACACACCGCCACAACCCCAAGGTTAATCACGCAAACTGCCAGCAGCTGGAAAAATCCCTGACGCGCATACTGTGCCCATGTCATCTGTTCCGGAAGCGTCCCTGCACGTAAGAACAGATAAACAATCTGAATTGCACAAAATACCGTATATATTGCCGTCAAAAGGAAAAGCACCGTAATTGCAGCCAGTGGCTCCCCAAGGCGCTCCCGTCTTTTCCCGGTCAGGTTTTTGGTAAGGAGTCCACGGATAAATCCGTATGCAAACAGATAGACAAGCACCAGCATCAGGAAAACAGTAATAAAATCCGACCAGGCCAGTTCTCCGAAAAACCGCGATACCAGACTTGCAAACACTGCATCCGCACTCAACAGAAGTGCTGCGACAACCATCAGCAGCGGAAGACCGACTACGAGACCGATCAGGATATAGTGACCTTTCCCGTTTTCTTTTTGTTTTTCTTCTATTTTCAGTGCAGCGGCGGCATCAGAAAACGGCGTATTCAGATAGGAAAAAGTTCCAAACAGGCCTTTCCATCCGTTTCGGATAAAATCTCCCAATCCCCAATTTTCTGTATTGCAAAACAGCAGCAACGTCCATAAAAGCGTCAGTCCGAACAGCATTCCTTTTGTCATCAGGTGAATTTTCAGGTCAGCTGTTAAAAACACGGAGATACCGAGCAAAAATTCTGCCGCCCCATAGGGAAGCGCCCTGATAAGCTTCTTTTGCAGACTGTCTCTGTCGGATGGAACCCTGCACTTTGCGGTACAATAGTAAGAATAGTACAAGGTTCCTGCAACGAAAAAAGGATAGGTGATCCCCGATGTATTCCGATATAGGCAGATCGTGTAAAGCAGGGCGTACAGGGCGGTCGCTGCACCAAGGCGGCGGCTGGCCGCTGCAGGGATGGTTCTGGAGGCACGATCAGCGTCTGCAGATGTCTGTGCGCAAGTCGCGGCAGTGCTGCCCTCTGTTTTGGCTATGCCTGCGCTGCTCTGCAATTTTCCGGTTCCAGCTTTTTCTGTTTTCTCATTCATTTTCTACATCCTCCTCATCATCTACATATTGCAGGATATCGCCGGGCTGGCAGTCCAGCGCCTTGCAGATCGCATTCAGCGTAGACAGCCGCACCGCCTTTGCCTTATTATTTTTCAGGATAGAAAGGTTTGCCAGCGTGATGTCTACCTCTCCGGCAAGCTCTGTCAGTCCCTTTTTGCGTTTCGCCATCATTACGTCCAGGTTGATCATGATCATGTCTTTCTCCTCCATTCGGTGCTCAGATCGTCAGGTCATTTTCCAGCTTATAGGTCACAGCTGCATCAAAGACCCGGGACAGCACCAGAGAAAAAAGTCCCGCAATCACAAATACCAGGATCGTGATCAGTACCGCAGGGGTCAGATAAAGAAACAGGCGCAGCGCAGTAACTGCCGCAATGCAGAAGCTGCAGATTCCCATCCGCTTTAAGCTTTGCACATTTTCCCGGATAAAGCAGTCTCCGTTCAGCACCGTTTTAAACATCTTTCGCAGCTCCTGCAAAAGTATCAATGCAAAGATTCCGGAAATTCCGAACAGGATCGTCAGTCTGAGCCAGTGCTGCCCGAAATAACTGTCATACTTTCCATAAAAGCGTATGCCAAGGGGCAGCGTCACAGTCACAACAATTCCGGCATAAAACAGCACGTCCAGAAGATATTTGGTAAACAGTGTCAGTCTGTCTTTCATTGGTTCCTCCATCCTGCCGCATACCTGTGCGGCTTTCAAAATAGGTCTCTCTTACTGTGAAGATAACACCATTTGCATTGAAAGTCAATATTTATTTATCGAATTTCAATAAATGCTTTCTGCAAAACGATATGTCAGGAGAATAAAAAAGAATGTGCCTTGGCACATTCTCGCGCCGAGGCGCGGTTGCCTCGGCAACCATCTACCCCTGCGCCGAGTGCGCATCCTCGCGGAGCGTTTTTATCGTATGGAAACGAAGTTTCCTATACGATAAAAACGCCCCGCAGATCCCATAAAATATCATAATAAATATTTTACAGAACCAACGAGGCTCCTTTATCTTTTATAAAGTCCCTATTTACATTTGTGTGTCTGATGTATCAACAGTATAATTATACATTTCACGAATTGCGTATGCAATTAGAAAATCAAATAGTCCAAATTCAAATACAATAAGGCTTTCCAGATAATCTGGGAAGCCTTTTTAAGAGGTTGTGATTTTAAGGTAATGAGTACAAGCATTAACCAATGTCTATGAGGCTGTTTTTCAAACACCAAGATATAGAAAATATAAAATATTTTTGAAAGGAAACTATTATGGAAAACAAATTACAGACATTAGCTGGCTGTAGTATTTTTGAACAACATGTGTTAGACTACTGTTATACAATCGGAAGTTACAAGAGGAGAGTTTATGAATATGATGTTTGATTTATTTGATTTGATTTTTCCAGTTATGTTTTTACTAATATTTGGGATGATCTTATTTACCTTTATAAGTGGAATAAGAACTTGGAATAAAAATAATAATTCTCCCCGTTTAACGGTGGAAGCCAGAGTGACTGCCAAGCGACAGAATACGACACATCACAACGAGCCGGTTGGAGGAGATACTTCAGGAACCCACGGGTATCATACTACCACCAGTACCTCTTATTATATTACTTTTGAGGTGGAAAGCGGCGATCGGATGGAGTTTTCTGTATATGGAGAAGAGTATGGAATGCTGGCAGAAGGAGATGAAGGAAAGCTGACATTCCAGGGAAGCCGTTATCTGGGATTCGAGAGGACTATTGAAAATTAGAAGTAGAATTTCCTGTTTGTAAAATTAAGAGAATCGGAATTTAAGAGGAGGTATGTATTATGAATATAGGATTTTGGTCATGTATAATTTTGGTAATACCATTTGTGATTATAGGTGTATTATTTGCTATTTTTAAGGAAAAAGCAGCAAAATTTGTTTCAGGATTTAATTCATTTTCTAAAGAAGAACAGGCATTGTATGATAAAGCTCATATCTCTCGTGATATAAGAAATCAGTGCTTCATGTGGACTGTTACAATGTTGGCAGGAGCGTTATTATCCTGCTTTTTAACCCCATATATGGCTATACCAACCTATATTATTTGGTTGGTTCTGTTTTTTAGAGAAGTCCATTTTGATAATCATAAAGCGTTTGAAAAATATTTATTAAAGTAAATCCCTGTTTGTCAATTACAGGTGATATTGAAAGAGTCAGCCCATTCAAGGTGCTGGCTCTTTCAATATTCTATTCTAATAAATTGCACGACAACTTATCAAAAAATAAGCTCCACATTATGGAAAAATGAATATAAAATGTATAAAAGTGGCAAAAGCGAATAATTATAAGTGATTATGCATCAGACACACTTTTGTAAAAAGGAAGTTTTTAAAAACTCTGCACGCTGCGGTGCTTTGGAAAATTCCGGCTTATCCTGCTTTATTTGGAACAGGCTGTGCAAGAACCACAGTCCGGATGCTCTTCTGCCCAGATTCTCTCTGCGGCAGGCGTCCACTGCTGTGCATAGGGTCTGCAGCGATTGAAGACATCCTGTGTGGATTCCGGCTGCTGCATATCGGTGCTGTGAGCGCCGCTGCGTTTTACCATTTCTCCCAGAAGCTCCGGATTTTCCAGCATCGGACAAGGTCTTAAATGGTTGTGGTTGAAGGGCTGTCCCTTATGATATTCCTTAAACAGAGGCTGCTGCAGACATTCCAGCAGACTCTTTTCATGGATATTTGCGTTGGAATAATGGATGAATACGCAGGGCTCCACATCTCCGGCAGGATTGATATGTGCGTACTGCCGCCCTCCTGCAATACATCCGTCAATGTATTCGCCGTCATTCTGGAAGTCAATGCAGAAAATCTGCTTACCACCGGTCAGGCCACGGATCTCGCGAACTCTGTGGATCATATACTCTCTCTGCTCTGCGTTCAGCATCAAATCCACGTTTGCGCCATCACCGATCGGCATATAATGGAAGTACCAGTTGAAGCGGACGCCGTGGCTGATCAGCATGTCGATGAATTCGTCGCTTGTAACCGCCTTGTAGTTCTGACTCGTATAACAAATGGAAGTGCCATAAAGCAATCCGTACTTCTGCATCAGATCCATTGCATGCATCACCTTGTCGAATACGCCCTTCCCACGACGGTCATCTGTTGCATCCCCGATGCCTTCGATGGAAATAAAGAATGCCATATTTCCGACCTTCTGTACCTCCTTACAGAACTCCTCATCGATCAGGGTTCCGTTGGTGAACAGATGGAATACTGAACTCTGATGTGCTGCTGCCAGCTTCAGCAGGTCATTTTTACGGCACATCGGTTCACCGCCGGTACACATATACCAGTGAATCCCCAGCTCTTCTCCCTCCGTTACCAGCTTATCCATTTCTTCATAGGTCAGGTTCAGGGTCTTGCCATATTCTGCAGCCCAGCAGCCTTTACAATGCAGGTTACAGGATGCGGTAGGATCAAACAACAGGATCCAGGGCATGTTGCAGTCGTATTTTTTTCTCAGCTCCATCACATAATTGTAACCGGAAAACATACCTTCATAACCAAGGTTCAGCACATTCATTTTTAAAATATGAGGATCGATCTCGTTGATGGCACGGTACGCGTACTCCATCCATTTTCCGTTTGGATCCTGCACAAATTTGCGGGCAGCATCAAATGCACTCGCCTTATATCTCTTGCTCAGCAGCGGCTCTGCCAGATTGATCAGCTTGACCGCCTCTTCTGTCATATGTTCTGTTCCTTTTCCTCTTACTGCTTTAATCGCTGCGTCGATCGCAACACTGAAAGCGGCACGCTGCGCTGCATGTACTACTTTGTTTTCAGCCATGTCGTTCTGACTCCTTTCTCGCTCTGCCTAAATTTATTTCTCTTTCATTTGTCCCCATCTTACGACGGCTTTTGATTCTTTTCATTGCCCAAATTCCCGTTTTTGTGGCATATTTTCCCATTAAACAACATTTTGTCCCATGTGGGCGCGGACGGGATGCGCGACAGAGCATGGACGGGGTGCCCTGACAGGCGGCAGAGCGCAAGCGCAGCGCACGCTCTGACTGACTGGCAAGGCAACACGGACACGGCACGCTGCACTGCTTTAGTGCAGCGGGTCGGCGCGGCACGCGCTCTGACGACTGGCAGGCAGTACGCACGCGCACGCTTTCCAATTGACAGACGCGGTGTGCTTTTGTATCCTGTTAGTATCGGATTGAAGAGGGTTCCCCACAGCAACCCGACAGCAAAACAATTTCGAAAAGAGGTACGAAGATTGAAAAATAAAATTTTTCAATCCCGAGATTTGTGTCTGCGCGCACTTGACACAAACTCGACATGCGCAAAAAACGTGCGCAGAAATGAGAGGAAGAGATGAACGATATAACGTCTTATATGTTAGAACAGACCAAAAAAATTCTTTCCATTGACAGTCCGACCGGCTTTACTGCACACGCGGCGGAGTATGTCCTCGGAGCATATAAAAAGCTGGGCTACGATGCAAAGCTGACCAACAAGGGCGGCATTTTTGTATGTGTCAATGACGGTCCTGACCAGGCGGACGATCCTGCGGACGCACCGATTTTGCTGGAAGCGCACATGGATACCCTGGGCGGTATGGTTTGCAGCGTCAACGAAAAAGGACGTCTGATGCTGAGTGCTCTCGGCGGCATGAATCCAAACAATGCAGAGGCGGAAAACTGCCGCATTTACACCAGAAGCGGCAAGGTTTATTCCGGCACGTTCCAATTAAAAAACGCCTCGATCCATGTAAACGGCAGCTACAATGACACTGCCCGTTCCTATGATGCAATGGAGGTCGTATTGGACGAGCCCGTAGAAAGCAAGGCAGATACCGAGGCTCTCGGCATTATGACCGGTGACATCGTCTGCTTTGATCCCCGCACGACCGTAACAGAATCCGGCTATATTAAGAGTCGTTTTCTCGACGATAAGCTGAGTGTAGGCATCCTGCTCGGCTTTGCAAAATATTTAAAGGAAACCGACAAAAAGCCCGCCCGCAAAATCTATCAGCATATCACCGTTTTTGAAGAAGTCGGTCACGGCGGCTCTGCTTCGATTCCTGCTGATGTCGCAGAAATTCTCGCAGTCGATATGGGCTGCGTCGGAGATGGCCTTTCCTGCAAAGAAACCCAGGTTTCCATCTGCGCAAAGGATTCCGGCGGTCCTTATCATTACGATGTTGTTTCTGCTCTGATCGAGGCAGCGCGCACCGCCAAGGTTGACTTTGCAGTTGACGTATATCCCCACTACGGCTCCGACGCAGAAGCAGGGCTTCGTTCCGGTATCGATTGCCGCCACGGGCTGATCGGCTCCGGTGTATACGCTTCTCACGGCTATGAGCGCAGCCATGTAAAGGGAATGGAGAATACATTCCGGCTGTTAAAGGCTTATCTGAATCAGGATTATCACGCCTGAACGTTTCCTGTCCAGCACAAAACACAGGAAGTTTTGTAAATATTCTTTAACACCGAAAGGAAAAACCTCCGGGTCTGTCGTCTTTTCGACGCCAGCCCGGAGGTCGTTTTATTCTGTGCTACAGTTTTCTCCACCTGCGTAGCAGAGCCCTTTATAGCATTTCAATTCGCAGCTGCGCGATCAGCCAATCACCAGCTCCCAATGCATTTTTTCTTCATTCAGGCGATACTGCTTTAACAGCTCCGGTCCGCAAGAATTAGAACCAACGCCGCTCATGCCGTAGTCCAGATGCCAGATCACATGTCCGGATTTTTCCAGCTCGTAGTTGTGCATCTTTTCCGTCAGCTCCTGTGCGGTGTAGTAAGAAGCGTTGAAGGAAAGCGGCTTTGTGCCTTCCGCCTTCAGTTCTCCCACCTTTACATACGCACAGTGATAATGGCTGCCATTTTCCTGAGGTTTTACATAGTCCTCAAGAAGCTCATCTACTGTTGTCGTAAAGCGGTCTACCCAGCAGGCTCTGTGTTTATCCTGATAGCTTTCTGTCGGACCGTATCCGATGTATTCCACCTGATCCTGATCTTCCGGCAGTACCAGCTGCAAGCCAAACCGGGGCATGTAAGGGAAGGTCATATCCTTGTCGGCATCCAGCGTCAGTTTGATCTGACCGTCTGCATTGACTTCCCAAAGCGCCTTCGCGCGTAAAAACGGCTGTCTGTATACACTGGCGATGGAGAAATCGCAATGAATGCGTACTTTTTCACCAGCGTTCTCTGCGGTACAGTCATAAACCCGGATCCACGGTCTGTCATATCCGGCTTCTTCCCAGACCTGGCGGACATTTCTGTCATTATCAACCGGTGCACGCCAGGTCTCAAAGGACATGGGTGCTTCGATCAGCGCCTTGCCATCTCTGACAAGCTCTGTAAACGCACCTTTCTTCTTGCCGAATACATAGCGGATTCTGTCGGAGGTAAGGATCCAGGAAGCATCGTTTTCCTCCAGTGCAACTGCTCCGGCTTCTGCAATTTCCAGAACCTTTTCCTTTTCCTCAAACAGCGCAATCTGGTCAAAGCCCATGACTCTGCCCTGTCTGGTCAGCGCCTGATCTGCTTTCTGCACATAGGTCAGCTTCAGATAGGTCTGATCTCCGGAAAGCTCTCCCAGCTGAGGGATCGTGATGCACACTTTTTCATGTGCAGGGCAGGAAAGCTCCCGGATCTCACCCTCTGCCAACAGGGTGCCCTCTTTTTTGATTTCATAACGGATCTGTACGGTATCTGCAAGGTCAGCAAAATCCTGCACGTTCCACAGCTCTACGGTGCCTGCTTCCAGATCTTTTCCTGCTGCATGTACCGGACGGATTTCGTTTTTCCATTCCAGAAGCCCAGTATGGGGTCTGCGGTCCGGATACACCAGGCCATCCATACAGAAGTTGCCGTCATGAGGGAACTCACCTGCATCGCCGCCGTAATGGAAAATATCTCTTCCGTCTGCAGCCTTGCCTTCCCAGGTCGCATGATCACACCATTCCCATACGAAGCCGCCGCAGAACTTGTCATATTTGTACATCAGCTCCATGTAATCATGGATATCCCCGGGGCCGTTGCCCATTGCATGGATAAATTCACACTGAATAAAGGGCTTTCTCATTCTGCGGTCTTCGCAGTATTCCTTTACCCACTCGGTATCCGCATACATCCGGCTCATCACATCCAGCATGGAAACATCGTTGTGATAACCTGCGGAATCGTAGATGCTTGCTTCATAGTGCAGCAGACGAGTCGGATCATAAGCCTTTACCCATCTTCCGGCATCCTCAAAGTTGCCGCCGTAGCCGCTCTCATTGCCCAGGGACCAGAAAATAACCGCGCTCTGGTTTTTGTCCCGGATCACATTTCTCTTCTGACGGTCGAGAATCGACTCCGCCCAGGCATCATCCTGCGCGATGTAGCCCATGCAATCGTGACCATCATTTGTATACAAAGTTCCTACGCCGTGGCTTTCCAGATCCGCTTCCGCGATCATGTAAAATCCGTATTCATTGCACAGCTCCGGGAAATAAGGCGCATTGGGATAGTGGCTGGTACGAATCGCATTGACATTGCTTTCCTTCATCAGCTGCAGATCACGGATCACGTCTTCCCTGGTCACGGTTGCACCGGTATAAGGGTTGGAATCGTGACGGTTGACACCCCGGAATTTCACCTGTTTTCCATTGATTAAAATCTTTCCATCTTCAACGGAGATTGTGCGGATGCCGACCTTCTGCTCGATGGTTTCAGCGCCTGCCTGGAGCGTCAGGGTGTACAGATAGGGCTGCTCTGCGTTCCAGAGCACCGGAGCAGCTACAGGAAATGTTACTGTTTCTCCATGCGTAAACGCAATTCCGATCTCTTCGCCGTCAGCGTCAGTCAGCGTGCAGTTGATTTCAGGCGTTCCCTCTACCCGGTCAAAACGAACCGTAACCTCTGCGCTGCCATCCTCTGCAACCGGAGTCTGAACCGTAAAGTCATGTACGAATTCCTGCGGGCGAAGCACCAGCTCAACATCCCGGAAAATTCCGGAAAAACGCAGCTTATCCTGATCCTCCAGATAAGTTCCGTCACACCATTTCAAAACCAGAACCGCCATACGGTTGCTGCCTGCTTTGGTTTTGCCGGTGATTTCAAATTCGCTGGGACTGTGGGAAACCTGGCTGTAACCGACAAATTCGCCGTTGATCCAGACATAGAAGCAGGAATCTACACCCTCAAAATATAAGAACTGACGTTCGTTCACTTCTTTTTCTGTCAGAGTAAAATCCTTTACATAAGCGCCGCTGGGATTTTCACCGGGCGCATACGGCGGGTCATAAGGGATGGGATAGCGGACATTGGTGTACTGCTTCTGTCCAAAGCCCTTCATCTGCCAGCAGGAGGGCACTTCCATGTTGATAAAGCCCTCTTTTTCGAGATCCTTTTCCCAGAAATGCTCCGGTACTTCTTCCACACTGGGATACCAGGCAAATTTCCAGTCGTCCCCGCTCAACAGGATCTGGCTCTCCCTCCCATCCTGTTTCGGCACATACCAGCAGCGGTTGTCCATTGTGCCGACATGCAAAGTGGAGAGATTTTCATAAAAATTCTGCACTTTCATTTGGTTGTCTCCTTTTTGTATACTTTGGTTGATACCGGGATTTTGTTCCGGCTTTCTTTTTTACAGCTCCTCACACACCTGGAAAATATAGAATTTCAGGTAGTAGGATTCCTCCGCCGCCCAGAGGATCGGATGATCCGGCGCCTGTGTTTTAAATTCCACCTGACGCAGTCTCTTATGCGCTCCGTGGGCTGCTTCGCGGATGGTCTTTGCGAACAGCTCCGGATCCATAAAGTGGGAACAGGAGCAGGTCACTAAAAATCCGTTGTCTTTTACCAGCTTCATGCCCCGCAGATTGATTTCACGGTACCCTTTTACCGCATTTTTGATGGAGCTTCTGGATTTGGTAAATGCGGGAGGATCCAGGATTACGACATCATACTGCTCGCCCTTTTTTTCCAGCTCGGGAAGCAGCTCAAAGACATCTGCACAGGTAAATTTTACGCGATCGGAAAGTCCGTTTAATGCCGCATTTTTTTCCGCCTGCTTTACACCGGTCATGGACGCGTCCACGCCGAGCACCTCCCTCGCACCCGCAATCCCCGCGTTCAGCGCAAAAGAACCGGTATGGGTAAAGCAGTCCAGTACCTTTTTGTCAGGACAGAGTCTGTGAATCGCCTGTCGGTTGTATTTCTGGTCCAGGAAAAATCCGGTCTTTTGTCCGTCTTCCACATCCACGATGTAACGGACACCATTTTCTGTGATTTCTACCTCTGTGGGGAACGGATCACCGATAAACCCCTTGAAGCGTTCCATGCCTTCCTGCAGGCGTACCTTTGCATCGCTGCGCTCATAGATGCCGCGGATCAGGATACCGTCCTCTGCCAGCACTTTTTTCACAAGAGAAAGGATCGTCGGCTTCAAACGGTCGATCCCAAGCGCCAGGGATTCCACCACCAGTACATCGGAGAACTTGTCCACTACCAGCCCCGGCAGCCAGTCTGCTTCACCGAAAATCAGACGGCAGCATCCGGTGTCTACGGTCGCTTTACGATATTCCCATGCGTTGCGCACCCGCTTTTCCAGAAATTCTTCTGTGATCTCATGTTCTTTTCTGCGGCTCATCACCCGGATTGTAATTTTTGAACGGGTATTGATAAAGCCCCATCCCAAAAAGAAACCATCAAAATCCTTTACCGCAAGAATATCTCCGTTTTCATAGTCTCCCTCAACGCGATCAATCTCGTTGTCGTAAACCCAGGCGCCGCCGCTTTTAAGCGTGCGTCCTTCGCCCTTCTTCAGAATGGCTTCTGCGTACATATTTCCTCACAATCTGCCGCATGGCGGCTCCGAAAACGCTGACGCGCTGCACAGACTTTTTTGCAGCGCTCCACCGGCTCGGCAATTTTATTATAGTATGAAATTCTATTCGGATGTATAATAAGTCTGTCCGAAAAATATAACATTTTGAAACTAAAAGAAAGGACTCCTATGCCGATTTATTTTCGCAACGCCCCGGTGCGCGAACCCTTTATCTACGATTCCATCGGAAACCACTGGCTGCAGGATGCGACCTCGCGTCCAAACGGCTACCCTTTCTATCACTATTTACAGACCGAATCCGGCTGCGGGCGGATTACCATTCAGGGAAAATCTTATCTGCTTCATGAACAGGAAGGCGTCCTGATCGCTCCCTCCATCCGACACTCTTATCTGGCCCAGACTCCGGAGTGGTACACCTGCTTTTGTACCTTTTCCGGAACAGTCGAAGGCAGTATTTCCAAAATCCTGAACAACCGGCCGATTCTTTTTACCACAAAAGAGCAATGTCGGAATATACGCGCGCTGCTGCAGGATGCCATACAGCTTTTCGAACATCCTCCGGTCAACATCCCGGTACTCTCCGTCAACTGTTATCAGGTGCTTTTACAGTTTTCGGATGTCCCGGACGGTCAGAAGCTTCTTTCTGATCCGCTGTATCTGCGCTATGTTGCTCCGGTCATCGAAGAAATAGAAACCTGCTACAGTCTGCCCCTCACAGTGGCCCAGCTGAGTCGTCAGGTATTTGTCACGCCCCAATATCTATCACGGCTGTTTCAGCGTTTTCTGGGCTGCTCGGTCTACGAATATCTGATGACCTGCCGCATCAACCGTGCCAAAGAGCTTCTGCTGACAGCACCGCGGATGGAGGTGCAGGAAATCGCTGCGCAGACCGGTTTTTCCGATCCGAGTCACTTTATCGCCATGTTCCGCAAAAACACCGGACGGACACCGTTAGAGTTTCGAAAGATCAAGTAATGATGCGACTGGTATTTTACCTCAGGCCGTTCAGCTTTTCCCGATCCATCTGAAACGGATAGTTTTTGAGCTTCGCGGGGTTGGAAAGCAGATCATTCATGGTGCGCTCCCAGAGCTCGCGGGAAATTTTTTCTTCTCCGATCAGACTGTGAATATAGGCCTCGAAGCTCTGATGACTGCCAAAACCGAGCAAAGTCAGAACGCGCATCGCCTCTTCCTGGTCACCGTAGCAGCGCAGAAAGCCCGGCAGAAACATGCCAACCGCTTTGCCGTGGGGCGTTCCCAGTTCGCAGGTTACGCGATAGCTCAATCCGTGGGGCAGACTCGTACCGGTGTGGGAAATCGCCATACCGCCGAGGGTGCACGCCTGCATAAGAAGCTCCCTCTGCGCTTCGCCGATTTCATAAGAAGCGAGCGCATCCTTTACCTTTGCAAAGGTCCGCAGACCCATCTCGCTGTAGACACGGCTGTAGGGCGTAGCGTTCGTGTTTAAATGGCTCTCCACCAGATGTGCTAACGTATCCACCGCCGTGTTGATACAGCCGGTTTTGGAAGCAGTCTGCAGATACGTAGAATCCACCAATGCAAGCTCTGGGAAAATATGGTGGCTGATGCTCTGTTTTACCAGCTCGCCCGCCTTGGCTTCTGTGGAAGTCTCAGAAGCAGCCGCTGTGGTCAGTTCTATTTTCGGCATCACGATTCTCGTCAAAATCGCATACGGTGTAACCTCTGAGCCGGTTCCTGCTGTCGTCGGTACTGCCGCGACTGGCAGGGCTTTATTTGCCGCCTGTTTGACCGCTGCATCTGTTTCATATAAAAAGTCTGCTTTTTTCTCCGGGTTGGCGATCATCAGCGCAATTGCCTTAGAAGCGTCCATGGGAGAACCGCCGCCGATTCCGATCACAAAATCGACCTTTTCCGAAAGCCCCAGGGCAGTCGCCCGCATCACAGTTGCCACCGAAGGATTTTCCTCGATTCCGTCAAAAACCACATAGGGCACTTGCTCGCGGTTCAGCGCATCCTTCACGTCCTGCAGGGAACCGTTTACACGGGAAGAATGCTTTCCCGTTACAAGCAGTGCTTTTGTTCCCAGCGCCGCCAGCTCCTGGCTGTGCTGCCGGACACAGCCTTTCTCGTTATAAACCTTTGTTGGCATGTATAATTTCATTGCAATTCCTCCATTCTAAGACGTGCATAAGCATACTGCTCTGTTTCTGCAATACAGCGCCGCACCCTTTCTTCTGTCGCAGGATCTTCAAAATTCAGATCTAAAAAACGCTTTTTATAATAGCCCTGTTTCAGCGCAATCCGCAGGCTTTCTGCAAAATTCAGATCAAAGAAAAAGCCGAGAAAGCTGACCCAGACATCCAGCCCGGTTTTTCGTTCCTGTTTTTTGATGCAGTAATGACCCAAAATGCTCTCATACACCACATCTGAAACTGCTTCCTGTTCCACCTGTTCTGCGGAAAAACCGGTGGTATCTACAGGATCCTCCTGGGCAAACACCCGGAAAATATCGCATTTGTCCGCATCCCGGATTAACTTCGCAAAAAGCAGCGTCTTTTCATCCAGGCCATCCTCAATCGCAAGGCGGTTATGGTTTCCAATGGCCGTCAAAACCTGCTCTCTTTCCCTGGCAGAAAGCTCATCCAGGAAATCGCCCTGCCGCAGGATTTCGCACCCTAACTGCGCGTGGTCGATGCTTTTATAATCCAGAAACGTGTGATAGCGCTTCAGCTGCTCAAATCTTCCGATATCGTGATATACCGCACACAGATACGCCAGCTCTCTGTCACTTTCCGAAAGTGGGAGCGCCGCTGTAAGCTGTTCCATCACCTCCGTCACCCTTTGCGTGTGAATAATTTTTAGTTTGATCCTGGTATCGCTTCCGTCGTCATAGGCAGACGCATATTCCAGAAATTTCTGCATGGCATCCATTTTTCCTCTCCATTCTGTAAGCGCATGGCAGTGGCTCTACAGCATTTTCCACATATGGTCCAGCTGCCCGCAGCATGCCATGATTCCTGCGCTTTTGTCTCTTTTATTCAATTCAGGCGGCACTGCTGCCTCAGCTTTCTCTCCGCAGCGATTCAAACACTGTGTCATAATGCTCCGACATTTCTTCAAAGTTGTTCAGCAGCTGTTCCAGCACCCGGTAAAACGTCTGCAAATCCTCCGGCGCGATATTTTTGTCCGCATTTTCCTGTACCAGCCCGATGACCTGACGGATTTTGGCGGTCTGCAGGCTGCCCTGCTCTGTCAGAACATAGCGGGCGCGGTAACGTCCCGGTTCTCCTTGTTTTTCCACCATTCCGGCTGCGATCAGCTCCGAAAATGTCCGGGAAATCAGCGCCGGGTCAAGGTCACAGGCCGCTGCCACCTCTGCAAACTGAAGTCCCTCCGAATGTCCGCTCAGCGCGTACAGTACCGCCGTGTGTGCAGCCTTTAATCCTACCATCCCCATTCCAGCTGTTTTGACTGCCTGTACTTTTTTATTCATTCTGGAAAGAGAAAGGGTAAATTTCAAAAAACGGTCATCCTTCATGGCTCTCATTTCCTTTCCCCAGATGTTTTGCATATTCCTGTCCTTCCCGGACATAATGGGCTGCATTTTCCAGATTGGAGGTGATTTCCGCTTCCGTTACACTGCGGATGATTTTGGCAGGGCTTCCATAAACCAGTGAGCCCTCCGGAATCTGCATATTCTGCGTCACCAGCGCTCCTGCTCCAACGATACAATTTTTGCCGACGGACGCGCCGTTTAAGACAATTGCACCCATTCCAATCAGTGTATTGTCCCCAACGCTGCAGCCGTGCACAATCGCGCTGTGCCCGATCGTGACATTTTTTCCCACAGTCACGCTGTAGCCCCTGTCCACATGAATGACGCAGTTATCCTGCACGTTCGTACCTGCACCGATCGATACGCTGCCTGCTCCGGCACGCACGGTTGCGTGGAACCAGATACTGCAGTTTTCTGCGATCGAAACGTCCCCATATATGTCTGCACTGGGCGCAATAAACGCCGACGGGTCAATGTTCGGATTTTTCCACATCTGATTTGCCCCCTTTTCTGAGCAGGCTTCGCCTGTTTGTGCTCACTTGCGCTCATTGTAGCATAGAATTCCTGTCAAAAAAAGAGCGGCAGGGATTTCCCTTTATCTCTGCCGCCCTTTTTCGTCTTATTTTTTTATCTCATCCGTTTCAATGATAAAGGACACACTGCCTGTCTTTCCGTCTTCCAGCCCGCTGAAATTATTATATGCGCCATCGTTTTCTTTCAGCGACTTTAACTTTTCTGTAAGGGACTGCAGCTCCTGTTTCTTTTCCGTATCATCGGTGTTGGAAGAGGAACTGTCATCTATGCTGTCACACGCTTTTTCCACACCCTTTGTGTAGGTGCTGACGCCATCTGCCAGCTGTTTACTTCCATCCGTCAGCTGCGAAACCGATGCTGCAAGTCCTGCCAGCGATGGGTCAGCCTGTGCCGCCTGCGCGAGTGCTGCATTGACCTGGGATAGTCCCTGATACAGGGAGTCTGCGCCGCTTCTTAATTTTTCTCCGCCGTTTTTCAATTTGCTGATCTTACTTTTCAGATCTTTAACCTGGTCGGCGGAATCTTCCAGCTTATCCGTCAGCTCATCCAACTTGTCAATAACCTTATCATAGTCCTTTTCTTCCAGAAGTCCGTTGGAAACCATGGTCGCCGTGAAATCCAGTTCAAAATCCTCCGCCTCGAACGAAACCTCCATAAAATCATGCAGATCGATTTCTTCCTCTTTTGTCAGCTCCATCGTATCCAGATCAAGTGCAGTTGTCATGCCGGGAAGCGCAAAACCGTAAACCAGATATTCGCCGTCCATGTAACGGGAAGCGCCGTTCGTCACGGAAATATCATGCACATTGTCTTCCGAAAGCATCAGTCCGGTGATCGCTGCAAACGGTGTGATCGAACCATTTTCCTGCGTGTTATTTTTGTAATCAAAGCGGATTTTGATATTGCCGGTGGCACCGGTCAGTTCATCTGCGCCCACTTCTTTGCCATCCAGAAAGTAAGTCACCGTTACCGTCAGCGGAAGCTCGGAAGAAGTGTCCGCTTTTCCCTCATAATGAATGTCAGAGCCGTGGTTTTCCCAGAGGATGCTTCCGTCTGCCTGCTTTGTATAGGTTTCGTCGCCTTCTTTGTTTATGATATCCGTCAGCGTTGTTACGTCAGTCAGCTCTGCATCCGGTCCCGGATTTTTCAGACCTGCGGTCACGGTGATTTCCGTCGGGGTTCCGTAGGCATCCGTAAGCACATAAACGCTTTCTTCCTTGTCCGTTTCCATACCGCTTTCGTGCCAAGCGGACGCCGCGTTAGTCGCTGCGCTGGCTGAGCCAGCGGTATCCGTCGTGGACGCGTTGCCTGATGCGCCTGCGGTCTGTGTGCCGGTATCTGCCGTGCTGGTAGTCGAGCCGTCCGCTGCGCCGCTGGTCGCCGCTGCCGCGTCACCGCAGCCGCCGACACACATTGCAGCAGCGGTAAAAAGCGCTGCCGCGGTCATTTTATACCGATTCTTTTTATCCTGAAAGTCAAACATAATTTTCCCTCCTCACTCCACATTTTTCAGTGCCATATCCATCGGGACTTTTCCGATTCGTTTCAGCTCCAATGCAGCCACAACCCCATAGCAGATGACTCCTGCCACAAACATTTCCACATAAATCTTCGGGTCAATCCAGTAAGGCAGATACCCCGTCATCATTTGTGACAACATTGCTTTCCAGATGATACCGATAATCCTGACGCTCAGCGGAATATTAATCAGCACGCAGAGCACGACAACGATTGAGGTTGGCATAACATAGAGCCTTGCAATCTCTCCTTTGGAGTAACCGAGAATTTTTGCCATGGAAATCGACTGCGCATTTTTTTCAATGATAATTTTACTCAGCAAATAAACAAGAACAGCAAATATCAGAACTGCAAAAAAGCTGACCAGCCACATCATCCCGCCCATGGAAATCTCCATCTGACGCGTCATTTTGGTCAGCGCATCCAGATCGATCACAGAACCGATGTATTTGTCATCGATATCTGTAATTTCAGAACTGGAAAAATATCCACCGTACATGTCCTTTCCAAGATCAAAGACATCGTTTAGATGATCCCTCGAAAGAAATACGACCAGCGACGCTTCATATGGATAAATCTGTGTGACAGTAAAGGTATAGGTCTTATCCTCATATTTTTCTTTCAGTGTAATGCTGTCCCCGATGGAAAGTCCAAACTTCGAGGCATAGGCAGAGGAAATCACCACATCGTCATCGGAAAGCTTCAGGGAAACATAACGGCTGTCCGGTTCGATTCCATAAAAGAGGATATCCTCCAGCATATAATTTTCGTCCATCGTCCGCAGAGTATAAGCGCTGAACTTTTCCGCGTCAGGATTGTCCGTTTCCACTTCTTTTGCAAATTTCAGCAGGGAAAGCATGCCCTTTAGCTTATACTTGCTGTCCATCTCCGAAACCGGCATATTCAGCATATACTGGTACTCTGCGATCATATTGCCTGTGATTTCTTCCTGGTAATGATCCATAATCGGAACCATCGAAAGTCCGAACAAAAGCAGGATTGATGCAAAGGAAATTCCAATAAACAGAATCACATAATTCGCCATGTTCTGCAGTACGACCCGAATCCGAAACCTGGAAAAGAACCGGATTGCAAGGCTTAAACCAACTGCGCGCCTGTTCTTTTTACGGCTCAGATCGCGGCGCAGAAACTGCAGCGGACTAAGCTTCATCTGTCTGTACAGGATCAGAACATTGATCAAAAGCATCAGAAGCACTGGAACCACTGTTGTATATAGGAAAGCTTCTGCATTCCAGACCGTCACATAAGTAGGCAGGCTGTAGCTTCCATAATACATGCCGGCGCACACATTTTTCATGACCGTATATCCAAAAATATTTCCGATCACCGCGCTGATGAGCGTTACAATCACCGGCATCTCCATATAATGCCGGATCAGTTCGCCTCTCGTATAGCCGCTCGCCCGCAGCGTACCGATCACATTCGCTTCCTTTTCAATCGTATTGGCCGTTGTCACTGCAAAAACAAACGCCAGAATCACGATGATAATGTAAAGCAGGACAATCATCATCGCACGGTCACTGCCCATATCCTCCCCGGTAAACTGAATCGCCTGATTTTCATAACGAGGCAGAAAATCTTTCAATGATACAACACCGTTCACTGCCTCCATCAAATCTTCCGAAACTTCTTTTTCTTCTGCATCTGTTGCAGGCTCTGTATCGTACTTCCAGGCATAATCATAGTGAAGCTGCTCCTTCTCAAAACGCGCAAAGGCCTCCGGAGATACGATTGCGACCCCGAACAGCTTCGCGTCAAACATCGCGTCATTGTTATTTTCAAACAGGCAGCTGTAATCCGGCAGTGCCACAAGCCCTGTCACCGTCCAGGTATCGCCATCCGCCTGCACGGTATCCCCGACAGAAATCCCGTTATTTTCCGCGAACATTCTGTCGATTCCGATCTCGTTATCCTGTTGCGGGAGCTGCCCTTCCATCAGGCAGACCGTGTTGACCTGCTCCCTGTCCGCGTAGATGCGCAGCCGCGCACCGAAATCTGTTTCCTCCTGAACATAAAACTGGTCGTAAAGCGTTACCCCGTTTTCCTCAATTTTGGCTTTCTGCGCCTGATTCATTTTCTGTTCCGTAATAAAATGACCGTTCTCGATCTGATACTTTTCAAAGCCGTCATTATATGCCTTTATCATGCTTCCATCCGCAACTAAAAAGCCCGAAATCAGTCCGATGGAAAAGACGAGCAAAAGGAAAATCACGGCATATTTTCCGAAATCATCTTTTAATTCCCGCAAAAGCCGTTTGCTTAATGGATTTTTCATATGCCGCCCCCTTACCATTCCAGATCCTGTGCTTTGATCTTTTCCAGGTTGCGGTAAGTTTTGCGGATCTGACCGTCACGCAGTTTTACAACGACATCCGCCATATTTCTGATCGCGTCGTTATGGGTTACCATCACGACTGTGTTGCCATATTTCTGATTCACGGTTTCGATCAATTTTAAAATTTCCTTTGATGTATTATAGTCCAGCGCGCCCGTGGGCTCGTCGCACAACAGGATGTCAGGATTTTTCACGATCGCACGCCCGATCGCACATCTCTGCTGTTGTCCGCCGGAAAGCTGGTTCGGCAGCTTTTTCCCATGGGCAGTCAGCCCCAGCGTCTCCATCAGTTCATCCACATCCAGCGGATGTTCGCTTAAATACGCGCCGACTTCGATATTTTCCCGCACCGTCAGATTCGGAATCAGGTTGTACATCTGGAAAATGTAGCCCAGATGCTTTCTGCGATAAGCTGTCAGGCGTTTCTCGTCCATATCCTCCGTCTTTTCCCCGGCAATCGTAATACTGCCCTCATCCGCGCGGTCAATGCCGCCGATGATGTTGAGCAGCGTCGATTTGCCGGAACCGGACGGTCCAAGCAGCACGCAAAATTCTCCTTTTTCCACGGAAAGGTCAATGCCTTTTAATACTTCCACCAGACTGTCGCCCTCGCCGAAGGACTTTCGGATTCCTCTGATTTCCAGAAACATCACTTTCTCCTCCTCAATATCGTAACCTTCATGATATCAGGGGCAAAAGGACTAAGCCCACATGAGCTTACTCATAGGTGGGTGAGAGACCTTTTGCCCTGACTCCATATCCATCGGGTTCAAAAATTCATTTTTCAGAAGTAGAATAGACTAACTTTTGTTCGTTGTCAATGTTTTAAGCTACAGTTCACTCGTACCCTTCTGAGTCCAGATTCCGTGCTTGCACGAAAATCTGAACGCAGAAGGGTACGAAGGGAGCGCCATTTTATGAGCAAAAAGAGCTGCGAAGCAGCGGAGAGCGTCGAAGACGCGGTTTTGCGAATGGCGCGGGTGAACTGTAACTATTTCAGGAAAAGCTCAAGAATTTCTGTGAATTACGGGTTGTCAATTCCTTTTTTTCCCGTTATACTTTTCGGGACATAGTCTTTGCGGATTGTGAGGGCACGGAAGCACAAAGCAATCCGATATCAACACTCAGAATTCAGAAAGTACAGAGAGAACAATATGAGTATTTTAAACGTAGAACATCTGTCTCACGGCTTTGGCGACAGAGCCATTTTCCATGACGTTTCCTTCCGTCTTTTAAAGGGTGAGCACATCGGCTTAATCGGCGCAAACGGCGAGGGAAAATCCACCTTTATGAACATCATCACCGGTCGCCTGCAGCCCGATGAGGGTAAGGTCGAATGGTCCAAAAATGTCCGCGCCGGTTATCTGGATCAGCACACTGCCCTTGAAAAGGGCATGACCATCCGTCAGGTACTGACCTCTGCCTTTGATTTTCTGTTGGATATGGAACAGGAATTAAACGGGATTTATGAAAAGATGGGCGAAGCAGACGAGGATACCATGCAGCAGCTGATGGAGGACGCCGGAACGCTGCAGGAGCTTTTGACTGCACACGATTTTTATATGATCGATTCCAAGGTTGAGGAGGTTGGACGCGCCCTCGGGCTTTCCGAAATCGGTCTGGACAAGGATGTTTCCGAGCTGTCCGGCGGTCAGCGTACTAAGGTACTTTTGGGTAAGCTTCTGTTGGAGAAACCGGACATCCTGCTTTTGGACGAGCCCACCAACTATCTCGATGTTTCTCATATCGAATGGCTCAAACGGTATTTAAATGATTACGAAAACGCGTTTATCCTGATTTCTCATGATATTCCGTTCTTAAACAGCGTCGTCAACCTGATCTACCACATGGACAATCAGCAGCTGACCCGCTACGTAGGCGATTACGACAAGTTCCAGGAAGTTTATGCGATGAAAAAAGCGCAGCTGGAAGCCGCCTATAACAAACAGCAGAAAGAAATTGCAGATTTAAAGGATTTCGTTGCCCGCAACAAGGCTCGTGTTTCCACCAGAAACATGGCGATGTCCCGCCAGAAGAAGCTGGATAAAATGGATGTAATAGAACTGCAGGCTGAAAAGCCGAAGCCGGAGTTCAATTTTAAAGAGGCACGCACGCCCGGCAGATATATTTTCCAGACGTCCGACCTCGTAATCGGTTATGACGAGCCGCTGTCCTCCCCGCTGAATCTGTCCATGGAACGCGGCTCCAAGATCGTCATCACCGGTGCAAACGGAATCGGTAAGACAACTCTGCTGAAGAGCATCCTCGGTCTGATCGATCCCCTCTCCGGCAGCGTAGAGCAGGGAGATTATCTGGAGATCGGCTATTTCGAGCAGGAAATGAGTCAGGATATTTCCACAACCTGTATCGAGGAGATCTGGAAGGAGTTTCCGGGCTACAGCCAGTATGAGGTGCGTTCCGCCCTCGCAAAATGCGGCCTTACAACCAAGCATATTGAAAGCCTTGTCAAAGTCCTGTCCGGCGGTGAACAGGCAAAGGTGCGTCTCTGCAAGCTGATCAACCGTCCCTCCAATGTACTCGTCCTCGACGAGCCCACCAACCACCTCGATGTGGATGCCAAGGACGAATTGAAGCGTGCACTGATCGCATATCGCGGAAGCATTCTGATGGTATGCCATGAGCCCGAGTTCTATGACGGGCTCGCAGATACGGTCTGGGACGCTTCCAAATGGACGACACGAACTGTGTGACAAAAGGACAGCACGACACGCAATATGATAACATGGCTTAGCGCAGTCCAGCACTCTAAAAGGCAGCCGCGTCAGGAAAATTTTCCTGACGCGGCTGCCATATTTTTTAAGCTTCCTGATAAAGTTCTTTTGACCGGTAAGTCAATACCTTTCCTATTTGTAATCTTTGTTTTTGAGCAACGTACCTACAAACGGTATCGTAGCAAATTCCTGCGGGTTACTTCTGATAATGTAATCGATATAATTTCCCACAGTCAACGCGTATGCATAGTAGCCCATCGGGTTCGGATGAAAGCCCAACCCGAACGATTTACGCATTTCTGCATCGTATACGGGCGCATGCGCAGTCATATCCAGCAAGTAAGTAAACTCAAACATATCGCACAATTTGGCGAGTTCGCTTGCGATATAACGGATATCGTTATCACACGCTTCACCGCGCAGTTGAGGAGTTACAACAAAAATACGCGCGTTAGGCTCTATTGTTTTAAGTTTGCAAACGATTTTGCCCATATTGCCGAAGAACGTATCGGCGTTATCCTGCGGACAATCGGCGTTGACGTCCTTGACACTTCCCAGAGGATGCCCGAACACAAACGAATCGTTGTTGCCTAACGCAATAATATACGCTTGATTCCATTGCCAAAATCCGTTTGCGTCCGCCCAACTTTGAACATACTCGCGCGCGGTCATTCCGCCGCGGGAATAATTGTTGTATTTTGTTCCAGTAATGCGCTCTAAAACGGCGGGCCACGAGTACTCGTACATATCAGTATAAACTATATTTCCGTTTTCATCGTGACTTTCAAACTCGCCCGATGCCAAAGAATCCCCTATAACGCCTATTTGCTTAAAAATGCCCGCAAAACCGCACGTTTCCTTAATAATATCTAACGGCTGTTCGCTTGCGCCGATTTCAAATCGTTTGTTATTCATTTTATTCACCGTCCTGTTGTTCTTCTTTAACCTTTTTAGGCTTATCCCATTCCGTACCGGTTACAGTTTTAAGATCAAGTCCGCGAGTTTCGCCGACAAACAGCCACATTATTACAATTGCCCCTACAAGCCCTGGAACCGTCATGCCCAAATACATATAACCGAACATGCTTTCGGGAATGATAGGCAGCAGTATCATAGTAATAACTGTTGCAAGTCCGCCCATAACTCCGTTAAGCAACGTATTGATTACCGTAACCGACGAACGCAGGTTTGTAGGAGACGATTCGGAAAACATAATTCCGCCGATGGTATCGCCTGCGCCCCAGTAACTGCCCATAAATCCGCCGATAGCAAAACCCGTCAAATACGGAGTCCACTTGAACATACCGCTAAAGATAAACAGCAAATAACACGTCAACGCCGAACAAGACATTGCGACTATAGTTACTTTACGTCCGAATTTATCCGACACAAAACCGGAAATCAATGTAAACAGTGCGTTGCCGACGGGATACAGAAACAAAGCAAGAGTTATTTCTTCTTCCGTCATCAGCGCCGACTTTGCCATGACCGTACTGTACGTTGCCGTACCTAACGAAGCGAGATAAAAGCAGCAACAAGCAATAATCAAAAAGCGCAATTGTCTGTGTTTGAATGCGAATTTTACAGCGATCAGAATTCCGCCTTGTGCGTTTTGTTCGCGTCCTTCCTTGCTGCGTTGTTCACGTTCTTCTATAGGCGTTTTTAAATACTCTATTCTTTTAGTCAAAAATGCGTTTGTTTCCTTAGCAAAAAGCAGCGCGAATAACGACATTACAAAACCGACAATTGCCGGCACCAAATATACTACGTGCCAACGCTCGCTTACGTTTTGCATGAGTGTAGCCCTAAGCAACGGAACAAGTAACGTGCCCAGTATCGCCACCGCTTTTACGATTGCGTAGTTACGGGCGCGAGACTTTGCATCGGAGCATTCCAGTATGTACACGCATTGCATATCGTGCGAGACCATAAAACCCATCAACGTGCCGCCTATCATGTAAACGTAGATATCTTTGGATAAATACACAAGGAACAGCCCTAAGCCCATACATAACGTGTTAATAACCAAAAACGGCTTACGCCCGAATTTGTCCGCAAGGGGACGATAGAAAATAATAAGCAGTGTTACCGGATAGGAAATAAAACCTATGGCGGAAAAGAGCGATAATCCCGCGCCGTATTCCATACCCATATTTTTTACGAAGAATTCTGTAACTATATTCGCCTGAAACTGAATGGATATAGTAGACGCGATTTCGTCCGTTATGTAGATGAGCGACAAAATCATAAACAAGTAAATCAAATAAAACTTGTTGCTTCTTGCGTCCAACTGCTTTTCGCGGCGGATAAGTTCCTTGGCTTCGCGCGCCTGTAATCGTTCAACATTTTTTGCCATTTTGAGTTTTCTCCTTTTGAAAATTGTAAACAAGAAAATTCTTGGTCATCTCGTCGGTAATGCCGTAGCGCTCCGCCAAATTATGTATGGCTTGCAAGAAATCCGCGCCGGAGCAGCCTTTAGACAACAGGTTTTCTTTTTCGATAAGTTTATTCCAAAAAACATTCAAAACAATTTCGTCGGTGGCAAGGGAAACAACCGAATGATTGCGCGTATGCACGTAAACGTTGCGATCGCCTTCTTCTCCGACTAAACACTCTCCGCCGTCGATTATAATTGTTGTTCTACGGTATGGAAACAGTGTTGAAACGTCGTTGATATTGTACGAATACACCGTTGCGCCCTCGACCAAAATGCTTCCGAAGGTAAAAATATACACCTTTACCCCGCGGGATATTGCGTTTTCGATATTACTACGCAGCACTTCGAACAGCTCTCGCCAAATGGACAGCGAAATTTCCGCTTGCGCGCTGTCGATAAGTTCCTTTGCCTTAGCAACGTATTTTTCTTCGCCCACTATATTCATTACATAATCGACGTCGGCGTTTTCCGTTGCAAGTTGTTGTAGCTCGCGTTCGGCGCAGGCAATATTCTTTTCGTTTTCTTCCTTGATGCTACGTATAAGGTCTTGATACTCGATAGGCTTGTAAAAATTCGGCTCTCCGTCTATACGAATAACCGCGCCCTTTGCCACCAGGCGATTGATAACCTCGTACACCAACGAACGCGCAACGCCCGAAAGTTTTGCGATTTCGTAACCGTTTAACACTTTATGTTTAATTAGTGTTCCGTATACTTTTGCTTCGTTTGACGAAAAGCCGAGTTTCTCTAAAAATTCATAATTGTTCATAGTAGTTATACCCCACACCACTATTATGCTACAAATTTCTGCGTTTTCAATACCCTTTTTGAAAAATATGGTATTAAATTTACTTTTTGCGTCAATACGGGCTGTCGTCAAAGTACAGTTCGTCGTACAAATCATCGTCTTGCCTATCGAAACGTTCTTGCTGCTGTCGGTTGGTATTCTTTATTAGAGACTGACTGCTTAATTCCAAGCAACAGAAAAGGACAGACGACCTTAAATCGTCTGTCCTCATCCGAGAAGCACGCATTATGCTCTAACACCCTTATGAGAAGGAGCGTAAAGAGCGTGCGTTCTATTTTTCCCGGTTCATCACAAGTTCCCAGACAACACACAGCGCGGCATAAATCACGCCGCCGACCACATAGACGATCCAGGTCTTATCCCATGTGTTCGTCGAAAAGCTCCAGGCGAGATAAATTGCAGTCAGGATAAGCCAGTAAACTACGGAAAACGCTCCCATTTTCCGGTTTTTGCGCTTCGCTTCCATCGTGTAATCGCCCTCTTTTAATAGTTTCTGCATGCTTGTCCAGATGCTGCAGTTCACCACAAAAATACATGCGCCGATTCCGGCAAGCACCATCGTAACGGTCAGCAGCAGCGTTATCAGAAATTCCTGTTCCGAAAATGCGCCGACGAGCAGCGGAATCGGGGACGCCACACAGATACACGTTGCAATGATGTTCCAGAAAATGTACTGATTCCGATATTCTTTCTGTTTTTCCCGCACCATTCCGCTCACGCCATATTGCAGCTCAAACGGCTCTTCCCTATCCAGATATTCATACTGCTCGTTCTGAAACCCGGAATAGATAAACAATGCGACCGCCGCGATTACAAAAAACAGCAACAGCATTATTCCAAGACAACCTGCCAGATTTTCCGAAATGTTCAGTTTTTCATACTCCGATGCCGCGCCTAATAAAAGTAACGGGATCGGGGATAACACGCACAGAAACGTCCCGACAGCAATCCGTTTTGCGGATTCCCTGCTCTGTACGAGATAGGTTCCCGCCTCTTCTATGGAAATCTGGCGCACGCCGCTGTCTATCGTTTCCGATGTAAACTCCTCCAGCTCCATGTCATCCTTTAAAAGGTAATCTGTCGTAACTCCAAACAACGCTCCAAGCTGCAAAATTTTTTCCAGCTCCGGGACGGTCTGCGCGCTTTCCCATTTTGAGACTGCCTGTCTCGATACATTCATCTTCTGCGCAAGCTCTTCTTGCGACCAGCCGTTTTTCTTTCTCAGCCGAACAATCTTATCTGCCAAAATCATACTTCCTGCCTCCATTTGTTTTTTGTTTCAGTATATGGATTTTGACAGTTTCCCGCCACCAAACGGCGGCTTGAAATTTGTCAACCGTTGGTTGCACCCCGCACAAAATAAGGAATTTCGCAGCTTCGTGCCGCCAGCCAGATGGATACGGCACGGATCGCGCGCATGCAAACCCATGATCAGCGTTCGACTCCGGCACGTTCACATGTCGCGCTTAAATTTCTTTGATAAACTGCACGCCCTCCAGTCTGCCGAACTCTTCTATCACCTTCTCATGGGATACAGGTGTATCAAAATGAAGGGTCATTGTTGCACCAACCACCCTGTTTCCATCCACATCCTTGCTGCGTACAATCTCCAGCCCGTCCATTTTACAGCCATGTCCCCGTCCATATGCCAAAAAGGCACTCAGATCCTTGATACTTACAAACTCCACGTAAACTCCAAAAACACGCGCTGTTTTTCCAAGCCTCTTATCTACTGTGCTCAGGATTTTCAGAGAACACCAGATGGCTGCAAAGCCGACAATTGCTCCGGAGTAGAAGCCGGAACCAAGTGCCAGTCCCAGACAGGCATCTGCCCACAGCCCCGCTGCGGTGGTCAGCCCCTTTACCTGGTTCTGCCGGGTCACCAGGATCGTCCCGGCTCCCAGAAATCCGATCCCGCTGATCACCTGCGCAGCAATCCGGCTCGGGTCAGTGCTTCCAAGCTCCCGGCTCAGAAAAATTCCCGTCATCATCGCAATTTCCGAGCCGATACAGACAACCATATACGTCCGAAATCCTGCCGGACGCCCTTTCTTTTCCCTTTCATACCCTAAAATTCCACTGAAAACCATCGCAAGCACAGTTCTCAGCAACACGGAAAAAATGGTCAGCTCCTTCAAAACGGCTATTTTTTCCAACACCATACCTTGCTCCCTCTTTTATCCTTCTCCTGATTTCTGCAGGCGTTCCCGCGAAAATGCCTGCAGCCTTATTCTATATGCTATTTACAGGTATCTTTCGTCATAAACCGCCCGAACCCCGCCGACAAATTTCCGCCGCGTCCGTGCGCATACCAGATGTGCCTCCCCGATCTGTCGAATGGACAGTCTGACCGGAACCGCCACATCCTTTAGATGCATCCCGATCAGCGTATCTCCGATATCCATTCCTGCATGTGCCGCAATATGCTCCACTGCCACAGGATCAGCAAATGCCTGCCATGCCGCTGTTGCAAAGGATCCGCCTGCTTTTGGCTGCGGCATAACATTGACCGGCTCATAGCCATACTTTTCTGCCGCTTCTGTCTCCAGAATCAGTGCACGGTTTAAATGCTCGCAGCACTGGGCCGCCAGATAAATGCCTTTTTCCTGCACAGCCGCATAAATTCCGCCAAAGACCTTTGCCGCCAGCTCCGGACTGGAATAGGTTCCGATTTTCTCCCCGCCAACTTCACTGGTCGAACAGCCGACTACTAAAATCTGACCAGCTTTCATCCCGGCGGTCTCTATCAGCTCCGCTGCCGCCTGATAAGCGGTCTGGTAAACCTTTTCATATAATGTATTATCATAGGTATGAAAAACTGTAGCTGCCATGATCTGTCCCCTTTTGTCATGTTAAAGTTTTTTCTGTTGCGTTCTTTCGCTTTCAGTATACTCTATTTCTGGCAACCTGTCAGTTGCAAAAGCTTGCAAAAGTTTTTCTTTTTTTCTAAATTTTCCAGTTGACTTTTTCAGAAAAATTCGTTATGATAATAAGGCTTGATGAAGCAATCGAAGCGTGGCTCAGTTTGGTAGAGCGCTGCGTTCGGGACGCAGAGGTCGCGTGTTCAAATCACGTCGCTTCGACTTTTAAAGACTGTTGAGATTTCAACAGTCTTTTTTGCTACACAAATCACATAAAGCGCCCATAAGCGCCGTAAAACACCCAAACGATGGAGGATTTTATGGAACAGGATATGACTCAGGGCAAACCGTTGTCCATCATACTCAAATTTACCCTGCCACTGTTAGTCGGCAATATTTTCCAGCAGTTTTACAACATGGCCGATACGATCATCGTCGGCCGCTTCGTCGGCGCGAACGCTCTGGCTGCCGTGGGCTCCACCGGCACAGTCATGTTTCTGATCATCGGTTTTGCACAGGGCATTACCGCCGGATTTACGATCCTGACCTCACAGCGTTATGGAGCAAAGGATGAAAAAGCCGTCCGTGCCAGCGTGGCAAACGGTATCCTGCTCTCTGTTCTTGTCACAATCCTTATAACCGTGGTCGGTCTGAGCACCATGAAGCCTCTGCTTCTCCTTATGAATACACCGGAGGATATTTTTGCCGATGCGTATACCTACAGCATGTTGATCTGCAGTGGAGTCGTTGCCTGTATTTTTTATAACCTGTTTTCCTCACTTCTGCGGGCCATCGGCAACAGTAAGGTTCCGTTGTTTTTCCTTGTATTTTCCGCCTGTCTGAATGTGGTGCTCGATCTGCTCCTGATCCTCTGCTTCCATATGGGTGTGGCAGGTGCTGCAATTGCAACCAATATTTCACAGGGCGTTTCTGCGGTACTGTGTCTGATCTATATTTATAAGAACGTTCCCGTGCTTTGCCCGGAGCGCACCCAGTGGCGACTTTCCGCATCAGACACGGCATATCAGATGAGAATGGGCATTCCAATGGCACTGCAGTTTTCCATTACTGCATCCGGAGCAATGGTGATGCAGGCTGCCATCAATCTGTTCGGCTCTGTAGCAGTCGCTGCCTTTACTGCTGCCAGCAAGGTGCAGAACCTCGTAACACAGGGCATGATGTCGATGGGACAGACAATGGCAAGCTACGGCGGTCAGAACTACGGCAAGGGCGATTATCACCGTCTGGAAAAGGGCGTCCGTTCCGCTCTCCTGATCAGCGTCATCTACTCGCTGCTCGCTGCAGTTGCCGTCGGTCTGTTCCTGCGCCCGCTGCTTTCCCTGTTCTTCTCCGGAGACATCGATATGGCTTCCCTGATGCCCTGGGCAAAAACCTATATCTATATGTGTGCGGTCTTTTATATTCCGCTATCCACAATTTTTATTTTCCGAAACATCATGCAGGGCTGCGGCTACAGCTTCCTGCCGATGATGGGCGGCGTAGTCGAGCTGTTTGCCCGCATGATCACAGCACTGATCGCCATGAAGCTTGTAAGCTTTCCCCTCGCCTGCTTCTGCGATCCTGCTGCATGGGTCGGCGCGGCGCTCTTTACCGGATTTTCCTGGTTATCCGTCAAGAAAAAGCTCCGTGCTTCCCTGCTGCCGGAGGATACCAGTTCTTCCAGCGAAGCAAAATGATACCCCATTTCCTCCCACTTTGTTAAAACCCCATCCAAAATTTCACCGTTCGTCCGGGACGTATTGTGCAGCAGTACAATCGCTCCCGGATGAACTCTTTTTAACAGCTTTGACATCGCCTCTTCGTGGGTCGGCTGTTCCTCCTGCTTCCAGTCCACATAGGCAAGGCTCCAGAAAATCGTCCGATACCCAAGCTCCTTTGCCAGCTGCAGATTGTTGTCGCTGTATTTACCCTGGGGCGGGCGATAAAACTTCGACATCTTTTCGCCGGTTGTCTGCTCGTACAGGTCTTCCAGCTGCGCCAGCTCCTTCTGAAACTCTTCCTTTCCCATCTGGCTCATATCCGGATGATGGTAGCTGTGGTTCCCGATGATATGTCCCTCCGCCCGCATCCGTTTGACCAGATCGGGATTTTTTTCCAGATAATTTCCTACAATAAAAAAAGCCGCCGGCACATGATGCTTTTTCAATGCGTCGAGAATCACCGGCGTGTTGCCGTTTTCGTATCCGCAGTCAAACGTCAGATACAAAACCTTTTCCGTCGTATTCTCCGCATAAAACGCATCATATTGCGCCAGCTGCTCCATATTTTCGTCCGCCACAGGCGGCTTGTTGTCCTCCTGAAAGGAAAGTCCCCAGTCCTTCTGTGCAGGACGTGCCATCACCGCCTGATCCCGTACGCGCACCGTATGTCCCACAACGCTTCCGAGGCAGAACGCTACGCCGAAAATCAGACACAGGGAAAGCATCGCTTTTAATTGTTCCATTCTTTCCATGCCGTTGTCCGTCCGAGTCTTTTTATTATGTATATCGGAAAACGGCTTTTCCTATGCAGGGGATTCAGCGGCTGATAATGTACTTGCAGATCGGATTGCCCTGTGCTGAAAACCGTTCCTCATACTCAGTCATGACGTTTCCCTCGTTTAAGCGCGCATCCGCGTGAAGGTCAAAGGTTTTTTCATTCAAGGTCCATCCCGCTGCTTCCACCTCTTCCAGTGCAAAATCAAACAGGACGCGGTTGTCCGTCTTAAACTCGATCGTTCCGTCTTTTTTCAGGATTTGATCGTATCTTGCCAGAAACTGTCTGGACTCCAGGCGTCTTTTTGCGTGACGATCCTTCGGCCACGGATCGGAAAAATTCAGGTAAATGCGATCCAGCTCTCCCTGTGCGAAAACGTTTTCCAGATCTTCTGCATCCATGCGGATCAGACGAACGTTGGGCAGCTCTTCCTCTTCCAGCTTCTGAACTGCGCGCAGCAGCACGCTGGAATATTTTTCGATACCGATAAAGTTGATTTCCGGGTAAAGGCGCGCCATATCCATCAGGAAACGTCCCTTGCCCATGCCGATTTCCACATAAACCGGATGGTCATTGCCAAACGCTTCTCTCCACTTTCCTTTCATCGTTTCCGGTTCGTGTACGACAAACTCGCTCTCCCCGATCATTTCCCGACAGCCTGTAATATTGCGTAATCTCATGAATTGTCCTCACTGTTTTTCATTATTATTTTGTTGATTTTCCGTCTTTCCCCCACCTGTGAGCAAGCTCAGGTGGGCTCAGACCTTTTGACCCTGGCTTTGATACCTACGGATTGTTCCGTGCTGCGCACTCCCGCAATCCTGCCCGATAGTCGCATATCGTGGGATTACCATCCCACTTTTATGCTCCTATCTGGGCGGGTCACAAGGTCTTTCTCCCACCCATGAGCAAGCTCATGTGGGCTCAGACCTTTTGACCCTGGTATCAATTTATTTTACTATATTTCGAGATAAAAAGGAAGCTTTGCATTTTGGGAATGCCCCCGCGCCATTCGCAATACAATAGAATGCACGCTCCGCGAACATTCTATTGTCACGAATCGCGTCTTCGACGCTTTCCGCTGCTTCGCAGCTCATTTTTGCTCATAAAGCGGCGCTCCCTTCGTAGCATCCCGTGGGCAAATTCTCATGCAAGCATGGAATTCTGCCCACGGGATGCCACGAGGGAACTGTAGTATAAATTTTAAAAAATTTTGAATTTTGCTGTTCTGCCCTTAAAATCTGCCTGGAAATAGTGTATGATGTTACTATCTTTCAATAAAGGACGGTACATTACATGAAATTTTTCCAGAAAAGATCCTTCTTTTCTTTTATGATAGCACTTGGAGTCGGCGCCAATCTGTTTTGTGGCGCTGTTTTAACGGCTCGCGCCGAGGTCATCGATTACCAGGCGCTGGCGGAGGCCAACCTTTCGATCCCGGTTGAGAGCAACGAAATCAAAAACTGGCCGGAGGGTCCGATCCTCAATGCTCGCTCCGCGATTTTGATGGATGCGGACAGCGGTGCAATCCTTTATGCCAAAAATATCCACGAAAAGCTCTATCCCGCCAGCACAACCAAGATTCTGACTGCCTATATTGCGCGTCAGAACAGCGAATTAAATGAGATGATCGAATATTCCGATACCGCGGTGCACAGCATCGACTGGCGAAGTGATTCCAACATCGGCATCAAAGCCGGTGAAGCGATCACGATGGAACAATCCCTCTACGGTCTGCTGGTGGGCTCCGGCAGTGAATGCGGCAATGCCATCGGCGAACATATCAGCGGCAGTATGGAAGCGTTTGTAGATTTAATGAACCAAACCGCAAAGGAGCTCGGCTGCACGGATTCCCATTTCGTCAATACCAATGGCAAGCATGATGACAATCACTATACCTCCACCCATGACCTCGCTCTGATCGGGCAGAAGTTTTTCTCCGATGACGTGCTTTGCCGCATGTCTGACACGGTAAGCTACAAAATCCCGGCGAGCGCAACGCTGTCACAGGATCTGATTCCGAACAGCAAAAACAAGCTGCTGCCCGGTAAAACCTACGCTTACGAATATCTCGTCGGCAGTAAGACCGGCTACACCGCAAACGCTCGCTCTAACCTCGTTTCCTGCGCCCAGAAAGACGGGCTGAAGCTGATCTGCGTCGTTATGATGGAGGAGTCCCCGCAGCAGTTCAAGGATACGATAAGCTTATTTGATTACGGTTTCAGCAACTTTTCTTCTGTTACAGCATCCAAAGAAGACACCACCTATCAGGTAAAAAACGGCGACCTGTTCGCAAATACGTTCAATCAGTCCGACATCCTTTCTATCGACCCGGATGCGAAAGTTCTCCTTCCGGATACGCTCACCTTTGCCGATCTGGATTCCGAGCTGAGCTATGATAACCTGAAGGATGGACAGGCCGCTGTCATCCACTACTCCTACGAAGGTCAGGATCTCGGCAGCGCGCCGATCCTCTTTTCCAGCATAACGCCCTTTGATTTCAGTGCAGAACCGGTTTCTGAAACGGAAAGCGCAGCCATCGCAACAGCGAATGGCTCTTCCAAGGCAGATGCGAACAGCGTACAAAGCAGCGCCTCTAATGCGCAAAGCAGCACAGACAGCTCCAGCACGGATGGCAATGTGAATGCTTCCAGTGCAAACGGTTCCTCCGGCACACAGGGCGCCACGAGCGCGCAGGCTGGCACCGCAGCGTCTGAATCCGTCGCTTCCACAACTTCTCCGACCACAGTTTCCACACCGGGGGGAAATGTTATTTTCTTAAACGTCCGTAAAATTTTGCTTGCAGTCAGCATTGTCGCAGTTATCCTGATCGTCATTCTGGTGATCCGTTCCATTCTGATCGGACACAGCCGCAATCGCAAGCGCCGCGATATCATGAAACGACACCGCAGCCGCAAAGATGAAATCATCGACTTTGACCGTTACACCGATCCCTTCGCGTAAGATACAGGACGGGATGCACAAAAATGCCGCAGACCATTTCTTTTGAAACCGGTCTGCGGCGTTTTTTTCATATTATTTTATTATATGGGCTCCCCGGCGTGTCTCCGATGTCAGCGTCCCGCCTCACCGTTTCCCGAGCTTTTCCTGCGCTTCGCGGTGTCTGTGCTCCTTACGCAGCTGGCGGATGTGATCTTTTCTCTCCATCAGGGCGGCAACCTCTTTCTCTCCGACCAGCTTCGTCGTCTTGACGGCGTAAACCATGTCATCGTCCGCTTTTTTCACGCGGATTTTTCCTTTCATCCAACCGTGCTTATCGCACCACGACAGGCTGTAATAGTGCTTGCCGTTTGGCGAGAACCAGCGGACTTTTTTGCGAAGGTTATGATGGCACAGATAACATCTGGTGGAGAGAACCTCTTTATCCGCCATCAACGCCTCCTTATCCGGGAACGGTCGGGAAATATATTTTGCATAATTATCGAATACGAC
This sequence comes from Firmicutes bacterium TM09-10, assembly GCA_003481005.1. Classification (GTDB taxonomy): domain Bacteria; phylum Bacillota; class Clostridia; order Lachnospirales; family Lachnospiraceae; genus Gallintestinimicrobium; species Gallintestinimicrobium propionicum. The sequence goes on along the minus strand of QUKC01000014.1, from coordinate 59,911 downwards.
ATGCACCTCGCTGCGGTGATTTTCCGGCAGCTGGAACGTGTCGAAAGAAACCCGCTGCAGTGCAATCGGGTCTTTGATCATCTGAAATACCCGTGCGGTATACACCGCGTCGCTGATCGCCCGGTGAAACGGAATATCCTTTGGAATCTGCAGATAATCTACCGCATATTCCAGACTCCTGCGCACCTTCTGATCTTCGTAGGCGATGGAAAACAGCTTCTGGATATCATAGAACCGGACAGGTCCTTTTCCAAGGGGCTCCATGCCGAAAAACCGCATATTTTTCTGAAGTTCCGTCAGATCCTGCGGGCCCCAGGTACCGAACATGAAATCCTCGCCGCACCACGCCAGAAAGTCCTTCATCACAACGTCAAATGTCCGACATCCGGAGAGGTCTTTCATGTGGATGCCGATCAGCTTTTCCGTAATATGGTGCATGGTATCATAAACCTGCGGACGGATCAGCTCCTCAAAGGTATCCACAATTTCCATCCGGCTGTTTAATTTTACCGCACCGATCTCAATAATTTCAAACGTAAGCAGTCTGTTGCGGGCATCGCGGCTGTCAGACGCCTGATTCCATTCCAGATCCAGAACCACATAATCCATTGATCGTTCCTCCGCCCACTACAACATCGCCATCATAAAGTACAACCGACTGTCCGCAGGTAATTGCCCTCTGGGGCTCGTCAAAGACCAGATGAATGCTGTCCGGTCCGGTGATCTCTGCGTTCGCCCACTGCTCCTGGTGACGGTAACGGATTTTCGCTTTGATGCGCTGCGTGCCCGTCGGCACCTCACCGCTGATCCAGTGGAAATCTTTCGCCGTCAGCTCTTTTGACCACAGATCCCGGTCGCGTCCAAGGACTACCGTATTGGTCTTTGGATCGATCCTGCACACATACATCGGCTCCTGCAGGGCTAGTCCCAGCCCTTTGCGCTGTCCGATCGTATAGCAGATAATTCCCTTATGCTGCCCCAGCACATGTCCTTCCTGATCTACGAAATTGCCCGGCTCGAAGCTTCTTCCGGTGTAACGTTCAATAAACCCGGCATAATCTCCGTCCGGCACAAAGCAGATATCCTGGCTGTCATGCTTGCGCGCATTGATCAGTCCCTGTTCTTCCGCCATTTCCCGGATCTGCGGCTTCGTCATGCCGCCCAGGGGAAACAGCGTATGTGCAAGCTGCTCCTGCGTCAGGCTGTACAGCACATAACTCTGGTCTTTCTTTTCATCGATGGCTTTTTTCAGGAGGAACTTTCCGTCCTGTTCTTCGATTCTGGCATAGTGTCCGGTTACAACGTAATCGTAATCCAGCTCCTTTGCCCGCTTCATCAGCTTCTCGAACTTCATATAACGGTTACAGTCGATACACGGATTCGGGGTGAATCCGTTTTCGTAGGCGCAGACAAAGCGGTCCATGATCTGTGTGCCGAAATCTTCCGTAAAATTGAACACGAAATACGGAATGCCCAACTGACGTGCAACGCTTCTTGCATCCTCCACATCGTCTAACGAACAGCAGGTATGCCCTTTTTGTTCGCAGCTGTCCTCTCCGGCAAACAGGCGCATTGTAACGCCCATACAATCATATCCGTCCCGCTTCATCAGCCATGCCGCAACGCTCGAATCTACGCCGCCGCTCATGGCAATCATCGCCTTTTTCATTCTCTGTCTCCGTTCTTTTATTCCTGCCCTGCCTCTCCCGGAACTTTCCAGCTCATGCTTCTCAGGCTCAGGGCCAGTGTTGTCGTATTATGCAGCAGCGCTGATGTCGTAGGCTGAATCAGCCCGGTCACACCGGCTGCAATTAAACTGCCGTTGATGCCGAGGATTGCACGGTAGTTGACATGAATCCGACGCATCATTTCTTTGCTTAAGCGGCGCAGGTAAACCAGCTCCTGCAGGCTGTCCGCACCGACTGTAATATCCGCAATTTCCCGCGCAAGCTCCGAACCGTCGCTGATCGCAATACCAACATCCGCAGCAGAAAGCGCCGGGGAGTCGTTGATTCCGTCGCCGACCATGACTACCCTGCGTCCGGCTTCTTTTTCCTGCTGGACAAAGTTCGCCTTGTCCTCCGGCAGAACTTCCGCATGGTATTCGTCCACGCCGATCTGTTTTGCGATCGCCGCTGCTGTTCGCTCGCTGTCGCCAGTCATCATGACGATTTTTGTAAATCCTTCCCGTTTCAGCTCGCGGATAACCTGTTTTGCCTCTTCACGCACCGGATCCTCAATGCAGAGCACTGCTTCCAGCACGTTGTCAACTGCCAGATACAGATGGGAATACTGCAGCGGCAGCTCGTCAAAACGCTGCTGATATTCCGGACGGATCTGACACTTTTCATCTTCAAATACAAAGTGGGCGCTGCCGATTACAACACGTTTTTCCCCAACATAGGAAGCAATACCGTGCGCAACGATATATTCCACCTTGGAATGCACCTCTTCATGTTCCAGATTGCGCTCTGCCGCCGCGCGCACAACCGCCTTCGCCATCGAATGAGGGAAATGTTCCTCCAGACATGCTGCCAGACGCAGAAGATCGTCTTCCTTTTCCTCGCCGAATGGAACAACCGAATGTAGTGTAGGCTGTGCTTTGGTCAGTGTACCGGTCTTATCGAATACAATCGTGGAAGCCTCGGCAAATGCTTCCAGATATTTGCCTCCCTTTACGGTGATCTTCGCCGCATTCGCTTCCCGGATCGCTGTCAGGACAGTCAGAGGCATCGCAAGCTTTAATGCGCAGGAAAAGTCAACCATCAGTACGGATAACGTTCTGGTCACATTTCTTGTAAACAGCCATGCAAGACCGGTTCCAAGGAAGGTATAGGGAACCAGCCTGTCCGCCAGATGCTCCGCACGTCCTTCTGCTGCGGACTTGAGCTTCTCGGAATCCTCGATCATCGTAACAATCTTTTCGTAACGGGTCGAACCGGAAACTGCCTTGACCTCGATTGTCAGCTCGCCCTCTTCCACAACGGTTCCGGCATAAACAAAACCACCCTTTTCCTTGCGGACAGGCTCGGATTCTCCGGTCATGGAAGCCTGATTGATCATCGCTTCGCCGTCCGCCACAATGCCGTCAAACGGAATGACGTTGCCGACATGGATGATGATATGATCTCCGGGCACAACGGATGCAGAATCCACAAGGATTTCCTGATCCCGGGTCTTTATCCACACTTTGCCGACATTTAACGACATGCTGCGTGCCAGATCGCCGACAGACTTTTTATGTGTCCACTCCTCGAGGATTTCACCCAGACCAAGCAGGAACATAACCGATCCTGCAGTCGGGCAGTCACGCCGCAGGATGGAAACCGTAATCGCAGTCGCATCCAGCACCGGAACTTCCAGTTTGCCTCTGGAAAGGCATACAACGCCCTCTTTTACATAATGGAAAGCTTTCCATATAGTATACACATTTCTGATCGGTAAGGGAAGCATGTATTTTGTGAATAACCGTTTTGCCACATGTCCGATCAGTTTTTCTTTATACTCCGCATTCAGCGCGCGTCCCGAACTGGAACGGACAGAATCCGGCAGCTGTACGTCTTCATAATGAAAACGTTTCAGCGCCTCGATCAGATCTTTTAATTCGCCGTCATACTCGATCACCGCATCCTGCGTCTGCTCGTATACGGTCGCTTTTGTCACACCTGGCTGTGTTTCCAGAAAATACTGCAGAGTGTCCGCCTGGTCAAAGCTCATTCTGGACTGCCCCATATGCACCCGGATTCGCCCGGGAATTTTGTGTTTGATTTTAAAGTTCATTTTTTCCGCTCATTTCTGCGCACGCTTTTTGCGCATGTCGAGTTTGTGTCAAGTGCGCGCAGACACAAATCTCGCGATTGAAAATTTTATTTTTCAATCTTATCTCCACTCCGCTGATACGCTTCGCGCTTTTTCAGAAAACAGGACTCCGTCAAAAAGGACGGCGCCGTCTCCGGCTCCGTCCCCCACTGCCCTGAATCAGGCTTCTTCTTTTACTTCAGCTTCCGCTTCTTCTGCAGCTCTGTCTTCATTGATCTGCTTTGCTTCTGCCAGAACATCGCCAGCGTTTTCCTGAACTGTTGTAACGGTCTTCATAACGCTGTCCTTTGCGCGAAGCGCTGCTGCGGTACACTGTACGTATGCTTTCTTCGCGTCTTTGCTGGAAAGGATCTTGATTCCGGCTGTTCCGAACAATACGCCTCCTAAAAATAAACCGATTTTCTTTGCATCAGATGCTTTCATCATGTTCGTTTCCTCCTTCGACCGGCGCAGGATACGTCTATACTACCTGTCGTACGGCATAGCTTTCTTTTGTTAGTCATCATTGACTGCAAACATGGTAGCACGCTTTTTTTCCTGTGTCAATTGCGACTTTATTCCTGCTTTCCGAACATAATCCGTTTCCCGATAAAAATAATCAGAAGCGCTGCAACGCCCACCAAAACGATTGTGCCGCCCGGCTTTAAGCCCAGATAAAACGCCGCAAACAGCCCGATAATCATGAACAGCACGTTCAAACCGACAGCGTACCATACAGTCTGTTTAAAGTTCTTTCCCAGCTGCATCGCACAAGCTACCGGAACGACCATCATCGACGATACCATCAACGCGCCGACTGTCCGTGCTGCAACCGAAACCGTCACTGCAATCATAATCGTGAAGATAAAATTGACGACGCCGACCGGCACGCCCGCCAACCGCGCGCTTCTTTCATCCAATGAAATATAGAACAGCTCTTTATATAGAAGCAAAAATAACACAAGCACCACAACAGACACCACGATGACTGAAATCATCTCGGCATCACTGATCGCCACAATGCTGCCGAACAGAAAGCTGTTGAAGTTTGCCGAATTTTTCACAAAACCGGACAGCACACCTGCCAGACCGATTCCTGCTGACATGATAATGGATATCGACATTTCCGAATAGCGCGGAAGCTTTCTGCGGATCGCTTCAATGCCGAAGGACGCTGCCACACAGGCTGCCGCTGCGCCCGCCACCGGATTGACACCCAGCAAAAGTCCTGCTGCGACGCCGGCGAGCGACGTATGTGAAAGTGCATCGCCGATCATGGAAAGACGTTTGCAGACAACGACCATTCCGACGCAGGGCACGACCGCCGCCAGCAAAATTCCGACAACAAACGCCCGCTGCATAAACAAATACTCAAAAATTCTCATGCCTGCCCCTCTCCTTTCCCAGCTTCCTGTTTTACCTTTCCGTCCTCCAGCACCCAGATATCATCTGCATAGGACGATGCACGTTTGAGGTCATGCGTCACCATCAGGACGGTGATCCTTTTCTCCGCATTGATTTTTTTGAGCAGTCGGTAAAAGTGTGACGCATTTTTTTCATCCAATGCCGACGTCGGCTCATCCAGAATCAGAAGCTTCGGCTCGTTGACCAGGGCGCGTGCCAGAAGCACTCTCTGCTGCTGTCCGCCAGAAAGTCTGCCGATCAAACGGTTCTGGTATTCCTCCATGCCCACCTGCGCCAGCGCAGCTCTTACCTGCTGCCGCTCTTTTTTCCCCGCAAACCGGAACAATCCGATCTGCTTATATAAATTTGCGCGCACGATTTCTTCCACGGATGCCGGAAAATCCTTCCAGCCACCCATCCCGTTCTGCGGCACATAACTGATTCTCGACCAGTCTTTAAACTGTCGGATGTCCTGCCCCAGAATCTCAATGCTGCCGTCGCTGCTGCCTTCCTCCTGATCCCCTTTGTGGCTTTCCCCGATCGGGAGCTCTCCTAATAAAAGCCTTAAAAGCGTCGATTTTCCTGCCCCGTTTTCTCCTGCGAGAATCGCCAGCCGCCCTTCTTTCAGGCAAAGGCTGACGCCGTCCAGCACATTTTCCTTTCCATAGGAAAAGTGCAGATTTTTGATTTCTATCGCATTCATATGTCTGCTCCTTACCGCAAAGCTTCTGTCAGCTGCTGCAGATTTTCTTCCATGACGGAAAAATAATCTCCGCCGGTTTCTTCCTGTCTGTCGCTTAGGCCTTCCAGCGGGCTGAGGGTCAAAAGCTTCACGCCGGTTTCCGCCGCTACCGTTTCCGCCGTCCTCGAGCCGGACAGCTCTTCAAAGAAAATCGCACGGACGTTGTTTGCCCGGACAAAATCGATAATATCTGCCATCCGTCCCGGGTCGGGTTCGGAATCCGGCGACATACCCTCGATGCTCACCTGCGTCAGGTTATAACGCCTGCACAGATATCCATACGCCTCATGCGCCACAACGATGTTTCGCTCCGACAGATTTTCCAGCGTCATCTGATAGATTTTGTCCAGCTCGTCGAGCTGTTTTGCCCATTTCTCATAATTTGCCTGATAGTCTGCGCGATGCTCCGGATCCGCCTCGGAAAACGCTTCGCAGATGTTTTGCATTTCCTGTTTTGCGTTCATCGGGTCCAGCCAAACGTGCGGGTCATACTCGCCGTGCTCGTGGGCATCATGTCCATCGGGCGCAGCGGCAACGACGCGATCTGCGGCATCTTCTTCATGCACGGCGTCTTCTGCATCCGCGTCATCATGGTCGTGGCTGTCCTCTTCGTCCTCATCGGCATGCGCGGCCTCATGGTCGTGACCGTCCTCTTCCTCTGCGCTGCGCAGCAGGCTCACTCCCTGCGACGCTTCCACGGAAATCAATTTTTTATTGGAAAGCCCCGCCAGAACGTCCGAAACCCAGTGCTCCATCCCCGCACCGTTATAGATAAAAACCTCCGCCTGCTCCATCCGGGTAATATCCTTTGTGGACGGCTCCCAGTCGTGGGGCTCTGTACCGGACGGCACCATGCAGGTCACCTGAACGTGCTCGCCGCCAATTTTCTGTGCGAAATCGTACATCGTATAAAAACTCGCCATCACCTGCAGCCTGTTGGGATCCACCGGTTCGTCAGAAGCTTCCGTGCCGCAGCCGACAAACACTGCGGTAAACAGGAAGCACGCGCAGAGCGCCAACGACGCACGACGCAGGATGTCGCTTTCCGATACCCGTGTGCAGCGCAGCTGCGGCATTCTGATGCCGGAAATCACAGCATGCTTCCCGAGTTGCTTTTTTCTATTTATCCTCATTTCTATCCTGCAGTCCTTCCTGTGTTTCCCTGAATTTGCGGCACTCCCGACAGCAGCCGTAAAAGATCAGATGCGAGGAATCCAGCGCAAAGTCATGCTCCTTCAGGATATGTTCGGAAAATCCATGGAGCTTGTTACATTCCAGAGGAATGATCTTCCCGCACTGCAGGCAGACAAGCCGCCCCGGGCTGCCCGGCCTCAATTCTCCGATATAGCGGTACTGCGCGCCTGCGCCATCCACTGCCGGAATTTTGATCACGGCGTTCTCCTCTGTGAGACGGTCGAGAGCCCGATAAACCGTCGTCTGTCCAACGTGAATTCCTTCGGCTTTGAGACAGTCCATACACTGTTCCGCCGTCACAAACCGGTCGCTGTGTTTTTCCAGACAATCCCGGATCAGCTCCTGTTGCTTCGTTCTGTATCTGACACGTTCTGCCATTTTTCTCCCATTTCTGCGCACGCTTTTTGTGCATGCCGAGTTTGTGTCAAGTGCGCACAGACACAAATCCCGCGATTGAAAAATTTTATTTTTCAATCTTCTTTCCCTATGAACCGCAGCTGTTCATTTTGAAATTAAAAACCATTTTCAATTTATTATATCGGTTTTTTCCAGTGTGTCAAGTGGAAGAGACTGTGATAACTAACGATAGGACTTGTTTTTTTGACAAAATAACGGATAGAGAATATGTGAGACTTGTAATATCATTATCCTGAATTATTCACGGAACAGTATCTGAACTGGTAACTGTACCATGAATCCAGAAATTGACCCATGTAGCCTAAATATCGCTCAACCAATCTCCAAAAAGGGTATAAAATCCCTGTGGCAGAGTTCTGAGCGGTTATTAAGCTGTCAAGGTTCGTTAATAGTTACTATTCCAGCTGTATATTCAGCTTACCGATATTTGAAAGTGTCTCATAGAATTCATTTTTATGAGGGCAGCTGCTACACAGCTTGAATGTGATATATCTTGCTGAATGAACTACTTTTGCAGCAATCTTCAGCAGTTTTAAACGGACGGTATCAATGCGTTGTTTGCGCATGTTTGTGACAACAAAGGTGTACATGTAAACCATCTGGTTTTCCGGCTTTTCAACCTTGCATACCACACGCCGTTCGTAAGGCCATGACTTTGCTTTGTACATGAATTCACCATAAACTACCGTATAATCCACTTTGTTATTCCTGGTGATTTCATCAAGCTCATCCACAAGATAGGATGCTTTTCCGCGTAGGATGCCATTCTCCTTCGGCCGGATCACATAGCTTGTGCCGTTTTCCTCGCACTGCTTATATAGATCAAGCGTAGAAAAACCACTATCACCACGAAGCAGAATAGGGATTTCCGGATAGTCATGCAGATATTCACCCAGTACCGGCTGTAAAAAATCAGCTACTCCGGTGCAGGAATACTGTGTTCCATCACGCAGCTGGATCTTTATCAGATCCCCGGTCATTCCATCATAACAGACAAGTGGATGCTCTTTTTTCATTCACTTGATAGGTGAAAAGCAATATTCAGCTAAAATATAGTAACTATGTGGCTTTCAGCCGCTTTCACGGCTGTGCTGTGAATAATATAGGTATAATTTGTTTTGATTAAATTTTTCTACTAGTTCTGGAAACAATGTAATGGTATCGCCTAAATATTTTTCAATGTATTTTATAATTTTATTTCGATAATTTTTCTCTAATTAAAAACAGCACTTATATTTCAGAGCTCTGTTCCTGTTTTTAAGAAGGGAGAAATTATGGAAAATACAAAAGATATGGAATTTGAGAAAAGACGAATAGAAAATAAAAGAAGGAATCTGCAGTATAATTCCAGATTCATGTTAATATTTATGGGTGCGTTTATCGGTTCTATAGTCGGTTTTTCCTCTTTCCGGTTTTTGACGTGCCATCCTCGGGATGGTATATAAATAAAGGTGGAATGCCCAATTTCTAAGCATTCCACCACGTCTTATCATAGAAGAACCCCATTTACAGACTTTTCTTCATACTCTCTGAAATACTATTTTTTGATTATTCCGGAACTCTTTGGTTCTTCCGCAAATTTTAGCAAATTACAAAAAACAACTTTAAATATGCGGATATATACTGGTCTCCACAGGCTGGTACATGTTCAAATACTATATTTTGCGGAAGAACCCTAAAATTGACCCGCTTTTTCATTGAATTTTGACCTACCTTAGTACCCGAAAGACTGAATTGCTAAGGTAGGTCAATTTTATCTGTCAGAGACAGCCAGTTATAAAAATCGACTGTCTCCAAATATTTTTGCTGTGTATGCTATAAAGATGTATTTTATTCCTTCCCGGTTCTCTTCAGCTCTTCCACATACCACAGCGGCGGCTGTGTAAAAGCTTCCGGAGAATTCTGTTTTCCTGAAACAGCAATGTAGTCCGCTGTGCTGTATACGCTCCCGTCCTCATGGAACAGACCGTTTATTGTTCCATTTATCCTCTGAGCTGGCAGATAAGCCGGTTTAACCATAAGCGACCAGAAGAAACTGCCAATGCCGCTCTGATAAACAGCTTCTGCCAGAGAAGAAAGATACGGGATTTTATCTTCTTCTGGAATTACCCTTTGATCCCATCCGGGTCCGCTTATCCGCAACCGCTGCCACTCTGAGAGCCAGACCGCCTTCCCCGTCATTTCCTGCAGGCTGACAGCATCTCTTAATTTCTTCTCAAAATTCTCTCGGTCAGAGGGAAAATTATCATGAAACTGATAAACTTCAATCCATTGAGCAAAATACAGATTATGCTGCAGAGAAATGCAGCCTATACTGAGAGGCACTCTCTTTTTCATATCAAATGCCGTCTTTGTAATGAATTGAGCAAACGGAATGTCTCCGGTTTCTTCATGGGGTTCGTTCATCAGCTCTATGGCCGCCAGACGTTCATCATCGGCATAGCGCTTCATAAATTCACGGGTATATTCAGCCGGTTTTCCCCACAGCTTTCGGTTTTCTGTAATTTTACGTCCAGGCGACTGGATACAGGCTGCTGTTTCCGGATCCTGATCCAGCATGTTTTCCCGAGACGGCTCTCTGCCGCAGTTTTCAAATAAGATGGGCATCACCAGGATATCTTGTTCTTCTGCCACAGACAAAAGGCTTTCAAACTTCTTCCAGAACAGCTCTGCTTCCTCCTGCCAGTACTCGTAGCTTGTAAAAATGCGTAAAGCGTTCAGTCCAGCGCTTTTCGCATATCCAAAATCTCTTGCAATTACCGTTCTGTCAAAATACATCCAGGTTTGATATGCATTGTAAGCGCGTGATGGAAAATACACCGCTCCTTTTATTTGTTTATTATGATCCATATTTTCCTCCATTCCCAAACTTTATTCTTTTACTCTTCTGCTTCATTACAGCCTCTGTAGTTTCCTCTCTTATACAGACAGGGGCGTTCGCAGGGCAAGGTTGTAATCACATCGCCGTTTGGTGCCGTTTCCGTCAGCATATGCCATTCACATGGATCAAACCATGTCCCGCTGAAATATTCCGGCCCGTGTCCGCTGCAGTTAATGCGGTAATCATACAGTAGGGACAGTGTAAAATTCGTACAGTTCTCTATATGATACAGGGAACCTCCGGGATATGTTGAAGCGTCCCCTCCCTGAGAGAACACCGCAATATTGTCTGAGTCCCGGATCAGCAGATCGGGGGAATTGCATTCACTTTTCAGATTATAAATCACGATGTTTCTGCAGTTCAGAATGTCCATCTCATAATCAGCTCTGGAGTGTTCCACGTTACAGGCATAGATGGCAAAGGGCTGCCGTGTCCCGCGAATGCTGAGAATCCTGTAATCCTTACCGCCCTGAGTAATATCGCACCAGAAATTGTACCATCTTCCTCCGCCGTTCCCCGTCACCAAGATCCACGGATGGCTCCGATTCTCCGTAATCCAGGTAATGCGGTATCCCACATCGGCATAAAAGGCGAAATTCCGCAGAATTGAACCTCCTGCCACACGCCACCGCAGCGCATAAATGCCGGGCTGTTTTCTGGAAGTAACGAGACCGCAGTATGCCAGTATTACAGATGCATCAGCAATATCCGGCGTATCTATCGCTGGTACGTTTTCCTTTTTTTCTGCAAAGACTCCATCCGGTATCTGCGTAACAAGAATCTGAGAAAGTCCCTGTGCAACACCGATCAGTTTTGTATCTTTCTTCAGATGAAGCGTGTCCGTAATCCGATAGTAGCCTTTTGGAAGGAACACATACTCATTTTGATTGATTGCATTCTGCAGCGCTTTCGTATCATCAGTGATACCGTCCCCTTTTGCGCCGTAATCTTTTACGTTATATGAAGTTACATCCTGCCATAACGGTAGGAAGTACCGGTGCTTTTTCAGCAGTCCCGCTGGAGGCTTTACGATTTCCACTCCCATGCTCCATGTGTTTTCCCCCAGTTTTTTCCCATCCATATAGATCGGAGACGGATATACTCTTCCTTCATGGGGCATGGAAGTAATTCCATGAGCAAACTCTTCTGCGCGGCACCAGTTTTCTGACAATGCGGCCAGATTGGAGCCGTCAGGATTCCATACAAAATGCGTTGCATTTCGCACATAAATGTTCCTCAAGTAAATACTCTCCCGGCTGCTGACGGCCGCCTGTATCCGTCCCTGCTTCATCGGTGCATCAAACTCGATGATACAGTCGATCAGGGAAATCTGGCCCTGATGGAACAGCTCATAGGTCCCTCCGAACGATACCACCGGCGGCAGCTGCGACGACGTGTATATGGCACAGCCGACAAAATCCACTGCCTGCTTGGTTCCCGCTATAATCGCATGCTCTCTCTGATGATCGAAAACAAATCCGCTCATCACCGCTCCCGGCGTACCTCTGGATAAGTCCACTCCTACGCGCCCTCCGCGTATTATATTCTGCGCATGACTTCCTCCGTTTCCAGCAGCTCCCCACAGGCCGCAATATCCATCTCCTACATCAAGCTCACAATCTTCCATCGAACAGCCCTGGGCAGCATAAAAGGCCACCCCTACTGCGCCTTTGTTCCCTTCTCCGATTTCAATATGAAGACCGGTAATCATATTTTCAATGCTCGCCGGCGCCGCATTCTCTTCCGGCGCAGCTCCGTTATAGACATGTATCACCGCTTTATGATGATCCCGAAAAGTAAAACCGTCGGAATATGGCGCCAGATATATTGTCGGCCGAAGCGTTTTTCCGTCTTCTGTCCTCCCTCTCTCCCCCATCAGCACGACCGGATATCTCCGCTGTACGACACGGTATTTGTCATAAGGATAATTCTTCCACCAAATATACTGCTGTGCTTGCAGAGTATCTGAAATTCTGTATGTACCCAATGGAAAATAACAAACATAATGGTATCTCTGCGCAGTCCGGATCGCCTCATTCAGCGTATCCGTACAGTCTTTTTCACCGCTGGAATCGGCCAGGAAGGGCGGTTTCGTCACATCCAGCAATCCCAGCTCCTGAAGCGGCTGCTGTTCCAGCGCAAACGGGTATTCAAACCTTGTTCCTCCCGCATATGGTTCGATGTCCGGCTGTTCGCTGTCCGGAATCGTATAATTATCATAAAGATGATCCTCATAAGGAAATGTAAATTCCATTTTCTCCATAAGCCCTCCTTCTTTTTTACTATTCATCTGCATGAAACAGAAACCAGCTTTACGCCGTCTGGTACCCTGCAGCTGATTTCTCCTCTTTTGTTTTCCACTATCAAGTTTCCCTGCGGAAGCGGACATACAATCCGGTAATCGGCCCCGATATCCGCCGGCCGCAGGCTGATTTCTCCGCATCCGGGCTTAAGAATCTGCATCCCCGTTACATTATGTATAAGAAACTGGGCCGGTCCGGCCGACCATATGTGAGATAACGACCGCATGATCCCCTGATAGCTACCGCTCCGGAAGCTTCCGTTCATTCCCCATTCCTCCGGCGTAGATGTCAGGCCTCTGTCTACCATCCACGTTCCCCAGCGTTCCTTCAGAATCCGGACGGAAAGATTCATAAGTCCAGCTTTATCCAAAGCCCGCAGCGTAACCGCAGTTCCGAACGGTTCCGCTAAGGTAAAGGGCTGCTTTCTTTTCACAAACAACATTTCCGCAATTTCCCCGGCAGCCTCCATCCAAACGGGCAACTGCGCGCGTCATAGTGTTCCTGGTAGCGCACATTGCTGTTCTGACGGTCCTCCTGGGTATTTCTCTCCCACATCGGGGCCGGAAGCACCTGAATATCCTTCTCTGACAGTCCCATATACAGGGTACCATCCGCGTTTTCCAGCCATACAATGAAACAGGCTTCCCCGCTGCCTTCCATATCATGTACTTCCACTGCAAGGCAGTTTTTGCTTCCCGGCAGGAGCTCTCTGGCAACAGCATGACAGTCGATGATATTTCCATACTCTACCGCAGGCGGCAGCCCCTGTCCGATCAGCTTATCGTTGATATACAGCCTGTATTTCTTTCGTGCACAGATCCACAGGCTGGAAGGATTGTCGTCCTCCTCCACCGTAAATTCCGCCCGGAACAAGTAATAGCTGTTGGGCAGACGGTCGGCTCCATCCACCCATAGAAAAGGGGCTTTGGGACGGATATAATGCAAAATGCTTTCTTCCATGACAGAATCCCTCTCATTCTTTCACTGAACCGATCATTACACCTTTCACAAAATATTTCTGCAAAAAAGGATAGATACACAGAATGGGCAGTGTGGAAACCACAATGGTACAATATTTCAGCATGTTCATTGTCAGAACATTGTTTACGTCTTCGCCAGTCGATCCCGTCGCGATATCCGTCATGCTTCCGCTGAGCAGGATTTCCCGAAGGAACAGCTGCAGCGGGTATTTAGACCGATCCTGCAGAAAAATCATGGCGTTGAACCAGGAGTTCCAATGCTGCACGGCGTAAAACAAAACCATTACGGCAACCGTGCTTTTAATGACAGGCAGAATGACGCGAAACAGGATGACAAAGTCGTTTGCGCCATCGATCTTTGCCGCTTCTTCCAGGCTGTCCGGGACCTGAGACATGGATGTGCGCATCACTATCAGATTCCATGTATTAACCGCCACCGGCAGAATCAGTGCCAATCGCGTATTATACAGCCCCAGATTACGCACGGTGAGATAAAAGGGAATCAGACCTCCGGACAGATACATGGTAAAAACGATCGCCAGTGATAAAAAACGGCGGATATACAGTTTTTTCCGGCTGAGCACATAGGCTCCCATGCTGGTCAGCAAGATATTCAGCGCTGTGCCCGTGATCACATATAAAATGATATTCCCGTATCCGGTTACAATACTGGCGGTTCTAAGTACCATCTTAAATCCTGCCAGCGAAAATCCTTCCGGAAGCCACAATAATCCTGTATGGCTGACAAATCTGGCCGGATCACTGAAAGCAGCCATGATCACGTACCACATGGGATACAAAAAAATCAGCGTCAGTATTCCCAGAAAGACAGCATTTCCAATGTCAAAAATAATTTCTCCGGGTGAACGTTTCGTAACCATAAATTCCTCCTTACCATAAACTTTCTCCAGTCAGCTTTCTGCTCAGTTTGTTTGCAACAAAAAGGATCACGAAATTCACAAGAGAATTAAACATACCCACTGCCGTACTGAATCCATAGTCTGCGTCCAAAAGTCCTCTCCGATATGTAAATGTGGAAATAATATCAGCCGTTTCCATAATGGTGGGATTATACAGCAGAATAATCTTTTCATATCCCAGATTCATGATATTTCCGATCCGCATAATAAATAAAACAGTAATCGTTGGAATCAGGGCCGGCAAGGTAATGTGCCAGATCCTTCGAAAACGTCCCGCTCCATCAATACTTGCCGCTTCATATAATCCGGGATCAATTCCCGAAATGGCCGATAAGTATACGATGCTGCCCCAACCGACACTCTGCCATATGTCCGATATTACAAATAAAGGATGAAACAGCTTTGGATCCATCAGAAATGTTTTCGGTTCAAATCCAAAAAAGGACAACACCTGATTTATCACACCAGTAGAGGCTGTGAAGTTGCTGATTAGGCCGCAAATAACCACCAGTGAAATGAAGTGCGGCAGATAACTGACTGTCTGAACTACCTTCCGATAACGTTTCCCGCGTAGTTCATTGATCAGCAGCGCCAGAAGAATCGGCGCTGGGAATCCAAACAGGATCAGCTCCAGACTCAGCGTCAGCGTATTGCGAAGCAGTCTGGGAAACTGATAGTCATTAAAAAAGTCAATGAAATTCTCAAATCCGACCCATTTGCTGCCCCAAATGCCTTTTGTTGGGGAATAATCCTGAAAAGCGATCAGAAGCCCGCCCATCGGGAGATAACAGAAGCAGATATAAAACAGGATAACCGGAACCGCCATAAGATACACATATTTATTCTGCCGGATATCCCGTTTCAGCCTTTGTCCAACGCCTTCCCCGGTATTTTTGTTCTTTTTGACTTTATTCATATCAACATCCCTTTTCCTCTTCTTTATCGGCTCTTTTTTGAGAATCAGCACTTCCGGCCGGATCCTGTCTCTCAAAAAAGGTCCTGCAGAAAGTACATGGCGGCGCTTTCTGCAGGACCGGTCACTCAACGTGCCAGATAACGGTCAAGCGCTTTCTGATAGATAGCGATTGCATCCTCAATCTTCATTTTTTTCATTTCATTCACGTATTCGTCAAATTTGTCCAAAGGCTCTACACCCATTATGAATTTGGTTACCATTTCATTTTGATAGACATCCGTGGTGGTTAATATTTTTGCAAGCTCATCGCCCTCTTCTGCCGTAAGAGAAACCGGCGGCATTGTCAGCTCTGCCGTGCCCTGCTCGGTCCATGCCGTCTTTTCTTCCAAAACCTTGGGATTCTTTACTGTACTTGGATTGGCCAGCGCTCCCCAGCGAAGCTGCGGAAATACCTGCATTTTATACAGATACAGCGCTGTTTCACCAGGAATGTCCGGATTATTCAGCACCTTATCCGTAAAGGTTGGCGTACCGTCAACCATTGTATAGGTGTCTCCTTCTACGCCGAAATTATAAAGCAGAGAGCCTTCCTCGGAGAACGCATAGTCCAGCCAGGCCACGGCAATCTCCGGATTTTCGCACTGGGTGGTGATGGAAACAGAATTGCCTATCGGAGAGGCCACCGCGTCGTATGCGCGAAGACGTACGGGATCTCCTTCTTTCAAAACAGGATACGGAGCTGCAACGTATTCCACCCCCTGGCTGTCAAACAGGTTGGAGGCAATATCTACGGATCCTACCATCGCTCCGACCATGCCGGATGTAATCAGGGCATTCACGCCGTCCATATCACGCGCGGGATAATCCGCATCAATCAGGCCATTTTCGTACCAACGGTTCATTACTTCCAGATAATCTTTAAATCCGTCCTCGATTGGCGCATATTTCACGGTTCCGTTGTCGTTGTACATGGCTCCAAATGTTCCGGAACTGGTGCCGATTCCATAGGCAGACATAAAGAGTCCCCAAAAATCATATCCTCTTTCTCTGAATGAGTTTCCTGCAGAGGCTCCTGACGGATGAAAAATAAGCGGTGTGGAATCCGGATGGTTTTTCTTCATTTCCGTCAGCAGAACCTCCCACTCTTCCAACGTTTCCGGAATATCCAACCCGGTCTCTTCCAGCCAGTCCTTTCGGATCACTGGACCATACCAGCACAGATTTTCCTGACGCATCATCGGCAATATGGACGACATAATCCCGCTGTCCGAGGACGCCTGTCTCTTGGCCTCCGGATTGGATTCCAGAATCGCCTTATAATTCGGCGCATATTGGTCAATCAGATCATTTAACTGTAAAAATACGCCGTCCTCAACGGCCAGATCCCCGCCTCCGACATAATTGCTGATTCCGCCCATAATCATGTCCGGATATTCCTGTGAAGCGATCATAAGGTTAAACTGTTCACTGTCCTGCCCGATTGCCGGATGGATAAATTCAATATGGACATTCGTCCGCTTTTCCATTTCCTGAAATACCAGGCTCCCGTTATAATCCTCCATAACGGATGCTGCATTCACATTGAATGGAGCCCACATCGTCAGGGTAACCTGTTCTTCCAGAGGAAATGTTATTCCGGTTTCCTCCGTGCTCTGCCCGGAAGCCTGTTCCGTAACAGCCTCCTGTTTCGTTTCTGTTTTCATCTCGCTTTCGCCGCTCTGTCCGCCGCATCCGGCAAGTGCGGATACCGTCATGCATACACCAATTGCGAGTGCCGCCGCTTTTTGAAATCTTCTCATAAATTTCTGTTCCTCCTTCTTTTTTTCTTCTCTTTTCCTTTGCTGTCTTTCCCTCTTTTTTTCTTTTTCCTCCCTTCCCATGTCCGCCGTTCTGGATTAATGTCCTTTCTGCATGGTATTTATCCAGCCGTTCCAAGCCCATGTCGCTTCATTCATATATAGATTCATGTATACGGATATTCCTATATGCTTTAGTGTGTATTATATAATCAGCATAAATATTTTCCATATTTTAGGATAGAATTGACTATTTCTCACAAATGCTATATGCTTATTTTACGTGATCAAATGCAATTTTACAATTTTCAGCTTTTAACCCGTTTCACCCCTAGTTTTGGAATTTAACTACAATTTTGTTTTCTGTAACTTGTATATTCTGTCCATAAATTTTCAGTTTTTATCTCGTTTTCATTTTTTGCCTGGAAAAAGAAAGGAGTAAAATGAGAGCTTTTTTTAAGAAATTAAGAACTGCTGTTTTCTTTCGTAAACTTCTTGTTTCCTACTTATTGATTCTGGTCCTCCTGACCGGCATTCTGCTTTTTCTGTCATCCAGCCTGATCGGAACTATTTCCAATTATTCCCGGCAGCTTGCTTATAAGGAGGCAATTTCCTATCAGTCCTCTCTTGAGAGCAATCTTGACGCATTGGACAGCCTTGCCAGAGAGTTAAGCGGCGATCAGGCCATACAAACCTTTCTCGCCTGCAACGGCGATATTCCTCCGCAGCTGCACTATGATCTCCCTTCTATAATAGAAAAGCTGAATAGCTATAAATTTCTGAGCATCTATATTAACACAATATTCATATATCTGCCGCAGCAGGAGCTGCTGATTACGGATTCCTCTGTCTATTCCATCCAGATTTGGAATCAGTATCACCTGAACGATGACCGCTTTATTTCCCTGCTGGATGAATTTCATGCAGGAAGCCGCATTTCCTTAAACGGTACCGGGCGCTATGCTTCGGATATTGCCATACTTTATACGCTTCCATACGGATCTTCCGGAAACGGTAAGGGGACTCTCGCCTTTGTTGTCGATCCAATGCTCGTTTCCCCTTACCGGGATGCCTCTGATCTTCCCACGTCTTCAGAGGTTTTCACAGTGGATGATTCCGGCAATATTTTGTTTTCCTCTATCTCTTCCCAGGAGCTTGTGGAGCAGTACGGCCTTGATCCCGGCTCTCTCACGCCCGGGCTTCATACTTTGGGCGACTATACCCTGTATGCCGTATCTTCCGCCAAATATCCGCTTCTGCATGTTGCTTTTATACCCACTCTGGACTTCGCGCGCACACTGTCTGACAGTCAGACGATTGCCTTCATCTGTTTCGTTGTCTTACTGCTCAGCGGATTTCTGCTCAGCATCTATCTGGCAAATTATAACTACCGTCCGATTTCTTCCATTGCCAGCAAGGTATCTCCCGGCTCAGCGGCGGAAGAATCTGCTCTGCAGTGCATAGAACGCTCCATTGACGAGCTGATGGATATCCGAAACAGCTCTGCCAGACTGATCTCTCAGAACCATAGCCTGTATATGGAAGGGCTGCTATATAAGCTCATCCATGGAGAAATTCTTTCAGACTCTCTCCTTACAGAATATATGAATAAATTCCATCTTACGATCTGCGGGCCTTATGTACAGTTGATCCGGATTTACAGCGAATATGATTCCCTTCCAAAATCTCTTTTAGCCGCTTTTTCCCAGCCGCCTCTCGCGGACAGCCGCCAGGAATGGCACATTCTTTCAGGAAGGTATGATATAAAGATTTTTTACTTTGGTGCATCGACCTGCCCGCCATATGAATGGATAAACAATATTCTCCACGGTTACAGGGATCAGCTCATGATTGCGTTCAGCGATATTCACCGCGGCCTGACGCAGCTCGCCTTCGCCTATGAAGAAACACAGAAAATTACTGATCATATGAGCTTTCTTGGTGAACGGGGGGAGATGCATTATTCAGAGATCAGCCATGTAGCCGTTTCCTACGACCGCAATCTGCTGTTTGAAATGTGGTTTAAGAAATATTCCAATCTTCTCAGAGATCAGGATTTTGACGCCGCCCGCATTATCCAGCGGCAGATATTTGACGAATTGAAAAATAACCATTATTCCCTTCCATTCATCAAATGCAAGATTTTCAGCTTTATCGATCATACAGTATCTGTACTTGCTGATATGAACGAGTTCAATGAAAATAATCTTTGGGAAAAGTACTCGCTTATGGACCGTCTGATGGATTGTTCCTCCATTGAACAGCTGGAATCCGAATATTACTCAATCACTCAGCAACTTTCAGAGCATTTGTTAAATGCATCTCCACAGGAAAGTATGGTGGACAAAATTATGGCCATTACTCAGGAGCATTATCTGGATCCCATGTTCAGCGTTTTTTACGTATCTGAGCAGCTCAATGTCAGCAACGCCTACGTCTCAAAGGCTTTTAAAAAGGGAACGGGACGCAATATGCTGGATTATGTCCAACGGCTGCGCATTGATCACGCCAAAAGTCTGATGTCCCAGCCGGAGCTGACACTTTCAGCCATTGCCATACAAAGCGGTTTCTGCAGCGACGTATCCTTTATCCGCGTATTCAAAAAGCTGGAAGGCGTAACACCCGGAAAATATCGCAGTCATATCCCCTCTTAAATTCCAGAATAAAGGGGTGTCGGTTAATACCGATTTTTAATCCCTGACATGCAGGAAAGAGACAATCCCTGAGAATTCGGGCTTATTTAAGTCCTGAATCCTCTGCGGAACTGTCTCTTCTTTTTTTATCTCCTATTTTATGGCGCAAAAACCCCTTGGCTGGATTTTCGGGAGTGCTCTGTCGACTAAGCTGCTTTCTGCTCCTTTTTCCCTTCAAATTTTTTAATTTCATCATGTAAAAAGCGGTGGTATTTCATGATATTCCTGCCAATCGCATACAGCATGAATTCTTTATACACTTTCTCCTTTGACCGATAGTTAAACCGCCGGAAATTTTCATTCTCCTTGATATCCCCGAAGTGCCCTTCCGTCTGGATCGATCGTGTCTGCCGTTTCAGGATCCCTTCTTCGCCCTGTATATTCGCATTGGACTCTTCCCGCAATTCTTTCCATCGTTCATTGATCTTCATGACCTTATTCTGGTCCGGATTTTTTTCAGCATTGTATTTATAGAGACATCTGGCTTTGTGTTCACAGCCGCTGCAGTCTGCGCACCTGTATACTTCCACCGTCTGGGTGTAGCCATCCTGCTCTTTGCTCTCTGTCCGGATATGCCGCAGTTTCCTTCCGTCATGGCAGATGTAATAATGCTCATCTTCAAACACAG
This sequence comes from Firmicutes bacterium TM09-10, assembly GCA_003481005.1. Classification (GTDB taxonomy): domain Bacteria; phylum Bacillota; class Clostridia; order Lachnospirales; family Lachnospiraceae; genus Gallintestinimicrobium; species Gallintestinimicrobium propionicum. The sequence goes on along the minus strand of QUKC01000014.1, from coordinate 39,239 downwards.
CGCATGTCATGTTGTAATACTTCCCGATGTCTTCTCTGTATGCCCCGGTCTTCCTCTTCTCATGATCCTGAAGCTTGATATAGCTGCGGATCCCGTTCTCTTTCAGATACAACAGGTTCTTTTCGCTGCAGTAGCCGCTGTCCGCAGTCACTGCCTCCAGGCTGTTTCCAAACGCTTTTCTGTGCTTTTCCAGAACAGGGATCAGCGTATTGTAATCTGTCCGGTCGTTACTCACATATCCATGGACAATAAAATAGTTCTCTACCGCGATCTGGAAGTTATAGGCCGGCTTAAGCTACCCATTAAGCATAGGAATCTTCTTTCATGCGCATAAAGGTTGCTTCCAGATCTGTTTTGGAATAGCTGTTCCGGTCTTTCCCCATGATCTCAAAGCAATCCTTATAGCCCATCAGGCGCTTTCCGCATTCTTCCAGTTCTTCATAAAGCTTTTAAATCTCTGGTTTCTGTTTTCTTTTTTTATGAACAAACCCTATCCCTTATCCCTGTGCGATCTGTGTCAGATTTCTCTGCAGTTTCAGGATCTCAAGTGGAGAGCAATTATCGATCTCCAGTATCGTGTTATTGGAAATCTTCTTGTGTTTGGTCAGTTTCCGTTTCCGGTTTTCCTCAATCACACGACGGACTTTTTCCATTCCCTCGATCACAAACATCCGAGCTTCCCCTAGGTCGTATTTCGGGCCGTATCCATTCTCCCGCAGGAAGGCATTGTACTTTGTATAAAGGGCATCAATGGTGTCCAGCAGGCCAGCCAGATGGTAATTGAGTGTCCCCGCCAGACGAACATGTATCGGTTGGCGTTCGCTTCGATCTTTGTCCCATCGATTTAAAGTTCTTTCAGGGTGATCAGTCCTTTCTTCTCCAGACGGCGCATGAACTGGTAATTCAATTCATTCAGAACTTCGCCTGTCAGCTTTTTCCTTTAAAATCGTAAAAAACATCCCACTGTGGCTTCTGCCCTTTGGTCAGCCAGATAAAAGCGAGATCTCTCCGGCACAAGTCTACGATACGGTCAACAGCCCTGACTCCGCGCATATTTGCATAGGTAACAACAGCATACAGCATGATTGGGTTAAATCCGGTTCTTCCCTGATCGGAATAACAGGCCAGCAGGCCTGAAAAATCTAATTCCTCCATCACTTTTTCAGGGTATAGACTGGATCATCATCGGGTAAACTCAATTCGAAGAAACTGAAGTTAATTTTCTGTTGTCCAATGTCAAAAAAGTCGTTATAATAGTCTTTGGTTAACATAGTTCCATTATACCATGGAACGGAGAGAAGGTGGCTGTCGTTAGCCATCTTTTTCTCTTTTATAAGAAAAAATTTCAGGGAGCATTGTGACTGATCCAGTCACAATGCTCCCTGTTTGAGGTTATCTATTTCTCGACAACCCTTTATTTTTAAGATTTTTTCCGGGAATCCGCATTACTGTCAGGGAGCGGGGCGGAAACGTGTACGGCTTATCAAGGTCAATCGGCCCCTGATACAGATCCGGCCCTCCGCATTGGGAAGCCTCCTTTGTTTTAGGAAGAGCATCCGTATTCCTGAGCGTATAAATACACGCTTCGGTCTGCAAAATTCCCGCATCTACACGGGCTTCTATAGAATGCGCTGCAAGATTGACGGTCTTTATTATGATATCCCCGGTCGTACTGTCCTGCCCCGCAGTGGAAAATAAGGTTTCTTCATCCAATACCGCTCCGCCGTCCTGTCGGCAGCAGGATGCGGAAAACAGTCTGTCAAACCGATTGTCCCGAAACAGCTTCTTGGCATAATAATGCACTGTCTTCCAGCTTTCCCCGTTCGTATGATAATAAAAGGGATTCAGCTCTCCTTTTACATAATCCCAGTTGCGCATCAGAGGCCTTCCGGCAAAAATAGGCTTCAGATCCCCGTTCTTTTCCAGCATCATCAAAAAAATTGACTCATACAGAACATCGGACGGCTGTTCTGAGTTCAGCCCCAGCTCCAGACACATCAGTCCCGGGCCGCTGCGGTCATAACAGTCAAAACGGTCGAAATTTTCAAAGATCCAGTCCCCGCTGTCATAATAATGCTCATCGAAATAATCCATACTGGCAGGATCGTGGAAATAGGAAAGACGTTTCCGTTTATCTCCCCAGTCACCATGCTTACGGTTTCCAACGATGCTGTCCGCAATCAGAATCAGCTGCGGATAGCGGCTTCGGATGGCAGCGCTGAATTTCTCATACCGTTCATAATATGCCGGGCCGAAATCTTCGTTTCCAATTGACACATACCGCAGAGGGAACGGCTCCGGATGGCCGTTCGCTGCTCTTTTGGCTCCCCAGACGGAGTCCTTCGGTCCTATCGCGTATTCAATGGCATCCAAGCAGTCCTGTATATAATCCTCCACCTCTGTCTCCGGATGACAGAAATCTTCACTGTCTCCCTTCTGAAATGCCCAGTCCGTACAGATCAATCCGCACGGCGCCACATACATGGCGTCCGCTCCAAGATACTCGCAGAGCTCATAAAATTCATGGTACCCGATTCCATTTGAAATCCAGTGCGGCTGCCACTTGCACCAAGAACTCTTTCTCACCGATATATCCTCTATGGTTTCCTTCCAATGGTACATTGTCTCCACATTGACGCCATGTACGATACAGCCGCCTGGGAAGCGCAGGAATTCCGGCTTATAATCCAACATATTCTGCATGATGTCCCGTCTGAAAACAGAACGTCCGCCGTCCCATGTATCACAGGGAAACAGGGAAATAAAGAAAACTGTCACCCCTCCGCTCTGCAGAGGCGTAAGAAGAAAAACTCCATCTTCCACTGTGCGTTTTGCAGTAAACGTCACTTCATAATGCGTCTTCTTCCCCGGTATGTCCTGAATCAGGGCTTCTGTGGTTGCAAATCCCTCCTTATCTGCAATGCCCACTCTCACGCCTCCCCCGGAGGGCTCCGAACAAAGATAAACCGACAGCCGGTATTTCTTCCCCTTCTGCGTATGCATACCGAAAAATCCGCTGTTTGCCGCTCCACATATCCCTTCTTTTTCAGAAGCAGACCGCTTCACCGTCATCGCATAGACACGTCCGGATTCATTCAGAGTAATCCGACCGATGGAAACGCTCTCTCCCAATGCGCTCCACCCATCCAGCTCCGGCAGATATTCCGGCAGACAGTTCGGCCTGTCCGCATGAGGTATATTCTGATATAATCCATCCTTTATCTGCATTCCCGGAGCCGTTCCGCTTTCTGAAAAATTCCGGTTGCGAATCATCTCTGCATACAATCCCCCGTCACCAATCATCCCGATCTCTTCATAGTGCCAGCCATAAATGACCGGAGATACCGGTTTGGGAGCTGTTCTGTCGATACAGATACGGTGTAAAACAGGCGTATTCATATACATTCCCCTCCTTTCGGCATGTTCTGCCTTATTTCGTCCCCTCGCTTCTCACAATTCTCTGAATCCGCTCCTCCATATCCTTTACCACGTCTTCATAATCCCAGGCCACATTGGTCTGTTGCCCAATATCATAGTCCATATTATAAAGCTGCGGATCCATGGACAGGCCTGTTTCAATCCGCACATTCCCCATAAACGGAGCGCCTTCACTGGGAGAAAGATATGCCCAGTTTCCGCGTCTCAGCATCTTGCCGCAGGTCACATCCTCCACCATAAGTTCTTCCCTACCGGCGGGCTCCTCCCCGATCAATGCTGCATACATGTCCTGACTGTCAACCGCGCTTTCCGGTTCAAGCGGCATGCCTAGCATATGGGCAAAGGAAGCGAACAGATCCGCCTGGCTGATCAGCGCGCCGGACTCGCCTCTGCGGACCAGGTTAGGACAGCTGACAATGAAAGGAATCCGGGTGCCTCCGTCAAACTTACTGTATTTTCCTCCGCGCAGCGGACCTGCCGCCCGGTGCGTGCCGTTCAGCTCATATGCTCTGTCCACGTAGCCGTCGTCCAGAACCGGACCGTTGTCGCTCGAAAAAATGATCATTGTATCATCTAGGATATCCAGTCTTCTCAGTTCCTCGATCAGCTGCCCAACACACCAGTCAAGCTCGGCAATCACATCGCCGCGTGGGCCAAGAGCCGTCACGCCGCGGAAGCGTGCTGACGGTACACGGGGAACATGAGGCTGATGCAGAGCGTAATACAAAAAGAAAGGCTGCTCCGTATTCTGTCTATTATTAATGAAACGCAGCGCTCTGCTTAAAAAAGTTTCCGCCAGATCCTCGTCTTTCCAGACAGCTTTGCTTCCTCCGCGCATGTAACCGATTCTGCCAATGCCGCCCACAATACTCATATCATGGCCGTGGGAAGAACGCATTTCCAGCATCTCCGGATTTTTGTGATAGGTAGGAATGTCTTCGAACGGGCACTCCTCTTCATAAGAGACTTCAATGGGATCATCCGGATCCAGATTCACAACCTTACGGCCCTCCACATAAATGCAGGGCACCCGGTCGGCCGTTGCCGGGAAAATGAAGGATTCGTCAAAGCCAAGATCCACAGGAGTGAGATTAATCTCCTGATTCCAGTCAATGGGACGTCTTCCATCTCCCAGTCCGAGATGCCATTTTCCAACGATTCCCGTATGATATCCGGCACGCTGAAAAAGCTTCGGCATTGTATCCAACTCCGGAGAAATGATACATCCGGCATCTCCGGGCAAAATATGCGCCCTGCTGTTCCGGAACGGATACCGTCCCGTCAGGATACTATAACGGGAAGGCGTACATACAGCTGATGTAGCATATGCATTCGTAAATTTAAGGCCTTCCGCACACAGACGATCCAGATTCGGCGTACTGATCTGATGACTCCCATAACAGCTCAAATCCCCAAAGCCCAGATCATCTGCATACACAATAATGACGTTTCGCTGATTTCTTTCACTTTTGCTCATGGTCTTCTATCCTCCATCCCCTTTTTCAGCCCATACTCCATGGATCTTTATACAAAATTCATATAAACACGTGTGTATAATTCTATATTAATCCGCTCTCTGTTCTCTGTCAATCCATCGCTCAGAAATTTCTGTCATTTTTGCTTCAAACGTTATCACGGGTTCCGGGCGTATGCTCCGGTACAGCCGTTTGACTTATAATCGGGTTCCCGCTATAATTTATCCTATAGACGGTATACACAGTTTCGAGTTTTACACTGGAGGAAGGAAATCCATATGGAACAGAAGCGTACAAGAGTAACCAGAAAAGACATTGCGCGAGAGGCAGGAGTCAGCGAAACCATCGTGTCTTATGTCATGAACAATAACCGCTATGTGGATAAGGAAAAAAAGAAACGGGTTCTGGATGCGGTCAATAAACTGGGCTATCGCCCCAATTCCATCGCCCGCGCCTTAAAAGGAAAGAAACTGAATCATATCATCTTAATCACGGATCAGATCATAACAGAACATTTCAGCCTGCTACTAAGCGAATTGGAAAAAAATGCGTATGATCTGGGATATATCATCTCCCTGTGTGGCAATCGGAATACGCAGCAGTTTGTAAACGATATTATCAGCAGATGTTACGACGGCGTAATCATCAGTTCCATCAGCTTTCCTGACAAATATATCCAGCAGATTATTGATGCGGATATTCCAGTGGTTCTGCTCATCAATCGGGATTATCACGCCATCAGGGGAGCTGCCAAAATTGACAGCGGACTCTATAAGGGAGTAGGGGAATGTGTCAGATACCTGTTTGATGCCGGCTGCAGAAATATAATTTATATCGACCGTTTCAGCCGCAATGGACATTTCAGCAATATGAATGATCTGCGGTACCGCGGATTTATCGAAGAAATGAAACGACTCGGCCTGTCATCCTCACCGGAGCAGAACGTCATAACTGGATGCCGCGACCGGGAAGAGGTCGCGCTCCAGGTAGAACGCTACATCCGAAAATATCCAGTGGATGCCATACTTGGGCGCAACGATGAACTGGCCTGTATTGCCATGCAGAAGGTGCAGAAGCTCGGATTTCAGATTCCCGGAGAGATTAAGGTAATGGGATTTGACAACTCCTCGCTGAGCCAGTTCTGTACCCCGCCGATTACCAGCATGGAAATTCAGCGCTCTTCCATCGCCAATGCTTCCATCGAAATGCTTCAAAATATGATTGAAAATCACACGCCCTCTCCTTCCGCTGCTTTTCCCACCCGTCTTATTGAAAGAGAAAGCACAAAATTATAACGGCCTGTCTGCGATACTGTCTTGGAAAAGGGCCTGCTCACATGGCTATTCCTCCGCTGTGATCTCTACGGCCACAATCTTCGCCGCCCCGTTCAGAGCGGCGCGTGCCTTCTGAAGCTCACAGACTTCCGGAAGCACCAACAGTACCTTAATCTGTAGAAGACCATCCGGAAGCTTTACGACGCTGAAGTTCTGCACTCTGACCTTCGACAGTCCGACAAAATAGCGCGTACATCCGCATCCTGACGGACATGCCGGATCAACTTTTCCACAGAAGCATTGCTGACCAGGCGTGCGCCCCGGTGAAATAAAAACTGCAGTCCAAGAACCATCAAAGTAACAAACACCGCAATGATATACATGCCGCTTCCCATCGCCATGCCGATGCCCACAGAGGCCCACAGGCCTGCTGAAGTGATCAACCCGCTGACCGTCAGTTTTCTGGAAAAATCACGCCTGCACCAAGGAAACGATGGCGATCACAATTCCTGCCACAATTCTGGAAGGATCCAGATTCACGTTCGCTCCCAGGACATCCGTAAAACCATATTTGCTCACCAACATCATCAGACAGGATGTCAGGGCTAAGATGGAATGTGTCCGGATTCCCGCCGTTTTCAGATTGTTTTCTCTTTCATAGCCGATATAGGCCCCGCACAGGGACGCCGCCGCAATTCTCGCCCCCATATCAGCTCGTTAATCCAGTTGATATTCATTCCTCCTCCTGATTCCTTTCTTCATGTAGATGCAGAACCTACTCTGCCTCCCGGCCGCATTATAGATGCGCACTTCCATAAATACGCCGGCGGTCCGGAGCCTCGCCCCTGTACCCGCCGGTAAATTGCCGTTATGATTTCATATCAGTCCCTATCGAAAAAAGAATACAGCATCTCCCACTTAAATTCCTCTTCCGCAAACCGGTACTGGGGCAAAAACTCCGGGTCGCAGAAATTGGATCCTACGCTGCTCATCTTGTAATCGGTGCAGACCACAACTTGCCTAACTTTCTCCATCTCATAATTATGTCTCTTTTCCGTAATCTCCCGGATCGTATATTCCGAAGCGCTAAAGGAAAAAAGACGTTTTCCTCGGACTGCAAAGAAACCTGTCTGAATGAAATGGCAATTGTAATGACTTCCATTCTCCTGTGGACGAAGATAATTCTGATGCAACTCGCCCACCGTAGTGCCAAATACATTCATATGGCTGGCTCTGTGCTTGTCAATATAGCTCTCATACAGGCCATATGCAAAGTATGACACTGGCATATGTCTATGAGCGAGATCAATTCCCTATAATCAAGCGCAATGACTCCCTAAAAACATCATTGTCAGACAATTATAATTATTCATGGTATTAGTCCATAAGTGTGTTGGTAAGCCATAGCAATCCTTTTTATGGTACAATCTCCTCATACTAAGGAGGATGGATGTCAAGACCAGCTAGGATTTACTTATTGACCGTATAAAGCAACTCTCCGAAGAAGAGATATCTACATTACTTAATGCCGCTTCCGTCATGCTGGGAAAAGATGGTGCCAGCTCAAAGCCGGATTGTCCTTATTGTGGTTCGCAGAATATTATCCGCTACGGGCATAAATGCAACAAACAGCGTTTCCTCTGCCGGGACTGCGGACGAACTTTTACTACAACGACTCACACTGTGATGTTCAATTCCCATTTTTCTCCGGAAGTATGGGCAGATGTTATTGAAGACACACTCCGCGGCAACTCAATTGGCTATACGGCAAAGAGACTCGGCCTTTATCATCAGGCTACTTTTGCCATGCGTCACAAAATACTCATACCTTTGCAGCAGATGCCCGAAATTGGCAATATCTGTCTCGGAGAAGTATCCGAACTGGATGAAACATTCATCCTGGACTGTTATACGAGTAAGCCATTAGATGACGATATCTCCAGAAAGCCCCGCAAACATGGTGCAAAAGCTGAAAAGCGCGGCATTTCCAGCGAATATGTCTGCATCTGCAGTGGCATACAGCGCAATGGAGATGCCTATGCAGCTGCGGTTAACAGGGCAAAACCGGATGCGGAAGAACTTCGGGCTGTTTTTATCGGTCATATTGCTGACGCAACACTGATTCTCTGCGATGGTCTCAGGAGTTATAATATCCTGCCCACAGTTGCAGACTATACAGTTAAAGACTGTAGCAAAATGGCAGAAGATGAGAAATGTTTTTATCATCTGAACACAGTGAATGGTTTCCACAGCTTCATAGAAAAGCCGCTATCATTTTTACCGTGGCGTAGCAACGAAATACCTTAATCGGTATAATACCATTTTCCCGCAGCATATCGAAATGTAGCCAGCCTCATAAAGCAGGCATTGCTGGAAGTTAGCAGGATCAATTACAGCCATAATAACAAAGCAACTGGAGAAGTCGGCTTGTTGGCGATTTAACAACTGCTCTGAACACTGCCACAGGGATTTTATACCCTTTTAACAGATTGATTGAGTGATGTTATGGCTGCATGGATCAATTTTTAGATTCATGGAACAGTTATCAGTTCAGATACTGTTCCATGAATAATTCAGGATTATTTTTTCTGACAATCGCACTTCTTTCCGGATCCCTTTCATCAACTGCCTATGCCGCCACCCGGTATATGGAGGATTGCGACGTTGTTGTGAGCGCTTCGGAGAATGACCAGACCGTTTTCCAGAACCTCGATACACTGGAGGATAACGATCCGACCTTTCCCAATTGGGCTTCCAGCGTCCGGCTCTCTCCCTCATATCGCAGAGACGAAGCATTCTTCCTCAAGCTGCTTCGTCTCCCATAACAAACATACCGCCCGGCAACGCTTCTTACAAAAGCTGCCGGGCGGTATGTTCTTATCCATGACAATAGAATGCTCGCAGAGCGTGCATTCTATTGTTTCATCAATACACAAATCGTTTTGATTTCAAACGGTTTAAATTCCAGTGCAATTTCCTTTTCATCCGGAAGCGTTTCGATCTCCTCTTCCAGCAGATTTGTCAGCATGACCTTTTCACCGGTTTCTGTCAGATGAATCTTCGTCCGCACGGAAGTTCCTTCTGCTTCATAGAGACGCAGCGCATAACCATTGCCATCCTCCATCGGCTTAACCGCTTCTACGATAACGTTCGGCGCATCCACGGTTACGAAGGATTCCAGCTCTTTTTTGCCAGGCATAACGATCGGAGCGATGTTCAGCTCGTAAGCGGGCTGCACGACCGCCTCCGCGCCAAAACCGCTGTTATGCGGAAGCAGCGCATAGGTGCATTCATGGATTCCTTTATCTCCCCTATAATCCGGGCGGCAGCCGCCTTTGTGCAGAGACAACCAGATGCGTCCGTTTTCCACGCTGACGCCGTATTTGCAGTCATTCAAAACTGCTACACCGTAGCCAGGCTCAGACAGGTCAGTGTATTTATGGTTGGAAACCTCGAATTTCGCCTTTTCCCAGGACGTGTTGCGGTAGGTCGCGCGCTCGATATAACCGAACTGCACTTCATTTCTCGCAAAACGGCTCTGAACCGAAGTGTCAAACGCAGCCTTTAAGAAGCGGTGGTCGTCCTGCCAGTTCATGACTGTCTCAAAGCCGATCTTTCTGTCCTTGCTGTAGAACACCATATCCTGCTGCAGGCTGCTCTTTTTCGTCAGCTGATATTCGCTCCGAATCCGCAGCTCAACCGCTCCGCAGGAAACGACGCTACGGCTCAACAGTTTCGCACAGTCTCTCCATTTGTCTGCGATGTCCGCGTCCAGATCCCAGTTATCCCAGGAATCCGGCACATCCTCTGCCACAAGAAACGTATTGAGTGCATATCCCTCGCCCTTTAGCTGTCGGCCGTTTTCACGGTCGATCAGGGAGGAAATGTAACCTCTTTCATCAAAGATCACATCATAGAAAGGCGTCTGCAGATGATCGCCGTCCAGGACAAACGCAGCTGCCGCCCTACAGCCAGCGTTTTCAACAGGCGCTCCACCCGCCAGCGCTACGCTGCGGCTGCCAAACGCCGGAATGTTCAGTCCGTCTACCGCGAGGTAGTTATGTCCATCCAGCTTTTCAACGATCTGCTGTCTGTATGTACTGTCAATGTGGCTGTCCTTTTCAATCGGCAGATAAACCGTGTCTTTCCGGTCGAAGGAAAGGGTATTGTAAATCGTCCGAGATGCTTGATCTGCGCCATCTATCGCACTGTTTTTCTCTGCCATGTCCGCAAGCAGCGCTTTCATCTGCTTTGCAGCTTCCTCGATCACATGTCCGGTCTGTGCCAGCGATTCGTCATGCACGCGCGGAATACAGGTTCCGGGCAGGATATCATGGAACTGGTTCAGCAGCAAAAGTCCGGTCAGGGGCGCAATCGCCTCCCCGCTGATCTTTTTTCCCGACTGCAGCGCAGAAAGAACGGTCATATATTCCAGATTTCGGATCGCGATTTCCGCTTTCCGGTTATTTCTCTTGATCCGATGCTGATTGGTCAGCGTACCGCGATGCAGCTCAAGATACAGTTCCCCGGCATAAACAGAAGGACGGAAGCTCTCTTTTTCCAGCTTCTGCATGAAATCGCCGACACGGATATGCTCCGTTCTGGGCAGTCCCTCTACGTCCTTTAAGCGGTTTGCGATTTCGACCATTTCAAATTCCGGACCGCCGCCGCCATCTCCGAAGCCGTAGGAAAGCAGTCTGCTGTCCGTCACATTTTTATCCTTGATGCCGTAGCCCTTGCAGCCGTTGACGCATTCCAGAAGCTGCTGCGCATCCGGCCAGATATGGGTGCGGTTTGTATGAGTAAATACCCTTGTACCGTCAATTCCTTCCCAATAAAACGTATCATACGGGAACTCGTTCGTATCGCCCCACGCCATCTTCGTCGTCAGGAAATAATCCACCCCACAGCCTTTCATGATCTGCGGCAGAGCTGCGCTGTAGCCAAACGTATCCGGCAGCCAGAAGCAGTTGGAACGATAGTTGAATCTGCTCATCGTATAGCGCTGTCCCCATAAGAACTGGCGCACCATAAATTCGCCGCCGGGAATGTTGCAGTCGCACTCTACCCAGACGCCGCCGTTTGGCTCGTATCTGCCCTCGGCGATCCGTTTTTTCATTCCTTCAAAAATGGCAGGATAATACTGTTCCATCCAGGAGGTATGCACCGCGGAGCTCTGAATAAATTTATAATCCGGGTACTGATCCATCAAAGACAGCTGGTTTGCATAGGTTCTCGCGCACTTTTCCACCGTCTCATCCAGATGCCACAGCCATGCGGTATCCATATGGGAATGCCCGATCAGACCTGCAAAGCCTGCATGCGGTCCGTTGTGGTCGGACAGAACCTTCTGTAAAACAGCGTCCGCTTTCTGCGCTTTTTCATGCCATTCGACAGGATCGGCGAGGTCGATATCGTAGTCGATGATCTCGTGCACTCTTAACAGCGCACGGACCGCGTCCCCTCTGCGGAACTGCTCCTTGGAAAGGGATTCCGCCATCTGGTTTACAATGTGCAGATCGTAGAAGAAGTTGCAGACGATCTCGTCTTTTACACAGATATCCACATGATCGTAAGCGATCTCGAATACCTCGTCACTTTCCTCAAACGGCTGCGTGCCACGTACATAATGATGCGAATAATATTCCAGCGCGATTTCCAGCTGCTCGCCCGCCGCCTTTCCCTTTGTCAGCAGGTCGCAGTAATGATATCCGTAGCTGTTCTGAATTACCTTAGAGGTGAAGTTCCCATAGGGCTTTTTGTCAACCCAGAGCATCCCCTCATAGCCCTTGATCTTCGGAAAGATAAAAAGTGTCTGTCCTGCCAGCTTTTCCGGTATGGTATAATCCCCCAGAAACCAGCAATACAATCCCTCCTCCAGCCACTTTCGTCCCTTTTCACACGGACTAAACAGCGCCCGATCCGGCACCTCATGCACCGGCTTTTTCGTCGTCCAGACGCTCATTTCCACCTGATCCACCGGAATGAACATCCGGTCATGCAGCATTTCTTCCAGACGTTTTAATTTCCGGAATGTTTTCTCCATTTGTGTCTCTTCGTACATACCTTTTACTCTCCCCTTTAAAATTTATGGTGTTGTTTTTTTATTTTCTTTCCCGTTACCTCTTTTCTCAGTTCTCCGCCGCGAAGCGATTGCACTGTTTTTTCAAATTTTATATAATGAATTATACAACGAAAAAGAAGTCCGATTCAAGGTTTACAGCATTTCCCCTTTTAAAGAGCTGCCAACCGACACTTGTGGACGATACGAATGGAGCTTTCCCTTTCATGAAACAGGAACTTACAAAACCTTCATCCCTCCGCGCCATTTCCATGCTGGCGGTTTTTACATTTCTCTTTTTGAGCACAGAATATTTTTATGTCAACCAGATCGCCCAGAACGCTTCCAGTGCCCGGACGGTAAACGTCCAGAATTATGCGCTCGGTATCAGCGCGGTCGGCTTTTGCCTCTATCCGCTGCTGTTTCGTTTTTTCCGCCATCGTCTGCGCAGCGCTGTGTTTTTCACACTTGCGACGCTGGCAATCGTCTGCTTTGTAATCCTTGGCAGTCCTGTTGCGCCCGGTCTTCTGACTGCCGCCGGAATGCTTCTGTTTCTGGTTCTCGGCATCTTCGGCAGCGCGGTACATTACCATTTTCTTTGTGAAATTTCTGACAAAAAATATTTCGCACGCATGGTCGGCATTTCCTATGGGCTTGCTATCCTGCTGCAGTTTCTAAACAACAGCCTGATTTCTTCTGCCCCGGCAGAACAGCTGCTGCTTTGCGCCGCGTTCCTTTTTATCGTATTTTCCCTGTTCCGGTTTCAGCACCGGGAGGCAGGCAACAACTCCCGGATGCCAGAGCCGACAGCTTGTGCCTCTTCCGACAACACCGACTCACAGCATAAGCTCCCTGCCCCATCTGCCTCCGGCGCCCTGCCGCAGCTGGTTTTGCTGATCTTTCTCGTCATTTTTATGACCTGTATTTTCAGTACGCTGGACAACACCGTTACACTGGGACACGCAGACGGAACCATGGATATCGGTCAGTGGCCTCGCGTCCTGCTCGCCTGCAGCGGACTTGCTGCCGGATTTTTGTTTGATCTCCATAACAGACGTTTCATGAATCTCATCATGTACTGCATTATGATGCTCTCCACGCTCAGTGTCGCAATTCTGCAGCTTGGCGGTTCTTTCCTGATCGGACTGATCGTCTTTTACCTGTCCTCCGGATTTTTCGTCGTATTCTTTACGACCTCTTTTCTGGCGCTGTCCGAGGATACCCGCTGCCCGCGCCTCTGGGCAGGAATGGGGCGTGCCGTCAACAATGGGGGCGCTGCCCTGGTCTCAAACCTGTCTCTCTCCCTGATCGCGTCGGATAACGGCATCACGCTGATTATCACGGCTCTTGTCCTGTTCGCAACGGTAAGCATTTTGATCGCAGCCTATAGCATGTTAAATGCACCGGGCGTACAGACTGAGACAGGCGGCACTATGACTCACAAAATGCAGGCAGCTTGCGAAGCGAACGCGAGCCACGACACAAAATCCTCCTCCGGCAACGATTCGTCCGCCTCTACGGCTTCGGACATTTCCTCCGATCCGGATTATCCACAGAACACTCCCCATGCAGACCCGTTTTCCACATTTTCCACGGCATTTTCCCTGACTGACCGGGAACAGTCTGTTTTTGACCAACTCGTCAACACAGAAAAGAGCATCCAGGAAATCGCCGACAGCCTTTTCATTTCCCGAAGAACCTGTCAGCGCTATATCACATCCATTTATGAAAAGGTCGGTGCAAAATCCCGGATGGGACTGTATCAGTCCTACATCGAATGGCAGCGCAAAAACCTGTAACCGGAGCTGAAATTATGTTTCCGTAAAGTCTTGCCTTCCAAGTCTCAGGAACCAGCTCTTTTATAATATGTCGGGGTCAAAAGCCCCCGACTTGATGCCTACGGATTGTTCCGTGCTGCGCACTCCCACAATCCTGCATCATAATATCTGAATACGTCATAAGCCGAACATTGCCAAGATGTTCGGCTTTTTCTGATTTTTCCCCTGGCGCACCAGCGCCAACCCACATTTTTCGCCGTTTTGGCGCGCATACGGCATACCCGGATGACCGCCCGACGCGTAGACTGAAGGTAACAAAAACTGCAAGACGGAAAATGCCCGCCTGACGCAAACCGCAGCGCAGCGTTCAATGCAGTCGCATTTTCCTTCGGAAAACAAGGAGGACTCTATGAAGCAGTGTGATAATGGTCATTTCTATGATGAAGCAAGATTTGAAAGCTGTCCGTATTGCAAGGAGAATACAGGGATCGGAAAGACAATGGCTGCAGCGGATATCGGCAAGACAGTGGCTGCCTTTCCGGGCAATCCTGCTGTAGCAGCTGCGACATCCTTCGACAGCGGCAAAACAGTCGCTGTGATGAAAAAGAAAATCGGTATTGATCCGGCAGTCGGCTTTTTGATCTGCATCGAAGGTCCACACCGCGGAACGGATTTCCGTCTCGTTTCAGGAAGAAACTTTATCGGCCGGGCTGCCGCGATGGATGTTTCCCTGCCAGACGATGATACCGTATCCCGTGAAAGCCATGCACTGGTCACTTACGATGCCAAACACAATGCCTTTTCCCTTTCGCCCGGGCAGGGACGCGGCATTACCTACTGCAACGATGAACAGGTCGAAATGGTTCATCCACTCAAAGCATACGACATCATCGAGGTCGGGAAAAGCCGACTGCTTTTCCTGCCTCTTTGCAGCGAACAGTTTCAGTGGAGCGAGGAATAGCCCATGTTCTTTTTTAAAAAGCGAAAAAAAGTACAGACTCAGCAGCAGCCATCCGAACCAGCACCGGAGTCGCTTTGCGTTACCACCGTTCTGACTTCGGAACAGACCTCTATTCTGGACATTGCAAACCTGCAGGGAATCGGGCAGCGTGAGCAACAGCAGGATGCCTTCGGAATTTCTCCGGCAGACCGCTATGAAACAGACGGAATTTTAGCCGTTCTCTGTGACGGCATGGGCGGAATGGCGGAAGGACAACGGATCGCAATTCAAACCGTATCCTGTCTGTTAAACCATTTCCCATTTCCCAAGCCGCAGACAAAAGCTGTATCGGAGCTGATCTTTACATGCACCCGGAAGGTCTATCAGCAGTTTTACGGCCACGGCGGCTGCACCCTTGTCGCTGCCTGGATTTTGGGAAATCAACTGCACTTCTGGAGCGTCGGAGACAGCGACCTTTTTCTGCTCCGGGAGCATCAGCTCTATGCATTAAACACCCGACAGGAATTTCAAAAGGACCTGCTGCTGCGTTCCTTTCACGGTGCATTTCCCATCGAGGAAGCTTTTTCTGACCCCCAGGCAGGCGCACTTTCCCAATATATCGGGAAGGAGGAGATCACGCCGGACCGCACCCGCATTCCACTTTCCCTTTTTCCTGGGGATACCCTGCTGTTATGCTCCGACGGAATCAGCGATCCACTGACCCTGAAACAAATCCGCGAGGCGATGGAGCTTCCGGTTCAGGACTGCTGCAGCGCGCTCGAAACAGCAATCCGAAAAGCCGCACTTCCCACACAGGATAACTATACCGCAATCGTTTTACATTATTACGGGGAAAAGGAGAATACTGAATGAAAACCAAACAACTCTCTTCTAAACAGCTGATCGCCTTTATACTGATCCTGATGGGCGCTGTCTCATCCATTTTCGGCATCACAGGGCTGACCAAAGGCTCCTCTGAGGATCCCTATGAATCCAGAAACGGTATCGTCATGGTCTATGCGACAGTCTATGACAACGAAGGAAACAGCGAAGCCGGAATGGGAACCGGCTGGGCCATCGGCACGCCCGGACAGCCGATTCAGTACATCGTGACAAACGGGCATGTCGTCAATAAAGCCTATACCTATCCCCGCTATGATTCCAGTCTTTACGGAGGGGAAATTGATGTCTTTTTTTCCGCAGCGGAAAACGACTATGTAAAAGCCAAGGTCGTCTACTTTTCCCCTCAGGAGGAAAAGGATATTGCCATTCTGCAGCTGCCCTCCCCGACGGATAAGCGGACTGCCCTGACGCTGCGGGATTCCGACGACATCAAGATCGGTGACACTGCTTACGCCCTCGGCTATCCCGGCAACTCCTCCCAGCGTCAGGATTTTGCCACCTACGATATAGACGATATTACAATTACCCGAGGCATCATCAGCAAACGTACCACCACCTCTTTTTCCACCTATGAGGCATTTCAGATGGACGTTTCCATCGCTCCCGGCAACTCCGGCGGTCCTCTGGTCGATGAAAAAGGAAACGTAATCGGTATCAACGTTGCAGGTGCCATTGATCCCAATACCGGGCTGAGCCTTGGCATGAACTATGCCATCATCATCAACGAGCTGATGAAAATCCTGGATGTTGAGCGCATTCCCTACACACTTTCGGGCTCTGGCTTTTCCCTGTTCCACGGTCCCGGCAGTGCTGTGCTGCTCCTACTCGGCATTCTGTTGATCGCAGCGGGCGCGTTTTTCTTCTGGAAGGAAAGGAAGGCTGCAGCCAGCGTTACAAATAGCCGCAGCGGCCTGGCAGATCGAAGCAGCGGCCTGGGCGACAGTCCGGCAAATGGCGCATCAAGCGGCTTAAACGGCAATCCGGTACACTCCGGTGCGGCAGGCAGCTCCAGTGCTCATGCGATCCTGCGTGGAATGACCGGCAGCTACGCAGGGCAGAGCTTCGACCTGCTCAAGGGAAAGGTTACCATCGGCAGAGATCCTGCGTTCTGCAACATCGTTTATGAAAAGAGCACACCCGGCATCAGCAGCCGCCACTGCCAGCTTTCCTACAATCCGGGGGAAGGCTGCTTCGTCCTGACCGACCTCGGTTCCTCCTATGGAACTTTTCTTGGAAATGGGAAAAAGCTCGCCCCGAACGTCCCTGAAAAGCTCTATGCCGGAGATACGTTCTTCCTCTGCGATCCCTCAAACCGTTTTCTCGTTGCAAAGGAATAAACGAGATTTGTGTCTGCGCGCACTTGACACAAACTCGACATGCACAAAAAACGTGCGCAGAAATGAGAGAACCTATGACTGCATCTGATACGATTTCTGCCAGAACAGGTCTTTCCTGTGCGGCTCTCCTTGAAACACGGCTGGTCGAGCTTTCCTCCGATACGCTTTCTTTTCCCGAAGCTGCCGTCTTTTACCATCTGATGGCAGATGGCCGGCTGCAAAAAGAGACTTCCCTCCCGGTGCTTTTGCCGGGGGAGGGCAGCCTTGTCTGCTGCGGAGATTTTTATATTGAACCTTTGGAAATCCAGATTGAATTTTCAAAAGCCAACAACGCGACAGACTGGCTCGCAGGGCTTTTGTTTCGCCATGCGGAACGCATCCGCAGCATCGATGGAACGCTTTTCGTCCTGACCTGCATCAGCCGTCCCGATGCGATCTCGCCAGCCTTTTCCTAATACACCGGAACATTTTACAACTGTCTATCATCAAAAGCCGCTTTTGCGGCGGAATGTGAGGAATTATGAATCCCGAACGTATCTGTTACGGCTGCTTTTCCGAAAAAGAACCCGGCACGGTCTGCCCTGTCTGCGGCTTCGATGAAGCAAAACAGCAGCCCTATCTCGCCCTTCCCCTGGGCACAATTGTAAACGGCCGTTACCTGATCGGCAAAGTCCTCGGCATCGGCGGCTTCGGCATTACCTACCTTGGCTTTGACCTGACCCTCGAAATCAAAGTCGCCATCAAAGAATATATGCCCTCCGCCATGGCTACCCGGAACACCGACCGCTATACTGTCGTTCTGACCAGTCATCAGGAAAAGGATTATCAATCCGGAATGGAACGTTTTCTGGAGGAAGCACGCATTCTGGCAAAGCTCCAGAACACACCGAATATCGTTTCCGTCCAGAACTATTTCCGGGAAAACAACACCGCATACTTCGTCATGGAATACGTGAACGGCACCAGTCTAAAAGCCTATCTTGCTGCGCACGGGGAAAAAATTTCCTGCGAAGAAGCATTGAAAATCCTGCTGCCTGTTATGAACGCGCTCGTTTCTGTCCACTCCATGCAGCTTTTACACCGGGATATCAGCCCGGACAACATTTACCTGACCGCCGACGGTGACAGCAGGCTTCTGGACTTCGGCGCAGCGCGCTTTGCTTCCGGTGATGGGAAAAGCGTTTCCGTTATTCTAAAGCATGGCTATGCCCCGGAGGAGCAATACTCTTCCCATGGAAATCAGGGCCCCTGGACAGACGTTTATGCCATGGGTGCAACGCTTTATCGCTGCATCACCGGAGTTCTTCCGCCGGATTCCATCGAACGGATTCACGGCGATACGCTCAAACGCCCCTCCGAGCTTGGCATCTCCATTTCCCCTGCCATCGAACAGGCGATTCTGAAGGCGCTCAGCATCCGTACTGAAGACCGCTTCATGAGCATGGAAGCCTTTATCTGCGCGCTGAACGGGGATGTCACAACTGCATCGGCACAATCGCCATCCCCCGGATCAACGGCAAACGCACCGCAGCAATATACCGGCGCAGTGTCTTCCCGCCCTGCCGCATTTTTCGCTGTCCTGTCGGCACATCTGAAACAAAATCCGCTTCTGGCAGTCGCTCTTGGCGGCGCTTTGGTCGCGGTAGTCGCCCTCGTCCTCTTTTTGCCCCTTTCCGGAAAATCCGGAAAAAATACCAGCTACACAAACTCTGCTTCGTCCATGAATCCTTCTTCTGCATCTGCACCTCCCGGTTCGGATACGCCGATGCCCTCTCAAACCCCGCCCGGGCAGGATCCAGACGCACCGGACGATCCTTCCTCCGGCGATTCAAACGACAGCACCGGTACGGAAGTTGTCAACTATGATCTCGGAATTTTAAATGCTACCATCGACGTTCCGGCAGAGTATAGCGTTTCAGATGATGGTTTTACTTTTACCAACAATGCCAGAAACTGCCGGATCGAAACCAGCTTCAACTGGGCTACAATTGTTCCGATCTATTCCCTTGCCGACATCGAAAACTACCGGGAGGATATTGTTTCCTCTTACGCAGAGGGCTACGGTCTTACCGACGCCATGATTCTGACCGCAGGACCGGACGACTTCGGCGGACAGTCCGCTTACCAGATTTTCTTCCAGGGAACAGATTCCAGCCAGACCACCCTGCAGCATGTACTGCTTGCAGTAGAAGGAAGGAATGACTTTGGCGCATATCTGCTCGTCGGCTCCTATCCAAAGAATTCCGAAACAGACCACACACAGATTTACAACAGTCTGACATCCTTTCGTATAAATGGTCCTGTGGATATTACCTACGAGCGCTATTGTGACACCGCTGCAGGCATCCAATGCATCACGGATTCCACTCAGATCAGCAGCACAAGACGCAGCAGCTTTACGCTTCCAAACGGCAACAGCGGAACCGCCCTCCTTCTTTTCCTTTCCTCCAACGAAGAGGAATATATTGAGGTGGAGCAGGGACTTTCTGCCGGAAAAAACGCAGACGAATGTATTGCTTACCTTTCCGGCATCTGGGAAGATGTCTCCGGCGCTTCCCTTTCGGAGATCATGACAGAAAGCCGTGAAGACGATATTGTCTGGAAATTTCGGATCGTTTCTCACGATTCCGATATTTCTATCTTCGCTGCAGCTGATATCGACGGTGTCCCCTATATCGTCGGTGCAAGCACATCCGAAGAAAATATTGATAACTCCAGCAATGTGCTTGCCGAAATAATAGGCACGCTGCGGCCGCTGTAAGTCTGCAGCATGGAAAAAAGCAAAAAACACCAGTTTTCATTGGAAACGTAATAGGAGGGCTCTCTCATGTTCACGCTCAAACAGGATCTAGGCTGTCCGCGGCGTATGACCATCTATGCGATTTTTGATATTCTGGATCGCCTGAAAAGCTCCTATGACCAGGTTATGACCGGTGATATTCAGGCGCAGGTTTCCGTATTTGGCAAAGAATGTCTCTGTGCCTTTGCAGTTACGGAAAGCTCTCTGGATACCTCAATTCTCCACATCACTCTCCTGCAGCCGATTTCCGACATGACAAAGGAGGACGAGCAACTCGTCCTCCTCTATCTCATGGAACATATTCTTCTTCATATTGATGAAGTTCTGGTACACTGAAAATCATTTTTGTCCAGCTTTCGATAATACCACATGTTTAACAGTGCCGCAAATATCCACGCCAGCGGATAGGCCATTGCCAGTCCCGGAAAGCCCCAGATACGGCTTAAACAAAGTGCTGCAAAAACACGCATGAGAAGCTCCAAAAATCCGCCCATCATCGGGATCTTCGTATTTCCGGTTCCCTGCACCGCGCCCCGGTAGGTGAACAACAGCGCCGCACACCATAAGCAGCTGGCTTCAATATTGTTGTAAATCCTGGACAGCCGGATCACCTCTACTGCACCGCTTCCAACGAAAATCGAAACGAGCGGCTTACAGAACACAATGATCAATCCGCCTACCACAATACTGAAAAAGAGACAGCTCAAAAGGGAAACCTTCATTCCTTTTCGAATTCTCTGATATTGCTTCGCACCGAAATTCTGTGCTGTAAACGTTACCATGGCAACTGCAATCGAATACATCGGCATCACGACAAAGGTTTCCAGCTTATTACATGCAGTGTATGCCGCAATCGCATCTGCACCCATCCCGTTCAATGCACTCTGAAATACCATCATTCCGACGCCCGTAATGGAGTCCTGAATCGAAAGCGGCAACCCTACCCGGAGATGATCCGCTAAAAAAGCAAATGATATTTTAAAATCTTCTTTTCTGACACGCAGCTGCGGATATTTCCGAAAGCTGTAGATCAGACAGCCGACCCCGGAAAGGCTTTGGGCCAGAATCGTCGCTGCAGCTGCTCCGACCACATCCATATGAAACACCAGAATAAACACAAAATCCAATATAATGTTCAACACAGAAGAAATGATCAGAAAAATAAGCGGTACTTTACTGTTTCCAATCGCCCTCAAAAGACTTGATTCCACGTTGTATAAAAGCTGTCCTCCAAGTCCGATAAAGCAGACCAGCTGATAAGCATACGCACGCTGAAACAGATTTTCCGGCATATTCAAAATATGCAAAAGCCCTGGCAGGCAAACAATACCTACCACGGTACAAAGCAGGGAAACCACCGCCCAGATCATATAGATCACTGCTGTGGAACGTCTCGCATTTTCCGTTTTCCCAGCGCCAATAAACTGAGATGTCACAACTGTCACACCACCTGCAAGGCCGGAGCAAAATCCAAACACAAAAAACTGCAGGCTCCCGATGCTTCCTACTGACGCCAACGCGTCAGAACCAAGGGTACGTCCCACGATGATCGTATCCACAGCAGAATACAGCTGTTGAAATACATTTCCTGCCAGGATCGGCAGCATAAACATCAAGATCGTCTGGAAGACATCCCCCTTTGTCAAATCGTATTTTCTTTCCAATTTCTTCTTCCAAACCTTCCCTTCGAAATAGTCTCTGTCTTTTTCCCTTTACACGGACATCGGGCAGCTTCTTCTTTCTTCCCGATCCATGTCTCCTCTCTCATATCTGGCATTGAATTCCATGTTGATGTCACGGATTTCTTTTTTGCCGTCGATGTAATCTTGATACATATCCGCAAGTCCCGCCATACAGCCGTCGCAGCTGGCAGACAGATTGCCAAGTGCCTCCTCCACGATCTGTTTGCGTTCCTCACAAGTGGTTTCTTTAATCAGATATCCTGCCATTTTCTAATCCTTTCCGTCCGGATCTTCCGGGCATTCTTTGTTTTTTTGTAACTGAACCATTACGTTTTTTTACTTTTATCTGGTGCTCTCGCTTGTCAGGATCTCCTGCAGACGCTTTTCCATCTTCTCCACCTGATCTGCATAATCCCAGGCGATGTTGTTCTGCTGCCCGATATCATAATCCATATTGTAAAGCTGCGGATCCTTCGACAATCCGGTTTCAATCCTGGTAAAGGGCATATATGGAGCTCCTTCGCTGGGAGATAAGTATACCCAGCTGCCGCAGCGCAGCATTTTCCCGCAGGATAAGTCCTCTGTCATCAGTTCTGATCTGCCTGCAGGGTCCTCTCCGATCAATGCCACATACCTGTCCTGGCTGTCTACTGCGCTGTCCTCTCTTGTTTCGATGCCAAGCATATGTGCAAAGGAAGCATACAGATCTACCTGACTGATCAGCGCCTCGGACACGCCCCGGTGCTTCAGCGCAGAACTGTATACAATAAACGGAATCCTTGTACCACCGTCAAATTTGCTGTATTTTCCGCCTCTCAGCGGTCCTGCTGCCCGATGCGTTCCATTTAATTCATATGCTCTGTCCAGGTAACCATCATCCAGTACCGGTCCATTATCACTGGAAAAAATAATCATGGTGTTATCCAGAATCCCTTCTTTTTCCAGCGCAGCCATCACTTCTCCAACGCACCAGTCAAGCTCTGCGATCACATCCCCTCTGGGTCCCAGTCCGGTCGCGCCCTCAAAGCGTGCAGAAGGCACGCGGGGTACATGGGGCTGATGAAGGGCATAATACAAAAAGAATGGTTTTTCTGCCCTGCAGCTGTCTGAAATAAACTGCTTTGCCCGATTTAAAAAGGTTTCCGCCAGCTCTTCATCCTTCCAGACCGCTTTGCTTCCGCCGCGCATATAGCCAATCCTTCCGATGCCGTTTACAATGCTCTTATCGTGTCCGTGAGAAGAGCGCACGCGCAGAAGCTCCGGATTTTTATAATACGTTGGAATATCCTCAAAGGGAGATTCTGCTTCGTAGGAAACCTCGATCGGATCTTTTGGATCCAGATTTACCACCGAGCGTCCCTCTAAGAATACACAGGGCACACGGTCTGCCGTTGCCGGAAAAATAAATGATTCCTCAAAACCAAGGTCTATCGGTGTCAGATTGATCTCCTGATTCCAGTCGATCGATTTGCTGCCATCTCCCAGCCCCAGGTGCCATTTTCCAACAATTCCGGTATGATACCCCGCTCTCTGAAACAGCTTTGGAACGGTATCAAGCTCTCTTTTGATAATACAGCCCGCATCTCCCGGCAGGATATGTGCCTGCTCATTCCGGAACGGATAACGCCCTGTCAGGATACTGAAGCGTGCAGGCGTACAAACCGCAGAGGTGGAATATGCGTTGGTAAATTTCAATCCTTCTGCACATAGCCTGTCCAGATTCGGGGTGTCGATCTTCCTGCTCCCATAGCATCCAAGATCCCCAAAACCAAGATCATCGGCATAAATGATTACCACATTTTGCTGTGCCGGTTTTTTCACAGTCTGTTTCCCTTGTCTGAACATAATAAGCAATCCTCCTTTTCACCCTGGGCATCCTATAGATGATAGTATATCAGATTTCTGAAAGACTGTTCAAAAAAAATAGGGAACCAAACAATAGAATACACGCGCTGTGAGCATTCTATTGTCATGAAGAAAAAAATTTCCTTTGCAAAACGAACATCAGTTCGTGTATAATATAAAAAAGCCACTGCAATGTAAAAAAGAATGTGCCTTGGCACATTCTCGCGCCGAGGCGCGGTTGCCTCGGCAACCATCTACCCTTGCGCCGAGTGCGCATCCTCGCGGAGCGTTTTTATTTCATAGGACGCATTTTCCTATGAAATAAAGAAAGGAGGCCCACATTTCATGGAAGACCGCATCTATATTGCCATCGACTTAAAGTCCTTTTACGCTTCCGTAGAATGCCGGGAGCGCGGCCTTGACCCCCTTGACACCAATCTTGTCGTGGCAGACATCAGCCGTACAGACAAAACCATCTGTCTTGCTGTCACACCATCTCTGAAAAGCTTTGGCATGTCCGGACGAAGCCGTCTTTTTGAAGTAAAGCAGCGAGTCCGGGAAGTCAATATCGAACGAAAACAGCATGCGCCCGGACAGATACTTTCCGGTACATCCTATTTTTTCTCGGAGCTTTCTCAGAATCCGGCACTCGCCGTTGATTTTCTGATCGCGCCGCCCCAGATGGCACATTATATGGAATGCAGCACCAGAATTTATTCTATCTATATGAAATATGTCGCACCGGAGGATATCGTAGTTTATTCCATCGACGAGGTTTTTATGGACATCACGGATTATCTGCCCGCCAGCGGGATGACTGCCCGCGAATTTGCCCGTAAGATTATTCTCGATGTCATGGATACGACAGGAATCACCGCTACTGCCGGCATCGGAACGAACCTTTTTCTCTGCAAGGTTGCAATGGATATCGTGGCAAAGCACCTCCCGGCAGATGAATACGGCGTACGCATCGCTTTTCTCGATGAAATGACATTCCGACAAAAGCTCTGGGCACATCAGCCGCTCACTGACTTCTGGCGCATCGGACACGGCTATGCCAGAAAGCTTGCCGAAAATGGATTGTTCACGATGGGGGATATCGCACGCTGCTCTGTCAAAAATGAAGACCTGCTCTATCGGCTTTTCGGAAAAAATGCAGAGCTTCTGATCGACCACGCCTGGGGCTTTGAACCCTGCACCGTCCCGGAAATCAAAGCCTACAAACCGGAAACCAACAGCATCAGCTCCGGGCAGGTTCTGCATTGTCCGTATGAGACAGACAAAGCAAAGCTCGTTTTGAAAGAAATGGCAGACCAGCTCGCCCTCGATCTTGTAAATAAAAAAATCGTAACCGACCAGATTGTCCTCACCGTCGGCTACGATATTGAAAACCTGTCCGATCCCTCCCGCAGATCCGCCTACCACGGTTCCATCGAAACAGACCGCTACGGCCGCTCGATTCCAAAGCAGGCGCATGGAACCCAAAATCTGGACGACTATACCTCCTCTTCCCACAGGATCATGAACGCCGCCGTTGATCTTTTCGATCGTCTTATCGATCCGACGCTCCTGATCCGCCGGCTGTATATTGTCGCCAACCACATTATCCCGGAGGACACTGCTCTGCAAAAGAAAGACCGCTTTACCCAGCTCGATCTTTTCACAGATTATGCAGCAGAAGAACAAAAACAGAAGGCCGACGCTGCTGACCTGGAGCGTGAGCGAAAGCTGCAGGAGGCGATGCTTTCCATCCGAAAGAAATTCGGTAAAAACGCAGTGCTCAAAGCAATGAACCTGGAAGAGGGCGCAACCGCCAAAGACCGCAACAACCAGATTGGAGGACATAAGGCATGAAGCCAGACTACAGCGATATCATCCATCTTCCGCACCACGTTTCCAAAACGCATCCTCAGATGTCCATGCATGATCGCGCGGCCCAGTTTTCTCCCTTTGCCGCTCTCACCGGCTATGATTCTGCCATTTCGGAAACAGCACGCCTGACGAAGGAAAAGATCCTACTCAACGAAGATATGCAAGCGCTTCTCGACATAAAATTTCAGCGGCTTCTCGAACATCTCTCCGAAAAACCGCTGATTTCCATTACCTTTTTTTGCCCTGACAAACGCAAACAGGGCGGCTCCTATGTTTCTATATCCGGCACGGTCAAAAAGCTCGACCTCTTCCAGCGCATCCTCACACTGGAGGATGGAATGCAGATTTTTCTGGATGATATTCTGTCCATCGAAGCTCATACCTCCACCACCCTGTAGAGATACGCATTTCCTTTTTTACCCTCCCGCTTCATCACGCCAAGGTCATGAAGGATATTGCACACAATACCAGCCTGCTCCTTTCGAATATGTACAGCTTTCGCAAGCTGCGCAGATGTAAAGGGCTCCGGCAGATCGTATGGGATCAGCTGGACATAATCCTGTGCGCAGGTAAATTCCATTTCTCCCTCAATTGAAACAGGGATTCTGTCATAACGGACAGAGCCACGTTTTTTGTCCCGGCTCCAGCCATTTAACAGCTTATATTCTTCCATATTCAGAAACGTGAGCCGGATCGTCAGGTTCGGATCCTGCAGATAAGCTTTGATCCGGTACAGCTCCCTAAATGCCAGATAAGGACTTCCCTTTAATGGAGATTTCCGTCCGCCGGAAATTTCTCCGGTTTCCTCGTCGATCCAGAAAACATGCTTGCAGTATGGGATCGGGTACACGATCGTCACCGGATACAGCGGCAGAAATCGCTCCAGCTTCGGGCGCATCCGATCGAAGCTTCTGGTCTGGATTTCGATTATCTCTTTTCCATTAAAGATATCTGCCACGCAGCCCTCCACCGGAATTTCATGCTGCGTTTCATCTGGAGCGTAATAGTTTTTCAACACTGCGTGAACCGTCTTTTCCGAAAGGGTACCGATACCATTACGTTCCCGGTTTTTACCGATGATCCGCTCCTTTGCTGCAGCAAAGCGCGCAGTTTCTTCCGGTGTCACAGTCTCTCACAGCCTCCGCAGTTTTGATGAAATTCCCGGTTTGCGCAGGTACGGATCTCTTCAATCGAATACAGCGAGCCGGTTGCACAGATCACATCCTCCTTTTCGGCATTTTCGATCATACTGCGCACCCCTTCTTCGATCGAATCAAACGCCGTCGTCCTTACCCCACATTCCCGGCTGATCTGCTGCGCCATTCTTTCATTATCCATCGCTTTTTCGGACGGCGGCATAATCACGCCGATTTCCTCTGCCAGAGGTTCGATCAGCTGCAGCATTGTGCTGACATCCTTTGTGGAAAGAATGCCCAGCAGAAAACGGATTTTTTTATCCGGAAAATAACTGCGCAGGCTTTCCAGCAGTGCCCGAATGCCGTCCGGGTTATGGGAGCCATCCACCAGAAAGGTCGGCTGCTCATGCAGGCGCTCAAAGCGTCCCGGCCAGTACACCTCTGAAAGCCCCTTGCGCAGAGCAGCTTCACCGATCCTATACCCTTTTTGTTCCAGCACACGAAGAGTTTCTATGACCACCGCCGCGTTATTCATCTGATAGACGCCTGTCAAAGAGAGATGAAGCTCTTTCAGATCCTTATAATCAAATACCTCGCCCGCCGGGCTTAACACAACATTCCGGATCTGTTCCGGCGCGCTTGTAACAAGCAGCGCGCCTGTTTTCTGACAGATTTTTTCAAATACCGGCATAACTGCTGTATTGCTTCCGTCCACAATGACCGTGCCGCCTGTTTTTATGATGCCGCCCTTTTCTCCCGCGATTTTTTCCAGTGTATCCCCCAGCTCCTTTGTATGATCCAGTCCGATGGAGGTGATAACAGCAGCCTCCGGCGTTCGGATCACATTGGTGGAATCCAGCCTGCCGCCCATGCCGACTTCCAACATCACAAGATCACACTGTTTTTCTGCAAAATACAGCATCCCCATTGCCGTCATGATCTCAAACACCGTCGGCGCATCCTCCATGACTTCAGCCTGTGTTCGAATCCTTGATGCCAACCGCGCAAAGTCTTCGTCCCCGATCTCTGTCCCGTTAAAATAAATCCTGTCGTTAAAGCGTTTTAAATGGGGAGAAACAAACAGTCCGACCTGATAGCCGGCTGCCGTCAGAATTTTCGACAGGCACGCGCAGACCGAACCTTTGCCGTTCGTACCCGCCACATGTACAAATTTCAGGTTGTCCTGCGGATTTCCAAGCCGTTCCAAAAGCTCCTGCGACCGCACGATCCCTTTTCCCGTTCCGCTCCAGTGTCTTGAATCCATCCATTCAATTGCTTCGTTATAGGTCATTTCTGTCACCGTTTCTCCTCATTTTTGTCGCTCGCTACAGCTGCCGGCATATTTTTTCGCTGTCTGTCGGCTATTCACATTCTGACTATAGATTATAGCCTTCTTTTCTTCGTTTGTCTCCGAAAATCAGCAAAAGACGGGAAGAAATCCGCTGGACTTCTCCCCGTCTGGTTCGCTTTAACGCTGTTTAGTGATTTCCCCATGCATCGACAGATTCCACTTTATAGAATCCGGGCGCTGCGTCAGGATCCGTAAAGGACGTTGCGATGGTGGAGGCAACCTGATTTTCCTTTGTCGGAACAAAGTCTGCAGAATCGCCCTTATATACACGATAATAGCGATGCTCTGCCTCTGTAGAGGCTTCCCAGGTAACTGTCCCGTCTTCTGCACAAATACCTGTAATTGCTGCCGGCTTATGATCGGTATAATCCGTTGTCAGCAGAACGATGGAGCTTGCCGGAACGGTCACATGCACGCTGTTGCCGGCGCATGCAATCAGTTTATCGTAATCCTGCAGGTCTGCAAATTTGCTGCGGGGCACATTGGCAGAATCATACAGATATCTGCGCAGAGCCTTGTCTGATTTCAGATTTTCCAGAGAAATATCGATCTCAACAGGCTCTTTGTGACGATTGACGATGGCAACAGAGAAGGAACCGTCATCGTTTACAACGCCGCCGCTGCGCAGCAGATAATCCTCGGAGGAAATCGTAAGAGGTTTGGAATTTTTCCGGAAATAGCGAACCAGCAGGCCATAGGCATACAGCCAGTCCCGTGCGCCGTAATCCGTATCATCCCAGCGCAGCAATCCCCATTTGTTCAGACGGTACTGCAGATCACGGGGATTCGGAACATCTACAAAGGTCCAGAGTGCCATCGCATACACGCCGGCATTCACTGCTGCCAGCGCCATCTCACAGATCTGCAGCGCAGAGTAGGATTCCTTTCCGTTATAGAAGGCATCACACACGTCCATTTTGACACCGTTAATGTTATTTTGTCCCTGCTTGAATGCCTGCGCCAGACCAAACTCGCCCAGAATAAAACGACGCTCGTAAGGCTTTAACATATTGACAACATCGGAGCAGTGACGTTTGAAAATCTTATAAAAATCCAGATCCTCCGCTTCGAAGTCGTTTACATAATGATGTCCGCCAAATACGTTGGAAATCGGAACCATGCCGTTTGCAATCGCCCATTCCACAGTCTCCCAGCGCTCCATCGGGGAAGCGTCCGTCGCCAGCAGGTAGACCGGCAGATGTCTGTGCGCAAACTCGTTATACAGATAGGTATGATATTTTTTGAACGTAGCCATTTCAAATGCCAGGTCTCCCCAGTCATCCAGGCTCAGTTCATTGGACATACAATAAATCTTAACGTTGCTCAGACCCTTTTCATAGATCAGATACTCCAGACGGTCTGCAACATTCGATGCATACGCAGTCAGCTCCTCGTCCGTCTCATACCGCACGCAATGCCCGGTCAGATAGATTGTTGCACCAACCTTACACTGCATTTTTTCACAGTATTCTGCGAACGCGTCCATCTCTTCCTTCGTCCATTCCGGAAAGCCTCCCCACATTCTGGAAAAACCGGGCGAAAGCTCCCGATAAACCTTGCCGACATACTGGTTGAACTGGACGTCATCCATCTCCCGCCAGACGTTTGCTTCGCTGTTATGGAACCCCATTCCCCCAAATCGGGCCATAATCGCTTCCTTTTTGACAGTCATTTTGCTGCTCATAGAAAACCCCTCCTTTTTGTTATCGGTGTCTTTTATCATACCATACTTTTTTACCTGTCGCTATCCACCTCACCGGGTTATCACAGATATTCTCAGATTTTTCAGGCCGCTTTTTACTTTCCCGGCCGCTTTCCCATACTGCTGATGTACAGCCAGTGCGGAGTTGAGCGCAACGATCGCGAAAAATACTGCCATGGAAATTCCGGTTTCCATCGTAATCGCCTTATACAGCCAGAGGATTGTTCCTCCGATTCCGGAACCGAGGTTTACGATATACGCGTTTTTGTAGCAGGCTGCCAGACCGATGCAGGCCGTCACGCTGCAGACAAAGAAAAACGTGTCAAACAATACGTTTGCGTTGAGCGCACCGTTTACCGCGGACAGAATTCCCGTCATGATCGCAAACAGCACAATCGCGCCAACGATCATAAAGGTCAGTTCCCTGCGGTTCATTTTCTTCATAATCGCTTCGGTCTCTTTTTTCTTGCCATGCCATTTCCAGAAGCTGTAAAGGGCCATCGGCGCCTGCATAAAGATCATGAATACAAAGGTTGCGTAAACGTTCGTCTGCCATGCCAGAATACCATTACATACCGCATACACGAATCCGAATAAAAATCCGGGCGCGATATTCATCGATACCAGGAAATTGAATGTAATGCCGATCAGCGCCGTAATCAGGGCAAATGTTGTATCTCCCCCGAATACTCCGGATACGGCAATCGCTGCAATTTGCAAAAACAACAGAATATAATTTTTCTTTTCCATTTTACTCCTCATGCTGCGCATTAAAAATCAATCACATTCAACCGCAGATAAAGGTTACAACGCCCTTATCGTTATCAGACAGACGTTCCATGCCTTCTTTTACAGAGCCATTCTCTACGATCTCCACGCCGTAACGGAATTCGCTGAAGCCGGACAGATCCATCTTGAAGTTTGTCTCCCAGGTATTGTTCATGATCCAGCTGTAAACCGGACGCTTGTTGTTTTCTTCCCTGTTATCGCACAGAAGAATCGGATGGGATTCCATTGCTCCCATGTACAGCAGCGGGGTATCAAATGTATTTACCAGAATTGTCTGATCCTTGGTCCGGTAGATCAGGCCTTCATCTGCCAGATAGTACTCCATATTTGTGCCGGGCAGCTGGTCGATACCGGGGCGCATGGTTACGCCGCCATTCTGGATGGAAACCTCTGCGTCAGGCAGGTTCAGTGCCAGAGGCAGGAATACGCTCTCAATATCCTCGCTCAGTGTCTTTGCGATATGATAAGAAAACTCAATCTTGGGCAGCTTGTTGTACATCTTGATGATAACGCTGCTGTAGTACGTTCCTTCCAGATCAAATACCAGTTCCACCTTGGTAAATACCGGACCGTGATCCAGAACCTTTACATCCTTTAAATCTCCCTGATACTGTTCCGCGTGCAGTCCTCTGATATTTCTGCCGATCAGACGGCGCTCTTCATAAACACCCTTGCGGATTTTGGTACACTCATAGACAGGAGTAAAGAAAGTCTCCAGTCCGGACTTGCACATTTCCACCTCTGCTTTTTTGTTATAGAAAGAAGTAATTCCTTCGCCCACCTTCCAGCTGATTTTGAAGGAATCGTTTTCCATACCGTAAGGCAGCTTATAGCTTTCGGTATCATAAGTATTGATAATATCGCGCACGCGCTCTGCGCCGACCCATGCGGTTCTGGTAAACAGGGTGTGTGCCGGTGCAGGCTGTTCTTCATAAGTGAAGATTTTTTCTTCCATCGGCTCAAATTCAGCCAGGAAGCTTACCAGAACACCGCGGGGATGTGCAGACAGCTGAACCTCCATCACTTCGTTTGTCTTGTCATCGGTTACTTTTACAGCCGGAAGGCTCATGGTTTCCACATAGAATTCAACCGGAAATACTCTCTTTTCATGGCTGGTGGATACTGCTTTTACCTTACCGGACAGATTGTAGTAACGCAGAATATCGCCGAGCAGATGGCACTGCTCGTTTTTGCGCATTGCAGCTGCCTCATGTGCCTTGGATGCATAGCTGTTTTTACGCATATCCAGGTTTGTTACCATGGTATCGTAAGGGTTGGTTACGGTTGCGGAATGTCCCCAGGTGTGTTCCGCATACAGCAGGGAGTTATCGCCGTAAGCTTTTACCAGCTCTGCGTTATGAACACCGGTCTTTTCTTCCAGGCGGTCACAGATACGGTTTAAACGAACTGCCTCTTTATAATGCTTTACTGCATAAGGCGTGCTGCCAACACCGTTGCCCCACCAGTCGTTGATCGCACCGCGGTAAACAGGGGCATCCGCTACCTTATCGCGGATCAGATCATACAGCTCCTGTAAGGTTACCATGCGCATGGTAACTTCTTCGCCATATTTTTCGTTGAACAACGCTACCGTGTCTGCAATTGCGGGATTGATGGGCGCGTTGTCGGAGAATACACCGGAAACGCTTGTGATATAGAAATCATAGGGATAACCGTTTTCTTCATATTCCTCCATGCTTGCGATCAGGTTGGAGTGCAGCTTCTCCAGCGGCCCTGCAACATCGCCCTGTGCTTTGCCAAAGTAATTCTCTGTCATGAAGTTGACGTTTTTGTTGAATACGATGCCCAGCGCGTTGCCCAGGTTGTAATGCTCGCCGCTCCATACCAGCAGACGCTTGCCGTCTTCATTTTCCCAGAAATAAGGCTTCTGGTTCTGATACAGCGGATACATGCCGTGATGGGTGTGGATATTTGTATATAAGAACTCAACGCCGTTTGCGAGCATAGCATCTCTCTGTCCCATGGAAATGCCGTTGATATCCGCAAACATCGCCGTCTTTACGGTAATGCCTTCCTCAGCGCATACCTCCTGCATATCATGGATTTTCTCGGTCAGATATTCGCAGTCCGCCAGGTCATTAAAGTTTAAGTAGTTTGCAGAAAGACCGATGCTGTTTTTCTTTACCAGATCGAAGAACGTCTTTTTCTCTTCTTTCGTTGCAGCCTTTAAAAACTGTTCTACGCAGTACCAGGTCTCACAGTTCCATTTCAGACCTTTCTGATTGGTTCCTTTCTCCAGGCCATCCGCAATCAGCTCTACTGCCCGGCGGATGTTATTCGCCTGGTTGTAAATAACCTGTTCCTGCAGGTCTGTGTAACCAACGTCTGTGTGAGAATGATGTACAATGTAAACTTCTCTGATCTTGTGTGCCATTTGCAAAATCTCCTTTTTGTATGATAGAATAATGATTATAATTTCCAGCGGGCTGTAGATACCCAATGCACAAAACAATCCGCAAAATCATGCTTAACCACTGCAACAGGACAGACAAACTATGAACGAAACCAATCTGATTATCCAAAACCGCCTGCGCGAAGCGACCGTCAGTCTGGAGCGCGCCAACCTCATCCTCTGTGACGAAACGTGGAAATGTGATTCCTCGGTTCCGCCCTTTTCCAGCATTCAGCTCGTCCTGCAGGGGGAGGGAACCGTCTGCATCGATGAGACAACCATCCATCCGACAGGCGGACAGCTGTATCTGCTTCCCGCCTACACGAACCAGGCGTTTTTTACCGATATCCGGAATCCATACCGCACCTACTATTGCCATTTCGAGATCACCTGCCAGCAGACCGACCTGTTCAAGCTCATTCATCTGCCGCTTTGCATCGACGCAAAAGACCCGAAAAAGGCCGAACAGCTTTTCCTCGATCTCGTCCACAGCGTCCGACAGGATGATATCTTTTCTTCGCTGAAAGCCAAACAGGCTGTTTTAAACCTGCTCTGTTACTATCTGGAATGCTGTCCGCCAGACAGTGTTTTCCTTGTCGCCCAGAGCTTTGACTCGCCCCTTTCCGATGCCATCGCTTATGTGGAAACACATTTGAACGAGCAGATCACGGTACAGCAAATGGCAGAGGCTGCCGGATATCATGTCAGCCACTTTACACGGCTGTTCCAGTCCCGCATGGGCATTTCTCCCGGTCAGTTCATCCTTCAGAAAAAAACGGAAACCGCAACGCAGCTTTTGACCTCCACCGATCTGCCCATCGCTTCCATCGCAGATTCCCTCGGATTCGGCAGCCAGTTTTATTTTTCGAATTTCTTCAAAAAACAGACCGGCATGACACCGTCCTCCTATCGCCGCTTATATCTGCGCGCCTATCTGGAATCCTGAAAATCTCATAGGTTTACATAACTGCAAATCTCCTGTGCACAAGAAGTGTAGCACAGGAGATTTCTCAATTACATATATTATTCTTTCAGAAATATATAAGATCGTGCGGTCAGCACTTTTTACCCTTTTTACGCAGTCACACAATCCGCTTCTTCTCTTTCTGGCGAAGCAAACATGCGATTCCTGCAGTCAGGATCTGTGAAAGCACCATGCTCAGCCACACACCGTCCTGCCTCAAAATCCGCGGCACAATCAACAAAAGGATCAATAAAAGTACCGGTTCTGCATACACACAAATGTAGGAAAACAGGCTTTGCTCTGTCGCATAAAATCCTGATGTGGTGATTCTCGAAAACGCATAAAACAAAAGTCCGGCCAGAAATATCGGCATCGCGTTTCCGGTCATCTGCATTACGACATCGGAAGAACCAAAGATCACACCCAGATCATATCTGGTCATATAAAGGATCAGCATACAGGCAAGTGCCAGCACCCACGCTGTTCCATATGCCATGTTGCGCACCCGGTCAACCTCTTTTGTTTTGCCCTCACCGTAATGCAGGCTCATCAGTGGCTGGCTTCCATCCCCCACGCCCTGCATCAGCAGATATACGATCGTCAATCCATAAGCGATACAGGCATAGCTCGCAACCGCAGTTTCCCCTCCATAGGACAGACAGAAACGGTTCATGAACAGCAGGGAGATCATCGGAGAAAGCGACAGTCCAAACGGCGCGATGCCGATCTGCACGATTCTGCAGACCCTTCTTCCAAACTCCTTACAGACGCCCAATACCGGCAGCTTTTCTTTCCATACATAAACAAAAGAGCACACCATTGTCACAGCCTGCCCCAGGATCGACGCCCATGCCGCACCGGCCATACCAAGCTGCAGCACCCAGACAAACAGATAGTCCAGTACAATATTCATTCCAAATCCGGCGATCATTGTAACCATCGCAAAGGAAGCGCCTCCGTTATTACGGATCAGCGGCACAATGCCTGTCGCAAATACCTGAAACGTCGTCCCGTAGACCATGATCCGCAGATATTCCTCGCCCAGGGGACGAATCGTCCCCTCTGCCCCCAGAAAGGACAGCACCGGATCCATAAAGATCAGCATCACAGCCGTCAGTACAATACTCGTCAGAAGCAACAGCCGCAGTGCTGTACGCACATACTCGTCTCCGTCCTCCTTTTGTCCCTCTGCACGCCGTACCGTCCACATGACCGCACCGCCCATTCCGATTCCGGTGCCCGCCGACTGCATCAGCGTCACCACCGGATATACCACATTGATCGCAGAAAGTCCGACATCTCCGACACTGTTTCCTACAAAAAAGCCATCTACAATTGCATAAATACCGGAAAGTGCAAACGCCAGAACCGACGGCACAACGTATTTTAAAAATTTTTTCATAACTTCCCCTTTTCCACAGCATGTTCCGTTTCATCATAACAAAAATTTATCCTTTTATAAATATATCATTTTCATTTATGATAGTTCTGTGCTAGGATGATAACTGTTTGCAGGCGGTACTGTAAACAGATGCATTGGTCAGTGTCAAAAACTTCTGATCTGACAAGTACTTATAAAAGAAAACTGACGGCAAACATTCCGTCAGGAAGGGAGAACACATGAGTTTCATTCAGAAAAATGTAAAAGGCATCCTGTTATGCCTCGTCCTTGCCATTCCCTGCTGGTTTCTGGGACAGGCTGTCCCGGTTGTCGGCGGTCCGGTATTCGGCATTCTTTCCGGTATGCTGATCACACTGCTGCTCAAAGATAAAACACAGTTCCAGAGCGGCATCACATTTGTATCCAAAAAGGTACTGCAGTACGCAGTCATCCTGCTTGGCTTTGGCTTAAACCTTTCCGTTATTTTGGAAACCGGAAAGCAGTCTTTGCCGATCATCCTCGCAACGATTTCCACCTCGCTGATTATCGCCTATGTGCTGCACCGTATCATGCACGTTCCCGGCAAAATCTCCACGTTGGTCGGTGTCGGTTCCTCGATCTGCGGCGGCTCCGCAATCGCTGCAACAGCCCCCGTTATTGATGCAGATGATGAAGAGGTTGCGCAGGCAATTTCCGTTATTTTCTTCTTCAACATGCTGGCTGCCCTGTTTTTCCCGGCCCTCGGCGCGCTGCTCGGATTTTCCACCACAAGCGGCGAAGCCTTCGGAATTTTCGCCGGAACTGCTGTCAACGATACTTCTTCCGTGACCGCTGCCGCATCCACCTGGGATTCCCTCTATCAGCTCGGCACACAGACACTGGACAAAGCTGTTACCGTAAAGCTGGCCCGTACCCTTGCAATTATTCCGATCACACTGGTACTCGCCTTTATCCGTACGAGAAAAGCCGGTTCCGAGGGCAAAAAAGTCGAGTTTAAAAAGATTTTCCCGATGTTTATTCTCTACTTTGTGCTGGCTTCCGTCATCACAA
This sequence comes from Firmicutes bacterium TM09-10, assembly GCA_003481005.1. Lineage (GTDB taxonomy): Bacteria > Bacillota > Clostridia > Lachnospirales > Lachnospiraceae > Gallintestinimicrobium > Gallintestinimicrobium propionicum. The sequence goes on along the minus strand of QUKC01000014.1, from coordinate 3,048 downwards.
CAATCGCAACCTCTCTCGGTGTTTCCGCATCCGTATTTTCTCCTCTCAAAACACTGAGCAAGTTCTTCATCGTCCTCGCCATGTGCGCGGTCGGTTTAAATACAAACATTGTAAAACTCATCAAAACCGGCGGTAAACCCCTCGCCCTGGGCTTTTGCTGCTGGGTCGGCATCGCTTCCATGAGCCTGCTCATGCAGCATGTGCTGGGAATCTGGTAAGATACGGCACACAAAACACCCCCAGCCCCGCCGGGATATCTCGCTTCGGCAGGTCTGGGATGTTTTCTTTTTTGTTTCTCACTCCTTTTCTCCGGAAACAAAAAAACGACACCAAATATCGTTGGATGGCCACCAGACAAAAGCCATACCGATATTTCATGTCGTTGTTTTTATTCACTTTCCATCGAAAAAAAACGTGTCCGAAATCCTCCGCCGCCCCGTTTCGCCAAAATCGTCCTCTGTCTTTTCGAAATCATAGATCAGAAGCTCCGGCTGATTCCGGGTACATTCTTTTAAAATCTGACCGGATTTTCCAAAAACTGCGGTCGGTGCAGTCTGGTAAGGATGAATCGAATCAACGGAAACAATCGTCGACACATTTTCTACCGCGCGGGTCTGCAGATGCCCTTTAATCAAATCGTATCTACCTGTGTCATCCACATCCGACACATCGTAAAACAGAACGACATTCAAGTCCGTTTTCCTCGCATACAGCTCCCTGAAATACTCCGGAAATCGCACTTCAAAACAAATCCTGACTCCGACTGAAATACCTGCTATTTCAAAAATGCCATCGCAGCTTCCCTGGGCAAAATGCTCTCTATCCCACCCCCACAAAGCCCGCTTATCATAGAACCAAACAGGCTGATTTGGCTGAAATAAAATCGCCCGGTTGTTGCGGTACCTTCTTTATTTCTTTTTCCCGTCTTTTCTCTTTTTCTTACGCTCCTGAATTCGACTGCTGAGAAAATCTGATTTTTCCCCGGAGGCTGTATCTGTTTCCTCTAAAGCGATCGTCGGCAGAGAATCGATTTCATCCTTCTTCATACGGGGCAGCTCGTATTTGTGTTCAAATTCTGCCACCTCTGCGCGGAACTCCGGATTGTCCGTATCACGGACCATTTCCAAATAGCCATGGGTATCGAAGCCGTCTTCATTGACCTGAAGCAGGCATACTGCGATATTGGAGCAGTGGTCTGCAACACGTTCGTAGCAGGTCGTAATATCCGACAGCGTAAGTCCAAGCTCTATGGTACATTTTCCCTTCCGTAATCTGCGGATATGGCGTCTCTTGATCTCCATATTCAGTCCGTCGATCACCTCTTCCAGAGGCTCTACAGACTTTGCAAGCTTCAGATCATCGTTCTTAAATACCGTTACCGCACGGTTCATAATATCCTGAACCGCCGCCGTAAATACCTTCAGCTCTTCTTCTGCTTTGGCAGAAAAATGCAGATCCTTTTCCGCCATTTCCTGTGCATATCCTACGAGGTTGATCGCATGGTCACAGATCCGCTCAAAATCACCGATACAATGCAGCAGCGTGGACAGTGTATGGCTGTCTCTCGTAGAAAGATTCCGGCTGCTTAATTTTACCAGATAAGTACCCAGCTGATCTTCGTAGGAATCCACAAGATTTTCCAGATTTTCCACCCGCTTTGCCTGTTCTGGATGGAACTCTGTCACAAGACCCATTCCAAGCAGCAGGGCTTCCCGGGCATACTCTGCCATATCGCCTGCAGCTGTTTTACACTGCTCCAGTGCAAAATGCGGAGATGCAAGGAAACGTTCGTCCAGGATCTGAATGCTCTTTTCTACCGGAACATCCTCAAGCTCGTCCGGAGTAACCGGAATCGTCTTCATCGCAAGCTTTACCAGTACTTCGGATATCGGCAGCATAATAACCACCGCCGACAGGTTAAAGATACTGTGGATCATAGCAATGATGAAGGGGTTTGCAAGCTCTGTCATAAACGGAAAATGCACAATTGCATCGATCAGATAAAACAGCACCATGAAAAAGCTTGTCTTTAAAATACAGAAATATAAATGCATCAGCGCTGCACGCTTCGCATTTTTACTTGCGCCCATAGAGGAAAGGATCGCAGTGATCGCCGTACCGATGTTTTCACCCATCAGAATCGGGATCGCAGAACCGATGGTAAGTGTTCCACTCATGGAAAGTGCCTGCAGGATACCGATGGATGCAGAAGAGCTCTGAATAACCGCAGTCAGCACCAGACCGGCAAGCATACCAAGGATCGGATTGGAGAACATCGTCAGAATGCCGGTAAATTTCTCATTGCCCGCCAGAGGCTCTACCGCAGAGGACATGGTTTCCATACCAAACATCAGAACAGCAAAGCCGATCAAAATCGTACCGATATCTTTTTTCTTATCATTTTTAGCGGTCATCAGCATGATCACGCCAATGATACCGACGATTGGTGAGAAGTTCGCCGGCTTTAACAGCTGTACAAACACATTGCTGCTTTCGATACCGGTCAAGCTCAGCATCCACGATGTAACGGTCGTTCCGACGTTCGCTCCCAAAATAACGCCTGCAGCCTGCGTCAGCTTCATAATACCGGAGTTTACGAGTCCGACTACCATTACCGTCGTTGCTGACGATGACTGAATTACTGCCGTGACAACACAGCCCAGCAGCGCGCCCTTCCATTTGTTGGAAGTCAGCGATTCCAGAATTTCTTCCAGACGTCCGCCCGACGTTCTTTTCAGACCATCTCCCAGAACCTGCATACCGTATAAAAACAGAGCAAGTCCCCCGACCATCGCCAATATTCCGAATATATCCATTTCATCCTCCATGCTGCGGTCCTGCCGCTCATTTTTCAAAGATATTACTTTGATTTTACATGATTGCGCCTTTTTACGCAACCTTTCGGGTGAAATCCAGCGCATTTCTCCTGCCGGATATCGTCCTTTTCCTTTCCTGCCGCAGTGGGATCCTCCCAAAGCGTTTTTATTGTATGGAATTGAAACTTCTTAATCGAGTAGGAGGCGGTGACTAACCGCCGTCCTCTCACAG
>QUKC01000013.1:44557-111080 GCA_003481005.1 Firmicutes bacterium TM09-10 | reverse complement strand
ATAGAATGCACGCTCTGCGAGCATTCTATTGTCATGAATAATAACTGCGCTTCGTCAAGAGCTCTTTGCACTGCAACTTTTTCATTTCGTCGCTTTCTACGAAACCATCATTTATTCAAAAAATGCTCCCTATTCGGATACTCCTGGCGATATGCCCGGAGGGCGGCTTCCTGCAGCAGCGAAAATTCTTTTTCCATGCGCAGCAGGCGGGGCGCCTGAAAGGCAATTGCGCTGATCTGTTCGGCAATTTTTTTTGCAATTCCTTCTTCTGATAATTGTCCCATGCCAAATACCAGGGAGGTGAAGCCTCTGCCCCCTCGGCTGACCTGAATGAACTTCAGAAATACATTATACAATTCCTCCAGAAGGATCTGTTGATAACACTCCTCTGACTGCATCGCTTCTGTCAGGCATAATGCAGAAAGGATCCGGGCTCCCATCCTTCTTCTGTCACCTCCCAGGTCCAGAGTGCTTCCTTCTGCCAGGTATTTCAGTTCCATCAGACATTTGACGAATTCATCCTTCTGTAGTCTGTATTTTCCGTATCGGGCTGTCCAGAGCCGGTTTCTGTATTCTTCCGCCCAAGCTTCTTCCTCTCCTGCATGCGCTTTTAAGATCTGCTGCCGTTTTGCCGGATCTGTCTCCCGGTAAAAATCATGGCTCCATGCTTTTTCCATCTGCTTCTTCCTCTTCTGCGTTTAAATATTCCTCTATATTGCTGCCGTCTACCTTCTTGTATTCCGAAAAATAATACCGTCCATCTTTCAGACTTTCCTGATCAAGGTCCTTTCCTTCAAACAGAGTCACTGCCATTTTTGCCATTTCCTTTGCCTGGTCCACTCTGTCATTGTAAATGCTGCCTTGCATTTCTCCGTTCTTTACGGCTTCCAGCGCGTCTTCCAGACCATCGATTCCAAAGATCACCGGCCAGTCTTTGCGGATATAGCCTGCTTTCCGGTAGGCTTCCACAGCCCCCAGTGCCATCTCATCGTTATTGGATAGAACCAGTTCGATCTCTGTTCCATATTGGCTGATCAGGCGGTTCATACGATTCTCCGCCTGCCCCCGGTTCCAGTCCGCAAACTGATAGCTTAATTTTTCCAGCAAAACATTGTTCTTCATCAGTGTTTTTACCGAATATTCTGTTCTGCTGATGGCATCCTGATGTCCTGCTTCCCCTTCCAAAAGCACATATTGAATTTTTCCATCCTCATTTTTGTCCACTTCCGGATGGCTGTTGATATATTCTGCTGCGATCTCTCCCTGCATGATCCCGGACTGTTCCGCATCACAGCCCACATAATACAGCTTATCCCACTGCATCAGATCTTCCTTTACCGGCTCTCTGTTAAAAAAGATCACCGGAATATTTTCGTTTCTTGCCATCCGGATGATCCGGTACGGTGCTGTCCGGTCTACAAGATTGACGCAAAGCACGTCGCAGCCCGCATCGATCATTTCCTCTACCTTTTCGTTCTGTTCCTGCTGATCGTCGTTTCCGCTTTTTATCGATACGATGATCCGCCGTTCTTCGTTTTCCATGGTTTTCAGATGCGCCTTCAGTTCATCCGTCAGTTCATTGATAAAGGGGTCATCCTGACTGTAGGTGATTACTCCCACACGCAGAGTTTTCTCTGTCTGGCCTGACTGATCGGAACACCCGGACAGCGCAAGGACCAAACTCCCTATTATAGCAGATAATACCATTGCCATTCTTCTTTTCTTTTTATTCATAGGAATATAAAAACCTTTCTAAATCATCGTCCATAGAAAAACTATCTTTCTGAAACACCTTATATTCTGTTGTATATCCCTGCATTTTATAGAGCTTATGCTCTATCTTTCTGACTATCTCTTCCACACTTCTATAGCCGATTTCATATCCATCCGGCACAACAAGCCCCTGAATATTTCCCTGATCCAAAAGTGCGATCGTCCTCAGGCTATAGCCCACACCATAGAGCTCTGCGCCCCTGTATTTCCCATTTTCTGCCTGTTCTCCAAGCTCTTCCAGAACTCCGGCATCCAGCACCACAAGGGTATCTGTCCTTTTTTCCGCCTTTATCCGTTCTGCGATGTGCTGTCCTTTTCTCCGATAGATACACCAGCAGATCTCACTGCCGCTGCCTTCCAATGCCTCCTTCAATCCGCTGATCTCTGACTGTACCGCCTCGGACATTTTCCAGTCGGCAATAATTCCAATCTTTCGCTCTTTTATTCTCAGCTGTTCTCCCAGACTTCTTCCGATCTCCCGATAATCCGGCTGGATCGCAGGACTGGCAGCTTCTCCCTCTTTTACCGACAGGCTGTCTGCCATCAGCAAATAGGGTTTATTTCCACACTCTTTTTTCAGCATATTTTCGGTCTCGCGTCCGGGTGCGGGATACAGGATAAAGCCATCGATATCATTGTCCCTCTGTTCTTTGATAAATTCTCTTTCCGCCTCCGGTCCGTCAATCTCATCGGTGTTACAAATGATCATGTGGACATTGTTCTCTGCTGCAAACTGTTTCATCCCCTTGATCAGGGCATTCCAGCGCTTATCACCGGACTCTGGAAGGATTACGGCAATCCGGGTCTCTGCAACGTTCTGATCAAAAATCTTCCATACAAAGAAGACCGCCAGCATCAGCAAAAAAAGCTCAATTATAAGAAATTTAACCCGATTCTTTTTCATCTGCCGATCTCCTCTGGATATATTTTTGTGATTCCAGTCTTTCTGCATTTTCCGGTGTATATGGAATTGCAGGAATACGGATCGTGACCCTTGTTCCTTCATCCGGTTCACTTTCTATAGACAGACCATATTTTTCTCCAAACATCAGCCGGATTCTGGAATGCACATTGATCACCCCAACGCCGGAGCCGTGCTTCGGAACTTTGCTGTTGTCCGTCAGGATTTTTTCCAGAACCTCTTCCGGCATACCCATACCGTTGTCTTCAATGGTGATCAGGATGTCCTCCTCTTTCTTTTCTCCACTGACGATAATCCTGCCGTCCTCATCCTCATCCATATTTCCAACACCATAATAAATGGCATTTTCCAGAATGGGCTGGATCACCAGCTTTACGATGCAGTAGTTTTCGATCTCTTTCTCGATCCGGAATTCTGTTTTAAATCGTTCTTTGTACCGTGCCAGCTGGATATTCATGTAACTTCTGCTGTGCTGCAGCTCGTCTTTGATAGAGATAATGGTCTTTCCCCTGGACAGGCTGACACGAAGCAGTTTTGCCAGTTCAGAGATCATACGGACTGCTCCTTCATTTTCCTGGGCTTCCACCATCCAGGTGATGGATTCCAGTGTGTTATACAGAAAATGAGGATTGATCTGGCTTTGCAGGGCATCCAGTTCACTTTTTCTCCGTTCATTTTGCTGTCGGATGATCTCATCCATCAGTTCTTCGATCTGCTCATAAGACTTCTGTACCGAATGTCCCAGATGACGGATCTCAGAGGAGCCTCCAATATAAATATCCGGCTTTCCTCCTGCTTCATAGGTCTTAACAGAAGCGTCCAGCTCCCGGATCGGTTTGGATATCTTCCGGGATACCAGCTGGTTTCCCTCCAAAAGCATGACCAACAGGACTAAAATAGTGGCAAATACATAGTAACGGAAATTTTTAAAGTTTGACTCCTGCACGCTCTCAGGCACAACACCGATCATCTTCCAGCCGGTATAAGCTACGCTTCTGACGATCACGGTCTCGTTCTGACCATCGGCACGGATCTCGTAGGTTCCATCCTCATATTTTGTAGCTTCCAGACTGTTTTCTTTAAATAATCCGCGGTTTAATTCCGTTCCCCGGGGATGATAGATCATCTCTCCGCCCTGGCTGCTCAGATAATAATAGATCCCATCGGAAGAATCGTTGATCTGTTTCATGACATCCCGGATCACAGAATATTTCATATCCAGTAAAAGAACGCCGGTTTCCGGTATTTCTCCTTTATTGACATCCACATAGCTGCTCAGAGAAACCACCCACTGGTACCGATAGGCTCCGTCTTCAAACAATTCCTGGATATGGGGTGTGGAAAAATGTACATTTTCAATTGCATTTTCTGCATTTTCATACCACTCCTGAGTCTGCACCTGCACATTTTTCTTTTCTAACGCCACCGGCTCAGATGCGATCAGTTTTCCTTCATGGTCATACAATGCCACACTCTGAACCTTATCGGAGTTGGTCTCATAAAGAAGACTGAATTGCTCCACAAATTCCCGGCTGGATATATCAAACTGCTGAACCACGTTATAGTTTGCTCCATTAAAGATCTGGCGAATATCCAGCAGATCTGCATTTAACCGGTCTACAGTTCCCTCCACGGTTGCTTCCGCGTTGTCCACTGCTGTTTTTTCCAATGCCAGCTTGAAGCGATGGTACAGCAACAGTCCCATGACAATGATCGTGACCAATGAGATTGCCATAAGGACAGACAAAATGATCGTCTGTATGTTAAATACGGTACTTTTTCTACTTTTCGTTTTCTTTTTTCCCGGAGGCTCTGTATTTGGATGGGGAAACGCCGAATTTCTTTTTAAACACATAACTGAAGTAATTTGCATCCTGATATCCTACTTTTTCTGCTATCTTATAGCTTTTTTCATCGGTGTTGAGTACCAGCTCTTCTGCTCTGTCCATTCGGTAATCCGTAAGATAAGTGACAAAGGGCTGCCCTGTTTCCTTCTTAAAAATAGAAGAAAAGTAGGAATTGGATACCCCAAGATCTGCACACACCTCATCCAGTGAAATGTCAGGCTCCATATATCTTTGCTTTACAATATTCTGCGCGTCAGTGATCATACGTCTGGAGGTACTGTTTCTGGTACTTTTCAGTTTTTCGCTGATGGCTGTAGACATATTGATGATCCAGTTTGTCATGGAGGTTTCGTCTAACTGGGTGACTCTTTCGTAAAGGTTTTGTACATTTCCGGAGATATCATTAAAATCCATAGAATTATTGGCACAAAACTTGAAAAATCCGCTGACAATCTCCATGGTAGCCAGATTATACTGACTGATGGTATCTGCATTCTTATGGAGTTTTTCTATCTCCTTGATCGCTTCTTTCCGGATCTCCTCCTGATCTCCCACGTGAATGGCACGGAACAGATCCTGCATTCTTGTTTCCTCCAGGGGAACCGTCTTTTTGGACTCTTTCGGAACTATCTCTGCAATATTGATCGCTCGTTTGGTTCCATATAAGACACGGTAGGACACTGCCTCTCTGGCTCCCTCGTAAGAGATGCTGATATCATGCAGACTATTGCATACGGTTCCGATTCCTGCAGTAACCGCCGCCCCCATAATTCTCCATGCCCAGCGACAGAATCGGTCACAGCTATCCGTCAATTGGGCCATCTCCTCTTCTGAATGAAGCTCCATGATCAAAATTGTGTTGCCCATATAGATAAATTCCTGACAATTACAGTTCTCTGTCAGCCGCTGTTTCACTTCTCGTTCCACGGACATGGATAACAATAAGGGATTCATGCCATCCGGCACATCATTTTCCGAAGTATGAAAGATAATGCAGCAAAACAAAGGTCCCTTCATATCCACCCGATAGTTCTGAAGAAATCGTTCATAGTCCTCTTCGCCAACTCTTCCCTCGATCAGGGAAATAAAGAAATTGGACTGTAGCTTTGGCAGCACTTCCTGAAAATAATCCTCCAGTTTTTTTACATTTAATTTTTCTTCCCGTTCCTTGTCCAGGGTATTTTTCAGCTTCACCAGACTGTCTGACAGCTCCGTGGCGCTGATTGGTTTCAGCATATATTCTTTGATTTCCAGATGAACCGCTTCTTTTGCATATTCAAATTCGTCAAAGCCTGTACAAAGCATAATGTAAATATTCGGATAGTCCTGGTTCAGCTTTCTGGCCAGCTCCAGCCCATCCATGTAAGGCATCTTAATATCCGTCAGCACCACGTCCGGCTGAAGCTTTTCCACCAGCTCCAGAGCCTTCACGCCATTGGTAGCACTGCCTACCACATCAAAACCCAGATCATTCCAGCGGATCTTCTGTTTCATGATATCGATGACCTCCACCTCATCATCGACAAGAATCACTTTATATTGTTCCATGCTTATCCCCTTCTTTTTATCCCTTCTTTTTATCCCTTTCTTATTATAGCAGAATTTGCTTTCTTCTGAAGGAATATATAAAAAATTTACCAAAAGAGCAAATAAGAATGTGCCTTGGCGCATCCTCGCGGAGCGTTTTTATCGTATAGAAACGAAGTTTCCTATACGACAAAAAACCGCCCTCGCCATCCATCGGACGGCCGGGCGGTCCTGCTTTCCTATTTTCCTGTATCAACATTGTCGGAATCAAAAGCCTCCAACGTTGATATCCTTATTTTTTCTGTACATATTTCAGACAGTCAAGGGTTACGGCTGCCAGGATAATGATACCTTCAAAGATGAACTGAAGGTTTGTATCAATACCCAGAATCGTCAGAGAGTAGGTCAGAGAGGTAAAGATCAATACACCCGTTACAACTCCGGAAATCTTACCGATACCACCGGTAAAGGAAACACCGCCAACTACGCAGGCTGCGATGGCATCCATATCCCATCCCTGTCCATAAGCTGCACTGCCGGAACCAACCATACGGTTACATTCCAGCCAGGAGCCGAAGCCATACAGGATACCTGCCAGGATAAATGCTCCCATCGTTACTTTGAATACAGAAATACCAGATACTGCTGCTGCTTCCGGATTTCCGCCTACCGCATACAGGTTTTTACCAAATGTTGTTTTATTCCAGATAAACCATACAATGATAACTGCTGCAACTGCCCACAGGATGATCGTCGGGAATTTGCCGATCTGCGGAATGAAGGTGTTAGGGATCGCAAAATCGATGGCACCGAAGGATACACCCTTGGTAGCATAGGTTACCAGACCAAAAATGATCAGCATATTCGCCATTGTAGAAATAAACGGATGCATTTTGAATCTTGCCATGAAGAAGCCGGCAATCATGGAAAATACCGTTGTAAAGATCACACACATTAACAATGCAAGCAATGCTTTCGCAGTAGGAGCCATAGCAGAGAAGTCAAATACATGCCCGAATACGGCACCTGTATTGATTCCATTATGCATGATAATGGTTGCTGTAACCATACCCAGACCAACCATACGTCCTACCGAAAGGTCCGTACCTGTCAACAGGATCAGGCCGGCAACACCAAGTGCAAGGAACATACGCGGGGATGCCTGCTGTAAGATATTCAGGATATTGGTAACGGTCAGCAGTTGTGTATTTTTAACGATTGGTGTGATGATACACAATGCAATAAAAATCAGGATGATTACGATGTACAGACCGTTTTTGTACAAAAACTGGGATAAATTGAAGGAGTATCTGTAATTTTCCAGTTTCTGTGCTCTCTGCTGAGGGAATGTGAACTTGGAGGTTCTCAGCAGATCGATCAGATGATATTTATGCATAAATGCTTCATGTCTTCTGTCTTTGATCTCCTGCATTCTGGATTCGTGAGTCATCTGTGCATCAAACAATTTGTTTTTCAACACATATTTTTCAGCCTTGATCTCCTCTGCATCCTTCAGAGAAGCGATCTTTTTCTGATGCTCGCTCTTTAAATCTGCTTTGACCTTCTCATATCTGCTGTTTTCTTCTGCCTTTGCAGCCTTACAGCTATTGTTTACTACATCGTAGTAATCCTTCTTGTAATGCTTCGCCAGATAATCCTCTGCCTCTGCGATCAGCTTTTTAATTTCTTCCTTGTTGTCTGCTTCTACCTTTTTCGCATTTTCCAGCTCTTTTTTGCTGTTTTCAATGATCTTATCTCTCTGTGCTTTGGATAAGTTCTTATTTTCCTTTGCAATAGCGATCTGGTTTTTCAGATCATTCACCTTGTCCGATCCGTCTACGCGTAATGCGTCAATTTTTTTCTGGATCTTTTCCACATATTCATCGATGGGCTTCAAAAGCTTTGCTTCTTCTTCAGCCGAAATAATAACGCTGTTTTCTGCCATTTCCACTTTCCTCCTGTTACAGATATTTCGCACTGAGTCTCAGTAATTCTTCCTGGTTTGTTTCTTTTGTATTTACAATTCCAGCCAGGCGTCCGTTGGACATAACACCGATCCGGTTGGTAATACCAAGAATTTCTGGCATCTCGGAGGAAACAACGATGATCGTTTTTCCCTGTTTTGCCATATTGATGATCAGTTCATAGATTTCATATTTTGCTCCAACGTCGATTCCTCGTGTCGGATCATCCATCATGAATACGCTTGGAGAACGCTCCAGCCACTTACCGAAGATGGCCTTCTGCTGGTTACCGCCGGAAAGGTTGGAGATCATATCATCCGGTCCCATACATTTTGTATGCATGACCTTGATCTCATCGGCTGTTGCACGTACCATCTTATCATTGGATAATGCGATCCCGCTTTTATAACGATTCATATTTGCAATGGTAGTATTGAATGTGATATCACCCTTTAAGAACAGACCATTGGCTTTTCTTTCCTCTGTGATCAGTGCAAATCCATGCTCCATAGCATCCTTCGGAGAGGAGAAGTTCATCAGTTTTCCGTCATACACGATCGTTCCTTCTGCTCTTGTACGAATTCCGAAGATCGTCTCCAGAAGCTCGGTACGACCGGCACCAACCAGACCATAAAATCCAAAGATTTCTCCTTTTCTGATATCAAAAGAAATGTTCTGCAGTTTTGGTGCATATTTTGTTGATATATTTTGTACGGAGAGAATGGTTTCTCCCGGTGTATTGTCTACAGGTGGAAATCTGTTATCCAGAGAACGACCAACCATGGCGGCGATCAGTTCATTCATATTTGTTTCTGTGCTCGCCTTGGTCATAACCAGGCTTCCGTCCCGCAGCACCGATATTTCATCACAGATTTCAAATATTTCATCCATTTTATGTGAAATGTAAATCAGAGAAATTCCCTGAGCCTTCAACTGACACATCATCTTAAAGAGTTTTTCAACCTCCGGTGCAGTCAGAGATGAGGTAGGCTCATCCAGTACGATAACTTTGGAATGATAGGAAATCGCTTTTGCGATCTCACACATCTGCCTCTGAGATACAGACATTTTTTTCATTGGTTGGGTCAGATCCACTGTAATTCCCAGTTTTCTGAACAGATCTGAGGTTTCTTTTTTCATTCTTCCTTCGTCGACAACCCCAAGAGAATTCTTTGGGTATCTTCCAAGGAACATGTTATCTACAACACTTCTTTCAAGACACTGGTTCAACTCCTGGTGTACCATTGCCACCCCGTTTTCCAGTGCATCCTTTGGTCCGGAAAAGTTCACTTCTTTTCCATCCAGTACGATGGTTCCTTCATCTTTCTGATAGGTTCCAAAGAGACATTTCATCATTGTCGATTTCCCGGCGCCGTTTTCACCCATCAGTCCCATAATGGTTCCAGGTTTGACATTCATGCTAATATGCTTCAGAACCTTATTTCTACCGAATGATTTGCTCATGCCGTTAATCGATAAGATATATTTGTTCTTATCTTCTGTCATAGCTGTGCTTCCTTTTCTTAGTAAAGAAGGGCATCATTGCTGACACCCCTCTATAAATTCATCCATTTACGCTTTTTCGATCTCTAATTATTTGGAAAGAAGAGATGTGTATGCTGCTGCATTATCGGTCTTAACCATGTTAATTGCGAAAGCATCATACTCGCTCGGGTTTCCAAGACGGTTTGTGATATTGGATTCTGTCTGTCCATCTCCACCGATGTAATCTACTTTCAGGTTCAGCAGATCATCATACTTCTCCAGCAGCGGCTGATAGGTAGAGCTCAGGAAGTTATCCGATGCGTTGTAGATGTTCAGCCATACTTTTTTAGACGGGCTCTTGCTTTCATCCAGCTGGTTGGCAACCTTGTCATAAACTCTTGTGGAATCTGTGAAATCGCTGTAGTTCTCAGCTGTTACAGCAATATTTAATGCGTAGTAGGATCTGTCTTCTTCGCTGTATCTGTAGTCTTCCCCTTCTACCAGGCAGTTTCCGGCATCATCTGCTGTACCGATACCGGTATCAATATCTACGCCGTCCAGTGCGTTACGCAGAACTCTCAGTGTCAGGTAAGCCTGTACGTCTGCATGCTGAGAAATTGTTCCGCCGTAGCCTTCAGCGATCGCTGCTACAGCATCGCTGTTTGCATCGTAACCGAAGGTAGGAACCTTGTTGTCTTTTGCCCATGCGTTGAACATGGACATTCCCATACCATCGTTATTGGAAACAACAACATCAATCTGATCGCCGAAGGAAGCTGTCCAGATTCCGATGGCATTACCAGCTGTTGCAGCATCCCATGTTGCACCTGCTGAGTTCTTCATTTCCTGAGAAGCCAGCTCACGGATCGTATATGTTTTTCCATCTACTTCCAGAGTTGCATCCTGTACAACCTTTGCTTTTCCATCTACGTTTGTTCCAGCCGGTGTGGAATCTACTGCGCCGTCTGCTTCTACGCCGGTTCCCAGTGTAGAACGAACACCACGGGTACGAGCGATAGAATCGTTATGTCCGATATCACCGATTGCCAGAACATATCCGATCACGCCATCACCATTTCTGTCAATGGTTTCTGCGTTCTTTTTGATGTAATCCAGAACCATCTGTCCCTGCAGTTCAGCGCCCTGATTAGCATCAAAACCTACATAGTAAGTATTGCCGTTGAAGTTCAGAGCTTCTTTGTCCAGCTCGCCGGTAGCACTGCTGGAGGGCTGACGGTTAAACCAGCACAGAGGCTTGTCTTTATTTTCTACAGTTGCATCTGCTGATGCAGCAGAATCTGCAGCTTCTGTTGCCGCTGCTTCTGTTGCCGCTGCTTCTGTTTTTTCTGTTGTGGTTGTAGATGCTGTAGAATCTGTTTTGGCTCCGCCGCAGCCAACCATGGATAATACCATAGCTGCTGCCATCATTGTTGCTAATGCTTTTCTTTTCATTTTTTCCTCCCATTTGGTTGTTTTGCTAAATTTCTTTCGTTCTCAGCTGATAAACCTATTATAATCACAAGAGGATTTATTAAAAATAGAATATTTTTTGATTAGTTATTGAAATTTTTAGCTATTTCACAGTTTTTTTAAGATTTTTACAGTAATCCTGTATAGTTTCTTTCGTTTCAGGAGGTCAGGTATGTAAAAGATTTCACAGTTTCTTCAAGCACATCCGGTATCTTGCTGTAAGAATTCCGGCTGCGGCAACTGCAGTCAACACTTCTGCTACCGGGAACGAAGCCCAGACACCTGTAATACCGAACATCCTGCTTCCAATGGAAGCAGCCGGCACAATAAGCACCAGATAACGCAGCAAGGAGATGATAAAGGATGGGATTCCCTCCCCAAGGGCCTCCAGTGCACCGGAAGCCACAACGCTGATTCCGGAAACCACAAAGCCGAGGCTGATGATCCGAAGTGCAGCTGCCCCTTCCCGGATCGTTACACTGTCTTTGGAAAACATACCCATGATCGGTTCCGGAAGCAGCAAAAACAACGCCGTACCGACCGTCAGGATCCCAAAGATCAGTCCGGTACACACGGATAGAATCTGCTTCATCCGCTTTTTTTCTCCTGCCCCGTAATTAAAGCTCAATATCGGACGCATGCCCTGCACAATACCGCTGGCAGGCAGATAAAGGAAGGTCTGCAGCTTGAAATAAACACCCAGTACCAACACATAAACCGAAGAAAACGCGCCTGCGATTTTGTTCAGCAAAGTAATCAAAAGGGACGGCATGCCCAGAGTCAGGGAAGACGGGATTCCAACCGCATAGAGCCTGCCGCAGATCGCAGGATCCGGCTTCATATCTTTTATATGGATGGAGACGCCCAGTCCTTTTTTCCTATGCCATACAAGATACATGACAAGCGGCACGATCTGTCCGATCACGGTAGCGATCGCAGCACCCTTTACTTCCATCCGCGGAATGGGACCAATTCCAAAAATGAGGATCGGATCCAACACAATATTCGTCAGACAGCCCGCTGCCAGACATAAGGTCGGAACGATCATATTTCCCAGTGACTGATAAATTTTTTCATAAGCAATATAGACGGAGATCACAAGGGAAAAGCTCAGTACCCAGGTTCCATAGGTAATACCCATCTGATAGATTTCTTCGTCTGTCGTAAAAAGTCTCAGAAAAGACGGAAGAATTGCTGTCAAAAGCACCGACATCAGTACACCGTGCACAATACTCAAAAACAACCCCTCAGAGGCGCTCTGATCCGCTTTTTTATGTTCTCCCATTCCCAGGAAAAATGCGACTGCTGCACTGATTCCGACGCCAAAGCCCACACTGATGCTCGTGACCAGTGTCTGCAGCGGATAGACAAGGGAAATTGCCGTCAGTGCCTTCTCACCGACCCGTGCCACAAACATACTGTCAATAATGTTATAAAGCGAATTTATCAGCATCGACAGCATCATCGGCAAAGACATTGACAATACCAGCGGCAGCACCTTCTTTTCTTTCATAAAATTCTGATCCATTTTGACTCTTTCCTTTCCTCTACAGCAATAAAAAGAATGCGCCTTGGCACATCCGCGCGGAGCGTTTTTATCGTATGGAAAAGAAGTTTCCTATACAATAAAAAAGAGCTATAAACCCTGCAGTTTTAATCTCAGAAACTGCAAAATCTATAGCCCTGCATCAGACAAACTCTATGACCAAACTGTTAGAATACTACCATATCCTGTCTAAAAAGGCAAGCTAAAGTCTTGATTTTTCCGTTCAAATCGTGTATGCTTGTCTGGAATCAAACAGGCTTAAATGCCTGAAATCACAATCAGGAGGAACAATCACTATGGGTTATCAGTTAGTTATGATCCGCCATGGCGAAAGCGTATGGAATCAGAAAAACCTGTTCACCGGCTGGACTGACGTAGATCTGTCCGAAACCGGACACAAGGAGGCTGCACAGGGCGGCGTTCTGTTAAAGGAAGCAGGCTTCTCCTTTGATGTTTGCTATACTTCTTATCTGCAGCGTGCAATCCACACCGCTAACCATGTTCTGCAGGAGTTAAATGAAGAATGGATTCCTGTTATCAAAACCTGGAAATTAAACGAGCGTCATTACGGTGCTCTGCAGGGTCTCAACAAATCCGAAACTGCTGAAAAATACGGCGAAGCTCAGGTTAAGGTATGGCGTCGTTCTTTCGACGTTCAGCCCCCCGCTCTTGAGCCTACCGACGAGCGTAATCCTGCTCTGCAGGCTCCTTACAAGAACGTAGATCCGAAGGAGCTGCCTCTGACAGAGAGCTTAAAGGACACCATCGCAAGAGTAATTCCTTTCTATGAAGAGAACATCAAGAAGGACATGCTGGCTGGCAAGCAGGTTCTGATCGCAGCTCACGGCAACTCTCTGCGTGCTCTGGTTAAATATCTGGACAACATCTCTGAGAATGAAATCACAGAGCTGAACATCCCTACCGGCGTTCCGCTTGTTTACGAGTTTGACGATAACTTCAACGTAACCGGTCATCATTACCTTGGCGACCAGGCTGCTATCGAAGCTAAGATGAACGCAGTTGCAAAACAGGGCGCGAAGAAATAAATTTCTTTGAAATAAATTTCTTTGAAATAAATTTCTTTGAATAAAAAGAAGGACATGCTTTTCATCTCCGGATGAGCTGCATGTCCTTTTTTCTTATTATCGTATAGAAAACTTCGTTTTCATACGATAATAAACGCTCCGCGAGGATGCGCACTCGGCGCAAGGGTAGATGGTTGCTAAAGCAACCGCGCCTTGGCGCGAGAATGTGCCAAGGCACATTCTTTTTTATAGTTCTATAAGAAGCCTCATTTTCCATTCGCAATGTATGCTGCCGGGCGCACCGTATTAAAAACAGCCGCCGTACAAACACGGCAGCTGTTTTTGTTATCGCTATCTGATATTTTATTTATCGATAATGCTTGCATGGAACTCCTGCAGAGACTGCACCGGAAGCTTGCCGTCACGTTTTGCGGAACGGATGCCTTCTACAGTTGCCTTTGCAGCAGCCATGGTTGTAATATACGGAATACGGTTCTTAATGGCAGCCTTACGAATGTAGCTGTCGTCGGTTGTACCCTTCTTGCCGCGGGGAGTATTGACAATCAGCTGGATCTGGTCATTCGTGATCTTATCCAGGATGTTCGGACGTCCCTCGTTGAGCTTGCATACCTTCAGGGCAGGAATACCGGCCTGTTCGATCAGGTCACAGGTTCTGCCGGTTGCCATAATTTCAAAGCCAAGCTGATAGAAGCCTCTTGCAACGTCAACTACCTCTGCCTTATCTCTGTCATTAACAGAAATCAGCACGCAGCCGGAAGTGGGCAGCTTGGTCTTTGTCGCTTCTTCTGCCTTGAAGAATGCATCACCAAAGTCTGTAGACAGTCCAAGAACCTCACCGGTGGAACGCATTTCAGGTCCGAGTACCGGGTCAACCTCCGGGAACATATTGAAGGGGAATACCGCTTCTTTTACACCGTAGTGAGCGAATTTCTTTTCTTTCAGCTCCGGCACCGGGCTCTTGCGTCCGGTATAAGGCAGGGTAACGATATCCGTTGCAATCTGAACCATGTTGATGCCGCAGACCTTGGATACAAGCGGAACGGTTCTGGATGCACGGGGATTTGCCTCGATGACAAATACCTTGCCGTCCTCAATCGCATACTGCATATTCATCAGGCCAACAACATGCAGCTCCTTTGCGATCTTTCTGGTGTAGTCTTTCAGAGTTTCAATCTGCTCTTCTGTCAGTCCTCTCGGAGGAATGATACAAGCAGAGTCGCCGGAATGGATACCAGCCAGCTCGATATGCTCCATAACAGAAGGAACGAATACATGCTCGCCATCGCTGATTGCGTCCGCTTCACACTCGGTTGCATGATGCAGGAATCGATCAATCAGGATCGGTCTGTCCGGTGTTACACCCACTGCCTGCTGCATGTAGAAGGTCAGCGCTTCATCGTCATAAACGACCTCCATGCCGCGTCCGCCAAGGACGTAGGAAGGACGTACCATAACCGGATAGCCGATTCTGTGAGCAGTTTCCAATGCTTCTTCCACATTGACAGCCATTCCTGCTTCAGGCATCGGAATCTCCAGTTTCTCCATCATTTCACGGAACTGGTCACGGTCTTCTGCAAGGTCGATGGCTTCCGGAGTGGTTCCAAGAATATTGACACCGTATTTCTTCAGGTCTGCTGCCAGATTCAGCGGAGTCTGTCCACCGAACTGTGCAATAACGCCAACCGGCTGTTCTTTTTCATAAATTGCAAGGACATCTTCCAGAGTCAGAGGCTCGAAATACAGCTTGTCGGAAGTGTCGTAGTCTGTGGATACCGTCTCAGGGTTACAGTTTACAATGATCGTGGAGAATCCGAGCTTACGCAGTGCTTTTGCAGCATGTACGCAGCAGTAATCGAATTCAATACCCTGACCGATTCTGTTAGGACCGCCGCCGAGGATCATTACCTTCTGTTTGCTGTTGTCTACCGGGCTTTCGTCCTTGATATGATAGCTGGAGTAATAGTATGCGGAATCCTCAGTAGAACTTACATGAACACCTTCCCAGCCTTCCACAACGCCAAGCTCTGTTCTGCGTGTCCGAATTGCTTCCTCGGATACACCCAGGATCTGGCTTAAATATTTATCAGAGAAGCCATCCAGCTTCGCCTGTTTCAAATCAGCATCTGCAGGAACCTGTCCGTGATAAGCAGCAACGAGCTTCTCTTCTTCCTCAACCAGCTCCTTCATCTGCTCGATAAAGTAATCCTTAACTTTGGTCAGTTTGTTGATTTCTTCTACAGATGCACCCTTACGCAGCGCTTCATACATGATGAAATAGCGCTCGCTGCTGGGAGTTGCAAGCATGGTCAGAAGCTCTTTTTTGGACTTCTGATCAAAATCCTTTACATGACCAAGACCATAACGGCTCTTTTCCAGAGAACGGATCGCTTTCTGGAATGCTTCCTTATAAGTCTTGCCGATGCTCATGACTTCGCCGACTGCTCTCATCTGAGTTCCGAGCTTATCCTCTACGCCCTTGAACTTTTCAAATGCCCAGCGCGCGAATTTCAGAACGATATAATCGCCGTCCGGAACGTATTTATCCAGTGTGCCATATTTACCGCAAGGAATTTCATCCAGAGTCAGACCGCATGCCAGCATTGCAGAAATAAGAGCGATCGGGAAACCGGTTGCCTTACTTGCAAGTGCAGAAGATCTGGAAGTTCTGGGGTTGATTTCAATAACAACAACACGACCGGAAATCGGATCATGTGCAAACTGTACATTCGTACCGCCGATTACCTCAATCGCATCTACGATACGGTATGCCTGATCCTGCAGCTTCTTCTGTACCTCCTCGGAAATCGTCAGCATTGGAGCGGAACAGAAGGAATCCCCTGTATGCACACCAACGGGATCGATGTTTTCAATAAAGCATACGGTAATCATATTTCCTTTTGCATCCCGGACAACTTCCAGCTCCAGCTCTTCCCATCCAAGAATGGACTCTTCTACCAGAACCTGACCCACGAGGCTCGCCTGCAGACCTCTTGCGCAGACTGTCTTTAATTCTTCTTTATTATAAACAAGACCGCCGCCGGCGCCGCCCATGGTGTATGCAGGACGCAGAACAACCGGATATCCCAGCTTGTCCGCAATCGCAAGTGCCTCGTCTACGGAGTAGGCGACGTCGCTTCTTGCCATCTCAACACCAAGCGCATTCATGGTTTTTTTAAACTCAATACGATCTTCGCCGCGCTCAATTGCATCTACCTGAACGCCGATTACCTTTACATTGTATTTGTCCAGCACGCCTGCTGCCTGCAGCTCGGAGCAAAGATTCAGTCCGGACTGTCCGCCCAGGTTCGGAAGCAGTGCATCCGGGCGTTCCTTTTCAATAATCTGCTCGAGACGTTCCACATTCAGCGGTTCAATATATGTGATATCCGCTGTGTCCGGATCTGTCATGATCGTTGCCGGATTCGAGTTTACCAGTACGATTTCGTAGCCCAGCTTTTTCAGTGCCTTGCAAGCCTGTGTGCCGGAGTAATCGAACTCACATGCCTGTCCGATAATGATCGGTCCTGAGCCAATAATCAGTACCTTATGAATGTCTTGTCTTTTCATAAATCCACCCATATTATCCTTTCTGTAAACGTATTCCCTAAAAACCCATTGTATATTCTAGCACAATTTGCAAAGGACAACAAGATTTTTTTCGATTAGTTGAAGCCAAAAAACTTCTGGCAGATTTTGTAGCCTTCCACAGAAATCCATCTTCCGGTTTTTCCAGGCAGATTCATACAGTTTCCTAAAAGACCGTAACGCAGCTTTCTGTAAACTTTCTTGTCCTTTTGTCTGATGTAGTTTAACAGCTCACGCTTTTTCTCGAGAGATTCCGGTGTGTTGATGCGGATCAGCAGGATGGAGGAGATCGTCGTAATGATATCCAGATAGCTTAGCATATACTTTGCAAGGGGCTTATTGCTCATGATCTCGCTCTTCTTTTCCACAAAGTAGTCTGTCATGATCTGGTTAACCTTGATCTGCTGGTCGATTCGTCCGGTCATGACCTTTTCGTTGACGGACTGATCTGATCTGCCGATAAAATAGCGGTAGAAATTCACGTCCAGATAGTACATGTTGCGGACATACGGCAGAGGCTCAAAGACATAAATATTGTCCACATAAAACGTATGCTCCGGAAGCTTTAAACCGCATTCCCGCAAAAGCTTCGTCCGGTAAATAACAGAATGCATCAGGATATACTGACCGACATGGAAACGTCCGACATCTTCCCAGCCAAACATACGGTATTCCGGCAGGACATGTTTATAACGCATCACCTTTTTGCGGCGTTCACCCTCTTTTTCGTAAACAAAGTTGCTGATCAGAAGATCAAGTGTATCCACACCGCCGGTCAGCTCCCTCAGCTTTTCCAGAATTGTGAGATATGCATCTTCTTTTACCCAGTCGTCACTGTCTACGACTTTAAAATAAATGCCGGTCGCATTTTCAATTCCGGTGTTGACCGCAGAGCCGTGTCCGCCGTTTTCCTTATGGATCGCCTTTACGATCGTAGGATATTTTGCCGCGTATTCGTCTGCGATTTTAGCGGTGTCGTCCTTCGAACCGTCGTTGACAATCAAAATCTCAACATCCTCTCCCCCCGGAAGCAGAGATTCGATGCAATGTGCCATATAATCCTGCGAATTATAGCAGGGAATTGCAATAGAAAGCAGTTTCATAGTGTTGTTCCTTTCATCTTCTGGATACCTGTCTGAATTTTCAGATAGGCGCTGTAGGCTGCAAATGCGGACGGAATCGGGTAATTTTTTTCGATTTCCTGTGTCTCAACAAAAAGAAGGGATTCATCCTGACCCATGGGCTCCAGTTCATCCACCAGAACCTGATAGCCGGTCATGTGCCACTCCTTATGGGTGAAAATATGTTTCGATTCCGGAAGCTTCTCCATCCGGACAGCTTCCACACCCTGTTTTTTCAGCCATTCCCTGACCTCTTCCAACGATGCCTTTTTGTCCATCGCCGGAAATTCATACAGTCCTGCCAGCAGTCCCCTTTTCGGGCGCTTACGCAAAACGACCTGTCTACTCGTTCGAATCACGAGAATCGTCTTATCTTCGATCGTCCTTGCCTTTTTGGCTGCCTTTTGCGGATACTGCTGCCAGGTGCCATGCAATCCTACAAGGCAGAATTCCTGCCACGGACAGTTGCTGCACTTCGGTGCACCGTTTGGCAGACAGACGGTTGCGCCAAGCTCCATCAACGCCTGATTAAAGTCACCGGGGCGATCCTTTGGCATGACAGGACGCAGATCATCCTCTACTCTTTTTTTTACCGACTGATCGGAAATATCGCTGTTATCCTCCAAAAGCCGGGCAATGACGCGCAGCACGTTTCCGTCCACTGCGGGATTGGGCTGTTTAAAGGCAATCGAAGAAACCGCGCCAGCTGTGTAGCTTCCGATTCCTTTTAGCTTTAAAAGCTCCCTGTAATCCGACGGCATCTCTCCGCCGTATTCTGTCACAATCTGCTGTGCCGCAGCCTTTAAATTCCGTGCCCTGCTGTAATAGCCGAGCCCTTCCCAAAGTTTTAATAATTCATCATCATCCACTTCGGCGAGCGCTTCGATATCCGGCAGTCGTTCCATAAAGCGCGCAAAATACGGTTTTACCGCCTCGACCCGCGTCTGCTGCAGCATGATCTCCGATACCCAGACCCGATACGGCGTCGGTTCTTCCCGCCAGGGTAAGCTCCGTCTGCTTTTATCATACCATGTTAGCAGTCCCGGCGCAATCCGGTTTAACAGTTCCTGTTTTCTCTGTACTTCAATATTTCTTGGGGTTTGTTGCTTCAATCCAGTTCTCCGTTTTTTCTTTTTTGCTCACCGCAGGCGATTGCACTCATAACGCTCCAGTGTCATCAGGCAGCTTTTCAGCGTGTCGTACTGCTCCTCCAAGCTGCCCTTCGAAAGCTCCAGATCCAGGGAAGCAGCAATGGCATTCAACATATGAAGATCGACTTTGCCCTCCAGCGATGCAAATACTTCCAGCTTTTCTTCGTAGCTGTCCGCATCTAAAAAGGCGAGCAGGCCAGGATCAGGCTGAGGTTCAACAGGGCTCTCGGAGGATGCTGCAGCGGGCCGTGACTCAACAGGATTCTCTGACGGCATTGCAGCGGGTCGGGGCTCAACAGGGTTCTCTGACGGCGCTGGAACGGGCTGGGGCACTGCCGCTGCTTCTGCCATCGGGATCCGCATAAATCGGTCTTTTCCCGCTGCATCAGGATATTTTTTTGCATCCACCTTTTCCAGAAACATGGAAAGCGGTCTTGCAAAAACCTGGAACTCTCCATAAAGTGCCTGATAGATCACAAGCTGTTCACCGGTCTCCGTGTGGGTTGCCAGTGCCACAATCCGATAAAGCTTTCCTTTAAAATGCTGATAAATTTCTCCTGCCTGGGGAATCTGGTTCATCAAGTCTGCCTCCTGTCCTTTTCTGTCATCGTTTCATCCAAACGATTCTCTGATATCACAGTATACCCTAAAATTCAAAAGCTGTCATGCGAAAAGTTTTCCTCTTTACGAGCCTTTCATTTGGTTGTATGATGTTTCTGAAAGCCAAAGACCGCATCATTCAGAAAAGAGGCATCTTCTATGTCAGACAAGGACACGCACACTTACCTTGAAGTCAACGGTGATTTCCGCATGCGTGAGCTCGATCACAACGATCTGGAGCAGTTCAACGCACTTTTACAGTATGCTTTTCAGGTAACCTCCTACGAGCTCTTCCAGACCGGCTGGGAGCAGGAGGAAATCAAATATGCCAAACGTCCGATTCTCGAGGACGCTTATGTACTTGGTTGGTTCTATAAAGAAAAGCTGGCATCCATGATCGTCGTTTATTCCATGCAGATCAACATTCAGGACAACATTATGGCGATGGGCGGCATCACCGGAGTCACTACTTATCCGGAATACACCGGACGCGGACTGATTCATTCCCTGATGCGCTATGTCATCGACTATATGCACAAAAAGAAGCTTCCCATTTCCTTTCTATATCCATATTCCATTCCATTTTATCGGAAAATGGGCTGGGAGATCGTGTCCGACAAGCTCACCTTCACTGTCAAGGATACGCAGCTTCCAAAGGCCTTCCCCGTCCAGGGCATGGTCGAACGTGTCAGCCTGGATTCCGAGGATTTTCATAACGTGTATTCCTATTTCGCCATGCAGCACCACGGTGCACTCATTCGCGATAAGCTGGCCTGGGATGAATACTGGCGCTGGGAAAATGATGATATGATCGTAGCCCTTTATTATAATGAAGAGCACAAGCCCCTCGGTTATCTGGTTTATTACATTGCAAATGAAATTTTTCATATTAAGGAAATGGTTTATTTAACCAGCGAAGCCAGACACGGCCTTTGGAACTACATCAGCGCGCATTTTTCTATGATCACACAGGTACGGGGGGATAATTATTCCGGTGAACCCATGGCATATCTGTTCGAAGACAGTGAGATTGAAGAAACGATAGCTCCCTATATTATGGCGCGAATCGTGGATGTTGAAAACTTTTTGCAGGAGTATCCCTGGCAGATCCAGCCGGAGGATTTCAAAATCCATTTCCGGGTTACTGACGGCCTTGCTTCCTGGAATCAGGGCGATTTTCTCGTTTCCTGGCACGAGGGGGAAACAACCTGTGAGCGTGTCGAGGACAATCAGTCCATTAACGTCGTAGAACTCGACATTAACACGCTCACTACCTTGATGATGGGCTACAAGCGCCCGACTTATCTTTACGACCATGAAAAAATCTCGATGGAATACTATATGCTGACCTGGCTGGAGCGGCTGATTCCGGTCAAAAAACCGTATTTTTCGGATTATTTCTAAACTTCACGCACAGAACCCTGCACTGCAGGAATGCGGACCGGGTACACCAACACAAACGGCGGTACAGAGCTCAAAATCTGTACCGCCGTTTTCTGCACGTTGTTTCCGATAGTTCACTCTTTCTTTGCCGCCTGAATCTGATCAAACAGCTCCGCACAGGCAATTGTCGTCGCATGCGGAACAACCGGACTTTCTGTTTTCTTTGCGCGCACGCAGCGGATCGTCTCTTCGATCTCGTAGGTAAAGCCCTTCTGCGTCGTCGTATCTGTGAATTCTTCCTTCAGCATTCCATCCGCCCCATATAAAAAGCATTTGGACGCATAATGGGGATCGGGCAGCTCAATGCGCCCTTCCCGACCGTAGATCACCATGCTGTTGCCCATAGGCGCTGCAAAGCTCGTCACAAGATCTGCCAGCACATGTTCGAACTTCACCGTAACCTGATCGGTTAAGTCCACACCGGTCTGATCAAGGTTCGCAGCCGCATAGGTTTTGCGGACAGGCTCATTGACCAGCCAGGTCGCGATTTCATAGGCATAAACCGTGATATCCGTCGCAGCTCCGCCGCACAGCAGAGGGCTGTGATACCGATTGTCTGCTCCCTCCGGCGCGAGAAAACCGATTCTTCCCTGTAAGGCTTCCAGTCTGCCGATTTTTCCTTCTGCCGCCCATTTTTTTGCCTGGTTGACCGCGGGCAAAAACCGGCTCCACATCGCTTCCATTACAAAGGTTTGGTCTTTTTCTGCTTTTTCAAAAACCGCTTTTGCCTCTGCACTGTTTGTAAACATCGCTTTTTCGCACAACACCGGAACGCGATGCTCCAGACAAAGCATCGTCAGACGGAAATGGTCGTTTGGTGTTACTGCAATATAAACACAGTCCGGCTTTTCCTCTATCAGCATCTGCTCATAGTTGTCATACGCATGGGCTACGCTACATTCCTCCGCAAATTTTTGTGCGCGTCCCAGATCCTTACTGGCGATCGCGCTCACCTCACAGTCCTCCACCAGCGTCACTGCATCGCAAAACTGATGTGCGATGTTGCCCGCTCCCATAATGGCAAATCGAAATGTACTCATGTTTTTTACCCCTTTTTTTATATTGTGTTCTTACGCAAAAGCTGCGTATTACTATGCATATTCCCCGGCTGCGTCGCTCAGCCCTTTTCCTCGCCCCAGCGCAGCAGCAGACGACTCAAATACCGTACCGCAGGCATCAATGCCGCCGGGTCCACCTGAAAGGTCGGCTGATGGATTGTCGCCCCCTTTCCGATGCCGATTTTAATATAGCAGCCGGGCACTTTCTCCATGTAGAAAGAAAAATCATCTCCGCCGAGCGACTGTTCTTCCGGAACAGTCTGAAAGCCCTCCGCTTCTGCCGTTTCCTTTGCAAAAGCCGCCATTTCTGCATCGTTGCAAACAGCCGGAGGACCGGGAATCCACTCTACCTCTGCGGATGCGCCATAGGCAGATGCGGTCTGTTCTGCAATTGCTTTTAAGCGTTTTTCAAACAGGCAGCGATCCTGCCGATCCATGGTCCGAACAGTTCCCTCCAGCTGTGCTGTCTGCGGAATCACATTCCAGGTATTGCCCGCTTCCAATCGCGTAACGCTGATGAGTGTAGGATGGAACGGATTGATATTGCGGGTCACGATCGTCTGAAATGCCTGAACCATGGCTGCAGCCGCCGGAATTGGATCAACGCCATCATCCGGGTGTGCGCCGTGGCAGCCAACGCCCGTTATTGTAATCACAAACCGATCTACTGCCGCCGCAACTGCGCCCTCCCGGATGCCGATGGCATTGACCAAATTGGTCGGATCAGAATGAAAGCCCCAGACGCGCGTAACCGAATCGAGTGCCGTCGTTTCCAACACTTTCCATGCCCCCAGGGAGGATTCTTCTCCTGGCTGGAAGAAAAACCGCACTGTCCCACAGAGCTCGTCCTTATGTTCCTGCAGCCAGATCGCAGTCCCGATTCCCGCCGTGATGTGAAAATCGTGTCCGCAGGCGTGCATCTTTCCCGGACATTTCGACGCATAAGGTAAATCCGTCAGCTCAGTAATCGGCAGCGCGTCAATATCGCAGCGAAGCGCCTGCACCGGACCATCCTTTTCTCCCTTTACCTCCGCAATCAGACCGGTTTCCATTGGAATCGGCAGGATCTTTACATCCGCTGCTTTCAACAGCTTTTTAATCTGCGCAGTTGTATCGTATTCCTCATAAGACAGCTCCGGATGTCTGTGAAACCAGTAAAAAATTTCCATTAAATCCATTTCCTGTATCATCGCAAATCCCTCCGATATCCTCCTGCAGTGTTCCTACTGCAGTTCTTTCTGCTTTTGCGTGTTCCAGTCTTACTTTCCGCTATTGGGATCCAGCGCATCCCGCAGCGCGTCACCGATAAAGTTAATCGCAATGACCAGCACCACGATCATCAGCCCGGACGGAATCCAGAGCCACGGCTGTTTCGTCAGTACAGTCAGCGACTGCGCGCCGTTTAACATGTTTCCAAGGCTCGCGGTCGGCGGCTGCACACCCATTCCGAGGAACGAAAGTGCCGCCTCATCCAACATCGACAACGCCAGAACCGACGTTGCATACACCAGAATCGGCGCAGCGGTATTCGGCAGAATCTCGGAAAACAGAATATACGGAAGCGGCATTCCTGCCACGAGATCACTTTTAATAAAATTACTCTCCCGCAGGCTCAGCACATTGCCGCGAACCAGACGGGCAATTCCCGGCCAGTCTACAAAGCCCAGAATCAGAATGATGCTCCAGAGCCCCGGCTTAAAAATCGACGCCGCAACCAGCACCAGCAAAATATAGGGAAACGACATGACCATATCCGTAAAACGCATGATAATCATATCCGCAGCGCCGCCAAAATACCCGGCGATCAGTCCTAGAATCACACCGATCACAGTAGAGATCGCCGTCGCCAGCACACCGACCAACAGGGAAATCCGCGTCGCATACAAAAGCCGGCTCAAGACGTCACGACCGATCTGATCCGTTCCCAGCCAATGCTCTGCTGTGGGCGCTTTGGAAAAGCCTCCGACGATTTCATCCGGATTGTACGGTGCGATGATCGGTGCCAAAAGCGCTGCCACCACCAAAACCGCTAAAATCACAAGGCTGACCGTTGCCAGATGATGCTGTTTAAAACGACGGATGACGGTCTGCAAATAGCTTTCTCTTGAAATATCTTTTTTGATACGATCTTTTTTCTCCATCTTCGCCGCTCCTATTTCAGCTGGATTGTCGGGTCTGCCAGCGCATATAAAATATCCGTAATCAGGTTTGCCGCCAGCACAACGATTGCAGACAGCAGGCAGACACCCATAATAACCGGATAATCCCGGTTCGTGATTGCGCTCATCGTCATCAGTCCGAGTCCCGGCCAGGAAAAGACCTGTTCAATGATAACCTGACCGCCGAACAGCACCGGAATCTCCATTCCGATTACCGTAATAATCGGGATCAGTGCGTTACGCAGCGCATGCTTATTGATGACAAGAAATCTTCCGATTCCCTTTGCCTTTGCCGTGCGCAGGTAATCCTGCTGCAAAATTTCCAGCATCGCGCTTCGAATATAACGGATATTTGTACCCGCCATGGAGATAGCCAGGACTAACACCGGCATCACCATATGCTTTGCCACATCACCCGCGCCGCCTGCAGTTCCGAGCGTCGCCATTCCGCTGGACGGAAGCCAGCCAAGCTTTACCGTAAACAGATAGATCAACAGCAAAGAAAGGAAAAATCCGGGCACGCTGCTTCCCAGGAAGGAAAGTGTAACAACCGTATAATCTCCTGCGGAATACTGCTTGATCGCACTGTAAATTCCGGCGGGCACCGCCATCAGCAAGCTGACCAGAAGCGATACGCCCATCAGCAAAAGCGTCGGTCCCAAATGGCTTGCGATCATCTCGCTGACTGCCTGATAGGACTTGATCGAATAGCCCATATTTCCATGTAAAAGCTGTTTTAACCAGACAAAATACTGCACATAAAACGGTTTATCCAGACCGAGGGCGATTTCCTTTGCCGCAACCGCAGCCTGGGAAATTCGGGGTCCCTGCAGCATCTGCAGCGGGCTGCCCGCAAGACACATAATCGCATAGTCGATGATCGTGATCCCGATCAGAACCGGGATGGCGATCAGGATGCGCTTGATCATATATTTTCCCATGTCACTTTTATCTCCATTTCTGCTCTACGACAACCTGCTGCATCTTCGCATCGTATGCGGGTGCGCCGCCAGTCAGCTGCGCAACTGCATATGGGCACGCCGCCAGATGACTGCTGCCTGGGAAAACACTGCAAAGCTCCGGCACTTCCTGTCTGCAGCTTTCCGTCGCATACGGACATCTCGGATGGAAGCGGCAGCCGGAGGGCGGGTTCGTGCTGGAGCCGATTTCTCCGGTCAGAAGCGGTTTTTGTTCCCGCTTTTTGGGATCTGCAATCGGCACTGCATCGATCAGGGCGCGGGTGTAAGGGTGTACCGGATGATGGAACACCTCCTGCGCCGGCCCGATCTCCACAATTTTACCAAGGTACATGACTGCGATCCGGTCGCTGACATAATTGACCGCGCCGAGTCCATGTCCAACGAACATGCACGTCAGCCCCAGGTCCTTTTGCAGGCTGCGCAGCAAATTCAGAATCTGTGCCTGAATCGAAACGTCCAGCGCGCTGACCGGCTCATCGCAGACCAAAAACCTGGGATTTAAAGACAGCGCCCGCGCAATCCCGATTCTCTGCCGCTGTCCGCCGGAGAACTCATGCGGGTAGCGCCCGAGCACGTGTTTGGGAAGTCCTACCATATCCAGCAGTCGATCAACATCCCTGTGGACAGTTTCTTTATTGGAAATCCCATGATAGAGCATCGGCTGGGATAAAATTTCATAAATATGCTTTCTCGGATTCAGGGAAGAATATGGGTCCTGGAACACCATCTGCAGCTGCGTGCGCACGCTCTTTTTCTCTTTTCCGGAAAGCTTCTCCATATCCTTTCCATGATAAAACAGCCTGCCGCCCGTCGGCGTTTCCAGGCCGACCAGCTGTCTGCCCACCGTCGATTTGCCGCATCCGGATTCGCCCACCAGACCGAGGGTTTCTCCCTCTGCAATCGAAAAGGAAACGCCGTCCACTGAATGCACATAGCCTGTCGTATGGGTAATAACGCCGCCCCGGATGGGATAATATTTTTTCAGGTTTTCTACCCGGATCAGCGGCTCCTTCTCCGTGTTTTTTTCTTCCATATTTATGCTCATCTTCACGTTTCTCCTTCTTTGGCGAGCATACATCTGACAAAATGTCCTTCCCCGATCTGTCTGTAGCTCTGAGGCTGATCGCAGCCTTTTGTCCGAAAGGCGCAGCGGTCTGCAAACCGACAGCCGGGGATCGAATCATAGTTTTCCGGAACCATGCCGGGAATTGCGACAAGCTCCCTGTCCTTTTCGTCATAAATTCCGGGAACCGTCTGCAAAAGCGCCTTTGTATACGGATGTGCCGGCGCAGCAAACAGCTCCTTTACCGGTGCTTCCTCGATCATCTGACCGGCGTACATAACGATCACGCGGTCCGCCATGCTCGCTACCAGCCCGATGTCATGGGTGATCAGGATCATCGACATCCCACTCTCTTTTTGCAGATTGCGCAACAGCGCCATAATCTGTGCCTGAATCGTCACATCCAGTGCCGTCGTCGGTTCATCTGCGATCAGCAGGCCCGGATTGCAGCACAGAGCCATCGCGATCATCACACGCTGGCGCATGCCGCCGGAAAGCGTATGAGGATATTTTTTCATGACACCGTGAGGATCGGGCATACCAACTTTTCCTAAAATCTGCTCTGCCCGCTTTCGCGCCTCTTCTTTTGACAGTCTCATATGCTTTCGGATGCTCTCCATCAGCTGGTTGCCGACTGTAAAGACCGGATCGAGAGATGTCAGAGGGTCCTGGAAAATCATCGTCAGACGGTCGCCCCGGATTTTATCCAGCTCTTTTTCCGTCATCGTCAGAAGGTTCTTGTCCTCGAATACGACGCTTCCCTCCGTCACGGTTCCGCCTCTTCCAAGCAGCCCCATAATAGAAAGTGAGGTCACGCTCTTACCACAGCCGGATTCGCCGACGATACAGACAACTTCTCCCTTATCTACATGAAAATTTACATGGTCCACGCTGACAGTGCGTCCGTAGTCGCTGTCAAAAACGGTTGTCAGTCCCTCTACTTCCAGTAAATGCGGCATTTGCTTTTCCTCACTTTACTCCTATATCAAGATTCTGCCGCACACCTCCCGAAAAAGAGATGTGCGGCAGTTATTATCATAGCATAAAATATATGAAATACAAACTTTTTATCGGAAGAAAACTTCTTTTTTCTCTGATAAAAATGCTCCGCAAAGATCCCACTGCGGCAGAATAGAATTCTGTGAAACAGGATTCTTCTTTATTCCACTACGTCCCAGTTCTGGACATCGTTGAAGAAGCCGTATACGCTGGGAGCTGCGCCTGTAATCCGCTTGCTGACTGCCCCCTGTGCGCTGATCACATATGCGGAGAACATCGGAACATCTTCCTGTACCTTTTTATCCACAACGGAGAACAGCTCTTTCGTTTCCTCCGGATCACTTGTCAGCTGGGATTTGGTCAACGCTTCGTTTAACGTATCGTTGCTGTAGCCGGTCCAGCTTCCTTCACCGCCAAGCAGCCATGCTACATCCGGATAGGGATCCACCGGCGCATAGGTGTACTGTACTGCCAGTACATCATAGTCCTCTGTGCCTGCAACGCTCATCAGCGTTGCGAAGTCAACGGTCTGGATTTCCGCCTTGATGCCGACTGCAGCCCACTCTGCAGCGATGATGGAGGCTGCGTTTACAAAAGTCGAATCGCCGGAATTTACATAGAAACGGATTGTCTGGGAGCCGTCCCATCCTGCTTCTTCCAGAAGTGCTTTTGCCTTTTCCGGGTCATAGGAAATCGGTGTAAGGGAATCATCATAGAACGGGCTTGCACTGGACAGGAATCCATCTACAATTTCGCCATGTCCGTTTAACAGTTCCTCCAGAATCTGCTGACGGTCAATCGCATACAGCATCGCCTGACGAACTTTTACGTCCGGAACGTTCTTTGTCTGGATAAATACGGACTGGTTGGTAACCGGGGAGCCGTATACAACTTCTACGTTGTCCAGGGCTTCTACGCTCTCATAGTCCTCCTGCGGGATATCACTCATCGTCTGCTGGGTGATATCGATTTCGCCGGATTGCAGACCTGCATACAGCTGACTGCCGTCTACGATTTTGATGTTGAGCTTGTCGATCTTGGGCGCGCCCTTCCAATAATCCTTGTTCGCTTCATAGGAAATATAATGATCCACATCGAAATCCGTTACGATGAACGGTCCGCTGACAACATCGGGATGGTTGAACCAATCCGCTGTGGAAAGCTCTTCCTCGGAATACTGCTCGATCACATGCTTGGGCAGAGTCAGCAGATATCTCGCATAGCTGTTTTCAAAGGTAGTAATCGGCATTTCTTCTTTGGTCGTAAACTGTACCGTTTTATCGTCTACCTTCTGAATGCCGTCGATGCTCTCTGCACCTTCCTCTACAAAGCCGTCGTCGCCAACGCCTTCAAATACATAATACATCATTGCAGTATTGCCGATGACCGGGCTTGCCAGGCGAAGTGCGGTATAAACCACATCATCTGCCGTAACAGGCGTTCCGTCCGACCAGGTTGCAGCATCATCGATGTGAACGATAAAGTTTTTGTTATCTTCTGTTGTGATGGAATCTGCCAGCATGCCCTCGAAGTTCAAGTCAGCATCCAGCTCCATCAACGGCAAAAACATCAGTCCGGTCGCATATTTGTTAATCTCGCCGCCGTTTAACAAAAGGGGATTGAGACTGCCGATGGTATTGGTCACACCGACGTTGATAATCTTCTCTCCCGAAGCTGCTGTGTCTGAGGATGCACTCTCTGTGCTCACCGCTGCGCTTCCGGTTTCATCTGCTGCAGCACCTGCATTCGATGCGCCGCACGCGGTCAGTCCCAGCGCCATCACTCCTGCCAGAAGCAGGCTTAAGATCCTGTTTCGTTTTTTCATAACTGCTCCTCCTTTTAGGCGAATCATCCGCCGCTCAATACCTATCTATCCGGTATGTTAGTGAGAATTGTATTCTATTTTTTTCGATCTGTCAAGACTCTATTCCCATATTCTTGACAAAATACGGGGTTCGCGTTATATTCGACAGCAGAGCGCACGATTCTTTCTATCCTATCATGATGCCAGGATCAAAAGGTCTATGCCCACAGGAGCTTGCTCATAGGTGGGTAGGATTGTGGGAGTGCGCAGTACGGAACAATCCACTGACCTTATATAATATGCTTTACCGGAGGATTTTTCAATGAAAAATTACTTAAATTATCAGTCCTCAGAATATGACTGCGGTTCTGTTTCTATTACCAACGGAATCCGCTACCTGTTTGATCGGGAAGAAATCAGTCCTGACATCCTCAAATGTATTATGCTCTATACAATGGACACTTATAACGAACAGGGACAACCATGCCGTCACGGCACTTCCGCCGCCGCAATGCGTTTTGTCGGCAGTTGGTTAAATCAGCTGGCAGCTGTCCGCTCTTTTCCGATCCAGACGCAGTTTCTTTTCGGTAACGATGTTACACTGTCCCCGGACAGCGAAATCAGTCAGGCGCTTTTGCACGGCGCAGCTGTCGTGCTGCGTCTTTTTCTCGAAGTTCCGCACTATGTGCTTTTAACCGGCATTTCCAAAGACGAGGTGTTTTTTTTCGACCCTTATTATGAGGAAGAAGGGACTCCCGAATTCGACGCTGAATATTATGCCAAGGGCATCCGGTTTATTTATGACCAGCCAAAATGTGCCAACCGCGCAGTTTCTCTGGAACGCATCAACCGACTTTCCCACGGATACTATGAGCTGGGTGAATTTTCCTGCCGCGAGGCGCTGCTGATGTTCCGCACGTCCGGCGAATGCGAATGGAACGCGTAAACGGGTGGGGCTTATAAGTCCCACCCGTAATTTTTATCGTATAGGAAACTTCGTTTCCATACGATAAAAATGCTCCGCGAGGATGCGCACTCGGCGCAGGGGTAGATGGTTGCTAAAGCAACCGCGCCTCGGCGCGAGAATGTGCCAAGGCACATTCTTTTTCATTTTCCGCTGTCACCGTAGTTTGCCAGCACACGGGCACTGGGGTCATTGACATTACAGCCCTCCCAGCTCTTGTTGGGCATCCAGAAGTCCGGCACCATCCTTGCCTGTCCGGGATAATACTTTTCAAAGATTTCCCGATACAGCAGGCTTTCTTTTGTGAAGGGCTGTGCAAAATCATATTTCCGGCGGAGCGTTTCGTATTCCTCGTCGGTGTAATACTTCTCTGCGTATTCTTTTAAATCATCCACCATGCTGTGTCCCACTGCATCGCTGAATGCAGCTTTTTCTCTCCACAGGATGTTTTCCGGCAAAATATGATCTGCTTCAAATGCCTTGCGCAGCAGATATTTTCCTTTTCCGTAGGTGTTTAACTTCTTCGCCGGGTCAATGGACATCACATAACGGACAAAGTCGAGATCGCCGAAGGGTACACGGGCTTCCAGGCTGTTTGCCGCAAGACACCGGTCGGCACGCAGGACATCATAGCAGTACAGCTCACGGATTCTCTTTGCTGCCTCTTCCTGAAAGGCTGCCGCGCTCGGTGCAAAGTCCGTATATTTATAGCCGAACAGCTCGTCGGAAATTTCACCGGTCAGCAGCACCTTTAAGTCTGTTTTTTCATGGATTGCCTTGCAGACAAGGTACATGCCCATGCTCGCACGGATCGTCGTGATGTCATAGGTTGCAAGCGCTTCGATAACGGTTTCCAGGCTTTCCAGCACTTCTTCCTTTGTCATGATGACTTCGGTATGCTCTGCGCCGATAAAATCAGCAACTTCTTTTGCATATTTTAAATCAATCGCATCTGTGTCCATGCCGATTGCAAAGGTCCTGATCGGTTTTTTCAAAATATCTGCTGCAATTGCACATACAAGACTTGAGTCCAGACCGCCGGATAACAAAAAGCCCAGCGGAGCGTCTGCATCCAGCCGTTTCTTTACCCCCTCCGTCAGCTTATCATGGATGTTTTTTGTAATCACATCAATATCTTTGTGCACATAACCATGGACAGCTGCGATATCCTCATATTTGACAAATTTTCCATCGTAATAATAGCTTCCGGGCGGAAATGCACGCACCTCGTCCACCCAGCCGATCAGGTTCTTTGCCTCACTGGCAAATGCAATCTTTCCGCTCTTGGAATAACCATAAAACAATGGACGGATTCCGATCTGGTCACGGGCTGCGATCAGCTTGCCGCTTTTGTGATCGTACAATACGCAGGCATATTCCGCATCCAGATGGGAAAACATTTCCAGTCCATATTCTTCATATAGCGGAAGCAAAACCTCACAGTCGGAACCGCTCTGGAACTGATAACCGCGCTCTTCCAGCTCCTTTTTGATTTTGCGAAAGCCGTAAATTTCACCATTGCAGATCACCCAGCTGCCGTCCCGTTGAAACGGCTGCATGCCGTCCGGGGTCAACCCCATGATCGCAAGTCTTGCAAAGCCGAGATACCCGAATTCGGTCTCAACGACCTGCTGGGCATCCGGTCCTCTCATCTTTGTCTTTAACAGATATCCTTCCATCGTTTCTTTGGTGACATCTTTTCCCGCGTAGCAGAGAATGGAACACATAAGCTTTTCCTCCTTTTCTTTTGCTGCGTTACGTAAGAACGCAAAAACAGCAGCCATTTGTCCTATTGGAGATAGGACGAATAGCTGCTGCTATATCCGCGGTGCCACCTAACTTGCCGCACTTCCTTGTACGGCCCCTTTTTCGCGTTCCCATGAAACGCTATCCCTGTAACGTGGGACTCCGGCTCGCCTACTTACAAATCCTGCGTTCAGCTTGCAGCTCGGAAGTGTTCTTTCCTACAGATATCCGCGCAGGACTCCCACCACCGCCTGCTCTCTGTGCCGTCTGTCTGTACTACTTTTCTTCGTCATCGCTTTTTGTTTTTTACAAGATAGCATACCCGTTTCGCTCTGTCAAGAAATTTTTGCGAATGGTTTGAAGGACATCTGCCTCTTACTCTTCTGCAAACAGAGGGGTGGACAGATAACGGTCACCGGTATCCGGCAGAATAACGACGATGTTTTTGCCTTCGTTTTCGGGACGTTTTGCAAGCTCGATTGCTGCCCATACTGCCGCACCGGAGGAAATGCCTACCAGCACGCCTTCCTGATGACCGATCTTTCTGCCGGTTGCAAACGCATCCTGATTCTCTACGGTAATAATTTCGTCATAAACCCCGGTGTCCAGTACGTCCGGTACGAAGCCTGCGCCGATTCCCTGGATCTTGTGTGCGCCGGCTGTGCCCTTGCTCAGAACCGGAGAGCCTGCAGGCTCTACAGCAACAACCTTTACATCAGCCTTTTTGCTCTTTAAGTACTGGCCTGTACCGGTCACGGTTCCGCCCGTACCAACGCCTGCTACCAGGATATCAACCTTGCCATCCAAATCTTCCCAGATCTCAGGACCGGTTGTCTTTTTGTGTACCTCCGGGTTTGCAGGGTTTACAAACTGTCCGGGAATGAAGCTGTTGGGAATTTCCTTTGCCAGCTCGTCTGCCTTTGCGATTGCACCCTTCATGCCCTTTGCACCTTCTGTCAGGACAAGCTCTGCGCCGTATGCCTTCATCAGCTGTCTGCGCTCTACGCTCATGGTTTCCGGCATTACGATAATGATCCGGTAGCCTCTCGCTGCTGCAACAGACGCAAGACCGATGCCGGTGTTGCCGGAGGTAGGTTCAATAATTACAGAGCCTGCCTTTAATGCGCCCTTTGCCTCTGCATCATCGATCATCGCTTTTGCAATTCTGTCCTTTACAGAGCCTGCAGGATTAAAGTATTCCAGCTTGCCATAGATGTGTGCCTTTAAGCCCTCTGCCTTTTCAATATGTGTCAGCTCCAGCAGGGGAGTTCTGCCGATTAACTGATCTGCGGATGTATAAACGTTGCTCATTTGCTCTTCCTCCTTAAACCTACTTACTTTATATGTTAATGTGATTATATTCTGCCTTTTCGGATCTGTCAACCCTTTTTAAACAATAGAATGCACGCTCTGCGAGCATTCTATTGTCATGAATAAAATATTCCATGATTTTTCCGGCGTCAGCACAGACTTTTCATTGAATAAAAGCACCGCCTCCCGGCAGTTGTTTTTGCGTTATGAATTTCTTCCCCGGCAGGCTGCTTCCAGCTGTGTGAGCGCCTGCAAAAGCGTTTTTTTCGTGCACGCCAGCACGATGCGTTCAAACTGTCCCGACTTTTTGTCAAAGACAGAGCCGCCATCCAGCCAGAGTTTTGCCTGATGTGCAATGAGATTTTCCAACGCTGTGTCCGACAGTCCCAGTCCCGAGCAGTCCAACCATGCAAAGTAAGTGCCTTCCGGTTCGATCAGACGGATCTTAGGCAGTCTTTCTTTTAAGAAGCTGCGCAGGACCTTCAAATTTTCCCGCAAATATGCCCGGCACTGCTCAAGCCACTCGCCGCCATTTTCATAAGCTGCCTGGCACGCGATTAAACCGAGGGCGTTCAACTGGGAATATCCCGCTGCGTTGATCTCGGCTTTGAATCTGTCCCGGATCTCTTTTCCAGGAACCCAGATATTGGAAACCTGCAGCCCCGCCAGATTAAAGGTCTTACTCGGTGCAGTGCAAAGAATCATCTTTTCTTCCAGCCGCGGACATGCCTTTGCAAATATCGTATGCGGATGCTCCGGAAAAGCGAAATCACAATGAATCTCGTCTGCCACAACGAACACATGGTAGCGGTCGCAAAGCTCTCCCAGTTTTTGAAGCTCTTCTTTTGTCCAGACTCTGCCGACAGGATTGTGGGGACTGCACAGCAAAAACAGCTTTACATTCTGGGATGCGATCTTTTCTTCCAGATCGTCGAAGTCAATTTCATAATGTCCGCCTGTTAAAAGGAGCGGGCTTTCTACGATCTTTCTATTGTTATCGCGAATCACCTCAAAGAACGGGTAATAAACCGGCGGCTGAATCAGTACACTGTCGCCCTCTTTTGTCAGGGCGCGTACCGCCATCGCAAGGGCAAATACCACGCCGGGGGTTTTTACAAGCCATTCAGACTTTGGCTGCCAGTCAAACCGACTGTCAAACCAGCGATACAGCGCGTCAAAATATTCTCCTTTTACCTCGCTATAACCGAAAATCCCATGGGAAACCGCATTCTGCAGTGCATCCAACACAGGCTTCGGCGCCTGAAAATCCATATCCGCCACCCACAATGGCAACACATCTACGTCACGTCCGCGTTCCACGGCGAAATCATATTTCAGGCTGTTTGTCTTTTTCCGGTCAATTTCCCGGTCAAAATTATAGGTTGTCATTTCTAATCTCCCTCTCAACAAAAATCCTGCCCTGCAGGATTCTTATGCCTGCAACGGATCGCAAACGCGACATTTTTCTGCTCCGCCGCAATACCGTCCCCGCAGCGTGGATTTGTTTCTCAGGAAACAAACGCCTGCTCCAGATCCGCAATCAGCTCGTCCACATGCTCCAGTCCAACGGACAGGCGCAGCAGAGTGTCGGTGATGCCGAGCTTTTCTCTCCACTCCTTCGGAACATCCGGATGGGTCTGCTTCATCGGATAGGTGATCAAAGATTCTGTACCCCCAAGGCTCTCCGCAAAGGTGATGACGCGCACCTTTTCCAGCACGCGCTGTGCCGTTTCCACGCTGTCGACGTCAAAGGAAATCATCGCACCCGCACCTCTCGCCTGCTTTGCATTGATCTCATAACCAGGATGCGTTTCCAGTCCAGCATAATATACTTTTCTGACTTTCTTCTGCTCCGTCAGCCAGCGTGCGATGTTGCCCGCATTTTCCTGCTGCCGCTCCATGCGCACCGCCAGTGTCTTGATGCCGCGCATTACCAGCCAGCTGTCGAAGGGGGACAAACAGCCGCCGGTCGTCTTTGCAATCAGGCGGATTTTTGCTGCGAGCTCTTCCCTTGCAGAGCAGACAAAACCGGCGATCGTGTCGTTATGTCCGCACAGGAACTTGCTCGCGCTGTGAATGACGATATCTGCACCGAGCGCAATCGGGTTCTGCAAATATGGAGATAAAAAGGTATTGTCTGTGATCATCAGAAGGTTGTGTTCTTTTGCAAGCTCTGCGCATGCCGAAAGGTCAGTGATCTCCATCATCGGGTTGCTGGGCGTCTCGATATAAAGTGCCTTTGTTTCCGGACGCAGCACCAGTTTGATCTCATCCAAATCACCGGTATTGACAAAATCAACCATCAGTCCGTTCTTTTTGCCGATGGTATTGACCAGACGGGTTACGCCGCCGTAAAGGTCTTCAGAACAGATCACATGGTCGCCGGGTGCAAACAGATCAAATACCGCTGTCACCGCCGCCATGCCGGAAGAAAATGCCGTCGTGTCATAAGCGCCCTCCAGCGCGGTAAGGATTTCCTCCAGATGCTGTCTGGTCGGATTTTTCTCTCTCGTGTAGTCAAAACCGGTCGAATGTCCCAGACCGATATGTCCGAACGTCGCCGTCTGATAGATTGGAAAGCTCACCGCCTTTGTCGGCTCGTCCCAGGAAAAATCCAGATTTCCGTGAATACACTTTGTTTCTATATGATTGCTCATTTTTCTGCTCTCCTTTGCAGTTATTTTTCTGATATTTTCTATCATTCTAATTGGATGCTTCCCATTTGTCAACACCAACATAGTTGGTAGATATGTTTATAGCAGGTTCCACAGTGGCCTTCTCCCGGACGTTCCCCCGCGCCATTCGCAATACAATAGAATGCACGCTCCGTGAACATTCTATTGTCATGAATCGCGCCCTTCTCGCCGCGCGGCAACACGGACGTTCCCCCGCGCCATTCGCAAAATCGCGCCTGCGGCGCTTTCCGCAGTGGCTGCGCCACCGCTCCTTTTGCTCATGAAGTGGCGCTCCCTCCGTGACTTCATGTGCACAGATTCTCATGCGAGCATGGAATCTGTACCCACGAAGTCACGGGGGAACTGGTAAACAAAATAAAATTTATTCTTGACCGCCCCCTTTCCCAATGCTATAATGCATCAGATGAACAAAGGCGTTCATGAGTGAAACACTTTCCTATTTAGAGAAGTGTTTGATTCATGGACGCCTTTCAGTATTTGTACAGCAAACACGAGAGAATGAGCGAGGTGTACTTATGGAACAAACTGTGTACTTACAGCTGGAGGACGGGACCTGTCTGACCGGAAAACATTTCGGCGCTCCTTTGAAAGAGGACGTCATCGCGGAAGTCGTTTTTACGACGGCTATGACCGGATATACAGAAACGCTGACCGACCCCAGTTATTACGGACAGATGGTCGTTCAGACATTTCCCCTGATCGGCAACTACGGCGTCAATCCAAAAGACTTTGAAAGCAAAGGAATTCACATGAGCGCATACATCACCAGAGAATGGTGCCCATGTCCTTCCAATTTCAGATGTCAGATGGATCTTGACGCTTTTTTAAAGCAGCAAAATGTCCCTGGCATCTATGATCTGGATACCCGCTGCCTGACCAAGCTCATCCGCGAGCGCGGCGTCATGAACGGACGGCTCACATCCCTCCGCCCGGACTCTGCAGCTGTTGAAGACTTAAAGAGCTGGGCAATCACGGACGCGGTAGCACACGTTACCTGCAGGGAACCTTACCAGATTCCGTCCCCGCTTCCCCGTCATCACGTCGTTTTGTGGGACTTCGGTGCAAAACAGAATATCATCCGAAAGCTGCACGCATTAAACTGCGACTTGACCATCGTTCCCGCTTCCACGACAGCAGCACGCATCCTCTCCTATTCGCCGGACGGTATCATGTTGAGCAATGGTCCCGGCAACCCGAAGGATAACCCGGCTATCATTTCCGAGCTGTCTCACCTCTGCAAATCCGGCATTCCGATTTTCGGCATCTGCCTGGGGCATCAGCTTCTCGCCCTTGCAAACGGTGCGGACACCGAAAAATTGAAATACGGACACCGCGGTGCAAACCAGCCGGTGAAAGATCTGCTCACCGGCAGAGATTATATCACCAGTCAGAATCACGGCTATGCCGTCAAAAACGATTCTCTCCCGGATAATGCAATACTTCGTTTTATCAACCTAAACGACGGAACCTGTGAGGGCGTTTCTTATCAGGATTTTCCCGGCTTCTCAGTGCAGTTCCATCCGGAAGCCTGCGGCGGTCCTCATGACTCCGAGTTTTTGTTCCGCGAATTTGTCGCACTGATGGAAAGGAGGGCATAAAGCATGCCGTTAAATCCCAATCTGAAAAAAGTAATGGTAATCGGCTCCGGTCCCATCGTCATCGGTCAGGCTGCCGAATTTGACTATGCAGGTACCCAGGCGTGCCGCGCTTTAAAAGAGGAAGGTCTGGAGGTTGTGTTAGTTAATTCTAACCCTGCAACAATCATGACAGATGCCGCCATGGCAGATCATGTCTACGTGGAGCCTCTGACTCTGGATTTTCTAAAAAAAATCATCAAAAAAGAACACCCAGACAGCATTCTTTCCACCCTCGGCGGTCAGACCGGCCTGACGCTTTCGATGCAGCTGGCAAAGGAAGGCTTTCTGGCACAGGAGGGCGTAACACTTCTTGGCGCAAACCCGGAAACCATTGCCAAAGCCGAAGACCGTCAGGTTTTTAAAAGCACCATGGAAGCGATCCGGGAGCCTATCATCCCCTCTGTCGTTACGACGACGCTTGAGGGTGCTCTCTCCTTCGCGCACTCTGCAGGCTATCCGGTTATCGTGCGCCCCGCCTTCACCCTCGGCGGCACCGGCGGCGGCATCGCTGTTGACGAAGCACAGCTGCGCCAAATTGCTTCCGCAGGGCTCCGTCTTTCCCCGATCACGCAGATTCTGGTGGAAAAATGTATCTCCGGCTGGAAAGAGATCGAATTTGAGGTCATGCGCGACGGCGATGGAAACGTCATCACGATCTGCTCTATGGAAAATCTTGATCCGGTGGGCGTCCACACCGGCGACTCCATTGTTATCGCCCCTGCGGTCACCCTAGCGGATAAAGAATACCAGATGCTTCGAAGTGCTGCACTCCACATCATCGAAGCTATGGGCATTGAGGGCGGCTGCAACGTACAGTTTGCTCTAAATCCCGAGAGCTTCGAGTACGCTGTTATTGAGGTAAACCCCAGGGTTTCCCGTTCCTCCGCCCTCGCCAGCAAAGCGACCGGCTATCCCATCGCCAGAGTCGCTGCCAAAATCGCCATCGGCTACCGGATGGACGAAATCAAAAACGAAATCACCGGCAAGACGAAAGCATGCTTCGAACCGGCATTGGACTATGTTGTCGTCAAATTTCCGAAATGGCCCTTTGACAAATTCGTGTATGCGACAAGAAAGCTCGGAACCCAGATGAAAGCCACCGGTGAAGTCATGGCCATTGGCAGAAACTTCGAGCAGGCGCTGATGAAAGCCGTTCGCGGCGCAGAAATCTCCCATGACTGCCTGGCAGACGTGCATATGCGCGCACTCGACGACGAAACCCTAACCGCCAAAATCCTGGCGCAGGACGACGAACGCATCTTCGCGGTTTACGAAGCGCTCTTCCGCGGTTTTTCCATCGAAAAAATCCATCAGCTGACTTTGATCGATGAATGGTTTTTAGCAAAGCTTTTGCATCTGTGCGACCTCGAAAAACGGCTGAAGACAGAGCCGCTCACGCATGATTTTCTGCGGGAATTAAAGAGAAACGGTTTTCCGGATAAAACGATTGCACGCCTGTCCGGCAACTCTACTTTCCCCCACCTTCCGTATTCCTATAAGATGGTCGATACCTGCGGCGCGGAGTTTGCGGCAGAAACCCCCTACTTCTACTCCACCACTGACGAGGAGGACGAGGCTTCCGCTTTTATCGCGGAACACAGCTCCAAAAAGCCCGTCGTCATCGTCTTTGGCTCCGGTCCGATCCGGATCGGTCAGGGAATCGAATTCGACTACGCCTCCGTTCACTGTGTCTGGGCATTAAAGGATGCCGGGTATGAGGTTGTTATCGTCAATAACAATCCCGAAACCGTTTCCACCGATTTCAATACAGCAGACCGCCTGTACTTTGAACCTCTGACTCTGGAAGATGTCGGAGACATCATCCGTGTGGAAAATCCGGTTGGTGCCGTTGTTGCCTTCGGCGGACAGACCGCAATTCGCTTGACCAAATGGCTTTCAGAAAACAATGTTCCGATTCTGGGCACACCTGCAGACAGTATTGACGCTGCCGAAGACCGAGGTCGGTTTGAAGCTCTCTTAAAACAGCTCCATATCAAGCAACCCGTCGGAGATACCGTCCACACTGCAGAGGAAGCGATCGAAACAGCGAACCGTCTCGGCTATCCGGTTCTGCTGCGCCCCAGTTATGTCCTTGGCGGCCAGAACATGATTATCGCCTTTTCCGATGCGGACGTAAAAGAATATATGGATATTATTCTTTCCCATATGGAAGGGAACCTCGTCCTGATCGATAAATATATGATGGGAACGGAGCTTGAAGTCGACGCAATCTGCGATGGCGAGGATGTCCTGCTGCCCGGCATTATGGAGCACATCGACCGTGCAGGCATCCACTCCGGCGACTCCATCGCAGTTTACCCTGCCTGGAATTTAAGCCCCGCTAAAACCGCAAAGCTCGTGGACTACTCCACCCGCCTTGCCCTCGCCTTAAACACGAAGGGCTTGATCAACATCCAGTACGTCATCTGCCAGGATCAGGTTTATGTCATTGAGGTAAACCCCCGTTCCTCCAGAACCGTGCCTTATCTGAGCAAAGTCACCGGCATCCCGATGGTCGATATCGCCACCCGCGTCATGCTCGGGGAAAAATTAAAGGATATGCCTTACGGCACCGGTCTTGCCCCGGTTTCCTCCTACACCGCGATCAAAGTGCCTGTCTTCTCCTTTGAAAAGCTGTCTGGACTGGACACGCAGCTCGGACCTGAAATGAAATCCACCGGTGAAGTGCTCGGCATCGCACCCACCATGCGGGAAGCGCTCTATAAAGGATTGGTCGGCGCAGGCTACCAGCTGACCGACAAGGGCGGCATCTTCATCACCGTGCGCGACACCGATAAGGATGAAATCCCTGATATTGCACAGCGGTTTGCAGATCTTGGCTTCCACCTGTATGCAACCGCAGGTACGGCAGCTGTACTGCGTGACCATGGTATGTCGGTTACCCTTGTCCATAAGATCAGCGAATCCGAGCACAACACCATCGCACTTCTGGAAAGCGGAAAGGTCAATTACATCATTTCGACCTCCAAAAAGGGGCGTACCCCT
Organism: Firmicutes bacterium TM09-10; assembly: GCA_003481005.1. Lineage (GTDB taxonomy): Bacteria > Bacillota > Clostridia > Lachnospirales > Lachnospiraceae > Gallintestinimicrobium > Gallintestinimicrobium propionicum. The sequence continues at coordinate 70,177 of QUKC01000013.1, read as the reverse complement.
GCCCGGGACAGCGTAAAGGTTCGCCGCAAATCTGTAGAGCTTGGCATTCCCTGTCTGACCAGCCTGGATACGGCAGTTGCCCTGGCGGATATCTTAAAGAGCGGCTTTACGCCGGATACGGCAGAGCTGGTCGATATCTGCACGCTGCAAAAATAAAATTTAAAAAGAATCCTGCGAAGCAGGATTCTACGCCTGCGGCGGGTCGCGTAAGCGACATTCTACCATTCCGCCGCAGTGCGATCCTCGCGGAGCGTTTTTATCGTATCGAAACGAAGTTTCCTATACGATAAAGGAACAGATGGAAGAGTGACTTTCCGTCACTCTTCCATCTGTTCCTTATGATATTGCAGCGTATACAGCTGGTAATATCGTCCATGCTTTGCAAGCAGCTCCTGATGCGTGCCCTGCTCCAGGATCTTTCCGTGGGATAGCACAATGATGTTGTCCGCATGCTGAATCGTGGAAAGTCTGTGGGCTACCATCAGCATCGTGCCGACGCTGCGCATTTTTTCCAGGGAATCCTGAATCAAAAGCTCCGTCTCGGTGTCGATATTAGCAGTCGCCTCATCCAGAATCATAACACTTGGTTTGTGGATGATAGTTCGCGCAAAGCTCAGCAGCTGACGCTGTCCGGCAGAGAAGTTATTTCCTCGCTCCCGCACCTCCTCATCCAGACCATGCTCCAGCTTGTCAATAAAATGATCGGCATTCACATACTGGCAGACGCGACGGATTTCTTCATCCGAAATGCCCTCTTCCCGCAGAACGATGTTGCTGCGAATCGTGCCGGAGAACAGAAATACATCCTGCAGCATCTGACCAAAATGCCTGCGCAGGGAAGCGATCTTGATCTTGCGAATGTCGATACCGTCGATCAAAATCTCGCCCTTCTGGAACTCGTAGTTGCGGCAGATCAGGGACAAGATTGTGCTCTTTCCGGAACCGGTCGATCCGACAAACGCCACCGTTTCTCGCGGATTTACATGGAAAGACACACCCTGCAGCACCCATTCTCCGGGAATATAGGAAAACCACACATTGCGAAACTCGATTTCGCCGTGCACCTCTTCCAGCTCTATAGCATCGGGCGCATCTACCAGCTTCGGCTCCAGATCCATGATCGAGAACACCTTTTCCGCAGACGCCAAAGCCGACTGCAGCCAGTTAAACTGCTCCGCCAGGTTCTGGATCGGGGTGAAAAATTTCGAAATATACATATAAAAGGTAACGATCGTTCCGCCTGTGATGGTCTGTCCTAAAAACGCCACGCCGTTTAAATGTCCCATGCCGCCCAGATAAAACAGGCACAGAATGGAACAGATGTAAAGCATATACACCAACGGACGAAATACACTGAACACGAAAATCTGACTCAGGTTTGCCTTTGCCTGGGTCTGGCTTTTCTCACGAAATTCCACCATCTTTTCCTCTTCGCGCCCGAAAATCTGCGTAACCTTGATGCCGGAAAGGTTTTCCGAAAGATAAGTATTAATATCCGTCGTCGCATCCTTTACCCTGCGGTATGCCCGGCGGGAAAACTTCCGGAAGATCACTGTAAAGATCACGATGAAGGGAACAAAGCACAGCACCATCAGCGTCAGCTCATAGTTTAAGCAGATCATTGCAATTAATATGCCTACAATAACAAAGGCATTCTTTGTCAGGCTGACCAGCAGGTTCGTAAACATCATCGAAATCGCGTTGGTATCGTTGGTCACACGGGTCACCAGCTTGCCCACCGGAATCTCATTGAGCTGCTCATGGGAAAGAGATTCGATATGGGTAAACAGATCCTCACGCAGATCGGACACAATCCGCTGTCCAACCCGCTGCAAAATCACCGCCTGCAGATAGGTACTTCCCATTGAAAACAGCAGCACCACCACATAACCGCCTACCCGGGCATACAGGGCAGGCAGAACAAAATCACCTGCAACCAGCTCTTCGATATTACCGATGATCAGCGGCGAAATAATGTCATAGGCGATGGAAAACATCATCAGGAACAATACCAGTACAAACTGCTTCCAGTACGGCTTTGCATAGGCTACCAGACGGTGCATAATTTCGCCGTCCTTCATCGTGCGTTCAAATCCCATCTGGGACTTTTTGTCCTTTACCAGCACATAAGCGGCGATCAGAAGCGCCGTGATCGTACCGATGACCGCGCCGGTCAAAAGTAAGGGATTTACTTCAATCATGGCTGGCACCTCCTTCGTACTTTTCTGCAGACTCCGACCCATGCTCTGTGGCATCAACGGAACTCTCTATGTCAGACGTTCCCACCGCATCGGACGAATCTGCCGTTTCGTCCTCCAGACGCTGTAAATCTACCATCCGCCGATACTCGGGACAGCTGTGATACAGCGCATCGTGCGTACCTACCGCTTCTACTCTGCCATCCTCCAGAAATACGATCTTATCCATCCCCTCCACTGTCGAGATGCGATGTGCGATCAACAGGGTGGTCTTGCCTGCACGAGTGGTCTTTAAGTTATCGAGAATAATTTTTTCAGTACGGGTATCCACTGCAGAAACCGAATCATCCAAAATCAGGATCGGTGCATTTTTTAACAGCGCACGGGCAATGGAAATCCGCTGCTTCTGACCGCCGGAAACAGTCACACCACGTTCTCCCAGGATGGTTTCATAGCCCTCCTTGAAATCTACAATATTGTCCCGCACATCTGCCATGGAAGCGGCGCCATCGATCTGATCGGGCGTAGCGTCCTCTACGCCAAAGCCGATATTGTGTGCAATGGTATCTGAAAACAGGAAATTATCCTGGGGCACATAGGCACAGGCATTGCGTACGGAATGAATGGAAACGCTGTTCACATCCTGACCGTCCACAAACAGCGTTCCGTCCGGCACATTATAGGTACGAAGCAGCAGATCTACTACCGTAGTCTTACCCGCGCCGGTTTTCCCTACAATACCGACACTCTCACCGGCAGCTACCTGAAAGCTGACGTCCTGCAATACATTATAATCGCCGTCCGGATAGCGGAACGTCAGATGCCGGAATTCAATACTGCCTTTTGGATTTTCAAGATTCCCTACACCATCCCGGTCCGTCACATCTACAGGTGCATCCATCAGCTCCGTAATACGATTCAGAGAAGCCTTACCGCGGGAAGTCTTTTCAATCAGCATCGAAATCGCCATGATCGGCCAGACGATGGATTCAAAGTAGCCGATGTATTCCACCAGCTGTCCGGCATTGAACTGACCGCCATAAACCAGCCAGCCGCCGTAGCCTAAGATGACGCAGATGACAGATTCCACAAACAGCGTCACCAGCACCTCCAGCAGGGTTGCGATCTTTGTATAGGTAACGTTGATCTCTTCATTTTCACGGTTTAGCTTACGGAATGCTGTAAGCTCCTTAAATTCCTTGACAAATGCCTTGATCACCGCGATGCCGGAAAAGTTCTCCTGTGCAAAATCCGAAAGATCAGAGAAAGCCTTCTGCCGTTCCTCCCAGCGTTTTGTCATCGTCGTACCCATAATAGTGCCGATGCCAAACATGATCGCCGCAGGAATCAGGGCCAGCAGCGTAAGCTTGAAATCCATCCGCCACATTTTGTACAGCGCCAGCAGACCAAGCACCAGAGCGTCGAAAAACATCAGAATGCCGTCGCCGAAGCACTCCTGAATCGTATCCAGGTCATTTGTATACAGGCTCATCAGGCTTCCTACCTTGTTGACCTGATAATACTGCTGCGACAAACGACGGCTGTGATCAAACATTCGCTCCCGCAGATCTGCCTGTACACACACTGCGGAACCGAAAAAGCATACCCGCCATAAAAAGCGCCCGATCACCATCATCAAAACAATCCAGATCATGGGCAGACAGATATTCTGAAACAGTACCTCCCTGGTAAAGGTCAGCGTCTGACCATCCACCACCACTTTCCCTAAGTTCACACCATTAATGACCAGACGATACAGCTCCGGAATCATCAGCTGGGCAATATCGACGATCAAAAGTGAGAGCAGTCCAAGCAGCAGCGCAGGTGCATTTTTCAGATAGTAACGATTGATATACTTGCCGAAAATCACGACTTTCCCCTCCTTTTTCTTTTGTTTTCCCCTGTAATATTTTCCCCAAAAGTAAAATAGTCGTATTTTTTTAGTATAAAGGATGCCATCAGGGAAGTCAACGCAATGGGAGAAAAAGAGACTGCCGGATCCGCCTTTTACGGAAGAAACGGCAGCCTTCTGATGTGGAATTTTACAGCGGATCCCTTGAGGTTTTTGCATCACCGAAAAAGAACATAAAATCCTGCAGCTCTGTTCGCATCATCCGGTCATTTTTCAAAAGTCTCTTCGCCTCTGCAAGCTGCAGCGTTCTGTCATAGGCAATGCTTTTGAGCTGTATTTTTCCATCCACGATCACCGCGTAGTGCGCAGTCTTGTCGGGATCATCTGGCCTTCTGTAGGAAATGCTTCCCGGATTTATCCATTCCATTCCCTCCCAAAGGGTATGAATGCATTGTCTGTGGGTATGCCCGAAAATCAATCGTCGCTTTCCGTCACACTCCGCTCCATAGCTGGCATTCCAATACTGATCAAAGGCATAGCGGCTCTCGATCGTCCCGTAGCCATTGTCGTATTGATGCGCGATTCCATAGCTCCATCCATCTGCCTCAAAATATGCCTTTTCCGGGAGCTGCTTCATCCAATCGACATCTTTTTCACTCAGTCTTTCACAGTTATAATGCACCCATTTGTATGTTCCATCCGCTACATTTGTCCATGCTCCGCTCTCGTAAGTATTTATGACATGGCGGTCATGGTTTCCATATACGAGGACTGTATTTTCCAACTGGCGAAACCGCTCCAGGACCTCCCGAGGTGAGATCCCGTAGTCCGTAAAATCCCCTGCACAGCATAACAGATCATAGTCTGCTTCCTCCCGCAAAATTGTATCCAACGCCCGAATATTTGCATGAATGTCTGAAATTACAAGTATTTTCATATAGCTATATTCCCTTCTGTGTCAGTTACATAAAGCCAATAGGCATAGTCGGTCAATCCGAATAGGACACCGACCATTTGATTCATGACAATAGAATGCTCGCAGAGCGCGCATTCTATTGTTTGATCAAATGCAAAACACACTATATAATGGCACTGACTTTATCCCGTTTACCATTCCAAAATTTCTTGCTGAAATCCGAATTGCATACACCGGGTCATATTTTTCCATATAAACCATCATACTTTTCGCTTTCACATGATTTCCAGCTTTACATTCCACCGGAATTACATGACTATCTTTTTGTATAAGAAAATCTACTTCTGCCGTATTATCTGATTCCCAATAATGAAGATCATAGCCATTCGTTTTCAGCGCAATTGCAACATAGTTTTCTGTCAATATACCTCGGAAATGCTCTGTTTCTTTACCCTGTAGCGCCTCCAGAGTCATTCCCAATCTGGCGGACATAATACCCATATCACTATAATATAATTTAAATGCACTCACATCCTGATATGCTGCAACCGGATAAAATCCCTGACTGCATTTCATACACTTATTCACAATTCCAGCCCGAATCAGCCAGTCAATCGCATCTCCATATTGAGAGGCCCGCGCGCCCGATTTTATCAACTTATACTGAAATTTTTTTGCATCCCTTGCCAACTGTGCCGGAAGGGAATCATACGCTTCAAAAATACGCACTGTATCTGACTGATTCGCATATTTGGTCATGTCCGCAATATAAGAATTTAATAACATCTGCCGAATTTCTGTCTGTTCTATAGGACTGTCTTTTGCAAGGTCGGCCTTCACCGCTGCAGGCATCCCTCCCACAATACAATAATGATAGAATTCCTGCATGGCCTCCTCATGGAGTATTTCATCCAACGGCTGATTCTTTTCATAATGTTCCCGGATCGTATCTGCAAGCATCTGTTTTTCCTTTGCCCACAGCACCTCTTCCAGATCCATTGCGTACATGGTCAGCATCTGAACTTTTCCTACCGGAAACGAATATTTTTCCCGATTCACTGCTACCCCCAGCAAACTTCCCGCGGCCATCACATGATATTCCGGAGCCTCTTCTGAAAAATATTTTAACGAAGTTAATGCTCTTTCACACATTTGAATTTCATCAAAAATAATAAGTGTATTTTCAGGTACTATCTTAGCCTGATAGTATTTTTCCAAAACAGCTATCACATGATCTGCATGAATATCTGTTTCAAAATATTTCCCAATTCTTTCATCTGTTTCAAAGTTCACATAGATAGTATTCTTGTAATATAATGCTCCAAATTCGCGCATCTCAAATGTTTTTCCGACCTGACGCGCCCCGTAAATCAGCAATGGCATTCTACCATTTAGCATATTTTTCCACTCATACAACTTTGACGTTATTTTACGTTTCATATGTGCACATTCTCCTTCCCTCAATATTTAGTGTATTTAAATGTATTATATTACATTTTTACATATGAATCAATGTGTTTTTTAACACTAATTCCCCAGAAAATACTACACGCCATCAAATAAACATCAAAATTTTTCAGAGCGACGGGGTTAGACATCATAGTTTTTCAAATGCTGCTTTCAGTTCCGGCCGCAGGGCTTTGAATTTTACTTTCCAATCGTCGGAAATCCGGTAGGAATCACAGATTTTCTGAATGGCCTTGCCGCAGATGGAATAAGGAAGCCCACAGCTTTTCATCCACCGATGAACAACCTCCGGCTCAAAAATAGTCAGCTCTGCAATCAACCAGGCTTGCGCCATCTGTACATAATAGTGATCGTCTGCTTTCATCAGCGGCAGCAACCGCTCTGCATGACCATGCCCCAGCCGGGAAATAAACATTACATAGCCCCAGCGACGAATAAATGGATCATCGGAATGGATATATTTCCGGGAATACCCTATCGCCATTTCAAAATCCAGCGCCGCCACATACCGAATGATTTGATCCGTGTGCCACCAATCCGTAAACAGTAAATTATTGTGAATAAAAGCCATCCGTGCAGCCACATCCTTAATTTGCTGTAAGTTTACATAATAGTAGATTCGATGAAACTGCTGCTCTGTCAAAATATGTTCCCGAAGGGGAGCCGCGTCCGCCTGTTCCTTGACATAGCGGCGGATCAGCCTGTCCACGTCTGCTGTTTTGTATTGCCCCAAAGCGTCCAGATCCTGCTGAACGGACTGTGGTGTCAAAATTTTTCTTTCTTCCATAATCGTTTCTCCGTTTTATTCTGCCAAGTTCAGATAATTGCCCTCGAATGCGATCTGGATATTAGCGCATTTTGAGAAAATCAGAAATTCTTTTTCCACACCATTGCATATTCTTTTTCTCCGGTAGCTTCATCCAATCCATCGCTCTGGATCTCAAAACCTTCCCTCTGGTAAAAAGAGATTGCCCGTGTATTTTTCCGATACACATTTAAGCGTAATTCGTTTCTTTTGTCTTTTGTATCATTCAGCAGAATTTTACCGATACCCTGAGACTGCATTTTATCAGAAACAAAAATGCCCTCGATATAATCGTTGTTCAGCCCTATAAACCCCTGGATTTTCTGATCACTTTCATAGACATAGACTTCCGCCTGTAACAGCATTTCTTTTACCAATTCAAAATTACGTTTCCAATATTGAGCAGAAATAAAATCATGTGCTTTTAAATTCGTATCTAACCATATATCGGCAACTCTGTCTATATCTGCTTTTTGTAATTTTCTGACCATAACCGGTATTCCTCTCAAACGCAAATTAGTCAAAACAAAGTTCACAATGATTCATGAATTTCTTTTATCACGGTATCCATGTCATATTCCAGGCAAAGAAATCCCGGTTTATAAACGTCCGTTCTCCACTTCACATGATTTGAACAAATAGGCATATTTTTTCATCTGTGTGAGAAGAATATCCTTTACTCGGTTTTTCTCATCCGAAGAATATATTTTTATCCCATCCAGCAGGTCGCTGACATCTTTTGGATTAAAATAGAATTTTAAACGATTTCCATACAGTTTCTCAGATACATCCAGCTGTTCATCAAAATCCGGGCTGATCGTTTTTGCACAAACTTCCTGCATCTGCATATACACATCCTGTCCCATCGGATAATCCAACGTCGTATCTGCCAGTAATCCTGCTCCATTATCAAAAATAGGACAATAGGCAAATTTTCCATCCTGATTCATAAGTATCGCGATATTATGCGTATGTCTATCTTCATTCAGAAAAACTGCATCTATGGTAAACAGCTTGTTCATGTATGCTCCAAAATCCGGCAGCTTTGTTACACGCTCTACCTGTTCTACCAAAAAAAGCAACCTCATTTCTACGTCTGGAATTCTGAAAATAGACTGATACAAATTCTGTCCAAAAAAAACTTTAAACAGCCTCTCCAAAGTAATCAGCTGCCATCCTTCCTCCAGGAAATTGTCACTTTTTACTCCGGAATAAACAACTGATTTATATTTGATCTGTTCCGGTTCATACAAAACAAATTCATTTGGGCGCAGGGATGATCTCTGTAAAAGATGGGATATCATATACTCTGCAAGTCCTTCATACCCAGTGTAATCAGCCTTATACCATATCCCGTCATTTTTCCATTTCAGCTGATTTCCCTTTGAAGACTGCCTGTCATTTTGCCTCTCGTTCTGTTCAAAAAGCTCTACCATGTCCCATCCTCTAACGCTCTATCTGAATCCAGAAATCATCCTCTGCCATCCTTCCGCCTGTCTTTTCTATAATCATAAGCGGATCATAAAATGGCAGCTCCAGATCCTTTAACACCAGTTTCATTTTATCCCGACTTGACGGAAAACATCTCGATTCCAGAAACTCTTCGTACATTTTATAATCCGGTTCTTCTACTTTTCCAAATGCCCGAAACATCAGTTTATCCGTATAATTAACAACACGAACCCTCTGCTCCACTTCATTGACATCTATCATTGTGCAAGGCTTCTGCCGATACATATACCAAAGCCGAAGCGGATATTCTCTCTGTGGAATCTGAAGCCGGCTCGGATAGTCAGGATATCGTTCCAACATCTTTAGCAATAAAACTAACGGTCCTGTTATCTTTTCCTTGCTGACTTCCCAACGCTCTACCGTCGACTTTCCACAACAAATCAATTCCGCAAACTCTTTTTGCGTCAGCTTCAAGTGCTTACGAACCGCCTTAATTTCTTCTGCTGTTGTATAATCCGATACTGCGAACTTTTTCCCCTGCATATTGTCTCCTACAAGAAAACCATTAAAATAGTGGTATATTCCTTTATTTTACCCTTATTTTAATGGTTTTAATCTTCCACGTCAATATTTATTTTTCTACAGCAGCTTCTGAAAAATTTTCCACCCTGTTCTTTTTGACTTTCTTTAGCAGGACATATCCCACCAGACAGGCAGCAAGCTCTGTGATCGGAAACGCCCACCAGATCAGCGAAACGTCTGCCTGTCCGTTTCTGACAAACACGGAAAAAATACCAGCCAGCGGCAATAGGATCACAAACTGTCTGAGCAGGGAAATCACCAGGGACTCTACACCGCTTTCCAGTGCCTGGTAGATTCCCTGATATGCCACATTGATTCCCGCAAAGAGAAAGCTGATCGAAATTATCCGCATCGCTCCAATGAAATACGCTCTCGACTGTCCGGCATTGAACAGCGAAGCAAACGCGCCCGGGAAAATTTCCGTAATTGCTGTTCCGATTACCATAAGCACAGCCGTATAAATCAGACCATATTTCATTCCGTCCTGAACCCTCTTTTTGCTTCCCATTCCATATGCAAATGCTATGATCGGCGTGATCGCGTCCCTCAGTCCAAAAGCCAGAAACAGTACAAACTGCTGGACTTTATAAAACAGTCCGTATGCGGTCTGGGCGAAGGGATTAAATTTTAAAATCAGGTTCATCACATAAACCATGACAGACATCAGTGCCTGTGCAAGGATTGCCGGAAGCCCGATCGCATAGATCTCTTTTATAATTCCGGTGTCCGGTTTCAGATATTTTACGCCATGCTCGAATTCTTTATTGAATTTTATATGGAAGAAAAACAGCAATGCCGCAGATGCCACCTGTCCGATCACCGTCGCGTATGCAGCGCCCTGTACTCCCATTTCCGGAACGGGTCCGATTCCGTAAATCATAATCGGATCGAGGATGATATTTACTACCGCACCCACAATCTGACCGATAGTGGAATAAAGGGAACGTCCCGTCGCCTGCAGCAGTTTTTCAAAGATGGAAAAGAAAATAATTCCAAACGAAATCACACAGCAGATGCTCAGATAATCCGTTCCCATCGAAATTACTTCCGGGTCAACGGTCTGGGAGGAAATATACACTTTTCCCCCAAATATTCCAAACACCAGGCACACCGCATAGATCACTGCGCCCAAAAACAAACTGTTCCCGGCGACTTTCGCCGCCTTTTTGGAATTTCCCTGTCCAAGGGTCAATGCGAGAAGGGCATTGGTTCCAACACCGGTGCCGATTCCGACTGCAACCATCAGCATCTGAACCGGAAATACGAGCGTCAACGCATTTAACGCCGCTTCGCTCCCGGATTTCATATTTCCGACAAAGGCGCTGTCCACAATGTTGTAGACCGCCTGCAATGCCATCGATAAAATCATCGGAATTCCCATCTGAATCATGAGCTTATTGACCGGCATTTCTTTCATTTTGTTGCTTTCCGCTTTCATAAGTTTCCTCCTTTTTTCGCACAAAAAAACGAGCAGCAAAACTGGATTTACGCAATTTTGCTACTCGTTCGTAAGTTATTATATTTCTGATTTTTGAAAAAGTCAAACAAAAATCTTTTACCAGACACCTTCAGGAAATCTTTTTGCGGTAATACAGATTTCTCCATTTAAAAAATGCTTCCAGCTGCACACAGACTGTTTTTCAAATCTTCCCGATATCCCAGCTCGCCCTCCCACAGGGAATTGACAGTCACACAGCTGCTTTCGGGATGTCCGGTCGCATGGATGATCCTTCCATTTCCCAGATAAATCGCCACATGTCCCGGAAAAAAAAGCAAATCACCCGGTTTGGCCTGTTCTATCGGGATTTCATGAACCGGATAGCCTTCTTTGATCGCTGCATCCCGCCAGATCAGGATCCCATTTCGGAAATAGCTCATAAACGCAAGACCGGAGCAGTCAATTCCACATGCTGTTTTCCCGCCCCAGCGGTACTGCGTCCCGAGATAGGAATACGCAGTCTGCACGATGCTTTTCCGGAAAGCTTCTTCCGACCTGAGCGCGTCTGCATCCTCTTGTTCTTTCGGCTCCGACTGTGATACTGCGTCTATACGCTCCGTCAGAACCGTCGACCGCTGCGGCGCCCATTTTCTCCACCGCTCCTGTCCCTGGCACGGCTCCAGAAAACGGCTCCGCATATATCCTTCCCTAAGACCGCCCATTCCATCCGGTAAAAAGACGCGTCTCCAGCCCGGCTGCAGCGGTCGGGCTGCAGCACTGCTATCGACGTAAGCCGAATCTTTCTCTGCCCAAATCAGGCTCCCGGCATACAGTGTCGTGATACGCCTTGCCTGTACCCGTTCCGCTTCCAGCACGTCTGCAATATTCTGGCAAACCTGCAAAAGCTGCATGGCACAACCGGAGTTTTGTGCATCATAGCATACGCCTGTATCGCCTACACTTTCCACGGACACATACTCTTCTGCCGCAATCCATCCCTCATATCCATAATGTGTCCGGATTTTATAAAAAGCGTTATTCTCTTCCAAAACCTCATATTGCCATCCAAAGAGAATTTCATCTGCAACACCGCCATTTTCCGGCACGCCCGTAGGCTCTGCGCCGACAGCCGTACCACACGCTGCATATGCAGGCGTTTCATACAACGTTATTACCGGCTTCTGGCAAATTCCAGGCTTTCGCACCATTTCCTTTTCCCTCTTCTTTCTGCTTCATCGAAAAAACAAATATGATAATATAATACAAAATTTATGCAATTCAGGCTTCCGGTATACGGAAAGCCTGTATGCATCCGTCAACCTATCTGTGCGCATGCGGACGATGGCTGCACAGCATCGCTTTCCGCGCAATGTATCAAAAGAAGCTGCTGCACATTCGTACAACAGCTTCTCCCATTTTTTGCAATAGAATATTTTTTATCTCATTCCAACTGTTATGATTTCAAAGCCTCTGACAGGAATTTCATACCAGCCGTCTGCATTTGCAGTTTCGGGACGAACCTCTTCCTCCAGAATATTGGAGAAGTACAGGGTTTCAAAAGAAGCGTCCTTCTTGATACGCAGAACGGTAGGTTCGCCGGAGCAGTTGACAAAACGTGCCATCCGGTCAGTGCCTTCTGCTTTCTCCTTGAGGTTGGAGAACATCATGCGCTCGCCTTCCCAGGTCAGCCAGGATTTCTCAGCCGGCAGGGTTCCTGCATGAACTTTGGTCTGTGCAACTGTATAAGGTACCTGGAACTGATATGCGCTTCTGAAGCTGTTGCTTTCAACCAGATCCCCTGCAAAGAAGGTCATCTCGTACTCTGCAGTGATATGACGCAGCTGCTGGGACAGCTCGGTGGGGAATACGCCCCAGTCACCCAGCTCGCCGACACTGCGCAGGATGGTGACTGCCAGTGCATTCTTTTCCTCCGGAAGGATTTCATACTCATACAGACCGATGTTTGCAATGAGCATGCCGCCCTTTTCATCGTTTAAGCCCACAAAGCTCTGCTGATGCTCGCACTTGCAGGGATTCTCCCACAGCTTACTGTGCTCGTTGGGACGGTTCACCACTTCAAATACGCTGTCTGCATAGTGGTGTGTGCAGGAAATTCCGGTGGGTGCTACCACGCGGATTCTGTGATCCTTTGCAGTGTTATCGAACTCGGTTACAAACCTCACGCTGCGGCTGTCTTTTTCCAGAGTAATTGTGGTGTGCAGAACGATCTGTGTCGTCTCACTGCTTCTTTTGCAGGTACGCTTCATGAATTCTACAAGACCTTCCTGCTCTTCCTTTAACTGATCGTCTGCGGAAACCGGAACGGTCAACACATTGGTCACTTCCACGCTTGCCGCAAAATCGGTATTTTCCACCAGCTTGATTTCTGCCTTTGTGCCCTTTGTCACAATTGCAGGATTTCCCTTCGGGCAGAAGTAGATGTATTCGTTGCCCGCATCCAGGGTATCTTCAAAATATCCAAGACCTTCGTAGGTCTTTCCAGTCTGCTTGTCCAGAACATTCAACGTACCATCGTCGTTGATCGCAACCTTCAGGAATTCATTTTCCAGATGACGGTCATCGCTTGCGATGTTGCTGCCCTTTCCAGCTGTCCCAGCGGCTTCTGCAGGAACCAGCGCATAGGTACGGTAGCCCAGTGCAGGCAGTTTTTCTGCAAAAAGGGAAACCTTCACCTGTCTTGCCATGTAAGGCTGACGGAACTTGTCATCCGGCAGGTCATAGCCGAATTTTACGTCTGCATCTTCTACAGTTGCTTTCTGTACATTGCCTTCGCTGTCCACAACAACGTACTCCGGCAGCTCCCATGCCTTCATATCGCGGCGTCCGTCCCAGAGCCACTTGTTGTAGTCACGCTTTGCATCCAATACGACTGTCACCTTACCGGTGCGCTCGTCGCCAGTGGTGTTGAACACAACAAACGGAACTGCGTTTTCGCCATATTTTTCAAATACAGAAGTATCTGTCAGATCTGCAACATAAGCGGAAGCATCCTCGGAAAGGGTATGGGCGATCTCTGTGGAACGGTCGAAACGGACTTCAATTTCTTTGTTGACCTGATCCACGCTGCAGCCGCAAATGCTGTCGTGGGGATGGTTCTGCATCAGGATCTTCCATGCATAGTTGAAACGGTCATGGGGATATTCCTTACCGTTTTCTGCTGCAAATACAGCCAGAGGCTCGGATACGCGCTCCAGTGCAACCTCGTTTCTGCGGTTCTGGCGCTTTAAGGTTACATGGGAGGAACAGGTATTGACCAGCGTATACCAGCCGTCTGTCTCCTGGCTGGTCAGCTCGCCTTTTACGGTAGAAAGCTTTTCGCCTGCCTCTGCCTGAACCTTCTTGACATAATCTTCGAAGTTAGAATGAACAAACTCGATATCGGGATACAATCTGCGCGCGGTTTCAATTGCTGCGGAAAAATCCTTCTGAACCGGCTGATGGTCGCAGCCGTTCATGAACAGCAGCTCATCTGTGGAAGCAAACATCTCCGCTTTTGCCAGACGTTCCTCCCAGTATGCCTTTGCTTCTTTTTCATCCACCGGGATTTCCATGCCGTTGCAGTACCAGTTTGCAAACAGGATACCCAGAAGCTTTGTGCCGTCGGGGGACTGCCACTGCATTTCAGAATAAGCGGATTCGTACTCGCCGCCTTCTTTTAATTCATTGTTAAAACCAACCGGCTTTACGCCGCGGCCAAATGCAACAGCTTCCATGCCAGCCTGGGTCAGCAGCTGAGGCATCTGTCCCGCATTGCCGAACGCATCCGGAAAATAGCCAACCTTTGTCAGGTTGCCGTAGGCTTTCGCTTCGCGGATACCGGTCTGGATATTTCTGACATTTGCTTCGCCGCTGGTTAAAAACTCATCCTGCAGGATGTAGAAGGGACCTACACGGAAATGTCCCTCTCTGACATGTCTTAACAGCTCTTCTCTTTTTTCCGGACGGATTTCCAGATAGTCGTCCAGCACGATGGTCTGACCATCTAAGTGGAAGCTGTAAAAGCCGGGATCTTTGTCAAACAGTTCCATGTTCGTGTCGATCAGATCCAGCAGTTTCATTTTATGCCGCTCTAACGGCAGATACCATTCTCTGTCCCAATGGGAATGGGAAATAATATGTACAGTCTTTTTCTTCATAGGTTTCTCCCTCTTTCCTGTCCGGCAATTCTCCGGAATCTCTGGTTTTATCATCCCCTATTCCACGAAAAAATGCAACACCCAAAATAGTTAGGTTATCTCCAAAAAAAGAATGTGCCTTGGCACATTCTCGCGCCGAGGCGCGGTTGCTTTAGCAACCTTCTACCCTTGCGCCGAGTGCGCATCCTCGCGGAGCGTTTTTATTTCATAGGACGCATTTTCCTATGAAATAAAAAATCACAGCCGCAGGGTGCATGGATATGCTGCACCCTGCGGCTGTTCTATAAATCATTACCGTTCACCCGCGCCATTCGCAAAAGCGCATCTTCGATGCTTTCCGCTGCTTCGCAGCTCATTTTTGCCCATAAAGCGGCGCTCCCTCCGTGGTTTCTTGTGCACAGATTCTCATGCGAGCATGGAATCTGCCCCCAAGAAACCACGAGTGAACTGTAACTATAAATCCGTTACATAATTTTATGAACCCATCCTGCAGGTCCTTCGATCTTGCCCATCTGAATACCTGTCAGAGTGTCATACAGCTTCTGGATCACCGGTCCCATGCTTTCCATACCGCTGGGGAAGCAGATCTCCCTGCCATGGTCTACCACCTTGCCGACCGGGCACACAACAGCTGCTGTACCGCAGACGCCGCATTCTGCAAAATCAGAAAGCTCCGCCAGCTTAACCGGACGCTCTTCCACCTTCATGCCCAGGATATCCTTCGCAACGACTGCGATGGAACGGCGTGTTACAGAAGGAAGGATGCTGTCAGACTTGGGAATGACAAGAGTTCCTTCTTTGTCGATGAAGATAAAGTTTGCGCCGCCGGTCTCCTCTACATAGGTGCGGGTTGCGGGATCAAGGAACATGTTTTCATCGTAGCCGTTCTGATGTGCGGTTACATAGGCATGCAAACTCATCGCATAGTTCAGACCAGCCTTGATATGTCCGGTTCCATGCGGTGCTGCGCGGTCAAAATCACTGACACAGATGGTAAGCGGATGAACGCCGCCCTTAAAGTACGGTCCAACCGGAGTTACCAGAATGCGGAACTGATATTCATCCGCGGGCTTAACGCCGATAACCGGAGAACTTGCAAACATATAAGGACGAACATATAAGCTTGCGCCACTGCCGTAAGGAGGAACCCATGCAGCATTTGCCTTAACCACTTCTTCTACTGCTTCCAGGAAACGCTCTGCCGGGAACGGAGGCATCTCCAGACGCTTTGCGCTGTCCATCATACGGACTGCATTTAAGTCCGGGCGGAACGTTACGATATGTCCATCCTCTGTTGTATATGCTTTGAGACCTTCAAAGATCTCCTGGCAATAATGAAAAATACCTGCACATTCGTTCAGGGTAACTGTCGGATCGTCTGTCAGTCCACCCTTATCCCAGACACCATTTTTGTAGTTTGCCACATAACGGTAATCTGTTGTCATATAGCCGAATCCGAGATTTGCCCAGTCCAGATTCTTTTTTTCCATCTTGTCCACACTGCTACTAAAAACATATACAAATGTATATGCTAGATGATTCGCTACAATCTCACAATTTGTAGTTACTGCTTCATCGTGTATGTTTTGGTGGTCGCAAGTGACACACTACTCACAAGTTCTTGTACACTCCACAGTCGTAAATTCCCGACTAAGCCATCGGTACATACCTATAAATTCTTTTTTTATTGATTAGATATAGGTTCATCTAAATAGCTTTTCCTTTCTAAAATTTTGATTTTTTTGCCATTTGGTTTTCATGGACTTCTACCATTACTCAATCATTACCATCAAGGTTCTACCCTATAGTTAGCAAGACTGTTTCAACTTGCACTGGCTTATCTTTCCTATGATTTCAGTGGTTTTAAGTTACCAACTAATACTATGGATTTTAAGTATCTTTGAGTATGTTTACTCACGTTTGATAATATATTTAATTACTTAAATTTCCTCCTTACTTCTGGCTCCCATCCGCCGGGTTCTTCTTTTGCCGGCGTCTGTTTTGCTGTTTTGTATAGAATTCGAGAATATTATAACACCATTCTTTCTGATAGAAAAGATTTTTTTCACGCGCCTTCCCATGCCGCGCCCTTTTCGGAAACCGCAGCGTGGATGCTTCCGCTTATTGGCTGTGACTGACCGCCTCTTTCATCCTCCGCACATAGGTGTATAAATGTCCGCCCGCATGAGCGCCGTATTTTGCGATCAGCTTTATAACTGCACTTCCGACAATAACACCCTCCGCCGTTCTGGAAATCTCCGCCGCCTGACCCGGCGTGTGGATGCTGAAGCCGACTGCTGCCGGAACGTTGCTGACACTGCGGATTTCTTTTAACATCCCATCGATATCGGTGGTGATATTGGTTCTCTCTCCGGTTACGCCCATCGATGATACCACATACAAAAATCCTTTCGCTCCTTTGGCAATCTTACGGATTCTCTCTTTGGAGGTCGGTGCAATCATCGAGATCAGGTCTATGCCATAGTTACCTGCCACAACATCGACCTCTTCTTTTTCCTCAAAGGGCAGATCGGGGATGATGATGCCGTCGATCCCTACATCCTGACAGCGTTCAAAAAACGCTTCGTGGCCGTAATGGAACACCGGATTCAAATACGTCATAAATACCAGCGGAATTTCTGTTTTCTCCCGCTGTCAAAAATGCAATAGATCCTCCTTTTCGTCCTTTCCCCTGGGTCTTGTCCCGGCAAGAGGGAAGGTGTACGCCGTCTGCTTGTCCACCTTTACCAGTGTCTCCGGCGATTTCCAGATCGTTGCTGGAAAAATAAAACATGTAGGGTGATGGATTTTTTGTCCGCAGAATCCGGTAGGTATCCAACAGGCTTCCGTTAAATCCGGCTTCCAGACGGTTCGCAAGCACCAACTGGAAAATGTCTCCCTCATGGATATAATGCTTGACCTGCTCCACCTTTTCACAGTAGCTTTCCTGATCAAACAGAGGCGTGAGCTCCGTCATCAGTCGCCCTGCGGGCACGTTTTTCTCTGAGCCGGATTGGAATCCTCCGGTAAGCTCCGGACGCTGCCGTTCTTTTCAGTTCTTCCAGTGATGTCTGTTCCATGCGACTGTTCCTCCTGTAAACTGTAATAGAGCGTTTTTTATTGTGTGGAAACGAAGTTTCCTGGAAGCTTCCTATGCGATAAAAAAATACCCCCGCCCATGACAGATTTGTCTGTCAAGGACGGGGTCTCATCATCTTTTAAGCTGCAGGCACTTTGTGCCTGTCTTCCCGCGGTACCACCTTGCTTTGCGATCGTACGCACTCTTTATCAGGGTACAGATATCTTTTAAAGAATTCAAACATTCCAAAGGATACTAACATACCCCCGGCAAATAACGGATGCCCTCCGTCACAGAATACTCGGAACAAAATTCCTTTGACTGTGCCCTCTGTGGTCCATTTGATACTCCGCTTTCTGCCCGGCTCCCACCTGCCCGGACTCTCTGGAAGTGCACCTGTACCGTTATCTCCACTTCATCAGTTTAAATTGATATAAGTTCAACTTGTTGAAAACATATTAAAACAGTCTGATTTCTTTGTCAATACTTTTTTGAAAATTAGTTTTCCTCCGGAATATCCCCATCTGCACCGATGTCGAGCATATTCATCGTCCTGCGCTTCAACCGCGCTTTCTCAGACGCTTCCAGAATAAAGTTTTTGATATTTTTTGCATTTTTGATATGGGTCAGATACAGCTCCGGATTTGTCGTATCGCCGGTGTAGCACTTTACAGTACCAAGTCCGAACATCCGCTCCCCCAGCGTCCGGATCAGTTCTACGTCCTGTACTTTATATATGTAGCAGTCGTTCTCCCGCTTGTTAATAAATCCCTCTTCCACAGTGATCAGCTCTTCTGTAACCATGTAGGTTGTAAAGGTAAAGGGAAGTCCAAAAAATCCCCATCTTTTCTTTTCCCGAAATTCCATGCTATTTCCTCCTTTTGCATCTGGTGGATTCGATACAGTTCATCGCGCCATTCGAGCATTCCACAGCTTTGCGAACAGTTCACCGCGCCATTCGCAAAAGCGCATCTTCGATGCTTCCCGCTGCTTCGCAGCTCTTTTTGCTCATGAAGCGGCGCTCCCTTCGAGCATTCCTATGGGCAGCTCCTCATGCAAGCATGAGATCTGCCCACAGGAACGTTCGAGTGAACTGTAGTATCATTATACGCCATCGCGATATTTTTTTCAATTCTTCCTTGCATTCAAAATATCCCTATGCTATACTTGTCCAAGCAAAATGAAACCCAAAGGAGGAAGCGCGATGACCATGCAGTCTGTCATGTTTTATTTTCAACAGTTCTGTTTATTCGGAAGTTCGTTTTTTTCTTTTCTTTGTCAGATTATTTCCGGCAGAGGACATGGATTTCATTTTTTTGAAAAGAAATACAGGCATTTTGTTTCAAATCGAAGGGAGTTTGATTCTCTTCGATTTTATTATGTCTGAAACTCAACTGTTCAAGGAGGATTATCATTCATGAGACACCTGATGAACCCACTGGATTTTTCTGTGGAAGAGCTGGATCAGCTCTTTGATCTTGCCAACGACATCGAGAAACACCCCGACAAATATGCCCATACCTGCGAGGGCAAAAAGCTGGCGACCTGTTTCTACGAGCCCAGCACCAGAACCCGTTTAAGCTTTGAAGCCGCTATGATGAACCTTGGCGGCAAAGTGCTCGGATTTGCGGATGCATCCAATTCCTCCGCTTCCAAAGGCGAAAGCGTTTCCGACACGATCCGCGTCGTTTCCTGCTACGCCGATATCTGCGCAATGCGGCATCCCAAAGAGGGTGCTCCGATCGTTGCCGCTGAGAAATCCCGCATTCCCGTTATCAATGCCGGTGACGGCGGCCATCAGCATCCGACCCAGACCTATGCCGATCTGCTGACCATACGTTCCTTAAAGGGGCGTTTAAACAACCTGACCATCGGTCTGTGCGGCGACTTAAAATTCGGCCGTACCGTACACTCCTTAGTCAACGCGCTCTCCCGCTACGACAACATCCGGTTCATCTTCATTTCCCCGACCGAACTGCGGGTTCCGGATTATATCACAGAGATGCTGCGTGAAAAAAATATTCCTTATGAAGAAGTTATCCGTCTGGAAGACAAATTGCCCGAGCTGGACGTCCTTTACATGACCCGCGTTCAGAAAGAGCGTTTCTTCAACGAAGAGGATTACGTCCGCCTGAAAGATTTTTATATCCTGACTGCGAAAAAGATGAATCTCGCACCCCCCGACATGCTGGTGCTGCACCCCCTCCCCAGAGTCAACGAAATCTCTGTCGATGTGGATGATGACCCGAGAGCCGTTTATTTCAAACAGGCGCAGTACGCGGTCTATGTCCGGATGGCGCTGATTCTGACCCTCTTAAATATTCATGTGGACTGAGAAAAAGGAGATTTCTTATGTTAAACGTAGGTAAAATTGAAGAAGGCTTTGTACTCGACCATATTCAGGCAGGCATGGCAATGTCCATCTATCACCATCTGCAGCTCGATAAGCTCGACTGCACCGTTGCGATCATCAAAAACGCGCGCAGCGACAAAATGGGCAAAAAGGACATTCTGAAAGTAGAATGCGATGTCAACATGCTCGACCTCGACGTTCTCGGCTTTATCGACCATAACATCACCGTCAATGTCATCAAAAGCGGGGATATCGTCGAAAAGAAGGAATTAAAGCTTCCCAAACAGATCAAAAACGTCATTCGCTGCAAAAATCCCCGCTGTATTACCTCGATCGAACAGGAGCTGCCGCAGATCTTCGTCCTCGCTGACCCGAACAAGGAAGTTTATCGCTGCAAATACTGTGAAGAAAAATTTGACAAACAAAATCTTTAATGCTTAAAATAGGGGGTAGTATACAAAGGAGAATCCCATCATGTCCTTTTTTGATGAAATTAAAACAGAAATCCAGACAGAGCAGAACCAGAAGTCAAATTTGGCAGAGCAGGCGTCTGCCGCCCAGGCTTCGCAGGCTGCTTCTGAACCTGCCCCCACAACTCCCGTTTTGCCGGAACGCATGTCGGAATTCGTTCAGGAAGAATTAAAGACCTTGCAGGAAACCATCCGTCAGGATGCCCGCAGCGGGAAATACCAGACCGTCGGCGGCAAGCATCTTTTTGATGGAACCCGCCTCTGGCACGAGGGCGACTACCGTCAGGGAACGGCCCTGCTTGCAAACTTTTATCCGTTTCTGTCTCGCGACCGGATGCAGGAAAAGGAAATTCTGACACAGAGCAAACGCCTCTTTTCCGGCTACCGCTACGAGGTACGCTATACGCTTTCCAAAGACGGCGCCTTTTATTTCAATTATTTTAAAGAAGAAATGAAAAAACAGGGCTTTGTCATCGGCGACCTGTCCGTTTCCTTAAAAGACGGCAGCTTTGCACCGCTCCCGTTTACAACAAGCGGCACCGTCCGGTATGATTTCGAGCTCGAGCATTATCTTTCCGATTATCCGAAGCTCTATTATACCTGGCACCTGGAAGTTGTGTAAAAAAGAATGTGCCCTGGCACATTCTCGCGCCGAGGCGCGGGTGCCTCAGCAACCATCTACCCTTGCGCCGAGTGCGCATCCTCGCGGAGCGTGCATTCTATTGTCATGAACAATTGCCCCCGGCAACAGAGAACCAAAATCCTCTGCTGCCGGGGGCATCCTTTTATCCCAGCGCCACATCCAGCACCATCATCAGTACAAATCCGACCGCAAATCCAACCGTTCCCAGATTCGAATGCTCGCCCTCCGAGGCTTCCGGAATCAGCTCTTCTACGACAACATAGAGCATCGCGCCCGCCGCAAATGACAACAGATACGGCAAAAACGGATCGATCACGCTGGCGAGTGCGATGGTCAGCGCCGCACCGACCGGCTCTACCGCTCCCGAAAGCGTTCCGTACAGAAACGCCTTTTTGCGGCTCATCTGTCCTTCGCTCTTTAACGGCATCGAAATGATTGCACCCTCCGGGAAGTTTTGGATCGCAATTCCGATCGCCAGTGAAAACGCTCCGGCGGCGGTAATCCCGGTGCTGCCCGAAAGCATGCCCGCGAACACGACGCCGACCGCCATGCCCTCCGGAATGTTATGCAACGTCACCGCAAGGACAAGCATCGTCGTCTTTTTCAGGGAGGTTTTTGGTCCCTCCGCTTCCTGTGTGCCAAGGTGCAGATGCGGGATAACGCGGTCCATCACCAGTAAAAATGCCATGCCCAAAAGCATGCCAGCTGCCGCCGGTACAAATGCAAGCCGTCCCATTCCCGCCGCCATATCCATCGACGGAATCAAAAGTGACCAGACAGACGCCGCTACCATGACGCCGGATGCAAAGCCCAGCAGCCCTTTCTGCAGCAGCTCGTTGAGTTTGTCTTTCAGAAAAAATACACATGCCGAGCCGAGCGTCGTCCCGGCAAGCGGAATCATCAATCCCCAAAAAACTGTCATGCTTCCTCCCATTTCTGCGCACCCTGTTATTATTCCTGACAATAGAATGCTCGCAGAGCATGCATTTTATTTTTTTTCTCTTTTCTTATATTCCACAGCGGATTTCTTCAGTTCTTCCAATGCTTCGGAGAACTTCTTCGAAACCATGCCCGGGTTGCCGCGCAGCATATCGCGTTTTGTGAAATCCTTCAGGAAAGAGGCCAGCTCCGGACGCTGTAGGTTCACACCAAATTTTGAACGCAGGTCGAACAGCTCTTCCCGGTTGACATTCAATCTTCCGCTGGGCAACAGCTCCTTTGCACGCTCGAAACGCTTTTCGATACCGCTTACCAGCTCATCCCGGCGCTGTACAAAGCCAGCCCTGGTGCTCTCGACACTCTGGTTCCACTCTTTTTTGCGGTTTTCCCAGTTTTCTTCGGAAACCGCCAGAATCACATCCAGACGCCTCTGCATCTTTTCCAGTTCGTCCTTGGCCTGCTCCATCCGAACCAGTACATCGCGCAAATCCAGGGCCGCCTTGAAGGAAAGGGCGAAGTCCGCTGCAAAAATCACAGTCACAACCATCGTCACACCCGTCAGCACCGAAGACGGAAGCCAGAATGCAAACGCTTCGATGGGCTTGTGGATCATCCGCGTCATCAGGATCGTCAGAAATCCCCATGCCAGCGAAGATTCCAGGCAGATTTGACCCTGGAAGTTGAATTTTTTATGGGAATAATCCCAGTAACGGACTTTGAACAGCGTTTCCATCAGCACGCCCGTGATATATTCCAGCACTGTCGCGCCCACGCAGCCCGCCACATACGTTAAAATCAGATTGTCCTGAAACGGCATCGACACAATCAGCATCATCAATGCGCCCGTTCCATACAGCGGCAGAAAAGGTCCACGAATAAAACCGCGATTTACAAACCGTTTTTCATGCAGTGAAACATAGGTCGATTCAAAGCACCAACCAAAAAAGCTGTAAAAGAAAAAGAAAAACAGCCATTGAATCCAGGTATATCCCAGCATACATCCTCCTATACAAAAAGATCGGCTCCGATCACAAGCCGTCCCTTTTTGGTTGTGTTTTTTTCACCCCGGAAAATAAATTTTCCGAAACCTCTGACCGATACCGTGTCCCCGTCCTTTAACATCTGGCTGCCGTTTTCCGTCAACCTCCCGTTGACAAAGACCTTTTTCTGTGAAAAAAGCGTCTGCCCCTGGCTGCGCGACAGTCTCCAGACCGCGCTCACAATTCCGTCGCAGCGCAGGCTCGCCACATGCTCTTCCCGGTAAGAAAGTTTTTTCTCCGGCAGCGCCTCCAGCTCTTTTACCGGCACGCAACGCACCTTTGTATGGCGCACCTGTTCGAGAGTTTCCTGTAAAAATACAGACATCGTAGACGTACAGAACACATACGCGCATTTGCCCTCCACACAGATATCCCCGATCGTGCTCCGGTCGATCCCAAGATTTAGAATCGCGCCCATAAAATCCCTGTGGCTGAAATTTTCCGCAAATTTTTCCGCCAGCGGCTCGATTTTTACCGCACAGATCGGAAACGGCTCTTCATATCCGAATTCCTCCGGATCTCCGAACCTGCCCATACACCGCTCTGCACCATCCATTCCGCCGTATAATTCGATATGTACTCCCGCCTTTGCAGCGCTTCTCCAGAGCACCTCCTGCTCTGCCAGCGATAAAAAGCCGGTAAAAACAAACAGATTCTGCTGCCAGGCGCGGTCTGCAAGCTCTGCAAACCGCTTCTCCAAAAGCTGCAGTTCCTTATCCCTCTCTGCCATAATCGTTTCCTGCCGATCAGGTAAAACTGATAACCGGCTCTTTAGGCTGTTTTGCCTTTGTCACAGACTCTGCGTACAGCACAGGACCTTCGCCTTCATAATCCGCAAAATATTCTTTTTTGACTACTGCGGTCACTTTTACCCAGTCACGTTCCTGATACAGATCGATCTTATCGTAAACGCACGCAAAGCCGAGGAAGGTCATATCCTCTGCACAGCAGGTCATTGCCATACGTCCGGGCACAAAGTAGCCTTTCGGGAATTCCTCCGGCTTCATCACCATGCCGATAAACTCGATCGTCTTGCCGACATAGCGATCCACATGATCCAGACTGTCCAGATACCAGATGCCGTAGGTATTGTCATCCAACACGATTTTATCCGCCTTTAAGTCATATGGGAGATCCTCTTCCATAATCTCGTCGATTTCCCCATCCTGATCCTCGAAAATAATCTCTGCAGTCTGGTTGAGTGCCTTGACATTTCTCTTATAGGTATTGAGGTCTTCGATACCATCGCAGCGGTTGAAGATAATCATTTCGGATTTGCGGATCATGTCCGAAACCATGGATTTCATATTCGTAAAATACATAGGGAAGGTGGATGCATCAATCGTTGTGATCTGCTGCTCCACCTTCCAGTGCCACGGCAGGCGCAGGTCGCGGAACTTCCACATACCGTTATATTCTATGATAATGCGCTCCGGATGATACTTCTTTTCCAGCTCGACCATCTTTTCCGGAGTAAAATCCGCCTCTTCCTCGATGGTTTCCACGATCGTCTTGCTGCGCTTTAAAACGTAAGAATCGTATTCTTCCTCGCCCTCCTCGCACAGCAGAAGCAGGGTTTTGCCGGAGCTCTGGAAATACGGCTGATCCAGTGTAAAGTTAATGAACTCTGTCTTTCCGCTCCCTAAAAATCCGTTGATAATATAAACCGGCTTCATACAGTTCTCCTCTTTTTATTCTTGATAATAGAATGCTCCCAGAGTATTCTATTATTTTCTGAACAGGTTTTCCAGCTCTGCTTCCTTTAGCTTCGAACCGATGACGCAAATCTTACCGGTTACATCAGGCTTACCAGCACGCACATTGCTCTCTTCGGGAACATAGTCGAAATAAATCCATGTGCCGTCTGCTGCCGGAATCATACCCTTTGCACGCAGAACGATGCCGTACTTTTCTTCGTTGTCCAGCTCTTTTAAGAAGCCCTCAACCTCTTCTGTCGTGTAGGTTGCAGGAGTTTCAAAGCCCCAGCTGGTGAAGATTTCATCGGCATGATGGTGATGGTGGTGGTCATGATCGTGACAGCCGCAGGTGCAGTTTTCGTCGTGCTCATGATGATGCTCATGTTCGTCTTCGTCCTCATCATGGTGATGATGGCAGCAATGCTCGTGTTCGTCTTCGTCCTCATCATGGTGATGATGGCAGCAATGCTCGTGTTCGTCTTCCTCCTCATCATGGTGATGGTGGTGCTCATGCTCGTGTTCATCTTCCTCT
>QUKC01000013.1:0-44547 GCA_003481005.1 Firmicutes bacterium TM09-10 | reverse complement strand
TCGTGTTCATCTTCCTCTTCATCATGGTGATGATGGCAGCAATGCTCGTGTTCGTCTTCGTCCTCTTCATGGTGATGGTGGTGCTCATGCTCGTCATGCATTGCCTTTACCTGCTCCATCAGCTCTGCTTCCAGATCCTTTGCCCCCTCAATGGTAGCAAGAATCTCCTTGCCTTCCAGCTGTGACAGCGGTGTTGTAATAATGGTCGCTTTCTCGTTATGCTCCCGGATCAGCTCTACCGCCTGTTTTACCTTTTCTTCGGATGCAACGTCTGTACGGCTTAAAATAATCGTTCCGGCGTGCTCAATCTGGTTGATGAAGAACTCACCGAAGTTCTTGATATACATTTTGCACTTGGAAGCGTCTACGACAGCAACCGCACTGTTTAACTCAACCTCTGTGCCAAGTCCCGCATTCTGGACTGCTTTCATAACGTCAGAAAGCTTGCCGACGCCGGAGGGCTCAATCAGAATACGGTCGGGATGATAGGTGTTTAAAACTTCCTTTAAAGAAGTTCCGAAATCGCCTACCAGGGAGCAGCAGATACAGCCGGAATTCATTTCTTTGATTTCGATTCCAGCGTCCTTTAAAAATCCTCCGTCGATGCCGATTTCACCGAATTCGTTTTCGATCAGGACAGTCTGGGTTCCTGCCAGCGCTTCCTTTAACAGCTTCTTGATCAGGGTTGTCTTACCGGCTCCAAGGAAGCCGGATACAATATCTATTTTTGTCATGTTTTCCTCTCATTTCTGCGCACGCTTTTTTTCGCATGCCGAGTTTGTGTCAAGTGCGCACAGACACAAATCTCGCGATTGAAAAATTTTATTTTTCAATCTTAAATCTCTGTTTCTTTGCTTTGACTGCTTTCTACAGGATTCGTCATTCCTAACCAGTCATCCTTATATTCTGCGCTAAAACGGGATAATTGTCAACACCTCATTGTGGGACAACACCGGCAATATGGGACATAGAATACTGTCTCATTGTGGAACACCCACGACAGCTTTCACCAGCCGGAACGCCTCTTTGCAGGTATCCGTCAGATTTTGCATCGCAGCGTCCCGATCCATCGCCTCTTCCAGGCTGACTGCCCTTTTCTGAATGCAAAACGCTGCGTCGATTCCGATCTCATGGCAGGCTGTAAAGCCCTCCTGCAGTGCTCCGGCAAAAGCGATCACCGTACAACCATGCTTTTTCGCGAGCTTTGCCACGCCCGCAGGAGCTTTCCCCATCGCAGTCTGTTCGTCCATCCTGCCCTCTCCGGTAAGGACAAAATCCGCGTCCGCCATCTCGCGTTCCAGCCCGGTCTCTTCCAATACAATCCGGATTCCCGGCTCGAGCCGCGCACCTAAGTAGCTCTGGAATGCAAATCCAAGACCGCCAGCAGCACCCGCACCCGGACAATTTTCATCTGCCTGTAGAAAGTGCTCTTTCGTCAGCTGTGCATAGGAAAAGAGCCATTGATCCATCTGCCGGATGCTCTTTTCATCAGCACCCTTTTGCGGTCCGAATACGCAGCTGCAGCCAAGCTCTCCGCAGAGGGAATTTTCCACGTCACAGGCAACCCGAAACGTGCACTCCTTTAAAACCGGCAGTACATGTCCACTCCGAATTTCCGCAAGATCGGCTAACCCGGCCGCCCCGTTTCGCACCGGCTGACCACTTTTATCCAGAAATTCAAATCCAAGCGCCGAAAGCATCCCAACTCCGCCGTCGTTTGTCGCACTGCCGCCGATCCCGACAATAAAATGCCTGCAGCCTTTCCGAATCGCATCCCGGATCAGCTCCCCAACGCCATAGGTCGTGGTATGTAGCGGATTGCGTTCTTCTTTGGAAAGTAACGGCAGCCCCGCAGCTGCCGCCATTTCTATTACCGCTGTTTTATTTTCTTCCAAAATACCGTAGGACGCTGAAATTTTCCTGCCGAGCGGGTCGCTTACCAGCGCTGTTTCCATGCGTCCGCCCATTCCGGTTGTCAGTGCTTCCACCGTGCCTTCCCCGCCGTCCGCCAGCGGACGCACGACGATCTCAGCGTCCGGGAAAACTGCTTTCACGCCTGCTGCCGCCGCGTTTCCAGCCTCCATCGAAGTCATGCTTCCTTTAAAAGAATCGATTGCAATTACTGTTTTCATTCTGTACTCCATCCTCGCGCCAGGCCTATTTTCTTGCCGCCGGCAGCCTTGTCCGAAACAGCTGATGCCCGAGCTGTTTTCCATGAAACGGCACCAGTGGATACAGATAGCTTCTGCTGCTTACCGTCCGGTTAAACAACAGAGAAACCGCCAGAATCACGATTCCTCCAACATATCCCCAGACGCCAAAAATTGCCGTCAGCACCAAATTGATAATCCGCATAAATTTCAGCGCATAGCCAAGCTCCAGGCTGTTCTGTGTGTAGTTGGCGACTGCGACGAATGCCATGTACAACATGACCTCACTATTAAACCACCCACTCTTTACGCTGAACTCTCCCAAAACCAACGCCGCCATGACCGACAGCGGCGTACTGAGCATATTCGGGGTGTTGACCGCCGCAAGCTTCAGACCGTCGATTGCAAGCTCCAGCAATAAAAGCTGCCAGATCAGCGGAATATAGACCGTATCCCGCACTGCGATGAACTCAAAGCCTTTGGGAATCCACTGTGGATATTCCATCAACAAAAGAAACGTCGGTGTCAGAAAATACGTTACAATGGCGATCAGCAGGCGCGACAGTCTCAGATACGTTCCCGTGATCGGCGGAAAATAATAATCGTCCGCTTCCTCCAGCACGTCAAACAGGGAGGTCGGTGTGATCAGCGCCGACGGCGAGTTGTCCACCAGAATGATGATATTTCCCTCCAATACCTGTGCCGCCGCGGTGTCCGGACGTTCAGAAAATCGAAACTTCGGAAACGGATTCCACCAACGTCCCTGATACAGGCACTCCGCAAGGCTTTCCTGGTTCAGCGTCAGCGCATCCACCTGCAGGTTCTGAATCCGGTTCCGGATCTTTTCAAGGAACTGCTGATCTACCCGATCCTCCATATAGCACAAAACGATGTCGGTGTGGGACGTTTTTCCTGCCTGCAGCATTTCCATCCTCAGCTGTGTGCTTCGGATCCTGCGGCGGATCAGCGCCGTGTTAAAGACAATGGTTTCCACAAAACCGTCCTTCGAACCGCGCAACACCTTATCCTTTTCCGGCTCCCCGACACTTCGCGCCGGATAGGTTCTGGCATCGATCAAAATGCCCTGCTCATATCCCTCCAACAGCAGGGCGGTCACGCCGGACATCACCTGTCTGCAGATTTCATCCAGATCGCCGCACAGATCGACCTCTCCATAAGGCACAAGCTGCCTGCTCATCTCTGCCGCGTCCTCCGGCATCTGCTCTTTCGTGATTCCGATAAAATGCTGCAGCAGCTTCTGCATCACTTCATCTTTACAGAATCCGTCGATCATATACAAAGCTGCATTTTTCTTCCCGATCTCCATATTTCGGTACAATACGTCAAAGCTTTTCCCAACGCCCAGCTGTCGATCCAGATAGTCTCTGTTCTTCGCCAGATCGCCGCTCACTTTTTTCATCGTCATGGAAATCTTCCTCCCGGACTTTTTGCTTTAGTCTGTCCAAAAGGGTTCCCTTTTATTCTACCTCTGTCTGAAGCTCCTGAAGCATTTTTGCAATCCGCTCCTGCGCCCGGGCGATCGTCTCGTTGACCGTATTCACATGCTCTTTATAATAAGTATCTTTTTCCTGCTGCTTTTGCTGTACATCCGCATTCTCCGGATCCTGCGTTTTGGCTTCCTGTGCCGCCTGTATGTCCTCGCAGGCTTTTGCAGCTTCTGCGATCGCGTCGTCGGCCGTCTTATTGACCGTATCAGTCAAGTTATTTTCATCCGGTGCGGTGGGCACCGGAACTGTATCAGATGTGGTGTCGAGTGCGACATCGGAAATTGTGTCGGACGCAGGGTGGACTGCAGCCGTAACGGTCATGTTCTGTCCTGCAGCGGGCGCGCCCTGCTCTGTGACTGCCGTATCGTTTTTTTGACTCGCATAGTCCGTTTTTACGATTTCCTGCGATTTTTCCCTGTAGTCATCTGCTTGTCCCTGCGTTTTTTCGGCACGGCTAGGATTTTCTGCATATCTCCACTGCGTTCTTTCTTCGCTGTAGCTGTCTGCGTCCCACTGCCGCATCGCTTCGCTGCGTTTTCCAGCACTATTTCTGCCTGCATTTCCTGTAACCTTAAAGAGCATCTGTCCCAGACCATTCTTCAAGCCGTCCAGGCTACTCTGTCCTGCACTTCTTGCATGATCTGACTTTAAAGCTGCCAACTGCTGTTTTAACTGCCGAATCTCCTGCTGTTGTTTCTGGAAAATCGTCTGAGCCTCTGCCTTTTTGCGCTTTAATTCTGTTTTCAGGCTGTCCTCCCGGCTCTTCCATTCTGCCAGCCGTGCTGCAGTGTGTTCTTTCTCCTTTGCAAGCGCAAGTTGCTGCGTTTCCAGCTGGACACTCAGATCGTCAGCTTCCGCTTTCAATTCCTGCTGCTCTGCACGCAATTTTTCTGCTTCGGTTTCCAGTTTGACTTTCTCAGTCCTCAGACTTTTCAGCTCTGACAAAGCTTTCTCTTTCTCAGCTTCTAAAACTTCTGTTCTTGCCTGTAATTCGTCCTTTGCCTTCTGCAGCGCTTCCATTTCTGCCTGCTGCACGGCTTTTTCTGTATTTAAGGTTTCAACTGCCGCTTCCAGCCCGCTCTTTTCTTCCTGCAGCTTGTTCAGCTCGGTCTGCAATTCTGCTTTTTCTGCGCGCAGACTTTCTGCTTCTGCTTGCAGTGTGCCAAGTTCCGACTCCATCGCATTCTTTTCTTCTTCCAGCTTCTCCGTGCGTTCCTGTTCATCCGAAAGCTGCTGGCTCAGTTTCTGCCGCATCAGGTTTTCCTCTTCCAGCTGCTGCGCATATTCCTGCTGTGCGCGTTCCGCAACCTGGCGTCCCCCTTCTATCTCCGCCTCAACCTCCTGCATGTAGTTCCATACTTCTTCTTTTTGAAATCCGCCGAATAAAACTGTTTTAAATAATTCCTTATTTCCCATCTGCCGATCCCCCTCTATATAAAATAAATTTTTAGTTCGTTATAAATATATAAGAAGGCTAAGTTTTCTCACATACTCTTACAGTATACCATACTCAAAACAGAAAAATCTATATGAAGCAGCACAAGATCTTTCCGTTAAAAACTTCTTTTTGCTATTTTAGGTTATCGTTCATCTACACCATTCGCCAAGCTGCATCTTCAATGCTTTCCGCAGCTTCCCATGTGCCTTTATTTTATGTTATACTGTTTTGTAAATACCAGGATCAAAAACAGGAAATCAAAGCGAGGTTATGTATGGATCAGTTGAATGATAGGTCCGTTGTGGAACAGCAGTATGCTACTGCAACCAATTTGCAAACGAGAATTTCCATTCATGATAAATATTCGACAAACAAGATGGGATTCGGAAACTGGATTTTTTCCAATTATAAAATTGACCCCGGAATGCGCGTTTTGGAATTAGGCTGCGGGACGGGCGATATGTGGAAAAACAAAGAAGATTTGATCCGTCTGTGTTCCAGGCTGATTCTTTCAGATTTTTCAAAAGCGATGATCGCAGCTGCCAAAAGCAATATCGGCGAACACGAAAATGTCGAATATAAAGCGATCGATATTCAGGAAATTTCCTATAAAAATGAAACTTTTGATGTCGTTATTGCAAATATGATGTTGTATCATGTACCCGATCTCGCTAAAGGTCTGGCAGAGGTACGACGTGTCTTGAAAAAGGGCGGCTTTTTCTACTGCGCGACCTATGGCGAGCATGGCATGGTAGAATATCTTTCCAAAATTCTCTCTGTCCCCGAAAATGACACAAACAAGAATTTTACGCTGCAAAACGGATCTGAAATATTACATAAAACGTTTTCCAACGTACAAAAATTAGAGTATACTGATTCGCTGTCAGTTACCAATATCGATGACATGATCGAATATCTTTATTCACTTTCCAGTATGACGTCGATCACCGGCATTCCCAAACAGGCTATAAAAGATATTTTGATCGCTCATTCTGCAAATGGAATTTTAAACGTGCCAAAAGAATATGGCATGTTTATCGCATCATAGAACAATTGGAAGTTATGGAGGAAGTAAGTATGCTAAACAACATAGAGTTCGACCTTTGGGCTAATGGTTATGACAAAACTGTCGGCATTTCTGATGAGGAAAACACATATCCTTTTGCCGGTTATAAAAAGGTACTTGGGTTCATTTTCCAGACCATAATGAGAGTCGAAAATGCCGTTGTGCTGGATATTGGATTCGGAACAGGCACATTAACGACAAAACTATACGAGCGAGGCTGCTCCATTTATGGGCAGGATTTTTCATCAAGAATGATTGCGCTGGCATCTGAGAAAATGCCAAATGCACATTTATATCAGGGGGACTTTTCAAAAGGGCTTGTCGAACCATTGCGGAACTTTCGTTATGATTATATTGTTGCGACATACTCTCTGCATCATTTGACGGATGCGCAAAAAAGCGATTTCCTGTTAGACTTGCGTAACCACTTAAAGGAAAACGGTAAAATTATAATCGGCGATGTTGCCTTTGAAACACGAAAGGACTTAGAAGAGTGTAAATTGAAGGCTGGAGACACTTGGGATAATGATGAAATCTACTTTGTCGTTGAGGAACTGAGAAAAGATTTTCCAAGTCTTTCATTTACGCAAATGTCCGATTGCGCAGGCATCCTGATTTTAGACTGACAACTTCGTATTTATATGCTGATGAAAAACGTCAACTTCCCGTCCTCCGGTTTCGTCCGGCTATTTCGTCCCATTCAAACGCTATGCATAAGCTATGCACATGGAGGTATTTATCAATTTGAAAACAACAGGCATCATCGTAGAATACAACCCGCTTCACCCGGGACATATTTACCATATGGAACAGGCGCGGAAGCAAACCGGCGCGGACTATCTGATCGCAGTCATGAGCGGCAGCTTTGTCCAGCGGGGCGCTCCGGCGCTTCTGGACAAGTATACCCGTACCCGGATGGCGCTGCTTGCCGGAGCAGACGTTGTGATTGAGCTGCCCGTCTGCTTCGCCACCGGAAGCGCCGGGGATTTTGCCGCCGGGGCAGTTTCCCTGCTGGACAAGCTCGGCTGCGTGGACGGTCTTTGCTTTGGCAGCGAATCCGGCGACATTTCCTTATTTGAAAAAACGGCAACTCTGCTGCAGTGCGAATCTGCTGCTTTTTCCAATGCTTTGAAAAAAGCATTAAAATCCGGTCTATCTTTCCCTGCCGCACGCCAGCAGGCGCTGCTTTTATGCCTCGATATGGCAAAAGATATGCCATCAACAGCTTGCCCCGACAACAATTCCACAGCAGAACAGATTGTTGCCCTGCTTTCTTCCCCCAACAACCTTCTGGGATTGGAATATACCTTGGCGCTGCTGCGACGAAACAGCTCCATCCGCCCGTTCACGATCTCGCGCGTTGGCAGCGGCTATCACGATCCGCTCGGCGGTGCAGCAGACTTTCCCTCTGCATCCGCGCTGCGCAGTCTGCTCGCCAAACAAGGGAAGCAGGCTCTTTTGTCGCAGCTGCAGTGCTATCCAAAACTGCAGCCCCTGCTGCCGCTCTGGGAGGAAGTTTTATCGCAGAACACGTTTTTATTCTCCAATGACTTATCCAGTCCATTGCACTATCGGCTGCTCACTGCCGCTCCGGGTTCCTTTGGGACGTATGCCGAGGTCGGAAAAGAGCTTGCCGACAAGCTCGAAGCGAACCGCCTTTCCTTTACCGACTGGGACGACCTCTGCGTAAGACTCAAAACCCGCGAAATCACCTACAGCAAAATCAGCCGCTGTCTGTGTCGGATTCTGCTCTCTGTTCCGCAGGAAATGCTCCTTGCTGCCCGCGATAACGACTATACGCCTTACGCCCGGATTCTCGGTTTTCGGAAGAGTGCGTCTCCTCTGCTGTCCGTGCTCAAGAAAAACAGCAGCATTCCGCTCATCTCCCGCCCCGCTGCTGCAGCCCGCAGCCTTTCTCCGGAGGCACTCGCCCTCTATGAAAAGGATGTGCTCGCTGCACATCTGACGCAAACTGCACGCTGCGCAAAAACCGGGCAGCTGCCGGTTCACGAGTATACACGCCAACTGATTCTGCTGTAGTCAGACACAGGACTGCGCTGCCGCTGCAGTGCCCGCGTTTTACAGCACGCTGTGCCACCCTGCCGCATCCTCCGACATTCTCATTTCCCACTCTCCGGAATTCGCCATTTTTCTCTGTTGCATCCTGTTTTAAATCGCAATATAATGAAAACAGAATAAAAAACGGAGGAAAAATCCATGAACGAACAGCAAAAGTACCAAAAACGAAACCTACTTCTGTTCCCCCTCGGGACGGTCGGAAGAGATGCTGTCTACGCCCTGATCAACAGCTTTCTTCTGACTTTCGTTTTATTTACCCGCTCGTTAAACGCCGCACAGCTGACCGCGATCACCGCAATCATGGTCGCTGCCCGGATTTTTGACGCATTAAACGACCCCATCATGGGAAGCATCATTGAACACACCCATTCCCGTTTCGGCAAATTTAAACCCTGGCTGACAATCGGCGTTTTATCCACCTCCGTCGTCATTTATCTGTTTTTCAATACAGACCTGCACGGTTGGAGCTTCGTCTGCCTGTTCGGCATCCTTTATTTTTTGTTCAGCATCACCTATACCATGAACGATATTTCCTACTGGGGTATGATTCCGGCGCTCGGCTCCGATGCCAACGCACGCAATCAGTTTACCTCCCGTGCCACGCTGTTTGCAGGAATCGGTTCTACGCTGGCTTCTATCCTGATTCCAGTCTTTTCTACCGGCAAAAATGCCATAGGCGGAAGTTCCTTTACCGCCTATGGACGCATCGCCCTGATCATTGCGATTTTAGCGCCTCTGTTTTTAAGCATCACAATCTTCGGTGTACGCGAACGCCGTGACCCTCCCGCAGCGAAGCAGGAACGCTTCCGCTTCCGCGAAATCATCCAGACTATCCTGCGCAACGATCAGTTAGTCTGGATCGCAGTCATCTTTTTGCTGCAGCAGATCGGTAATGGACTGATCGTCGGCGGACTGGGATCTACCTATATTTATCTGACGTTCGGCTATGAAGGCGGTCTATATTCCCTGTTCACAATGGTCGGCATGTCCGCAACCGCATTTCTGATGGTCTTCTACCCTGCCATTTCCCGCAAATGTCCGCGCAAACAGCTGATGTCCATCATGGCAATCATCGCGGTGATCGGCTACGCGTTCCTCCTGATCTCCGGCTTCCTGGCAAAGACCGGCACCCTTGGCTTTGCCCTGCTCGTGTTAGGCTACATGCTCTCCAATTTCGGTCAGTATTGCTATTACCTGATTATGATGATCTCCATCCTCAATACGGTGGAATATAATGAGTACAAATTCGGGACGAGGGATGAAGCCGTCATCGCTTCCCTTCGCCCATTCATCACAAAGCTTGCCTCCGCACTGACCGCTGTCCTGACATCTGCAACCTATCTGCTGTTCGACGTTACCAGCTACACCAACCAGATTTCTTCGCTGGAGCAGCAGTGCACCCAGGGGTTGATTACCGAAAGCGAAAAGCTCGACTTAATTTCCGGCGTGCTCTCCAGCACGACCTCGCTGCAGAGCACCGGACTTTTGCTGTGCATGTCCCTGCTGCCCTGCGCGATGATGCTTCTGTCCTACTTCCTTTATAAGAAAAAATATATTCTGGATGAAACAGAATACGACCGTATCTGTGTCGAACTGGAAAAGCGGCACGCTGCATAAAACTATTGCTTTCCCTCCCTGCCGCAGGCGAAAAACTGTGAAACAAAATTCTTTCCAAAAAAATCCGAAAGACCGTCGGTTCGCGCCTTCCCAAGGCTCTGCAAAACCGACGGTCTTTTTCATTCATGACAATAGAATGCTCGCAGAGCGTGCATTCTATTGTTTACATTTTTTCAGAATTCGTCCTGCTCCTGCTACGATACCGCTTAGTTCTTGAAGCTATGGATCGGCGCAGGAATCCGTCCGCCGCGGTTTACAAATGCGTCACAGCTGAACTGGTTGACCGGCATAATCGGCGCATAGCCCAGCAGTCCGCCAAACTCAACGGTTTCGCCAACACCCTTGCCGATAACGGGGATCAGGCGAACAGCGGTTGTCTTGTTATTGATCATACCGATCGCCATTTCATCCGCAATGATGCCGGAAATCGTGGTTGCCTTTGTATCTCCGGGAATCGCGATCATGTCAAGGCCTACAGAGCAGACACAGGTCATCGCCTCGAGCTTTTCCAGTGTCAGCGCACCTGCTGTCACCGCATCGATCATACCCTGGTCTTCACTGACCGGAATGAATGCTCCGCTCAAGCCGCCAACATAGGAAGATGCCATAACGCCGCCTTTTTTCACCTGATCATTTAACAGGGCAAGGGCTGCCGTCGTTCCAGGTGCGCCGGCATGCTCCAGACCGATTTCACATAAAATATCTGCAACAGAGTCGCCGATTGCAGGCGTCGGAGCCAGCGAAAGATCGACAATACCGAAGGGAACCTTTAACCGCTTCGAAGCCTCTTTTGCCACCAGCTGACCGACTCTCGTAACCTTGAATGCAGTCTTTTTGATCGTCTCGCAGAGCACCTCAAAGCTCTCGCCGCGCACAGATTCCAGTGCAGTCTTTACAACGCCGGGACCGCTGACGCCGACATTGATGATACGGTCAGCCTCTGTCACGCCGTGGAACGCGCCCGCCATGAACGGATTATCGTCCGGCGCATTGCAGAATACCACCAGTTTTGCACAGCCTAAGGAATCCTGCTCCTTTGTGTACTCCGCCGTCTCTTTGATGATTTCGCCCAGCAGGCGGACAGCATCCATGTTGATACCGCAGCGGGTGGAACCGACGTTGACAGAGCTGCAGACATTTTCAGTTCTGGACAGTGCCATCGGAATCGAACGGATTAAAAGCTCATCCGCATGGGTCATGCCTTTATTCACCAACGCAGAATACCCGCCGATAAAGTTTACGCCTACCTCGTGGGCAGCTTTATCCATCACTTCTGCGATCTTTGCAAAATCCTCCGGCGTCTTACATGCAGCACCGCCGACCAGCGCAATTGGAGTCACGGAAATACGCTTGTTTACAATCGGCACGCCGAATTCCTGTGCAATCTCTTCGCCGGTCTTTACCAGATCCTTTGCGGATTCGGTAATCTTTTTATAAATTTTATCCAGACATGCGTTTAAATCCGAATCGATGCAGTCCAAAAGGCTGATTCCCATCGTAATGGTGCGTACGTCCAGATTTTCCTTCTCCACCATGTTATTGGTTTCGGTTACTTCATAGATATTGATCATGCTATTTTCTCCATTTCGCAGATGTATTTGTCGTGATTGAGCCGTTTACCGCGCCATTCGCAAACTCGCATCTTCGATGCTCTCCGCGCTGGCTACGCCACCGCTACTTTTGCTCATGGATTGGCGCTTCCTTCGTACCTTCCTGCAAGCAGATTTTCATGCAAGCATGAAATCAGCTCACAGGAAGCCACGAGTAAACTGGTGTCTCAGATTCTGTGCATCTGGTCAAAAATTTCTTCCCGCTGGCATTTGATAATAACGCCAATATTCTCTCCGAGCGCATCCAGCTCCTGCGCAATGGTTCCGAACTCCTTGGATACATTATTCATATCCACGATCATCATCATATTAAAATATCCCTGCACAATGGTCTGGGAAATATCCAGAATGTTAATGTTGTTATCTGCCAGATATGCACATACTCTTGCAATAATTCCGACAGTGTCCTTCCCTACTACAGTGATAATGCTTTTCTTCATGCTTTTCTCCTCTTTTCCGCGCACGCTTTTTGCGCATGTCAAGTTTGTGTCAAGTGCGCGCAGACACAAATCCCGCGATTGAAAAATTTTATTTTTCAATCTTTCTCCTCTCACAGTTCCTCATTTTTTTAAAAACAGATCATCTCCGAAACCTCATTGCGCTTCGCCACCTGAATCGGGAAATCACCCCCATGATACGGATTATCCGCCAGGTCAATTTCCATCCGCACGGTCTCATATGCAAGCTCCGGCAGGTTGTTTTCCTGACTCAGATGTCCCAGGATCACTTTTTTCAGGTTATCATGCAGCACCCTGCTTAGCAGTCTGCCCGAATTTTCATTCGAAAGGTGCCCGCGGTTTCCGAGTATCCGCTGCTTGAGATAATAGGGATAGCTCCCCACCTGCAGCATATTTACATCGTGATTTGCCTCCAGTAAAAGGACATCCATCCCCTTTAAGCATTCCACGGTGTAGTCATTATAAGTACCAAGGTCCGTACACACAGCAGCATGGCTGCTGCCATAAGAAAAACGATAGCCCACCGGATCTGCGGCATCGTGAGAAATACGCATCGGATTTACCGTCAGATCCTTAATTGTAAACGCTTCCTCTGCACAAATGGGATGAAAAAGCTCTTCCGGGATCTTTCCCACACTCTTCGTTTCCTGAATCGCGTCCGCAGTCTTTTCCGTCGTATAAATCGGAATTCCATACCGTCTGCTTAAAACACCAAGTCCGGCGATATGGTCAATATGTTCATGAGTGATCAAAATCGCATCAATATCCCGTCCTGTCAAACCAATATCGTTCAAGCCGTTTTCCACGCGCTTGCCGCTGATGCCTGCATCCACCAGCACATGGGTCGTATCCGTTCCCGCATAAATACAGTTTCCGCTGCTTCCGCTGGCAATACTGCATAATCTCATCTGCTCAGCCCTGCTTCCT
This sequence comes from Firmicutes bacterium TM09-10, assembly GCA_003481005.1. Taxonomy (GTDB): domain Bacteria; phylum Bacillota; class Clostridia; order Lachnospirales; family Lachnospiraceae; genus Gallintestinimicrobium; species Gallintestinimicrobium propionicum. The sequence goes on along the minus strand of QUKC01000013.1, from coordinate 31,694 downwards.
TTAATCTTTCGTCTATCTGTCTGTAAGTATCCCCCAGGTCGGCACTATTGTCAATCACCACTTTACAGTGACATCGAAATTCTTCTTCCGAAAGCTGACTCGCAAAAATCTGTTCTACCTTTTCTTCGGAATATCCACGATCCTGCATCAGCCGCTTCCTGCGTACTTCTTTTTGTGCAAAAATGTACCATAGCTCATCCAGCAGCTCGCCATAGCCTTCCTCAATCAGGAGCGCCGCTTCCACAAAAAAGGCGTCGATTTTTCCAGCTTCGCGTTCGGCTTCGATCTCCTGCAAAATATAGGCTTTGACCGCCGGATGGATGACCGCATTGATCGCTTCCAGCAGCTTATGGTCTGCAAAAATTTTCGCCGCCATTTTCTGCCGGTTGATCTGACCGTCCTCTTCCAGCGTGTCTGTTCCCAGAAGCCGGACGAGGGCGTTGTAGCAGGGATTTCCCGGCTCGCGAACCTTACGCGCTGCTTCATCCGCCAGCAAAATCCGGCAGTTGCAGTGTGTCTGAATATATGCTAAAATCTTCGATTTTCCGGCACCAACCCCGCCGGTAATTCCTATTGTTTTCATCATTTCGTTCCTTTTATTCATGACAATAGAATGCTCGCAGAGCGTGCATTCTACTATTTCGCGTCATACCAGTTTTCGCCGGTGTGCAGATCCACCTCCAGCGAAACGGAAAGCTCTGCCGCATGCTTCATCTTATCCTTTAAAAGCTCTGCAACCTCCGTAGCTTCCGCACGATCGGTCTCGATCAGCAGCTCGTCGTGAATCTGCAGACTGAGCCTGGAATTCAATTTCCTGCGATGCAGCTCTTCCCAGACATGGATCATCGCAAGCTTCATGATATCTGCCGCCGTACCCTGAATCGGAGAATTCATCGCCACGCGCTCGCCAAAGGAACGCTGCATAAAATTGCTGGATTTCAGCTCCGGAATCGGACGTCTGCGCCCGTAGAGCGTCGTCACATAACCGTTTTGCTTCGCATCCTCCACCTGTTTGTCCAGAAATGTCTTGACCTGCGGATAGGTTGCAAAATACTGCTCGATATAGGTTGCTGCCTCTTTCCGCGTGATGCTCAGATCCTGACTCAAGCCAAAGGAGCTGATGCCGTAAACGATACCGAAATTGACCGCCTTTGCATTGCGCCGCTGTAAGTCCGTGACTTCCTCAAACGGCGTATGGAACACCTTGGATGCCGTAATCCGATGGATGTCCGCGTCACTTTTGTACGCCTCGATCAGCTGCTCGTCTCCGGAAATATGCGCGAGCACACGAAGCTCGATCTGGGAATAGTCCGCGTCCGTAAACAGGTAGTTGTCCTTTGGCACAAATACCTTGCGGATCAGCCGTCCCAGCTCTGTACGCATCGGAATGTTCTGCAGATTCGGTTCCGTTGAAGAAATCCGTCCGGTCGCCGTGATCGTCTGATTGAAGGACGTATGGATTCTGCCGTCCTCCTCGATATAATCCGCCAGACCGTCCGCATAGGTCGATTTTAATTTCGTCAGTCCCCGATATTCCAGGATATCCGCAACAATCGGATTGTCTGCTGCGAGCTTTTCCAGAATGTCTGCAGCGGTCGAATATCCGGTTTTGGTTTTCTTTCCGCCCTTTAAGCCCATCTTTTCAAACAAAATCTCTCCCAGCTGCTTCGGCGAATTGATATTAAATTCACAGCCTGCCGCTTCGTGGATTTTTGTTTCCAACTCGTTAATCCGGTCCACCAGCGCATCACCGTATGCCTGCAGCTCCTGTCTGCGTACCAGCACGCCCTCTTTTTCCATCTCATAAAGCACACGGGATACCGGCATCTCAATTTCGTCAAACAGCTTCTGCATCCCGGCTTCTTCCAGTTTTTGGGAAAGCACCGGCACAGCCGCATAGCACACATACGCCAGTGTTCCGGCATATTCATAAAATTCTTCCGGCCTCTGCGCATATGCTTCCTTTAAAGAAAGCTTTTCAAACAGCTGCTTTCTCGTGCGGATCATGCGATCGAGCTGCTCCTTTGCAATGTCCTCCGGCTCATAATCGTTTTTGAGCGGATTTAACAGATACGCGGCAATCAAAACATCGAACAGCGTCTTTGTACCGCAGCTGTCCTGGTCTTTTTCTCCATTGGACAAAAGCGCCGGATACGCTTTTTTGATTTCAAACGTAGAAAGGTCTATGCCCGCCAGATACAGATCGGAAAGCTGACTGCAAAGCCACTGCGCGGTCAAAAAGCCCTCCGCCGGAAGCACTGCGATCTTTTCTTCGCCCCAGCACAGCGCCAGTCCGCAAAACTCGGTTTCTTCTATTTTTCTGCACTTTTTCTGATCGGATAACACTGCAAAGCCACAGTGTCCCGCTTTTTTGACTGCCTCGAAAATCTCCTGTGCCTCTGCCAAATCGCTCGTCACATGAATTTTTGCCGTCAAGCTATCCTGCTTCGTCTCTTTCTGCTCGAATCGTCCAAGCAGATTTTTAAATTCCAACTTCCGGAACAGCTGATACGCATCCTCTGTATACAGCTCTCCCAGCCGCGCTTCATTCCAGTCAAGCACCACAGGACTGTCGATGCGGATCGTCGCAAGATCGAGACTCAGATATGCCAGATCTTTATTGGCGATCAGCGATTCTCGTACCGCTTTTTTTGTCACTTCTTCGACATGCGCATACAAATTGTCCAGCGTTTGAAACTGCTTTAACAGCTCGGAAGCCGTCTTTTCACCGACCTTGGGCACGCCGGGGATATTGTCCGCCGTATCGCCCATCAGCGCTTTTAATTCGATAAAGCCGGCAGGCGTCACGCCGTACTTTGCTTCGACGTCTGCTGCATAATAATCCTCGACCTCTGTCCGCGCGCCCTTGGTTTTCGGAATTCTGATTTTAATTTTGTCACTCGCGATCTGTAAAAGATCCCTGTCCCCGGAAACCAGGGATACATCCATCCCCTCTTTTTCCGCGCGCTTTGCAAGCGTCCCCAAAATATCGTCCGCTTCCAGTCCGGGCTGCTCCATCGTCCGGATTCCCATGGCATGCAGCACCTGCTTCATCACAGGAACCTGCTCGTGCAGCTCCTGCGGCATCGGCTTTCTCGTCCCTTTATATTCCGGGTACATCTCGTGCCGGAACGTCGGCGCTTTCACGTCGAACGCGACCGTCAAATATTCCGGCTTCTCTTCCTCCAGAAGCTTGAATAAAATATTTAAAAAGCCATAGATCGCATTCGTGTGAAGCCCCTCGGAATTGGATAAATCCGGCACGCCATAGAAGGCGCGGTTCAAAATGCTGTGTCCGTCAATTAAAACCAGTTTTTCACTCATTTATAATACCACCATCGTCAAAATCATAGTCGCCGCCAGAATCGCCATCGCTTCTGTCGCATACAGCCCATGCTGTAAGGAACTCAGGATATGCAGATGTCGCTTCTCGGTGTCAATCCGCATGCGCAGCTCTCTGTTTAAATCGAACGTATCGCCGTTTTCCAGACGCTGCATCCCGGTTGTCACCAGAAACTGTATGCTCAGCTCCTCAAGGCAGGAACTGCATCCATCCACATGATTTAAAAATTTCTTTTCCGTGCGGTTATCCAGTTCGTCCTTCAAAAACTGAGGAATCAGCTTTTCGGTCTGTTTGCAGTCCAGATCTGTCATATCCCAGAGTCTCCTTTCATAAAACATCAGGGGCATCCCAGGCTGTGCCTAAAATGCCCCATTAGTATCTCATATTTTTTATAACATTGCAATTCCTTTACAATAGGTCTGCGCAACCGCATAATCGTCTTCCAGAACAACGATATCCGCATCGTAGCCGACAGTTAATTTACCCTTCCGGTCATCTACCCGAAGAACACGGGCAGGGTTGATCGTGCAGGAATTTAAAGCTGCATCGAAGGGAACCATCGCCTCTTCCACAAGAATCCGCAGACCCTTGTTGATATTTAAGGTACTTCCGGCGATCGTATCGGTTCCTTTTAATCTTGCCAGACCATCCTCTCCGATTTCAATCGGATGACCACCAAGCTCATAATTGCCGCCGGGCGGGCAGTGCTTTGCTCGCAGGGAATCACTAATCATAATGGAATAATCTCTTCCTTTCGCGGTGAAGAAGTTATTCAGTGCAGCCAGATGGGAGTGACAGCCGTCACAGATGATCTCGCCGTAAATATCGCGTACGCGCAGCGCGGTTCCGACCAATCCGGGCTTTCTGTGATGATAAGGCGTCATGCCGTTGTATACATGTGTCATGCTCATCGCGCCATTGGCGATTCCCATCAGCGCCTGCTCATACGACGCGCTGGAATGTCCCATGCTGACTACTACACCGTTCTGGCTGCAGTATTTCGTCAACGCAAATTCCGGATCGTGCTCAGGAGCCATTGTGATGTATTTGATCATGCCATGTGCGGCTTCCTGATACATTTCAAACTGTTCTACGGTCGGTTTTGCAATCGCTTCCGGGGGCTGTGCACCCTTGTATTCCATATCCAGATAAGGCCCTTCGAAATGGATCCCCAGAATCTCTGCACCCTCGTAGCCTTCTTCCACAACCTTTGCGACATTTGCAACCGCTTTGGTCAGAACCTCCGGCATCTGCGTTACGGTTGTCGGAAGAATCGAGGTAACGCCTTCTTCCGGAATCCGTCTCATCCAGTCGCGCAGGCCTTCCGGCTCGCCGTCGTTGGTATCGAATCCATAAGCACCATGCGTATGCACGTCAATAAAACCGGGAACAATCCGCTTATTGCCGTAATCCACATCTGCAGTCTTTGTCTCAAAAGGATATACGTTTACGATTTTTCCATCGGCTACTTCCAGCTGAGCGGGAACAAACTGTCCTGCCAGCCAAACTCTTCTGCTCTGTAAAACCATGGTCTCCTGCCTCCTTCTTTGGCAGATCAAACGTTCAGAAAGCCTCCTGCAGGCAACCCTGCATCGGCTTTCTGATTTTTGACCCTGTTATCATTTTCAACAACAGAATGCATTAAAGTGCGGACAGAGCGTCCTCATCTGCGATCAGAACAAAGTTCGGATGCAGCTGCAGAATAGAAGCCGGAACCTGAGGTGTGATCGGTCCGAAGAAGGATTTCTTTAAAATCTCTGCTTTATCTTTGCCACTGACAACCATCAGAACGCATTTTGCACGCATGATCGTAGCGATACCCATGGTGTAAGCCTGACGCGGAACTTCGTCGATGGAATTGAAGAAACGCTTGTTTGCTTCGATGGTCATCTCTGTTAAATCTACGCAGTGAGTCTCTTTGTCGAACTCATCGTTAGGCTCGTTGAATCCAATATGTCCATCATGTCCAAGACCCAGCAGCTGAAGATCAACACCGCCCATGGATGCGATCACTTTATTGTATTCCTCACAGGCTTTCTGGCTGTCAGGCTCTGTGCCGTCCGGCAGATGGGTGTTTGCAGGATCAATATTTACATGAGAGAACAGATTGTCATGCATGAAGTAATAGTAGCTCTGCTCGTTCTCCTTGGGCAGGCCCTTGTACTCATCCAGGTTTACGCTTCTTACGTTGGAGAAATCGTAGTCGCCATTTTCATAGCCAGCTACCAGATTTTTGTAAGTGCCGATCGGTGTGGAACCGGTTGCCAGACCCAGTACGCAGTCAGGCTTGTTGATGATCAGTGCACCAATATAGTTTGCAGCTTTTCTGCTCATATCGTTATAATCTTTGGTTTTGATAATTCTCATATCGCTTATTCTCCCGTTTCTGATAATATATTTTGTGCCGGAACCTCTCCGGCTACTCTATTCATTCTAATACATCCCGACTTTTTTCTCAATTGTTTTAAAAAAATAATTGTCCCAAGTTTACTCATAAGATTACAGTTCACACGCGCCTGGGCTGTGTCGGAAAACCAAATGTGCAGATCCTGCGACTGTAAAACACCAGAAGGTACGCTTTACAAACATTCCGCTGTTTTGAAAAAGAATCGGAAGCCCCTCTTGCGAGGAGCCTCCGATGTGCCAGGTTTTTCGTGCCGCAGGGCACTGTCAATATTTAATTTCCTGTATCTATCGAATGGAGGGCTTTTCCCTTCGATAAGAATGTAAACGATAATTCCTGTACTGTAAAAATGTTTTACAGCATCTTCTGGATTTCGTCTGCTACAAACTGAACCTTGGTTCCGACGATAACCTGAACATTGTTCTTGTTGGGGCGGATAACGCCTGCAACGCCTGCAGATTTGATCTTCTTCTCGTCAACCTTGGTGTAATCCTTGATTTCGAAACGAAGTCTGGTAATGCAGTTATCCAGGCTGACAACGTTATCCTTGCCGCCGATACCTTCCAGCACGATCTCACCAACCTTGGTGTAGTCGTTATTTGCCAGAACAACCTGCTTTTCAGCTTCTGTATCATCATCCTCACGGCCGGGAGTCTTCAGATCAAACTTCACGATCGCGAAACGGAATACCAGATAGAATACAACGAATGCTGCAATGCCCAGAGGAATGATCATCCAGGTATTTGCTGCTGCCGGCAGGGATGCAGAGAACAGAAGGTCTGTTGCGCCTGCGGAGAAGGAGAAGCCTGCACGGAAGCCAACTAAAACAGTGATTACGGTGAAGATGCCGTACAGCAGAGCGTATACAACATACAGACCGGGTGCAAGGAACATGAATGCGAATTCAAAAGGCTCGGTAACGCCGCAGATGAATGCACACAGAGCTGCGGAACCAACCAGACCGATTGCAATTTTCTTCTTCGTGCTCTTTGCAGTCTGGATCATAGCCAGCGCTGCACCGGGAACACCAAACATCATACAAGGGAAGAAACCGGACATGTACATACCAAGGCTCCAGCTTACGTCTGCGCTGGTCTCACCTGCCCAGAAGTGGGACAGATCGCCAAGGCCGATGGTGTCAAACCAGAATACGTTGTTCAATGCATGATGCAGACCAACAGGGATCAGCAGACGGTTTAAGAATGCGTAGATACCTGCGCCTACAGCGTCAAGGCCTACAATGCCCTCACCAAGAGCTACCAGACCACCGAAGATCAGAGGCCATACAAACAGCAGCACTGCAGAAACAACGATGGAAATAACGCCTGCGATGATCGCTACACAACGTTTGCCAGAGAAGAATGCCAGCCAGTCAGGCAGCTTCGTGCTCTTAAACTTGTTGTAGCAGGTAGAACCGATCACACCGGCTAAAATACCGATGAAAGGGTTCGCGATTTTTCCAAATGCCAGCATAGCGCTTTCTTTTTCTGCCATAGAAGGCATGATGGTTGTAACCACACCTGTGGAAAGCAGAGTTGTCATCATCAGCCAGGAAGCCAGAGCTGCCAGGCCGCCGGTGCCGTCATTTTTATCGGACATGCCGACACCAACACCGATAACGAACAGGATCGCAATGTTATCGATCAAAGCTGCGCCTGCTTTTACCAGGAAAAATCCCAGTGTCTCAGCAAAGCCAACTACGTCACCACCCTGCATGGTGGACGGACAAAGTAAATAACCGATACCCATCAGGATACCGCAAATGGGAAGGCAAGCTACCGGAAGCATTAAAGCCTTACCAAGTTTCTGTAACCATTTCATAAAAGTTACCCCCTTCTTGTTTAATACAATGCAGATTCTTTCTGCACTGTGGTTTCCGCCCTGGCCGCGGATTTATTCATAAAGGTACACACCTTAACGAATACTTTGGAAAACTGTCAGCGTTATCGATTTATAAATTTTCTTTTAAAAACGCTTCCAGTGCTGCTGCGCAGGCTTCTTCATCCTCTCCTTCTACAGTAAAGGAAAGTGTATGCTCTTTCTTTGCGCCCAGCATCATCAGGGACATGATCTTCTTTGCATCTCCCTTTTTTGCGCCGCTTTCTACCGTAACGGTGCTTTTAAACTTTGCGGCTTCCTTTGCCAAAAGCCCTGCCGGTCTTGCATGAAGACCGAGTTCATCCTGAATTGTGTAAGAAAACTGTGTCATGTTCTGTTCCTCCTGTGGTCACTTCTTATTCTCTTTGCAGTGCCGCTTCAGAAATTTGTGTGCGGCATTGCTTTTATTCATGACAATAAAATGTTCGCGGAGCGTGCATTCTATTGTTTTCAGATTTCCCGAATCGCCTTGCGAAGCCCCAGCACATAGGTCGGGGAAACGGATAATTCGTCAATTCCCATATCCACAAAGGTCTTTGTCAGCGTTGTATCCGCTCCAAGTTCTCCGCAGATGCCGACCCATGCGCCGCCTTTATGACCGTTTTCGATCGTCATCTGGATCATCCGAAGCACTGCAGGATGATGGGAATCATAAATGGTATCAAGGCTCTGGTTCTGACGGTCGATCGCCAAAGTGTACTGCGTCAGGTCGTTTGTACCGATACTGAAGAAGGATACTTCCTTTGCCAGCTCTTCACTGATCATGACTGCTGCAGGTGTCTCTACCATAATGCCCAATTCAACCGGTGCAATCTCAATTCCTGCCGCTGTCAGCTCTGCCTTAACCTCTTCCACGATCTCTTTGATCCGAAGGATCTCTTTGACTGAGATGATCATCGGGAACATGATGGCTGCAGTACCATAAACAGACGCTCTGTAAATTGCACGGAGCTGTGTTTTAAACACATCAATCCGATCCAAACAGATACGGATTGCACGATAGCCCATCGCCGGATTTTCTTCTTTTGGAAGCTTGAAGTAATCCACCTGCTTGTCTGCTCCGATATCCAACGTACGGATGATAACCTTTTTGCCTTCCATCCGGCTCAATACTTCTTTATAAATTTCAAACTGCTCTTCCTCGGAAGGATAGTCTTCCCGTCCGAGATACAAAAATTCGCTTCTGAAAAGTCCGATACCGCCTGCATCATTTAAAAGCACCTTATCCACATCTTCCGGGCTTCCGATATTCGCATAAACGTTAATCTTTCGACCGTCTCTTGTTACATTATCGAGTCCGATCAGCTTTTCAAGCTCCGCACGTTCTCTGCCGCAGGCTTCCTTTTTCTGAACTAATTCCGCAAGCACAGTCTCTTCCGGATCCAGATAAAGCTTTCCATCCAGACCATCTACAACTGCATCTATGCCGTGGTATTCTTTTAACAGCTCCACATCGGTCTGCACCAATGCCGGAATATTCATCGAGCGTGCCAGAATCGCTGTATGGGAATTTGCTGAACCGTTGCGGGTTACAAATGCGAGAATCTTACTTTTATCGAGGGAAACAGTCTCACTCGGAGTCAAATCATCTGCCAGTAGGATCACCGGCTCCTCTGAAGCAATACTGCCGTCCCCGATGCCTGCCAGGATACGGATCACACGCCCCGAAATATCTTTGACATCTGCACTGCGCGCTTTCATATACTCATCATCCATGGAAGCAAATACTGCAGCGAACTGCTCTCCTGTGGTATGCACTGCATATTCTGCATTGACCTTTTCGCTCCGGATCAGTCCGGTGATCGCATCAAGATAATCGCCATCATCCAGCATCATCTTATGCACATCGAAGATCATCGCCTGCTCTTCGCCTGCTTCTGCAAGTGCTTTTTCATATAAGTCATCCAACTGTCCGATGGCAGTCTCCTTAGCTGCTTCGAACCGGGCAACCTCTGCCTCTGCATCAGCAACCTGCTTCTGCTCCAGGACATATTCCTGCTTTTCATAAAGGTAAATTTTCCCGATCGCAATTCCCTTCAGAACGCTTTTCCCTTGACAAACTACCATTTCATCATCCTCTTTGAACATTTATTTTGCAGGATGCAGCTTCATAACCGCATCTGTTGTTTCCACGTCCTTGCCGGTAAAGGTTTCTACCTGCTCATATGCATCAGAATTGCAAATGATCATCGGTGTGATCGTTTCTCTTCCACTCGCTTTGATCTTGTCCAGGTCTGCAACGACAAGCAGATCGCCCTTTTTCACATCCTGACCCTCTTTTACCTTCTGTTCAAAGGGCTCACCTTTTAATTCTACAGTATCCAGACCGATATGGATCAGAATTTCTGCACCATCTGCGGTCGTAATGCCTACCGCATGACCGGTCGGAAATACGGTACTGATCTTGCCGTCTGCCGGAGCGTAAACATGTCCGTCCTGCGGGATCACAGCAATGCCCTTACCGAGGATTTCCTCAGCGAAGGTCGGATCCGGAACCTCCTTAATGCTGACACATTTTCCCTTCATCGGTGCTGTAAGCTCAATCCCTTTATCCTTTTTAAAACGATCAAAAAATCCCATTTTTCTTTCCTTCCTTTTTTTTGATATCTGCATATTTCAGCTGGACTGCGAGATAGATCACTTCCTCCTCCGTCATCTTGCAGGAAACCACGGATTCTATATAGTCTCTCATCGCTCTTGCCAGCTCATACTCATTTCTGTAATTTGCCCTGACAAATTCGTTAAAGCGGGCATCCTCTGTAATCCAGCCCTCTTTGTTCTGGATCAACCGGTTCAGCATAAACTTCAGATTTGTGATCAACCGGTCCTCATAAACCAGGTCTTCCGGAAAATGGTAATCTGCCCGAATCATTCCGATCAGGTGACGGATTATCTCCGTCATAATCTGAGTATCTCTCAGGCGCATCCCGCCAAATTCGCTGTTGACCAGATGAAATGCGATCGATGCAGCCTCATCCTCCGGCAGTCTCACTTTGATCCGCTCCTCGATCAGATCAAGGGCATGACAGCCAATCTGGAATTCTTCCGGATAAAATCTGCGGATTTCACTGTAAAGCGCATTTTCAAACAGCATACCGTCCTTAAACCGTCTCAGTGCAAAATCGATATGGTCGGTCAGCGCAAGATAAACGTTTTGGTTAAGCTGCATGGAAAGATGACTCTTCGCATAGGAAATAATCTCATCTGAAACCTGAACGCATTCCATTGGCATATTGGCAAGCAGCTCCTGAAACCGTGCCTGTAAATCCGGACTTCCCAGATGAAAAATCTTCTCCACCTGCGCAGCCTTGATTTCCTGACCGCTTTTTTTCTGGAAGCCGATGCCCCTGCCCATCGCCACGATCTCCCGTCCCTGATCATCCAGCGCGGAGATCACATTGTTATTGATTACCTTTTCTATCCTCATGCCCCGCTCCTGAAATGCAGCCATGCGCAACAATCAACTGTCCGGTATCCCACATGGCCTTGCAGACTCTTTAGAAACAAAAAACCAAATTTTATAAACCAGTTCTGCAGAAATATATAATATCTGAAAAACTAATTTATAAAACTTGGTTTTGCCTGCCTGCCAGTAACAATCCAATTTATCTTATCGTGCTGTCGTACCAACTGACCTTAGTATACTGAACATCCATTCAGAAGTCAACCTTTATTTTTCATTTTGTCTTATTTTGTCCTTTTATTTTTTATTTTAGCATCCAGATTGCACAATCCGCCGGACCTTTCTTTTCCAGAAGTGTCCGGCGGAATCGTCATTTCTTCTTATTATATCCTATTTTCAGGACATCTCATTAAACAATTCTAATTTTTGTCCAACATCATGCTTCCATCAATGCTTCCATCTCGTCAAGCAGGCTGTCAAACAGCTTCAGTGCGCGGTGTACCGGCTCTGCGGTGCGCATATCAACGCCAGCGCCCTGCAGCAGGGAAATCGGATCTTTGGAGCAGCCGCCGGACAGGAAGTTTAAGTAATCCTTCACCGCCGGCTCGCCCTCGCTCAAAATCCGTTCAGACAGCGCCATCGCAGCGGAAAAGCCCGTCGAATACTGGAACACATAATAGTTGTAATAAAAATGCGGAATTCTCGCCCATTCGCGGTCGATTAAGTCATCCACAACAACCGCATCCCCATAATAGAATACGTTTAAGTCGTGGTAAATTTTGTTCAGGCCCTCTGCCGTTAAGCTGCCGCCGTTTTGTACCAGCTCGTTGATCTTTAACTCGAACTCTGCAAACATCGTCTGGCGGTACAGAGTCGTACGGAACTGCTCGAGGAAATAGTTGATCAGGTACGCTCTGGTCTTTTTGTCCTGCGTTTTTTTCAGCAGATGCTGCATCAGAAGCGACTCATTGCAGGTAGATGCGACTTCCGCAACAAAAATTACATACTCTCTGTCCACAGGCTCCTGATTTTTGGTGGAAAGATAGGAGTGCATCGCATGTCCCATCTCGTGCGCCAGCGTGAACTCGGAATCCAACGTGCCCTTGTAATTTAAAAGCACATACGGATGCACAATCTGTCCTGCGCTGTACGCACCGCCGCGCTTGCCTTTGTTTTCGTAAACGTCGATCCAGCGGCTTTCAAAGCCGTGCTTTAACACTTCCCCGTACTCTTTTCCGAGAACGGCAGTCGCATCCAGCACTTCCTCCTTCGCTTTTTCAAATGGAATCTTCACATCCGCATCCGCAACGAGGGAGGTGTAAAGATCGTACATATGAAGCTCATCCGTCTTCATCAGCTTTTTGCGCAGACGCATATAACGGTGCAGGATGCCGATGTCCTCATGAACGGCTTCGATCAGGTTATGATAGACTTCCACAGGCACGTTGGTCGCATCCAGCGAAGCGTGCAGGGCGTCCGGATATTTGCGCGCCTTTGCAAAGAATTTCAGCTGGCTGACCTGCGCGTTCAGCAGTCCTGCTGCCGTATTTAACACCTTTCCATAGCCGCCGTAAAGGGATTCAAACGCCGCTTTTCTCACATTTCGATCCGGGCTCTGCATCAGCGGGATAAAGCTTCCGCCGGTCACTTCCAGCTCTTCTTCGTTGCTGCCTTTTATCGGGTCAAAGGTCAGGTCTGCATTTACCAAAGACGAATAAACCGTTCCGGGCGCCTGCGCCATCTCCCCTGCATCTGCCAGTATCTTTTCCAGCTCCGGCGATAAAATATGATCCTTGCATCTGCGCACTTCATTGATGCTTCTGCGATACTTTAACAGCTCCGGCTTTTCCGCATAAAATGCTTCCAGCTTTTCCTCCGGAATGCTCAGAATTTCCGGGTCTGCAAAGGAAATCAGACCGCTGCATTCTACATATAAGCCCATCGCGCGCGCAGACAGCGTCTGTCCTGCCGCGTCCGCCGTATCCTGATCCTTGACGCGGGACGCATAACCGTAAATTTCGCTCAGCATGCAGTCGAGCTTTTCTGTCAGAGCCGACCAGTCATACAGCGCCTGGGCGCTCTCACCCAACCGTCCGGCATATTCTGCCGCTTCCTCTGCGACCTTTTTCGCCGCCGCAAAATCCTTTTCCCAGTCCTCTACAGTCGCATACATGTCCTCGATCGCCCAGGTGTCCTCTTTCTTTACCTGGCTGCGCATCGGAATCTTCTGATTTTCTTCCATGTCAAATCCCCTTTTCTGAAATCGCTTATTCCGTTTGAAAAAGTCTTACTTTTCCAAACGCCTGTGCCTATTATAAAGGACATGTAAAGAAACCGCAAGCGCTGTAGCGGCAAAGTGCTTCTGCCCCACCTGCCGCGCAACTTTCTGAAAACGAAAAACCGCTTCCGGAACGGATCTCTCCATCCCGGCAGCGGTTTTTCGTTTCCGGCATTCTTGCCGTTTTATATCTTTGAAAAGTAGAAACGTCCGGCTCACAGCTTTTTCAGATAAATCTGCCATGCTGCGTAATCGGAATCCGCGCCAGGGAGCCGCAGTCCGCCACGCATCAGCGCAGCTCCTGTCAGCACCTGTTTTTGCATCCTGTCTTTTTTATCCCCTTTTAAATCTGTCAGGCTCACTTCATAGGAAGCATCGCTGCACAGTCCTCTCGGATAGACAAACTTCGCCGCGCAGTTGGTCTGCACATGCTGGTAAACCGCACTGATCAGCGCTTTGGATGCGTCCTTTGCTGCCATTTCCCATACGACGCAGTTGTTGTCCTGCGGGCTTGTCAGACGAAAATAACTGCCATCCGAAATCAGGTCGTAATACTGCTTGAACACCTCGATCTGGCGCTTTACCTCGACCTTTTCTTCCTCCGTCATCTTGTTTAAATCCAGCTCGTAGCCAAACGTGCCCGCCATCGCCACACAGCCTCTTGTCGCAAGCGGCGTCACTCTGCCGGTCTGGTGGTTCGGCACTGCGGAAACATGCGCGCCCATTGTCGAAACCGGATAGCCAAACGACGTGCCGTACTGAATCTGCAGGCGCTCGATCGCATCCGTATCGTCGCTGCACCAGATCTGCGGGGAATAATAGAGCATCCCGGCATCAAACCGTCCGCCGCCTCCGCTGCAGCCCTCCAGTAAAAGGTGCGGATAGGCCGAAAGCATACCGTCCAGTACGCGGTATAAGCCCAGCATAAACCGGTGCGCCATCTCGCCCTGCTTTTCGGCAGGCAGGGATGTAGAATATTTATCGCAAATACTTCGATTGAAATCCCACTTCACATAGCTGATCGGTGCGCTTGCAAGCACGCTGCAGAGCCGCTCCAGGATGTAATCCAGTACATCTTTTCTGGAAAAATCGAGAATCATCTGATGTCTGCTCAGATTCGGCTTTCTGCCCGGAATCTTTACCGCCCAGTCAGGATGTGCCCGGTACAGATCGCTGTCCTCCGAAATGCATTCCGGCTCGAACCAGATGCCGAACTTCATTCCAAGTCCAACAATACTGTCTCCCAGCTCCTTTAAGCTGCAGCCCAGCTTTTTTTCATTCGGGAACCAGTCGCCCAGACCGGAACGGTCGTCGTCGCGCTTTCCAAACCATCCGTCGTCCATGACGAACAACTCGACGCCAAGCTCTGCCGCATCCTTTGCGATCGAAACGAGCTTGTCCCCGGTAAAGTCAAAGTAAGTGCCCTCCCAGTTGTTAATCAACACCGGACGGCGCTTGTTTTTCCATTCGCCCCGGCAGATGTGCTCCCGGATGACCTGATGGAAATTATGGCTCAGTTTTCCAAAGCCCTCGGACGAGCAGCTCAAAATCACCTCCGGCGTATCAAAGCTCTCGCCCGGCTCCAGCGTCCACGCAAAGTCGTCCGGATGGATGCCGCAGATCAGGCGGGTCTGATCGATCTGGTCTTTTTCTGTTTCCATTAAAAATTCGCCGCTGTATACAAAAGATACACCGTAGCAGAGCCCTTTTGTCTCGTTTGTATCCTTTTCACATACGACTGCAAACGGGTTGTAGTGATGGCTGGATGCACCTCTCACACTGCCGATCGCAGAAATGCCGTGCGCAATCGGAGTGCGCTGCAGGGTGCGCTCCATCGCATGCTTTCCATAAAAGGTCAGCCATTCATAGTCGCCGGACAGCCAGTCCAGACACATGCTGGCAGCCTTTAACAGGACAACTTTACCCATTGTCCGGTTCACAACTTTCACAGCCCTTGTAATGATGTCCAGCTCTTCCAGAACGCCATACTGCAAAAGCACTTCCAGTCCGCTTTCCGGATCCCGCAAAAGGATGCCGAGGGTTTCCGCTTCTGTTTCATCCGCATAAACAGCCGGCAATCCCGGAATGCTGTATTTTCCTCTGGAAAGCTCATATCCGGCATAACAAAGCGTTACCGCCTGGCTCCCGTTTTCATTTCTGACGCGCAGGGCACTGATCCGGTAATCCCCCGTTCCGAAACAGCTGTACTCCTGCGGTGCAAGATCTGAGGAAAGTCTGTCGTCAGCACAGGACGCTTCATACGCATAGCCGGAAAATCCGCGGTCATCCATCGGAATCCGGTAAGAAAGATCGGAATTGTCCGTCTTTTCCCCGTAATAGGTATGCAGCAGCATGCCGTAGGCATCCACTTTCATCTGATACGTCGTATTTTTGGTCTGCAGCGTAAAAGTACGCTGCTTTTCATCTGCATAAATTGCCATGGCAAATCCCCTCCTGTTTTTTCTTAAGGCAGAACGTCCATCAAATGTACATTCTGCTCCGTTTCATGTCTGATTGTGCCATCGGTTTGTATTTTACCATATCCCGCCTTCTGTCTGCAATCCATCCTTTGATCCCTGCAAAAAAACTTTTTACAAATCCTTATGCTGTTTTTTCGAACTGGGAATTATACAGCTGCGCGTAAAATCCGCCCTTTGCAAGCAGTTCTTCGTGCGTGCCCTGCTCTGCAATATCTCCGTCCTTCATGACCAGAATCACATCCGCGTCCCGGATCGTCGAAAGTCGGTGGGCAATGACAAAGCTCGTTCTGCCCTTCATCAGGTTATTCATCGCTTTCTGGATCTGGATTTCTGTTCTCGTATCGACGGAGCTGGTCGCCTCGTCCAGAATCAGGATCGGATTGTCAGCAAGAATTGCACGTGCAATCGTCAGAAGCTGTTTCTGTCCCTGCGAAACGTTGGTTGCGTCTTCATTTAACTCCATCTGATAACCGCCCGGCAGCGTCCGGATGAAATGATCCGCATGCGCCGCTTTTGCCGCCGCGATGACTTCCTCATCTGTTGCATCCAGCCGTCCGTAACGGATATTTTCCATAATGGTTCCCTGAAACAGCCAGGTATCCTGCAGTACCATGCCAAACATTTCACGCAGCTGTCCTCTGTTGAAATTCCGGATATCGTGTCCATCCAGGCAGATTCTGCCGCTATTTACGTCATAGAAACGCATCAGCAGCTTGACCATTGTCGTCTTTCCGGCGCCGGTCGGTCCAACAATCGCAACCATCTGCCCCGGTTTTACTTCACAGGAGAAATCCTGAATAACGATTTTATCCGGTGTATAGCCAAACCGTACATGCTCAAAGCTTACGGCACCGGTCAGCTGATCCATTGATACCGGATGCTCAACGGTCTGCTCTTCCTCTTCCTCGTCCAGGAATTCAAAAACACGCTCTGCGGCAGCCGCTGCGGACTGCAGCATGTTTGAAACCTGCGCAATCTGTGTGATCGGCTGTGTGAAATTTTTCACATACTGGATAAACGCCTGGATATCGCCGACCTCGATCCTGCCGTTTACCGCCAGAACACTTCCCAGCACTGCAACCGCAACATAGCCGAGGTTTCCGACAAAGGTCATGATCGGCTGCATCAGACCGGAAATAAACTGGGATTTCCACGCGGATTCATACAGTCTGTCGTTTGTCCGGGAAAACGTTTCCTCCACCGCTTCTTCGCGGTTGAACGCCCGGATGACCATATGACCGCTGTAGGTTTCCTCTACCTGTCCATTTATTTCACCGAGACAGCTCTGCTGCTCCACGAAATATTTCTGGGAATGTTTGACCACAAATCCGATCAAACCGCCGGAAATTGGCAGAATCACCAGTGCGATCAGCGTCATCAGAGGACTGATCGACAGCATCATAATCAACACGCCGATCATCGTCGCAATCGAGGTAATTAACTGGGTCACGCTTTGGTTTAAGCTCTGTCCCAGCGTATCGACATCGTTCGTGATTCTCGAAAGCACTTCTCCGACCGTTCTGGATTCGAAATATTTCATCGGCATCCGGTTGATTTTTTCGGAAATTTCCTTTCGCATCCGATAACACAGCTTCTGCGTCACGCCGGTCATCAGCCAGCCCTGAATGAAGTTAAACACTGCGCTGATACAGTAAATTCCAAGCAGCAGCAGCAAAATCCTGCCGATTTTTTCAAAATCAATACCGCCGGTACCGCTCACCTTTGCGACCAGACCGTTGAACAGCTCTGTTGTCACCTTACTGAGCACTTTTGGTCCGATAATATTAAATACCGTACTTCCGATTGCAAATAAGATTACGACACCGAGCACAATCCGATAGCTTCCAAGGTAGGCAAACAGCTTTTGGATCGTTCCCGTAAAATCCTTTGCCTTTTCCCCGGGCATCATTCCCCTGCCCGGTCCGTGTCCCATCATTGGACGCTTTTTATTTTGCTCCTGACTCATTCTGCCATGCCTCCTTTCAGCTCGCTTTCCGACAGCTGCGAGCGTGCAATTTCCTGATAGGCGCTGCAGTTTTTCATCAGCTCTTCATGGATTCCTTTTCCAACGATTTTTCCATCCTCCAGAACGAGGATCTGCTCCGCATTCATGATTGTGCTGATTCTCTGTGCAACGATCAGCACCGTCGCGTCTGCGGCCTGTTCGTGCAGCGCCTTTCGAAGCGCTGCGTCCGTTTTGTAATCCAACGCAGAAAAGCTGTCGTCAAACAGATATACCTTCGGATGCTTTGCAATGACCCTGGCAATCGCAAGACGCTGCTTCTGTCCACCGGACACGTTACTGCCTCCCTGCGCAACCGGACTATCATAGCCTTCCGGCTTTGCATCGATAAACTCGGTTGCCTGCGCTGTCTGCGCCGCTTCCTTCATCGTTTCGTCGCTGATTTCATCTTCTCCTGCGAGCTTGATATTGGAAGCGATCGTCCCGGAAAAGAGTACGCCCTTCTGGGGAACCAGTCCCATCACTTCCCGTAATTTATGCTGGCTCAAATTTCGGATGTCCACACCGTCCAGCGTAATTTTTCCTTCCGTCACATCGTAAAATCTTGGGATCAGCTGAATCAGCGTTGATTTGCCGCAGCCTGTGCTTCCGATTACAGCGGTCGTCTGTCCGGGTTTTGCCGTAAAGCTGATATGCTCCAGTACGTCCCCCTCTGCCCCGGGATATTTAAAGCTTACGTCCTCAAACCTCAGTTCTCCCCTGCACTGCGTCAGCTTTTCATCCTCCGTTTTTTTTGCATCCACAATGCTGCTGTCCGTCCGCAAAATTTCCTCAATCCGGTCTGCTGCCACACCTGCACGCGGAAGCATGACGGAAACCATCGTAATCATCAAAAAGGACATGACGATCTGCATCGTATAGGTCATAAACGCCATCATATCGCCAACCTGCAGGTTTCCGGCGTCGATTCCCTTTGCACCGAACCACACGATCATGACGGTAACGCAGTTCATAATCAGCATCATCGCCGGCATCATAAAGGTCATGACGCGGTTGGTGAACAGCTGCGTTTTCATCAGGTTCCGGTTCGCTTCATCAAACCGTTTTTCTTCGAATTTTTCTCTGGAAAATGCACGGATAACCGAAAGCCCAGTCAAAATTTCCCTGGAAACCAGGTTCATCCGGTCCACTAATTTCTGCATCAGCTTGAATTTCGGCATTGCAACGCTCACCAGGATCAGTACAACTGCCATAATGACCGCTACCGCAAGCCCAATAATCCACGCCATGCCCGTTTTTGTGCCAACCACCTTCAAAACACCGCCGATTCCGAGGATCGGGGCATAGCTTATCATCCGAAGCAGCATGACCGCGACCATCTGTACCTGCTGAATATCGTTCGTGCTTCTCGTAATCAGGGATGCTGTCGAAAACCGATGCATTTCTCCACTGGAAAACGACAACACTTTGCCAAATACCTGACCGCGCAGATTTTTACCGATCGATGCCGCCGCGCGGGACGCAAGGAAGCTGACTGCAATCGCGCACACTGCCATCAACAGCGTAAAGCCGAGCATTTTTCCGCCCGTTTTTAAAAGATATGCGATCTGGATGCTGCCCGGGTCTTTACCCAGCGCTTCATATTCCTCTTTCACAAATAAAATCGCCTTCTGGTTCAACAGGGAATCACTCATATCGCCCAGCTGGTCTGTGATCGTCTCCCGCAGCGAAAGCAGCTGCTCCTCGGAGAGAGAGCCGTTTTGCAGCGCCTGGAGAAGCTGAAGCTGCTCCAGGGTGGGCGCCGCTGCATCTGCTCCGTCATTCATCGCGGTCTCCGCACTTTCGTCCATCGCAGACAGCATCACCATCGGCATCCGGAACGCATCGTTTAACGCTTCCAGATCCGCCGTTTTATTCGTTGTCCGCTCGTAAGTACCGTCCTCTGCCTGTTCATAACAGGAAGCGGTCAGCTCTTTTTCCCCTTCTGTCATTAAATTCTGCAGGCTGCCCCAGGTCTCCTCCCGCATCCATTCGGGCGCAGCATAAGTGATACCGCCCTGCTGAATTCCGACGTCCACGATATCCGATGTATACTGCGGCAGTGCCAGATCACAGTACGCCTGCACGATCAGCAGAAGTACAATGGCCAGCACTGATTTTTTACATTGTTTTAAATAGCTCAGTAGCCGAAACATTTTCTGTTCTATTCCTCCATTCCATCCACATTCCTGAATGCTGCAATTTCTGTTTCCAGTACATCTCCGAACCGTTCCCACTGTTCAATCAGCTCACGGAATCTGCCTTCGCCCATTCTTTCTACAACTCGCTGGGCAAACACTTCCATAATGCCGTGTCCCTGATCTCTTCTTTCCTGTCCGGTCTCCGTCAGCGAAACATAGCTGCTTCTTCGGTCTTTCGGGTCAATCCTGCGCACGCACAGCCCTTTTTCCTCCATGCCACGGAGCAGTCTGGAAAGTGCCGACGGTAATATTTCCATTTTTTTCTGCAGATCGGAAATCGCTGCGCCGTAAATTGCATCGTGCTGCGCACTCAGCTTATGAATCATCTCCAGCACTGCAAATTCCATATTTCCAACTCCGGGATGCAGTGCAGAATAATCCATCCTCCGAAACCTGCACATGGCATGCTCAAATTCTCTCGCCAGTTTTAACGCGTCATCCATTTCTCCTCCTGTATCAAAGCGCCTGCAGTGCAAAGAGTTCACCCAAAGCGCCGATTTTCCCTGTCCGCTTTTTTTCATTAACATTGATAATATTTAACATTGTTAATTACTTCGCCCTATTCTACTCTTCTATCTACAGAAATACAATAAAAATTCTATAAACTTTCCATAAAAAATCGCGCAATCCGCCTGCCTTGACTTTTTCTCTCTCCTATGCCACAATTTTTCTATCTGGCAGGCTAAAGCAGGAACGGTTTTTCTGCGGTCTGTCCCCGGGCAGCTTCCTTGCCCGGAATATTTTTTCTAATCTGAATCATCCTTACTATAACGGGTTTTCCGGGAAAGAGGTCCTTATGAAATTTTTTTCGTCCACTCGCTATACGCCGCAGCAGTTGCAGAATATCGCGATCGATTTATTCTGCGACGTCCTTGGCAGCATCCTTTCCGCAATCGGCATCTATACCTTTGCAAAGCTCGCAAACTTCGCGCCCGGCGGTATCTCCGGCGTCGCCCTGATTTTGAACCACCTGTGGAACCTGCCGATCGGTACAACCTCCCTCGTCATCAACATTCCCCTGATTTTGCTCAGTTACCGGATTGTCGGGCGTAAATTTATGATCAAATCCATCCGCACGATTCTGATCAATACCTTTTTTCTGGATTTCGTCTTTCCGCTCACGCCTGCCTATGACGGCAATCCTATGCTCGCTGCGCTTTTTTCCGGCGTATTTTTCGGCTGCGGTCTTGCGCTGATCTACATGAGAGGCTCGTCTACCGGCGGTACGGACTTCCTTACTATGTCCATCAAAGCGCTGCACCCGCACCTTTCTCTCGGCGCTGTCACGATGGCGATCGACCTCGTCATCATCCTGATCGGATGGCCGGTTTTTGGTAATCTTGACGCAGTTTTATATGGACTTATTTCTACGTTTGTAACTTCCACCGTCATAGATAAAATCATGTACGGCACGAGCGCAGGAAAACTCGCCATCATCATCACGACGCAGGGACCTGCCATGGCAACGCATATCGACGAGGTCTGCGCAAGAGGATCGACGCTGATCCGCGCAAGAGGTTCTTACACCACGACCGATCGGCAGGTACTGCTCTGTGCCTGCTCCAAGGCCGAAGCGTACAAGGTTCGCCGTGCCGCACATCAGACCGATCCGGACGCATTTGTCATGATTACGGAAACCAGCGAGGTCTTCGGAGAAGGCTTTATCGATCCAACCGATAACGTAAAAATACAATAGAATATACGAAAAGACCGCGCATTCTATTGTCAGAAATAAATCGGAGGCGAGGGCAGCAGCTGCCTTCGCCTCCTCAGAAAGAGAAAGGAACAGAACATCCCTATGAAATTTCCCAAATTTTTACCGGACGGCGGCACGATCGGCTTTGTCGCCCCTTCCTTTGGCTGTGCAACCTCCCCTTATCAGGAAACGTTTGAACACGCCCAGAAACGCTTCACCGAGCTTGGCTACCGGCTTGACCTCGGACCAAACTGCTATGAAAGCAGCGGCGTCGGCATCAGCAACACCCCCGAAAAATGCGCGCAGGAGCTGATGGATTATTATGTAAAATCCGACAACGACTGTCTGATTTCCTGCGGAGGCGGCGAACTGATGTGCGAAATTCTTCCATATATGGATTTTGACCGCCTTGCGAAAGCCGATCCCAAATGGTACATAGGCTATTCCGACAACACGAATATGACCTATCTTCTCGCAACCCTTGCAGATACCGCCTCCATCTACGGTCCCTGCGCCGGCGCTTTTGGCATGGAGCTGTGGCATCCCGCTATTTCCGATGCCTTCCGCCTGCTGACAGGGCGCACACAGACCGTATCCGGCTACCCCCTCTGGGAAAAGGAAGCCTTAAAAGATGAAACGAATCCCCTCGCGCCCTATCATGTGACTGAGCCGCGCGTCCTGCGCTGCTACGGGACGGAGTATGCACAGAGGACTGACGGCACGACGCATTTGTACAACGACCAGTTAAACAGCGACCCGCAGCTTGCGGGCGGTAACCTACAGACAGGCGCTGTATCGCCAGCCTCTGCCCCAAGCTTTCACGTCTCCGGCAGACTCCTCGGCGGCTGCATGGATTGTCTCGTCAATCTGACCGGAACCCGTTTCGATAAAACGAAGGACTTTATCGAGCGCTACAAAGAGGATGGCATCATCTGGTTTCTTGAAGCCTGCGATTTGAACGTCTTCTCCATCCGCAGAGCCATGTGGCAAATGGAACAGGCTGGCTGGTTCGAACACGTCAAAGCCTTCCTGATCGGTCGCCCGCTGTGCTTCGGACAGGACATGATGGGCCTCGATCCATATCAGGCGGTATTGCCCGTCGCACTTTCCCACCATGTCCCGGTAATTATGGACGTCGATCTCGGACATCTTCCGCCAATGATGCCGCTGATCGTCGGCAGCCTCGCTGACGTGACCGTTTCCGGAAACGATATCCGAATCGACATGCAGCTGCGCTGACGATAAAACAAGCCGATCGCGTTATTTCATGCCGGGCACACCTTAATTCCCGTATACCCGGATCACGCCGGACACTTCTTTTAACACCGACATGCCTTTTAAGATGCTGAGCGCATCGTTAAAATGTTTTTCCCGCACCGGGTCGGTGATGATGACAAGCTCTGCAACGCCGTCATGGCTGCGCTTCTGCACGACCTGCGCGATGCTCACGTCGTTATTGCCCAAAATCCCGGCAATGTTGGCGAGCGCGCCGGGCTTGTCCGTTACCTGAATCCGCAGGAAAAACCGACTGACCGTATCCTCTGCGGATTTCACCGGAAGATTCCGGTAGCAGCCATAACCGATCTTGCCGCAGGAATGGTGCAGGATGTTTCGCATCACGTCAATTACATCGCCCATCACTGCGCTTGCTGTCGGCAGCTGTCCTGCGCCGCGCCCCATAAACATCGCGTCGTCGCAGGCTTCCCCGTGGATAAATACCGCATTGAACGAATCCCGGACAGTCGAAAGCGGATGCTGCTCCGGCAAAAGCATCGGATGTACTTTAACCTCTACGCCGCCTTCTGTCAGCCTCGTCATGCCGATCAGCTTGATCACATAGCCAAATTCCTTCGCATAGCGGATATCCTCCGCCGTGATGTGTGTAATGCCTTCGGTATACACCTGGGAAAAGGTCACGTTGGAGTTAAACGCGATCGATGCCATAATCGCCACCTTGCGTCCTGCATCGTAGCCTTCCACATCCGCAGTCGGATCGCTCTCTGCATAGCCGAGTTTTGTCGCAAGGGCAAGTGCCTCTTCGTAGCCCATCCCATCCTCCGTCATCCGCGTCAGGATATAGTTGGTCGTCCCGTTGACAATGCCCATCACTTCTGTCAGTTCGCTGGCTGCCAGGCTCTGGCGCAGCGGACGGATGATCGGAATTGCGCCGGCAACCGCCGCTTCGAAATGCAGGTCACATTTTCCGGCTTCCGCTGCATCGAACAGTTGTTCTCCATATTCCGCGAGCAAATCCTTATTCGCCGTTACAACCTGTTTGCCTGCGCGGAGCGCTTCCTCCAGCCAGGTCAGCGCCGGTCGAATTCCTCCCATCACCTCAATCACGATTTCGATCTGGGGATCGTTTAAAATCTCGTCCCAACGATCTATCAGAAGCTCAGACGGAATGCCTTCCCGCGCTTTTGTCGTATCGCGCACCAGAATTTTATCCACCACCAGGCGCGCGCCCGTTTTCGAAACGATCTCTTCCTCCAGATCCTTTACCAGTTTATAAACGCCGCTGCCCACGGTTCCTGCCCCAAGCAGCGCTGCATGAATGATTCTCTCCTGTCCCATCACCATTTCCTCCATCTCTATCAAAATTCCTCCGCAATGCAATCCTCGCGGAGTATTTTTATCGTATAGAAATGAAGTTTCTCATACGATAAAAAAACAGGGAACAGGTATTGACTGCCTGTTCCCCTATTCCAAACTGCCGGTTCGCAGTCTGGGCATATTCTTACTTTAAGCTGGAAATTACATCCGCCACAGATTTGCCGGACTCCTTGATCGCTGCATACAGAGTCTGCAGATCAGCCTGTTCTTTTACTTTAGCAAGCTCCTTTTTCCGCGTCTTGAGCGCCTTTAAAGTTTCCTCAGTTTTGGAAATTTCGCTGTCCAGGTAGGCCAGTTCTTCTTCATAGGTCATGTTTTTCTTTCTTCTTGCCATAGTTCCTGCATCCTCCAATGAAATAATTTCATGTAAAAAGGATAGCACGAAAAAAACAGGATGTCCAGCATATCCTTTCTATTTCCGATCGTTTGTGTGCTGCCGTTTGTCTGTGCGCACTATTTCGTAAAGCATATCTAAGCTGCTTACAGCTGCTTACCGGTCAGCATCTCATATGCCTGCAGATATTTTGCAATCGTCTTGTCTACGATCTCCTGAGGCAGTGTCCAGTCGTTATCCGGGTTGGCTTTGAGCCAGTCGCGGGCAAACTGCTTGTCAAAAGAAGGCTGAGAATGTCCGGGTTCATAGCCTTCCGCAGGCCAGAAACGGGAGCTGTCGGGTGTCAGCATTTCATCGCCGATCACCATGTTGCCATCCTCGTCCAGACCAAACTCAAACTTGGTATCCGCAATGATGATACCCTTGCTCAGTGCGTACTCTGCACATTTCTTGTACAGAGCGATGGTGTTGTCACGAAGCTGTTCAGCAAGCTCCTGCCCTCTGCCAGGGAAATATTTTTCCAGATGCGTAACGCTCTGCTCAAAGGAAATATTTTCGTCGTGATCGCCGATTTCCGCTTTGGTGGAGGGAGTGTAAATAGGCTCAGGCAGCTTATCGGATTCTTTTAAGCCCTCCGGCAGACGAATGCCGCATACCGTGCCGTTTTCCTTGTAGCTTGCCCAACCACTGCCGGTGATATAGCCGCGCACGATGCACTCAATGGGAAGCATCTGAAGCTTTTTACACATCATGGATTTGCCTTCATACTTCTCCTGCTGGAAAAACTCCGGCATATCCTTGGTATCTACAGAAATCATGTGGTTAGGAAGAATATCCTGTGTCATATCGAACCAGAACTTGGACATCTGAGTCAGGACGGTTCCTTTTTTCGTTACCTCATTATGTAAGATCACATCAAAACAGCTGATGCGGTCTGTGGCAACCATAATCAGGCTTTCGCCGTTGTCATAAATCTCACGAACTTTTCCTTCTTTGATCGGTTTTAATTCCTGCATGTTTTTCTCCTCATCTTCGCATGTGCGTCATTTTTTCAATGCAAAGTAAAAGTAACACCATCTACACGGCATTGTCAAGATGCTGTGAAATGAAAACCGAAAATTAAACTCATTTTTCCCTTGAAATCGCAATCTCTTTATGGTAAAATCTTTTTTGTTGCAGGAGTTTTACGCACATCAGCCGGCGTGGCGGAATGGCAGACGCGGCAGACTCAAAATCTGTTTATGGTGACATAGTACGGGTTCAAGTCCCGTCGCCGGCACGAAAACCCGAAGTTTTTATAACTTCGGGTTTTTTTCTATCGGATCAAAAAGTAGGTTCGATTCAACTAACTTTTTTCATTTCTGGAGGATAAACAAATGATAACATCCATCATCCTGTTTCTCGTCGGACTGGTTCTGCTGATTAAGGGCGGCGACTGGTTTGTGGACGGCGCAACAGGCATTGCCCACAGGTTCCATGTCCCGGATCTGTTAATCGGCGCAACTATCGTTTCCATCGGCACTACCCTGCCGGAGGTCATGGTTTCCGCTACCTCTGCAGTCAGCGGCCATGGTGAAATCGCCTACGGAAACGCCATCGGTTCCATCATCTGCAATACGGCGCTGATCGCGGCAATTTCCATCGCAGTCAAGCCGTCCCGCGTGGATAAAAAGACACTCACCATTCCGGTTATTTTCTTTTATGTATCCACCGCACTCTACCTGTTTACCGCCTACGTTACCAAGCGCTTCGATCGCGTAACCGGTGTGCTGCTTCTGCTGATTTTCGTCACATATATCGGCATTCAGGTCTATCAGGCGATGCACGGCAAGAACCCGGAGGCTGCAGCAGCGGACGCTGAGGTCGCAGCGGCAGAGGCCGACACCGCTTCTAATTCGACCGGAAAGGATCTTCTTTTACTGGTCATCGGTGCTGCTTTTATCGCAATCGGCGCAAACCTGTTAGTTGATAATGGCATCATCATCGCCGGACTGTTGGGCGTTCCCGAATCCGTTATCGCCCTTACCTTTGTTGCTCTAGGCACCTCCCTTCCGGAGCTTGTTACCGCAATCACCTCTCTGCGCAAAGGACACGGTCTGTTATCCCTCGGCAACATCATCGGCGCAAACCTGTTTAACCTCGTTTTGGTAAGTGGTGTTTCGATCCTGTTATCTCCCTTCGATCTGCCTAACAGCAAGCAGATCGGCGCTTATAACGCATCCCTCGTTGTAGATATTCCTGTCATGCTCGGCGTTATGCTGATCCTAACGATTCCTCCGCTCATCAAAGGCAGGATGACACGCCTGCAGGGTATTATTCTGCTCGCTATTTACGCGGCATTCTGCATATTCCAGTTCGCACTGTAAAACAGGCTGCGCCGCTGGCGATCCCATTTTGGCAACAGACAAGCTTGTCACTCTGCAGACAATAGTTTTCTCTGACATTTCATAAAAATACCCGGACCGGTTCGGATCCTTTCATCCGTCCAGTTCGGGCATTTTTTCATTCTATTGCAGATTTCCTCAATTGTGCGTCCTTTCCCAGTCCGCATCAGGCTTTATTTTTCAAATTTCAGATTTTTATAAAAATCAAAGCAGTCAAACGTTGCGAAGTAATCCTTCGGTGTCTCTGCACGGCGGATCAGCTTTGCAGTGCCATCCTCCTGCAGTAAAATCTCCGCGCTGCGCAGGCGTCCGTTGTAGTTATAGCCCATCGAAAAGCCGTGTGCGCCCGCATCGTGAATAAACAGATAATCTCCCATATCGATCTTTGGAAGGTTTCTGTCGATTGCAAATTTGTCATTATTTTCGCAAAGGGAACCGGCCACATCGTATATATGGTCGCAGGGCGCATTTTCCTTGCCCAGCACCGTGATGTGATGATAAGCACCGTACATCGCGGGACGCATCAGGTTCGCCGCGCACGCATCCACGCCGATATATTCTTTGTAAATATGCTTCTCATGCACCGCCTTCGTTACCAGCGCACCGTAAGGTCCCATCATGAAACGTCCCATCTCGGTATAAATTGCGATATCTCCCATGCCTGCCGGAACCAGAACCTCTTCGTAAACCTTCCTGACGCCCTCGCCGATCGCCAGAATATCGTTCGGCTCCTGATCGGGACGATACGGAATGCCGACACCGCCAGACAGATTGATAAACGCAATATCCGCTCCGGTTTCTTTTTCCAGCTTCACAGCAAGCTCAAACAGCTGCTTTGCCAGCTGTGGATAATATTCGTTCGTCACCGTGTTGCTCGCCAGAAATGCGTGAATACCAAAGCGTTTTACTCCCTTGCTCTTTAAAATCCGATACGCTTCAAAAATCTGTTCCGTCATCATACCGTATTTGGAATCCCCCGGATTGTCCATGATGCCGTTGCTCAACGTGAACACGCCGCCCGGATTATATCTGCAGCTCATCGTCTCCGGAAGCTTGCCCAGAATCTGCTCTACAAAATCGATATGCGTGATATCGTCCAGGTTGATAATCGCGCCCAGCTTCGCTGCCAGTGCATATTCCTCTTCCGGCGTATCGTTGGAGGAGAACATAATCTCCTCGCCCTTTGCGCCGATCGCATCACAGAGCATCAGTTCCGTTTCGGAAGAACAGTCACAGCCACAGCCGTATTCCCGTAAAATGTCAACCAAAAACGGGTTCGGGGTCGCTTTGATCGCAAAATATTCCCGAAATCCAGGGTTCCAGGAAAATGCCTCTTTTACTCTTTTCGCATTTTCGCGGATTCCTTTTTCATCGTAGAGATGAAACGGAGTCGGATACGTCTTTGCGATTTCTTCAATCTGTTCTTTGGTTACAAATGGTTTTTTGTTCATCGTTGCTCCTTTATCTGCCTCTCTTATCGGTTCTCAATCTGCCAGTCGATCGGTTCCACTCCATGTGCTTTTAAAAATTCATTGGTCTGGCTGAAATGCCTGCAGCCGAAAAATCCGCGATATGCAGACAAGGGACTCGGATGCGGCGCCTTCAAAATCAAATGCCGCGGGTTCGTCAACATCGAAGCCTTCTGCTGCGCCGGACGTCCCCAGAGCAAAAAAACGATCGGACGGTCCTGCGCATTAACCGCTTCGATGACTGCATCCGTAAACTGCTCCCAGCCTTTTCCCTGATGGGAATTTGCCTGATGCGCCCGCACGGTCAACACGGTGTTCAACATCAGCACACCCTGCTTCGCCCATTTTTCCAGGTAACCGTTGTTTGGAATATAGCATCCCAGATCATCATGCAGCTCCTGATAAATATTGACAAGCGACGGCGGCACCTCCTCTCCCGGCTGCACAGAAAAGCAGAGCCCATGCGCCTGATGCTCGTTATGATAAGGGTCCTGTCCCAAAATCACGACCTTCACCTCGCGAAGCGGTGTAAAATGAAATGCGTTGAAAATATCATCCGCCGGAGGATATACCACATGCGTCGCATATTCTTCTTTCACAAAAGAAAATAACTTCGCATAATACGGTTTTCGAAACTCATCCTTTAACGCCGGCAACCAGTCGTTGCTGATCATTGCCATCTTACCGCGACTCCTTCCTTCTGCAGGTATTCCTTGACCTGTCCGATTTCCAGCTCTTTATAGTGAAATAAGGAAGCCGCCAGCGCCGCATCTGCCATGCCGTCTGTCAGTGCCTCCTTGAAATGCTCCATCTTGCCTGCACCACCGGAAGCGATGACCGGAATCGACACGTTCTGTGCGATCGCCCGGGTCAGCGGAATATCATAGCCTGCCTTCGTTCCATCGCAGTCCATGCTCGTCAGCAAAATCTCCCCGGCTCCCAGCTCCTGCGCCTTTCTCGCCCATTCTACCGCGTCCAGACCGGTATCGATCCGTCCGCCGTTTTTATAAACCGTCCAGCCCTCTGCACCGTCTGTTCTGCGCCTTGCATCAATCGCAACGACAACGCACTGGCTGCCGAACTTTTCCGCCGCATCCGCGATCAGCTGCGGATTGGAAATCGCCGCTGAGTTGACAGAAATTTTATCCGCCCCCTCCCGCAGCAATGCCTTAAAATCCTCGACCGTGCGGATTCCTCCGCCGACCGTAAACGGAATAAACACCTGCTCAGCAACCCGTCTTACCATGTCCACGACCGTCGCCCGTGCATCCGAGGATGCCGTAATATCCAGGAAAACCAATTCGTCCGCACCCGCCTTATCATACGCCGCTGCGATCTCCACCGGATCTCCTGCATCCCTCAAATTGACAAAATTAACGCCCTTTACTACCCTGCCATTATGGACGTCCAGACAGGGAATGATCCGTTTTGTAAACATCCTCAGTTGCCCTCCCTGCCTAATCTCACAAAGTTCTCCAAAATTTTCAGCCCAGCCTCCGAACTCTTTTCCGGATGGAACTGACAGGCGAACAGATTTCCTTTTTCCACAGAAGCATCGATGGAAACGCCATACTCGGTTCTCGCGGTGACAATATCCTCCTCCGCCTTCAGATAATAGGAATGCACGAAATACACATACGGCTCCCTGGAAAATCCTTCAAACAGCCGTCCTTTTTGCGGAAAGGAGAGGGAATTCCAGCCGATATGCGGAATTTTAAGCGGTCTTTTGTCTTCTGCAACGCCGTCTGGAATCCGCAGGATTTTTCCCTTTAACAGACCGAGCCCCTCCACGCCAGGGCTTTCCTCGCTCGATTCAAATAACAGCTGCAAACCAAGGCAAATTCCAAGAAACGGAGTATTCTTGTCGACAATCTCAGAAATCACATCAATCAGACCATATTCTTTTAATTTCCCCATCGCATCCCCGAATGCCCCAACACCCGGAAGGATGACTTTTTCTGCTGCAAGCAGCTGTTTCGGGTCACGCGTCAGTATCGTATCCTCATGCAAATATTCCAGCGCCTTCTGGACACTTTTTACATTTCCTGCGTCATAGTCGATAATTGCAATCATTTGGTTCCTCATTATTTATTAGAGATACTATTTTTCTTCCAGCAACAGCGTAACCGGATGCATTGGTACGCTATATCCGCGCTCCTTAATCTCTTCCGTCATCTGATACAAATGGGAATGAACCCGGTACAGACAGGATTTTTGATTAAAATATGCAACCTTTTCAAACGGAAAACGGATCAGCTGCGGCAACTCCATCCCAACGCCCAGCTCCAGAATCACCAAATTTCTGTTTAATGTCCCCTGTAGCCATTTGGTGTAAGTTTCCCAGCTGTCTGTCGGATACACTCCACTATCCGTTTCTTCCTCTCCCTCTTTGGCTGGCGTCAGAATTCGATTTTCTTTCAGTCCTGCCTGTTCCAACAAACCGTCCTCGCATAGAGAAATCACAAAATAATTTTTATCCTTCAAAAGATCTGCCAGAACTTCATATGCCTTCTGAACCTGTTCTTTTTCACAGCCGCCCACTTTCTTTTGGCTTTTATGAAATGCGAGCAGCGCTGCCGCAGCGGGATCTGTCTGCGCGGTCTTGGCAAGCTCTGTAAAAAAAGGATCTTCCTGCGCTTCCTCTTTTACTGCAAACTCCGTTCCAATCCCGACAAGCACCATCTGCGCCTGTTCAATGGACTGTCTAATTTGTTCCAACATATCGTATCAACCTTTCTTAACTTCCTTTCGCCTGCAAATGCAGCCTGCAGACCGGAATCCAGAAACATTATATCAGACTTTAGTGTAGTAAACAACTACATTTCTTATGGGATATATTCGCCTGCGTCGGGTCGCGAAAGCGACATCCTTCCATTCCGACGCAGTGCGATCCTCACGGAGCGACATTCATTTACGCGCCCCGCCCGTTCACCCGCGCCATTCGCAAACTCGCATCTTCGATGCTTTCCGCTGCTTCGCAGCTCCTTTTGCTCATGAAGCGGCGCTTCCTTCGTGGAACCCAGCAGGCAGATTTTCGTGCAAGCACGAATCTGCCTGTTTGGTCCCACGAGTGAACTGGGATAACAAAAAACGTCTGTTGAGTTCTCAACAGACGTCCTTGTCATTATAGGTTCATACCTTCAAAACTGAACACTGAAATCCTCTTTTGTATCTTCTACATCCATTCCCAACCTGTCAGGATAAGCCCT
>QUKC01000012.1 GCA_003481005.1 Firmicutes bacterium TM09-10 | reverse complement strand
GAGGTCGGCTAATCAACCAATGATTAGCCTCCTACTCGATTGGAGTTATTACCAACCTATTTTTTTGTTTTCACCAGTGCGCGCAGCAGCCCGGACAGATACTCTTTCTGGACGGATGCGTCAGAATTTAACAAGTCGTCGGCGAGCAGGA
Source organism: Firmicutes bacterium TM09-10 (assembly GCA_003481005.1). Lineage (GTDB taxonomy): Bacteria > Bacillota > Clostridia > Lachnospirales > Lachnospiraceae > Gallintestinimicrobium > Gallintestinimicrobium propionicum. The sequence continues at coordinate 113,749 of QUKC01000012.1, read as the reverse complement.
AACACTGGCGGTCTTTATGGTTTTCCCGAAATAACGGCAGTTCGTCCGGCACAGAGAAGCAGGGAAGAAACTGTCCTTCTTTTTTTGTATAACAGGTTGCGGCTGTCGCGGGCATACGCTGCGATTTATCGACGTAAACGGCGACGGATTTATGAATTGCGGTATCTTCTGCAGGTAGGTAGGAATAGTTTTTATAGTCTGGATAAAAATGCTTTAAAACGCCATCATAGACCGGCAGGCGCAGCAGCACAGTCTGTTCCCGGCCTGCGAGGAAGCAGTTTTTTAAAACAGTGCCGGAGCCGTGCAGGGACAAAGAAACCGGAAGAGGGATATCTGTCTGCAGGGTAAAGACTGCATTGGTCCGCGCTTTTCCAAAAGCGTCCTCGGTATGCTCGAGAGAAAGGGTGACCGGAGAAAAGCTCTGTTCTTCGAAAAATAGCGGGATTGCCATCACGCGGTAAAGGGTGGTCATTCCCTCGAGGTCTTCACGGTTGTGTAAAAGCAGGATGTCGAGAAGCTCTTTTGTAGGCTGTCTGGCGTAGGAATGATACAGCTCGATCAGCTCGCCGCCGTTAAAATGGTCTTCCCGATGGATGCCGATAAACTCCTCCAGCTGCTTCTGGCGACATCCCGGCAGGTGCAGGAGGTTTTTATAAGGGCTTATTTTTTTGTAGATGTCGTGCTGGACGGACGCCGGGACAAAAGAAAGCCCGAATTTTTTCGCGCGGGTCTGCAGAAACGGAACATCGAAGGTTGTTCCGTTAAAATGTACCATGACCGGAAAGGAGGCGGAAAAGGAGAAAAACTGCTGCAAAACATCCGCTTCATCATCGGGCGTCTCCGCAAAAAACTGCCGGGTTTCCCAGCCGTTTGTGGTCAGATAAGCGCAGCCGATCAGATAGACGCAGGCGCTGCGTGCGGAAAATCCGGTGGTTTCGATATCGAAAAATAAAATGTCCTGAGGGGCTTCAAAAAAAGAAGCCAGCTCTTTCGTTGTATCGGATAAAATAGGGGTTTTTAAAGTTTTCATAACCGTATGATAGCATATTTTTGAAATTTCCTGTAGTATTTTGGCTAAAAAAATAGTATGATACAAGATGGAATGTATGTATACAATGTACATATTCAGAAACAAAAAAGAAAAGGAAGGATGATTGGCGAATGGCTAAGTTGACATTTATGGGCGGCATTCATCCCTATGATGGGAAGGATCTGTCGAAGGATAAGCCCATGAAGGCAGTTCTGCCAAAGGGTGACCTGGTATATCCGCTGTCCCAGCATATCGGTGCGCCTGCAGTGCCTGTCGTGGCAAAGGGAGACCATGTACTGACAGGACAGAAGATTGCGGAAGCCCAGGGTTTTGTATCGGCACCGATTTATGCGACGGTTTCCGGTACAGTTAAGGCGATCGAGCCACACCGCGTCGTAACCGGTGACAATGTAATGAGCATTGTGATTGAGGACGACCATTTATATGAAGAAGCAGAGTTTGTTCCTGCAGACCTGGAGACGTTAAGCCGGGAGGAAATTATCGGAAGAGTGAAAGAAGCCGGCATCGTCGGCATGGGCGGCGCAGGTTTCCCGACACATGTAAAACTGAGTCCGAAAAATCCGGACAGCATTACAGATGTCATCGTAAACTGTGCAGAATGCGAACCGTACCTGACCTCTGACTACAGAAGAATGGTGGAGGAGCCGGAAAAGCTGATTGCCGGTTTGAAGGTAATGTTAAAGCTGTTCCCGAACGCAAAGGGAACGCTGGCAGTGGAAGATAATAAACCGGATGCAATCGCACTGTTAAAGAAGCTGACAAAGGATGAAACGGATATTTCCGTGGCTGCCTTACATACAAAATACCCGCAGGGCTCGGAGCGCCATCTGATTTATGCGGTGACAGGACGTGCGATCAATTCCTCCATGCTTCCTGCAGATGCGGGGTGTATCGTAGACAATGTTGATACGGTTGTTGCGATCAATCAGGCTGTGCGCGAAGGGAAACCGCTGATGCACCGTATCGTAACGGTAACGGGAGATGCAGTTGCAAATCCTCAGAACTTTATTGTCCGGATTGGTACCAATTACAACGAGCTGATCGAGGAAGCGGGCGGTTTTGTACAGGAACCTGCTAAGATTATTTCCGGTGGTCCGATGATGGGCTTTGGTATTTTTGATTTAAACGTGCCGACAACCAAGACATCCTCCGCACTGCTGTGCCTGACCCATGACGATGTTGCAGATTCACAGCCGTCGGCGTGTATCAATTGCGGACGCTGTGTAGAAGTCTGTCCCGGCAGAGTTGTGCCCAAGCTCCTTGCAGACTATGCAGAACGTCATGACCTTGAACGATTTGAAGCCTGTAACGGTCTGGAATGCTGTGAATGCGGATGCTGCAGCTATGTCTGTCCGGCAAAGCGTCCTCTGACACAGGCGATCAAATCCGCGAGAAAAATGGTTCTGGCGGAGAAAAAGAAAAAACAGCAGGAGGCGAAGAAATGAGCGATTTACGCAATGTATCCTCCAACCCCCATATCCGGGCGAAGGATACCACTTCCCGGATTATGCTGACAGTAGTTATCGCACTGCTTCTGCCCGCATTTTTTGGCATTTACAATTTTGGCTTCCGGGCACTGGTTCTGATCCTGATCAGTATCGCAACCTGTGTTCTGACCGAATATATCTATGAAAAACTAATGAAAAAACCCATCACGATCGGCGATTTCTCAGCAGTCGTAACCGGATTGTTACTGGCATTAAACCTGCCTGTATCCGTTCCTTTCTGGATTCCGGTTGTCGGCGGCGTGTTTGCAATCCTGGTGGTAAAGATGCTGTTCGGTGGACTGGGACAGAACTTCATGAACCCGGCGCTGGCAGGCAGATGCTTTCTGCTGATTTCCTTTACCTCCCTGATGACGAATTTTAACTGCGATGCCTATACTGGTGCGACGCCTCTGGCAAGTCTGAAAGCAGGAGAAAGCGTCAACGTTTTGAACATGATTCTGGGACGCACGGCTGGTACGATCGGTGAGACCTCCGTGATTGCGATCGTTTTGGGCGCCTGTGTTCTGATCGTTGCAGGTGTAATCGACCTGCGCGTACCGGGCAGCTATATCGCTTCCTTTGCCGTTTTTGTCCTGCTGTTTGCAGCCATTAGCGGAATTGCAATTAGCCCGGCATATCTGTCCGCACAGCTGGCAGGCGGTGGTCTGATGCTCGGTGCATTCTTTATGGCGACGGACTATGTAACCCGTCCTGTCACCAAAAAAGGACAATACATTTACGGTGTGATTCTCGGTTTTCTGACCGCGATCTTCCGTATTTTCGGCGCGAGCGCAGAGGGCGTATCCTATGCGATTATTCTGGGCAACCTTCTGGTTCCGTTGATTGAGCGTTATACGATGCCGAAAGCATTCGGAAAAGGAGGAGAGCGGTCATGAAGAGCATGCTGAAAGATGCGGGCATTCTGTTCGCAATCACCCTGGTAGCCGGATTGCTGCTGGGTTGTGTTTATCAGATAACAAAAGAGCCAATCGCACGTCAGGAGGCGCTGGCACAGGAAAATGCGTGCCGTGAAGTCTTTTCTGATGCGGAAAGCTTTGAAGCTGTGACAGATTTTACAGAAGAAGCTGCACAGACTGTGCTCAATGAGGGCGGCTACAGCGCAGCCAGTGTCAATGCCTGTCAGGAGGCAAAGGATGCGTCTGGAACAGTACTTGGTTATGTGCTGACGGTGACAACCCATGAGGGCTACGGCGGAGATATCCAGTTTACCGTTGGCGTGCGCAATGACGGCACATTAAACGGGATTTCTCTGCTGTCTATTTCCGAAACAGCAGGTCTTGGCATGCAGGCGGGAGACGTTCTGGTTCCCCAGTTTGCAGATAAAAATGCCTATCCGTATGTATACACTAAAACCGGTTCGACAGCAGACAATGAAATTGATGCCATTTCCGGCGCTACGATCACAACCAATGCTGTGACCAATGGAGTCAACGCTGGTGTGTACTATTTCCAGACCATGCTGCAGCAAGGTGCAGGGGAAGGAGCAGCAAATGAGTAAGAAAAATACGCCTGCAGAGCGGCTTTATAACGGTATTGTCAAAGAGAACCCGACGTTTGTTTTGACGCTGGGTATGTGTCCGACCCTGGCAGTTACGACCAGTGCAGTCAACGGTCTGGGCATGGGCCTGACTACGATGGTAGTCCTTGCACTGTGTAACCTGATCATTTCCGCACTGCGCAAGATTATTCCCGATAAGGTAAGAATTCCTGCGTTCATCGTCATCGCTGCGTCTCTGGTTACGATGATGCAGCTTCTGCTGCAGGGCTTTATTCCGTCCCTGTATGATTCGCTGGGTATTTATATTCCGCTGATTGTCGTAAACTGTATCATTCTGGGCAGAGCGGAGTCCTATGCGTCCAGAAATCCGATACTCCCTTCTTTGTTCGATGGTATCGGTATGGGACTTGGATTTTCCGTTGCGCTGACCTGTATTGGTGCAGTTCGTGAAATCCTTGGCGCAGGAGAGCTGTTCGGCTTCCGCGTGATGCCACAATCCTACGTTCCGTTTTCGATCTTCGTTATGGCGCCCGGCGCATTCTTTGTGTTGGCATTTCTGACTGCTGCCCAGAACAAGATCAAGATAAACGGTGAGAAAAAAGGAAAAGATATGAGCAAAATCCAGTCCGGCTGCTCGGATGACTGTTTAAGCTGTAGCGTTTCCGGCTGCTGCGGTCACAGCTTTTACGGCGCTTCGGATCCGGCTGCTCAGACAAAGAAGGAGGAAGGCTGAACATGATGGAACAGATCCAGCAGTTATTGTTGATCCTGATCAGCTCTGCGCTGGTCAGCAACGTAGTATTGAGCCAGTTTCTGGGACTGTGTCCGTTTCTGGGCGTATCCAAAAAAGTAGAAACTGCAGCGGGAATGGGAACCGCCGTTATTTTTGTCATTACGCTTTCTTCCGGTGTGGCGGGAGCAATTTACAAATTTATTCTGACGCCTTTGAACATCCAGTATCTGCAGACGATCGTATTTATCCTCGTCATTGCGGCGCTGGTACAGTTCGTAGAAATGTTCCTCAAAAAATATATGAAATCGCTGTATGAGGCGCTCGGCGTTTATCTGCCGCTGATTACGACCAACTGCGCGGTGCTCGGTGTTGCGCTGACCAACGTGCAGAAGGAGTACGGCATCTTTACCGGCATGGTAAATGGCTTTGCGACGGCGCTTGGTTTCACGATTTCCATTGTCATTCTTGCGGGCATCCGTGAGAAACTGGAATACAACGATTATCCGGAATCCTTTAAGGGAATGCCGATGGTTCTCGTCACAGCAGGACTGATGGCAATCGCTTTCTGCGGATTTTCCGGACTGTTATAGGAGGCGGAGAATGGTAAGCGGTATCCTGATTGCAATGGCAGTGGTAGGAGCGGTTGGTCTGTTTATCGGCCTGTTTCTGGGCATTGCCGGAATCAAATTTAAAGTAGAAGTAGATGAACGGGAAGAGGCTGTTTTGTCAGCCCTTCCGGGAAATAACTGCGGCGGCTGCGGTTATGCGGGCTGTGCAAATCTGGCGGCAGCAATTGCCAAAGGGGAAGCGCCGGTCAATGCCTGTCCGGTGGGCGGTGAGCCGGTTGGAAAAGAGATCGCAAAGATTATGGGCGTAGAAGCGGGAAAAGAGACGAAAAAGGTTGCATTTGTAGCCTGTCAGGGAACCTGCGATAAGGCGAAGACAGATTATGAGTATCATGGAATCGCTGACTGTGCGATGCTTTCCTTTGTCCCGAACGGCGGTCCGAAATCCTGTGATTATGGTTGTACCGGTTTCGGTAACTGCGTAAAGGCATGTCCCTTTGATGCAATCCATGTCGTAGACGGCGTGGCGGTTGTCGATAAAGAAGCCTGCAAGGCATGTGGAAAATGTGTCGCAGCATGTCCGAAGCACCTGATTTCGCTGGTTCCTTACGATGCAAAGTATCTGGTGGCATGCAGCTCCAAGGCAAAAGGTCCTGTGACGATGAAGGAGTGCACTACAGGTTGTATCGGCTGTACACTCTGTCAAAGAAACTGCCCGGTTGGCGCAGCGAAAGTGACGGACTTCCTCGCAAAGATTGATCCTGAAACCTGTAAGGGCTGCGGAATCTGCGCAGAGAAATGTCCAAAGAAAGTGATTGTGAAGCACTGATTTTTCTCATCGGTTATGATTGCGGGAATCCTTCCGTGCGGTAAATTGTGCCGTCGCTTAAAAGGAATAGTGCTTCGATATCCGGCAGGGAGTCAATCAGCTCCCTGCCTTTTTCGTATCCAAGTAAGAAGCAGGACGTGCTGAGGGCGTCTCCGTCCGTGGAGGAATCGGAGAGGATCGTGACGCTGCTCAAACCTGTGTCGGCGGGATAACCGGTGTGAGGGTCTAGAATATGATGATACAGGACTCCGTTTTCCCGAAAGCAACGCTCATAATTTCCGGAAGAGACGAGGGACTGGTCTTTTAACGCGACGATATCGACCAGCTCGTTTGTTTCAGAAAACGGCTTTTTGATGCCGGTACGAAATGCTGTGCCATCCGGCTTTTGCCCGACAGCCAGGACGTTTCCGCCAAGATTGATCAGGGCACTTGTGATATTTTTTTGGAGGAAAAATGCTTTCAGGCGGTCTGCGATCGCACCCTTTGCCAGAAATCCGAGGTCAAGCTGTGCATCCGGGTCGGCGAGGGTAACCGTATTGCCGTCGATCCGGATATTGTGGTAATCGACGTGAGGGAGCAGGGCATTGATCTGGGACTGCTTTGGGACAGGACCTGCCGGGTCTCCGGAAAAGTTCCAGAGCTGGGAAATTGGCGTGATTGTCGGATCGATCAGACCGTCTGTTTTTTCAGACCAGTATAACGCTGTCTGCAGCAGGGAGGCGGTTTCAGAATCGACAGTGACAGGCTGTCCATTCGCATGGTTAATATTCCAGATATCACTGCCTTCTTTGGTGTAGCTCAATAGATTTTCATAGTGCCCGCAGAGTTCAAATGCTTCGTCCAGGACGGCTTCTGCATCGTTTCCATAGCATGTCAGGGAAATCACGGTGTCAAAATAGAAGCCGGTTTTGGAAAACGGCTGCACAGAAGATGCACTGCAACCGGTCAGGGACAACGACAGAGTGAAGCACAGCAGGAGAGTGATCGGTGCAAATAGTTTTTTAAATATAATCTTTTTAAATATAATCATAGATAGAAATCCTTTCAGGTCAAGATAAAATACTGGATTGCTTTCACACGGATGCAATTCTAAAAACATGCGGAATTCGTTCCTATTTTGCCCCAGTATTTCTCCATCCTACCATAAAATGAAGTTTCTGTCGCAGTTTGTCTGTGAAAAAAGTGATTTTTTTCAGACTGGCTGTATAGACTTTTAGAAGGCGTACAGCCGGGAACGGGGATGGAAATGGAAAAAAACAGTACATTAAAATATGGCATATGGCTGACCGGGGCGTCCATGATGTTTGTATCTGCATGGTTTTGCGTCCGGTTGACCGGAACGGTAGGAGAAATGGGACGGTATCTGGACAGCATGGACAGCGTCGTCTGCATGGAGGAACTTTTGGATTATGAAAAAGAGGAAAATGGGCGGGCACTGGAGGAAAACGATCTGGCAGAGCCGACGCTGCAGGTGAGGATGCTGGAACGGGAGGATAGCGCAGCAGCTGTTTCAGACAGCACGCAGCTTTCTATCAGCAGCGCGGATTATCAGGTGCTTTTGAAAATCGTGGAGGCGGAAGCCGGATCGGAGGATTTAAACGGCAGGATTTTGGTTGCAAACGTCGTCTTAAACCGGGTAAAGAGCGAGTTGTTCCCGGATTGTGTGACAGATGTGGTGTATCAGCACAGCAACGGTGTTTATCAGTTTTCCCCGGTAAAAAACGGAACGATCGACACTGTTTCAATCAGTGAGGAAACGAAACAGGCGGTAGAGCTGGCGCTGGATGGAACGGATTTGTCAAAAGGGGCGCTGTACTTTGCTGCGCGGAATGCGGCGAATGAAAAAAATATGCGCTGGTTCGATACACATCTGGTCAGACTGTTTGTGCATGGCGGACATGAGTTCTTTGGATAAAGACAAAAAATCGGAAAAGGTATTGTCCTGTCAGAAAACCTGTGATAAAATTGAGCGAAACGGACAGAAAAAAGAAACGAAGCTGTGCAACTGCAGCAGAAACAGGAGGAAGCATGGAAGTTTTGTATAGAAGTACGAGAGGAAATGAAGAGAGCGTGTCGGCATCTAAAGCAATTCTGGAAGGTCTTGCATCGGACGGTGGTCTGTTTGTGCCCCAGGCGTTGCCTTCTTTTGATAAAACGCTGGACGAGTTTGCACAGATGGATTATCGACAGACCGCATATGAAGTGATGAAGCTTTTGCTGACGGATTTTACAGAGGAAGAGCTTCGTTATTGCATCGACAAGGCGTACGACGGTAAGTTCGATACGGAGGCGATCGCCCCGCTGGCAGAAGTGAAAAATGTGTGGTATCTGGAACTGTTCCACGGTCCGACGATCGCGTTTAAGGATATGGCACTTTCGATTCTGCCGTACCTGATGACGACTGCGGCGAAGAAAAATCAGATCAAAAATGAAATCGTAATTCTGACGGCGACCTCCGGAGATACCGGAAAGGCGGCTCTGGCAGGTTTTGCGGATGTGCCCGGCACGAGAATTATGGTCTTTTATCCCAAGGACGGTGTTAGCCCGATTCAGGAAAAACAGATGGTCACCCAGACCGGCGCAAACACCCGCGTGATCGGTATCCACGGAAATTTCGACGACGCCCAGTCCGGTGTCAAGAAGCTGTTTGCAGATAAAGAGCTTGCAGCATGGATGGAAGAAAGAGGCTATCAGTTCTCTTCTGCAAACTCCATTAACATCGGACGTCTGGTTCCCCAGATCGTTTATTATGTTTATGCATATGCACAGCTTGTAAAAGAAGGACGTATCAAAGCAGGCGAGGAGATCAATGTTACTGTTCCGACCGGAAACTTCGGCAACATTTTGGCTGCCTATTATGCAAAAAATATGGGACTGCCGATCAAAAAGCTGATCTGTGCGTCCAATGACAATAAAGTATTATATGATTTCTTCCGTACAGGTGCTTATGACAGAAATCGTGATTTTATCCTTACAACGTCCCCGTCGATGGATATTCTGATTTCGAGTAATCTGGAACGGCTGATTTATCGGATTGCCGGAGAGGATGCTGCATGCAACGCGTCCCTGATGGCAGCGCTTGCAGGTGATGGCAAATATGAAATCACTGCAGAGATGAAAGAAAAGCTCGGTGATTTTTACGGGAATTATGCGACGCAGGAGGAATGCGCGGCGCAAATCCGCAGCCTGTACGAAGATACCGACTATGTGCTCGATCCGCATACCGCGGTTGCAGCAGCGGTTTACAACAAATATAAAGAAGAAACCGGCGACACGACAAAAACTGTGATCGCATCTACTGCAAGTCCGTATAAATTCACCAGAACCGTTATGAGTGCTATGGATGAAAAATATGCAGATATGGATGATTTTGCCCTGACGGAAGAATTGGAAAAGATCAGTGGAGTGAAGATTCCGGATGCGATCACAAAAATCCGCAACGCACCGGTGCTCCATAACATCCAGTGCGAAAAAGATGGCATGAAACAGGCAGTGATGGAGTTCTTGGAAAAACAATAGAATGCGTGCTCTGCGAGCTTTCCAATGTCATAAATCACAAAGAGATGGATGATAGAAATGACGGAGAACCTGAGGGTTCTCCGTTTTTTGTGTGCCCGGCAAAGGGGGCGGCAGCATTCTTTGCTGTCGCCCCCTTGATTACACAATTGCAAAAACGTGCGCGCAGTTATTTTCTTTCCGACAGCTCCACATAAGGCTGATCGGTGCAGAGCGTCTTATACGCAGGGCGGATGATCTTGCTGTTGGTGGCAAGCTCTTCCATGCGGTGCGCGCTCCAGCCGACCATACGCGCGATGGCGAAGATCGGGGTGTAGAGCTCCATCGGCAGTCCAAGCATCTTGTATACAAAGCCGGAATAGAAGTCGACGTTGACGCTGACGCCCTTGTACATCTGACGTTCTTTGGCGATGACTGCAGGGGCGAGACGCTCTACACTGTTATAAAGCTCGAATTCATCATGCAGTCCTTTTTCTTCGGAAAGGCGTTCTACGAAGCCCTTGAAGATGACAGCACGCGGGTCAGATTTGGAGTAAACCGCATGGCCGACGCCGTAGATCAGACCGGCATGGTCGAATGCGTCCTTGTTGAGCAGGCGTGCGAGGTAACGGCTGATTTCTTCATCGTCTTTCCAGTCGTGTACTTCTTCTTTCATTTCCTCGAACATCCTGACAACCTTGATATTTGCGCCGCCGTGGCGGGGGCCCTTTAAGGAGCCAATTGCCGCTGCGATAACAGAATAGGTATCGGACAGGGAGGAGGTGACAACCCTCGTGGTAAAGGATGAGTTATTACCACCGCCATGCTCCATATGCAGGATCAGCGCGATATCGAGGATTTTTGCTTCCAAAGGGGTGTAACTGCTGTCAGGGCGCAGGATATGTAAAATATTTTCCGCCATGGAGAGCGTCTGGGAAGGCTGGTGGATATACAGGCTGTTGCCGTCATGATAGTGGCTGTAGGCCTGGTAGCCGTAGATGGACAGCATCGGACAGAGGCTGATGAGCTGCAGGCACTGACGCAGGACGTTTGGCAGGGAAACATCGTCTGCACGGTCGTCGTAGGAATACAGGGTCAGAACGCTGCGGGCGAGGGTATTCATCATATCCTTACTGGGGGCCTTCATGATAATATCGCGGACAAAGCTGGTGGGCAGGCTTCGATAGGAATTGAGCAGTCGGGAAAAGGATTCCAGCTCCTCCTTGTTAGGAAGCTTGTTAAACAGCAGCAGATAAGTTACCTCATCGAAGCCGAAACGGTTGTCTTTGCTAAAGCCGCGCACGAGATCTTCCACGTTGTAGCCGCGGTAAAACAGCTGCCCATGTGCGGGAACAGCTTCGCCGTTTACGATTTTGGTGGCGCGCACGTCAGAAATATTGGTGAGCCCTGCGAGGACGCCTTTGCCGTTTAAATCCCGCAGACCGCGTTTGACGTCGTACTGTGTGTAGAGCTCAGGCGCAATGGAGCCTGCCTGCTCACTCATTTTTGCAAGCGCAAGGATTTCGGATGTAATATCGGAAAAATTATTCGTAACCTGAAGTTCCATGGAAATACCGCCTTTCTGAAAATAATATATGGCTGTACCGATGCAAAAGAAAAAGGATGCTTGCTGTGCAAAGGACAGCCGGAACATACATAGAAATGAGGATATGTCTGAAAATAGACATGACAGCTGAAATTCGTCGAATACCATTGGGCTTTTGTACCGGAATTTGCTGATTTTATGGTAAATTATAGCACGAGTACAGGAACAGAAACAAGAAAAAAACAAAAAGTTTAGAATAAGTTTACAATTTTGAGTACAGTTCACTCGTACATTTTTGTAAGCAAAAATGAGCTGCGAAGCAGCGGAGAGCGTCGAGGTCGCGTTTTGCGAATGGCGCGGGTGAACTGTAATCGAGTTTAAAATCAATGAAAAGTGCCTTAAAAAATCTTATGACAAGTTCTTGCGCGGTATGTGCAGTTGTGATAGATTTTTGGTAGTGCCAAAATCTCCGGCACATGGAGGAAATACAAATGGTCAATCAGAAGATACAGGATCGTCTGGCAGCGCTGCGGGCGGTCATGAAGGAAAACGGCGTAGACTGGTACATGGTTCCCACAGCGGATTTTCACAATTCGGAATATGTGGACGCTTATTTTAAGGTAAGAGAATATTTATGCAACTTTTCCGGATCAAACGGAACGCTGATCGTCGGAATGGACGAAGCTGGTCTGTGGACGGATGGCAGATATTTTATCCAGGCGGAGCGGGAGCTTACAGGAACCGGAGTTACTTTATACCGGATGCTGGAGGACAACGTTCCGACGAAGGAAGAATTTTTACAGCAGAAGCTGGAAAACGGTCAAACACTTGGCTTTGATGGTCGTGTCGTCGATACGAGATTTGGTTTGAAGCTGGAAAAAGACCTGGCGGACAAGCAGATTAAAATCGTGTATGGCAAAGATCTCGCAGATGAAGTCTGGACGGACAGGCCGGCACTTCCGTGCCATCCGGTTCTGGTTCCGGACGAGGCGCTGTTTGGACAGAATGTTTCCGAAAAGCTGGCTGCAGTTCGTAAAGATATGGCAGCTCACGGCGCGTCCGGTCTGTTTTTGAGCAAGCTGGACGATCTGATGTGGCTGTTGAATATCCGCGGCGCGGATGTGGAATGCAATCCGGTTGCATTGTCCTATGCGTATCTGACACAGGATGAGTGCCATTTCTTTCTCCAGGATGGGGAAGTGACGGATGTGTTAAAAGCGCATGCGGCGAAGTATCACATTACCCTGCATCCGTATGAAGAGGCTGCAGAGTGGATGGAGTCCTGTGCGATCACAGGCAGCGTGATGTGCGATGAAGGCAACGTCAGCTACGCTTTTTATAAGATTTTGGAAAACCGTGCAGAAGTGGTCGATGCAGCGAATCCGACAGAGCTGTTAAAGGCGGTCAAAAATGAAACCGAGCTGGCAAATATGCAAGAGGTCTATTTAAAAGACAGCGTGGCGGTCTGCAAGTTTATTTACTGGGTCAAGAAAAATGTTGGTAAAATTCCGATGACGGAGTATTCCGCTGCGATGTATCTGGATCATCTGCGCAGTGAGATCGACGGTTATCTGGATCTTTCCTTTCCAACGATCAGCGCTTATGGGACAAATGCAGCGATGATGCATTATGAGGCGACCGAGGACAACTGCGCAGCGCTTGCGCCGGAAGGTATGCTTTTGGTGGATTCCGGCGGTCAGTATCTTGGCGGTACGACGGATGTGACGAGAACGATCGTGTTGGGGCCGGTTTCCCAGACGATCAAGGAGCATTACACAGCGGTCGCAAAGGGCATGCTGCAGCTGACAGACGCGAAATTTTTGTACGGCTGCACCGGCAGAAACCTGGATATTCTGGCACGTCAGCCCATGTGGGATCAGAACATCGACTATAAATGCGGAACCGGTCACGGCGTCGGCTATATTTTGAATGTCCATGAGGGACCCCAGGGCATCCGCTGGCGTTTCACCGGCAATCAGAAGGAAGTGCCGATCGAAGCAGGGATGGATGTGACAAACGAGCCTGGTGTTTATATCGAAGGAAGCCACGGCATCCGGATTGAAAATGTGATGGTTGCCAGAAACGGCGTGAAAAACGGAGATGGACAGTTCATGTATTTCGATACGCTGACCTGGGCACCGATCGATCTGGATGCCATCGATGTTTCTGTGATGGAGAGAAAAGATATCGAGCGGTTAAACCGTTATCACGCACAGGTGCGCGAAAAGATGACGCCTTACTTGAACGAAGAAGAGGCGGCATGGCTCAAAGAAGCGACACGGGCGATTTAAGGCGGGCAGGAAACACTCAGAAGGAACAGCAGGCAGGACATTTTGAAAAAGAGGTCCTGCCTGTTTTTTATCGTATAGGAAACTTTGTTCCTATACGATAAAACGCTCCGCGAGAATGTGCCAAGGCACATTCTGTTTTACCATTGCCTGCGGTATTCTCCGGGCGAAATCCCTTCGACCTTTTTAAACATGCGGGAAAAATAGTTGGCATCCTTCATGCCGCACTGGATGCCGATTTTTTCGATCGTAAAATCTGTAAAGCGCAGCAGCTGTTTGGCGTGAGTAATGCGCAGGGACAGAAGGTAAGCGTTGATGGAGACGCCGAACTGTTCCCGGAAAATCCGGGTCAGGTAAAATTTGTTGATATAAAAAGTTTCCGCAAGGTCGTCGAGCCGGATTGTTTCAGGATAATGGAAATCCAGGTAATCTTTGATTTGCTGCAGGTTATATTTGCGGGAGGTCGGTTTGGCGGTGCTCCCGGGATGCCAGCTGTCCTGCATCAGCAAAGAAAGCAGGGCAGTGAGCTGCTCAAAAATCTTCATATCGCGGACATAATCGGAGGAAGCCGCCGTTTCACAGAGGCTGTCAAGAATTTTCTGATACGGGGCAAGGCTTTGGGGGCGAAAGCAGGCAAGACCGCCGCGCTCGGTATATTTTTCATAGATTCCGGGCATGTTCGGACCATAAAAGTGCGCCCATTCAAGTGTCCAAAGCTGATTGGAGCAGCGGTGGAGGTAGCTCTTATTACAGTCCAGAAACACACAGTCCCCGGCAGAGAGTGTGTAGTGCTTCTGGTCGTATTCGAGGGTACCGGAGCCTTCCAGGACAATAAAACACAGGTAGGAGGCGAGATTTTCCCGGTGGCTGGTGTGGGGGGACAGCGCTTTTAAGCGGCCGCATTCCTGCAGATGGATGAGGTTTGTCCGGGCAAAGGTGGACGGTGTATACAAAATCCGTTCGGATTCCACGAGAGTTCCTTCAAAAAGAGCGGTATCCATAAAAAAATTCTCCTGTAGATTTTTTAATCAGAGTAGCAGCTTTTAGTATATCAAAAAAGTCAATATAATGCTAGTTCTGTGCAAGATATGCTCTTCTAAAATCGAAAAAGATCAGGTAGAATATCAACTATTATGAGAAAGATATGACATCAGAGCGATAAAATCAGGAAAGGATGAAATTTTTATGAAAAAAGCATTGATTACAGGCATTACCGGACAGGACGGCTCTTATCTGGCAGAGTTTCTGTTGGAAAAAGGCTATGAGGTGCACGGCATTACCAGACGCGCTTCCATTTCGAATACAGCAAGAATTGACCATTTGATCGCAAAGAATGCGATTACCTTACATGACGGGGATCTTTCCGATTCCTCTTCCCTGATCCGTATCATCAGCATTGTACAGCCGGATGAAATCTACAACCTGGCTGCACAGTCCCATGTACAGGTTTCTTTTGACGTACCGGAGTATTCCGGCGACGTGGACGCGATCGGCGTGCTGCGGATTCTGGAGGCAGTCCGCATTCTCGGTCTGACCAAAAAGACCAAGATTTATCAGGCTTCCACTTCCGAGCTGTACGGCAAGGTAGAAGAGGTTCCCCAGAGAGAGACAACACCATTCCACCCTTACAGCCCCTATGCAGTTGCAAAGCAGTACGGCTTCTGGATCACCAAGGAATATAGAGAAGCTTATGACATGTTTGCAGTAAACGGTATCCTGTTTAACCATGAGTCTGAGCGCCGCGGCGAAAATTTCGTAACCCGTAAGATTACGCTGGCAGCGGGCAGAATCGCAGAGGGTCTGCAGGATCATTTGGAGCTGGGCAATCTGGATTCCAAGCGTGACTGGGGCTATGCAAAAGATTATGTAGAGTGCATGTGGATGATCTTACAGCACGATACACCCGAAGATTTTGTTATTGCAACCGGTGAGCAGCACACCGTCCGGGACTTTACCGAAAAAGCGTTTGCAGCAAACGGTATTGAACTGCGCTGGGAAGGAGAAGGCCTGAACGAAAAGGGATATGACAAGGCGACCGGCAAGATGCTTGTCTGCGTCAACCCTGCATGGTTCCGTCCGACCGATGTAGACAATCTCTGGGGCGACCCGACAAAGGCGAAGACTGTTCTTGGCTGGAACCCGCAGAAGACCAGCTATGCAGAGCTTGTCCGCATTATGGCAGAGCACGACAGAATGCTGGCAAAACGTGAAAAAGCAGTGAAAGAAGCAGGCACGCAGGCGTAAGCCTCGGAAAAAAGCACGCATAGGTGCAAAAAAGGCGTGCATGCATGGCATATGTTATGTACGGCAGTTACATAAGGAAAGAAGGATAACATCATGATGGAAAAAGACGCCAAAATTTATGTGGCAGGACATCGCGGCATGGTTGGCTCCGCAATCGTGCGCGCGCTGGAAAAAGCCGGATATCACAATATTGTAACAAGAACTCATAAGGAACTGAATCTTTGCAGACAGCAGGATGTGGAAGATTTTTTTGCAGCAGAGAAGCCGGATTATGTTTTTCTGGCAGCAGCAAAGGTCGGGGGCATCGTCGCAAACCAGGAAGCGCTGGCGGATTTTATGTATGACAACATGACGCTGGAAATGAATGTCATACATTCCGCATGGCAGAATCAGTGCAAGAAGCTGCTGTTTTTAGGCTCTTCCTGCATTTATCCGAGAATGGCTCCGCAACCGATGCCGGAGAGCTGCCTGCTCACTTCCGAGCTGGAAAAGACGAACGAAGCCTATGCGCTTGCAAAAATTTCCGGTCTGAAATACTGCGAGTTCTTAAACCGCCAGTACGGAACAGATTATATTTCTGCAATGCCGACCAATCTTTACGGACCGAACGATAACTATCATCCGACCCACAGCCATGTGCTTCCGGCGCTGATCCGCCGTTTCCATGAGGCGAAGGTTTCCGGCGCGACAGAGGTAACCTGCTGGGGAACCGGCACGCCGCTGCGCGAGTTCTTATATGTGGATGATCTTGCGGATGCCTGCGTATTTCTGATGAACAATTATTCCGGCAATGAAACCGTTAATGTCGGAACCGGAAAAGAGCTGACCATCAAGGAGCTGACGGAGCTGACCGCGAAGGTGATCGGCTACACCGGTGAGATCAAGTGGGATTCCACAAAGCCCGACGGCACACCCAGAAAACTTCTGGATGTTTCCAAATTGAAGAATCTGGGCTGGACTTACCAAACCGAGCTGGAAGATGGAATCCGTCTTGCATATGAAGATTTCTTAAACAATCCGATGCGTGCAGAGCGGTAAAAAAATTCCTGTTGTATTTTCGGGATGAATTGGATATAATGAAAACAACCTGAAATGTACGAGAACTCCTGTTGTTTTGAACCTACATTTACTTTAAACGGGATTCCTATATTGCCGGGTAGATGTCAGGCCCTCATTGCGCAGGGGAAGGCAGAAGCGCCGGTTGCGGTTACCCACCTGGCCTTGGCTAGGAGTCAGAAGATGGGAGGCGGCATTTTGGGGGATACAAAAGATAAAGAGACGATCCGGAAGGGTTGTCTCTTTATCTTTTGTAAGAAAACTGCATGGGAGCGATAAAATCAAATGGAAAGACGGGAGTCGTTTCGGGAACGCAGGAAGAGACAGCAGGCGCGCAGGCGTCTTTTTGGGAAACTGGCAGCGGTTCTGATCGGTGCCGTTTTTTTGTTTGGGCTGTGCAAAAAGACGGCAGATCAGTTTTTGCTGACGGGTGAAAAAAAACAGGACAGCTATATCGGGATCGAGGACGCAGGCCATATGGTCTGGCTCCTTGCAGACTGTAGGCAGGAGCAGCCGACACAGGCGCTCGCAGAGACAACCGATGCTGCGCAGGAGTTTGACGGGGATAATACACAGGCGGCTGTGGTATCTGCGCATGCTGCTGGCAGTCGGTCAACCCCAGACCAGGTGCTGGATTTGATGAAAAAATTTCAGGCGGAATCTGACGACGGCTATTTGACGTGGACCCAGGCAAAACAGTATTTTTCCTGCCTGCCGGGCAGCCGGGAGTTATTTTTAGGCGGTGCGTATACGGGGACAGAGCGGGTGGAGAAAGCGGACTGGTATGACTGGTTCGACCGGGCGAGAAGAAAGTATGATGCTGCCGGAAAGATTCAGGAGGAGACGGTCGTAGTGCTGGGTATTTTGAAGGGGGATGAAAATGGACCGGGAGATGCACAAGAAAGCGTGCAAGCTGCTCGGATGCGCGAAATGGGGACTGCTTCCGGTGGCAAAAAGGATGCGCAGAGCCAGAAAACAGAGCTGCGCATCCTGACGCAGAACGGTGTCCGGATGGCTGCGTCGGCAACGTTTTTGACAGAATCCATGCGGTTTTGCCCGGTGCAGGCGATCGTAAGGGAGGATTGCCTGTATGCAGTTCGAAATAGATTAACGGAACCGGTCATATTAAAAAATGTCTGGATGATCGAGACGACCGGACAGAGCATACACGGGTTCTGGAAAAACTGTGAATTTTCCGGTACGACGGTGGTTTCAGATACAGCACAACTTTCCGAAGCAGTCTGTGATCTGACGTTTGAAACAGGAAAGCCTGTCATTGTGTGCCAAAAGCCAGACAAGATTTCCGGACGGCTGCTCGGCGTGTCGCAAAACGGCGCAGAAATCGAAGGTCACGGGACGATTCCTTTTTCGGAGGATCTGCAGTGTTATCGGTTGTATGGGCGGCTTTCACAGATGGACATCGGAGAATTGAAAATCGGTTATGGGTTTACGGATTTTGTAGTGGAGGACGGAACGATTGAGGCAGCGCTGGCGGTGCGGGAAGAAAAGATGGAAACCATTCGCGTGCTGATTAAGACGTCTGGCTATGCAAACAGCATACATCAGGCCGTGGAGCTTTTCGCGGACTGTGATTGTAGGATTTTGAACGTCGAGAGCGAGCTTGCCACGCTTGAAAAAGATCAGCATCTTGTCATTACGCGGGATTCTCCGTTGTTTGATCAGACCGGGCGGATTACAATCGAACCGAAAATCCTGACCGGGCATCTGATGTTATCCGGCGTGGAGCGGGCACAGGGGCAGGCAAACTACCGCGGCAGGCTCGAGCTGGTGCGTCGGGAGGATGGAATTGTTGTAATCAACGAGCTGCCGCTGGAAGAATACCTTTATGGGGTCGTGCCGGG
This sequence comes from Firmicutes bacterium TM09-10, assembly GCA_003481005.1. GTDB lineage: Bacteria > Bacillota > Clostridia > Lachnospirales > Lachnospiraceae > Gallintestinimicrobium > Gallintestinimicrobium propionicum. The sequence continues at coordinate 95,073 of QUKC01000012.1, read as the reverse complement.
CGAAATGCCGGCGTCTTATCCGCTGGAAGCGTTAAAGAGCCAGGCGATCTGTGCCAGAACCTATGCATATGAAAGGCTGCAGCGCGCCGGATTACCGGAGTATGGGGCGCATGTGGATGACAGCACGGCGTTTCAGGTGTATCAGAATCTTGCAGAGCAGGGGCAGACGACACAGGCGGTCAAGGAGACGTCCGGACAGGTATTATTTTACGGGGAGGAGCCGGCGCAGACTTATTATTATTCTACATCCTGCGGCTACGGCACGGATTTGTCGGTCTGGAGAGGGACCCGGGCAGAAGCATATCCGTATCTGTGTGCGCAGGCGATCGACGAAAGAAACATGGAGCTGACGAGACAGCTTGGCGGGCAGGAGAGCGTTGCTGCGATGGCGCCGATTTTGCAGCAGGCGCAGCTGCTGGAGCAGTCGGATGTAATGGAAGCGTTTTTGGGGCAGAGGGACGGCGATTTTTATGAGAAAGAAGAGCCGTGGTACCGTTGGAGCTATAGGGTAGAAACCGTTGATGAAAAGGCATTCTGGGAAAGGGTATGGATACGGGCACAAGCGGATGGACAGTGCGTGTTCGTGCCTGGTGAAGCCGGAGAATGGAATGCAGTAAAGGAGCGCACGAAACTGTCTGAAAACACAGGGAAAATCCGGGAAATCCGTGTTACAAAACGCAGCAGCGGCGGCGCGGCGCAGGAGCTTTTGATCGAAAGCGAAAACGGACAGGTACGGATACAGTCGGAATACAGTATCCGGTATGTGCTGTGTGACGGAAAAACACAGGCGGTCAGGCAGGATGGGAGCGTGGCAGCGGTAACAGTGCTTTTACCGAGCAGCTTTTTTCAAGTCAGTACTTTTAAAACGGACGGCTTTATGATAGGATATACTCTGATTGGCGGTGGTTACGGGCACGGAATTGGCATGTCCCAGAATGGGGCGAAGCATATGGCGGAGGCATCTGTCAGCGCAGAAGAAATTTTGACGTTCTTTTATAAAGGATGTCAGTTAAAAAGGATTTCCTGAAAAGTCCACGCAGCAACGCACCGCAAAATGAAAAACCGGAAAGGAAAAGATCTGTTTATGAAAAAGAAAATCCGGCTGATTACAGGGTTTGGCAGGCATATGTCAAAATCAAATGTCAATGCATTTGCATCAAGCTCTGCATACTTTATGTTTTTGTCGATCATTCCGATTATTATTTTATTGTGTTCCCTGCTGCCCTTGACGACGCTGCAGAAATCCGACCTGTTAAAGGCGGTGTCAGAGGTCATGCCATCGCCGATTGTGCCGATGATGAGCAGCCTGATCGAGTCGCTCTATAACAGCACCGTTGGCGTTACGAGCATCGCGGCGATCGTAACTGTATGGTCGGCAAGCAAAGGCATGCTGTCCATCATGCGCGGCTTAAATGCGATGAACGGCGTTGTGGAGGATCGTAACTATTTTGTGCAGCGGATTTTGGCATCTTTTTATACGATTCTGTTGTTGATCGTCCTTTTGCTCTCTCTCGTTTTCATGGTATTTGGAACAACGCTGGTACGTCTTTTAAACGACAGGATCCCGATACTGGATCATCTGATGTCCGTAGCGATGCATTTTAAACCGCTGTTTTCCTGGGGCATCCTGACGCTGGTGTTTATGGTGATCTATGCCTATGTGCCAAATGTGAAGCTGAAACTGACGAAGCAGTTTCCCGGTGCATTGTTTACGGCGATAAGCTGGAACCTGTTTTCCTGGGGATTTTCGGTATACATAGAGCAGTTCAATGATTTCGGCGTATACGGAAGCCTTTCTACAATCATCGTCGTGATGATGTGGTTGTATTTTTGTATGTATCTGCTGTTAGTCGGGGCACACATCAACCGGTTTGCTGTTCCGTTTCGAAGAGAGATTCTCGAGAAATAGTATTGACTTTTCGGGATGGATTTTTTACAATAAGGCGTAAAGGCGATGAAGGTGTCAGTAGTATTTCCTGTACCGGCAGAGAGGAGAAGCCAGTGGCTGAGAGCTTTTCCAACAGGATCGGATACGAATTTCCCACCGGAGCTGTTCGGCTGAAGAGAGCCTGCTGTCAGTGCTTTTGGGTAGGTCGGAACGCACAGGACACGTTACGTCTGCAATGAGTGCCTGCCGATGGCGGGAACAAGGGTGGTACCGCGGAATTTTTTCGTCCCTGGTTTATTAAACCAGGGGCTTTCTTTTTATTCAGCTAATAGAAAGGATTCTATTGGGCATGACAGTAAAAATTGCAGGGCAGTTTTGCTGTTTACAATAATCAAAGGAAGGTCCCGGGAAAGTAGAAGGCCGCACAGAAGAAAAACGGCTATCTGACAGAAAGGAGTTTGCTGTGAAAGAGAAACTGGCAAAAATCAGAGAAGAGATTTTGAAACAGATCGACGCCTCCGAGAACCTGGATAAGCTCAACGAGGTAAGAGTCAGCGCACTGGGTAAAAAGGGCGCCCTGACCGAGCTGTTAAAGAGCATGAAGGAGGTTGCGCCGGAAGAACGTCCGAAGGTTGGACAGATGGTCAATGAAGTGCGCGCTGAAATTGAAACAGCGCTGGAAACGGAAAAAGCAAAGCTGGAAGACCGTGTAATGGAAGCTCGTTTAAAGAATGAGGTGATTGACGTTACCCTGCCTGCAAAGAAAAATTCCGTTGGACATCGTCATCCCAATACGATCGCTCTGGAAGAGGTAGAGAGAATTTTCGTTGGCATGGGCTACGAAGTGGTTCGCGGTCCCGAAGTCGAGAAGGACTACTACAACTTCGAAGCGCTGAATATCCCGAAGGACCATCCGGCAAGAGACGAGCAGGATACCTTCTATATCAATGAGGAAATCGTTCTGCGTACCCAGACCTCTCCGGTTCAGGTTCGTACCATGGAACAGGGCAAGCTGCCGATCCGTATGATCGCGCCCGGCAGAGTATTCCGTTCCGACGAAGTGGATGCAACCCATTCTCCGTCCTTTCATCAGATCGAAGGTCTGGTTATCGATAAGAATATTACATTTGCCGATTTAAAGGGCACGCTTGCAGAGTTTGCAAAAGAGCTGTTCGGCGAAGATACCAAAGTAAAATTCCGTCCCCATCATTTCCCGTTTACAGAGCCCAGTGCGGAAGTAGATGTCAGCTGCTTTAAGTGCGGCGGTAAGGGCTGCCGGTTCTGTAAGGGCTCCGGTTGGATTGAAATCCTGGGCTGCGGTATGGTACATCCCAAGGTACTCAAGATGTGCAATATCGATCCGGAAGAATACTCCGGCTTTGCATTCGGCGTAGGTCTGGAGCGTATCGCCCTTCTGAAATACGAAATCGACGATATGCGTCTGCTTTATGAAAATGACATCAGATTCTTAAAGCAGTTTTAACGGGAAGGAGAAAGAGGAAGATGAATACAGCATTATCATGGATTAAAGCATATGTGCCCGACCTTTCCTGCACCGATCAGGAGTATTTTGACGCCATGACGCTGACCGGCACCAAGGTAGAAGGCTATGAGCGCATGGATAAAAACCTGGAAAAGATCGTAATCGGACAGATTGAGAAGATCGAAAAGCATCCCGATGCAGACAAACTGATTATCTGCCAGGTTAACGTAGGTGACCGTACGATTCAGATCGTAACCGGCGCACCTAATGTAAAAGAAGGCGACAAGGTTCCGGTTGTTTTAGACGGCGGTAAGGTTGCAGGCGGTCATGACGGCAGTCCGTTGCCGGAGGATGGCATTAAGATTAAGGCCGGCAAGTTAAGAGGCATTGAGTCCGACGGTATGATGTGCTCCATCGAGGAGCTGGGCAGCAGCCGCGACATGTATCCGGAAGCACCGGAGAACGGTATTTACATTTTCGACGACGATGTAGAAGTCGGTACAGACGCAGTAGAGGCACTCGGTCTGCATGACACCGTATTTGAATATGAAATCACCAGCAACCGTGTAGACTGTTACAGCATTTTAGGCATCGCAAGAGAGGCGGCTGCAACTTTCAGAAAGCCGTTCATTCCCCCGGTTGTGGAAGTACACGAAAACGGCGAAAATGTACACGATTATGTGGACGTAGAAGTACAGGATACCGATCTGTGCACCCGTTACTGCGCAAGGGTCTGCAAAAATATCAAAATCGCTCCGAGCCCGAAGTGGATGCAGAGACGTCTGGCTGCAGCAGGTATCCGGCCAATCAATAACCTGGTAGACATCACGAACTACGTTATGGCAGAGTACGGACAGCCGATGCATGCATATGATCTGGACACGATCGCAGGACATAAGATCATCGTCCGCCGTGCAAAGGACGGAGATGAGTTCGAGACGCTGGATGGTCAGATCCGCAAGCTGGACAATCAGGTTCTGATGATCTGCGACGCGGAAAAAGAAGTCGGCATCGCTGGTATTATGGGCGGCGAAAACAGCAAGATCACAGACGATGTGCACACCGTTTTATTCGAGGCTGCAACATTCAACGGTCCCAACATCCGGAAATCCGCAAAAAGAATCGGTATGCGTACCGAGGCTTCCGGTATTTTCGAAAAAGGTCTGGATCCGGTCAATGCAGAAGCAGCAATCGACAGAGCGTGCCAGCTGATCGAAGAGCTGGGCTGCGGCGAGGTAGTAGGCGGCATGGTAGATGTATGCGAGCCGATCAAGCCCCTGCGCAGAATCCCGTTTGAGCCCGAAAAGATCAACCGTTTCCTCGGAACAGATATCACAAAAGAGCAGATGCTGGAGTACTTCGGACGCATCGAGCTTGCATATGACGAAGTTGCCAACGAAATTGTTGTTCCCTCGTTCCGTCAGGATCTGGAAGGCTTTGCCGATATCGCAGAAGAAGTAGCACGTTTCTACGGCTATGACAAGATCCCGACCACCCTGCCCTCCGGCGAAGCGACAACCGGTAAGCTTTCCTTCGAAGAAAGAATTGAACAGAAAGCAAGGGATATCGCAGAATACTGCGGCTTCTCCCAGGGTATGTCTTATTCGTTCGAAAGCCCGAAGGTATTCGATAAGCTGCTGATCCCGGCAGACAGTAAGCTGCGCAAGACTGTAACGATCTTAAACCCTCTGGGCGAGGATTATTCCATCATGCGTACCACTTCGTTAAACGGCATGCTGACAAGCCTTGCAACCAACTATAACCGCAGAAACAAGGACGTCCGCTTATATGAGATTGGCAACATTTATCTGCCAAAGGCGCTGCCTCTGACAGAGCTTCCGGACGAGCGCATGCAGTTTACACTCGGTTTTTACGGAGAAGGCGACTTCTTCACGATGAAGGGTGTTATCGAAGAGTTTCTGGAGCACATCGGTATGAAGAAGAAAGCGGAGTACGATCCGAACGCACAGAAGCCGTGGCTGCATCCCGGCCGTCAGGCAAACGTTGTTTATGATGGAACCGTAATCGGCTATCTCGGTGAAGTACATCCGAAGGTAATGGCAAACTACGGCATCGGTCAGAGAACCTATGTGGCAGTTTTGGATATGCCTGCAGTGGACGGCTTTGCATCCTTCGACCGCAAGTACGAGGGCATCGCAAAATATCCTGCAGTGACCAGAGATATCAGTATGGTTGTACCGAGAACCGTTCTGGTAGGTCAGATTGAAAAGATTCTGGCACAGCGCGGCGGCAAGATTCTGGAAAGCTACTCGTTATTTGATATTTACGAGGGCACACAGATCAAGGAAGGCTATAAGTCCATCGCTTATACCCTGACCTTCCGTGCAAAGGATAAGACGCTGGAGGATGCAGAAATCACAGCGGCAATGAAGAAGATCTTAAATGGTCTGGAACAGCTTGGCATTGAATTAAGACAGTAATAAAAGGACGTAAGCAGAGCCCTGATGCCGTTTTGCAGCAAAAAGGGCTCTGCGTATGGAACATCGGACAGGGAGGAATATATGGAGAAAAAAACGACCGCGCTCGGAACGGTGAATAATGAAGTGGATTTCTGCAAGGTATACGATATGGGGACAAAGGAGCAGATCGAGAGAATCCTTCTGGCAAACCGGATTTCCTATTCCTGCCGTTTCGAAAAGCAGGGATTTTTTTCAAAACTGTTTGGAGTCGGGGAAAAGGCTCTTTGCACCTTCCGGATTCACGATGAGGAAGTGCCGCGTGCCAAGAGGCTGGTAGCCTCGGTGCTCGGTAACAAGAACAAACGTAAGGAGATAAAGAAATAATGGAACGCAAAAATGCTTGGAAAGGCTATGACGAAGCCAAAAGCGCAAAGGTAGATGCGCTGGCAAAAGACTATATGGATTTTCTTGACAACGGTAAAACAGAGCGGGAATGTGTCGATACGATTGTAAACCAGATTGAAGCGGCAGGATACCGCGAACTGCCCGAATTGATGAAAGAGGGCAAGAAGCTTTCTGCAGGCGACAAGGTATATGCGGTATGGATGAACAAGACGGTTGTGATGTTCCAGATCGGAACAAAGCCGATGACCGAAGGCTTAAACATTCTGGGTGCACATATCGATTCCCCCAGACTGGACATCAAGCAGAACCCTCTGTATGAGGATTCCGATTTTGCCCTCCTGGATACTCATTATTACGGCGGTATCAAGAAATATCAATGGGTAACCCTGCCTCTGGCACTGCACGGCGTCGTTGCAAAGAAGGACGGCTCCATCGTAGAGATCAATATCGGTGAAAACGAAGACGATCCGGTATTCTTCATTTCTGATCTGCTGATCCACCTGTCTGCAGAGCAGATGGAAAAGAAGGCTTCCAAGGTCATCGAGGGCGAAGCGCTTGACTTAATCTTCGGCAGCAGACCGCTGGCAGGCGAAGAAAAAGAGGCGGTAAAGGCTGGCGTGATGAAGCTTCTGGCGGAGCAGTATGGCATTGAGGAAGAGGATTTCCTGTCTGCAGAGCTGGAAGTTGTACCGGCCGGCAAGGCAAGAGAAGCAGGCCTGGACAGAAGCATGGTGCTTGGTTATGGTCAGGACGACAGAGTATGCACATTTACTTCTCTGGCAGCGATGCTGGAAATTGGTCAGACGGAGCGCACCGCATGCTGCATCCTGGTAGATAAAGAAGAGATCGGCAGCGTCGGCGCAACCGGCATGCAGTCCCGTTTCTTCGAAAATACCGTTGCAGAGGTGTTAAATCTTGTCGGCGAATACAGTGAATTAAATGTCAGAAGATGTCTGGCAGCCTCTGATATGCTTTCTTCTGATGTAAGCGCAGCATTTGATCCCTCTTATGCGTCTGCTTTTGAAAAGAAAAACGCAGCGTTCTTCGGACGCGGCATGGTGTTCAATAAATTTACAGGTGCCCGCGGAAAATCCGGCTCCAATGATGCAAACGCAGAATACGTTGCACATATCCGTGCGATCATGGAGGAGTCCGGTGTTGCATTCCAGACCGCTGAGCTTGGCAAGATCGATGTCGGCGGCGGCGGAACAATTGCTTACATTCTGGCTTTGTACGGCATGAACGTAATCGACTGCGGTGTTGCAGTTCTTTCCATGCATGCACCGTGGGAAGCTACCAGCAAGGCAGATATTTATGAGACAAAATGCGGCTATGTTGCATTTTTGGAGAAAGCGTGCCTGTAATGGAAATGGAAGGCTTAAAAACTTCTGATTATTATTTTGACCTCCCGAAGGAACTGATCGCACAGGATCCGCTGGAGGATCGGAGCGCGTCCCGCCTGCTTGTTATGGACAGACAGACGGGGGCGACCTCTCATCATATTTTTAAAGAGATCTGTTCGTTCTTAAAACCGGGTGACTGTCTGGTTTTAAACAACACGAAGGTCATTCCGGCGCGTCTGCTTGGTGCGAAGGAGGATACAGGAGCCGCTGTAGAAATCCTGTTGTTAAAGCGGATGGAAAACGATGTCTGGGAAACCCTCGTAAAGCCCGGCAAAAAGCTGCGCCCCGGTGCAAAGGTCGTCTTTGGCGACGGACGTCTGCGTGCAGAGATTCTGGATGTGGAGGAAGATGGAAATCGCCTGGTGAAGTTTTTTTATGATGGGATCTGGGAAGAGGTGCTGGATTCCCTCGGTGAAATGCCGCTGCCTCCCTATATTACCCATAAGCTTCAGGACAAAAACCGTTATCAGACGGTATATGCAAAATTTGAAGGCTCTGCAGCTGCGCCGACAGCAGGACTGCATTTTACAAAGGAACTGCTTGCCCAGGTAGAAGCGATGGGTGTGGATATTGCCTATGTCACGCTGCATGTGGGACTTGGCACATTCCGTCCGGTCAAGGTCGACAACGTGCTGGAACACCATATGCACACAGAATTTTATCAGGTGACCCAGGAAGCGGCGGATAAAATCAACCGTGCCAAAGCAGCCGGAAACCGTGTGATTTGTGTCGGTACGACGAGCTGCCGTACTGTAGAGAGCGCTGTAGAAGCGGACGGACATATGAAAGCCTGCAGCGGCAACACGGATATCTTTATCTATCCGGGCTACAAGTTCAAGGTGATGGACGGGCTGATTACAAACTTCCATCTGCCGGAATCGACACTGGTGATGCTCGTATCCGCATTTGCCGGAAGAGACCATGTGTTGAAGGCGTATGAAGAGGCGGTAAAGGAGAAATACAGATTTTTCTCCTTTGGGGATGCTATGTTTATCGCAGATCTGAACAAAGAAGGGGTGCGCGCAGAGTAGGATTTTACGAACGCGGTAAAGAATTCCTATCTATAAAAAGTATTAAAAGCAAGGTCGGGAAATGTCTCACAGACTGTCTGTGGAGCGCATTTCCCGACCTTTTTGTCTGGAATGCCAAACCGTTGCCCGATATCCCTGTAATTTTGTAGGATTTAATGCTTGCATTTTGGGAAAGATTCCATTATGATAATCTACAGCAAACCCTACAAAGTTAGTAGGAGTTAACCAGGAAGACAGTCGCAGGGACGAAAAACAGAGACAAAGACCTGTGAAGAACGGAGGAAGTTATGTCAGAACAGCTGCTGCAGGTAAAGAATTTAGTAGTCAACGTAGAGGACACAGAGATCCTTCACGGCATTGACCTTGAGATAAACAGAGGAGAAACACATGTCCTGATGGGCCCAAACGGTGCCGGTAAATCCACACTGGGTTATGCGCTGATGGGAAGCCCCAGATATCAGCTGACAAACGGTCAGATCTGGTTCAAGGGACAGGATATTACAGAGGAATCCACAGACAAGCGTGCGAAGGCTGGTCTGTTTTTATCGTTCCAGAACCCGCTGGAGGTTCCCGGTATTACCCTCGGGAACTTTTTGAGAAATGCGTTGGAACAGCGCACCGGACAGAGAATCCGTCCGTGGGAGTTCCGCAAAGAATTAAAGAAAGCAATGGACGTACTGCAGATGGATCATTCCTATGCAGACCGTGATTTAAATGTTGGCTTCTCCGGTGGTGAAAAGAAAAAGGCGGAGATTTTGCAGCTTCTGATGTTAAAACCGGATCTGGCGATTCTGGATGAAACCGATTCCGGTCTGGACGTCGATGCAGTCCGCACCGTATCCAAGGGAATCGAAGAGTTCCAGAAGAATCAGCAGGGCTCCTTGCTGGTAATTACACACAGCACGAGAATTCTGGAATCCTTGCATGTGGATGTGACGCATGTGCTGGCAGACGGAAAGATGATTCTGTCCGGCGATAGCAGCCTTGTGGAGGATATTAACGAAAACGGTTTTGAAAAATATATCGGACATCAGGAATAAGAAGCGTCCAAGAAGGAGAATCCCATGAAAGAAAAGACTTATGTGGAGGATGTCAACAGAAGCATCTATGACATCCGAAACGAAGAGAAAGATGTATATCGGGTCAAAGAGGGACTGACACCGGAAATCGTGGATCAGATTTCGAAAGAAAAACACGATCCGGACTGGATGCGCGAATTTCGTCAGGAAGCCCTGAAAGTATATAATGAAATGACGATGCCGGATTGGGGCCCGTCCATCGAAGACTTAAATATGGACGAGATTGTTACCTATGTACGCCCCAACACGCAGATGAGTGCGAAATGGTCCGAGGTTCCGACCGATATTAAAAATACGTTTGAAGCACTGGGCATCCCGGATGCAGAGCGTACCTCCCTGGCGGGCGTCGGCGCACAGTACGATTCTGAGCTGGTTTATCACAACGTACGCGAAGAGGTTGCAGCACAGGGCGTTGTATACACGGATATGGAAAGCGCGCTGACCGGAGAATATGCCGATCTGGTGCACAGCCATTTCATGAAGCTGGTTCCGCCCAGAGACCATAAGTTTGCGGCACTGCACGGCGCGGTCTGGTCCGGCGGTTCGTTCGTATATGTTCCGGCAGGTGTGCATGTGGAGATTCCACTGCAGTCCTATTTCAGACTGAATGCGCCCGGTGCAGGACAGTTTGAGCATACACTGATCATTGTTGAAGAGGGCGCGTATCTGCACTTTATCGAAGGCTGTTCCGCACCGAAATACAATGTTGCAAACCTTCATGCGGGCTGTGTAGAGCTGTATGTCGGCAAAAATGCGAAGCTGCGTTATTCGACAATCGAGAACTGGTCGAAGAACATGTATAACTTAAATACCAAGCGGGCAAAGGTAGAAGAGGGCGGCACGATTGAATGGGTATCCGGTTCCTTTGGTTCCCATGTTTCCTATCTGTACCCGACGAGCCTATTGGCTGGCGAAGGCGCGAGAAGTGAATTTACCGGCATTACCTTTGCGGGCAAAGGTCAGAACCTGGACACCGGCGCGAAGGTCGTACACAGCGCTCCGAACACTTCTTCCTATATGAATACGAGATCGATTTCCAAGGACGGCGGCGTGAGCACGTTCCGTAGCAGCGTTGTAGTTACAAAGCAGGCAAAGCACAGCAAGAGCTCCGTTTCCTGCGAGTCCCTGATGCTGGATGACCGTTCCAGATCGGATACGATTCCGGCAATGGATATCCGGACAAAGGATGCGGATATCGGACATGAGGCGCAGATCGGCAAGATCAGCGACGAAGCAGTCTTTTATCTGATGTCCAGAGGACTTTCCGAGGAAGATGCCAGAGCGATGATCGTCAGCGGCTTTGCGGATAATGTTTCGAAAGAGCTTCCGCTGGAATATGCGGTCGAGATGAACAATCTGATCCGTCTGGAAATGAAAGGCAGCATCGGGTAAGGCTGCAGGAAAACGAATCTGCAGCGAAATGAGAGGAAGTAGGAATCAACATGGATATGAAAATAAATTTCCTGCCTGCAAAGACCTGGAACTGGCTTCGGATGAATGAAACGGAAGTAAAGCAGGTAAAAGCAGACAGACAGGCTTTGGAAAAAGAAGAAATTCCGGAAACGTTTGCGGTAGAAGCAAGCACACTGGAACCGATCAAAACCGGTATGGGACCGGATATGGACAAGCTGGCAGAGCAGTCAGGCTTCGCAGCAAAAGCTTACCGGATGCCTGCAGGCATAAAAGAGGCAGCTGCGCTGCGCCTTGGCTTTGTCTGTAAGGATCAGACTGCAAGTCTGGATCTGATCGATCTGATTGCAGAAGAAAACAGCGAGATGACCGTTGTGATGGATTATGCATCCGATGCAGATGCAGAGGGACTTTGCAGCGTGAGAACCCGCGCAAAGGTCGGAAAAGGCGCACTGCTGCGTCTCGTTCAGATCGATTGCCTCGGCAAAGGGTTCCGTGTTTTAAATGATGTCGGAAGCATCTGCGAGGATCAGGGACGCATCGAAATGGTGCACATTTTCCTGGGCGGCGGAAAGATTTATCAGGGATGCCAGACAGAGCTTCTCGGAAATGAAAGCTCCCTGCAGTCCGATATCGGTTATCTGTTACAGGACGATCAGCGTCTGGACATGAACTATGTGGCGCTGCATGAGGGAAAACGTACAAACAGCGAGATCAATGCGTCCGGCGTATTGAAGGATGCGTCTTCGAAATTGTTCCGCGGAACGATCGACTTTCAGCACGGCTCAGCAGAATCTGTCGGAGCAGAAAAAGAAGATGTGCTGCTGATGGGCGACGATGTGGTAAATCAGACCATTCCGCTGATTCTCTGTGCGGAAGAGGATGTCAAGGGCAGCCATGGCGCATCGATCGGACAGCTGGATGAAGAGACGCTGTTTTATATGCAGGCGCGCGGGATTTCGGAGGAACAGGCATATGCACTGATGGCGGATGCGAGAATCGAAGCGGTATGCCAGAAGATTCCGGATGAAACTGCGCAGAAACTGGTAAAAGCTTATCTGGGAGGAGATGCAGCTGATGAATGTGAAAAAAATTCGTGAAGATTTTCCACTGCTTCTGGCAAATCCGGATCTGACCTATCTGGACAGTGCGGCGACTTCCCAGAAGCCTGCGTGCGTGCTGCGGGCAGAGCGGGAGTTTTATGAATGCCATAATGCGAATCCGCTGCGCGGCTTATATGAGCTGAGTGAGAATGCGACGAAATGTTATGAAGATGCCCGTAAAACGGTACAGCACTTTATTGGTGCAGCCCGTCCGGAAGAGATCATTTTTACCAGAAATGCAACGGAAAGCCTGAATCTGGTCGCTTACAGTCTGGGGAGCCTGCTGCTGAAACCCGGAGATGAAGTGGTAGTCAGCATTATGGAGCATCACAGCAATCTGCTGCCCTGGCAGCATGCGGCAAAACGTGCCGGAGCGCAGTTAAAGTTCGTGGAATGCTCCAAAGACGGCAAAATCACGCTGGAAGACGTGGCAGCTGTCCTGACGGAAAAGACGAGAATTATGGCAATTACCCAGATGTCCAACGTGTTAGGCTGTGTCAACGATATCAAAGGCATTGCCGGACTTTGTCACGAAAAGGGCATCGTACTGGTAGCGGACGGCGCGCAGAGTGTGCCGCATATGCCGGTTAATGTGTCGGAGCTGGATGTGGATTTTTTGTCCTTTTCCGGACATAAGATGCTGGCCCCCATGGGAATCGGCGCGCTGTACGGCAAGATGGAGTGGCTGGAAAAAATGCCTCCTTTCCTGACCGGCGGCGAAATGATCGAATATGTGACCCGTACCGGTGCAACCTATGCCGAGGTGCCGCACAAATTCGAGGCGGGAACCGTCAACGCTGCGGGTGCGTATGCGCTGGGCGAAGCAATCCGTTATATCGAAGGAATCGGCTTTGATGAGATCACAAAGCGTGAGGATGAGCTGACAGCGCTGGCAATGGAAGAGATGAAGAAGAATCCGTATGTGCATATCATCGGCTCCGACCGCCCCGAAGACCATCATGGTATTTTGTCGTTTACAGTTCAGGATGTGCATCCTCATGATGTGGCTGCGATTCTGGATTCCGACAAAATCGCTGTCCGCGCGGGACATCACTGCGCACAGCCGCTGCTGGCGTATTTAAAAACACCGTCCACGACACGTGCGAGCCTCGCTTTTTATAATACGGAAGAGGAAGTTCTGCGCTTTACGCAGAGCCTCAAAACACTGAGAAGGAGAATGGGGTATGGAGAGTAAGACCTTTTACAATGAGAGTCTGACAGAGCATAATGTACACCCTTATCATAAGCACACCCTGGAGGGTGCAAACATGGCGCTGGAGGGTGTAAATCCCAGCTGTGGGGATGACATCGTCCTGCTGTTAAAGGTAGAAGATGACAAGATCGTAGACGGCGCATTTCAGGGAGACGGCTGTGCGGTGTCGCAGGCATCTGCAGATATGATGCTCGATCTGATTATCGGCAAATCCAAGGATGAAGCACTGCGCCTGGCAGATATTTTTCTGCGCATGATTCAGGGCAAGGCTTCGGAAGAGGAAATGGACGAGCTGGAGGAATCCTCGATCCTGGCGGATGTGGCGCATATGCCTGCGCGTGTAAAATGTGCCTGTCTCGGATGGCATACCGCAAAGGAAATGCTCGAAAAAGGCCCTGGCTGCAAATGCGAGGCATGTCATGAATAATCGCTTCCGGTTTGATGCTCCGTCCGTTGCAGACGAAGAAAAATTAGACGATCAGCTGGTTGCATATAATTTACGGAAGGTTCCCTGCAGACAAGGGGAGCCTTTTGTTAAATTCTGCCGCTGCGCCTATAATGAAAAAAATGAACTGGTCGGCGGTGTACTGGCATGCAGTATCCTCTGGAACATCCTTTCGATTGAGTCTGTATGGGTGGCGGAGAATTACCGGGGACAGGGCATTGCTGCCAGACTGTTAAAAGAAGTAGAAGAAGAAGCGAAAGCAGCAGGCTGTTATATGGCACAGCTGGATACGTTTGATTTTCAGGCACCAGGCTTTTATGAAAAGCAGGGCTATGAGATATTCGGTACGCTTACTAATGCACCAAAGGGACATACACATTATTACATGAAGAAGACGCTTTGAGATTGCTTTTTTTCAGCAGTCTGTATATAATAGAAAAAAACTGCAACCCATCGCGGACAGGAGGAATCTGTTATGAAAATGATATTTGCCATGCTGCATTCGGAAGATGTGGATGAAACCGTAGAAGAGCTGAACAAGGAAAAATACTGGGTAACTAAGCTCTCTACCACCGGTGGCTTCTTAAAAAACAAGAACGTCACGCTGGTCATCGGTACGGAGGATGAACAGGTTCCCGGCGCACTCAAGATTTTAAAGGAATGCGCAGGTGCGCGTCAGTCCGTCAAATATACGATGCCCTCCATGTCGACCGGAAGTCTTGGCCCTGGCGCAAACTCGATGATCCCCATCGATATGCAGGTCGGCGGATGTACCGTCTTTGTAGTGGATGTGGATCAGTACGAGAAATTCTGAGGCTGGACGCTGGCAGGTGCGCGGGTTCGGAGTGCCCGATACTGGCAGCAGAAAGCTGTGAGCCAAATCTGTATGCAATAAAATGAGATAAAAAAACCGCTGTAGTTTCTACATGCTTTCCGGGTCGGAGTTTAAAACTGACTCTGAAAGATGTAAAAACTACAGCGGCTTTTTGTTGTAGAAAAAATCGATCTTACATTTGCTACACTGCAGTCGGTAAACCATGCGGCGTAGAATATGTTCTATGGGAAAATGCGACCGCTCATTCTGCCGTTCCGTCGCTGGTATCCGGCAAATCTCCGCCCGTCCAGTCGGTTGTTTCGTGAATGATGGTAATCTCTTCATCGTCCGGCGTCCTGCCCTGCAGCATGATGCCGATGTAATGGATTCGTTTCATTGCGCGCTGATAATGTTCCTGTGCGGCGCTGGCGCGTTCCTGGTCGAAAGTCTCTGCGCTGCAGGCTTCGTGGTACAGGCTGTCCGCTTCCTGCATGTGTTCCGCCGCCTGGGCAGCCAGCTCGTCGATTCCGGCGTCGGCATAGCGCTTCGGAACGGAGATGTTTGCGAGGCTGTCCGTCAGGGCGGTCAGTTCATCCAGACCGGAAAGCAGCTCCTCCTGTGCAGTTTCGGAAGACGGATCGATCTGCTCGAGTGCCAGCGTTCCGGAAGAAAACGCATCATAAAACGTATTCATCTGGCTGGTGTAATCGGTCAGGGCAGAATCGCTTCCGCAGCCGGAAAGGGAAAGGGCAAGCAGCAGGGACAAAGAAGCCAGCGCTGTTTTTGCGCGCATCATTTCGTACAAGACGCCAGAATGCGGTCTTTGAGGGCGCATAAGGCGGCAAGGGAATCTTCCTTGACAGAGGATTTTACGGTAACGACAGGCTCCAGGACGTTCATTTGCTTCATTTCAGAAAACAGCTGCTGCATCTGCTTTGCGCTGACAGGACCCCAGGTTCCGTTTTCAATCAGACCGATGGTGCGGTTCTGCAGGCTCAGTGCGCCCATATCGTGAAGGAAGTTGTACATAGCAGGGTAAACGCCGTTGTTGTAGGTAGGCGCTGCAAAAACAAGATGGCTGCAGCGGAACGCTTCCGCGATCAGGACAGAGACGTCGGTGACGGAAACATCGTAGAGCGCGATATTTTTTATGCCGCCCTCTGCAAGTCCGGCTGCGAGGATGTTGGCTGCATTTTCGGTGTCACCGTACATGGAGGCATAGAAAATTGCAACAGCGTTGTCTTCGGGAACATATCTGCTCCAAAGGTCATATTTGCTCAGCAGGTATTCCAGGTTTTCTCTCCATACGGGACCGTGCAGCGGGCAGATCGTGCGGATGGAAAGGGCAGAGAGCTTTTTGAGTGCTGCCTGTACCTGTATTCCGTATTTGCCGACGATATTGCAGTAGTAACGTCTGGCATCATCGAGCCAGTCGCGGTCGAAGTTTACTTCATCTGCAAACAGATGGCCGTTTAATGCGCCGAAGCTGCCGAAGGCATCTGCGGAAAACAGGATCTGTTCGGTCTCTTCATAAGTAACCATGACTTCCGGCCAGTGCACCATCGGTGCGAGGAAGAAGTGCAGGGTATGGGAGCCGAGGCAAAGGGTGTCGCCCTCTTTGACAGTCAGGGTGCGTCCGGTTAAGTCGAGGTCGTAGAACTGGCTGACAAAGGCGAAGGTTTTGGCGTTGCCCACAAGCGTCAGGTGCGGATAACGCAGCAGAAGCTCTGCGATATTGGCGCAGTGATCGGGCTCCATATGGTTGATGATCAGATAATCTAACGGTTTGCCGTTTAAGCTGTGGCTGACATTTTCCAGATACTGTCTGGTGACGGAAGCATCCGTTGTGTCCAGCAGGGCGGTTTTTTCATCGAGGATTAGATAAGAGTTATAGGAAACACCGCGCGGAATAGGAAAAAGGTTTTCAAATAAAGCAAGGCGACGGTCGCTTGCGCCGACCCATACGACAGAGTCGGATACGTTTCTTGTACAATACATAAGCGCTCCTTTTCATTTTTAAAGTAAGAATGCCGCAGCAATCGCGCATTCTGCGTCCTGTCTGCAGGCTGTTTTGACCTCTATAGGATACCGCATTTTGGATTTTGTGACAAGTGAAAACAGTTCGTCTTTTCTTTTCCGGAAAATCGTGCTAGAATAGTATAAACTTTTTCAATGCACAGAGGAAAAGTGCAGAAATGAGGAGCAATGACAAAAGAAGAATTTCGCAGGCTGGCACAAAGTGGTCTGCTTTTTCTGGACGGGGCAACCGGCTCGAATCTTCAAAGGCAGGGAATGCCTGTCGGGGTGTGCCCGGAGCTATGGATTACAGAGCATGAAGAGATTATGAGCGGACTTCAGAAAGCATATCTGGAGGCAGGAACGAATATTCTGTATGCCCCGACCTTTACGGCAAACCGGATCAAATTAAAGGAATTCGATCTGGAGGACCGGATAGAAGAACTGAATCACAAATTAGTCGAAATCTCCAAAAGGGCTGCAGATGGGAAGGCGCTGGTAGCAGGCGATCTGACGATGACAGGGCAGCAGCTAAAGCCGATGGGCCCGCTGGATTTTGAAGAACTGATCGACGTTTATAAAGAACAGATCCGGTATATTACAGAAGCAGGAGCAGACCTGCTCGTGGTGGAAACGATGATGAGCCTGCAGGAATCGAGGGCGGCGCTCATTGCGGCAAAAGAGACGTGTCCGGACATTCCGGTCATGGTGACGATGACGTTTGAATCGGACGGAAGAAGCCTGTTCGGGACGGATGCGGCGACGGCGGCGATCGTTTTGTCGAGCCTGGGCGCAGACGCGGTCGGTGCAAACTGTTCAACCGGACCGGATCAGATGGCAGAGGTCATCCGCAGGATGGCGAAGGTGACGGATATCCCCATCATCGCAAAGCCAAATGCAGGACTTCCGTCTTTGGATGAAAAGGGGCAAACCGTTTACGATATGGGACCGGAGGAATTCGGCGCAGATATGGAGCTTTTGCTGGACGCAGGGGCGCAGATTTTGGGCGGCTGCTGCGGCACGACGCCGGAGCATATCCGCAAAATGACCCACCGGCTGGCAGGAAGACCGGTTCCGGTGCATGGAAACCCGACGCAGAGAGCGCTGACTTCGGAACGCGCGTCTCTGACCTTTGACCTGGACGGACCCTTTCTGATCGTTGGCGAACGAATCAATCCTACCGGTAAAAAGAAGCTGCAGCAGGAGCTGCGCGAGGGCAGCTTTGAACTTGTGACGCAGTTTGCACAGGAGCAGGAAGAGCGCGGCGCGTCGATTCTGGATGTCAACATGGGCATGAGCGGAATTGACGAAAAGACGATGCTGCTGCAGGCGCTGGAAGAGGTAGCGGGTGTGACGAAGCTGCCGCTGTCCATCGATTCCAGCCATGTGGACGTGCAGGAGGAAGCGCTTCGGCGTTATCCGGGACGCGCACTGATCAATTCGATTTCGTTGGAATCCGAAAAATTCGAAAAGCTGCTGCCGCTGGCAAAAAAATACGGCGCGATGTTTGTCCTTTTGCCGCTATCGGACGAGGGACTGCCCAAAAATTTGAATGAGAAGATTTCCATCATCGAAAAAATTGTGGCGCGCGCGCTGGAATTGGGCATGAAAAAGACGGATATTATTGTGGACGGTCTGGTGGCGACGGTCGGCGCGAACAAACAGGCGGCGTTGGAAACGTTGGAAACGATCCGGTATTGCCATAGAAACGGTCTGGCAACGACTTGCGGACTTTCGAATATTTCGTTTGGCCTGCCGGAAAGAAGCTGCGTTAACAGTGCGTTTCTGACGATGGCGATCGCGTCCGGACTGACGATGGCGATTGCAAATCCGAGCCAGGATATTTTGGTCGGCGCTGCATTTGCGTCGGATCTTTTGTTAAATAAAGAAGACAGTGATATCCGTTATATCGAATTTTCCGGTCAGGCAAAGGAACGTCGGGAAGAGGCGGATGCCAAAAAGGAAGCGCTGCTTCGGCAAAGCCTGCAGGCATCTGAAGGCAGCACTGTGACGGCAGACCAGCCGGGAAATACGGAAGTCCAAGACGGCGCGGCCCGGCAGAAAGCAGCGGGTACAAAAACACCACAGCAGCAGGCGGCAGAGCGGGTGCGTGAGGCGGTGTTAAAAGGAAAACGCAAAACCGCAGAGGATTTGACGGAAAAAGCGCTGGAGGCTGGCAATTCCCCACAGGAGCTTTTGCACGGACAGCTGCTTCCGGCAATCAACGAGGTCGGTGAGCTGTTCGATAAGGGAAAATATTTCCTGCCGCAGCTGATTGCGAGTGCGGAGACGATGAAGCTGTGCATCGGTATTTTGGAGCCGCTGCTTTTACAGGATCAGACTTCGGAAAAAATGCCGGTAGTCGTCATTGCGACGGTTGCGGGGGATATCCACGATATCGGCAAGAACCTCGTCGCGCTGATGCTGAAAAACTACGGCTTTCAGGTCATCGACCTCGGAAAGGACGTTCCGAAAGAGAAAATCATAGAAGCTACAATCGAGCACAACGCACAGATTATCGCACTTTCTGCCCTGATGACGACGACGATGCAGGAAATGAGAAATGTCGTTGAATATGCGAAAGAAAAGGGTGTAACGGCAAAAATCATGATCGGCGGTGCAGTAATTACGCAGGATTATGCAGATGAAATCCATGCAGATGGCTATTCTCGGGATGCGGCGGACGCCGTCCGGCTGGCAAAGCGCCTGGTCGGAATGCAGGAGTGAGATCAGCGCTGCTTTGAAAAATTTCCAATAGGGGGAAGATCAGATGGAAGAAAGATCCAGGGATGTGATCGGTTTGCTGGAAGAGCTGACAGAGCAGAACAGACAGCAGACGGCTTCGTTAAAAAAGCAGCTTTTCGTGACGAGAATTTTGGCGGCGGCAGGCTGTGTTCTGGCAGCGGCGGTCATCGCAGTTTTTCTGCTTGTCGTCCCGCCGATGCTGCAGATTATCAGTCAGGGACAGGAGACGCTGGTGGAAGCGACAGACACGCTACAGACGGCGCAGGAGACGCTGACGGATATTCAGACGCTGTTTGATGAAAACGGTCTGGTTTGGCAGAGCAGCGAGGCGTTAAGCCAGGCAACGGAGAAGTTAAACCGGATGGACATCGAAAGCTTAAACAGCGCGATCCGTGATCTGGGAGCAGTTGTGGAGCCGTTAGCGGAGTTTTTCGGGAAGTTTAAACGGTAAAACGATAGTTTTAGACGATAAAATTAAGCTGAAAATACAGAGGTGCGATGAATCGCACAAAACGCTGACAGGGTGGCAGCAAGGAGGAGATGCAGCATGAATGGTGCACAGGCAATGGTAAAATGCCTTGAAAATGAAGGCGTAGAAATGGTATTTGGATATCCGGGGGTTGCGATCTGTCCGTTTTATGACAGCCTGTTGGATACGGATATCAAATCTGTCCTGATCCGAACGGAGCAAAATGCGGCGCATGCAGCCAGCGGTCTGGCTCGTGTGACCGGCAAGGTGGGCGTATGCGCGGTAACGAGCGGTCCCGGTGCGACAAACCTGATTACTGGTATCGCAACGGCTTTTGCAGACAGCATTCCGCTTGTGTGCATTACCGGACAGGTCAACAGCGAGCTGATCGGCAGCGACGTGTTCCAGGAGGCGGATATCACTGGAGCGGCGGAATCCTTTGTCAAATACAGCTATCTGGTCAAAAATGCAGAGGACATTCCGCAGATTTTTAAAGAAGCATTTTATATTGCAAATACCGGCAGAAAAGGTCCTGTCCTGATCGATGTTCCGATCGATGTGCAGAATGCACCGGTACGTAAATTCAAATATCCGGATAGTGTGAGCATGCGCACCTATAAACCGACTGTAAAAGGACATATTGTGCAGATTAAAAAGGTAATCGCCGAGCTGGAAAAGGCAAAGCGTCCGGTTATCTGCGCAGGCGGCGGCGTGCTGCTTGGCGATGCGCAGAAGCTTTTACGGGAATTTTCCCACCGTCACAAAATTCCGGTTGTAACAACTATGATGGGCATCGGCGCGATGCAGACAGAAGACCCGCTGTATTTCGGTATGGTTGGCAATAACGGCGCACCGTGCGCAAATCGCGCGATGAACGAGGCTGACATGATCATTATGGTCGGCGCGAGAGTGGCGGATCGTGCGGTCAACCAGCCGGAAATCATCACGAAAAACAAGGTGCTCGTCCATATGGATGTCGATCCTGCGGAAATCGGCAAAAACGCAGGTCCGACGATCCCGCTGGTGGGCGATGCAAAGCACATTTTCACCGATATGCTCGAACAGGAGTTGGGCGGGGATTACAGCGAATGGGTAGTCTGCCTGCAGGAATATGAAAAGACGATGGCAGATACGAGAAAGCCCGATCCTGCCTTTGTCGATCCGGCGGAGTTCGTGCGCAGGCTTTCCGATAAAATGGAACAGGATGCGGTTTATGTGGCAGACGTGGGACAGAATCAGATCTGGTCATGCAGAAACTGTAAGATCCGTGAAGGCAGCTTTTTGACCTCCGGCGGCATGGGAACCATGGGCTATTCCATTCCTGCGGCGATGGGCGCAAAGCTGGGCGCACCGGGCAGACAGGTCGTTGCAGTCTGCGGTGACGGTTCGTTCCAGATGTCCATGATGGAATTTGCGACGATGCGTCAGTATCAGGTTCCGGTGAAAATTGTGGTAATTGCAAATCAGTATCTTGGCATGGTAAGGGAGTACCAGCAGAATACTTACAAGGGACGTTACTCTGTCGTAGAGCTTGGCGGCGGTCCTGATCTGGAAAAGCTGGCCCAGGCCTACGGTATGGACTTTATCCGTCTGGAGGCTCCGGACAAGATGGACGAGGCAATCGACGCCTTTTTGAAGGATGAGGATGCTGTTTTGATGGAATGCGTCATCAATCCGATGGATACGGTAAAATAACGGAGGGAGGAACAAACCGATGAAGAAGATATATTCTGTACTGGTGGAAAACCGCTCCGGTGTTCTCTGCAAGGTTGCGGGGCTGTTTTCCAGAAGAGCGTTTAACATTGACAGTCTGGTGGTTGGAGAGACGGACGATCCCAGTGTTTCCTGTATGACAATCGTATCCAGCGGCGATAACCACACGTTAGAACAAATTGAAAAACAGTTAAATAAAAAACTGGATATCATTAAAGTAAAGACCTTCGACGAGCCCGCCAGCATCAGCAGGGAACTGATGCTGGTGAAGGTAAAATATAACCGGAACAATCGCAGGGACATTATGGAAATCTGCAACATTTTAAAGGCGCAGATCGTAGATATGAGCAAATATCAGATGATGATCCAAATCTGCGACGTGCCGGACCGCGTGCAGTTATTCTTAAAGATGCTCAATTCCATCAGCATCGTGGAAGTTGCCCGCACCGGAACTGTGGCGCTGCAGAAATGCCACGATCAGGAAAACTGAATGAGTGTACTGAACAGTTACGAAGGTAGAATCTGTTGCTGGTGCAGTGAGGATATTACATTCTGCAGACGGTTTGGCGGGATTTCAATATCAGGCGATCCTGCGTTATAACACAGGTTTTACGTAAAATAAAAAGCCATAACTTCCGGTTATGAATGACATGCCGGAAACTCATACGTTGACATGCTATGCGAACATTGCTAGAATAAGACGCATAGGGTGATCAGGCAGCCCGGCAGAAGAGCCGGGTGCTGTACAGGGAGGAAACGAAGCGATGCATAAGAAGGCATTTCAGCTAATTGTTGACAATACCTCCGGCGTATTAAGTCGGATTTCCGGGCTGTTTTCCAGACGGGGTTACAATATTGAAAGCATTACTGCAGGCGTAACGGCTGATCCGCGTTTTACCCGGATTACCATTGTAGCCAGCGGAGATGATGAAATCCTCGATCAGATTGAAAAGCAGGTCGGTAAGCTTGTGGATGTCCGGGATATCCGTGAGCTGGAGCCGGATTCCAGCGTATTCCGCGAACTGGCGCTGATCAAGGTAAGGGCCAATGCCAAGGAACGGGAAGGCATTATTGCTGTTGCAAACGTGTTCCGTGCCAAGATCGTGGACGTCGGAGCAGAGAGCCTGGTCATTGAAGTAACCGGCTCCCAGAGTAAGCTGGAGGCGTTTCTGAATCTATTGTCCGGCTATGAGATCCTGGAGCTTGCAAGAACCGGTATTGCGGGACTTACAAGAGGTGTGGATCGTGTGGTTTACATCGATGAAGAGGACAACAAAAGTCTTTAATGTACAATGTTACTGATAGGAGGATGACCTCCTTTTCAGAGATAGAAGCAGATACCAAAATATGGAGGATACCAAGATGGCAAAGATTTATTATCAGGAAGACTGCAACCTTTCTTTATTGGAAGGTAAAACAATTGCAGTGATCGGTTATGGCAGCCAGGGACATGCTCATGCATTAAATGCAAAGGAGTCCGGATGTGATGTCATTATCGGCCTGTATGAAGGTTCCAAGTCCTGGGCAAAGGCTGAGGCACAGGGCTTTACCGTATACACTGCTGCAGAAGCTGCAAAGAGAGCAGATATCATCATGATCCTGATCAACGATGAGCTGCAGGCAGACATGTACAAGAAAGACATCGAGCCCAACCTGGAGCCCGGCAACATGCTGATGTTCGCACACGGTTTCAATATCCACTTTGGATGCATCAAGCCTCCGAAGGATGTAGACGTAACCATGATCGCTCCCAAGGGACCTGGTCATACCGTTCGTTCCGAATATCAGGCAGGCAAGGGCGTTCCGTGTCTGGTTGCTGTTGAGCAGGATGCTACCGGCAAGGCATTGGATCTGGCTCTGGCATATGCACTGGCAATCGGCGGCGCAAGAGCAGGCGTTCTGGAGACTACCTTCCGTACCGAGACAGAGACAGACCTGTTCGGCGAGCAGGCAGTTCTGTGCGGCGGTGTATGTGCACTGATGCAGGCTGGTTTCGAAACTCTGGTAGAAGCTGGCTATGATCCGAGAAACGCATACTTCGAGTGCATCCATGAGATGAAGCTGATTGTTGACCTGATCTATCAGTCCGGTTTTGCAGGCATGAGATATTCTATTTCCAACACTGCTGAATATGGCGATTACATCACCGGCCCTAAGATCATTACCGAAGATACCAAGAAAGCAATGAAGAAGATCCTGTCCGATATCCAGGATGGTACTTTTGCAAAAGAGTTCCTGCTTGACATGAGCCCCGCAGGCCGTCAGGTACACTTCAAAGCGATGAGAAAGCTCGCCGCTGAGCATCCTTCTGAAAAGGTTGGCGAAGAAATCCGCAAACTCTACAGCTGGAACGGCGAAGACAAACTGATCAACAACTAAGCAAAAAAGGGAACCGCAAGGTTCCCTTTTTTGCGCTACTTCTAAATTCTGCAAGGAATTTAGAAGGTTCCAAATATTGGGGAACCGCAAGGTTCCCCTTTTTTGCTTAAAGTTCTCTTTGACAATCCCCACAACTGTGTTATCATAGTTTTAAAGCATATTTTCTACCAGCAGATTAGCGCTTTTAGCGCATCTTTATGAAATCTTATTCTATTCCGGAAGTCTATGTTTTTGAACCAATTTCTATCAGTTTCATTTATTGAAAAAGCGGGGGATTTTACAGATGACGTGGGGAACCTGCAACCGGGAAATCGTATCTCCTGCAAAACAGGAGGTGTGAAACGTAGCGAGAAAAAACAAGATAAAGCCGGATGTCGTATTAAAAAACTTCTGGAAAAACAACGCGCATTTTGCGGATTTATTCAATGCAGCGGTGTTTCAGGGAGAACAGGTGCTGAAACCTGAAGATCTTAAGGAAGCTGATACGGATGTTTCGTCTGTATTGAAATTTAATGGGCATGCGGAGACAGTACAAAAAGTCTGGGACGTCGTAAAGAAAACGGCTTACGGAGTGGATTTTGTACTCTGGGGGTTGGAAAATCAGGAGAGGATTCATTATGCGATGCCGCTTCGGCATATGATTGGTGACTGTTTTTCGTATTTAAAAGAGTACCATGAAATTGCGGCTAAGAACAGACAGGAGAAAGATTTTGTTTCATCCGATGAATTTCTTTCGAATTTTAAGAAAACAGACCGGCTGCATCCGGTAATCAGCCTGTGCGTTTATTATGGAGAAGAAAAATGGGATGGTCCGGGATGCTTAAAAGACATGTTGAAAATTCCGGAAAAATTACAGTCACTGGTATCGGATTACAGCATGAACCTGCTCCAAGTAAGAACGAGTAAACCGATGCAATTTCGTAATCCTGATGTAAATACGGTGTTTGAGGCAAGCCGTTTTATTTACGAGAAGGATTATGAAAATTTAAATGCAATTTATGAGAACAAAGAAATTCCATCAGAGCTTGGACTTGTCATTGGGACGATTACTAACTCCCAAAGTCTAATTGATCGGGCGTTGGAAGCAGAAGAAAAAGAAGGAGGACAAATGATTATGTGTAAAGCACTGGAAGAACTGAGAATGGAAGGTGTTCTGCAGGGGCGAACAGAGGGAATTCGGGCAACTGTCAAAACCTGTAAAAAGTTTCAGATCAACAAGGAGGCAATCATTGAGACGATCGGAAAAGAGTTTTCTATGCCAGAAAAAGAGGTCGCAGAATATGTAGAAAAATACTGGTAACGCAGAAAAAGACTGCCGGAGTTACTGCATCCTCCGGTAGTCTTTCCAGAATGCGATCGTTTCCTGCAGATCTGCCTCATCCTGAAATAAATTCATCTTTTTTGCAACTTCGATTGCAAAATCGACATATCCATTCGCCCGGGAGGTGATGACCTGATCGGTAACCGCAACGTCGAGATCAGAAGAATGTGTAGACACAACCCCGTCCAGAATTCCGGCATGATCAAGTACATCAACTCCGGCACAGATGGCGGCGAGAATACCGCCCCTTGATTTGATGTCCTTTAAGCAGTTCCATACAATCGGATTGTCAATTGCCTTGATATTTCCGCCTGGAACGATCGCAAGTTCTATTTCATCCGGAGCAATATCGGTCAGTTTACCGGAAACATTGATTGAATAACCCTCCATCGCTGTAATGGGAGTTCCATCCGGAGATACAAACAAAACTTCCTTGCCGGCAAAGTGCAGGAAATAATTTAAAATGACAATTTCATAAATACAGCTTGTTGGATATAAAAGAACAACAGTTTTCATGGGGACCCTCCTTACAGCAGATGGTAGCTGAGGCTTATACATGCTCTCTTTAAAGCAAATTTTCTTGTAAACACAAAATATGCGATCGAAAGAGATAAGTGTGAACGATAACGATATAACTGAATTGTAACAGAATGCGAAGAAAGAGAAAAGGGAAAATTGTTTTTTGCTGCACAGTATTGTATGATAGGTATTAAAAGTTCTCTTGTGTCTTTCAACAGGCAGGCTTCGCATGGAAAGATGCGAGGAATAGGATGAAAACGGGAAAGGAGAAAACAAAATGGATCTGGAAGCGTTATCGAAACGTTTTTTTGTGAGAGCATTGGAAACAGAAGATGTGGACATCATTTATGATCTTTGTTCTAAAAACAAACTGTTTTATGAATTTCATCAACCATTTGTAACCAGAGAAAGTATCCTGGATGATAGAAATGCGCTGCCGCCTGGAAAGAGCAAAGAGGATAAAGCGTATATCGGATTGTTTGACGGGGATACGCTGGTTGCTGTGATGGATCTGATTTTGGGATATCCGACGGAAGAGATCGTATGGATCGGATTTTTTATGATGGATACGGCATATCAGAACCAGGGAATCGGGACACAGATCATTCAGGAAGCAGTGGAAGCAATGAAAAACGCAGGCTATCGGGAAATCCGCCTGGGCGTAGACTATGGGAATCCGCAAAGCTTCGCGTTTTGGAGCAAAAATAAATTTGTGGTAATACAGGAAAAAGAGTACATTGTGATGAAACGAGTTTTATCCTAAGACAGAGGAAATCCATATGAATGATCTGATGAATTTGTTAAAAGAAAGACGAACTTACCGGAGATTTTGCCAAAAGCCCATTTCGGAGGAAATTCTGGCAGAGATCCTGACGGCGGCGCGGTACGCGTCCAGCGCGGCGAATAAACAGCCGTTGAGCTATGTCGTTGTGAAAACGCCCCAAAAGGTGCAGGAGGTTTTTGCAGAGACGAAGTGGGCGGCATATCTTCCGAAGAAACAGGGACAGCCGAAGGCTGGAGAAGAGCCGGTGCTGTTTATCGGCGTGGTGCAGAATTTGAAAATCAACCCGAACTGCGATACGGACGCCGGGCTGGCGATTTCGAATATGACGCTGGCAGCGTGGAATCATGGGGTCGGAAGCTGTATCATAGGCGCGTGCAACCGGCAAAAGCTTTCGGAGCTGTTTGGATTGACGGAGGATCAGAAGCTGCATACGGTGGTGGCATTTGGTTATCCATCCCATATCAGCAGGATTGAGAATGTCGAAAAGGATGGCGATATCCGCTACCATCTGGATGTAGACGGAAATTATATCGTTCCGAAACGGAACCTTGAAGATGTCGTAACCTGCATTTGAAAGCTTTGAGGACGAAAGATTGAAAAACAACAGAATACACGCTCTGCGAGCATTCTATTGTCATGAATAAAATTTTCAATCACGAGATTTGTATCTGCGTGCACTTGATACAAACTCGACATGCGTAAAAAGCGTGCGCAGAAATGAGAGGAAAGAATGGTAAAAAACATCGCAATCGTAAGCCTGTCCTCCGGTACGATCGGAGAAGCCTTTGCGGCACATGAAGTGGAAATCGGAATCCGGAGACTAAAGGAATACGGCTTAAACGTCATTATGATGCCGCATGCACAAAAAGGCATCGAATACGTCAAAAATCATCCCGAAGATCGGGCAAAGGATCTTTTACAGGCATTTTCGGACGATTCCATCGATATGATCCTGTGCGCGATCGGTGGGGACGATACCTATCGGCTGCTGCCGTATCTGTTTGAACACAAGGAATTACAAAAAGCGCTGAACAAAAAAATCTTTCTGGGGTTTTCCGATACGACGGTCAATCACCTGATGCTGCATAAGCTGGGGCTGAATACCTTTTACGGGCAGTCGTTTCTGGCGGATATCTGTGAGATGGATCATGAAATGCTTCCATATACGGCAACCTATTTTGAAGAGCTGATTCGGACCGGGAAAATTGCAAAAATCGAGCCGAGCGACGTCTGGTATGAGGAACGGACGGACTGGTCGCCTGCTGCAATCGGCACGCCGAGAACCGCACATCCAAACGAAGGCTTTTTGCTGCTGCAGGGAAGTCCTGTTTTTCAGGGAAAAATTCTCGGCGGCTGTCTGGAAGTGCTGTATGATATTTTCGATAACAGCCGCTACGCAGACTCAGTTTCGATGTGTGAAAAGTATGAGCTGTTTCCGCCAAAGGAGGACTGGGCAGGAAAAATTTTGCTTCTGGAAACCTGCGAAGAGCAGCCAGTGCCGCAGTTGTACCGAAAAATGGTTCAGACGTTGAAAAAGACCGGGATTTTCGAAGTGATTTCCGGAATCATTTGCGGCAAGCCGATGGATGAACTGTATTTTGAAGAATATAAAAAAATACTCGTAGAAGAAGTGGCTGATCCGACGCTTCCCATTGTGGCAAACGTCAATATCGGACATGCGACGCCAAGATGTATTATTCCGTTCGGGGTGGACGCTGTGGTGGATGCAAACCGGCAGCAGATTACTTTTTCCTATGAGGACAAATAAAGGGGAACCATATGGAAAAAAACAAATTACAGATCAGGGTAGCGACTAAGGAAGATGCCGAAGCACTTCTGGCAATTTATGCGCCCTATGTAGAAGAAACAGCAATCACATTCGAATATGAGATTCCCTCTATAGAAGAATTTCGCTGCAGAATCCAGGAAACGCTGAAAAAATATCCCTATCTGGTCGCAGAAAAAAACGGGGAAATTGTCGGTTATGCTTATGCGGGGGCCTTTCATGCCCGTCCGGCCTATGACTGGGCGGTGGAGACCTCCATTTACGTCTCAGAGCTTCAGAAAGGAGAAGGAATCGGGAAAGCTCTGTATAAAGCGTTGGAAGAACAGCTTTCCCGGCAGCATATCCTGAATTTAAACGCCTGCATCGCCTATCCGGAAACAGAGGACGAGCATCTGAACAAAGACAGCGTACGCTTCCATACACACCTTGGCTACCGGATGGTTGGGGAGTTTTACCAGTGCGGGTATAAGTTCGACCGCTGGTATAACATGGTATGGATGGAAAAGCATATCGGGGCGCATCCGTCGAATCCAGCGAAGGTGATCTGGTTTTCCGAACTCTGAGGCGCGTACTTTCCTATTGACAAGGTAGGAATAGTGGGGTACATTTAAAAATGCTGTCAGGAGTTTTCAAGAACGGGAGAAATACATGTTAAATCAGTTTTCAAGAACGGAATTATTGTTGGGGAAAGACGGAATGGAACGTCTGAAAAATGCAAGAGTTGCTGTGTTTGGCATTGGCGGCGTCGGCGGGTATACGGTAGAAGCGCTTGCCAGAAGCGGCGTTGGAACCCTTGACCTGATCGATGACGATAAAGTTTGTTTGACGAATTTGAACAGACAGATCATTGCAACTCGCAAAACCGTCGGAAAATATAAAGTAGACGTGGCAAAAGAGCGGATTTTGGAGATCAACCCGGATGCCGTGGTCCATACCTACAAAATGTTTTACATGCCGGATACGGCGGATCAGTTCGATTTTTCCCAGTATGACTATGTTGTGGACGCAATCGATACCGTGACCGGTAAAATCGAGCTGGTGATGCAGGCACAAAAGAGCAATACGCCGATCATCAGCTGCATGGGAGCGGGCAACAAGATGGATGCGTCCGCGTTTGAGGTGGCGGATATTTATAAGACGTCCGGCTGTCCGCTGGCGCGCGTCATGCGGAGGGAGCTCAAAAAAAGAAGAGTGCGCCATTTAAAGGTTGTATATTCCAAAGAGCCAGCTATGACGCCGGTGGACGAAATGGCGATCAGCTGTAAGACAAACTGCATTTGCCCGCCTGGAACAGCGCGGAAATGTACTCAGAGGAGACAGGTCCCCGGAAGCAATGCGTTCGTGCCTGCGGTTGCTGGGCTGATCGTGGCAGGCGAGATTGTAAGAGACCTGACAGGCGTGCGGGGAGAACAGGCATAATGATCTATCTGGATTATTCGGCAAATACGCCGGTTTCGGAGGATGTGCTTCGGTGTTTTTGTGAGACGGAGCGGGAGTTTTTTGGAAACCCGAATTCCACGCACGATGCCGGAAAAGCCGCCAAGGAGCGGATGGATGAGATTACGGTATCGATTGCCGGGCTGATGGGGGCTGCGCCGGAGGAGATAATATATACTTCCTGTGCAAGCGAATCCAACAATACGGCGTTAAAAGGAATCGCTGCGCTGGCGCGTTCGAGAGGCATGCATATTATTTCCACTGCGCTGGAGCATTCTTCGGTGGGCGGGTGTCTGACTGCGCTGCAGGAGCAGGGCTTTGAGGTGGATCTGGTCGACATTGACCGAAACGGAAAAATTGATTTAGAGCATCTGCGGGAGCTTCTGCGCCGGGACACGATTTTAGTATCTGTCTGTCTGGTGGACAGTGAGCTGGGGACAATTCAGCCGGTTTCAGAGATTGCAGAGATATTAAGAGACTTCCCGGGCTGCCGTCTGCATGTGGATGCGACGCAGGCGATGGGGAAAATTCCGGTCTGTCTGGATGGGATCGATACGTTGAGTTTTACACCGCATAAATTTTACGGTTTAAACGGAAGCGGCATTTTATATAAGAAAAAGGACCTGATTTTGGAACCGTTGATCCACGGCGGGCACAGCACGACGATTTATCGCAGCGGGACGCCTGCGCTCAGCCTTGCGGCGGCAGCTAAATGTGCGCTGTCAGATGCAATCAGTCATCAGAAGGAACGATATGAAACGGTGTCCGGATATAACCGGTTTTTAAGGGAAGAACTGTCCAAAATTCCGGGTGTGTCAATCAACAGCCCGGAGGACGCAGTGCCGCATATTTTGAACGTGAGTGTAAAGGAAATCCGCGGGACGCGCATGCAGCAGGCATTGAATGAAAAGGGCATCTGCGTGTCAGTCAAGTCTGCCTGCGCGGTAGAAGGCACGCCGTCAAAGGCGGTTTATGCGGTCTGTCGGGATAGAAATCGGGCGATGAATTCTTTCCGGATCAGCTTAAGCCATCTGACGACGAAAAAAGAGCTGGATACCTTTTTGCAGGTGTTTTTGGAGTGTTGTAAAGAAAGAGAGTAAAACTATGGCAAGAGAACTGGAGCCTTACCAGAATATAGAAAGAAGCATTATCAAAAAATTCCGCAAGGAGATCTGGCGACCCTTTATCGAGGCGGTACAGCGGTATGAGCTGGTAAACGAGGGAGATAAGATCGCCGTCTGTATTTCGGGCGGAAAGGATTCGATGCTGATGGCAAAGCTGATGCAGGAGCTGCAGCGTCACAGCAAGGTGAAATTTGAGCTGGTTTTTCTTGTCATGGATCCTGGCTACAACGAGATCAACCGACAGAAAATCGAGAGCAACGCAGAGCTTTTACACATCCCAATCACGGTTTTTGAGACGGATGTCTTTGCGGTTGCCAATACGAGCGAAAAAAATCCGTGCTATCTATGTGCACGCATGCGTCGGGGCTATTTATACAGCAAGGCACAGGAGCTTGGCTGCAACAAAATTGCCCTGGGACATCATTTCAGTGACGTCATCGAGACACCCGTGATGTCGATGTTTTACGGCGGACAGCTGCAGGCGATGCTTCCGAAGCTGCACAGCAAAAACTTCGATGGCATGGAGCTGATCCGTCCGATGTATTGCATTCACGAGGACGCGATTCTGGACTGGAAACGTTACAACAACCTGCAGTTTATCCAGTGTGCGTGCCGGTTTACGGAAAACTGCGCGATCTGCGATAACGGAGGCGGCGGTTCCAAGAGACAGGAAATCAAGACACTGATTCGAAGATTAAAACGCGATAATCCGAATATCGAAAAGAGCATTTTCAACAGCATCCACAATGTCAACATCGACACGATGCCCGGCTACAAAACGGACGGGGATTATCATACCTTCCTGGAAAAATTTGACGCCTGCATGGACGGAGAGCCCGAGGAGTAAACGGATCGCATGGACAGCTCCGGGGCAGCTGCGGCAGAAAAATATCGGGGAAACGGGGTTGTGCTTCTTTCCGGAAAGTGCTATAGTAAACACAGTTTTTAATTCCACGAACCGCGAAAGGAAAAGCAGAGCATGTTGAGAAACGTTTATACAATTGTCATGGCGATGCCGCAGATGATGATGGGACGCATTAACTGTATCTGATATGCGAGAGAGCGCAGTGCACAGATACAGGGAAGGGTCTTTTGTTTCTGTGTGCATCGGGCGTTTGAAATTCTTTTCGGAGAGAAAGAAGAATCCAAAATACCGGAGCCGGAGGCAAAGAGCCTTCGGCTTTTTTGCTCTGTAGGAAATACTGTGTTGCATAAAAGTGCATTTCATCTGCCAATGCGCAGGATTTCCCTTTTGCCGGCATGGAACAAATCTGAGAAAAGGATGGGAAAAAGCATGAAAACACCGATACTGGAAACCAGTCGGCTTTGGCTGAAACCGTTAAAGGAAGAGGATGCGCCGGGCGCATTTTTGTGGACGGGAGATCCGAAGGTCAGCTGGTACATGCGCTACGAAACGCATGAAAGCCTGGAGGATACGAAGCAATGGCTGCGGGAGGAAGAAAAACAGCTGGATTCCGATCTGCTGTATGATTTTGGATTTCATAAAAAGGACAACGATGAGCTGATCGGCAGCGGCGGGCTGACGTTTAATCAGCAGCAGGGCATCTGGGAGCTTGGCTGCAACCTGCGCCGGGATTGCTGGAACCAGGGCTATGGGACTGAGGCGGCAGCAGCGATTCTATCATTTGCGGAAAATACGCTGCACATTCATCGCGTAATGGCGCGCCATGCAAAGGACAACACTGCATCCGGGCGGGTGCTGGAGAAGAACGGATTTTCCTTTGTAAGAGAGTGCTGGGATCAGAAATGGAGCGGCTCGCATCGGTTCGAGTGCCGCGAATATATCTGGAAAAGTGAAAAAGAAGAGGAAAAAAACAGCGCCGCCCGCAATGAGGTCGAGCGCTTCTATGATGACGAATACGAAGAATGGGATCGTCTGGAATGGCATATGCCAGAGTTCGAGGTGACGAAGCGCTATATGGAGGAATATATTCCAAATGATACGCCGCAGAAGATTCTGGATATTGGCGGCGGCCCAGGCAGATATTCCATTTTTCTGGCGCAGAAGGGACATGACGTGACGTTATTTGACTTGTCCGGCAAAAATATCCGACAGGCGATCGAAAAGGCGCAGGAAGCGGATGTGCTGTTGGACAGTTGTATCCATGGAGACGCGCTCCGGCTTTCGGAATATCTTTACAAGGCGGAACAGTATGACGTTGTGCTTTTGATGGGACCTCTGTATCATCTGATGCGGGAACAGGATCGGGAAAAAGCCCTGCAGGAGGCACTGCGGGTGTTAAAGCCGGGCGGGCTTTTGTTCGCATCCTTTATTTCGACGTATGCGCCAATTCAGGATTATGCCAGCGGACTGTACGATTTCGGAGATATGGACAGACTCCTCGCCGGTCTGGAGGACGGAACTGCACAACCTGGTAAAAATTTCACAAACTCTTATTTCTGTGGGGAAAAAGAGGCGGAAGATATGATGGAAAAAGCAGGGCTTTGCCAACTGGCCTTTGCGGGTGTGGAAAATATCCTTTGCGGGAAAGAAGAGCTGCTGCATAAGCTTGCGTCTCAGCAGCAGGAAAAATGGCTGAACCTCGCATGGAGATTGAGCCAGGACAGAAAGCTGCTCGGTATGAGCGAGCACTTCCTCTACATCGGAAGAAAGCAGTGAACGTGGTGCCTTTTTGGAAAAGCGGTTGCATGAAACCGTCTCTTCGGGGTATAATGGCGATATGCGTCGGCGGACAGCTTTCCCCACTGACGGAAATGAAAATACAAAGGAGTTTTACAGCGTATGAAAAATGACCTGTTTTCTATTGGACCGTTTACCGTACACGGCTATGGACTGATGATTGCGATCGGAGTTTTGTCTGCTTATTATATGGTGGAATACCGTGCAAAAAAGAAACAGATGGACTGGGAAAAAGTGTTCCCACTGACGGTCTGGTCGGTGCTGGGCGGTTTTTTGGGCTCGAAGATTCTGTATCTTCTGACGAGACTGCCGGACATTCTTGCAAATCCGGCGCTTCTTGGCAGCAGCATTAAGGACGGCTTTGTCGTATACGGCGGCATTATCGGGGGTATCCTGACTGCGTGGATTTACTGCAAATGTACGAAATGGAACTTTTGGAAAATTTTTGATATCGCGATGCCTGCGGTTGCGATGGCACAGGGCTTCGGGCGGATTGGCTGTCTGCTTACCGGCTGCTGCTACGGAATAGAGCTGGATCCCGCAAACCCGATAGGGATCGTGTTCCACAATTCCGCCTATGCACCAAATGACGTCGCACTTTTGCCGACGCAGATTATTTCCAGTGTGCTGGATTTTGCAAACTGCTTCGTGCTGCTTGCACTGTCGAAGAAGCTCAAAACAGACGGACAGGTGGCGAGCTGTTATCTGATCTTTTATAGCATCGGCAGATTTGTCCTGGAATACTTCCGGGGCGACCTGATCCGGGGAAACGTCGGGGAGTTTTCCACGTCGCAGTTTATCTCCCTGTTTATCTGTCTGATCGGTCTTGTATTGCTTTTTGGACTTCCAGTTCTTGCAAAAAAGAAAGGAGCTTGCGCACAGTCGGAGGAATAGCGCCGGATTTTGCATAGGCGAAGCCGATTTTGCGGGCGGGAATGGAAACCGGCATTTTCATCTGGACAAGCCTTCCCTCTGCGAGCTCGTCGCGGACGAAATTTTTGATGACGCAGGCGATTCCTAAGTCGATTTTTGCAAATTCGATCAGAAGATCCATGGAGGTTACGTCGATAATCCGGGAGGCGCTTAAGTTTTCCTGGGAAAGATAGCGGTCGATGTACCGGCGGGTAATATTTTCTTTATTCAATAACAGGAGCGTAGACGCTGCAAACGCCGTCCGGGAGGAAAGATGGTCGTTTGGGCGGATGCGCTCTTTTAAATTGTCGAGATAGGTGTGCGTGGTGACAAAAATATCCTGAATGTCGGTGAGGGGTTCAAAAACAAACGCAGACATGTCATCCTCTGCGCCGATCAGCCCGATGTCGAGCGTGCCTTGTTCGAGTGCCTGCATCGTTTCGAGGGAGGATTGGCAGGCGATGGAAAGCTGGATATGCGGGTTTTGGCGGATAAAGGGCTGTAAGATCGGGAGCAGGACATATTTGCACAGTGTCGCAGAAACGCCGATGGAAAGATGTCCCATGCCGAGCTTTTGGAAGCGCTGCAGCTGTTCTTCGCCCTGGGTGATCGCCTGGAAAGCGTTTTCTACCTGGACAAACAGGATTTCACCCGGTTCCGTCAAGGAAACACCGCGGGAGGAGCGGTAAAAAAGCGTCGTGCCAAGACTCTGTTCAAGCTTGGAGATCGCCTTGGAAATGGCGGGCTGGCTGATGTAGAGCTCGCGCGCCGCGCCGGAAATGTTGCGGCATTTGGCGACGGTATAAAAAATGTGGTAAAGATTAAAATTCTGTTCCATAAGTTTCCCTTTCCGGCAGATCGGCAGTAATTTTTACCATGTGCGGTCTGTTTCTGTCTGTTACTGGTATAACTGAATTTATATATAACACAATCATACCATAACTGATGATTATAGTAAATATAAGAGAAAGGTATTTTTCTTTCTGAATGTACTGTGATACACTTAAATACAGAAAAAAGACGTCCGGGGCGACGGACATCTGCAAATCCGGCTGTTTTTCAGCCAAAAAGGAGATCGGATCATATGGGAATGACAATGACACAGAAGATTCTGGCCGCGCATGCCGGACTCGACCATGTGGAAGCAGGACAGCTGATTGAAGCGCAGCTGGATCTGGTTCTGGGCAACGACATTACAAGCCCGGTTGCCATCAAAGAGATGGAAAAAATGAAGGTGGACGGTGTGTTCGATAAGGACAAGATCGCGCTGGTACCGGATCATTTTGTACCGAACAAGGATATCAAATCGGCAGAACACTGCAAATGCGTTCGCGAATTCGCACGCCGCAATGAGATCACGAACTATTTCGAGGTCGGCGAGATGGGAATTGAGCATGCCCTGTTGCCGGAAAAAGGACTTACCGTAGCAGGTGATGTCGTAATCGGCGCAGACTCCCATACCTGTACCTACGGTGCGCTTGGCGCATTTTCCACCGGCGTCGGCAGCACAGATATGGCGGCTGGAATGGCGACCGGCAAGGCATGGTTTAAAGTTCCGTCTGCAATCCGGTTTAACCTGATCGGCAAACCGGGCAAGTGGGTCAGCGGCAAGGATGTGATTTTACATATCATCGGCAAGATCGGCGTAGACGGCGCATTGTATAAATCCATGGAATTTACCGGTGAGGGTGTTGCCAATTTAAGCATGGACGACCGGTTTACAATTGCCAACATGGCGATTGAGGCAGGCGGCAAGAACGGCATTTTCCCGGTAGACGACAAGGCGATCGCATACATGAAGGAGCATTCCACAAAGCCATACCACATTTACGAAGCGGATGCGGATGCTGTTTATGATGAGGAATACACGATTGACCTTTCTGCACTGCGTCCGACGATCGCATTCCCGCATCTTCCGGAAAATACAAAGACCATCGATGAAATCCAGGAATCTGTTGCCATCGACCAGGTTGTGATCGGTTCCTGTACAAACGGCAGACTGGATGACCTTCGGATCGCTGCAGAGGTGCTGGAGGGCAGACATGTGGCAAAGGGGATCCGTTGTATCGTAATCCCTGCGACTCAGAAGATTTACATGGAAGCGATGGAAGAAGGGCTGTTAAAGACCTTTATTGAGGCGGGAGCAGTGGTCAGCACACCGACCTGCGGCCCCTGCCTTGGCGGTTATATGGGCGTTCTGGCAGAGGGCGAGCGCTGTTTATCGACGACGAACCGGAACTTTGTCGGACGTATGGGGCACGTCAAATCAGAGGTTTATCTGGCGAGCCCTGCAGTTGCGGCAGCCAGCGCAGTGGCGGGACAGATCGCATGTCCTGAGCAGCTCGATTGAGGAGGGACAAAACAGCATGAAAAAGGCGAACGGAACAGTTTTCAAATATGGAGATAACGTGGATACGGATGTCATTATCCCCGCACGTTACTTAAATTCCTCCGATCCGGCAGAGCTTGCACAGCACTGCATGGAGGATATTGACAAGGATTTCATCAAAAACGTAAAGCCCGGCGATATTATTGTTGCGGATAAAAACTTCGGCTGCGGTTCTTCCAGAGAGCACGCGCCGATTGCTATCAAGGCGGCTGGCGTCAGCTGTGTTATTGCACAGACCTTTGCCCGGATTTTTTACCGTAATTCGATCAATATCGGACTGCCGATCATCGAATGCCCGGAGGCGGCAGAAGCAATTCAGGCGGGTGATGAGGTCGAAATCGATTTCGATACCGGTATCATCACCGACAAGACGCAGAACAGGCAGTTCAAAGGACAGGCGTTTCCGCCCTTCATGCAGAAGATTATCGCTGCAGGCGGACTGATCAATTACATTAACGAGGATTAAAAGAATAGAATGCATGCTCCGCCGCAGGTTTGAAACGCCTGCGGCGGCTTTTTGCAGTTGCGATTTTGGGTCCGTCCGGCTCCGACAAAACGACGCTGATGAACATCATTGGCTGTATGGACCGGTCAGAAGCAGCGTGTGTCGATTATGGATGGACAGCTGTCGCAAAAACAAGCAGAATTGCCAGAAAACCAACATTTGCAAGGGTGAACAGAAGAAAGTACTTCCCTTTCTGTTCGGGAAGCTTCCGGGCGATCTGCCGATAAGAAATCAGGCTTGCCATCGATGCGATCAGGGTTCCGAGCCCACCTAAATTAGTGCCGACGATCAGCGCTGGAACGTTATTGGAAAAGCCGGACAGCAAAAGCGCCGCCGGAACATTGCTCATGACCTGGGAGGCGAGGACACTGATGAGGATTTCCCGACCGGAGAGCGCTGAAGAAAGCCAGGAGGCAAAGGCGGGAATTCTGCCGAGATTTCCGATGAAAATAAAAAATGCGAGAAACGTGGCGAGCAGGGAATAATCGACCTGTGCCAGCACTTTTTTATCTGCGATCAATGCGCCCAAAAGGACGAGGACAAAGACTGCCGGGTAGGGAAGCACATGCAAAACGGCAAGGAGGCAGAAGAAAAACAAAACGATGTAAAGCTGGATCAGCGCCGGCTTTTTTTGTGCGGCGTTTGTAGTCGGATTCTGGATTGAGGAAGAGACTGTTTGCTGCCGATGCGGATGTCCCAGATAGAAAATGCAGACAGAAAGCAGGATGGCAGACAGCAGCGTATAAGGGAGCATGAGATGCAAAAAAGCGGAAAAGGACAGTTGGCTTTTGCCATACAGATATAAATTCTGAGGGTTCCCGATGGGAGTCAGCATGCTGCCGAGGTTGGCGGCAATCGTCTGCAGGCAAACAACGGGCGTCAGGAGTTTTTTACCGGATGCTTCCGGCAGCTGTCCCAGTACAGCAAAGGAAAACGGAACGAAGGTCAGGAGCGCAACGTCGTTCGTGATCAGCATACTGCAAAAAAAGCATAAACCGACCAGGACGAATACCAGGGAGGTGATGCTGTTTGTGCGGGA
This sequence comes from Firmicutes bacterium TM09-10, assembly GCA_003481005.1. Lineage (GTDB taxonomy): Bacteria > Bacillota > Clostridia > Lachnospirales > Lachnospiraceae > Gallintestinimicrobium > Gallintestinimicrobium propionicum. The sequence goes on along the minus strand of QUKC01000012.1, from coordinate 56,579 downwards.
CAGCAGGGAACAGGCGAACCGTGTAAAAACGCCCTGACGCTGCAGCCCGGCCATGACAGTCATTAGGGAAAACAGGATGGTAAGCGTGCGAAAATCGATATAACCGAAATAGGATGCGTCCGGCAAAACGAAGCAGGCAGAGAACAGGGCGAGCAAAACGGCAATCGACAGGACAGCCTCCTGGCGGATTTTGTAAAACAGTTTCTGACAGATGGAATATAGCATGGGAAAGCCTCTTTTTCTTTTTATTATGGGATATTTCTTGTAAATACTATAATTTTTACAAATAGGAAAGTCAAGGAACAATGAAAAAGGGATGACTTTTTGGAAAGATTATTGTAATATGGAGAAAGGTCAAAACAACGAATGTAAAGGAGTATTGACTGTATGAGATTTCGGGAAGAGGTTTTAGCAAAGATTTTTACCTATATTACTGTCGTCGTGCTGCTGGGAATCGTTGCATTCGAGGCATGGGGGCTTTCGCGAGAGCGAAGCCGCAGAAAGGATGCAGAGGACAATGCAGCAGTACTTCAGGAAGAAGTAGAGAACATGCGGGATATCAACAGCACCCTGAAAAAAGAAAACGGAGAGCTTTCTGCATTTCGCAACAAATGGAATGTATACGTTTCTTCTTTGACCAGCAGTGAGGTTTTAGAGCTTCAGCACGATTTGTTTATGCGGACAGATTTGATTCCGCAGGAGGCGAAGGAAGAAATCGCGGAACGGGAAGCCGGGCTTCTTACGGAAGAAACAGACGGGAAAAGTACGTCTGAGCAGAGCTCTTCCAAAAATAAAACGTCGAAAACGGATTCCAAAAGCAAAACGACAGACAACGCCAGAACTGCAAAAATCGTCGTCGGGGAATATTCGTTTGACAATCCGAATGGGGAAAATATTTTTCTGCCGGTCAGCGCCAACACGGGCGACGGGGAGAATTGTCTGATCTACACGGCTGCCTATGAAGAGGAGGGAAGCCATGTGATCGAATTATTATATGAAATTACGTTGGATGAATCGGGTACGATCGCGCGCAGGGATACGACCGGGGAAGTGGAATGGTACTGTGTCGCCTATCAGGCGGGCGGAGGCTGGAAAGCGACAGCAACAAAGGAGGACGCAGGGAATGATGACAATTGACCAGATTTTAACAAAGCTGGATCATTATTATAAGGAGGATCAGCTGACAGAGGTAGAGCCGTTTCTCTTATCCTGTCTGGAGGATGCCAAAAAAGAGCAGGAGTATGGCATTTATATTTCCGTCGGCAACGAGCTTCTGGGCTTTTACAGAAGCATCGGACAGTTTGAGGCTGCATTTGCGGTCGGGGAGGATGTTCTTCTTTTGATGGAGGAGCTGCAGCTGGATCATACCGTCCATTTTGCAACGACCCTGTTCAATGTGGCGACTGCGTACCGCACGGCGGGAAAATACGAGGAAGCACTTGCAAATTATCGGCGTGCTCTTGAAATTTATCAAAAAGAGCTTCCCAAAGACGACTATCGTCTGGCAGAACTATATAGCAGCATCAGTATTTTATTGGAAAAGCTCAACGAAAATGAAAATGCGGCGCTGTTTTTGGGAAAAGCGATTCAGATTATGGAAAAACAGCCTGGAACAAGGGTTGAAGTGGCGACTTCCCGGACGAGTCTTGCACTGATCGAGCTGAAAATGGACAAGCTGGAAGCGGCGGAAAAGCATCTCGAGCTTGCGATTTCCGCGTTTAAAGAGGATGGCGGCAAGACGGATACACACTACAGCGCAGCGCTTGCCGGACTCGGCGAGGTCTGCTACCGTCAGGGCAGTCTGGAACGCTCCCTGGAAAATTATGAGCACGCGCTGTTTGAGGTGGAAAAGCATTTTGGCAGAAAAGAAGGCTACGGTCTGCTCTGCGGCAACTGCGCGGCGATCTGCAGAGAGCTTGGACAGAGCGCAAAAGCTGAAGAGTATGAGGTGCAGCGCAAAAAATACTGCCCGGAAGCCTGACAGGACGGGGAAATAAAACTTGAAACATATGTTCGAAAATGATACAATAAGCAGCGGCGAACACAGGAGGGATTTCCTTTTGATCGCCGCTGTTATACTGGCAGCGGCAGCAGCTGTCTTTTTCTTTCAGGTCAAAAACAGGACTTCCGGTACGGTTTATGCGATCGTGGAGCAGGACAGTAAAGAGCTGATGCGTCTGCCGCTGTCGGAACCCGGGGAATATCGGATTTCCGATGGAGGCAGCTATAACGTGATCGAAATTACAGAGGGTGGCGTCCGGATGAAGGAAGCGGACTGCCCGGATCAGATCTGCGTCAGCCGCGGACTGATTCAGAAAAGCGGACAGAGTATCGTCTGCCTGCCGCACCGGCTTGTCATCCGTCTGGAACAGCTGGGAGATCAGGAACTGGATGCGGTAGTGGAATAAAATGACTGAGCTGGTCAACAAAATAGACCAAACAGGTCAATGGAATATACGGTGGCATAGACAGCCTGGATCTGCCAGAAAGGAGAAACGCTTCATGAGCAGCAACAGTATACGCAATCCTTCCAGAAAAGCAGCCTTTCTCGGTGTCATGACCGCGGCGGCGCTGATGCTTTCCTATATAGAATCGTTGTTTATCCTTGTTCCGGGCATTCCGGGGATCAAGCTGGGACTTGCGAATCTGGCGGTGGTATTGTGTCTGTACCGCTATGGTTGGAAGGAAGCCCTTTTTCTGAATGGGGTTCGGATTGCACTGTCAGCATTTTTGTTCGGGAGCATGTTTACGATGTTATACAGCCTGGCGGGAGCGGCATGTGCGTTTGCTGCGATGGTGCTTGCAAAACGCCGGAAGCTGTTTTCTGTCATCGGCGTGAGCGTCCTTGGCGGCGTGTGCCACAATCTGGGGCAGCTGCTGGTGGCGGTCGCAGTGCTGGGAGGCAGTTGGGCAGGCTGGTATCTGCCGTGGCTTATGCTGGCAGGCTGCGTGACCGGGATTTTTATTGGCGTGTGCGCAGGGGCGGTCAACCGGGCGCTGCCGCCGCAGAGATAGGATACGGCAGAGGGAGAACACATGATTGCATATTTAAACGGCATACTCGCCGAAATCGAAGAAGAAAATATTGTAATAGAAGTAAACGGTATTGGCTATAATGTCCGAATTCCGGCGGGAATGGCGGGACGACTTCCCCAGATCGGAGAAGTGGTTAAACTCTATACCTATACAAGCGTCCGGGAGGATGCGATCGGGCTGTATGGATTTTTGAGCCGGGACGACTTAAATATGTACCGGCAGCTGATTACGGTCAGCGGAATCGGGCCAAAGGGCGGTCTTTCGGTGCTCTCTGCGATGAGCGCGGACGAGCTTCGAATGGCAGTGATTTCCCAGGATGCAAAGGCGATTGCAAAAGCGCCCGGCGTTGGGACCAAAACCGCGCAGCGGATTATTTTGGAGTTAAAGGACAAGATTTCGTTAGAGGATACCGCAATGATGCGGGAGGTCAATCAGGTTCCGCAGGACAGTATGCTGACGGGCAAAAGCCAGGCACAGACAGAAGCGGTAGAGGCACTGACGGCGCTTGGATATTCCCCGTCAGAAGCGTTGCGCGCGGTAAAGGCGGTGCTGCAGGAAACTCCGGATCTGGATGTGGAAGCCCTGTTAAAGGCGGCCCTGAAAAAAATGTTCTAAAAAGAAACCGACAAGCAGGATGTTTTACCTGCGGCAGGCACAAAAGTGCCATGCTTTTTTACCTGCTGCAGCGTGATTAACGGTAGAATGGAGGCAACATGCCAAGAGTCATCGAGACGAATCTGACGGAGGAAGATAAAAAGATCGAGAAAACATTGCGTCCGCAGTGTCTGGACGATTATATCGGTCAGGGAAAAGCGAAGTCGACCTTAAAAATTTATATCGAAGCGGCAAAGCAACGCCATGATTCGCTGGATCACGTTCTGTTTTACGGACCTCCCGGTCTTGGAAAGACGACGCTTGCGGGGATTATCGCCAACGAAATGGGCGTCAACATGAAGGTAACCAGCGGTCCGGCGATCGAAAAGCCCGGAGAAATGGCTGCAATTCTGAACAATCTGCAGGAGGGTGATCTTCTGTTTGTCGATGAAATTCATCGCTTAAACCGTCAGGTGGAGGAAGTGCTTTACCCTGCAATGGAGGATTTTGCAATCGATATCATGATCGGAAAGGGAAGCACAGCGCGTTCTGTGCGTCTGGACCTGCCGCATTTTACGCTGGTGGGCGCGACGACGAGGGCGGGACTTTTAACAGCGCCGCTGCGGGATCGCTTCGGGATGATCCACCATATGGAATTTTATACGGAGGATGAGCTGAAGCTGATTATCAAGCAGTCGGCAAAGGTTCTGAACGTAAAAATCGAGGATGCGGGGGCGACGGAGCTTGCGCGCAGAAGCCGCGGGACGCCGCGTCTGGCAAACCGGATTTTGAAGCGGGTGCGCGATTTTGCGCAGGTCAAATATAACGGCGTGATTACGGAAACGGTGGCGCACACCGCCCTCGACCTGATGGATGTGGATACGCTCGGTCTGGATCGGGTGGATCGAAACATTCTCGTGACGATCATCGAAAAGTTTGGCGGCGGTCCGGTCGGACTGGACACGCTGGCAGCGTCGATCGGAGAGGATGCCGGTACGATCGAGGATGTTTATGAACCGTATCTTTTGATGAAAGGGCTGATTGACCGCACACCGCGCGGACGGGTTGCGACGCAGATTGCTTATACACATCTGGGACTTTAACGCTTGCAATTGGTGCTTTTTGCCCTTATAATGAAAAAGAATCGAACAGCGTTTTTTGAGTTCTGGCAACAGAGTGTGTACAAAATGTAGATGCTGTTGCTGACAGCGCTGTTCAGAAAGCGCGGATACGCGATACGAAAGGGTAGACAGTCATGGCGGTCAAGACAGATACAGAAGTGATCATCGGAGGCAGGGTGCTGACGCTCAGCGGCTACGAAAGCGAAGAATACCTGCAGAAGGTGGCTTCTTATATCAATAATAAACTGGCAGAATACAACCGGGTGGAAAGCTTTCGCCGTCAGCCGGCGGATATCCAGAACATTTTAGTGGAATTGAACATTGCGGACGATTATTTTAAGGCGAAAAAGCAGATCGAGGAGATGGAGGAAGAAGCAGCCTCCAAGGAAAAAGAGCTGTATGACTTAAAGCACGAGCTGATTGCTTCCCAGATCAAGCTGGATAATACGGAAAAGAGCCTGCGGACGCTGCAGCAGGATCAGCAGGAAAGTTCCAGACAGATCGTGCGCCTGGAAACCGAGATCCGCGGAATGAAGGATAAAAAGTGACAGAACACATGTTTTGTAATTGTTCTGTTGTCAGAAACTAAAGGAAACAGACGGTCAGGCTGTCAGCGATGACAGCCTGTTTCTTTATCGTATTGGAAACTTGTTTCCAATACGATAAAGACGCTCCGCGGAGATCGCACTGCGGCGGAATGGAAGAATGTCGCTTGCGCGACCCGCCGCAGGCGGAGAATGTGCCTCGGCACATTCTGAATCATATTTTCTTTATCAATGGAGGAAGAGGATGGAAGAATACAGAGGCGAGCTTTTGGCTCCTGCCGGAACTATGGACTGCTTAAAGGCAGCGATTGCAGCGGGGGCGGACGCCGTGTATCTGGGTGGACAGCGGTTCGGTGCGCGGGCGTTTGCCGGAAACTTTTCCAGGGAAGAGCTGTTAGAGGGACTTTCTCTCGCCCATCTGTGGAATCGGAAAATCTATTTAACTGTCAATACGCTGACAAAGCAGGACGAGCTTTCAGGACTTTGTGACTGGATCGCACCGTTTTATGAGGCGGGGCTGGATGGCGTCATCGTTCAGGATATGGGAGTTTTGGAGAAGCTGCGCAAAAATTTTCCCGGCATGGAGCTGCATGCCAGCACGCAGATGACGGTGACGGAGAGCAGAAGTGCCCTGTTTTTAAAATCGCTGGGCGTCTGTCGGATTGTCCCGGCGAGGGAATTGAGCCTGGAAGAAATTCGCCTGTTAAAAGAACAGACCGGTCTGGCAATGGAAGTATTTATCCATGGAGCCTTGTGCTATTGCTATTCCGGACAGTGCCTGTTTTCAAGCTTTCTGGGCGGAAGAAGCGGAAACCGGGGACGCTGTGCGCAGCCATGCAGACAGCCCTATACGGTGCTTGGACAGGAAGCAGGAGGGGGCAGGATGGGCGGAAAAAGTCAGCAAAAACCTCCGGCGTATCCGCTGAGCTTAAAAGATCTCTGCGTGCTGCCGTTTTTACCGGAGTTGATGGATGCAAAAATCGATTCCTTTAAAATAGAAGGGCGGATGAAGAGCCCGGAATATGTTGCCGGCGTTACTGCAATCTACCGCAAATATATGGATTTGTATCTGACGGATCGGGAGCATTGGCAAATCGATCCGAAGGATCAGGAGCTTTTGGCAAAGCTCTACGTTCGTTCGGAAACCGGCGGCGGATATTATCACAGGCATAACGGCAGAGAAATGCTGACGTTGGAAAAACCCGGATATCTGGCATGTCCACAGGAAATTTTGGAACGGGTGCATGGGATGATGGAGGATGGCAAGCTGCAAAAGCCAGTCAGCTTCCATGCGGCAATCCGTCCGGGCGAGCCGATCAATTTAACAGCGTCCTGCGAAGGCATTTCGGTTCAAAAAGAAGGCACAGTCGCACAGCCGGCACAGAAGCGCCCACTGGCAGAGGATGATGTCGTCAAGCAACTCAAAAAGACCGGCGGCTCATTCTACGGGGCAGATGATATTTCCGTAGAGCTGGACGGAGACAGCTTTGTCCCGGTTTCTGCGCTCAACGAGCTGCGTCGGGAAACGCTGGATGCGTTGACGGAGAAACTGCAGGATCGACAAAAAAGAACATATGTTCCAGAACACGGCCGGGAAGCAGAAACAGCGCAGTCCGAGGCCGGCGAATCGACTGCGACTGCAGCAGCTATGCCGCCCCTTCATTATGCGGATACCCAGCGTCCGCAGTCAACTCAATGCTATGTCTCTGTCCTGCAGGCAGAGCAGGCATTTGCTGCGCTGCGCACGACTGGCATAGACCGGTTGTACCTTTCTTCGGATTTGATGGACGATCCGAAAACCGGACAGCTGATGGAACTCGTAAAGAACGTGAAAGCAGACCGTCCCGGATTTGAACTGTTTGTGACGCTTCCGACGATCCTACGCTCGTACAGCGAACCGTATTTAAAACGTTTGTCGGGACAGGTGAAGGCCTATGACGGGCTGGTGGATGGATTTTTGGCGGGCAGCCTTGGTGGAATGTGCTGGGTGACAGAAAAATATCCGGAGAAAAAGCTCTCCCTGCAGCATAGCGTTTATACGTTTAACCGGGAAACCAGGCAACTGTATCAGGACTGTTTTGCACCGGACAGCTACACAGCGCCGTTAGAATTAAACCGCAGGGAGCTGGAAGCGCTTCCTCCCCAAAATCAGGAAATGGTGGTTTACGGAAGGGTGCCGATGATGGTCAGTGCCGGATGCGTCAAAAGAAGCCTGGGGGCCTGTCAGATTTCCCATACGCAAAAGCAGCTGTCGCAGGGAATCCCTGCAGCAGCGTTTTCCTGCCGGTTAAAGGATCGCTACAATGCAGAATTTCCCGTATGGGTTAACTGCAGGCACTGCATGAACACGATTTACAATTCTGTGCCGCTTTCTCTGCATCAGTATCTTGCAGAGCAGAAAAGGCGCGGTATCCGTGCAATCCGTCTGGATTTTACGGACGAGACGGCGGAAAAAACGCGGGAAGTGCTCGAATTTTTCAGCGAAGGAAAAGGAACAGCACCGGCGCAGTATACGACCGGACATTATAAAAAAGGAGTACAGTAAGCGTGGCATATACGATTGTGATAGCATCCAGATATCTGATCCCGCTGTTTTTGTATCTGTTTCTTAGCTGCAGCATTTATGCGCTGTTTGTCGGGGACGTTCGCAAACAGTCTGGCGCTGCAGCGCTGCAGATGGTCTTTTTATTTCTGATGCAGTTTACGGCGTGGCTGACCATCGTGATCCGGACACAGCAAAGTAAATATCTGCTGTTTTATGCTTTTTTGCAGATTCTGACGCTGGCGCTGCCGGTGTTGGCGTGGTTTATCTATCCGGGAATCAGCCGGATTGTTATGAATCATATGTGTATGCTTTTCAGTGCGGGGCTGATCGTGCTGACACGGCTCGATCTGACAAAGGCGATCAAACAGCTGATTATCGCGGGCGCATCCTTTGTCGTATTTCTGATTGTGCCGTGGATCTTGCGCAAATGCAGGTTTCTGGAAAAACTTGGCTGGATTTATGCCGGAATCGGAATTGCAGCCCTTGGAATCGTGCTGATTTTAGGACAGGTGACGCACGGCTCGAAGCTGTCCTGGTCGATAGGTGGAATTACCTTCCAGCCGTCGGAGTTTGTCAAACTGACGTTCGTATTTTTTCTGGCAGCGGTTCTTTCCGAAAAGACAGGAATCCGGCAGGTGGTCGCAGCCGGAATCGGAGCAACAGCGCATGTGCTGATTCTCGTACTGTCGAAGGATCTGGGCAGCGCGTTGATTCTTTTTATGGTGTATGTGTTTCTGATGACGATTTCTGCACATCAGCCACTGTATCTGGCTGGCGGGCTTGTCGCCGGGGCAGGCGCATCGTTGCTTGCGTACCGGATGTTTTCCCATGTACAGGTGCGCGTGCAGGCGTGGAGAGATCCATGGAGTGTGATTGATAAGCAGGGATATCAGATCGCACAGGCGCTGTTTGCGATGAGCCGCGGCGGACTGTTCGGACTGGGAATCGGAAAAGGCACGCCGCAGGATATTCCATATGTGGAGACGGATTTCATTTTTTCCGCAGTGATCGAAGAGCTGGGGCTGCTCTTTGGAATTGGAATTTTGCTGACAGCGGCAGTGCTGTTTGTCCTGATGATTCGTCTGGCGGGTGGTCTTGCAGACGGATTTTACAGAAATCTTGTAGTAGGATTTGCAATTTTATACCTGTTTCAGACGTTTCTGACTGTCGGCGGCGGAAGCAAATTTATCCCGCTGACCGGTGTGACGCTTCCTCTTGTCAGCTACGGTGGAAGCAGCGTGATGACGACGATCCTGATGTTTGGCGTCATAGAAGGCGTTTTTGTCTTGCGGTATGATGAGGAGCTTCGAATTGAAAAGCAAAGAAGAAAGAAAAAAAGACAAACAGAAGAAACGGAATAAATGGCAGATGAACCGTGAACTCTATCTGTGCAGCCTGCTGATGCTTGCAGTGTTTGCCGGGATGATCTGGTATCTGGCAGATTATGTGTCCTCCAATCAGGAAGCGCTGTTTAACAACAGCTACAATTCCCAGCAGCGCGTCCTCGCCCAGGAAAATACCCGCGGAACGATTTACGCTGGTACGGGAGAGGTGTTGGCACAGACTGTGATCGCAGAGGATGGAACATCGGTTCGGGAGTATCCCTATAAAAATATCTTTGCCCATGTGGTGGGTTACACGGATAAAGGAAAGACGGGGATCGAGGAGCTGGAAAATTATCAGTTGATTCATTCGGATATTTCTGACCGGGAAAAGCTGGATCATGAGCTGGCAGGAGAAAAAAATCCGGGAAACGATGTCTATACAACGCTGGACACCTCCCTGCAGCAGGCGGCGAGCGATGCGCTGGGGTTATACCGCGGTGCGATTGTTGTGACGGAGGTAAAAACGGGAAGAGTGCTCGCAATGGTCAGCAAGCCCGATTACGATCCGAACAAAATCGCAGAAAATTGGGAGACGCTCAGCACCGACAAGGACAAAGCAGCACTCGTAAACCGTGGAACGCAGGGACTGTATCCGCCTGGTTCGACCTTTAAAATCGTGACGGCGCTTGCCTATATCCGCCAAAATCCGGACAGCTGGCAAAATTATCATTATCAGTGTAACGGTGCATATATCAATGGAGACAATAAAATCAACTGCTATCACGGGAGCGTGCATGGCAGTGTCGATCTGATGACCTCCTTTGCAAAATCGTGCAATGCCTCCTTTGCCAACATCGGTATGTCGATGGATCGGGAAAAATTTGGCGATACGATCGACAGTCTGCTGTTTAATCAGGAGCTTTCGTTCCCGCTTCCCTATAACCAGACGAAGGTAACGCTAGATAAGGACAGCACGGACGAGGACGTGATTCAGACGTCGATCGGTCAGGGGAAGACGCAGATCACGCCGGTACAGTTAAACCTGATTACGGCGGCGATCGCAAACGGCGGCAAACTGATGCAGCCGATCGTCGTGGATCGGGTGCTGAATGCGGACGGGAAGATACTGGAGAAAAATGAGCCGTCCGTTTATCGGGAGCTGATGTCGGAAAAAGAGTCGGAAGTGATGACTTCCCTGATGGAGGATGTTGTGCAGGAGGGAACCGGCAGAAAGCTAAAGGACCGTTCCTATACGGTTGCCGGAAAGACCGGAAGCGCTGAATTTTCCAGCGATAAGTCCGAATCCCATGCATGGTTTACCGGCTTTGCTCCGGCAGAGAATCCTGAGATTGCGGTGACAGTAATCGTGGAAAGCGCGGGTTCCGGAAGCGATTATGCAGTGCCCCTTGCCAGACAGGTGTTCGATGCATATTTTTCAGACTGACCGGACAATTTTGAATTTTCGGTAAATTCTTTTTGGAGAATAGGACTTGCCCTGTATCCGGATTTAAGGTATACTGAATTCCAGAGTCAGATATCGCCGGACAGGAGGAATTGCAGTGATAGAAGCAACGAGCTGCGGCGGTGTAGTAATTTTTAGGGGGAAGATCCTTCTGCTTTATAAAAATTATAAAAATAAATATGAAGGATGGGTACTCCCTAAAGGAACCGTGGAGGAGGGCGAGGAGTTTCAGCAGACCGCGCTCCGTGAGGTTCTGGAGGAAAGCGGTTCCAGAGCTTCCATTATCAAATATGTGGGCAAAAGCGAATATACCTTCAACGTACCGGAGGATGTCGTGGAGAAAGAAGTTCACTGGTATTTGATGATGGCAGACAGTTATTACAGTAAGCCGCAAAGAGAAGAGTATTTTGTGGACTCCGGATTTTACAAGTATCATGAGGCCTATCATCTTTTGAAATTTGCCAATGAAAAGCAGATTCTCGAAAAAGCCTATCATGAATATCTGGAATTAAAAAAGAGCAATCTCTGGGGCAGCCACAAATACTATTAAGCGGACGGAAATCATCTGTTTAGGCCGGTCAATCTGACCGGCTATTTTCAAAAAATATGCTTATGAGTGCAATTTGGGGGCATTCTAGGAACAGGAGAGTGTTGCCAGTTCATGAAATTTTACCGCAGGCTGTATGTGGGGCCGTCAATCCGCAATGTAAATAAAATAAAATGGAAGCTTCTGACCGGGAGAGGACAGCTTGGCATCTATCTGATCAGCCTGTCCCGCACTTCAGATCAGCTGGACATTTTCCACTGCGCGCTGTTAAAACAAAAATATTTTGACAAAAAGGCACTGCAGGTTGTCGGCATTGCAGAGGGGCGGGAGGAAGCGATTTTTCTTGTGCAGCAGATGCTGCAGGATACGATGGACGCCGGAATGGAAACGGATATCAAGGGATATCTGCAAAAGACCTTTACCTCCGGGAAAGGAGGCGGCGGATGACAGTACTTCTGACAATATTAAAAGTAATTGGATGGATTTTGCTTGGAATCCTCGGACTGATCTTGCTGACAGTTCTGACCGTTTTGCTCGTCCCGATCCGATATCGGGCGGACGGTGTCTGGAAGGAAGAAAAATACATCCGGGGTCGCGTGACATGGCTGTTACATCTGCTGTCTATCCGTGTCACATATGAAAAAGAACTGCTTTTGGAAGTCCGCGTGGCGGGATTTTTAATTTATCCGAAAAAAGAACGATCTGGGAAAAGGAAAAAAGCGGCATCCGGTGCGGACGCAGAGGAAGGTGTAGGCGACGCCGACGTGGATACGAATGTGCTGGATGCGGACGGAGCGAAAATGCCGTCTGCGGACGTAAAAACGCTGGGCGAGAGCGCGCCTGCTGCCGGTATGACTGACGAACCGCAGACACAAACTGTCGCGGAAGCATCTGAACCGCAGTCAGCAGACCCGCGTGGCTCGGCTACGACTAGGATGCCTGATGTCGAATCACAGTCAACTGACCCGAACGAAACGTCTGCTTCGGAGGCTGACGCGCAAGCTACCGATTCGGACGCTGCGCCCGAACATCCTGCCGGCAGCTTTTTTGAAAAGCTTTCCGGTAAGCTTTCGCAGGTCACAGACCGACTGCGCGGAATGCAGCAAAAGACCGACCGGCTCAAACAACAGACTGCCTATTATAAAAGAATCTGGGATCAGCCGCAGACACGGCAGGCGATCCGGGTTGGATTTTACGAGCTGGGAGAAATTATCAGACATGTACTGCCGCGAAAGCTGGAGGTTTTTGGAATCGTCGGGACAGGCGATCCGGCTTCTACCGGACAGATCATGGCGATACAGGGAATGCTGTATCCCTGGCATAAAGGAAATATCCGGCTGGAACCGGATTTTGAAGAGAAATATATCGAAGGAGAGCTTCACCTCAAAGGCAGAATCCGGCTTGGAACCCTCGGAATCTGCGGACTGAGGATTTTACTCAATAAAAATGTCAGACGACTGATCAGAATACTGCGCAAGAAGGAGGAAGCATAGCATGGCAGAAAATAAAGACAACAATATTACTTCTGTAGTGGAAGCCTTGGTGAAAGGGGCAGAATCCGTTTTCACAACCAAAACCGTAGTTGGAGAAGCAACAAAGATTGATGATACGATCATTATCCCACTTGTGGATGTATCGTTTGGAATCGGCGCGGGCGCAAGCTGCGGAGCAGGTAAGGACTCCCGTAAAAACGGCGGCATGGGCGGTATGAGCGGCAAGATGTCCCCCAGCGCGGTGCTTCTGATTAAAAACGGACAGACACGCCTGGTTAACATCAAGAATCAGGACAGCGTCAGCAAGGTAATCGACATGATTCCTGACCTGGTAGATCGCTTTACGACGCCTAAACAGGAAATGATGAGCGATGAGGAAGCGGTGGATGCAGCTTTCCCGGAAGAAGGCGACAAGGAAGAATAAAGAAAAGCAATCGAAAGCGATGTAGCAGGGACGGTCTGGTTGGATTTGTCCCTGTTTTACTTTCTGGCAACTGACAGGAAAGGAATGGGAAATGATGAAACAATTCAGAAAAAATATGATGATATGTTTGGGTATAGCGGCGCTTACCGCATCCGTTTTGCTGGCTGGCTGTTCAACACAGAAAGAGGCGGATATATCTGACAGACAGGAAACCAAAATCGGATCGGAAGAAGCAGAAAGCAGTATTGCTGTTCCAGAAGCGACGGATTATACGGAAGATACAGACGTTGCCGAAAGTACAGAGAGTGGGGAAAATTCAGAGAATGCTTCGGAGAAACTGTCCCTTCCTGTTTTAGATGAGATCGATTCAAAAGTTCAGATTGGGACATCGGGTTCGTCTCTGATAGCGGTGCAGGCAGCAGTAAAGCTGTTGGAGTGGGGCGAACATACCGGTCTGGATCCGGAAGAAATCCGGGAGGCGGCTTCTGCATGGATTTCGGAGCAAACGGACAGTGACAGGGAGGAAGCTCTGTTAAAGCTGGAAATGGTAGACGACGCTTATCAAAGGCTCTTAAAAGAAGATGCGCGGGAACTGCTGGATACTGCGGGATGCGCGGATACGGAGATTTTCTGGGGGAGCGAGCCTGTGGAGCCGGTTGAGGCAATTATGCAGGCAGCCGGACTGCGAAAGGACTAAGCCGTTGATGCTTGCGCGGATTTTTAATCAAAGAACGCCAGCCCGTGCATAGACTAAATAATATAAGATATTTTGCAGGGATTGATGCGTTTATGATCCGACTGGTTGCGTTTGCAATATTCTGGACAGCGATGGGAATGTTTTTGATGCTGTGCTTTCGGTACCGCTTTTTCGGCGTTGTGTTTGCGCTGATCTTGCTGGCGGTCAGCTATCTGATTTTAAGCTGCGATCAGTGACCGATTTTGGCAAAAAACGTCAGCCGGGCATTTGCATGTTGCCACAGAATGCGAAGCACTGGGATATTAGAGGAAAGATGGATATTACATTATTTTACAGAGAAAAAGGAAACGGAGAACCGTTTGTTCTTTTACATGGAAATGGAGAAGACAGTTCTTATTTTAAACATCAGATTGAATATTTTTGCGACCGGTATCGGGTGATCGCGCCGGATACGAGAGGACATGGAAAATCTCCCCGGGGGACAAGTCTCTTTACGATCAGGCAGTTTTCGTGCGATTTATATGATTTTATGAAAAATCACCAGATTACGAAAGCTGTGATTCTTGGCTTTTCGGATGGCGCGAATATTGCCATGCGGTTTGCAATGAAGCATCCGGATATGGTGACAGCGCTGATTTTAAACGGAGGAAATTTGGATGCGAAAGGCGTAAAGCGTTCGACGCAGCTTCCGATCGAAATCGGCTATAAAATTGCAAAGCATTTTGCCAAAAGATCGGCGGAGGCGAACAAAAATGCAGAGCTGCTGGGTCTGATGGTAAACGATCCGAATATTGAACCGGAAGAGCTTGCACAGATTACCGCACCGACCCTCGTAATCTGCGGGACAAAAGACATGATCCGGGAAGACCACACGAGAAAAATTGCGGAAAATATCCCGAATGCCCGTCTGGCGATCCTCGAGGGGGATCATTTTGTTGCAAATAAGCGCCCGGAGGAATTTAACCGGGAAGTGGACAGGTTTCTGGAAAGCCTTTAAAACCATAGGAGGAAGAATGATTCGAAAAGCGGAAAAGAAAGATCTTTCAAGAATTGCAGAAATCCTCGTATTTGATAAGCGAATGAATTATCGATCGATTTTTAAAAACGACGACTATTCTTTTCATGTGCTTCAAGTACTGGATGTTGCAAAAGAGTATGCGCAGCCGGAAATCCTGGATCATATTTTTGTGTATGACGATGGAATTGTGAAAGGACTGATTCATCTGGAACAGACGGAAATCGCAGAGTTTTATGTGGATCATTTTTTTCAGAATCAGGGAATCGGCGCGGCGCTGATGGAGTACGCCAAGCAGGAGCACCGGGCAGACCATCTGTGGGTGCTTGAGAAAAATGAACGCGCGATTCGGTTTTATGAAGCCCACGGCTTTTCTCTTTCCGGGCAAAGGCGTCTGGAAGCGGGGACGACGGAATACGTCATAAAGATGCTCGCAATAGAATGACAATTTGAGGAGGAAAACAGGATGAACAAACGAAAAGGCGCACTTTTTCTGGCGCTGTGTCTGTTATTGGCAGGCTGCGGTCAGGGTGCAGGGGCAGAAACGAACGTAGAAACTGAAATAGCAGAAAGCATTGGGATGAAAAACGAAAGCGCCATGCCGGATACAGAGGATACAGATGCAAAAGACTCTGTTTCAGAAACGGGCGAGACGCAAAATACGAAAACGACTGCTCAGGAGCCGGAAACCGAAGCAACTGTGGAAAACACGACAGAACCGAAATATCTAACCCTGGACATATCCACAATGGGCGAGATACTTGCGGATGGCGATGCGGTGGATCCGATCGGGTTGACCATTCTATCGGAAGAGGAAAACGGAGTCAGCTGGGCAAACGACTGGTATGACAGCGAAAATTTATCACTTCCGATGATCGGCACGGACTGGAACAGCTTTTATGATGATCATTACCAGTACCAGTGGGTGGACGACGAACTCTATATTTATGAAACCGGTACGGGAAATTGCATCTATGTACTGGATTATCCGACGGATCAGTGGTATATTAACGGCAACAATGCATATCTGGAGGATGGGATTTTTTACGGAGCCAGCGTGAGAAACGGATACGCGCAATCCAATACCTGTTTTATGTTTGCCTATGATCTGGAAAACGATAAGCTGCTGTGGAGAAGCGCAGACCAGACGTATAATTCCATGAATTTTGTGGTAAAAGGTGATGTTATTCTGTGCGGCTATGGCTTTACGGCGGAATCGGATTATCTGTATCAGATCAATCGCAACACAGGAGAAGTGATCGATCGGCTGTCCTTAAAAAAGGCACCGGATCTGATCATAGAACAGGATGGGAAGCTTTATGTCCATACCTACAGTTACAATTATGTGATCGGGATGGATGTACAGAACGAATTTTGAGTGGGAGGTACGGATTGGAAAATTCTGACAATAGAAAACGGGGTGTGAACTCCAGGCAAAACGAGAAAAACAGGGAAGCTCTGATTGCTGTGCTTACGGTCTGCCTGATTGGCGTACTGGTAACGGTGGTCATTATTGCAGCTGTCGATCTTTACCGGAAACACACCTATACGGCTGAAATCGATCCATCTGAGTACAAAATTATTAAAATAGAAAAAAGTACGACAACGTCCTATTCTGCGGCAACGGAAACCGTGGATACGGATTCGATTTATGTTGTAACTGTCGAATATCAGGTGGATGGTGTTACCTATACGGACACGCTGGACATGCTGACGGGGACGGAGCTTGCCAAAACCCTGTATGGACGTTATCAGACGGATTCGAACCCGGAAGAGGTGCTGGGGAAGCTTTATTATTCACCGAAGAAGCCATCCCATATCGGCAGATATGGAGATGACAGCATTTTTGTGAAGTGATTTTTTTCACAGGGAAAGGGAGGCACTATGGGCTTTTGGATTTTTATGCTGGTGATGGATCTGCTGATTCCGGTTACGATGGTTTTTATTGGAAAAAGATTTCAGAAAAAGCCTCCGAAGGAGATTAACGGGATATATGGATACCGGACGGCGATGTCTATGAAAAATAAAGAGACCTGGGAATACGCGCATCGCTGCTGCGGAAAGCTCTGGTATGTCAGCGGGCTTGTAATGATTCCGGTTACGGTAATTGTTTTGGCGTGTGTTTTCGGAAAAGGGAACAACTGCGTAGGGAATGTTGGGGGAATTGTGTGTACACTGCAGTGCGTCGTTATCATTGGAACGATCGTTGTGACAGAGCGGGAACTGAAAAAGAGATTTGACCGGAATGGGGAATGGAAGAGGAGCTGAGATTATTAAGATCATCCACCGGCCCCGGAAAAAGCATTCCGGGGCCGGTGGATGATCAGCGGTCGGAAAAGGACAGACCGCCGCAGAGCGGCAGCTGTAGCTCCTGCAAAAAAAGAGCTGAAAACGAAAACCAAAGGGCGGTTTTCCTTTCAGCTCCCTTTTTACAGGAACATCCCTGCTTCGCAGGTCTGTCCTTTTCCTCGTCGCCATAACAAAAAAGCCACTCTGAAAACCCAGAGCAGCTTTTCAATGTTTCTGATTCAATTAAGC
Organism: Firmicutes bacterium TM09-10; assembly: GCA_003481005.1. GTDB lineage: Bacteria > Bacillota > Clostridia > Lachnospirales > Lachnospiraceae > Gallintestinimicrobium > Gallintestinimicrobium propionicum. The sequence goes on along the minus strand of QUKC01000012.1, from coordinate 39,237 downwards.
TCTTTCAACCCTGCCGGACTTCAAGCAGCTTGTGCAAACGTGCATTCTCCGTGCACCACCGTTGACTTTACATTTAACGCTTCTGACGTTGGAATTCCAGATACGGTTGGATCTTCTATGGGAATGGCTTACGTTGTTACCGAAATGAGCGCCTTTGCCACAAATATCGCATTTTGCCATGATTGCACCTCCTCAAACTATATTCGTCGTTTGACTGACAACATCAGTATGATAACAGAATTAAATACATTTGGCAAGTAAAAAATCATCAAATTTTTAAAAAATTAAAATGGTTATTCCCTTTTTGCAGGAAAGCGGTTATAATAGCCTTAGATTTTCATGGAAAAAGGAGGTTATCACATGAAGGGTTCTTCTATGACGACCCATATGGGCAATATTACGATTGATAATGAAGTGATTGGTCAATATGCGGGAACAGTGGCGATGGAGTGTTTCGGCATCGTTGGCATGGGCGCTACAGTGAAGGGCGGTCTTGTCAAGCTGTTGAAGAGCGACAGCATTACCAAGGGCATTGCAGTTACACTGAATAATAATAAACTGACGCTGGACTTCCACGTTATCGTGGCATACGGGGTGAGCATTCTTGCGGTATCGGACAATCTGATCAGCAATGTAAAATATAAGGTAGAGGAATTTACCGGAATTGAGATAGAGAAAATCAACATCTTTGTAGAAGGTGTGCGAGTGATTGATTAAGGAGGACTTAACTGTGGCTGTAAATACGATCGACGCTAAGATGCTTGCAAAGATGTTCTTAGCAGGTGCTAAGAATCTGGAGAGTAAGAAAGAGTGGATCAATGAATTAAACGTGTTCCCTGTTCCAGATGGTGATACAGGTACGAACATGACACTGACCATTATGTCTGCGGCAAAAGACGTTGCAGCGATGAATGCAAACAATGACCTGGATATGAAATCCCTGGCAAAGGCGATTTCATCCGGTTCCTTAAGAGGCGCCAGAGGCAACTCAGGCGTCATTTTATCGCAGCTGTTCAGAGGCTTCACCAAAGCGATCCGCGATTATGATACGATCGATATTCCGCTGCTTGCAGAAGCTTGTGAGAAAGCGGTAGAGACTGCATACAAGGCAGTTATGAAGCCGAAGGAAGGCACGATCCTGACCGTTGCCAAGAGTGCTTCTTTAAAGGCTCGTGAGCTGGCAGATGCAGGGGAAACCGACCTGGAAAAATATATCGGCGATATCATTGAGCGCGCAGATTATGTGCTGAGCCAGACTCCGGAGATGCTGCCTGTTTTAAAACAGGCTGGCGTTGTGGATTCCGGCGGACAGGGTCTGATGCAGGTATTAAAGGGCGCTTATGAAGCGTTTTTAGGCAAAGAGATCGACTGGACGGTAACAGAAACCACAGCTCCTGCAGGGGCTCCGTTTGCAGGCAGCCAGGAAACCGTTCTGGAAGAGAGCGATATCAAATTCGGTTATTGCACAGAGTTTATCATCATGCTTTCCAAGACCTTTAACATCAAGCAGGAGATGGACTTTAAGGCATATCTGGAATCTATCGGCGATTCGATTGTAGTTGTGGCAGATGACGATGTGGTTAAGGTACACGTGCATACCAATGACCCGGGTCTTGCGATCCAGAAGGCATTGAAGTATGGTGCACTTTCCAATATGAAGATCGACAACATGCGCCTGGAGCACCATGAAAAGGTTGTGAAGATGGCACAGAAGGAGCAGCAGGAGGCTGCAGCTGCAGCACCGGCTGAGAAAAAGGCAGCGGCATTTATTGCGGTTTCTGTAGGTGAAGGGATCAATGCGATCTTAAAAGACCTTGGCGTAGACTATATCATCGAGGGTGGTCAGACGATGAACCCGAGCACTGAGGATGTGCTGAATGCCATTGAAAAAGTAAACGCAGAAACCGTTTACGTTCTCCCTAATAATAAAAATATCATTCTGGCTGCAAACCAGGCAAAATATATGACGGAGGACAAGAAAATCGTTGTCATTCCTACCAAGACAATCGCACAGGGCATTACCGCAGTAATCAACTATGTACCGGATCTGAGTCCGGAAGAAAATGAAGCGGCGATGACAGAAGCGATCGAAACCGTTCGCACCGGTGAAGTAACCTATGCAGTCAGAGATACGGTGATCGACGATCATGAAATCCATCAGGGCGATTACATGGGGATCGGAGATGCAGGAATCCTTGCAGTCGGACAGGCGATCGAAACAGTTACGAAAGACATGATCGATAGCATGATGGATGAGGATATGGAGCTGATCAGCATCTATTATGGTCAGGAGACCAAAGAGGAAGACGCTGCAGCGCTCCGCGACAAGGTGGCGGAGAAATATCCGGCGTGTGATGTAGAGCTGCAGTATGGCGGACAGCCGATTTACTACTATATTGTTTCTGCAGAGTGAGGCATAATGGAAGCCAGTCATTTGATTACAGAGATAAAAGGCGTAGGGGTGAAGACCACTGCGCTTTTTTCGAAACTTCATATTGAAACGATAAAGGATCTGATTTCTTATTTTCCGAGAGGCTATGATCATTATGAGGAGGCGCTTCCGGTTGGAGAGCTATGCACCGGCAAAGTACAGTCGGTAAGAGCCTGTATTGTCGGTACGCCGTCGATGGTGCGGGCAAAAGGAATGGTCATCACCCATGCGCAGGCAGGAGATGCCTCCGGGCGAATGAAGCTGACCTGGTTTCGAATGCCGTATCTGAAGAAAGCGCTTCCAGGCGGCAGCTGGCACGTATTTCGCGGCATGGTACAGGCAGGCGCAGGCGGGATGCTTTTCATGGAACAGCCCCGGGTGTTTTCACAGGGCGATTATGAAACCCTTGCCGGGACATGGCAGCCCAAATATGCGCTGACGAGCGGACTGACCAACCATATGATCTCCAAATGTGTGCGGCAGGCGCTGGAGGAGCTGGAGCTGCCGGATTATCTTCCGGAAGAAATACGGAGCAGATATCGTCTGATCGGATTCCGGGAAGCAATGGAAAAAATCCATTTTCCAGGAAGTCAGGAGGATGTTGTGATGGCCAGAAGACGTCTGGTCTTCGATGAGTTTTTAGCCTTCCTGATTCAGATCAAGCGTCAGAAAAAAGAGAATGCAGGGCTGTTAATCGATCGGCCGCTGCAGCCGACAGAGGATACGGACCGCCTGATTGCAGCGCTTCCGTATCAGCTGACCGGAGCCCAGCAGAGGGTTTGGAAGCAGATCGAAGCAGACCTGACAGGACATATGGCGATGAACCGACTGGTTCAGGGGGACGTGGGAAGCGGTAAAACGATTCTTGCTTTTCTGGCGCTTTTGGTGTGCAGTGCAAACAACAGGCAGGGGTGCCTGATGGCACCGACAGAAGTGCTGGCGGTACAGCACTTTGAAGCACTGACAGAGATGACGGAGAAGTACGGACTGTGTACAAAGCCGATCCTGCTGACCGGTTCCATGACGTCGAAACAGAAAAAAGAGGCGTATGCACGGATCAAATCCGGGGATGCGGACGTGATTATCGGGACACATGCACTGATTCAGGACAAAGTGGAGTATCGCGATCTTGCATTGGTAGTGACAGATGAACAGCACCGGTTTGGCGTAAGGCAGAGAGAATGCCTGGCAAATAAGGGGGAGGGCGTACATGTGCTCGTCATGAGCGCGACACCGATTCCACGGACGCTGGCGATCGTATTATATGGCGATCTGGAAGTGTCTGTGCTGGACGAGATGCCAAAAAACCGTCTGCCGATTAAAAACTGCGTCGTAGATCCGTCCTTCCGCAAAAAAGCCTATGCCTTTCTCGAAGCGCAGGTGGAGGCAGGGCATCAGGTCTATGTAATCTGTCCGATGGTAGAAGCCGGAGAGGATTCCGCAGACGGACTGGAAAATGTCACGGATTATACGGAAAAATTAAAAGCTGCCCTGAATAGCTCGATTCGGGTGGCTGCTTTGCATGGAAAAATGAAGGCAGCACAGAAGCAGGAAATTATGGACGCATTCGGAGCCGGGCAGATCGATGTCCTTGTATCGACGACGGTTATCGAGGTTGGGATTAATGTTCCCAATGCAACAGTAATGCTTGTGGAAAATGCAGAGCGCTTTGGACTCGCACAGCTGCATCAGCTGCGGGGACGTGTCGGAAGAGGTCATGCGCAGAGCTTCTGCATTTTTATGACCGGGGATGGAAGCGGTGCAAAAAATAAACGTCTCGATGTATTAAATCACTCCAACGACGGATTTTTTATTGCCAATGAGGATTTAAAGCTGCGGGGGCCGGGGGATCTTTTCGGCATTCGCCAAAGCGGTGACCTGGATTTTGGATTAGGCGATATTTATCAGGATTCTGATGTGCTGATGCTTGCAGGAGAGCTGGCAGATCAGGTGCTTTCCGGGGACGTGGTGCTTCCGGAAAAGGAATTCGGATTATTTGAAAAATCGATCGACTATCGGACGATCTGACCGTACGGCATGCAAAGTCGGCGCAGGCCTTGCAGCTGTGCGGTTTCGTATCTGAGAAAAGGGAGAATGAAATGCAGGAAATCAAAAGCCGGGGGCTGACCCGCGACGCGATCAAGATGATCGCGATGCTGACGATGTTTTTCAATCATTTCAGCCATGTTTTTCTGACAGCGGGGACATATCCGGCGGAATTTTTGAAAGGAATCGGCTATTTCACTGCGCCGGTGATGTGTTATTTTCTGGTGGAGGGGTTTTATAAAACCTCGTCCAGACGTGCGTATGCAAAACGGCTGTTTGTATTTGCGCTGGTGTCCCAGATGCCCTATTTTCTGGCATTTAACAGAGAGGCGGCAGTCTTGAATATGATGTTTTCCCTGTTGTTTAGCTTTCTGATCCTGTGCGTGTTCCATGGAGAAGCGTTCCGGCGGGGAAAAGGGCAGCTGCAGATCGCAGGGCTGTTTTTTTTATCGGTATTTTCAGACTGGTCTGCGCTCGCCCCGGCGTTTACGCTGTTGTTTGACCGGGCGGGTCAGGAACGGAAAAAACTGCAGAAAACCTTTCTGTTCGTGACGGCGGTTGTCGGAATCAACGAAGCAGCGTCTGTGGCGCAGACGGAGGGCGTTTTGGGTTTTCCGGAAGGCGCAGTGCGCGTTTTGTTCTCAATGACAGGTCCGGCGCTGGCGGGACTGTGCATTTTATATGGATACAATGGGGAGCGGGCGAAAAAAGGACGGCAGGTTTTGAAATGGTTCTTCTACGGATTTTATCCGTTGCATCTGCTTTTGTTGTGGCTGGCGGCCCGGGCAATGGGAACGATGTAGCAGCTGTTTGGAAACGCGCAGCGCTTATTCATGACAATAGAATGCTCGCAGAGCGTGCATTCTATTGTTTCAACGCTGCATCAGAACGCGCGGTGTGAACCGGACGGATGTAGAATCGTGGAGCAAAAATCGCAGCGGGACTTCCCAAAATCGAACATATGTGTTATACTCTCGAAAGTAATTCGACTTTTACAGTTCGCAGGCGGAGAATCCTGCGAAGCAGGATTCTATTTTTATGACAGAAATTTGGGCAGTTTGGAATCGGAAAGAAAGGATCAGATAGATGGCACAAAATACAACCTATGACGCTTCCAGCATTACGGTGCTGGAGGGACTGGAGGCAGTGAGGAAACGACCGGGCATGTATATCGGCAGCGTTTCCACGAAGGGCTTGAACCACCTGATTTATGAAATCGTGGATAACGCTGTGGACGAGCATCTGGCCGGCTACTGCAGCAAAATCACCGTAATTCTGGAAAAAGACGGTTCAGCGACCGTTTCGGACAACGGACGCGGTATCCCGGTCGGGATGCATGAAAAAGGAATCAGTGCGGAGCGTCTGGTTTTCACGACCCTGCATGCAGGCGGTAAGTTTGACAACAATGCCTATAAGACCAGCGGCGGTCTGCACGGCGTCGGCTCCTCCGTCGTCAATGCGCTTTCGAAGCATCTGACAGTGCGTGTAAAAGACGGAAAAAATGTCTACGAGGACACTTATGAGTACGGCAATCCAACGACCGAACTGGTCAATGGACTGCTGCCGGTCGTTGGACGTACAAGAGAGACCGGAACGACGATTTCGTTCCTGCCGGACGATACGATTTTTGATAAAACCAGATTTAAAGAGGACGATATCAAAAGCCGCCTGCACGAGACGGCGTACTTAAACCCTGCGTTGACAATTCACTTCGAGGATTGCAGAGGGACAGAGCCGGAGATTTTGGACTATCACGAGCCGGAAGGTATTGTCGGATTTATTAAGGATATGAACAAGTCCTGCGAGGCGGTGACGGACGTCATCTCATTTCAGGGAGAAAGCGACGGAATCTCTGTCGAGGGTGCGTTTCAGTATATCAACGAGTTCCACGAAAATGTGCTGGGATTCTGCAATAACATCTACAATGCGGAGGGCGGCACGCATCTGACCGGCTTCAAGACGCAGTTTACGACGATCATCAACAGCTACGCGCGGGAGCTCAATATTTTAAAGGAAAAAGACCAGAACTTCACCGGTCCGGACGTGCGAAACGGCATGACGGCGGTCATTTCGATCAAGCATCCCGATCCGCGGTTTGAAGGACAAACAAAGACTAAGCTGGACAATCAGGATGCGGCGAAGGTTGTGGCAAAGGTCGTGGGCGAAGAGCTGACCAGATTTTTTGACAGAAACCTAGAGACGTTAAAAGCTGTCATCGGCTGTGCGGAAAAGGCGGCAAAAATCCGCAAAACAGAGGAACGCGCCAAGACGAATATGCTGACGAAGCAGAAGTTTTCGTTTGATTCCAATGGAAAGCTGGCAAACTGCGAGTCGAAGGACGCATCGAAATGTGAAATTTTTATCGTAGAGGGAGATTCTGCGGGCGGCTCCGCCAAGATGGCGAGAAACCGGATGTATCAGGCGATTCTGCCGATCCGCGGTAAGATTCTGAATGTAGAAAAGGCGAGCATCGACAAGGTGCTGGCAAACGCTGAGATCAAGACTATGATCAATGCCTTCGGATGCGGTTTTTCGGAAGGCTACGGCAACGATTTCGATATCACGAAGCTGCGTTATGACAAGATCATTATCATGGCGGATGCCGATGTGGACGGCGCGCACATTTCCACGCTGCTTCTGACGCTGTTTTACCGGTTCATGCCGGAGCTGATTTTCGAAGGACACGTTTATATCGCAATGCCGCCGCTGTATAAGGCGATGCCGTCCAGGGGTGCAGAGGAATATCTTTACGATGACAAGGCACTGGAGCGCTACCGCAAACGTCATAAGGGACCGTTCCATCTGCAGCGCTACAAAGGTCTGGGCGAAATGGATGCCCAGCAGCTGTGGGAGACGACGCTGGATCCGGAGACGAGAATGTTGAAGCTTGTGGAGATCGAGGACGCCAGAATGGCGTCTGAAGTGACGGAAATGCTGATGGGAACTGAGGTTCCGCCGCGCCGCGCGTTTATTTACCGCAATGCGACAGATGCAGAACTGGATATCTGACCGGGCAGATAGCTGATATAAGGAAGAAAAATTGAAAAATGAAATTTTTCAATCGCGAGATTTGTGTCTGCGTGCACTTGACACAAACTCGACATGCGCAAAAGGCGTGCGCAGAAATGAGCAGAAAAAATGGAAGATAACAACAGGATTATAAAAACAGAATATTCCGAGCTGATGCAGAAATCTTATATCGATTATGCGATGAGCGTTATCGTGGCGCGTGCCCTGCCGGACGTGCGGGACGGCTTAAAGCCGGTACAGCGCCGCGTGCTTTACGATATGTACGAGCTTGGAATCCGCTATGACAGACCGTACCGAAAGAGCGCGCGTATCGTCGGTGATACGATGGGTAAATATCATCCGCACGGCGACAGCTCGATCTACGAAGCACTGGTCGTTATGGCGCAGGAATTTAAAAAGGGACAGCCGTTAATCGATGGACACGGCAATTTCGGCAATATTGAGGGTGACGGTGCGGCTGCGATGCGATATACGGAGGCGCGCCTGGAAAAGCTGACGCAGGACGCCTTTTTGGAAGATCTGGATAAGGATGTCGTGGACTTTATCCCGAACTTTGATGAGACGGAAAAGGAGCCGTCCGTTCTGCCCTGCCGCATCCCGAACCTTCTGGTCAACGGTTCGGAGGGTATTGCAGTCGGCATGGCGACGAGCATTCCGCCGCACAACCTCAGCGAGGTCATCGATGCGGTAAAGGCATATATGCTGGATGAAAACATCACGACCGCAGAGCTGATGCGCTACATGCAGGGACCGGACTTCCCGACCGGCGGTATCGTGACGAACAAAGACGAGCTGCTTTCCATCTATGAAACCGGCGCAGGCAAAATCAAGCTGCGCGGCAAGGTGGAGACGGAAAAAGGAAAAAACGGCAGGACAAACGTTGTCATCACGGAGATTCCCTATACGATGATCGGCGCGAACATCGGTAAGTTCCTGTCGGACGTCGCAGCGCTTGCGGAGAGCAAAAAGACGACGGATATCGTGGATATTTCAAACCAGTCGTCCAAAGAGGGCATCCGGATTGTGATCGAACTCAAAAAAGATGCGGACGTCGATCATTTTATCAGTATGCTGTATAAAAAGACACGTCTGGAAGACACCTTTGGCGTGAACATGCTCGCGATTTCCGACGGACGTCCCGAAACGCTCGGTTTAAAACAGATCATCAAGGCAAATACCGATTTCCAGTTTGAAATCAACCGCCGCAAATATGAGAGACTGCTGGCAAAAGAGCAGGAAAAACGCGAGATTCAGGAAGGCCTGATCAAAGCCTGCAACGTGATCGATTTAATTATCGAGATTTTGCGCGGTTCACGCGACCGGACGATGGCAAAGGCGTGCCTGGTGGACGGCGTGACGGAGGGAATCAAATTTAAAACAAAACAGGCTTCCGTGATGGCGGCGCAGCTTTGCTTTACGGAAAATCAGGCGAATGCGATTCTGGATATGCGTCTGTATAAGCTGATCGGTCTGGAAATTGAGGCCCTGATCAAAGAGCACGAAGAGACAATTGCAAATATTTACCGGTATGAGGATATTTTGGAACGGAAAAGCGCAATGGCGCAGGTTATCATCAACGAGCTGGATGCGCTCAAGAAAGAATATTCGCAGAAGCGCCGCACGGTGATCGATAACTGTGAGGAAGTTGTTTTTGAAGAGAAAAAAATCGAGGAAGCGCCGGCTTACTGCCTGATTGACCGGTTCGGTTATACCAGATGCGTAGACGTTGCGACGTTCGAACGCAATCAGGAAGCGGCGTTTGCGGAAAACCGTTTTGTATTTCTGGTAAAGAATACCGGCAGGATCTGTCTGTTTACCAATACCGGACAGCTTTATACGGTCAAGGTGTCCGATCTGCCCTTTGGCAAGTTCCGCGATAAGGCAATTCCGCTCGACAACGTGAGCAATTTCGATTCGACCAGGGAACAGCTCCTGTTGGCAGTCGGTCAGAGTGAGTTGAATCTCTACCGTCTGCTGTTTGTGACAAAACAGGGTATGACAAAGATGGTAGATGGCGGCGAGTTCGATGTGATGAAGCGTACCGTGGCGGCGACAAAGCTGCAGGAGGGAGACGAGGTAGCGAATGTCTGTGTTTATCAGGATCAGAAATACATTATTTTGCAGTCAAAGGACGGATTTTTCCTGCGCTTCGAGGTGGAAGAAATCCCGGAGAAAAAGAAAAACGCAGTTGGCGTGCGTGGAATGAAGCTGTCGGACGGCGATGAGATTGAAGCGGTATTTTATACGAAGCCGGGCGATGAGACGAGTGTGGAATATAAAAGCAGAACGCTTGTTCTGAATCAGCTGAAGCTTGCGCACAGGGATTCCAAAGGAACGAAGGTCAGAGCTTGACGAAACGGATAGAATGCAGTATGCTGAAATCCAGATATTTTTTTGTTACAGTTCACTCGTACCCTTCTGAGTTCAGATTCCGTGCTTGCACGAAAATCTGAACTAAGGCTACGAAGGGAGCGCCATTTTATGAGCAAAAAGAGCTGCGAAGCAGCGGAAAGCATCGAAGATGCGCTTTTGCGAATGGCGCGTGTGAACAGTAACATTTTTTGACCTGATTTTGGAGGAATTGGAAATTTATGAGAGTAATTGCGGGAGAAGCCAGAAGTCTTCCTTTGAAAACCCCTCAGGGTTTAGATACGCGGCCGACGACGGATCGGATCAAGGAAACTCTGTTTAATATGCTCCAGCCTTATCTGCCCTGCAGCGTATTTATCGATCTGTGCAGCGGCAGCGGCGGCATCGGAATCGAAGCGATCAGCAGGGGTGCAAGGCATGCCTATTTTGTGGAAAACGGCAGGGAGCCTGCCAAATGTATCGCGGAAAATCTTCATTTTACAAAGTTCGAAGACCGTGCGACCCTGTTAAAACAGGACGTTGTCAGTGCACTGTCCTCGATTCACGAAAAGGAAGCGGACGTGATTTTCATGGATCCGCCGTATCAGTCCGGGTTAGAAGAGCCCGTGCTGGCGGCGCTTTCCAGAATGCCGTATGTGACGGATGAGACCTTGATCGTGATCGAAGCGACACTTGACCGCGACTTTTCATTCGCCGAAGAATACGGATTTTCAATCAAAAAAGAAAAATGCTATAAGACAAATAAGCATGTATTTCTGGCAAAGGAAGAAAAAAAATGAAAGCAGCAATTTATCCGGGCAGCTTTGACCCCGTAACCTATGGACATTTGGATATTATCCGCCGCGCCGCGTCCGTTTTTGACGAATTGACGGTCAGCGTGCTGAATAATAAAGTAAAGACTCCATTGTTTTCTGTTGAGGAACGTGTTAAAATATTAAAAGAAGCGACAAAAGATCTGCCGAACGTCAAGGTGGAATCTTTCAGCGGTCTGCTGGTTGACTATGCCGCCAGTAAGGACGTGACGGTTGTTGTGCGTGGTCTGCGCGCGATTACGGATTTCGAGTATGAATTGCAGAATGCTCAGACCAACCGGAAGCTTTCAGGAGACAAGCTGGATACGATGTTTCTTACGACCAGTCTGGAATACGCTTATCTCAGCTCTTCCAGCGTCAAGGAAATTGCCAGCTTCAACGGAGATATTTCACAGTGCGTGCCGCCTTTTGTCGCACGGCTTGTCTATGAGAAGTTCGGACATGCCAGAGAAAACTGAGCATATGCGGAAATGAGGAAAAGATGAGCAGCAGAATCGAACAGCTGATTGATGAAATTGAAGAGTATATTGATAATTGTAAGTACCAGCCGCTTTCCAATTCGAAGATCATCGTAAACAAGGACGAGATCGACGATCTTTTACGCGAGCTGCGCCAGAAGACGCCGGAAGAGATTAAGCGGTATCAGAAAATTATCAGCAATAAGGAAGCGATCTTAAACGATGCGCGCGAAAAGGCGCAGGCGCTGATCAACGAGGCGACCGAGCATACGACCGAGCTGATCAATGAGCATGAGATCATGCAGCAGGCTTATGCGCAGGCAAATGAGGTTGTACAGCTTGCAACCCGCCAGGCACAGGAGATCGTGGACAATGCAACGCTGGAAGCCAATGCGATCAAGGATTCTATCATGCAGTATACCGACCAGAAGCTCGCCGAGGTGGAGGATATCATTGCGCATGCGGTAGAAGTCTCCCAGACCCATTACAGCAACCTGGTCAGCGACTTAAACCGGATCAATGACGTGGTACAGACAAACCGTGCAGAGTTCCATGCGCAGAATGAAGAGCTTGGCACAGAAGAGATGGATGCAGCAGGAAATGTGGGCGATGACCTGAATGTCATGTAATCCAATCCCATCAAATATCATATGGAAACAACAGAATGCGCGCTGCGTAAAAATTCTGTTATCAAGAGAACTGGAAAAAAGACTTCGGCGTGCGCCGGAGTCTTTTTTTTATCGTATGGGAAACTTCGTTTCCATACGATAAAGGAGTAGTCTGTGACACACCTGTCACGTGCACCGTCTACACCGGAAGCACCAGATACCACGCTGCTGTCAATAACGTCAGGATCAGTTTATGAAAGATGTACGGTTTCAGCGACAGCCCGGTTTTGTGAAGGCAGCTTGCAGTCTGCGCGATGCAGCACAGCCCGCCAAACGGCAGCACGATATACGCCCAGAGCCGCTCCGATGGCAGAAGCATAGACAGTCCGTTGGTAATCTCGAGCAGCGGGGACAGCGTGCGTATAAATGCCGGATAAGCTGCCAAAAAGACTGTCGGGAACAGATTTAAGAGGTTGAAAAAGACCATATATCCGCCAAGTTGGGCGATGCCGTTCATCGCGGACAGAATCGATTCATGCAGGGCGGACAGCAGGCGGGCGGATGAAAGGAACGTACCTGTAGGGCTAGCTGGGGTGTTTGCCTGGCTGCGGACAGAAGTCGGGACAAAGACGCGCCTGACACTTTGCGTTGGCAGATCGCGGTAGAGCGTGTACCGCAGTACCATTCCGTACAGAAACGGCAGCAGATACATACCAAGCCAGACCGTCAGCGGAGTACGCACCGGAAATAGCGTCAGGACATAGCCGGAAAAATAGACCGGTCCGATATTGTTTATAAAGGCGAGCAGCCAGGAAGCTTCCCGGCGGGAAATTTTCTTTTGCTGAAGGCTTTGTGCACAGACTCGCGCACCCATCGGAAATCCGCAGAAAAATCCGGTCAGGATGCAGAACAGGCAAGCGTCAGTTGTCTGGAAAACGGGCTGCAAAACGGGCGCTGCCAGGCGTGCGAGCAGGTTGGAAAAGCCGGTGGAAAGAAAGAGACCGGACAGAATCATGAACGGAAACAGAGCAGGAATCATTTTGGAGAACCAGAGTGTCAGACCGTTGGCGGCGAGCGCTCCGGCCTGCGCAGGAAAGCGCAGCAGAAACAGACACAGGATAGAAAGGGTTCCGAAAAAGAAAAAGAGAAACAGCTTTCTGCGCATTGATTCTACCAAAGACTTTCAGAGTATAGTATACTTAACAGTATGTGGACAACAGAAAAATTAGACCGGGAGGAACATTTTGATCAGACTGGACAAATATTTATGTGAAATGGAAGCCGGAACCCGAAGCGAGGTGAAGGCATTTATCAAAAAAGGACGGGTAACCGTAAACGGGGAAACCGCAAAATCACCGGAACAGAAGGTGGACGAAACAAAGGATACGGTTACGCTGGATGGACACAGCTTTTCCTATCAGAAATATTTTTATTATATGCTACATAAGCCGGCAGGCGTTGTGACCGCGGTGCGGGATCATCACGATCAGACGGTGCTTGACCTGCTTGTGGACGCTCCGGGAAAAGATCTTTCCCCGGTTGGACGGCTGGACAAGGACACCGAGGGGCTTTTGCTGATTACAAACGACGGAGCGCTTGCGCATAGGCTGCTTTCCCCTGTAAAGCATGTGCCAAAGACTTATCTCGTGCATACGAAGAAGCCGGTGACGAGCCAGATGTGCGAAAAGCTGGAAGCAGGCGTTGAGATCGGGGACGAAACGCCGACTGCGCCTGCAAAGACAAAACTGCTTTCGGATACCGACTGTGGACTGCTTCTGACGATCACAGAAGGACGGTTCCATCAGGTCAAGCGGATGCTGCAGGCAGTTGGCAACGAAGTCGTGTATTTAAAACGTCTGTCGATGGGTGCCCTCGTCCTGGATGAGACGCTTTCAAAAGGAAGCTGGCGCGCGCTGACGGAAGAAGAAAAAGCGCAGCTGGGCGTGTAAACAGACGCAAAGGAGACAAATTCGACATGCGCAAAAAAAACGTGCGCAGAAATGAGGGAAACTATGAATATTGTGGTGATTACAGGTGCTTCCAGCGGAATGGGACGGGAATTTGCCATGCAGCTGGATCGGGGACTGCATTCCGTGGACGAGTTCTGGCTGATCGCAAGACGCGGAAGCCGGTTAAAGGAAATCGCTTCCGGCATGCAGCATACCGTAAAGATTTTGCCGCTTGATTTGACAAACGAAGCGGATATGACAGTGCTGACAGAGAGCCTTGCGGAAGAAAAGCCGGTTGTGCGCATGCTCATCAACTGCGCCGGATACGGCATGATGGGAGATTTTACGGCGGTTCCGATCAAAGAACAGACCGGCGAAGTAGATTTAAACTGTCGGGCGCTTCTGGAAGTAACCTATGGGTGTCTGCCCTATATGCGGGCCAAGAGCCGGATCATTCAGCTGGCGAGCAGTGCGGCATTTTTGCCCCAGCCGGGATTTTCCGTCTACGCGGCGACAAAATCGTTCGTTTTGAGCTTTTCCAAGGCGCTTCGGGCAGAGCTGAAGGAACGTCAGATTTATGTGACGGCGGTTTGCCCTGGACCGGTAAAAACAGAATTTTTCGAAGTGGCGGAGCACTATGCATCCACGCTTGCGATGAAACAGTATACGATGGTGGAGGCAGATCGGGTGGTCAAGGATGCGCTGCGCGCCAGCAGCAAAAACCGTCCGATGTCCGTCTGCAGTCTGCCGATTCAGGCGTTCTGGGCAATGACACGGCTGCTGCCGCAGGATCCGGTCATCTGTCTGGTACAGAAAATGAGAGAGAAAGGAACCGAAGTCATTGAAGAAGAAAAAGAATCAGAATAAAGGGCAGAAGGGATACCTTGCCTGGAACAAAAAAATGTCCATCTGCAAAACGCTTGTGCTGTTTGCCATTTCTTTTGCAGTATACGCAATGGGCATCTGGTCGACCGGTTCCAACCAGAACCTTTTGACGATCGTTGCGGTGCTTGGCTGTCTTCCGGCGTGCCGGAGCGCGGCAAACCTGATCGCCCTGCTTCGCTGTCATGAAATTTCCGAATCGGATTACCGCAAAATCTCTGGGAAAATCAAGACAGCGGAAAGCTTTACCGATCTGGAATTTACCAGCTACGAACGTACGTATCAGGTACAGCATATGGCGTTATCCGGGGTGGAGCTGATCGGCTATATGGCAGATCCACTCGCAGACATAAAGGGCTGTGAGAAGCATCTGGAGGGTATGTTTATGCGTAATCAGCTTTCGGAGGTACATATCCGGATTTTTAAAGAGCTGCCGAAGTATTTAAATCGGCTGGACGAGCTGGAAAAAGCATCCGCTGCGGGGGAGAACCCGGAAGAAGAAACGGAACGGACAGCGCGGATCAAAGCGCTTTTATTTGCGATCAGTCTATAAGGAGAAAAGCGGATGCGTGCAGTAACGATCGGGCAAAATGAAGCCGGACAGCGGCTGGACAAATTTTTAAACAAATATATGAAGGAAGCCGGGGTCAGCTTTTTTTACAAGATGATGCGCAAAAAAAATATTGTCCTGAACGGGAAAAAATGTACCGGAAAGGAAATTCTTTTAATCGGTGATGAGGTAAAGCTGTTTCTGGCAGAGGAAACGCTGGAAAAGTTCGGGGCACCTCCTGCAGACTACAGCGCGCAAAAAAAAGCGGCAGGGGCGGAAACAAAAGAATATCTTCTGGCATTTGAGAAGCTGAAAAATATTCGCATTTTATATGAGGACGAAGATATTCTGGCGTTGGATAAACCGGCTGGCGTGCTTTCCCAGAAGGCGTCTGTGGCGGATTTTTCTGCAAACGAATGGTTGATCGGATATTTGTTGTCTCAAAAAAAATTGACCGCCGAAGCGTTGGCGACCTTCCATCCGTCGGTGTGCAACCGTCTGGATCGAAACACGAGCGGACTGCTGTTATGCGGCAAAAGCCTTTTGGGAACGCAGAAACTCACAGGGCTGATCCGGAACCGGCAGATTCATAAGTATTATCGGCTCTTTTTGCTCGGGGAAGTAAAGGAAAAACAGATTTTGACAGGTTATCTTTTGAAGGATACGAAAAAAAATCAGGTTAAAATTTTAACAAAGCCAGCGGAGGGCGCGGACGAAATCAAAACAGGGATCGAACCCCTCGCCTGCCTGGAGCTTCCCGGCATCGGGACGGTCACTTATGCCCAGGCAGAGTTATTTACCGGCAAGACGCACCAGATCCGCGCACATTTTGCATGGGCAGGGCATCCCTTACTGGGCGACCCGAAATACGGAAACGAAGCAGTCAATCGAACCCTGAAGCAAACCTACGGAATCGGCAGACAGCTGTTGCATGCATGGCAGATCCGCCAGAAGGACGCTGCCTCTGGCATTTTACCGATAGGCGGCATCACTTGTCCGCTGCCGGAGGATTTTCGGAAGCTGCTTTTGGCGGCAGGAATACAGCCCTAAACCACATAAAAAAGAATGTGCCTTGGCACATTCTCGCGCCGAGGCGCGGTTGCTTCGGCAACCATCTACCTCTGCGCCGAGTGCGCATCCTTGCGGAGCATTTTTATCGTATGGAAACGAAGTTTCCTATACGAGAACAAAAAGCCTGGCGGCAGCCGTAGACTGTACGCAGCCGTATCGCAGGCTTTTTATACTATAACGAAAGATGGAACAATCACATGGCAACCTGGAACTCAAGAGGACTGCGGGGATCAACACTGGAGGATTTGATCAACCGCACGAATGAAAAATATCTGGAAAGTAATCTGGCATTGATCCAGAAGATCCCGACCCCGATTACGCCGATCAAAATCGACAAGGAGCACAGGCACATCACGCTGGCATATTTTGACCAGAAAAGTACGGTAGACTATATCGGAGTTGTACAGGGCATTCCGGTCTGCTTCGATGCAAAGGAATGTGCCCAGGATACCTTTGCCCTGCAAAACATTCACAGGCATCAGGTAGCGTTTATGGATCGGTTTGAAAAGCAGAAGGGCATTGCTTTTTTTCTGATCTACTATTCGCACAGGGAACAGTTTTATTATCTCCCCTACGCACATTTGCGCTATTTCTGGGATCGGGCGCAGGAGGGCGGGCGCAAAAGCTTCCGGCTGGACGAGTTAAACCCGGAGTATTTCCTGCCGAGAAAAAACGGTGTTCTTGTTCCGTATCTTGATCTTTTACAAAAGGACTTGGAGGATCGGCCGGAGAGCTAGGAGGAATGATATGAACAGAGAAGAAAGAAATTCCCTGATCGGGACAATGACGACGCTGTGTTATCTGGAAAAAGACGACAGCTATCTGATGCTGCATCGTGTCAAAAAAAGGAATGACGTCAATCAGGACAAATGGATCGGCGTCGGTGGACATGCACTCGCCTATGAAAGTCCGGAGGACTGCCTGCTTCGGGAAGTAAAGGAAGAAACCGGTCTGACATTGACCTCCTATCGGTTTCGAGGAATCGTAACGTTTGCGTTAAAGGATGTGGAAACGCAGTACATGTGCCTGTATACAGCAGATGGCTGGGAGGGGACCCTGGATTATAACTGCCCGGAGGGTGATTTGGAATGGGTTTTGATAAAAGAGCTGGAAAGCTTAAATCTGTGGGAAGGTGACCGCGTATTTTTTCAGCTTTTGCAGGAAAACCGTCCGTTTTTTTCCCTGAAACTGGAATATGACAGCGACGAGCTGATAAAATGTGTGCTGGACGGCAAAGAACTTGAGTTGACAGCATTTTAAAAATCTGATATTCTATACAGGATTTTATATGCTAATACGGTAGCATGATAAAGTGCAAAGGAGATCCAACGATGAATAAATCCTTGCTTCATACACCGGAGGGTGTAAGGGATGTTTACGGAGAAGAATATGCGCGTAAGCTTTTTGTGGAGAAAAAGCTGCAGGATACGATCCATTTGTACGGGTATCAGGATATTCAGACCCCGACGTTTGAATTTTTTGATGTTTACAGTAAGGAGATCGGCACGACGCCTTCTTCCCAGCTGTATAAATTTTTCGATAAGGAAGGCAATACCCTGGCGCTTCGTCCGGACTTTACACCGTCCTGTGCCAGATGCGCCGCAAAATATTTCATGGATGAGACCGCACCGCTTCGTTTTACCTACAGCGGAAGCACGTTTACGAATACGTCGAACCTGCAGGGCAAATTAAAAGAAGTGACCCAGATGGGCGCGGAGCTGATGCTGGAGCCATCTGTGGAGGCAGATGCCGAGATGATCAGCCTTGTCGTCGAAGCATTGAAAAACTGCGGTCTGACCGATCTGCAGATCACAGTCGGCGAGGTGGAATATTTTAAGGGGATCTGCGCACAGGCAGGCTTAAACGAAGAAGTGGAATTGAAGCTGCGCGACTTTATTTCCGCCAAGAACTATTTCGGTGCCCAGGAGCTTTTAGAGGAACAAAGAGTGCGCAAGGATTATGCACAGGTGCTTTTGGGGCTTGCGGATCTTGTCAAAGGGACGCAGGATCTGGAAAGTGCGAAAATGCAGGTGGATAATGAACGTTCCCTGCAGGCGATTGAACGTCTGGAGGCACTTTATGAGGTGCTCAAAAAATACGGAACAGAAAAATATGTCTCCTTTGATCTCGGGCTGTTAAATCAGTACAATTATTATACCGGTGTGATTTTTAAGGGATATACCTATGGTGTCGGAGATGCCATCGTGACAGGTGGACGCTATGATAAGCTGCTTTCCTATTTTGGGAAAAATGCACCTGCCATCGGATTTGTCGTCGTTGTGGATGATGTTCTGGAAGCCCTTTCGAGACAAAATAAAAAGCCGCATACCGGTCTGGATGGCTGCCTTTTGTTTTATACACCGGACAGCTATGATGCAGCACTGAAAAAGGCAAATCAGTTGCGGCTTTCAGGTGTTTCTGCAGAGCTGATCCCGGTTGCCTGTGATCAGGACTGCAGGCGGGCAGATTTGAGAGGAAGACTGCGCAGAGAGGCGATGCTCATTCATGCAGACGGAAGCTGCGAGCAGTTGAAATCATAGAGTGCACGATGTTAGAACACCAAATAGGGGACATGAAAATGGCAGAAGATAGATACCTGACCTTCGCCCTGACGAAAGGGCGTCTGGCAGACAAAACGCTGTCTCTTTTGGAGCAGGTTGGAATTACCTGTGAAGAGATGAAGGATAAAAACAGCAGGAAGCTTGTTTTTGTCAATGAAGAATTAAAACTGAAATTTTTCCTGGCAAAGGGACCGGATGTGCCAACCTATGTGGAATACGGAGCCGCAGATATCGGTGTGACCGGTAAGGATATTTTGCTGGAAGAGGGAAGACGGGTTTATGAAGTGCTGGATCTTGGCTTTGGCAAATGCCGGATGTGCGTTTGCGGTCCGGAATCGGCGCGGGAGCTTTTGCAGCATCATGAGAGAATCCGCGTAGCAAGCAAATATCCGGTGATCGCAAAGGACTATTTTTACAATAAAAAGCATCAGACAGTCGACATCATCAAATTAAACGGTTCTGTTGAATTGGGTCCCATTGTGGGATTGTCCGATGTCATTGTCGATATCGTGGAAACCGGTTCGACCCTGCGGGAAAACGGATTGGGCGTGCTGGAGGAAATCTGTGAGCTGTCTGCGCGCGTGATCGTCAATCAGGTAAGCATGCAAATGGAATCGGAACGGATCCGGGAGATTATTTTAAGGCTGCGTAAACAGCTGGAGGAAGCATAAGCCAAGGCGGCGGAAATGAGGAAAACCGATGAGAATTGTCAAATTGACGGCAGAAAGCAAGAAAGGACTTTTGGAGGATCTGCTTCAGAGAAGCCCGAACCACTACGGACAGTATGAAAGTGCTGTGGCGGAAATTATTGAAACGGTGAAAAAAGGCGGCGACGAGGCGCTCTTTTCCTATACAGAGAAGTTTGACCACTGCAAAATGGATGCAGCCCACATCCGTGTAACCCGGGAAGAAATCGACGAGGCATATCAGAAGGTGGATGCAGACTTTGTGGAGGTTATGAAAAAAAGTGCGGCAAATATCCGTGCATTCCACGAAAAACAGCTGAGAAACAGCTGGTTTGACCCAAAACCGGACGGGACGATCCTCGGCATGAAGATTCTGCCCATCGCGATTGCCGGCGTTTATGTGCCCGGTGGAAAGGCTGCGTATCCCTCCAGCGTACTGATGAACGTGCTTCCGGCAAAAGTTGCGGGCGTGGAGCGTATCATCATGACAACCCCTCCCGGAGCAGACGGAAAGGTCAATCCTGGTACATTGGTTGCTGCACATATCGCCGGTGTGGATGAGATCTACAAGGTCGGCGGCGCACAGGCCATCGCAGCCATGGCGTTTGGCACACAGAGCATCCCGAAGGTAGATAAAATCACCGGCCCCGGAAATATTTTTGTCGCCCTGGCAAAGAAAGCATGCTTCGGCTATGTGAGCATCGATTCCATCGCAGGACCCAGTGAAATTCTGGTGATCGCAGATGAAACGGCAAATCCCCGTTATGTGGCGGCAGACCTGTTGTCCCAGGCAGAGCATGACGAGCTGGCCAGTGCCATTTTAATCACCACCAGTAAGACTTTAGCGGATCAGGTTTCTATTGAAGTGGACAGGTTCGTTGCAAGCCTGTCAAGACGCGAGATCATCGAAAAATCCCTCAACAATTATGGTTATATTCTGCTGGTAGATTCTCTGGATGAGGCAGCGGACACTGCCAATGAGATCGCTTCGGAGCATCTGGAAATCCTGACGAAGGATCCCTTTGCCATGATGACAAAAATCCGTAATGCCGGAGCGATCTTCCTTGGGGAGTATTCCTCCGAGCCTTTGGGGGACTATTTTGCAGGTCCAAACCATGTGCTTCCGACAAATGGGACGGCACGATTTTTCTCCCCGTTAAATGTAGATGATTTTTTGAAAAAGACGAGCATCATTTCATATTCCCGACCGGCGCTGGAAAAGATCCATCAGGATATTGAGTGCTTTGCAGAAAATGAGGGACTGACGGCGCATGCCAATTCCATCCGTGTCCGTTTTGAAAAGGAGGACTGATGATGGAAAGAACGGCGAGTATAAAACGCGATACAAAAGAAACCAGAATTGCACTGACACTTTCCTTAGACGGCACCGGCAGCGCGGATCTTGATACCGGCATCGGATTTTTCGACCATATGCTGGACGGCTTTGCAAGGCATGGATTTTTTGATTTGTCGGTAAAAGTGGACGGAGATCTGTTTGTGGACGGACATCATACCGTAGAGGATACGGGAATCGTACTCGGACAGGCGATCGCTGAGGCAGTCGGAGACAAAAAAGGAATCAAACGTTACGGATATTTTCTGCTGCCGATGGATGACGCGCTGGTTGCGTGCGCAGTGGATCTGTGCGGACGTCCCTATTTCAATTTTGATTACGAATTTAATGTCCCGATGATCGGCGGGCTGGATACTCAGCTGATCCGGGAGTTTTTCTATGCCGTTTCCTACAGTGCAGGTATGAACCTGCATATCAAGGTATTGGACGGCATCAACGGACATCATGTTGCGGAGGCGATGTTTAAGGCGTTTTCCAAGGCACTTGATATGGCAGTATCCAACGAACCGAGGTTAGACGGCGTGCTTTCCACAAAGGGAAGCCTGTAACATACAGAATACATATCGGGCAGTCGTCTGGCTGAACCAGACCGGATGCAGAACAGCTGTCTGGAAATGAGGATCAGAATGAATACAAAAAAATTTATGGCATGCATGTACCTCAAAAATGAGGTCGCGTATCAGGACAGAGAAGGCACATGCAGAATCGAGGAAATGCCTGTCGCGCTGGCGGAGAGCTACAGCGAAAACGAATGCGATGCAATTTATGTCGGTCTGCTTTCGGAGAACGATGCAGAGCATGAAAAGGATCTGGACGTTCTGCGGGAAATCTGTCAGAATACAGCGGTTCCGGTAATTGGAAGCGGACATATTTTCCGAATGGAGGATGTGAAAAAACTGTTATATGCAGGCTGCCAGCAGGTGATGCTGGATTATGCCGATCCGGTGCAGCTGGAGCTGACAAAAGAGGTCTCCCTGAAATTTGGCAAAGAAAAAATCGCAGCAGGCGTTGCAGATATTTCGCTTCTGGAACAGGAAAAGGAGCTGCTAAAGGAATATACCTCCAACGTATTTTTGTTCTGTCCCGGTGCAACGGCGGAGGCTGCGCTGATGTCTCCGGTTTCGGTGGTAACCTTTTTGCCGGAGGTTTCCCTGGAAAAGCTCATCGAGGTGCTTTCCTATGCCAATATCAGCGGTATTTCCGGTAAGTTGGTCAATGAAAACATAACAGAGATTTCCGCGATCAAAGCCCTTTGCCGGGAAAATAAAATTCCGGTAGAGGACAGAGGGGCGGCCTATGCCTTTTCCGATCTGAAAAAGGGACCAGACGGTTTGGTTCCGGTGGTTGTACAGGATGTAAAAACCGATGCCGTGCTGATGGTTGCCTATATGAACGAAGAAGCCTACAATCAGACGCTGCGCACCGGACGTATGACTTATTACAGCAGAAGCCGTAACGAGCTCTGGTTAAAGGGAGAAACCAGCGGACACTATCAGTATGTGCATTCTCTGATCGCGGACTGCGACCTGGATACAATCCTTGCAAAAGTAACACAGGTCGGCGCGGCATGCCACACCGGTTCCTACAGCTGTTTCTTTAACGAAATCCAGAATCGCAGCAGCAAGCAGGAAGCGCACAATCCGATGAAGGTCTTTGAAGAGGTATTTGCGGTGATCGAGGACCGCAAGGAGCATCCCAAGGAAGGCTCCTATACCAACTACCTCTTTGAGAAAGGCATTGACAAGATTTTAAAGAAAGTCGGGGAAGAGGCGACGGAAATCGTCATCGCAGCCAAAAACCCCAATCCGAATGAAATCAAATATGAGATTGCAGATTTCCTGTATCATATGATGGTGCTGATGGCAGAAAAAGGCGTGACCTGGGAAGAGGTTACGACAGAGCTGGCAAACCGATAAAAATGTATCGGAAAGCAGCGTAGCGCGGCAGATGCGTCTTCGCATGAAATTTGGATCCGGAAAAGAGAAAAGACCGGGCGTCAAATCCTTTGAAAGCAAAAAGGGTTCGGCGCCCGTTTTGGTTCCTCAAATTTTTGTTTTAGGACAATGGAATACTTCCGGTACATGTATTTTCCGGTTTTGCGGATTATTTTTTCAGATGCGCCATCATACAGATGAATAGAATACTCTACACTATAATGGTTTACATAAAAATATTATGTAAACTATAAAGCGGAAAGGATGGATCCCATGGAAGATGCGGAAAGAAAGCTGGAGCTGACCAGATACCTTCGGCAGGAACAGAATTTAAACCGGATGAAGGTAAAAAATCGGGAAGATATTTTGTACGGAACTGGTAAAAACAGTGAAATGCTGTATGGAGACGATGGTTTGGAACTGGCAGAATATGACAGAATCCGGCAGCAGGGGCATAAGGGGCCTATGTTTGGGCTGCGGCTGGCAATCAGCCTGATTCTGTTTGCTTGCGTGATCTATCTGGATAAAAATCAGATTGACTGGAAGGGGCAGAGTGCAGTTGCCGTGATAAACAGGCAGCTGGAAACTTCTGTAATTGGAAATTCTACGGTGGAGGCACTGCATTAGCCTTGCAACGAAGCCGGAAATACCCTATAATCATACCATAATGTCCATTTTCAAAATGGGAAAAATCTGCGCTATCGGGGTTCTGTGTTCTGGCTGCGGGAAGCAACCCGTACCGAATATTTTAAAGCCACACCGGCAGCAGATAAAAAATGGTAAGGAAACAGGGAAAAATGAAAAGATTAACATCAAATATCGAAGGGCTTTCGGCACGGCAGCTGGCACAGCGCTGCATCGGTGCAGAAGAACTTTCAAATGGCAGAGAGCGAAAGCTTGCCCTCGGGGATGACATCCTGATGAGTGTTTCTTCTCCTGCACGTTATGTCGGTGGGGAGGTCAATTCCGTCATGAAAACACTTACACCGGGAATGGTCCGGTTTGCCATGTGTTTTCCGGACGTCTACGAGATCGGCATGTCTCACCTCGGCATCCAGATTCTCTACGATATGTTCAACCGTTATGACGACGTGTGGTGTGAGCGGGTTTATTCGCCGTGGCTGGATCTGGATAAAATCATGCGTGAGAAAAAAATCCCGCTGTTTGCCCTGGAATCTCAGGAGCCGGTGAAAAATTTTGACTTTTTAGGCATCACGCTGCAGTACGAAATGTGTTATACAAACGTCCTGCAGGTGCTGGATTTGTCCGGGATTCCGCTGCTTGCAAAAGACCGTACCGAAGAAGATCCCATCGTGATTGGCGGCGGACCCTGCAGCTACAATCCGGAACCGATCGCGGAATTTTTTGATCTCTTCTACATCGGAGAGGGAGAAACTGCGTACCGGAAGCTGCTGGACGTCTATAAAGAAGTAAAAGAAAAAGGCGGCAGCCGTCAGGAATTTCTTCTGCGCGCGGCGAGGGAAGTGCCCGGCATGTATGTGCCGTCCCTGTATGAAGTATCCTATAAAGAGGACGGGACGATCGCATCTTTTGTCCCGATCAAGGAGGGTGTTCCGGCAAAGATTACAAAGGAAATCGTGATGGATCTCGACAATGCGCCGTATCCGGAGAAACCGGTGGTTCCGTTTATCCGTGCAACACAGGATCGTGTCGTTTTGGAAATTCAGCGCGGCTGTATCCGCGGCTGTCGTTTCTGTCAGGCTGGGCAGTTGTATCGCCCGGTGCGCGAAAAGAGCCTTGAGACACTCAAACATTATGCGACGACGATGCTGGAAAGTACCGGTCAGGAAGAAATTTCCTTGAGCTCTTTGAGTTCCAGCGACTATTCCCATCTGGAAGAGCTGGTAGACTTCCTGATGACGACCTGTCAGGAGAAAAAAGTGAACATTTCCCTGCCTTCTCTGCGAATTGATGCGTTTTCTTTAGACGTTATGGGAAAGGTACAGGATGTGAAAAAGAGCAGCCTGACCTTTGCACCGGAAGCAGGAAGTCAGCGCCTGAGAAATGTCATCAACAAGGGACTGACCGAAGAAGTGATTTTAAAGGGCGCAGGACTTGCATTTGAGGGCGGATGGAGCCGCGTGAAGCTGTATTTCATGCTGGGGCTGCCCTTTGAAACAGAAGAAGATATTCGTGGCATCGCAGAACTGTCCAACAAGATTGCAGCCCTCTATTATGAGGTTGTTCCAAAAGAAAAGAGAAACGGGCCGGTACAGATCGTTTCCAGTACATCCTTCTTTATCCCGAAGCCCTTCACTCCCTTTCAGTGGGCACCGATGTGTACAAAGGAACAGTTTTTGGATAAGGCAGCGCTGACCAAGCAGGCGGTGCGTGAACAGCTCAACCAGAAGCGGATCAAATACAACTGGCATGAGGCGGACGTCAGCGTTTTAGAGGGCGTGTTTGCCCGCGGCGACAGAAAGGTTGCCGACGTGATTTTAAAGGCGTATGAAAAAGGCTGTATTTACGATGCCTGGGGCGAATACTTCAAGTATCAGACCTGGGTGGACTGCTTTCAGGAGTGCAATGTCGATATGGACTTTTATACGACAAGAACGCGCAGCGATGAGGAAGTTTTCCCATGGGATTTCCTGGACTGCGGCGTAAACAGAGCCTTCCTTTTGCGGGAATGGAAACGTGCAGCGGAGGCTGTCGTAACGCCCAACTGTAAGATGCAGTGTCAGGGCTGCGGCGCTGCGCGCTTCGGCGGCGGAATCTGTTTCGAACAAAGAGGAGGGGATGCGGTATGATGGTACGTGTAAAATTTGCGAAATATGGTCCGCTGCGTTTTACGGGACATCTGGATGTGCTGCGCTTTTTCCAGAAAGCAATCCGCAGAGCCGGACTGGATGTTGTGTATACACATGGATTTAATCCGCATCAGGTCATGAGCTTTGCTGCGCCGCTGGGTGTCGGACTGTGCAGCGTGGGCGAATATATGGACGTGGAAATCGCTTCGTCTGATGGCGCAGAGGATTTTAAGGAGCGCCTGCAGGAGGCATGTCCTTACGGAATCGATATCCTGAGTGTAAAGATGCTGCCGGAAAAGGCGGGAAACGCGATGGCGAGCGTCGCTGCGGCAACCTATGCAGTAGCATTTAAAGATCCCGAAAAGAGCTTTGCAGGCTGTCAGAGCGCGGTGGACGGGCTGCTTTCCAAAAAGGAACTCTGGATTACAAAGGAAACCAAGCGCAGCACGGCAGAGGTCGATATTCGGTCCGGTATTTATGACTGTCACATCGACGACGGCGCGTTGGTATTTATGGTAGATGCAAGCAGCGGCGGAAATATCCGTCCGGAGTTCGTAACGGATGCAGTCCTTTCCCTCGCAGGTCTGGAGGCGTCAAAGATTGAGCTGCAGACCGTGCGCATGGAAACCTGGATGAATACGGGAACGAAAGAAGAGCCTTCCTTTGTTCCGCTGGATGCGATAGGAGAAGCATTTTGAGCAGTGTATGCGTGATCACAAGAGCGGTTTTAAAGGAACATACAGAACCGGTTTTAACTTCCTTTTATTTGGAAAAGGGCAAACTGACAGAGGTTCATCCCCATCTGGAGGGACGGTCGCTTCTGGGAAATATTTACGTCGGAAAAGTCAAGCATGTGGTAAAAAATATTGACGCTGCATTTGTGGAGATCGCTGGTGGACAGACCTGTTACCTGCCTTTCAAAGAAGCACAGGCTCCGGTGCTGACGAACCGCCGCTGGGATGGCAGATTGCTGGCAGGCGATGAGATTTTGGTGCAGGTGATGCGCGATGCATTAAAGACAAAAGAGCCTGCCCTGACAGCGAAGATCAGCCTGGAGGGGCGGCTGGCAGCAGTCGTTCTGGACGGCGGACACGGCGTGCGATATTCCAAGCAGCTCCCAAAAGAGACGGCAGATCATTTCCGGGAAGTGCTGCAAAGTGTAACCGTTCCGGATGGAATGACACTGGTGGTGCGGACTGCGGCGGGGGATGCTGCGGATACAGCCCTTTTACGCGAGGCAAACGCTCTTCTCGAAAAGGCGCAGAAGCTTTTAAGCGTCGGCAGAAGCCGGACGGTCTTTTCCATGATTTCGGAGGAACGCCCCGGCTGGCTGATAGAGCTTCTCTCGCATAAGCAGCTGCCGGATAAGATCGTGACAGATGAAACCCTCGTCTATACCGCGCTGGAGGATTTGTACGGCAGCGGTGCATCCGGCACAGAGAAAAGAGTGCCCGCTGTCGCAGCTGATTCTGTGGAGCGGTTCGGCAAAAGAACTCCGGAGCTGCCGGGAGGCACGAAATGTCCGGAAATTTCGTTCTACAGAGACAGCCGACCGAACCTGTTTGCACTCTATGGGCTTGCCGGGAAGCTGGAAGAAGCGCTGTTGAAGCGCGTCTGGCTAAAATCCGGCGGATATCTGGTCATCGAACCAACAGAAGCGCTTACGGTGATCGATGTCAATACAGGAAAATATGATGGCTCCAAAAATGTGGAAGAGACCTTTGCCCTGATCAATCGAGAAGCGGCGCAGGAAACAGCGCGCCAGATCCGGCTGCGCAATCTTTCCGGTATTATTTTGATAGATTTTATCAATCAGAAAGACCGGCAGGCGGCAAAAGAACTGTTGGAGGAGCTGCGCAGCCTTTGTAAAGAGGATCCGGTCCCGGTTCGCGTCGTGGACATCACTGCCCTTGAACTGGTGGAGCTGACACGCAAAAAGGTCAAAGGCACACTGGCAGAGCAGTTAAAGGGGCTGAAACCCACAGGGGTACAGCGATAACCGAAATCGATCAGACAGGCAGGGAAAAGGCATGAAATTTCTTGGCATGAAAAAGGTGCGGGACGGCAAATATCTGAAAAATTATGAGCTGTCCTATGAAAATAAAGCAGGCAAATTAAAAACCTATGAAATCGTCAGCCGAAAAGAGCTGGAAGATGTGCAGGATCTTGGCAGACGGGCAAGCGGTGTCTCTATTGTTGCATTCCAGGATGGGAAAATGCTCCTTTTAAGGGAGTTTCGCATGAGCATCAATAAAACGATTTTCAACCTATGCGCCGGGATGCAGGAAAAAGGAGAAACGATTGAGGAATGTATCCGCAGGGAGCTGTATGAGGAAACAGGACTTTCGGTGAAAAAAATGCTGAAGATCCTGCCGCCCTCCTATTCTGCAGTCGGTTTTTCCGATACGAAAACCTATATCGCCTTTGTAGAGTCAGGCGGGGATTTTTCAGACCATACGTCTGATAATGAAGAAATTTCCGCACGTTTTTACAGCCGGGAGGAAGTAAAAGCGCTTTTGGAAACGCAGGAATTTTCTTCCCGTTCCCAGATGGCGGCATTTTTCTTTACAGAGGGAGCAGAGCTTTGGAATAAAAACGATCCGAAACAGGAGGATGAGGACAAATGAAGAAAAAATGGTGGCATGAAAAGATCGGATATCAGATTTACCCGAAGAGCTTTTTAGACACAAATGGGGATGGTGTCGGAGATCTCACCGGTGTGATCGAGAAGCTTCCTTATCTGGAACAGCTCGGCGTTGATATTTTATGGCTTTCTCCGGTCTATCCGTCCCCGATGGTGGATAATGGATATGATATTTCCGATTATGAGAATATCGACCCGCGTTTTGGTACGCTGGAGGATATGGATCGTCTGATCGCAGAAGCCAAAAAGAAAAACATCTCAATCATCATGGATCTTGTGGTCAATCATTGCTCCGATCAGCATGCCTGGTTCCGGAAAGCGATTGCAGATCCTAAAGGTCCTTATGGCGATTATTTTTACCTGAAAGAGGGAAAAGACGGAAAAGAGCCGAACAACTGGCGCAGCTATTTTGGCGGCAGTGTCTGGGAAAAGCTGCCCGGACAGGAGAATTTATATTATTACCATGCCTATGCCAAAGAGCAGCCGGATTTAAACTGGGAAAATCCTGCCCTGCGAGAGGAAATCTACAAGATGGTCAACTGGTGGCTTGACCGCGGCATCGCAGGCTTCCGGATTGACGCCATCATCAACATTAAAAAAGACCTGACCTGGGAAGATCTTCCGGTGGACGGACCGGACGGCAAAGGCTTTTTAACCAACAGCATCACCCGGATGCAGAAGCGCGACGGCGGGACGAAAAATGGCATTGGCGTCTTTTTAAGAGAATTAAAGGAACGCTGCTTTGCGCCCCACGATGCGTTTACGGTCGGAGAGGTGTTCGAGGTCGACAGGGAGCAGCTGGAAGAATTTATCGGAGAGGACGGATATTTTTCCACGATGTTTGCCTTTGATCCGATCCAAAGCTATAAAAAAGGAACCTGTCAGTGTGAGTTTGACCGGAACATGAACCCGGACGAATGGAAACAGGATGTGTTTGTCAACCAGAAGCTGCTTGGAGATATTGCATTTGAGGCAAATATTATCGAAAATCATGATATGGCGCGTGGTGCGACGATCTATATCCCGGACGAGGATTACGGCTTTGCCAGTGTATCGGCGCTTGCCGGTCTGCAGGTACTGCAGCGCGGTATGCCGTTTTTATATCAGGGACAGGAAATCGGCATGACAAACTGTCCCTTCGAATTGGAAGATATTGATGATATCATGACGCTGGACAACTATCGTTATGCAGTTGCCTGTGGATTCCCGGAAGAAAAGGCGTTTGCTGGCTGTGCGCGGGAAAGCCGTGATAACGCCAGAACACCGATGCAATGGAGTGACGCGGAAAATGCTGGTTTTACAACCGGAAAACCCTGGCTGAAGGTCAATCCGAATTATCCTGAGATCAATGTGGCGCGGCAGGAAAAGGAATACGGTTCTGTATTGAATTTTTACAGGCGCTTGCTGTGCTTCCGCAAGTCGGAGGAATACCGTGATTTACTGACTTATGGTACGTTTGAACCGATGTACGAGGATCAGGAAAAGATTTTTGCATTTAAGCGTTGTCTCGGTAAGCAGTGTCTGACTGTAATCTGCAATGAAAGCCCGGCAGAGCGTTTCCTGACCTTAAAAGAGGATTATGAGGAAGTGGTTTTTGTCAATCTGCCGCAGGTGACGAGAATTGGTGACAACCTGATTCTGCATCCATATCAGTTGATTGTGGTGGAAACGACGAAAAAATAGTTGAATTCTTCGTGGGAATTGTATATAATAACAGTATCAACAACGAAGAGAGGGTGATGCTATGAATACAGTGATTACGATTGGACGTCAGTTTGGTTCCGGTGGCCGTGAGATTGGGGAAAAGCTTGCGGAGCATTTCGGCATCAAATGTTATGACAAGGAGCTGTTATCCAGAGCCGCCAAGGACAGCGGATTTTGCGAAGAGATGATTAAGACGCATGATGAACGTCCGACCAACTCTTTCCTCTACAATCTGGTCATGGATACTTATTCCTTCGGCTACAATACATCCACCTTTATGGACATGCCGATTAGTCATAAAGTTTTTCTGGCACAGTTTGATGCGATCAAGAGTATCGCAAAAGAAGGTCCGTGCGTATTGGTTGGCCGCTGCGCAGACTATGCGCTGCACGACATGAAAAACTGCCTGCATTTCTTTATCTACGCGGACGAAGAGACGAAGATCAAACGTCTGGTGAAGAAATATCCTGACTTGAACGAATCCAAGGCAAGAGACATGATGATCAAGAAGGATAAGCAGCGTCAGAGCTACTACAACTATTATTCCTCCAAAAAGTGGGGACGCGCAGACAGCTACGATTTCTGTTTAAACAGCTCGGTTCTCGGTATTGATGGAACCGTGAAGCTGATTACGCAGATCATTGAAGATTTTGAACAAAAAGAGCAGTAGGTCTGCGCATTTACTGCGCTGACCGTAAGAGAATTTAAACTGGAAGGCAAAAATCCTATCGGCACAGCCGATTTGGAATGGATTTTTGCACGTAACTGTGAGGGTACGGAACAGTTACATTTTGAACAAAAAGAGCAGTAAAACAAAAGTGAAACAATAGAACAAATGCTTTGTGAGCAGTCTATTGTCAGGAATAACAGCGGTTTGAAATTTGTGATGTAGTTTCAAACCGCTGTTTTTGGATGGAATGAGCTGTTGGCGTATCATGGCATGGATGGAGAAACATCCGAGCGGGAGACCATTATGAAAAATTTCAGAAAATACGTTTTGTCAATTTTATTATGTTTTACCCTGACCGGCTGCGGGCAGCAGGCAGGTTTTTCGGAATCTGTATCTGCGGTACCGGAAAATAATTTTACGGAATCCCAGACAGGCGTTCCGGAAACCGTGATGCAGCAGACTGACGCGGATGCAGAAACAGCGGAAATAAAGTCGGCTTCCGACAACGTAAGACCCTCCAAAGAAGAAGTCCTTGCCATGCGGGAAAAAACGCTGGATGGGATGCCGGAGACGGAAATTTCCAGACTGAGGGAAAATATCAAAGTTGCAAATCTTCAAATGGAATCCGCATATCTGAATGACAACCTCTTTAAAAAGCTGTCAGATAAAGAAAGCCCATACTGGAAGTATTTTGACTGCAAAGGCGACATTCAGCTGGGCTGGTGGTATCATCAGGCGATCTATCCGAAGGATGTCATCATGAAAGCGGAAAATATCACAGAAGAGGAATTTGCGGAAACCTATACGGAGCCTGGAATTGTGACGAATAGCTTTGACGCGGCAGATTTTATCGATTTGATTTCCGAAATGAAGTCCTTTGTAAAAAATGAAGCCCTGGCAGCAGATTTACAGCAGCTGATGGATCTGACGCGAATGGCGCAGACAACGCATGAGATGCAGTATGCGAATGAACTCTATAAGGTGCTCCATGATCTGGACTATTTTCTTTTAAGATACGGAATTGAGGACGTCGGGCAATATACTGCCGATGCGGGAACCGTAGGCACTTATTATGGCGTTCTTGCAGTTTATGGGGCAGAGCCTTTTTCGGCAGAGGAACAGACAAAAGCGTTTGGCAAAATCCTGTGGGATGCATATTGTTTCGGAAAAATCGAGGGAACAGATCATGGAGTGCCGGATACCTATGGACAGGAAAGCACGTATTTTGCTTTGTACGATGTAGATGGCGATGGACAAGAAGAGCTGTTGCTCAACTGGACAGGTGCTTCGATGGCGGATACGGTAGAATATATCTGGGGATACGGAGATAACGGCACTTATGTAGAGCTGTGTGAGTTTCCGGCGCTGACCTGTTATGACAATGGAGTGATTGAAGCACAATGGTCGCATAATCAGGGACTTGCCGGAGAATTCTGGCCATATTTTCTATACCGCTATAATGCCGAAACTGATCAGTATGAAATCTGCGGCGGAGCAGATGCGTGGGATAAAAGCGTAGCAAAGACGAAGGAACAGGGAGAAGTTTTTCCGAACGATATCGATGCAGATCAAGACGGTGTCGTTTATTATCTGCTGCCTGCCGACTGGGATGGAAACTATGATATGGAGCCTGTAGATGGAGCTAAGTACCGGACATGGCGGGAATCCTTTTTGGAGGGAGCGTCGGAAATAGACGATATCTGGTTTTGGGATTTGAAGGAAGAAAATATTGCAATCTTAGGTGCAGAAAAGCCAAATTAAAAACGGGAAATAAAGATTGAAAAATAAAAATTATTCAATCGAGAGATTTGTGTCTGCGCGCACTTGACACAAACTCGATATGCGTAAAAAGCGTGCGCAGAAATGAAAGGAAAAAAATGGGAAACGAAAGCGGGACTTGGATTATGTATGGGGTAAGTCGGGAGGACCCGGAATGTATCCATACAGTCGATGAAGCAGTGGAATATATCAATAAGGTGGGATTTTTGCCGCTTTTTAAAAATGAGATTCCGGGGTTTTCACTGGAAGAGCACACTGCTCCGGAATATTGGTGGAGCGGCGATCCCAAAAGCGATCCCTGGGAATGGCGTGAGATCATTGCCCGAAGCGGTAAAGTCGCCTATGGAAAATTTTTTGATAAGAAAGCGGGTTTTATTTCAAAGCAGTGGTTTCCGTATTTTGCAAACTTTAGGCGGGACGGATATGATTTTGATGCGCTTTGGGATGATGAAAAGGCGTCCATCCGGCAAAAGAAAATCATGGATTTCTATTTAGAAGAAAATGCCGAAGCAGAATATTTTTCCAGTGAGTTAAAGAAAAAAGCCGGTTTTGGAAAGGGCGGTGAAAAAGGCTTTGATGGCGTGATTACGGCGCTTCAGATGCAGACTTATCTTTGTGTCAGAGATTTTCGCCAGCGAAAAAACAAAAAGGGAGAAGCCTACGGCTGGCCTGTCGCTGTTTACTGTACGCCGGAGCATCTCTGGGGACGGGATCATGTGACAAGCGCTTATACAGAGTCAGCGGCTTCCTCCGGAGAAAAAATCGCAGCGCACATGCGGGAAATCTACCCGATTGCAACCAGGCAGCAGGTACATCGGTTGGTGGGGAATATTGTTGCGCTGTAATTGATAAAATAGTTAAAATAGAATATAATAATATTAGCTAATATTGAAAGACTTGTTACGGGAGGTGCTGATATGATGATTGAGACTGCAACTGCGACGGAAATGCAGAATAATTTTGGAAGATATCTTAGTATGGTGATGTCTGGACAGGAAATCATTGTGACAAAAAATGGTAAGGAAGTTGGGCGATTCATTCCAAAGGATGCGACGGTATCCTATTTGACAGATTCCCTCACCGGAATTATGCAGGAAGATTACGATTTGGATGAGGCTAAGGAAGAAAGCCTGAGGGAAAAATATGGTTTTGTTGGTTGATACAAATATCATTTTAGATGTGCTTCTAAGCAGACCGGAATTTGTAAAAGATTCTTCTATGATATGGAAATTATGTGAAACAGAACAGGCAAAGGGATATCTTTCGACTTTAACGTATGCGAATATGATGTATGTTATGCGAAAACAGTTGACACCAGATCAAATTGAAGATGTATTTCGAAAATTAAACCTGATTTTTGAATTTGCTGATTTCAGTCCTGCCGTTTTGGAGAGGGCTGTTGCAATGAAGTGGAAGGATTTTGAGGATGCTGTTCAAAGTGCAACTGCGGAGTCTGTCCATGCGGACTATATTGTTACAAGAAATCTTAAGGATTTTATGAAGAGCAAAGTTATAGCATTTACACCGGCGGAACTTTTGGCAAGAATCTAAAAAGCCGCAAAGAAATGAATTGGATGTTTATAAAAATATATACAGTGGATCGGTTCGGGCAGCAGAAGCGGAAATTTGCGGTGGATTGATCCGGAGAGAGAGGTTTTGATTGAGACATCCAACTATTCGCAAAAGCCAAGTTTAACGAATAGTTAGCGCCGCTTTCCGGGATTTCGCAGAAAAATACATTTTTTACTGCGGTGCTAACTAATTCGTTAAACTTGTAGGATGTTGATAAAAATGAGTTCAGGAGGCATATATCTGCTGACGCAGATGATTGCCTCCTGTTTTTTTCACTTTAAATACTTAAATGTCTGCAATTTATGTCTTATTATTTACCATCTTATATGTCACATATCTGGAATCCGTTTTATAATGTTTATATGCTTACGCCAGGTCTTTTGAATCCAGAATGATTGTAAATGGTCCGTCATTGATCAGCGCAACCTCCATTTCCGCACCGAATACGCCGGTTTTAACGACGGGAACTTCCTTTTTGCAGGCGTCGATGATGTATTCGTAAAGCTCGTTTGCATGCTGTGGTGATCCGGCTTTGACAAAGGACGGCCGATTGCCTTTTTTGCAGTCCGCGTACAGGGTAAATTGGGAAACCAAAAGAAGCTGTCCGTCGACATCTTTTAACGCGAGGTTCGTTTTTCCGTTTTCATCCGAAAAAATCCGCATTCCGATCAGCTTGCGAACCATTTTGTCTGCTGTTTCTTTTGTGTCTTCGTCACAGATTCCGATCAGGACGAGGAAGCCTTTTCCAATTTCAGAATATAGTTTCTGGTCAATTGTAACGCTTGCCTGTGTAGTACATTGAATAACAAATTTCATAGGTAGTTGTCTCTCCTTCTCAAACTCGCAAAACAAAATCTAGTTCTATACAGTTTTGTATAGGAGATTTGGTTCTATTTGATTTTATTTGTTTCCAACTTTCATGTCTCTACGGTCTTTTTCTGCTAGTGTTATCAATCTGTTATCAAAAAATTGTTATCAGTATAATATACTACCATTTTGATAAGCAGACTATTACCCAACTATTAAACTTACTTTTCCAACATTGCATTTATATTAAAAGGCGGAAGAACAACACTATCTGTATCTGGCTGTGCTGTTAGTAATGTCAATTCACTTCTCAGATACGGCATCATAATTGCAACTGCATTTTTATTTATTAAATTCTGAACCATTTCATCGTTCACTGAATCTTCCTTTTCAACTTTAAAGAAACCTGATAAACTAATGATCAGATTATATTCTTCTTTTTTTTCTCCTTTCAATACAAGCGTTACTCTGTGCACACTGTCCTCACCAATTCCAATTTGAACTTGTAATTCAAAGGTTAATTCATTTTTGTTTTTAAATCCCTTTCTATCAAATTCAATTTTATCAAACACCAGTTTCTGTAAAGTCAATAAACTATTATAATTTTTCATCGTCTCTCCTTTACGCTGCATCTATAAAACTACAATCATTGAAATCAACTTCAATACTAATATTATCATTCAACAATGTATCAAAACAACTATCTGATGTAACCTTATAATATCTTTGATTTTTATACTCTTCCGTGTTTACTGACAGTGTGCCAGCCACATTTAACGTACTCACTACTTTACTTGAAATAGATATATTTCCAAACAAAGACACGGACTCATTAAATTTATCCGTTATAGACTCAAATCCTTGATTTATTGTTTCCAATTTCTTGGAAATATTTTTATAATAATTTTCATCATAACAAACTTTAATTAACGTAGAATAATAAGAAATATCATCGGCAAATTCACCTTCATCGGCAAACATATAAGAATCTTCTTTAGGTAAATATATGCTGTCTTCATTCCAATCAGAATTATTATATTCCACTCTATATTCTCCATCAATATAATCGACTGATATTCTACCGGAAGAATATCCTCGAACTAATTCACGAAGTGTTAACTCATCTTTAAGCATTCGTATAATATTTATAGCATCTGTTTTTCCAACTAACCACTTACATCCTTTGATATTATTTTGACAACACACACATATAAATATCTCATCTGCATCATTTTTACAAGTAAAAATAATTGGAAAGTTTGATTCGAAAAGTATTCTATCAATATAAAGTTTTCCATATTTTTCTGTATTAACAAATTCCTGCATTTTTCTCATCTCTTTCTCGAATATAATTTTGAAGATGTTTTTCAAAATCTACAATTATTTCAAATTCATCGTACGGTGTTGCATTTTCATAAAGCCACCAATCTACATGTGAACCACTTTTTTTCTTTCTCTCCCTTGTCCTTTGTACCACTCCATGCTTTGGGTTTGTCATTCCAATTGCTATCTGATAAGGAACTTCCATATCAGAAATAGCGCCCGCAAATCTTTTAACATGTGTAGGTTTCTCAAATGTTGATAGAGAATACTGCCCCGGATCTGTTGGATCAGCAAGTGGATTCAATGCAAATCCATTCTCTTCAAAAGATGGTAAAAATGAATCTCTATCACACTTACCACTTCTACAAGCTCTGTACACTTTTATATTTTCCTCCCTTGCACCAGCAGGCATTTCAAATCTATCGAAGTAATCTGGAAATATTTTTTCTATCCGTTTAGTTTGTTTTTCGTCCAACTTTATCCCTCTATTATTTATACATGTTTCTTATTTGTTATTGTCTCATAAAATTGTTTATCTGTCCATCCTTCCATAAAACAAATTGCTTTGTCAAATATTTTTCGCTTGTTATCACCTTTAGTATTGATATAAAATATAATTTTTAATCATTAACAAGAAATAAGGTATATCAAATAGGAAAAACTTTGCCTTTTATCAATAAACAAATTTCATTTGTTATTTAAGTGTAAACGTCAAATCCTGCGCCTACCCTTAAATTTAACGCCGCTTTTATGAGCGGCGTGGTTTCCGGCATTCCTCGGGAAGCTCCTCTGCCCAGGGCATCAGATGGTCCAGTTTTGCCGGATCTATATTTCCTTTTTCGTCACAATACTTAGGCAACTCCGTGAGGATATGCCTGAAGTAGTAGTATGGGCGCAGATTGTTCAGCTTTGCTGTTTCTGAAATACTGTAAACAAGAGCGCTGGCTCCGGCACCTTTTGCTGTGTTATGGAACATCCAGTTCTTCTTGCCGATACAGAAAGTCTGAATAGCCCGCTCGGAAGCGGAGTTATCGATTGGGATATTCCCATCGGTCAGAAATACTTTTAAATATTTTTCCTGACGGATGACGAAATTTAGTCCCTGTCCGGTCTTGGATTTCGGAGGTACCGCACACACTGCAGCCTGCTGTTTTGCCCACGCAAAAAAATCCTCAACCAGCGGCTTTATCCTTGTCTGTCGCTGTGTAAGGCGATCCGTTGCGGAAAGTTCTTTCAGCTCGGTATCGATCCGGTAGAATTCCGCGATCTTTTGTAACGCCTGGTATGCCACGGAACTTTTTACTGCCCCGGGATCCTTTTTATCCGCTGCCTTTACGGCATCTGCAAAGGCTCTTCTTGCATGTGCCCAGCAGTTTGCGTTTGTCACTCCCGGCAGTTTTTTGTCCAGCAGATGATACTGCTCCAGACTGTCCGTGACCAGAACTCCTTTGTAGCTCCGGTAAAACTCCAGCGGCTTTTCGTGATCCCTGCCTTTCTGGTATTCGTAGATCACCACAGGACGTTCCTTATAGAACTCCCCGGAACGGTGTACCCACATGTAGCATTTACTGTTCGGACGGTCACTGTCACCGATCACCTGTGTAGGTGTTTCGTCCGACTGTGTCACCGGCAGGGACAGCAGCTCCTGCTTCATGCGTTCCACAAACGGTGCAAAATATTTCTCAGCACACCGGATAATCCAGTTCGACATGGTTTGTCTGGAGATATTTACACCATTCCTCTGAAACTCCTGCTCGACCCTATGCAGCGCAGAAGAGTTCACATATTTAACATTCAGAATGGAGGCAAGCAGGGAAGGTAAATATTTCTCAGCACACCGGATGATCCAGTTCGACATGGTCTGTCTGGAGATATTTACACCATTGCGTTGAAACTCCTGCTCGACTCTGTGCAGTGCAGAGGAATTCACATATTTAACATTCAGAATGGAGGCAAGCAGGGAAGGAGTAACGATGCTTCCCCGGAGAAGATCCCTGGGACGCTTTCCCCGTAAGAATTCATCCTGATGGTCTCCGCCGGTGCCTACATAGACTTCCACGGTATGGACTTCCACCGTCCAGGATTCCGGTTCATGACGCAGCCTTTTGTAGGTTTCATCCTTCATTCTGCGCCAGTTGCCTGCACCATAAAACGTATCCAGTTCTTCTGTGGATACCTGATAAGGAGGAAGTATTTCTTCCGGAAAATCTTTCAGATTCATTTCCCGTTGCCCTTTTTTCTTATGGTTACGTCGGGATGGAAGTACTTCCTCCGCAGCAGGCTCCGGGACAGACAGATCACAGCAGCTTTCTGCCTCATCAAAGAAGGACAGCTGACCATCTATGGAATCCAGTGTTTCTGCGTGTTTTCCGAAACGATAGCTGTTCGCTATGCGTACCTGTTCGATCAGCCGCTCGATGTTCTCATTCAGGGTATCCAGCTGCCCCTGCATCATAAGAACGATGGTGATCAGTTCCTCCCGGCTGCAGTTATTCAGTTCTTCCAGTGTATGTCTGTCTGCCATTGTCCCGCTCCTTAAACTGTTTTTATTATACCAGAAAACACAAAGGATTGCGAACCGGCAACCCCGCAGGTTTCGTCATTCTGCCTATGCCTGTATGGCGGTGTGATGGTCATAGAGCCAGGGAAATATAAAGTTTTCAAGGTGCTGAAATTTTATCCGGATTCTCCTGTGGATACGTCACAGACCATGAAACAGCGTCCGGAGAGGCTGTAACACCGGGAATGAATCTGACTGGATAACAGGCATAAAAAATCTATGTTTTGCACAAAGATCAGGTGGGCTTTTGCGGTGTTACTTCCCTGACTTTGGGGTTCAGGGGATTCAGCCCAATCATAAGATAACGGAACTGTTCCTCTGTAAGGTCTGCGGCCTCTTCGCTGGTTCTCGGCCAGGACAGGGAACCTGCCTCCAGCCGTTTGTAGAGCTGAAGAAAACCGGCTCCCATCCACAGAAGTCCCTTGATGCGGTCGGACCGTCTGCCACAGAATAGGAATAAAGTTCCCTTTTCAAAAGGATTCTGATGGTATCTGTCTCCGATGATCATGGACAGCCCATCGATCCCTTTGCGCAGATCCACATATCCGCAGGCAATCACGACTCTGCGGATACCGGCAGCATCTTCAAGCATGAAGCACCTCCTGCAACAGCCTGCAAAGCAGGGACTCTGAAATATCGTTTGATAATTCCAGCGTCAGGCGGCC
>QUKC01000011.1:128717-130344 GCA_003481005.1 Firmicutes bacterium TM09-10 | reverse complement strand
AATCGAGTAGGAGGCTAATCATTGGTTGATTAGCCGACCTCTCACACCACCGTGCGTACCGTTCGGTACACGGCGGTTCCTTAGTTTTCGCAAACTATTAGATAATAGTCAAGCATGGATGTATATCCCAGCTTGGCTATTATTCTATTTGAAAAGGTTTGATTCAAGACCTTCGCCATCCTCCAATATCCTTTTCTGCTACAGGCAAGTTCTTTCGCTTTCCAGTGTTCCAATCCCAATGCTTTTAGCATTCTATACTTCGTTTTGATTTTCTTCCACTGTTTCCAATAGACCGCTCGGATTCGACGTCTTGCCCATTCGTCTGTTTTCTTAAGAAGATTTTTCATATCTGCAAGTCTGAAATATTCCACCCATCCTCGCACATAATCCTGATATTTCTTCTCACGCTCTGCATTACTAATGCCTTTATTTCTATCAGTGAGTTCTCGGATTTTGTTTCTCATCTTAACTACCGACTTTGCGTGTACTCTAAATCTGCATCTACCCTTATAGCTATAAAAGGTGTAGCCAAGGTATTTAACCTTGCTGATATGAGCCACTTCTGTTTTCTTCCGGTTTACTTTTAGGAAAAGCTTTCTTTCAATAAATGGGATGATGTTTTCCAAGGTTCTTTCTGCGCTTTTTCTGCTCTTGCAGAAAATCATACAATCGTCTGCGTAGCGGACAAATCTATGTCCTCTGCGTTCCAGTTCCTTGTCTAATTCATTGAGCATTATGTTGCTGAGCAGCGGACTCAATGGTCCACCTTGCGGCATTCCGATTTCTGTGCGCTCAAACTTTCCGTTTGCTACAACTCCCGCATTCAGATATTTGTGTATCAGTGAAATCACTCTGCCGTCTTTGATGGTGCGTGACAGTACCTCTATAAGCTTACTCCGACTTACTGTGTCGAAAAACTTTTCCAAATCCATATCGACCACATATACGTAGCCCTCATTCGCATTCTGTTGGCACTGTCTAAGGGCATCGTGTGCCCCTCTTTTCGGTCTGAAACCAAAACTGTTCTCCGAGAATTGCTCCTCAAAGATTGGTGTGAGTTCCTGTGCGATTGCCTGTTGGATAACTCTGTCAACAACAGTTGGAACTCCAAGCTTTCTAAACTCGCCTTTTGTTTCCTTTGGTATTTCTACCCTTCGAACCGGGTTAGGTTTATATTTTCCTTCCCTTATCTCCTGGATTAAGGATTCTTGGTTTTCTCTAAGGAAGGGCAGAAGCTCATCCACCTGCATACCATCGATTCCACCTTTTCCTTTATTTTTCTTGACTTGCTTATAGGCTTTGTTAAGATTGTCTTTCCGCAAAATCAAATCCAAAAGATTGCTTGTCCAATAGTCTGCGATGACACCGCTCTTTTCAGTAATCTTAGAGTAGTTGAACACTTCTGCATACTCTTTCTGTTCCGCAGACACCATTTGCAGATAGTCTTCCCTATGAAGTTGTCTGTTCTTAAATCTACTTTCAGTTACTTTCATTGCTTGTGTCTCCTAAAGTTCAGCCCTTCGCCGATGTTTGCAACCATCGGTTTACTATGGCTTCTGCTGACTTCTCGCCATTCGTTGTTACTAACGGATTTCATACTCTGTTTCCATCCGCTGACGAGACCTCC
>QUKC01000011.1:0-128707 GCA_003481005.1 Firmicutes bacterium TM09-10 | reverse complement strand
TCATACTCTGTTTCCATCCGCTGACGAGACCTCCCTTGGTACCACACGTTTCTTTCTCTCCACATATCTGCCACATTTACTATAGTTAATTCCGAGTAGTTATTGGACTTCGGTTTGTGATGCAACCTTATCCTTAACTATAGCCTGATGTGATTTCTGTCCGTCAGACCAGAGATTTGCCTCCACCTTCCTTCAGATTCCACCTCACGATGGACACCCTTGGTGTTCGGCTGTATCCTTCCCACTACTAGGGCAGATTAGGGACTTTCACCCATTAGAAACGTGCGCCGCAAGGCGCACAACAAAACCGCAGAGGGATTCGCCTCTGCGGTGCGTGGTGAAAATTTGTGTGGATTACGACAGCTGCTTTGCAGCCATGTAATCGGTATTTTTTATTCCTGACAATAGAATGCTCGCAGAGCGTGCATTCTATTGTTTATGCGCTGCCTTTAAGATCGGGCTGAGCTTTTTGTAAACTAAAATAGTGATCAGCGATACCAGGCCGCCTTTTAAGAGGTTTAACGGTACAACACACATCAGCACCAGTCCGCTGATGCTGTGGATCGCCGGGTTAATCGCCGTTCCCATTCCGATGATCGCATCCAGCGGGATTCCGTACAGCTCAGAAAATTTCGGAAGCAGATAAATGGCATTGAAGCAGGAGCCAAATGCCGTCATGATCAGTGTACCCACAACGGTGCCGAGAATCGCCTGTTTTCTCGATTTTTTGAACAGGTAGATCACGGACGCAGGCAGCACCAGCATGCAGCTGATCGAGAAGTTTGCCAGCTCTCCGACGAACGCTGTGGAAGAGGGCTTTAACACAAGCTTGATCAGAATTTTACAAAACTCGATCATGACACCCGCCACCGGTCCGTATGCAAATGCACCGATCAGCGCCGGCAGCTCGGAAAAGTCCAGTCCGTAGAAGGACGGTGCGAAGGGAACCGGAAACTCCAGTACCATCAGGATCGCTGCAATTGCGGAAAATACGCCGATCACGACGATTTTTCTGGTTGCAAGGACACGCTCTGTGTCGTTATTTTTTTTCTTGACTGCTTTTTCAATGACATAGGCGATCAGAAACATCACCACGATCAGTGCAAGAAACTCCAATACAAATAC
Organism: Firmicutes bacterium TM09-10; assembly: GCA_003481005.1. GTDB lineage: Bacteria > Bacillota > Clostridia > Lachnospirales > Lachnospiraceae > Gallintestinimicrobium > Gallintestinimicrobium propionicum. The sequence goes on along the minus strand of QUKC01000011.1, from coordinate 127,582 downwards.
TACGTTTTCAGATACGGTTTGCCATAAAGAACTCATTTTTAAGTCTCCTTTCGATTTGCAGGAAAGTTCTTTGTACAGCGATATGCCTGTCAGGGATCCTGTCGAAGGCTTTTTTTCACAGGATATCCCCTTCCTTTGGGACACAAAAAGAATGTGCCTTGGCACATTCTCGCGCCGAGGCGCGGTTGCTTTAGCAACCATCTACCCCTGCGCCGAGTGCGCATCCTCGCGGAGCATTTTTATCGTATGGAAACGAAGTTTCCTATACGATAAAAACCCGGAAGAGAAATCTTCCGGGTCTGTGCGCTGTTTGCTTTGGGTTTCTTCTGCGTCGGCAAAAACGCATCAGAAAAAGCAATCGTCTTCTTCCATCCAGACTGTACTGTCGGCTTCGGAGTTTCCGTCTGCTCCCATTGCAGAAGGATCACCGAATCATGCCCCGCTGACTTATACAGCGAAAGGCTCGTGGGCTATACCACCGGTTGGGACTTGCACCCGACCCTGAAGAACTTTACCTTTATTAACGTGTTGAGTATATGACGTTTTTGATAAAAAATCAAGAGAAAATTTTGTTTTTTCTTATTTCTGATCCAGACGCATCGTCAGGCCGATCCGTTTTTTGACCGGATCAACGTCCAGTACCTTTACATCCACGATATCCCCAACGCTGACTGCTTCCAGCGGATGCTTGATAAAACGGTCCGTGATCTGGGAAATGTGCACCAGTCCGTCCTGATGGACGCCGATATCCACGAATACACCAAAGTCGATGACGTTACGGACGGTTCCCTTTAACACCATGCCGGGCTTTAGGTCCTTCATATCCAGCACATCGCTGCGCAGGATCGGGCGGGGCATGTCTTCACGCGGATCGCGGGCGGGCTTTTCCAGCTCCCTGACAATATCTGTCAGCGTGATCTCGCCAATACCAAGCTCATCCGCCAGCTTTTTCTTGTCCGGAATGCGGCGTTCCAGTGCAGAAACGGCTGCTGCCTTCTGGCTGCCGGATGTGCTGCTGCCTGCAGCGGCTCCTGTCGACGCATTTGCAGCGTTCATGTCTGCATCCAAGGTCATTCCCTGCATGGCTGCTGCCAGTGCGCGTCCCATCGCCGTATCCGTATTGCGGATGTTGAAGCCGTTTTGTCTGCGGTCCTTGCGGTTTGCTTTGTTTTTGGCGGACACATTCTGGCGTGCAGCGTCGCCTGAAGTATTTTTGCTGTCAGCGCCCGATGTGTTCTGCGCAGCGCGTCCCTTTTTGGCTTCCGCCTGCAGCATGCGCACATCTTCCATGGAAAGCTCCAGTTTCTTTAACAATTCCATCGTCGCAGGATAGGACTCGGGATGTACGCTCGTCGCATCCAGCGGATTTTCTCCGTCCGCAATCCGCAAAAAGCCTGCGCACTGCTCAAATGCTTTGGGCCCCAGCTTCGGAACCTTTAACAGCTGCTTCCGGTTTGTAAAGCGTCCGTTTGCTTCCCGGTATTCTACGATATTTTTTGCAACCGTCCTGGAAATACCGGAAATGTACTCCAAAAGCGGAGCAGATGCGGTATTTAAGTCCACGCCTACCCGGTTTACACAGTCCTCTACCACACCGCCCAGGGCTTCCCCAAGCTTTTTCTGGTTCATATCATGCTGATACTGTCCGACACCGATGGATTTGGGATCGATCTTTACCAGCTCGGAAAGCGGATCCTGCAGACGGCGTGCGATCGAAGCCGCACTTCTTTGTCCCACGTCAAACTGCGGGAACTCTTCCGTTGCCAGCTTGCTGGCAGAATAAACAGAGGCACCCGCTTCGTTGACGATCACATACTGAACCGGCTTTTTCAGCTCTTTGATCAAATCGACGATCACCTGCTCGGACTCACGGCTCGCAGTGCCGTTTCCCACAGAGATCAGAGAAATATCGTACTTGTCGATCAGCTTCTTTAATTCCTTTTTGGCTTCTTCTACTTTGTTCTGAGGTGCAGTCGGATAAATGACCTTCGTATCCAGCACCTTTCCGGTCGCATCCACAACAGCAAGCTTACAGCCGGTACGAAACGCCGGATCCCAGCCGAGCACTACATGTCCGGCGATTGGAGGCTGCATCAAAAGCTGTTCCAGATTCTTGCCAAAGACGCTGATTGCACCCTCTTCGGCTTTTTCTGTCAGCTCATTGCGGATATCGCGCTCGATCGCCGGGGCGATCAGACGGTCATAGCTGTCCTCAATCACGGCGCGCAGTACCGCCTCCGTCACCGGATTTTCTTCGGTAATTACTTTTTTTGCAAGGTACTGTAAAATACGGTCACGGGGTGCTTCCACCTTAACGGTCAGGAATTTCTCCGCCTCGCCGCGGTTCAATGCCAGCACACGGTGTCCCGCCGCCTTTTTGAGCGGCTCCTCGTACTGATAGTACATCTCATAAACACTCTGCGCCTTTTCATCCCGCGCGGTGCTGGTGAGCTTGCCCTCGTCCATCGTGATTTTCCGGATGTACATCCGGTAATCCGCTTCATCGGAAATTCCTTCCGCAAGGATATCCTGTGCGCCCTGCAGCGCTTCCTTTGTATCCGCTGCGCCTTTTTCAGGATTCACATAAGCAGCTGCCGCTTCTTCCAGAGAACCGGAAAATTTCTGTTCCCGGATCAAATCGGCAAGTCCGTCCAGCCCCTTTTCCTTTGCAACACTCGCTCTCGTCTTTCTCTTCGGACGGTAAGGGCGGTATAAATCCTCTACGACAACCAGCGTTTCTGCCGCCAGAATTTTATTTTTCAGATCCTCCGTCAGCTTGCCCTGCTCTTCGATGCTCGCCATAACGGAGGTCTTTTTCTCCTCCAGATTGCGCAGATAGTTCAGACGCTCGTACAGATTTCTCAGTACCTCGTCATTTAAGGAACCGGTCGCTTCCTTACGGTATCTGGAAATAAAGGGAATCGTGTTGCCCTCGTCAATCAGCTTGACCGCAGCTTCTACCTGCCAGCGCTCTACCTGAAGTTCCTCTCTGAGCTTATTTAAAATGTCCATGTCAATTTCCTTTCTGTCTGTTTGCTTCCTGCCTGCACTGCAGCGCGTCCCGGTCGATCAGCAGCGGCATATTTTACCAATCTGCGGCGCATCCGGCGCGCACATTCCAGTCCGAAACCATATTTGACAGCATACCAGAAGTCCCGTTTTTTGTAAAGCTTTCGCCCGGTCAGCACGTTGGCCTCATTCTCCGGATTTTACGAGCTGATTTTCCCAGGATTCATAGCCCTTTTGTCCCCTGCGGTCGGGAAAGCTGTAATTTTTGGAAAGCCACTTTCCGAGATACGCCGTGTACTTTGCGCCGCCCGCCACGTTTAAGTGGGCGTGGTCTGCATAATCCGTCGAAAAATCCAGCCCCATCTCCCGATAACGGGCAGGTGTATTAGTGTTCCAGAACAGCAGTCCATCTTTTTCTGCCAGCTGCCCAATGGAATTGTAAACCTCCTGATCCCTTTCCTCCAACAGATACGGTCCGGAAATCAGCGCAAGTGTAATGCCTTCTTTTTTCGTCAGTTCTACGATTTTTTCAAAATATTCATTTGATTTTTCGGTCATTTCCTGCGATGTCGTCACATGGCTCATATCCGGCTCCGTCAGCTCTGCGTGGCGGTTTAGCGGCGTGTAGCCTTTCCAACGCTCCTGCGTTTTCCGATTCCAGACGAAATTCTGAAAATCCTCTGTCGTCAGCTGGTCATATCTGGAATGATATTCCGTAAATCCCAGAAAAAAGTGACTTTGCTCCTCCTGCACGCTTGTATACACTGCTTCCAGCTTATTCAGGGATATCCGCATCCCGTCAAGGTTTTCATCCGCCCATCCCGGCTGAAAATCATCATAAAAACGACTCGGACAGAACATGTCCAGCACCACCAGCTTCGGCTTCTGGGTCTTCAACGCTTCTTTCAGATTATAATAGCTGTTCCAGAGCGGCTGCTCCGCGCCGGTCATCAGGTACGCTGCCATGCCGTATTCGTCCCAAAGCAGCTGCGTATTCACGTTGCAGTGAACGTGGCTGCTACCCAGAAAAAGTACGTCGATTTTATTTTTCGGCTGCACATACAGATACCGCGTCTGATCGACTCCATGCGGCGATTTGACACACAGAATCCGATTTAAATTGCTCAGTAAAAGGAGCACCAGACACAGAAAAATGCCCCCTCGAATCCACTTTTTTCTCATTTTATTCTCCATTCCGCAGGCGCTTGCGCCGAAGGAATCGCGAGGCGAACATCCAGTTCGGCTCTGCGATCCCAGCTACTTTGTGACGCCTGCGGCACAAATAGCAGTGTGAAAAATAAGCGATCACGCTTATTTTTCACATTAATCTCCCCACACGCCTTAAAATTCCACATAAATAAATCCGGACGGGTCAAAGCCCTTTCCATATTGCCCGACCACGAACACTGCTCCGATCAAAAACAGACAGATCGCCCAGCGCACCGGAAGCGGCATCCTATAAATCCAGACTGCCGGCTCCTGTTTCTTTTTTTCAGAAATCAAATCAATTCCAAACAGCACTGCAATCCCAGCAACTGCAATGAAAAACTGCGTTTTTTCCAATCCCATCGTGAACAAAAACTGTCTCCAGTACAGAAATCCGTTCCACCTGGTAAACATATTTTTCAGACAGATCACTGCCATCGATACCGATTCGCTGCGGAAAAAGATCCAAAAACACATCACCGTAAAAAAGGTCAGCAGAACCGAAAGCATATGCCGCAGCTTTTCCAGGCCAATTTTTGCTTCCCCGAATACCGCTTGCTTCGCCTTTTTGTAAAAATCCTGCACGACCTGTCCTGCACCATGCAGCAATCCCCATGCCAAAAACTGCGGCGCGCCGCCATGCCACAGACCGCTGATGAGAAAAACAAGCAGTATATTGCGCTGTCTGACTGCAAGTCCCTTTCTGCCGCCGCCCAGCGGAATATAAATATAATCCCGCAGCCAGCTGCTTAATGAAATGTGCCATCTGCGCCAGAAATCCGTCAGATTTTTGGCGAAATAAGGCTGCTTAAAGTTCTGGACCAGCTCAAAGCCAAACAGTCTGCCGACACCTACCGCGATCATCGAATAGCTCGCAAAATCACAGTAAATCTGAACCGCATAAAAGAACGCCGCCATCAGCATCGTAAAGCTGTTGGCATCCTGATACATGCTGTAAACCTGATTTACAAGGATTTCCGCCCGCTGTGCGACAATCAGCTTCATCCCATAGCCGAGCAGCATCGCAATCAGCCCCTGCATCACCCGGTCGTAATTCAGAAGCTCGCGTCGCTTTTTTTCCGTAATTTCTCTAAGCTGTCCCAGAAAATGGTCTCCACGCTCGATCGGTCCGCTCATAATGTTCGGAAAAAAGGAGAGAAATGCCGCAAAGCGCCAGAAGCTTTTTTCCGCAGGATATTTTCCCCTCGAAACGTCTATCAGATAGCCGATCGCTTCCAGCGTATAAAACGAAATTCCGATGGGTGCGACGAGTCCGAACTTCGCTGCAACATCCAGATGAACGATTTGTAGACCTCTTCCATATGTTTTGTTGATGATTTCATTCCAGACCGGCAGATATTTAAACACTGCCAAAAGAATCAGCTGAAAAGAAAGGCACGCTCCGATCAGCAAACGGCGCTTCGTCCTGTCTGCGCCTTTTTCCACTAAAAGGGCACAGCCCCACGTCAGACACACAGAACTCAGCAGCCAGATACCCGCAAACGAATCTGCCCACTCGAAAAAGAGGATATTAAAAATCAGCAAAACTGCCAGCCGTCCCTTTTTCGGCACGGCATAAAATCCCCCTACTGCTGCCGCCAGAAAAACGGCAAATTTAAATGATTGAAACGACAAGACTTTTCTCCCGGATATCGGGAAACCCCATTCCCGTATTTGTCCGTCGACCCATCGGGCAAAGCCTGGTACAGCGTCTCGTAAATAACTATACCAATCGCGTAGGATGTGGATTCGAGTGTGTAGGTATAAAAACGCAGGCGTATCGGGCTACGCTGAGGCTTTTATACCTGTGCAATCGCATTCACAGGCAAGTGAGTGGTATAGTTATTTCGAAAACGATGTACTAGCCGTTACAACAGTGCGGAATGGATGCAGGGCGGCTGGCTCAGCACCGCGTGGTTCGATCCATCTAACGAACTGCAGCTCCGTTTTGCGTAACGACTGGCTGTAAATCCGGTTTCTGAAAACTCCATTGCCCTGTTTTCTCCGAAACCGTTTTCTCATTTCCTGTTGAGAGTATTATATCCATTTTTTTCAGAAAGCGTCAATCGTTTCGTCCAAATCCTAAGAAAGACTTAAGCTTTTGGTTACAGTTCACTCGTACCGTTTGGGAGCAGATTTCATGCTCGCATGAAGATCTGCTTACAAAAAGGTACGGAGGGAGCGCCATTTTATGAGCAAAAATGAGCTGCGAAGCAGCGGAGAGCGTCGAAGACGCGGTTTTGCGAATGGCGCGAGTGAACTGTAACAGCTTTCAAGGAAAGCTGCAAAGCAGCGTTCTTTAACGGTACACGATTTCCCGCTGGATCAGGAAGCTGATAAAGAACAGGAATACGTCCACCAGGATCTTAACTGCCACCTCCGAGCCACCCAGAACGCCATACAGCAGGCTGACCAGTCCGGCGCTTGCCAACATCTGCACGACTGCGAGCACAAAATAGCGCACCGCCGATTTCCACATTGCGCCGCTGCTTTTAAACACAACCCTGTAATTCAGGAAAAAGTTGTAGCCCGCCGACACCACGCGCGCAAGCACGGTCGAAACCACAATATAGCTGACAGCCTCCGGCATTCTTTCTTTCGTCAGGCTGCAAAACAGCGCAAACAGCACCAGATCGATGATGCACGATGACAGGGAAGAAAACAAAAATTTTGCAAATACCAGATAAATCCGAGCTGAATCCAGCAGCGGGTTGAAATGGCTGCCTTTGTTATCGTTTAAGTAAACCGTTTCAATTGGCACTTCGCGAATGCCGACCTTTTGCTCTCCTGCCTCCAGAAGCATGTAGGTTTCAAACTCGAACCGCTCGCCCTTGACGTTCATCAGATGGCGCATAAACGCAGCCGGAATGCCGCGCAGCCCGGTCTGGGTATCCGATACCGCCACGCCGCAAAGGTATTTGAGCACCTGACGTGTGATTTTGTTGCCCCATTCCGATTTTGCCGGGACGTTGTCCTGATCGAAATTCCGGCAGCCTAAAATCAGCTTTTCCGGCTCTTTTTCCATCGCTTCCATACATTTCTGAATGCAGGCGGGCGTATGTTGTCCGTCCGAATCCGCGGTAATCGCTCCGATCGCCTCCGGGTATCTGTTTAAAACTTCATTAAAAGCAGTTTTTAATGCACGCCCTTTCCCCAGGTTCACCGCATGAGTCAAAACAATTGCGCCGAGCTGTTTTGCCTGTTCGAACAGGTTCCGATACTCCTTTCCGCTTCCGTCATCCACCACGACGATTCTCTCGATTCCAGATTCCTGCAGCGTCTGCAGCAGGCGGATCATTTTTTCATCCGGTTCATAAGCCGGTATAATGACCGGTATCCGTTTCTCCATTGTGTTCTCCATTCCAATGTTTTCCTTGCGTTATTTCTGTGTACCCTTACTCTGGTGTTATCCAACGCCGTTTGATTCCTTTTATGGCTGTCCCTGTCGGCTTTCTTCCGCTCTTTCCAATGTCAATGTCCCATCGTTCATTTGAATTCGATACAACGTTTTCCATGCAAATTCCTCTGTATACGGCGCAAACAGCTCTTTTAACGTTTCATCCGTTTCATCTGCATATAAGTAGCCCGCATGGGAAGCCTGCACCAGCTCCCACACCTGTCCGGACGTGGTGTCTTCCCCGATTCCGCCAAACAGCACTGACACCGGAGATGCCTCAAATGAAATGTAGGTATTTCTGACCCACTGCGCCGCATCCTGCGCATTTTTCAGATACAGCACCCGCATCCCACTGCCCACGTCCTGTTTGGACATTTTTTCCAGAAATTCCTCCGACGCTTCCGTGATCATGTTCGACCGTGCCTGCAAATCGTCGTCTAAGCGCTGCCGGTAACCGATCATCCCGTCATAGACAGCGCCCCAGTTTGCACACAACAATACAGTTGCAGCCAGCGCTGCATAGGGCGAAATTTTTCCCCACAGCCTCGGACTGCGTTCCAGAAAAATCCCGAACAGCAGATACAACGTTCCAACTGTAAACGGTGCACTGTAGCGTTCGATCGACGCAATCATCCCGGTTGCTTCTAGATACTGGGTTTCCGTCGCAAAAATCGTCAGATGACTCACAAGGTTGATGCCGTAAAAAACAATTCCCGTCAGCGGCACATACACAAACAGGAAATTCCGCTCCGTTTTGGTCAGAAGCTTCCTGCGGTACAGCCATGCGATTCCGATCAGAAAAATCACAAACAGGGCAAGCGCCGATACACCGATCCACGAAAATCCATCCCGATGCAGCGCCCGTGCTGCAAATGCTTCTGCATACGCATGCAACAACTTCTGTACCGTTCCTTCAAGCAGGATCGGCAGGTTGCCCGACGCCATCGAAACCGCCGCCCCGGTCAGTTTTGCCACCCGCTTCATGAGCAGACAAAACAGCATCCAACTTCCTCCGCTGACGGCTGGAAGTGCTGTGATGCAAAGCAGCTGCCGTATTTCTTTCTTTTTGTCCGCTGCGCCATGCAGCCGCCAGAACCAGACAAAGACAAGGGCGAACGCCGCCCACAAAAATCCAACGGACTTTACGAGCACCAGAACGCCGAGATACAGGGCGATCCGCAGGTTGGAGAAGGTGCGGGAACGGGAAGCTGCATCAGCAATGTCTGCGGTAGCAGTGTCTGCGGCGGCAGTGTCTGCGGCGGCAGTGTCTGCACCAGGCGCAGCCCGATCTTCGAGACAGCTCATCAGTATCACACCGTAGATCACCGCCATCACCAGGTCGGCGCACATTCCTCCGAGGTAAAACGTCTCTGTCATACTCGGAAACGCTGCCAGGCAGACCACAAGCACAACGGTCCAGAAAAGCTGCTTCACCGTCCGTCTGTCAGTCTGCAGCGCTTCGTCCAGCCTGCTAAGCAGTGGCGTCAGAAAAACAAACACGCCGAAATAGTATCCGGCAAACATCAGCCCCTCAGAAAAGCCGTCCGGCTTTAAATGAACAAACCACCATTTGAGCAGCTGGATTCCCGGCGGGTAATCGCCAAACTCCGAAGCTGCATTCGTATATTTCGCTGCAAAGCCATCCAGCGCATACAATGCCTTGACGTCCGTTGCCCAGAAATTCAAGTCATCCCACCACGTTGCAATTTTATTTCCGGTCAGAAGCACTGCACCGGTCAGCAACACCATGGCAGCAATCGCAGACGGCGCAAAGAACAGCTCCCGCAGCTGTGCAAACAGCTTTTTCTTCTTTTCTCCGGATAAAAACAGAACTCTCAAAACTGCTCCCACCACAATCGCTGTGCTGAAATAATCGATCCAGGACAGCCGCCGGAAAAATGCGAGCACATATAATATTAAAATCAGAATGCAGGTTGCCAACGGCAGGACAGCCGTCAGCTGCTTTTCAAATCTGAGCGCCAGCAGGCAGGCGATCATCAAAAAAGCAGCGAGCAAAACAACAGCCATGTTCTTTCTCCTTCTTCTTTCGTGTCTGTTACATCTTAGCATAATACAGGATGACGGGCAACTGCAGAAGTGCTGCGCAGTGCGCCTTGCAGCATAACGTACATCGCCGTAAAGCGCACTGCAAAATCGGGCGGAAGCTTTCGCTCCCGCCCGATTTTGGTTTGCTGATTCAAATTTGTCAATGGCTTTGTCCAGATTTATACTTCCGGCTCAATCAGCCCGTAGGTATTGCCTTTTCTTCTGTAAACAACATTTACCTGATCCGTCTCTGCATTGCAGAATACATAAAAGCTGTGTCCTAAAAGCTCCATCTGTACGCAGGCATCCTCCGGATACATCGGTTTGATATCGAACTTCTTGGTTCTGACGATTTTAACCTCTTCCTCCTCTTCTTCATCCGCTTCCAGGTAATCAGGCTGGAAGCTTGCAGCCGCCTGCTGCTGTGCGATCAGCTTCGTCTTGTATCTTCTGAGCTGTCTCTCGATAATTTCCTCTACCAGATCGATCGATACATACATATCGCTGCTGGTCTGCTCCGACCGGATAATGTTTCCTTTCATCGGGATGGTCACTTCAATTTTCTGTCTGTCCTTTTCCACACTTAATGTTACATAGATTTCCGTATCCGCTGTAAAATACCGCTCCAGCTTACCGAGCTTTGCTTCTACTGCACTGCGCAGACCGGGTGTAACGTCAATGTTTTTTCCGCTGATAATCATCTTCATAAAATCATCATCCCTTCTGGTCCATAATTAGGATATTGCAAGAGCTTTCTTTCTCTATCCTTATTCAGATTATACCATAAGTCCTCGTCCCAGGCAATATTTTCTGAGCATTTTAAACAATTGTCTTTTTTTTCTGACAATTATATTTCTTTTCAGACTGCCTCCTAAAACTGGATTGCTGTGATAACTTCACAAAACAACTGTTTGTTTTGGACATTCCGTATTCCACAGGATTCGGTTTTTTCGTCTGTGGATAATGTGGATAAAATAGTGTATAACTTAATTTCCCGCATTTTTCACCTTTTTTCGATGTGGATAACTATGTGAGTTTTCATTTTTGTTATTTCGCACATTTTTGTTTCTTCTTGTGCATTTTAACAAATCCGGCTCCTGAAATTCCATTGCTACTTTTTATCAATATCAGACAATTTCCGTGTTTTGAAACAATGGGCAGATTTTCGCTTTCTCCCTGTGAAAAAGAATGTGCCTTGGCACATTCTCGCGCCGAGGCGCGGTTGCTTCAGCAACCATCTACCACTGCGCCGAGTGCGCATCCTCGCGGAGCGTTTATTATCGTATGGAAACGAAGTTTCCAATACGATGAGAAAACCGCCGTACATTCCTGCACAGCGGTTTATCTGTTTCTTATTTTATTGATGCCAGGGTCAAAAGGTCTGAACCCACATGAGCTTGCTCATAGGTGGGTGAAAGACCTTGTGACTCGCCCCGATAGGAGCATAAAAGTGGGATGATAATCCCACGATATGCGACTATCGGGCAGGATTGTGGGAGTGCACAGCACGGAACAATCCGCAGGCATCAATGCCAGGGTCAAAAGGTCTGAGCCCACATGAGCTTGCTCATAGGTGGGTGAAAGACCTTGTGACCCTGGCATCATTTTATTCATGACAATAGAATGCTCGCAGAGCGTGCATTCTATTGTTTTGCGCATTTGCTGCAGCCGTCTTAGAAAATACGTCTGATCGCCACAGGTGTTCTGTAGCTTGCGTTCGAAATCTTGATACCGGTTGCTTCCGTGCTGGCATGGACGATCTGTCCGCCACCGATATAAATCGCAACATGTCCGGAATAGCAAACCAAATCACCGGGCTGCGCGTTTGCCAGACTTCCTACGTTATAACCGACATAACGGTCGGAAGTGGAGGAATGCGGCAGGGATACGCCGAAATTCTTATAAACGCTCATAACAAAACCGGAGCAGTCCGCACCGTTTGTCAGACTTGTCCCACCGTATACATAGGGATTACCGACAAACTGTACCGCATAGTTTGCAACGGACTGTCCCAAGCCGGAACCAGAAGATGAAACAGTCGCCTGCTGAGAAGCAGTGGATTCGGAAGAAGTACTCTTATCCGTTATCTCGGCATTCTTCCCTTCCTTTGCTTTTTCCTTCGCTTTCATGCGCTCTTCCGCTGCCTGCGCGGCTTTCTTTGCGTCTTCTCTTGCCTTTTCTTCTTCGGCAATTCTGGCTTTCTCTTCTTCGATGGATTCTGCGGTCACATACTCTGTTGCAACTACGACATAATCCTCGGAAACCCAGCCGTCACCTTCCTCAATGCTGACTTTGACGAAACCGTTTTCTTCATCCAGAACGGAAAGTTCTTCGCCTCCTGGAACCAGACCAATAACGCTCGCTTCCAGGCTCGCATCGCTTCTGACCTTCAGGGTCTCGGTGTTGACAGTCGCCATCTTCTGACCGACTTCATCTGCGATCTTTTCCGCCTCGTCTCCGGTCTTGAAATACTCCGCCTTCACATAACCTTCTACGCTGCCGGATTTTACCTGATACCAGTCGCCGTCCTTTGCAACCAGCGTGCCGACAGAATTGTTATACAGCTTACCGACGATTTCGCCATCCGTGCTGGCGGTGCTGCGGATATTTACATAATCGTTGACCTGCGCGATGATCAGAACGTCCTGTTCCTTTTCACGCTCTTCATCGGAGATCTTCGTCTCAGGCTCTTTTAATACCGGCTCTACCGCTTCGATAATCTCCGTCTCAGCTGTGCTTTCTGCCTCCACTGCAGCCTCTGCTTCTGTCGCAGATTCTGCGACTGTCTGTGTTACAGATGCCTTGGTGTCGCTGGATGCAACCGGCTCTGCCGGCTCTTTTTCTTCTTTTCTCTTTTTAATTTCTTCACGAATCTGCGATACCGAAACACCGTCATTTAATACCAGACCAACGCCTGCTGCCGGCAGGACTGCTGATATCGCAGACTTTGCGGATACCGTCGCTGTATTTAGTTCTGCAGCAGACATGTTTCCGGTAACTAATACTGCCATCGCCATAGCCGCTGCTGTCATTTTAATCTTATGATAATGCATGGATTACTCCCGATTCTCAAAATTGTTACATTTGTTACAAAATTATTAAATTCGAAATATACTATAGCACTCCATGTCATTTTTGTCAATTCCTGCAGATCGCAATCTGACGGAAATACTGTGACAAATTTATGAATTTTTTATGACTTCATACAGCCAAAGCATCTTTAGCTGCTCCGGCGACCAGCAGTTTTCCCTTTGGACGCTGTTTTTTTACCGTGTCTGGAAATATTCCTGCACAGAGTTGACCGCATTTGCCCCGTCTGCAACCGCCGTCACGATCTGACGCAGCTTTTTCGTCCGCACATCCCCGACTGCAAAAATGCCCGGCACGCTCGTGCAGCAGTCCTCTCCCGCACAGATATAGCCTGCCTCGTCCGTTTTTACAAGGCTCTTGAAGCTCTCGGACACCGGCTGAATCCCGACCGCAATAAAGATTCCGTCCGCCGCAACAAAGCGCTCTTCTTTTGTCTGTGTATCCAAAAGCTGTACGCCGGTCACGAACGCTTCTCCCGTGATTTCCTCTACAGCTGCGTTCCAGACCAGCTCCACATTCGGCAGGGTAAACAGCTTTTCCTGTAGGCTCTTTGCCGCACGCAGGCTGTCCCTGCGGTGGATCAGGTAAACCTTTTCACAAAGTCCCGCCAGGAAAATCGCATCCTCCACAGCAACATCCCCGCCGCCGATCACTGCCGTCACTTTCTTCTTATAAAAAGCGCCGTCACAGGTCGCACAATAGGAAATACCTCTGCCAGCCAGCCGTTTTTCCCCGGGCACGCCAAGCTTTTTGTGCTCCGCACCGGCTGCAATAATGACCGCCTTTGCCGTAAACTCCCCAGCCGACGTCAGAACCTTTTTGCAGTCCGGCAAATTTTTGATTCCGGTCACATCCGCTTCCACAAATTCCGTACCGAGTCTGTCCGCATGCTCCCGAAATTGCATGCCGAGGTCAAAGCCGTTGATACCGGGAAGCCCCAGATAGTTATCCACCTCACAGGTATTTAACACCTGACCGCCGCTCATGGGATTTTTTTCAAGCACGAGCGTGGAATATCCCGCCCGTTTTCCATATATTGCCGCCCCGAGCCCCGCAGGACCGGAACCGATAATGATTAAATCGTACATAATTCCTCCATTCTGCAGACAACGCTTGCACTATTGGAATCGTTACTGTTTCCTGTGCGCCGACTGCCTCTTCAAAAGTATACGCAAAATCCGGCATTTTCACAAGTGACAACGCAAGAAATCTGTGCTACGCTGATCCTGGTATTACAGTTTCCTCGTGCCATGAAAGCTACGTGTAAACTGTAACATCACAGTAGTGCCAGGTGTCAGAAAACGCCTGCGGAATGGAGATTTTCTATGTACTCTGATCTTACCCCTATTTTTCCGGCGGAAAGCTCCTCCCGCCCCATCGCGCTGATCACCGGCGCGTCCCGCGGTATCGGAAAAGCGATCGCCGAAACCTTTGCGCAGGCAGGCTATGACCTGATTTTAACCTGCCGCCAGAACCGGGAAAAACTGGAAACGCTCTGTAAAAGCCTTTCCGGAGCTTATTCAATCCAGGCAGCCGCTTTTATCGGCGACCTCGGCGACTATGAAACGGTAAGGGAACTTTTTGCCCCGATCCGCCGTCTCAATCTTTTGGTCAACAATGCCGGAATTTCCCATATCGGACTTTTAACGGATATGTCTCCTGACCAATGGCATAGAGTTATGTCAACCAATCTGGACGCCTGCTTTTATACCTGTAAGCTCGCCGTCCCACTCATGCTGCACCGCCACTCCGGGCGGATTTTAAATATCTCCTCCGTCTGGGGCAACGTCGGCGCTTCCATGGAAACCGCCTACTCCGCCTCCAAAGGCGCAGTCAACAGTCTGACCCGCGCACTGGCAAAGGAGCTTGCGCCCAGCAATATTGCGGTAAACGCCATTGCCTGCGGCGTCATCGACACCGACATGAACCGCTGTTTTTCTGAAGAGGAACTGCAGGCACTGATCGAAGAGATCCCCGCAGACCGCTTGGGACAGCCTGAGGAAGTCGGACTGCTTGCGTTAAAGCTTGCAGAATCGCCCCTTTACTTAACCGGGCAGATTATCACAATGGACGGCGGATTTTTATAATCCGCCGTCCATTGTATTATTCATGACAACAGAATGCTCACAGAGCGTACATTCTATTGTTTTCTCCCCATTCCCTTCGGGAAGTTTACCTGATTCTTTTGTTCCTGCATCCGCTGTCTCTTGTTCATAATCCGTTTTAAGAAATAGATGATATAAGCAGTCTGAAGGTAATTGATCTCCATATTCCAGCCGATTCCCCCAAAGAAAAGGACTTCTGAAATCCCATACAGGACGATCAGCACCATCGGAATATAGATGCCCCATTTGCCAAAGTAGTTTGAATGCCAGCCAACGACACCCATAAAGACCTGATTGACGAACATAACCAAAATAACCATGGCGTTGCCTTTTGCCGGATCGGGCAGCTGCATCAAAATCAGCGGCACCAGATAAAAGAGAAGGGTCCCCCCGGCGCTGAAGCACGCCAGCCGAATCCATTTTGCCTTGCTCAATTGTTTCATAACGTATATTTCTCCTTAATTTTCCACAAGCCAGTCGCGCTATCCTGCGCGCTCAGCGCCCCTGCGATACGTTTTTTCGTCCGTCGATGCGCACCGCACCCACGGCGAGCTACGCTGCAGCGTCAGGACTGCAGTGCTTTCAGCTCGTAGAAATATCCTTTCTTTTCCATCAGCTCGTCGTAGCTGCCGACTTCGACAATCTTACCGTCCCGCATCGCAACGATCCTGTCCGCATTACGAATCGTGGAAAGTCTGTGTGCCACCAGGAAGGTCGTACAGTTTTTCATCATGTTACTGGTCGCTTCCTGAACTTTTTTCTCGGAGGCAGAATCCAGCGCGCTGGTGGCCTCATCGAATACGATGATCTTCGGCTTACGAATCAGTGCCCTGGCGATGGAAATTCTCTGACGCTGACCGCCGGAAAGCTTATCCCCGTGTTCTCCCAGCTGCGTATAGATGCCATCCGGAAGCTTTTCGATCATATCCTCCAGTCCGACATCCTTTATGACCTCCATCACTTCCTTTTCCGTCACATGTTCCAGACCGTAAGCGATATTGTCCAGAATCGTTCCGGAAAACAGGATTGTATTTTGCGGCACGACTGCGATCTGATGACGATATTCATTGATATCCAGATTGACCATATTGATGCCGTCGATCAGGATCTTTCCGCTGACCGGAGGGATAAAGCCGATCAGCAGGTTCAGAACCGTAGATTTTCCGGCGCCCGATTCTCCCACCAGCGCAATGCTCTCCCCAGGCTTTACATCCAGAGTGAAATCGCTCAGCGTATTTTTATCGCTGTCAGGATATTTAAAATCCACATTGACAAATTTTACTGCGCCCTTTAATTCCCCCAGCGGCACAATGGAATTGTTTTCCTCCACATGGCTGTTGCCCATGATGTCGCCGATGGATTTGACAGACTCCAGACCCTTGCTGATCTGCGGATAAATATTGATCAGCGTCGAAATCTGTCCCACCAGAGAAGTGAAGTAGGTCTGATACAGAACAACCTCGCCAACCGAAATTTTGCCTTTGACTGCCAGATACGCAGTAAAGGCAAGACAGATCATCTGGAAGGACTGGAATACAACCCAGTTGACTGCACCGAAGAGTGCATTGATCAGATCCAGATTGTAACCGCGGTCTACGATCCGGTTCAGGTAGGTATTCATCTTGCTGATTTCCACTTCCTGCAGACCATGTGCCCGCGCCACCGGAATCATTTCAAGCATTTCGGCAACTGCACCCTGCGTGTTTTCCATCTCGCTTCGAAATTCCTGGTTTTTCTCCCGGACAGGCTTCTTAAATGCCCGCATCGTCAAAACTGCAAAGGGTACGACCACAAGGAAAAACAGAAATACCATCGGACTTTTCCGCAGGGTAATGACAATGATCACGGAAATATCCAGGACAAAAAAGAACAGGGTCCTGAAAATCTGGTTCAAAAGCTCCGTAACATTTTCCACGTCTCGCATGATCTTTGATTGCAGACGTCCTGACTGTACTTCCTTGTGGAACATGATGGAGAGCTGCTGCAGCTTTCTGACCATTGCATTTCGAAGAGAGCCTTCGATTCCTCTGTTGACGCTGGCAAATGCAACCGTTGCCAGATAGTTCGTTCCTGCGTTCTGCATAATAAAGAGCAGTGCAACCATCACATTCAACAGGATGATCTCCAGAGAGCCTGCATCCGGATTCGTCGCCGCATTGATGATGTTGCTCGTTGCAATCGGAATGATCCAGATCGGAGAGCGCTGCAGGATCAGGAAAAATCCTGTTTCTACCAGCTTCTTCTGCTTGCCTTTATAAAAACTGCACAGGATTTTTATCGGATGGTCTTTGTTCGTGGAATAGGTCTGCAGATAATCCTGAAACCTTTCCAGCCCCGCTTCTGACGGTTCTCTTCTTTCCGACCAGCGCACTTTCCTGGGCTTCTCCGGTTTTGTCCCCGCCTGTTGCCCCTCCAGAGCCTTTTCTTTTTTATGGAATAACATAGTAAGCGTCCCTCCCGTTGTTTTCTTCCATAATCCTGATTTTTAAAAAAGAATGTGCCTTGGCACATTCTCGCGCCGAGGCGCGGTTGCTTCAGCAACCATCTACCCTTGCGCCGAGTGCGCATCCTCGCGGAGCGTTTTTATCGTATGGAAACGAAGTTTCCTATACGATGAAAACGCCGGTGCACAACCGTCTGTGCACCGGCCCCTTCCTAACTGCGCGGTACGCCAGGCCTTCCTATGGGCCTGCGTGCCATGCTTTCGATCAGCGAATATCGTATACGCTGCGCAGACGCAGGTTTTCGGTACTGCCGGAGATCACCTTCACACGCTTCTCATTTGCATTTAAGTCGAAGTAGTTGTCTTCCAGAACGAGGTCTTCGTTCTCGTTGAGGATTTCAACGCTCTTTGCATATGCTTTTGCGGATACAACGATCTCATCGCCCTCTACGCGGCAGGTAAGCTCGGGATCTTCGTAACGGAAATACTTCGGATAAGAGAAGTTTACCGTACCCTCGGATACAACCTTGCCGTCGCAGATCAGCTCGTAGCTTACATAATGGGAGAAGATGTCCGCATCCGGGAACTCTACCTTATCCAGCCATGTGCTGGTCAGGGCGGGAACGGTCAGCTCCTGCTCGCCGCTTTCCAAAACAGCTGCACCGGGATCCCGCAGTGCCCAGCGAACGGTTACGTTCTGATCCTGCATGGTTTCGTTTGCAACGTTTAAGCGGATGGACTTCTCGAATACGAAATGCTCACGGTTCATGTTCGCCTCGGAGCTCATCATGCCCTGCTCTTCACAGGAAATCATCAGCGGTGCGAAGAACCGTTTCGCATAGTAATGCAGTGCCTTTAAGCGTCCGCAGTAGTCTACGGAAGACCAGGAAATTACCGGCCAGCAGTCATTTAACTGCCAGTACACAGCACCCATACAACGTCCTCTGTTGCGGCGGAAGTGTTCTACACCGTAACGGATACCGTCTGCCTGCAGCAGCTGGGATGCGTATACAAAGGTCGGGAAGCTGTTGGGATATTTGTAGGTCTGCTGCATATAACCCATGATCTTTCCGTTTGCACTGTACTGACGCTGATGCTTCTCCATGATATAGGAGAAGGGGTTCATATCCTCTTCGTTATCCGTAAACTGCTCAATCGTTTTCACAGACGGAAATGCCTGGAAACCAAACTCAGACAGATAACGGAAGAAGTATTTGCGGTACTCGGTGAACGGACGGTTGCCGTGCCATACCTTCCAGTAATGTACGTCGCCGCGGTTCGGATCGTTAGGCTCGTCCAGACAGCCGCCTGAAGACGGGCTTGCAGGCCAATAGAAGGTCTGCGGATCGTACTCGTGAACGATTTCCGGGATGATGCGCTCGAACATCAGGAAGTAATCCTTGACTTCGGAGGGCTTGGTCAGCCAGGAGTTACGTTCGAATACGAACTGTTCCATTTCGTTGTTGCCGCACCACAGGCCCAGAGATGCGTGATGGCGCAGACGTTTTACATTCTCGATAAATTCCTGACGGATGTTTGCTTCAAATTCCGGTGTCAGCTCGTAAACTGCGCACGCGAACATGAAGTCCTGCCAAACCATCAGACCCAGCTCATCACAGATATCATAGAACCAGTCGGAGGGATAATAACCGCCGCCCCATACCCGGATCGCGTTGTAATTTGCAAATTTTGCTTTTTCCAGAAGCTTTCTGGTGGTCTCAGGATTCACTCTGCCAAGCAGATTATCCTCCGGAATATAGTCAGCGCCCATTGCGAAGACATCCACACCGTTTACCTGATGTGCGAAGCACTCGCCCCATTCGTCCTTTTCGATGTGCATGGTCATGGTGCGCAGACCGATTCTGCGGGTCCACTCATCCAGCGCAACGCCGTCGCTAAACAGGGTAACCTTTACTTCGTACAGGTTCTGCTCGCCGTAGCCGTTGGGCCACCACAGCTTGGGTTCGTCGATCTTGACCTCAACCGGAGAGTTCTCATACAGCGTCTTGCTTCCATCCGGAGCAGTGATCTCTACGGTGTAGGTATAAGCCTTGCCGCACTTTTTGCAGGTATGACCGCCGGTAATGTTCTTTAACTTCGGTCCTCTCTCTGCATTGCCCACGACCTCCTGCTCCACGTCGAAGGTCAGAGTAACGGATTTTGTGATGGGACGAACGGTACCGGGCTCTGTCTCGCCGGTGCGCTCATGGGTCTGCTTAATGTATACACTGTCAATTCTTGCAGTGTTGATGCCAAGCAGGGAAACCGGACGGAAAATACCGGCATCCGGAAGATGTGCGCCCCAGTCCCAGCCGAACATATAGTGTGCCTTACGCAGATGTACGAAACCTTCGAAGGTATCGTCATTGCCCAGGGTGCGGCATTTTTTGAAGGCTTCACGAATCCATTTGTTGGGAGAATGCAGGATAACCTTCAATTCATTGTCCTTATCATGCAGGATTTCCTTCACATCATATTCCCATACACGATGCATGCTCAGAGGGCTGCCCAGATGGATTTCATTTAAATAAACGTCGCCGACAGTATCAATACCATCAAAACGCAGCACTACGCGGTCGCTGTCTAAAAGACCGTCCTCACAATCGAAGTGAGAAACATATTCGTAGTCTTCCTCCATCAGCTCGCAGGCATCGTTTTCATTGTCTTTCCAGAACGGGTTTTCCATTTTTCCGTTGGAAAGCAGGTCGCCGTATACGCTTCCGGGTACGGCTGCAGGCAGGAATTCGTCGTTACCGATCTGCCGCATTTCCCAGTTTTCATGTAAAAACTGCTGTTTCATTGCTGTTCCCTTTCCTTTCGTACATTCTGTTATTTGATCTGACGCAGGTAATCTCCATACCAGCATACCAGCTCCTGGATATAACGCAGTTCAGATTCTTCACTGATGCTGCGGTATACTCTCTTGTAAAAATAGAACCATGTCTCCAGTTCCTTGGCAAGCGCCCAGCTGTCCGGCATGATCTCATAGGTGCAGCCCAGCACATCCGCGGTTGCGAATTTGCCGATCTGATTAAAGATGCGGATCGCATCCACTGCAACGATCTGGGGCATTACCAGTGCGCGCTTGCTGCTGTCCATCTGCTCGATCTGTGCATACAGCTCTCTTGCGATTTCTTTCAGATTTGCGTCCTTCTGATCGATGTTGTCCATCTGACCGATGCGTTCCTTCATCAGGCCAACGCTGACTTCATCCTGTTCATGCAGACCGCGCTTCATTTCCCAGTAGCGTACTGCAACATTCCAGTCGTAGCCGCTGTTTTCCTGAATCTTTGCTACAACAGCCAGGTAGTTCTCACTGCTGTCCCGATATTCGATTCTGGAAATCTGACGGTTGATATCCTCGTAGGATGGAATATTGCTGTTCCAGGAGAACGCTGCACCGTAAATCATGCCGACTCTTGTGAAATCGGGATGGTTGACATGCAGATAATCGCCCCAGTCCGTATTTAACAGACCGATCGCACCGTACTTGTTTGCATAGGTACACAATCTCATGATGTTGTTGTATGCGTACCAGTTGAGTGCAGAAAATTCATTCCATCCACAGCAGCCGGGGCAGCAATACTGAACCGCTCCTGCTTCGTACATCCACTTCGTCTCTTCTTCGCGCTGGTTCCACATATAACCCCAGTTTAAGCAGATGATCTCTTTGGGAAGCTCTTTGATCATCTCCGGGAAGCCGAGGATAATATCCCCCCAGAACATGGGCCGACGGCCGTTATCCAGTAAGAACTGAGCCAGCTTCTTAATATAATCGATATAAACTCTGTCCCTGCCCAGCTTTTCCACTGCTTCTTTGTTGCGTCCTCTGCCCAGGTCAAAGGTCTCATCTGCACAAATGTTGAACTGTCTGGAGGTAAACAGCTCCATATATTCGGAAATCATACCTTCGATCAGCTGCAGGCTCTCCGGATCGGAGGTGTTGATCGTGTGGTGTGCCATTCTGCCGGTCTGGGAGAAGGGTTTTCCTTCGGAATCCTCCAGCTCGCATAAATGAGAGTATTCTCTGGAGCAAAGCAGCTTGTAAAGGTGTCCAAAGCTGGACAGGGACGGTACAAGCTCGATGCCGCGCTCTGCACAGTAACGGTCAAACTCCATGATCTCTTCTGCAGTCAGCGGAGTGTCATCTCTCCACAGCTCCGTCATGCCGCGGAACAAATAGGAATGCTCTACGTACAGCTGTAACTGGTTTAACTTGTAATAAGCCATCCGGTCAGCCAGCTGCTTCAACCAGGAAAGCTTCGGGATACGTCCTCTGGTGCAGTCGAAGTAATAGCCGCGGTTTACAATTGCCGGAGCATCCTCGATATGTAAAGCGGACAGGCATGCGCCCTCCTGTTCGATGATCTGCAGCAGTGTCTGCATACCATGCCACAGACCTGCCTCATCACCGGTCAGTACAATTGCATCCTCGGCGACATCCAGCACATAGCTCTGGGCTTTCATGGTGTCGTCCTGCTTGAAAACGACGTCACCGGCTTTGGCAGCCCCTCTTGTCAGAAGGGGACGGTAGCCCAGTTCTTTTTCTGCGCCGTCACAAAACAGGGACGCCTGACGGGTCACCAGCTGGCTGCAGCTTTGATCTACCGTCACATATCTGTCATAGGACCAGATAAAACGGCCTTCTTTTTTCTCCAGCTTCGCCGGAGCGGGAATTAAATACATAATGTAAATTCTCCTTTCCATATGGTTTGCGCGCTGTCAGACAGCTCAATCTGGAATACTCCAGGTTCCGCAACATACTTCATCTTCTGATTCCACAGGCAGAATGCCTCCTTGCCAAGCTGCAGGGAAACGGTTCTTTCCTGTCCTGCATCCAGCCATACCTTCTGGAATGCTTTCAATTCTTTCACTCTCCGTACCGTGGATGCTGCAACGTCCGTCACGTAAATCTGCGGTACGATATAGCCGCCTCTTTCACTGGTATTTTTCACAGAAAAGCGGATGGTCAGGCCCTTATTTTCCAACGCAGCCACATTGCACCGTTCTGTGCTTAAGCTGCAGGCTCCCCATTCAAAGGTCCCATAGCCAAGTCCGTAGCCAAAGGGAAACAGCGGTCCTGCCTCCTCATCCATATAGGTCATCGCCCGGTAGGAATTTTTATAATTGTAATAAACAGGAACCTGTCCTGTCGATCGCGGCAGGGAAACCGGAAGTCTTCCGGAGGGAGCAACTCTTCCTGAGATCACCTCTGCAATTGCCTGTCCGCCTCTGGGACCGGGATAAAATCCAAGGATTACACCGTCTGCCAGCTCACACACCTGGGTCAGCACCAGCGGGCGACCGCAGATCACAACTGCGATCACAGTTTTTCCGGTTTCTTTCAATGCCTTTAACAGCTCCAGCTGCGCATCCGGAAGCTCAAGGTCGCTGCAGTCCATTCCCTCTCCGCAGTCCATCAGCGTCCCCTTGTCGTCGGCCGCAGCATTATCTAAAAGCGCCGCGCCGTTTGTGTCAAAACTTGCACCGCCGAACCGGCTCGAGGAACCGCCCAGCACACAGATCACAATGTCACTGTTTTTCACAGTATCCACTGCCTCTTTCAGCAGGTTTTCATCTCGTTTTCTCAGATAACATCCCTGTGAGAACCGGATATCGGATTCTTTGAAAATCAGCTTCATGCCGTCCAATACCGTGATACCGTCGTCCCTGCGCAGCGGAGGTGTGTAGTCACCCAGCTGGTTATACAGATCGTCTGCATTTGGTCCGACCACAGCGATCTTTTTACCGGATGCCTGGTTTTCCCAAAAGGGAAGCCCCTGGTTCTTATTTTGCAGAATTACAAGCCCTTCCCGCGCCAGCTGTACACTCTCCGGATTCTGTGCATAATCCATATGGATCTCTCCCTCTTCTTCGAGGTAAGGATGCTCAAACAGTCCTCTCTCGAATTTGAGGGTCAGCACACGCAGCACTGCCTGATCAATCTGGGCTTCCTTTACAAGACCTCTGCGTACTGCTTCTTCCAGTTTGCCAAACGCCTCATCCCACAGACCGACGTCCACGCCTGACTGCAGGGCCAGCGCACCGGACACCACATTATCACCAGTCATGCTGTCCAGCTGATCGATGGCAACACCATCAGACATCAAGATACCGTCAAAGCCCATCTCCTTGCGGATGACATCATTTAACAGCCAGCGATTTGCGTGACAGTAAACGCCGTCAATCTCATTATAGGCAGCCATGATGCCCTTGGCTCCTGCCTTGATTGCAGCCGCTGCCGGAGGAAAATGAATTTCCCGAAGTTCGCGTTCTCCAATTCTTGCCGCGCTCGCATTGACGCCGCCGGTTCCTTCGCCCTGTGCTGCAAAATGCTTTGCTACAACCTCAGGTCCGCTTTCCTGCATACCGATTACGGCAGCTTCTGCCATCCGCGCAGACAGATACGGATCTTCACTGTAGCATTCCTCACTGCGTCCCCATCTGGGATCCCGCAGCACATCCAACATCGACATTAAGGCAAGATCCACACCCATATTCTGCAGCTGACGGCCGCTTACCCGGTACGCTGCCCGGACCATTGCAGGATCAAAGGTCGCTCCGGCCAGAAGGTTTACCGGAAGCAGATAGCCGTCCAGCGCCTGATGTCCGTGGGGGCATTCCGAGCTCATCATTACAGGAATACCGAGTCTGGAATGCTCCAGCACATAGCGCTGTACCTGATTATATGCTTTTTTGGAAAGCACGCCGGTCAGACCGGTTTCGTAATCCTTATCCGCCCAGGGATCTGCACGATATAAACCGTACAAAACTCCCAGACCGCTGTATTTTTCAACCTCCTGACAAAATTCCTCCGACAGCTCGATGGTATCCTCACCATTTACACATTTCCGCTCATAAATCCGAAATCCGTAAAGGCGTTGATTGAGCTGACCGATCTTTTCTGCCAGAGTCATCTCCTCCAGGAGAGCCTTCGCCCTCCTGACAGGAGCTAAAGAAGCATCCTGATATGCCTTCATTTATTCACAATCTCCGTATTTTTCTTTCAGCAGTTCGATTCCGTACTCTCTCGGAGTACCCTTTAAACGCTCCATATAGGACTTCAGCTGTCCTCTGCAATGCTCGGGGCCGCCCTCCCGCATTACGGTCCACATGGGATCTACATCGTAATGAGAGGTCTTCATCATCTTGTCATTCCAGTCGAGGATCATCTTCGCACCCTTTGCGCACAAGTCAGGGCGCTCCTCTGCCAGGTTGTGCTGCTCGTGAGGATCTTCCTTTACATTGAACAGCATTTCCTCCGGGAACAGATGATACCCGCCGTGTACGGTTCTGATATATACATAGTCATCAAACCGGGCACTTCTCTGGCACACATGGGCACACTGGGTCAGAATCGCATAGGGCTTGGAGCAGTCTGTTCCATCCCTTAATGCCTTTGCAAAGGAGCTGCCGTCATAATGATAACGATCCGAAAACATCGGTGTACCCAGCAGTTCCTGCACGGTAGGTGTCAGGTCTGTATTGTCATAGAAGCCCTTAACCACTGCGCCCTTCTGCATGCCGGGCCAGCGAACGATCATAGGAATACGGCAAACCGGCTCATCCGCAGTGCCATGCTCTCCGTAGATACCGAACTCGCCAAGGTCTTCGCCGTGATCCGCAGTGATGATGATTGCAAGATCGTCATCATACAGGCCATTCTCCTTCAACCAGTTCACAATCTGACCAATGTTATCATCTGTGTATTTTACGCCGTCATCATACAGATCCAGAAGGTGCTTTGCCTCTTCCAGAGTTGTCAGCTTACCGGGGTGCTTTGGCCACTGAGGAAACGTATCATCATTCCACATGTTGATCTCGTTTGCGCAGTGGGGTCCGATGTGCAGCAGGTGCTCTTCAAAGGTCTTCTCGTCGATCCAGTCATCCGGAAGCGGCGTATCCGCAAACTGGCTCGGATAATCTGCCGGTGTACGATAAGGTGTATGAGGATCCCAGTAATGCACATGCATCATCCAGTTATCCTTCTTGCCGTTTCTCTCCAGCCAGTCCAGCACATGAGGCGTTACCATCTCTGCGGACTCGCTGCCTCTCCTGCCTACGTTGTAGCATTCATTGAAACCGGAATTAAACCACCATGCACTGTGACGTTCTGCAAAGGAAGAGAAGGAAACCGTATGCATTCCGGCTCTTCTAAACTGCATGAACAGTCCGTTCTCAGACATGTCATCCGTAAAGCTTCTGGTGATTCCCTGCAGACGCATATCCGCAGCTGTACCGCCATGCCCCACAATTCCGTTATGAATTCCATACTGTCCGCTGATCATGGATGCTCTGGACGGAAGGCACGGTGCATTCGGGCAGTAATAATCATCGAACCGCACTCCCTCCTTTGCAATTTCATCCATTACAGGTGTGGTATTTCTGCCATAGCCATAACAGCCCATATGATCCGCCCGCAGCGTATCAATGTCAAACAGTAATACTCTCATTTGTGAGTTGCTCCTTTTCCCCATTTTTTATAACAACAGAAAATCATTTTCTGCAGTTTTCAATTTTTCCCCGCTCTCATTTCGGAAGGTGTGCTGTCATAATAATTATGAAAATGCTGATAGAAATAATTCATGTTGGAATATCCTACTTCCGCGGCTACCGAAGAAATCTTGTCGTCGGTATTTAGAATCCTCTCCCGCGCGACATACATCCGGTATGCCATCAGGTATTCCGAAAATTTCATATCTGTTTCCTTGATAAAAATCTGACCAAGATAGGTCGCATTCATCCGGAATCGGTCGGCTATACTTTTTAAGGAAATATGCTGCCCATATTCCATTGCCACGATCATAACGATCTTACGGATCAGCGGGGAAAATTCCTCATAGGGCCGCCGCAGGATCGGATCTTCGTTTTTACGCACCTCCAGCTGCACAGTTCCGTGCAGGTTTTCTACCACAACCTGTTCAATGCGCTTCTGAAGCTGATCCTTATCAAGGGGCTTTAACAGATAATCCACTGCGCCGCAACGCAGTGCTTCACAGGCATACTGAAAATCGTCATATCCGCTCATCATAATATAGTTGGATTTGACGCCCATTCCATTTAAACAATTAATCAGTTCATAGCCAAATTCATTGCCGATCCGTACATCCACCAGGCAGACATCCGGTTTCCAGTCCACCACATGGGATACCACTTCAAAACAGCTTCTGGCGGTCCGGATTCGTTCAAAGCCAAGAGATTTCCAGTCAAGAAGCCTGCAAATGCCTTCGGCAATGGCAGGTTCATCATCCACGATCACCAATGTGTACATCTTCTTCCACCTTTCCCGGTATCAGGATAGAAATTTTAAATCCCCCTTCCGGGTTATTCCCGATTTCCATCTTAAAACCATTTCCATAAAAATAATTCAAACGCATATATACGTTTCTCAGTCCGATATCCGCTTCCGGATCGTCATTTCCTTCGCGCATCGTCTTCTGTACCTGCTCCAGCTGATCTGCAGGAACACCGGAGCCATTGTCCATGATTTCGATCACGGTGTCCGGGCCTTGTGCATGTCCGCTGATGATCAACAGATTATACATGCTCTCCCGGTCAAAGCCATGAGTAAAGAAATTTTCCGCAAGGGGCTGCAGCCAAAAACTCACCGTCGGGATTTCTCTGAGTGCATCTTCCAGCTCGACCTGATAGAAGAAATTATCTCCAAACCGCAGCTCCATGATCTTTAGATACATTTCAAGCAGCTTAAACTCTTCTCCCAGCGTGATGGTATCCTTCGTATGGGTTCTGGCACGATACAGAGCCCCAAGCAATGCGATCGCATCCGCCGTATCCCGGTCTCCTTCCAGCAACGCCCTGGAGCGCAGCGTTTCCAGTGTGTTATATAAGAAGTGCGGGTTGATCTGATGCTGCAGTGCACGCATCTGAGTCTCCTGCTCCTTCAGCTTCCAGACATATTCCCGCTGGATATGACCCTGCAGCTTTGCACCCACATCCTTTAGGGCAACTGCGATCATGCCATATTCATTTTTGCGCCGCTCGCTGCTTAAATCTTCCTCCTGAACATCCGCAAACTCACCGGATTCCATATGCGAAAGCATATGAATGATCTTGGAAAGAAACTCATAATCCGCTTTCAGCTGCATATTGGTAAACAGAATGATCCCAAAGGCTATCAGAAACAGTGTTGTCCCTATCACGCCAACGACATAACGATTATCCGCCACCAGCTCTCCGATACTTTTTATGACAACATAGGAAAACGTTCCCTGATTGGATGTATGTTTTGTAAAAAAAGTCCTCCGGCTGCCGGTATTCTCCAGCCAGTCAAACTGCACCCCCCGCAGGGCCGCCTGGAACAGCTCTGCTTCCTGCTGTGGGCTCATCTTGCTGTGGGCAAGCATATCCCCATCTGCATCGAAAATCCCCCAGGAAGCATTGATCTCATCATTGTCCTCATAAAAATCCGCCGTGCTGATCCAGAAATCCATCGTTCCCATTGAAATACTCATGTTATCCGGATCACGAACCGAATAAGAGGACGCCATAATATCCCCAAATCCTGAAATTGTCTTCACATCCTCGATTGTGCGGCATTCAAAATCCACCCACAAATCATAGTTCGTCATTCGCAGAGCTTTTATACCGTTATCCGACCGCAGCGTTACACCGCAAATCTTCGTCCTGCCATCTAAAAACAGCTTCTTGATATCTGCCGGCACATACCGGATTTCCGAATCACTGTTCAAACTGTTTTCCCGGCGCTTTGCGATGTAATCCTGATTGTTCACAGCGCCAAACAATGCCTTTAAATCTTCCATCAGCGCCGCGTCGGTGTACAAGCCTTCCACATAAGACCGTGTCCAGGTCTGAACATTTTCCAGCTGGCGCTCCTTTTGCTGGAAGCGGTACTGAGACTGGATCTGCACATCATTGATCCAGTTGCGGATAAAGAAAAACAGAACGCCCGAAAACGCGCTCAGGCAAAGGACAATGACTACGATGATTGTCCCCAGAAATTTTTTCCGATAGATCCGATATTCCAAAAATGTACTGTGGCCTTTGCTCATTTGCTGTCTTCTCCTGTGTCATACATCTTCTGCGAAGCCGCAGCTTTCCGATCCCTATTCCTAGCTCGATTATATCCTGTCTATATAGACTTTGCAAGCGTGTCCACTCTGCGGACACTGTGTTCTTCGTGCTTTCCCATGCACAGATCTGCATGGGAACCGGTTATCTGTACATGGGAAAACACAAAGGAGCTGTTATGGCAAAAGGCCGCCCGAACCAAAGTTCGGACGGCCTGTCTTTAGTTCCTTATCCAATCAATATGACAGGGAAATGTTACTTCACCTTTTACAGTTTCTTCTGCATCCGGCATTCTTCCCCTGCAGATTAGTTCGCAAAGAACTCGTCAACCTGCTTCTGTGCCTCTTCGATAACGGTATCCAGACCTGCAGCCTTCAGCTCTTCGATACAAGCGGGAACTGCAGTTGCCGGATCAGATGCACCGGTCAGCAGGTCATTCTTGTACTTATCCCAAACAGTGTTGCAGTTTGCGATCTCGTTCTGAATATTGGTTACATCCAAAGCAAAGCCCAGGCAGGTAGAAGATACAGCAGATTCGTTCTGCTCTTTTACCTGATTCCATGCATCCGGATCGCCATCCGCCTGAGTAGACAGGATGAAGAAGGTACCCTGTGTATAGGAAGGCCAGTTCCAGTCATCACGCAGCTTCTGTACTGTGCCGTCTTCTGCGTACTCCATGTAGTTGCCTTCTGTACCATATGCACACATATCACGGAATTTGGAATCTGTGTTCATCAGCTGCAGAACCTTCAGCGCTTCTGTCTTATACTTGGAGTTTGCAGAGATCGCGTTCATAGAACCCTGAATGGTCTCGGTTGTGTACAGAGGTCCGAATACCTGAGTCAGGTCATACTTCTCAATACCCGCGTTGAATGCCCATGTGGTTGCTGCTGCAGGCCAGCCCTGTGCAGAACCGAAGATGGAACCTTTACCGCCGTCTGTTACAACGTTAGCATCGGGATTGATGATGCCGTCCTGATACCATTTGTGCAGCCAGTTTAAGCCGTCCATGATATCATCCTGCTCCAGTGTGCATACAACCTTGCGGCTTGCATCGTCATATTTCACGCCGATGGGCTGCAGACCGGAAGCAAGACCGTCATAGTTGTTGAAGAAGCCGTTGAAGGTAGAGCCCTGAGCCAGCTGCATCGGGTATTTAGATTTGCCTTCCCCCTCTTTGATGGTCTGCAGAGCGTCATTTAAGGTTGCATAATCTTTGATGCTGTCTACATCAATGTTGTACTTCTGTACATAAGCATCATCCAGCATCCAGAACTGGGTCAGGGAAGAATCCTTGTAGGTCGGTACTGCATATACATTACCGTGGATCTTGGCACCTTCCCACAGGTCTGCAGGGATGAAGTTGTACAGATCAGGGGTTTCCGTCTGAACGAGGTCTGTGATGTTCTCCAGAGCATTCAGGTTTACAAATTTGGTGTAGTTTGTGTTGTTTACGAACATCAGGTCGAAGTATTCGCCGGTGTTGATGATGTTGTTCATCTTGGTTTCGTAATCTGCCCAGCCTGCAATCTTAACGTCGATCCTTACACCGATCTTTTCTTCTGCGTAATCGCTGATCTGAGATACAGCCTGATCGAAATCGTCTGCAGGTGTTCCGCCTATAGTCCACCATACCAGGGTAGGTACTTCACCATTGCTTGCTGCAGAATTAGAAGCGGCTTCTGTTCCGGCTGCAGCGCCGTCAGTTGTGGACGCAGAGCTGCCACAGCCTGCCAGCATTCCAGCTGTCATAGCGGCAACAACGCCCAGGGCAAGAATCTTGTTCATGCTCTTGTTTTTCATAATGTCTCCTCCTTAAAATCGGGCTCCCTGTATGCAGAGAGCCCGTTTCTATACCACAGCCGGTTCTTCCGGCAGGATATCAAATTAAAACACACAGATAATATAGGGAATATCAGCCCTTAACCGCACCAACCGTCAGACCGGAAATGAAGTACTGCTGGAAGAACGGATATGCGCAGGCGATAGGCAATACGATAATAACTACGATAGACATACGAGCCGCTTCCTTCGGCATCTTTGCAAGCATTTCTGCTGCAGATGCACCCAGTGTTGCTGCATTCTGTACCAGCATCTGGATATTGGTCAGGATCTGGTTTAACAGAGCCTGCAGGGAAAGGAGCTTGGTGTTATCAATGTACAGCATGGACTGATACCAGTCGTTCCAGTATGCGAAGCAAAGGAACAGACCGATAGTTGCCAGTACCGGCAGCGAAATCGGAAGAACGATTCTGCTGAAAATCGTCAGCTGAGATGCACCGTCCATCTTCGCGGATTCGATCAGGGATTCCGGAACTGTTGTCTTAAAGAAGGTACGACAAATGATAACGTTAAAGGATGAAACCGCCAGAGGCAGGATCAGTGCCCATATCGTGTTCTTTAAGCCCAGCAGCTGGCTGACTACGAAGTAGGTGGAAACCAGACCGCCATTAAATACCATGGGGATAAATACCACCATTGTAAGGAAACCGTTTAATTTGTAGTTCGGACGGGAAAGTACATAGCCCATCAGAGTTGTCAGCATAACACCCAGAACCGTGCCAACGATCGTTACAAACAGAGAGACACCCAGTGCTCTCAGCAGCATCGTGCTCTGAGAAGCCAGGAATGTGTAGCCCTCAAGAGAGAAGATCTTGGGGATGAAGCGATATCCGTATTCTGTGATGGAATCCTCAGCAGAAAAAGAAATTGCAACAACCAGCAGGATCGGTATTACGCACAGCAGCGACATAATAATGAAAATGATATTCAGTACAGCGTTAGCGCCTTTGGATACCCGGTTGAACCGGTCGAACCCGGTAGGCTCGTCTTTGTTTACTCTTTTAATTTTTTTCGTTGTTTCCATTGTTCTTCTCCCTTAAATCATTGCGCTCTCACGGTCAATCTTACGAACGATCGCATTCGCCGTCAGAATCGTAATACATCCGGCAACAGACTGTACAAAGGCCGCAGCGGACGCCATACCGGTGGTCGAAGTTTTCAACTGTTTGAAAACATATACATCCAGAGTATATACATAATTGTACAGCGTATTGGAATCTCTGGGCACCTGATAGAACAGGCCGAAATCGGAGTAGAAAATACGTCCTACTGCCATGATAAACATCATGATGATAACAGTCTTCATCAGAGGCAGAGTGATGTAGCGGATCTGCTGCCAGATCGTAGCGCCGTCGATACCGGCTGCTTCATAATAGGTTTTATCAATACCGGTAATCGTTGCCAGATAAACAACCATTCCGTAGCCAAGACCCTTCCACAGGTTCATAAATACCAGGAACGGAGGCCACATAGCCGGCTTCATATACCACTGCTGGCGGTCCATTCCCCAGGACTCCAGCATACCGTTGATCAGGCCCTTGTCATAAGACAGGAATGCCCAAACCAGTGCGCTTACAACGACCCAGGACAGGAAGTAAGGCATGAACATCGCAGTCTGATACGCTTTTGCAAGCTTCTTGCTGTGGAGCTGTCCAACTGCGATTGCTGCAGCAACCGGTGCCACAATGCCAAGGATAATGAAGATAACATTATATCCCAGCGTATTACGCAGGATCAGCCAGATATCCTTTGAGGAAAACAGGAATTTAAAGTTGTTAAATCCCACCCATTCACTTTTAATAAAGCTTGTTAAAAATCCACCGTATACCTTGTAGTTCTTAAATGCGATGATAATACCGAACATCGGCAAAAAGCAGAACAGCAAATACCAGATGGTAGTCGGCAGTGCCAATAACGACAGCTCTGTGTCGTCTTTACCCCAGATGCGTTTCTTGCCTCTGCGGCCAGTCTTTTCGTTACTCATTTTCCGTTTTCCTCCTTCTTCGCAGATTCCTCACGTAAATTCCTTTACTCGGAAACTATATGCTTATTATAACTTAGTCAATTTGACTTCACAACCTAAAATTTATTATATACTAGTATAAAAAGGCCAGTTCAGGTGTACAATTTTATCTTTTGTTTTTGTGCATTTTTTACACAGTTTTTCACTAGATTTCGGCACATCGCTTTTTTAAGAATGTAAAAGCTGTATAAGGACAAGTTGCATGCACCTAACGTTTTGAATATAATTTTTGCTTTTTTCATATTCTCAACTCTTTTTTTCCTATATATAATAGGCTCTCCGGATTTTATGCCGAGAGAGCCTATCATGCTGTGCATTATCACTTTTATACAATCTGATGCTGTTTATTTGGCAAAAAACTCATCAATCTGTCTCTGTGCTTCTTCGATGACTTTATCCAGACCCGCTGCCTTCAGTTCTTCGATGCAGGCAGGAACTGCAGTCTCCGGATCCGACGCACCGGTCAGCATATCATTTTTGTATTTATCCCATACCATATTGCAGTTTGCAACTTCATTCTGGATATCCGTGATATCCAGTGCAAATCCAAGGCAGGTAGAGGAAACAGCGGTTTCATTCTGTTTCTTAACCTGTTCCCAGGCATCCGGATCGCCGTCCGTTTGCGTAGACAGAATGAAGAACGTACCCTGTGTATAAGAAGGCCAGTTCCAGTCGTCACGCAGTTTCTGTACGGTACCATCCTCAGAATATTTCATGTAATTGCCTTCTGTACCATATGCACACATATCACGGAACTTGGAATCTGTATTCATCAGCTCCAGAACTTTCAGCGCTTCTGCTTTATATTTGGAGTTTGCAGAAATCGCATTCATGGAGCCCTGGATGGTGCCGGTCGCATACATCGGCCCGAATACCTGCGTCAGATCATATTTGTCAATTCCGTTATTGAATGCCCATGTGGTAGCTGCTGCAGGCCAGCCCTGTGCAGAGCCGAAAATAGACTGCTTGCCGCCATCTGTTACAACGTTTGCATCCGGATTGATGATGCCATCCTGATACCATTTATGCAGCCAGTTCAGTTTTTCCTTCACATCATCCTGCTCCAGAAGACTAACTACTTTACGTTCTTCATCTTCGTACCAGACACCGATTGCAGAAACACCGCCTGCCAGATCATCATAACCATTGAAGAAGCCGTTAAAAGTAGAGCCCTGTGCCAGCTTCATCGGATATACAGATTTGCCTTCCCCTTCTTTGATCGTCTGCATCGCATCATTTAAAGTAGCAAAATCCTTAATGCCCTCCACATCAATATTATATTTCTGTACATATGTATCATCCAGCATCCAGAACTGTGTCATGGAAGAATCTTTATAAGTAGGAACTGCATATACATTATTATGAATTTTAACACCGTCCCAAAGCTCCTGGGGGATGAAACCATACAGATCCGGAGTTTCAGACTGAACTAAATCTGTAATATTTTCCAGCGCATTCAGATTTACAAATTTGCTGTAGTTTGTGTTGTTTACAAACATCAGATCGAAATACTCACCGGTATTTACGATATTGTTCATCTTGGTATCATAATCCGCCCATCCGGCAATCTTGACATCAATTCTTACACCGATCTTCTCTTCGGCATAATCACTAATTTCAGAAATTGCCTGATCGAAATCATCTGCAGGTGTGCCGCCTACAGTCCACCAGATCAGAGTAGGGACTTCCCCGTTATCCGTTTTTGCGGTCTCCTGTACAGCAGCAGTTTCGCTTGTTTCTGCAAGGGTCTCCGTATCTGCAGAAGCGTTGTCTGTTGCTGCCGCAGGTGCAGAGTTTCCACAGCCTGCAAACATTCCTGCCGTCATAGCTAAAACAAGTCCAGTCGTCAGCATTCTGTTTCCCGTTTTCCTTTTCATATCTTTCCTCCTTCTTTAAAAGCAGCTTCCCCGCTTTCTTTTTATAATTATAAGGAAGTCTTATGATTCTTTCTATCATTTAACGGTTTGTCTTTTTTCTCTTTTTGCACTTTTCGGAAGTACACAGGCTGCTTTCTTATCCATCTGAATCCATGTTTCTTTAAATCGGGTGTTATCCTTCCCACTACCTGGGCATGTTCAGGACTTTCACCTGCGAGAGCGCGCCCATGGCGCGCAAACGAAAAGACCCCCCGGGAAACCCGGAGGGTCTTTTTATGATGACAGAATCATTATTCAGCAAAGAAAGCATCCAGCTGCTTCTGAGCCTCATCGATAACAGTCTGCAGACCAGCTGCATTCAGTTCATCAATGATGGTAGGAACAGTTGTCTCAGGATCAATCGCACCTGTTAACAGGTCGTTATTGTATTTCTCCCAAGCAGTGTTTACATTTGCGATTTCGTTCTGAACCGGTTCGGGATCGAATACGAAGCCCAGGCATGTAGAAGAGGTTGCAGCTTCATTCTGCTCTTTTACCTGCTTCCAAGCATCCGGATCGCCATCAGACTGTGTAGCCAGGATGAAGAAGGTACCCTGTGTATAAGTAGGCCATACCCAGTCATCACGAAGCTTTGTAACAGTGCCATCCTCTTCATACTGCATGAAGTTTCCTTCGGTACCAAATGCACACATATTACGGAACTTCGCATCGGTGTTCATCAGCTGCAGAACCTTCAGTGCTTCTGCCTTGTAATTGGAGTTAGCAGAAACTGCATTCATGGAACCCTGGATTGTCTCGGTAGTATACAGAGGTCCGAATACCTTTGTTACATCATACTTCTCAATACCCTGACCAAATGCCCAGGACTCTGCTGCTGCAGGCCAGCCCTGACCTGTGCTGAAGATAGCGCCCTTGCCGGCATCTGTTACAACGTTAGCATCGGGATTGATGATGCCATCTACATACCATTTATGCAGGTAGTTCAGGTTTTCTTTTACATCGTCCTGCTCCAGCAGGTTTACAACCTTACGGCTCTCATCGTCATACTTAACGCCCATGACAGCAACGCCTGCTGTCAGTCCGTCATAGCCGTTGAAGAAACCATTAAAGGTAGCTCCCTGAGACAGATGGATCGGATATACAGACTTGCCTTCACCCTCTTTGATGGTGTGGATGATGGGATCCAGAGTCGCAAAGTCCTTAATGCTTTCCATGTCAATGTCGTACTTCTGTACAATAGAGTCATCCAGCATCCAGAACTGAGTCAGAGAAGAATCCTTGTAGGTAGGAACTGCGTATACCTTCTCTTTGATGGTAGCGCCTCTCCACAGGTCTTCGGGAATGAAATCATACAGCTCAGGTGTCTCAGACTGTACCAGCTCTGTAATATCAGCAAGTGCGTTCAGGTTAACGAACTTGGTGTAGTTTGTATTGTTTACAAACATCAGGTCGAAATACTCACCGGTGTTAACGATGTTGTTCATCTTGGTTGCCCAGTCAGCCCAGCTTGCGATCTTAACATCGATTCTTACGCCGATCTTCTCTTCTGTATAGTCGCTGATCTCTGCGATGGTCTTATCGAAATCATCGGGAGGTGTTCCGCCGATGCTCCACCAGATCAGAGTAGGCACTTCACCATTGTCTGCCTTCGCGGTATCGGTGGAAGTTTTGTCATCCGTAGCTTCTGTAACGGTTGTGTCAGCAGCACCCTTGTCTGTTGTTGTGGATGCTGTGTTTCCGCAGCCTGCCAGCATACCGGCTGTCATAGCAGAAACGAGACCCAGCGCAAGAAGCTTGTTTACGTTCTTCTTTTTCATACATTCCTCCTTTTGTGCACTTTTGCACATTTGATTCCCTCTCAGGAATATTTTTGAACAATCTGAATCGTTTTGGGCCGATTCAATCATTCCGTCCGTCATTCGGTATACATTCTTATGTTCCGAACTGATGTATTTATTATATATTAGCAAATCTGTCCGCACAACCTAAAATATGTTATATACCAGTATAAAAATATTATCTTCAATATACAAAAGCGGAGCTCTTTTTTGTGCATTTTGCATGTATCCCTGTTTTTTGTTCTGCTGCTTCACTGTGGTTACGCATAAAAAAAGGTGTTTTTTGAAATACGCCATCTCACTTTTTTAGGATAGACACCACACTTTTGTAAGGCTTATACTGTGCATAAAGGCAACGGTCTTGTCCGTCCTTCGGCAGAATTCTGACATGCTCTGCCTCAATATTGCCATCCGGAGGAGGTTATCTTATATTATGGCAAAGGATAATATTTTGCTGATCACAACGGATCAGCAGCGTTTCGACACTCTGAACGCATGGGGGAATCAGAGTATCTTTACACCGCATCTGAACTATATGGCGGCAATGGGCATCAGCTACAAAAACTGCTATGCCAGCTGCCCGATCTGCGTTCCGTCCCGTACAACCATCATGACCGGACGTCAGGGCTACGAAAGCGGTGTTGTTTCCAATGCAACCCATGAGACTTTTATGCGTGCCTGCACTGAGGAACGCTCCACCCTTCCCGCTGTTTTGACAGACGCCGGTTATCAGACCTGTGCAAAGGGTAAGATGCACTTTGAGCCCGCCCGCGCCCACTATGGCTTCGAGCATATGAAGCTGCCCCTTGACTACATGCGCGAATATGACAAGAAACAGGTTCTTGCACATCCCAAGGCCCACGGTGTCGGTGAATGTGAGGCAGAGCCTGTGATCTCCACTGTAGATGTCAAGGACAGCATCACCAGCTGGATTGCAGAGGAGTCCATCGATTTTCTGGAGACCCGTGACACGACGCGTCCGTTCTTTCTATGGACAAGCTTTACCAAGCCCCATCCGCCCTTTGATCCCTGCCGTGACTTCTGGGAGCTGTATGACAATATCCCGATGCCGGACGCGGTTACAGGCGACTGGTCCAGAACCGTTGAAGAGACCCCCCAGGGCTTCCTTGCAGGCTCTTATGAAAACACAAACCAGCATCTATTCGGTAAAGAGCAGCGGGCTGCTTCCAAACGCGCCTATTATGCCTGCATCACACAGATCGACTATGCACTGGGACGTATCTTTGGCTGCCTGAGAGAAAATGACCTGTTCAAAAACACCTGGATCATCTTTACTGCAGACCACGGCGAGATGCTGGGAGACCACCATATGTCCCAGAAGAATCTGTTCTTTGAAGGCAGCGCTCATGTACCGCTTCTGATCATGCCTCCCCAGGGACGCAGCCTTCCCCAGAACATCAGCGTAGAAGCTCCGACTGACCTTGTAGACCTCTATCCTACGATCCTTGCAATGGCAGGACTTTCTTCCCCTGTTTCTGTCAGCGGAAGAAACCTGCTTGAGCCGGTTCCCATGGATCGTATATTCTTTGGAAACAGTTTAAACAGGAACTTCTGTGTCATGGAGGAAAAGGTGAAGCTGGTTTACTCTGCAGTCGGCGATCACGTTCTGCTCTTCGACTTAAATACCGATCCCATGGAACAGCACAACCTCGCAGAGGATCCTGCCTGGCAGGAACGCAAGGCAAAGCTCTGGAAGCTTCTGCTGGAGCATACCGCACAGTATACGCCAGAGGCGCTGGACGAGAAGGGTCAGTTCCTCACCTACGAAGCGCCCCATTTTCCCGGCGATGTGCCCGGACGGTGGTTTGGTTTCCATTATCATGATTATTCCGTGGATACGTTCCACTAAGGACAACGTATAAGACTCAAAAACCGGGCAGAAAAAATCTGCCCGGTTTTTGAGTCTCAGTGCTGTCAGATGAAGGATTTATCTTTTGCCCTTTTATCCATTCACCAACGAATTTTTCAGACATCCTATCATCGGAGCCCCTGTCCGGAGTCTCCCCTGTTCCACAAATCCTTCTTCTCGCCCTTCCAGGGCCTCGATCATCCAGCCCCTCATTTTCTGAACTCTTTCCTGATATTCTGCATCACAAACTGCATTGTGCTGCTCCCTGGGATCCTTTGACAAATCAAAATACTGCTCTTCTCCGCTTTGGGAATACCAGATAAATTTATCCTGCTCCGTAACAATATAATGATTGGATTCCTCTCCATACAAATGTTCCCCATGCAGCCACGGGCGAATGCGTTCCTCCGTTTTTTTCACCATAGGAAGAAGACTTTTCCCATCTACTTCCTCCGGTACCGGTGCATGAGCCAGATCCAGAAAGGTAGGCATAAGATCTCTCAGCTCTACAACATTATGGCAAACCTGTCCCTCTTTTCCCCCAAGCAATGGCTTCGGTCCTGAAATAATCAGCGGAATATGGCAGCTTCCCTCATAGGGACGACATTTTCGAAACATATAGTGATCGCCTAATTCTTCTCCGTGATCAGAGGTAAAAACAATCACCGTATTGTCCATAACCCCGGATTCTGTCAGACTCTGAAGCAGCCTTCCTATCTGATGATCCACATGAGTGATACAGGCATAATATCCAATCTGCGCCTCCCGCATCAGCTCTAGATCAACCGGCCCTGTGGAAGAATCAAAAATCCTGCCGGACCGCTCCAGTTCCCCGGGGTTCTCCCAGTCTCCCAGTGCGGGTGTCCTTAGCTTTTTGTTCCGATACAGATCAAAATAACACTGTGGCGCATCCAACGGCGGATGGGGACGCACATACGACACCATCAGGAAAAAGGGTTTTTCCCTGTCCCGACGGCGCAAAAAATCAATTGCCCGGGTCGTAACCCAGTTTGTCGGATGGAGAGACTCTTCATAAATCCACGGTCTGGAAACCCACGAATTGCATTCCAGACCGGTATCCGTAACATCTGTCTCAATTCCTTTTTCCTTTTTCAGCCAGTAAAAATAATCATCTGCGATCTTCTGAGCTTCATAATAGGGAACCGTC
The DNA here is from genome assembly GCA_003481005.1 of Firmicutes bacterium TM09-10. Taxonomy (GTDB): domain Bacteria; phylum Bacillota; class Clostridia; order Lachnospirales; family Lachnospiraceae; genus Gallintestinimicrobium; species Gallintestinimicrobium propionicum. The sequence continues at coordinate 88,619 of QUKC01000011.1, read as the reverse complement.
TCCCTCCTATACGCCCCCAAATAACCATCATGCAGCTCTATATTATGAAATCCCATCAGATTGCGCAGCGGGTGCACGTGCATTTTTCCTACACACTGCGTATAATATCCGGCTTTTGCCAGCTCTCCGGCCATGGTATGGGGATATCGAAACGTTACCCGGTCCTGATACCCAACCCGGCCGTGTTTTTCCTGCGAAAGCCCTGTATGGAGAGCCGCTCTCGCAGCAATACAGCTGGGGCAGGCCGAATATGCTCTGTCAAACAGCGTTCCCCGTGCTGCCAGCGTATCCAGAAACGGAGTTTTCACATCCGGATGCCCTGCGATTCCCATACAATCTCCACGCATCTGATCCGTCATAATAAAAACAATATTTGGTTGCTTCTGTTCCATAACCTCCCCCATGTCTCCGGCTATTTACACGCCCCGTATATCTTACCGTGCCACGCGGATATCGCAGTAATCCAGAACCAGCTCACAGAACATGGCGTTTGCCCAGGAGAACCACTCTCTGGTGTAATTTGCAGGATCATTGACATCGAAGCCCTCGTGCATCATGTGCTTGCCGGCATCGGTATTTTTCATGGTGTTCAGGATCGCCAGCTTTTCTTCCTTTGTCTTGCTGGTCAGACCCTGGATCGCCAGAGCAATATGCCAGATATAGCCAGGCTTGGTGTGCTGGCTGCCTACACCCTTTGCACAGCTGCCTTCATAATAATAAGGATTTGCACAGCTGAGCACAAAATTACGGGTGTTTTCCACAACCTGACGGTCATCCGCCTCGTAGCCAAGGTAATCCATAGCCAGCAGGCTGGGTACATTTGCATCGTCCATCAGCATATACTGACCGTAGCCGTCTACTTCGTATGCATAAACCTTACCATAGTAATAGTTATCTACGATCGCCATGCTTTCGATGGCATCGTGGATCTCTTTTTTCAGGGAAGCCGCTTCTGCTGCCAGAGCCTCATCCTTTAATACTTCATGTGCAATGGTTTCCATATAGCCCAGAACAACTGTTGCAAACATATTGGACGGGATCAGATAGCCGTAGATGCAGGCATCATCGCTGGGACGGAAGCCCGACCAGGTCAGACCTACGCCGGATTTTACCAGAGCGCCCTTGCCTTCTCTGGACAGGGTATCTGTAAAGTAGCAGCCCTTACGCTGGAAGGAATAAGGGGATTTCTCCTCGTGATACTGTTCGGTTTTCCATACGTTCAGGATGGTGTGCAGGCCTTTTACGAAATTGTCATCAAAATGGTCTGTACGTCCGGTGTTTTTCCAGAGCAGATATGCGAACTGAACGGGATAGCACAGAGAGTCGATCTCATATTTGCGTTCCCAGAGCCAATCGCTCATTTCCGTCTCATCGTGATCCCAGCAGTTGCCGTTTTCTTCCTGATTGAAGGCATTTGCATAGGGATCATGGTTTACAAAGAAAAACTGTCTTCTGGACAGGCCAGCCAGCAGGTCGGAAATCTCCTGATCCTCTGCTGCAGCTACCAGATAGGGGCGCACCTGTGCAACGGAATCCCGCAGCCACATCGCCGGGATATCACCGGTGATAACATGGGTTGTGCCGTCCTCCATCTTTTTCACAGTTGTATCCAGGGTGTTGGAAAAACAGTTGATAAACAGTTCTACCATTGCAGGGTCCTCTGCAAAGGTCTCTTCCACCTTGTGAATCAGTTTCTGCAGGGATACCGGTAAATTCTCTTTCATTGGTATGTACTCCTCTCTTCTTATCTTCTTAGATACTTCTATAGTGCTGGGTTTTTCCCAGTCTGTCAAGATATAAAAAACTCATATCCTATCTCCTTTTTCTTAACCCTGCAGCACTTGCCCTGTTTTCAAAACCATGTTAAAATCAATCCATTACGATTCACAGGATAGGTTCCATTACAGCAGGAGCAAAACGAGACAAGGACTTTTATTATGAAGCAACAGCAGGACAAATACGATATTTTAAAAACCTATTATGGATATGATACATTCCGTGACGGACAGGAGGAGCTGATCGACTGTCTGTTAAACGGGCAGGATGTCTGCGGCATTATGCCCACCGGCGCCGGGAAATCCGTCTGCTATCAGGTTCCAGCCCTGCTGCTGCCTCATGTTACCCTCGTGGTCTCCCCCTTGATTTCCCTGATGAAGGACCAGGTCCGTGCCCTGAATCAGATGGGGGTCCACGCAGCCTATTTAAACAGCTCTCTTTCCTGGAATCAATATAAAAAGGCCCTCGCTTATGCCAAAGAAGGCCGTTATAAGATCATCTACGTCGCGCCGGAACGGCTGCTGACGGAAGATTTTCTGGAGTTTGCAGCCTCCACACCGATTTCGCTGCTGGCAGTTGATGAAGCCCACTGTGTATCCCAGTGGGGACAGGATTTCCGCCCCAGCTATTTAAAAATCCCGGAATTTGTCCGCACGCTGCCCATCCGTCCCGTCATCGGCGCTTTTACCGCGACGGCAACCAGGGAAGTTCGCGAAGACATCATCCGGATGCTGGAGCTGTCCGATCCCCATGTCGCTGTGACCGGTTTTGACCGAAAAAATCTCTATTTCGAGGTTCGCCACGATAAGGACAAGTACCGTAGCATCCGTGATTATCTGCTCGCCCATCCCGACAGCTCCGGCGTCATTTACTGTGCAACACGCAAAAATGTCGAAGAGGTCTGCGACAGGCTCCTTGCGGATGGTTTTCGGGCAACCCGCTATCACGCCGGACTTTCCGACGAAGAACGGCGCGCAAACCAGGAGGCCTTTACCTACGACGATGCACCGATCATGGTCGCAACCAATGCGTTTGGCATGGGCATCGACAAATCCAACGTCCGCTTTGTCCTGCATTATAACATGCCGAAAAATATGGAAAGCTATTATCAGGAGGCCGGGCGCGCCGGACGGGACGGTGCAAAGGCGGACTGTATTTTATTTTACAGCGGTCAGGATGTTATCACAAACCAGTTTTTTATCGAACAGGATCGTGATAACGAAGAGCTGACCGGAGAAGCACTGGAGGAGGTTCGCAGACAAGATCGCGAACGCCTCAAAAAAATGACCTTTTACTGCCACACCACCGACTGTCTGCGGGACTACATGCTGCGCTATTTCGGTGAGTTTGGCTCCAACTACTGCGGCAACTGCAGCAACTGTTTAAATACCTTTGAAACCATCGACATCACAGAGCTTGCCAATGACCTGATCGGCTGTATCTTAACAAGCGGCATGCGCTTTGGCGTCAACGTCATTCTCGACACGCTGCGCGGCAGCAAAAACGAAAAGGTACTGCGTTTTGGTCTGGATTCCAACCGTTACTACGCAACGCACGCCCAGGATACCATCGTTTTTCTGCGGCAGGTGCTCAATTATCTCGTTCTGACGGATTATCTGGTCGTTACAGACGATCAGTTTCCTATTGTAAAAGTGAAAGAAAAGGGACTGTCTTTTTATGCAGAGTCCGGGGAATTCCGCCCCGTACTCACGATGAAGGCAGCAAGGAAGACTACGCAGACACCTGCAAAAGCCGGGCAGCTTCCCGGCACGGACAAATCCGGCAGAAAGCGTTCTTCCCTGCACACCGGCAGCGATCCCTTCGAGGCGCTGCGCAGGCTGCGTACCGAAATCGCACGGGCACAGCATATTCCGCCCTATCTTGTCTTTTCCGACAAGTCACTGGAATCCATGTGTGTCCTTCTGCCTCAGACGAAAACTGAAATGCTCGCTGTCCATGGCGTCGGCGAGCTGAAATACCAAAAATACGGTGAACAGTTTCTGGCGCTGTGCCAGAAGCTCGCCGGAGAGTCAGAGGAGTTTTAAGCTTTTATGTTTCAACAAAAAATAAATAAAGATACCATCCTTCACTACGGTTCCATGCTGCTGGGCGCAGCAGTGCTGTCCTTTGGCCTGTTCAACGTCCACAGCCAGAGCAAGATCACAGAGGGCGGAATCCTGGGACTTACCCTGTTTCTGCACCACTGGACGGGCATTTCACCCGGCATCTTTTCCTTTCTGCTCGACATGACCTGCTACATCATTGGCTTTCAGCTTCTGGGCACCGACTTTTTGAAGAATGCCATTTTTTCCACCTGCTGCTACGCACTGCTGTACCGGTTCTGGGAATTTACCGGACCGTTTCTGCCCTCCTACGCAGATAAACCACTTATCGCCGCCATCCTCGGCGGTCTGTTCGTTGGCATCGGCGCAGGCTTAATCGTCCGCAGAGGCGGCGCTTCCGGCGGAGATGACGCACTGGCACTCATCCTCCATCAGGTGACCGGCTGGAAAATTTCCCGCGCCTACTTTTTTACGGATTTCGTCGTGCTGATGCTTTCGATTTCCTACATTCCGCTGCGCAATATCTTCTTTTCCCTGCTGACAGTTACGCTGTCATCTGCAGTCATCGAGCTGCTGCAAAAGAGCAGACAGAAAACGTCGGCGGAGGATTGATTTTTTACCTTCCGAGCATTACAATTAGATATAGAAATGCAATGATGTCCAGGTGGACAAGAAACACCCCCGGAGTGCCAGCTCCGAGGGTGTTTTTTGTTCCATCCTATCGAACGTCTGTCGCGTATCATTTCATTCATAATGCTCCGCCTTTCCGCAGAAATGCTTCCAGCCCTGCTGCCGTATCCGGAAAGAAAATTCCGTACCGCTCCAGCTTGTCTGTACGCATCATCAGGTTGCGGACATTACCGCCTGTCGCTTTTTCTGCAAGGGCTTCCTGCCCAAAGGATGCCATCACGCGGCGCACCGTTTCATACATGTTTGTATCGTTGCTGCTTCCATAATTGTAAATGCCGCCCGGCAGTTTCCACGCTGCTTCCATGTTCTTTACGACAAGGGTTACGTCCGTCACACCACGGTGGTCCGTATCCGAAAATTTCCGGGACTGATTTTGGTCGAGCATTTCCCGAAGCATCGTTGCAAGGTTGCGTCTGCCTTTTGCCAGCTCGTCCTCTGTCAGGCTGTCATACATCCACGAAAGCCGAAGCACTACGCTCTCCGGCTGGTATTTTAAGCAGAGCTCCTCACCCTGCAGCTTTTGTTTCCCGTAAAGTGGCTCCGGCGTTTCGATGCAATCCTCCCAGTGGGGCTCGAGATATGCGTCCAGACTCTCCTGCTCTCCCCGTTTTCTGAAATAAACCTGATCCGAGCTGCACATTACGAGCTTTGTTCCTGTTTTTCCGCAGGCTTTCGCAAGGTACTCCGTTCCCAGCACATTGACGGCATGAGACAGCTCCGGTTTTTTACTGCATTCTGCCACGTCCGAAACCGCTGCACAGTGAAGCAGCACATCCGGGCGGTATTTTTCCACTGTTTTGAATACAGCTGCCTCATCCGTCAAATCCAGGTCTTTGTGGGTTACGCCCCACACGTCGTATTTTTTCCCATAATAGGCTACCAGACGGCTTCCTACAAAGCCGCCTGCGCCTGTCACCATGATTTTCATAGATTTTTCCGTCTCCATGCGATCCTCGCTGTCTCTTGCGCATTCTATCGTTTAAAAGCTTCTCAGCTCATCGTCATCCCCTGCCGACTTGTCGATCGAACGGATCACGACATAGTAGCCGTCTCCAGCGCCGATTTCCACAAAAACTCTGTCACCAACCTTGTGCCCCAGCAGCGCTTTCCCCAGCGGAGACTCGCCGGAAATCAGTCCTTTTAAGGAATCCTGGCGCATTGTCGTCACAATTTTGTAGGTTTCTGTCTCGTCATCCTCTTCAAACCAGACCTCTACCTTATTATTCATGCCGACCTCGTCCGCTGCGGATTCATCCGAAACAACCTCTGCCGTTTTGATCATCCGCTCCAGGAAACGAATCCTGCCTTCATTTTTGTTCTTGAATTTCTTTGCAGCATAATATTCGAAATTCTCCGAAAGGTCGCCCTGGGCCCGCGCTTCTTTTACATCCTCCAGCGCTTCCTTGCGGACAACGAGCTTTCGGTATTCGATTTCCTCCTGCATCTTTTTGATATCGCTTTCCGTCAATTGATTATGCATGATTTCCTCCATTTTTGAAAATATTTTGCATATTTCCCTGCTTTTTTGGCATGTCTTTTCAAGCATCCTTTTAAAAAGAATGTTCCTTGGCACATTCTCGCGCCGAGGCGCGGTTGCCTCGGCAACCATCTACCCTTGCGCCGAGTACGCATCCTCGCGGAGCATTTTTATCGTATGGAAACGAAGTTTCCTATACGACAGGAAAGAGACGGAACTCTTTCGGAATCCCGCCTCTGTTTTTATTTCTAATACTAAAATTACTTCCGACGCGCGCACACCATCCTGCCTCACTGCTTCGGTGCAAATCCCTCAAAAATAAAGTAATCGAAGGATCTGCTGCAGGCATCCAGCTGTGCCTGACATTTTACTGTCCATGCAACGGACGGACAGCCAAACAAGTTCCGGCAGATGTTTTTGGATACTGCATGCATTGCACGGCAATCATAAGCAATGAAATCCGGCTTTGTAAGAAAATTGGTCAACAGATGACGCAGTGCGAAATACTGCGCACCCTTTGTATTATCGTCCCGCTCAAAGTTCATGGAAAGCTGTCCGCGGCAGATATGGGGATAGTTTTTCCGATACCAGACCAGTACCTGCGGATGGAAGGATTCAATACAGTAAATTCCGGTATAGCTGTTTAAAATCTCCTGGGCTTTTTCACAGATCTTGCTGCCCTCTTTATATTTCAGCTCAACGATCAGCGGTACCTTTCCGTCCACTGCCTTTAAAACATCCTCAAACAGCGGCACTCTCTGGTCGCTTCCATAGATCGGATAGTCCTGCAGTTCTGCATAGGTACACTGGTCGATCTCTTTGTCCACACCACTGATCCGCTTGAGGTTAAAATCATGTACAACAACAACCTTTCCATCTGCAGTCATCTGCACATCCAGCTCAATGCCATAGCCTGCATCCACCGCTTTTTGGAAGGCTGCAAGAGAATTTTCAGGCGCGTCTGAAATATTATCATGCAGACCGCGATGGGCGTAATACACCTTCGGCATACGCTCCGGCCGTTCACAAAGTCTCGGAGCGATTGCAATTAAATAAGCACCTGCAGCGGTCGCTGCCGCCGGTATCCATTTTTTCATCGATATGCCTCTCCTTTGATCCAGTCATCTTTCCGTTTCATTGTCGTTTTCGCAATTCTGAACTATGAAAGTATTTTAATCCTCTACGTCAAAATTTTCCAGCAGATTTTTTTTGCGTTCCGGTTTATTATCGCCGTGGTGCACCATGCTCATGGTAATCATCGCCGCAACCGTAAAGACACAGGCATACGGAAATAACGTCCGATAGGAAACATACTGTAAAAACGCGCCGGACAGAATCGGGGTCACAATCTGTGCCGACATGGAAAAGGTATAATAAAGCCCCGTATATTTTCCGACATCTTCACTCGAACACATCTCCACAACCATCGGCAGGGAGTTTACACTCACTGCTGCCCAGCCCATTCCGATCAGGGCAAAGCCAAGATTGATCACTGCGTGATATTCCGTGAAGAAAATCGCCGCAAAAAAGCTGATCAGCATCAGCACCAGACCGCCCATGATCGTCTTTTTCCTGCCCACCTTCGCGGAAATCATGCCGATGGGGATATAGCTGATAATCGCCGCTACGGTTGCTACCATCAGGCAGTTGGCAAAGCCGCCGCCCTCCATGCCCCATACGGTACGGGCATAGCGGGAAAATGCTGTCGTCACTGCATTGTATGCGGTAAACCACAAAAAGATCGAGATCAGAATCATCGTCAAGCTACGCTTTACTCCCGGAGTAAGCTCCCCTGTCTTGTCCGCCTTTTGTTCTTCCTCTGTTTCTTCTTCCAGATTTGCTTTCGCAACCTCCTGCGCAAGCTTCTTTTCCCGCACTGTCAAAACAAGAAGTACAACAGCAACCACCATCAGAAGTGCTACGCCCAGAAAGACCGGCGTATAATCCGGTTTGTCTCCGCCCTTTAACAGCAGACTGATTAAAATCAGGGTATAAATACCTCCGACTGCACCCATCAGGTTAATGATCGCGTTTGCCTGACTGCGCAGCGGCTTCGGTGTCAGGTCAGGCATCAGCGCTACTGCAGGCGACCGGTACAATCCCATCGCAATCAGCAAAAAAAACAGGCTGATGACAAACAGCACAAAATTTCCTGTTTTATCCGCATGCGGAAGCAGCATCATCAAAACAACTGCGAGTACCGTCCCGACCACAATAAACGGCGTCCGTTTTCCCCATCTGGTATCCGCTTTATCGGACAATGAGCCCAGCAGCGGAAGCAAAAATACCGCAAGTACATTATCTGCCGCCATAATTGCTCCGGTGAGCGTCTCATTTAAGTGAAACGTTCCCTGCAAAATCAGCGGGACGATGTTGTCATACATCTGCCAGAACGCACAGATGGACAGAAAGGCAAGTCCTACCAGAAATGTTCTTTTGTAATTCAGTTTCAAAAAAATCCCTCCTTTTCCTGCCGCAGCTGTTTACTGCCGCGGCTGTTTTACTGCCGCGGCTGTTTCACTGCCGTCCCCAGATCTCCCCGGCGCGAAAGCCCAGAAGCATCAGCTCCAGCATTTTCGGGTCGTACTGGCGGTATTTCAGAAAATAGTAGAGTGTATCCAGATAGTTCATAAACGCCTTTTTATCCTGCTCCCGCAGCACCTGGTCTTTGCGGTTTCCAACCAAAAATGCCGCAAGTCTGGAGAAAACGAATTTTTCATTGATAAATGCCAGAAAATCATCCTGCCGCTGTGTCACTACCTGCAGTGGTTTTCTGCGCAGCAGCCAGAATGTCTCGTATGCGATCACCTTTGTTTCGTTGATATGATGGATATGGTGGAATTTTTTCAGTCTCGACACATCCGAAAAATAATCCAGCACTGCATGCATCAGCAGTACTTCATCCAGCCGCACCTCTGACTCCAGCTTCTGACTTTTCAAAAATTCCATACATTCCTTGTATAAAAAAGCGTACCTGCTGCGGATGACATCCTCCGAAAATTCCTCCAACAGTCCGCTATAGTTCAAATACATGCTTTCGATAGAATTCATTCCGCTGTCCATCCGGCATTTCTCCCTTTCTGTTCCTCCCTGCAGCAGGCGGTGGGCGTTGTTTTCTCTCCCTGCTCTGCAGCCAATCCATCCGATGCTGTCTCGTCCTGAGCAGACATGTCTGCGCCCTCCAGCTGCAGAATCTCACAGCAAAGCTTTGTCTGTAAAAAATTGCAGTATTCATCCACGCTCTGATCCTCAATCGTGCCATGCCGGATCCGGGACGTATCTCCCAGCAGGTGCTGGCGGATTCCGCCCTTTCGCGCAAGTGTCAGCATTCGATCCGCGCTTTCATACGCACTCTTGGGAATTCCCCAGAATAAACTATCCTCCATGCAGCCTCCTTATTCCGCCAGAATGGAATCGATCGCATCCTGAACGGTCTTAATTTCTTCCAGTTCTACACGCCCGACCTGGGTTTCATGAGTCTCATATTCTCGCCGGACATCCACCATACTCTTTTTGTCCAGAAAGGCATCCCCCGGAACATCCTGCAGACGTCTGTAAAAGGATGCCATTTCGTCCCCCATTCCGGCAAGACGATTCAACAGTTCCGAAAATTCCGTCAGCATCGGATTCTGTTTTTTGTAGGGGTAAAGAATGTGATGATCGATTTCTCCCCACCCCTCCTCAAACAGCGTCCTGACCTGCACCTCCAGGTACATGCCGCGGTATTTGAGAATATAGTGCACGGAACGGTAATATTTCTGATCATAAATATCATCGCTGGCGATCCAGTCTGCATAAATGTCCGCAAAATCCCCCGGGCGCATATGTACCTTGGGTGCTTCCACCATATAGCGGTCGCGGCTTTCGTCAAAATCCTTCAGACAGTCATGCACATACCATGAGGCATGATTTTCAAAATGCTTCAGCAGATATTTATGGAACACCACCCAGTCCTCCCGGTACAGCAAAAGTCCACGGAACCCGATGATGTCTGTGACGAATTTCAGATAGTTCTCCTTCGTCAGTTCTTTATATTTCCGATAATTTTCAACCCGTCTGCGGATAATTTTTTCTACCAGATGCCCCGGTGTCTTTATTCTGGTACGGTAGGAATGCAAACCGGTCTCGTCTTCTTTATTCTCGATCAGTTCTTTTAAAAACATATCCCGGATCATGTAAAAGCCGTCCACGCGATAGGCATAGTCCTCCGCAATCGCTTCCAGATCCTCCCAGCTCATACCGGCTTCTTCATACATCTTTTCCGGAATGGCATATTGGTTTAGAAAAGCAGTTTTATCTCCCAGCATTTAAACTCCCCCTGCTGCATCACATCTTATCCATCCGGTCGGAATGAGCAAGCCATTTCTCTCCGCGAAAGCGCAGACCAAAGGCAACTGTTTTGACCGCCCATTCGGTACACATCGCTATCCAGACGCCCTCCAGACCCAGTCCCATCGGGATCGCCATCAGGTAGCCCAGTCCGACACGAACCACCCACATCGTAACAAGAGAAAAGTAGGACGCGTAGGACGCATCACCGGCCGAACGCATGACAGAAGGAAGCACACTGGATGCCCCCCAGAAAAACGGCATGCTGACTGCCGCAATGATCAGTACCCGGTAAATCATCGGAACCGTTTCTGCCTGTGCCTGATAAAGCTTTAACAGAAGCGGAATACACGGCATTCCGATCGCCAGTGACAATAACACCAGAACAGTACACAGCCAAACCATGGATCTGCCGTAACGGCGCGCCAGCTTTTTCTCTCCTGCACCGATACACTGACCAACGATCGTCACAGCCAGCGTCGCAACTGCGGACGGTGCCGCATACAAAACAGAAAAGATCGAGTTGGACACGGCATTTGCCGCAACGCTCGCCGTTCCCAATTTTGCAATGTAAACCTGAACCAGCATCGCGCCTCCGTTCATAAACAGCTGCTCCATTCCACAGGGGATGCCGATCCGAAAGATTTCTTTCTGAATACGCCAGTCGATTCGAAAAACGTGCCTCGGACGGATCTCGATGGAACTTTTTTTGGATATCAGCATCAGGACTGCAGCCATGCCGCCCACCAGACGCGCCAGGTTCAAAGAAAGTGCGCTTCCCATGATATCCAGCTTCAGGATATTGATAAATACAAAGCTTGCCACAAAATGCAGGACATTAATCAAAATCGACAGGTGCAGACATTTTTTCGTCTCTCCCAGTCCACGAAATACCGCAAATCCGCTCATGTAGACAGATAAAAATACCGCCGAGATCGCAACTCCGATCAGATAATGCTCTGCCTTTACGAGAATCGTTTCCTCCATTCCATGAAACAGGAAACGGATCAGCGGATCTGCACAGAGCACGAGAAGGATACATGCAGCAAGGGAAGAAAGGGGCAGTCCCACGATCAGCTGACCTGCTGCCTCTTTTACCCGCTCGGTTTCCCCTTTTCCCTTAAACATTGCAACCACAACGGTACCGCCGGCAGAAATGGCATTGTTGATGGCATATACCATCATATAGAGCGGCCCGACCAGGCTGATGGCCGCTACCGACTCCTGACTGGAGGAGCTGATCATCGCAGTTGTCAGTACACCGATACCGAAAACGAAAAACGAATCCATGATCAGCGGCATCAGCATCGAAATGATCTGACGTCCTGTAAAAATCGAGCTTCCAAGTTTTTTGTCCAAAATTTTCGTCAACATGAGTGTACACCTTTCTGTCGGTTTCTCTGCGCATCCTCGTAGAGCATTTCTTATCGTATGGAAACGAAGTTTCCTATACGATAAGAAAGCCCGGTGCCAAGTTTCCTGTAAAGCACCGGGCATTTCTGTATGTGATTTTATCAGAGCCGCCTAAAAAAACAAGTACCGAATTTTATATAAATCCGTAAAATTTCAGAACTCACATTTTTATACTTCAAACAGCAGCGTCACGATTTCGTAAGGCTTTACGGTCATCTGAATCGTACCGTTTTCTTTAAAGTCGCCCTGCGGACGCTCTCTTAAGTCGCATTCGCAGTAGCGCTTCCACGCGAAACCGGGCGTTACGGTCAGCTTGTTCGTGCCGCCGGTAAAGTCGTGGAACCGGACTGCAATATATTTTCCATCCTCTGTCTTCTTGACAGCATCCAGTTCAACGCACTCTTTGTCAAAGCCTACAAAAGAACCTGCAAACGGAAGTTTTACGCTGCCTGCAACGCTGTGCATCGGCCAGTTCAAATCGCTCGCTTCCTGTACGGTGCGGCCTGCAATAAAGTCTCCGGTATGAGGCAGCAGCGCATAAGTGAAGTGATGCTCGCCCTGATCCTGGCTGTGATCCGGATAGGTTGCTGTCTTGATCAGAGTGATGCGCAGTACATTATCCTTTACATCATGACCGTACTTGCAGTCATTTAACAGGCTGACGCCATAGCCGTATTCGGAAAGATCTGCGAAACGATGGGCAACGCTCTCGAACTTCGCCTGATCCCAGCTTGTATTCCAGTTATTAGAACGACGTACATTACCATACTGTACATCGAACGTTCCGTAAGTGGTGCGGATGTCAACCGGGAATGCAGCCTTCAACAGCTGATGGCGCTCATGGCAGTCTACATCCGTCACGAAATCAATTCTGCGGTCATCTGCATACAGGATAACATCCTGGTCAATGGTGGAATTCATATACTTCCATCCCATGTGAAGCACCAGACGAACCGATCCGCACTCTTTGACTTCAAAACAGGTCAGTCCGTCAATGACACGCATCTTTTCCTGATAGTAGATCTCGATATCCCATGCGTCATTGCCCATCGGCTTATCTTCAAATACCTGCAGAACGTTGCCGCACTGTCCGGGTGCAAGCACCTCACGGTCATTTTCTTTATCATACAATCTGGAAATCTGACCGGCTTCATTAAACTCAACCAGATAAAACGGAGTTTCAACCTTGTGTCCGTCTACGGTAAATGCCGTATTCTCTTCAGCAGGTGCTTTTTTCAGGACAACCGTAGCGGTGCCCATTGCAGGAACCTCCGGGATTTCCACAAGAAGTCCGCCTTCTGTTTCCTGACTCTTTAATGCCGTGCCGTCCTCCAAATAAGCGCTGTTTCCTGCAGCACCGAGCAACAGAACCGAGCCGCCTTTTCTTACAAAGCTGTTGCTGTTAAAAACGGTATAAACAGAGGCTTCTTCTGTTACGGCGTCTGCAAGGAAGCCTGCTTCCACCTCTTCGCCCTGTGTTGCGATCCATTCGTAATCTTTTTTGGAATCCTCATATACTTCGAAGATCGAGGAGCCGGGGATAATGTCATGGAACTGGTTGGTCAGGATATGTTTCCAGCCGGCTGTCAGCTTTTCCTGCTCCGCCAGGGACAGATCATTACCAAGCAATGCACGCAGTACGGTAAAATACTCTGCCTCACGATATAACAGCTCCATCTTACGGTTCATGCGTTTGTTATGGGCATGGCTGGTATAGGTACCGCGGTGATATTCCAGATACAGCTCGCCATCCCAGGTATTGACATAGCGGTCTGTCTTTGCAACCGTTTCCTTCAGCTTACGGAAATATTTGCCTGCAGTAGTCGTCTCCACATGCGGCAGTCCCGGAATCTTATCCAATCTGCGGCGCTGCTCCAGCATATCACGGTTGACACCGCCGCCGCCATCTCCGTAACCATAGGAAAGCAGCAGGTCATGATTCATTTCCTTTTCGCTGTATCCGTCCCAGATACCCTTGACGGTACGGGGCTCAATCAGTCCGTTATAGGTATAGAACCAGCTGTCTCTTTCTCTCCCGGGCTCCGGCGTCGTAATAAAGTGGGTCAGCACTTTGCTGCCGTCGATGCCTTTCCAGTAAAACGTATCATGCGGCATACGGTTGTACTGGTTCCAGCTGATTTTTGTCGTCATAAACATGTCGATGCCGGCTTTTTTCAGGATCTGGGGGAGTGCCCAGGAATAGCCGAATACATCCGGCAGCCACAGAAATTCTACTTCCTTGCCGAATTCATCCTTGATGAATTTGCTGCCGATTAAGATCTGACGGGTCAGAGACTCACCGCTTGTCAGATTACAGTCTGCCTCAACCCACATTGCGCCGTCCGCTTCCCAGCGCCCCTCTGCCACGCGGTCTCTGATCTGGCTATACAGCTCCGGATAATCTTCCTTTACCCACTCATAGAGCTGGGGCTGTGTCTGCAGGAAATCATATTCCGGGAACATCTCCATCAGGCGCATGACAGTTGTAAAGGATCTGCCGCACTTTTCTCTGGTGTTTTTGAGTCTCCAGAGCCATGCAGTATCAATATGGGTATGTCCAACTGTGTATACATGGATATCGGAGTGCTTGTCCATCGCGTCAATCGCTGCGTTTAAGCAGTCATCTGCTTCCGCAACAGATGCATAGAAGTCATCGCTGCCCGGATAAGACCAGTCGATCTTTAAAAATGCACGGTCAAGGGCTGCCTGCAGGTTATGGCGAACCGGATCGTTCTCGGAAAGCTCTTCAATTGTCTTCCAGACCATCAGGCCAAGATAATACAGGTCGTCTGTCTTTTCATCCAGATAGCCTAAAAATGCGCTCTTTAAGCGATGCTCCATCTCTCTGGGCAGTCCGCCGCCTTCCAGACCGGACCAGAGGCGGAAGGTCAGGCTGACCTCATTTCCACAGATCTCAGGTCTGAAAAATACTTCCTTATGATTGGCATCAACCGCCTGATACTGTTCGCCGTTTACAAACAGCAGTGATTCAAACCCGCTGTTGTTGCCGCCGCCTGTCATACCGAAGTCAAACACACCTACCGCGCGCTTTCCTTCCCATTCTGCCGGCACTTTCATCTCCCCATGCAGCCAGAGATATAAATCCCTGCCCTTCCAGTCAGAGCCGGTACAGATCCTGTCCCAGCCGGTAAAATCTGTCGGCACATCCGGATTTACCAGGCCGCTTTTGTCTTCTTTTGCCAGAAACGATTCAAAATTTCTGACGTCCCGGTAACGGTATTCTCCCAGCTCCCGGATTCTTCCTTCCAGCTTTCGCTGTGTGAAAAACATGTCCATTGTGTTTCCCCTTTCTTTTTCCCTTTCCTTTTTCCCTTTTTTATAAACTCCCTATAATTCCCGTTTGCCCAGCCTGACCTCTTCCATATAAGAGACCAACTCCTCCGGCAAATGGTCAAACAGGTAATTATGGTTGTTTTCCGTAAGTTGTTTCTGTGTGCTGCCCGGTCTTTTTTCAATCCGTTCCAGCACCTTTTCGCGGGTCTGCTCGACTTCCTCCAAAAGCTCCCGCGCCGCCATCCTGCGCGCGCCCTGTCCGTAAATAATGACCTGTTCCAGCGCGTCGGAGGTCGCTACCGTCACATCGGCTTTTTTCCCGATTTTATGGACGGTTTTTTCGATATATTGGTCAGCCGTCTCCGCTTCCTTCGTAAAGACGACGTGAATATTATGATAATTGAAAACGTGTTCCCGCCCGCCTTCCACACGGTAAGCGTCGAAGACGAGGATCAGCGTGCAGCCGTTAAAGCCCTGGTAATCGCACAGAACATCCATCAGGAGGTTTCTGGCGCTTTCGATATTAACCTTCGAAAGCTCGCGCAGCATTTCCCAGGAAAAAATGATATTATAGCCGTCAACCAGAAGATAGCGTTCCCGCGGCTTGCTCCGATCCGCCTCTGCAGCACGGGAGCGTTCCATCAGGCGTCGTGGGGGTGCTTCTTCCCTGTAGCGCTTCTGATAGCCCTTTTTGCTCTTCGGCTCGCTATTCTGATAATAGGTGCGCTTGAAAATTTCTTCCAGCTCTTCTTCGCTGACAAAGGTTTCCGGCGTCTCTTTTCTTTCCCGGACAAAATATTCTGCGTGGCTGCTCTGGGATATCCCGGTCGCTTCTTTTTCGTCTGCACTGCCTTTTTCAGACGGCAGCGCAACCGCTTCGAGGTGCATATAATCCTCTACCTGATCCCATGATACCACAAATCCGGCTCCGTGTGCACAAAAAACGGAGGAAGGAGGATTTTCCAGGTCTGCTTCCGGATCATAGCCGGCTGCCGCCATCACTTCCTCTGCGTTATGGCACGCAGCATAGCCCTGCAGCGTACAGAACAGCTTTCCACGGCCTCTGCTGTAGGAGGTGACCTCCTGCTGATAGCCCCGCATACATGCAACCGGCGCGCTTCCGCACAGAATCGCAAATTTCCCTTCCGTCTGCGGCGGCTCAAAGGTACCGTTCATCCGCTGAATATCCGTCATTGCCCGTCCGATCTGCTCCTGTGGAATCTCCAGTCGAAAGCTGTAAACAGGCTCTAAAAGTACGTTTTGTGCTCGCATCAGTCCCTGTCGGAGTGCCCGATAGGTCGCCTGACGAAAATCGCCGCCCTCGGTGTGCTTGATATGCGCCCTGCCATTTACCAGTGTGATCTTCATATCCGTGATCTCTGCGCCGCATAAAACGCCTTTATGGCGCTTTTCTTCCAGATGGGTCAGCACCAGCCTCTGCCAGTTACGGTCCAGCACATCTTCGCTGACAGCTGACGCAAACTGCAGTCCCATGCCGCGTTCCAGGGGTTCCAGCAAAAGATGAACTTCCGCATAGTGCCGAAGGGGCTCAAAATGTCCGACGCCCTCGACGGGCGCTGCGATGGTTTCCCGGTATACAATGCTGCCCTGTCCGAAGGAAACCGGCACGCCGAAGCGCTCTCTGATCTGGTTTTTCAGGATTTCCATCTGCACTTCGCCCATGACCTGCGCGCAGATCTCAGATGAGGCTTCCTCCCAGACAATCGAAAGCTCCGGTTCCTCTTCCTCTAACTGCCGAAGATTTCTGAGCATCGTATGCGCATCGCAGTCCGGCGGCAGCTCGATCTGATAGGTTAATACCGGCTCCAGCAGCGGCAGCACCGGTTCCGTTTGCGCCCCAAGCCCTTCTCCTGCATAGGTTTTTGACAGTCCTGTCACGCTGCAGATTTCTCCTGCGGCCGCCCGCTGTACCTGTTCATAGCCGCTTCCGTTATAAATCCGGATCTGGTCGGCTTTTTCTTCCCATTCCTGTCCATCAGCAGTTTGTCCCCTCAGGCTCTGCCGCGTAAAAAGACTTCCTCCGGTCAGCTTCATATGCGTCAGACGCTTTCCGGTTTCATCCCTCGTGATCTTAAAAACACGTGCCCCAAACTCCTCTGTGTATTCCGGCTCTTTCATCAGCTTCGACAGCCCGGACAATAGCGCATCCACGCCACAGACTTTTAGTGCCGATCCAAAAAAACACGGAAATAGCTTTCTTTCCTTTACCAGAAGTGCTGCATCCTCCCAGGTCAGCGTATCGCCATCGAGATAGCGTTCCAAAAGGTCTTCCTGACACATGGCGACATTTTCCCAGAAATCCGGGACAGGAACCGGTGCTGCACATGGCAGCGGGCTGTCCGAAGCGTTTGTGCGCATGGCGGACACTGCGTCTGTACCTGTGCCCAATGGCCTGATGCCGGATGCTATATCTGCGTTGTCTGGCGGCTGCGGCATACTGCACACTTTGATACAGTGCTCGTTCAGCTGTTTTTGCAGCTGCAAAAGAAGTTCTGCCTCATCTGTCCCTTCCTGGTCCATCTTGTTGATAAACAAAACGGTGGGGATCTGATAACGGGAAAGCAGCCGCCAGAGTGTCTCCACATGTCCCTGCACCCCGTCCGCGCCGCTGATGACCAGTACCGCATAATCCAGCACCTGCAGGGTCCGCTCCATCTCTGCAGAAAAATCCACATGTCCGGGCGTATCCAGAAGAGTCACGTCAAAATCGCCCAGTACAAGCTTCGCCTGTTTTGAAAAAATCGTAATACCCCGGGCCCGCTCCATCGCGTCCGTATCCAGAAAGGCATCCTGATGGTCCACTCTGCCCAGCCGCCGCAGCATACCGGTCCGATATAAAATTGCTTCTGCCAGTGTGGTCTTTCCGGCATCCACATGTGCCAGAATACCGACTGTTACCTTTTTTGTGCCCAACTTCCGATTCCTTTCTGTAAGATTTTGCGCTGCGCAGATATCTCCACTGCTAAAAAAAGCCCCGCATATGCGGGGCTCTTTTAGTCATCCTTATGCGATGTGAACGTTAACCGCTCTCAGCTTTCTGGAATCCTTAGGATCGCTTTCTACATCGAAAGTTACCTTCTGGCCTTCTTCCAGAGTCTTGAAGCCATCTACCTGGATAGCGGAGAAGTGTACGAATACGTCCTCGCCGTTTGCATCGTTGGTGATGAAGCCATAGCCTTTGCTGGAATTAAACCACTTAACTACACCTGTGTTCATTTTCAAGTACCTCCTGAATAATTTGGATCAATTGGAGACGCCGCTGCGCGCTGACTTACGAAATCTATCCGTAAAAAAAGACTGTCCGCAAGCCACCATAAAGAAAAGGACGACTTTTCAGTACAGTCAGTTCTAAGCTCAAATTGATTCTGGAGCTATCATAGCATTATTCCCCTATTTTGTCAAAGATATTTTGCAGTTTTTTCAATATCGTAGTATGCTAAAAGGAGGTACCAAACGAAACACCAAGGAGGTTACAAAATGCAGTATTTTGAACGTCAAAATGACAGTCTGATCTTTCGCTTAAACGGAGAAACCGTCATGGTTTCCCCCTGGGGAGAAGACAGCCTGCGCACGCGGGCGGCATTGTTTAACGAGCTTTCAGACAACAGTCCGGCACTTCTTTCTCCGGCAAAAAGTGAGCCTGTTATCGAACTTGGGGAACGTCAGGCTGTAATTACCAACGGCAAAATCTACGCTGTGCTTTCCCTGCAGGACTGGGGCGATGAGCTGCAGATTTCCTATTATAATCAAAAGGGCGAGCTTCTGCTGCAGGAAATTCCAAACGGCGGTGCCCTGTTTTTAAAGGCACGTCGCTTTCAGTCCCTGCCCGGTGACTCCTTTTTCCTGACCGCATCCTTTCTCTCCAACCCATCCGAAAAAATCTACGGTATGGGACAGTATCAGCAGGAAACCCTCAATTTAAAAGGCTGTAATCTGGAGCTTGCCCACCGCAACTCACAGGCGAGCATCCCCTTTTACGTTTCCAGTCTCGGTTATGGCTTCTTATGGAATAATGCCGCTGTGGGAGATGTCCATTTCGGCACGAATACGACACAGTGGACTGCCCGCTCCTGTAAACAGCTGGACTACTGGATCACTGCAGGCGACACTCCTGCTGAAATAGAAGAAGCTTATGCCAACGCAACCGGAAAATCTCCCATGATGCCCGAATACGGTCTTGGCTTCTGGCAGTGCAAGCTGCGCTACTATAATCAGGAGCAGGTGCTTTCCATTGCCCGTGAATACAAGAAACGGAATATCCCCCTGGACGTCATCGTGATCGACTTCTATCACTGGCCCTACTGCGGTGACTGGCGTTTCGATGAAGAATTCTTCCCGGATCCTGCTGCCATGATAAAGGAGCTGCAGGAGCTTGGCGTAGAAACCATGGTTTCTATCTGGCCTGCCGTAGATTTTCGCAGTGAAAACTACGAAGAGATGAAGCAGCAGAATATGCTGGTAAAATCCAACTCCGGCGTCGATGTCCAGATGATCTTCCACGGCAATAATGCCTTTATGGACGCAACCAATCCCAAAACACGCCGCTATGTCTGGGAAAAATGCAAACAAAACTACGCGGACCTCGGCATTCGCACATTCTGGCTGGACGTTGCAGAGCCGGAGTATACATCCTACGATTTTGAAAACTACCGTTACTATTCTGGTACGGTACTGGAAACCGGCAATATCTATCCCAGAGAATACGCGCGGCTTTTCTACGAGGGGCAAAAGGAAAACGGTCAGGACGACATCGTCAATCTGATCCGCTGCGCATGGGCAGGCAGCCAGCGTTACGGTGCTCTGGTCTGGTCCGGAGATATTATGTCAACTTATGAGGACTTCCGTAAGCAGATCTGTGCCGGAATCCATATGGGACTTTCCGGCATTCCGTGGTGGACAACCGATATCGGCGGTTTCCATAACGGCGTTGCTGCAGATCCCGATTTTAAAGAGCTGCTGATCCGCTGGTTCCAGTTCGGTACCTTCTGTCCTGTTATGCGTCTGCATGGCAGCCGCCAGCCCTATACCCCAATTTATAACAAGGCGGGCGAGCTTCGCGAGGGAACCGGAACCGATAACGAGGTATGGAGCTATGGCGAAGAGGCTTATCAGATCATGACAAAATTCATCCATGTCCGTGAGCTGATGCGAGACTATACGAGAAGCCTCATGCAGCAGGCACACGAAAACGGTCATCCGGTGCTCCGTGCTCTGTTTTATGAATTCCCGTCCGATCCGATCTGCTGGGACATCAAGGATTCCTACCTGTTTGGATCTGATCTTTTAGTCGCACCGATCTGCCATGAGCATGCAGTAGACAGACAGGTTTATCTTCCTGCCGGCGCATCCTGGACAGATGCCCGCACCGGAGTAGTTTATGAGGGCGGTCAGTGGATCATGGCGGATGCGCCGATGGATACGCTCCCCGTGTTCCTGCGCGACGGCAGACAGGACTACCTGATCGGAGAGATCTGATACCGCCACCACCGTTAAGAAAGGAATTTTCAACCAATGGATACCAAAAAAGACCCTTTCCAGAACCTTCAGGAAAGAATGCGCAACGCCCTTGCTGACCACTCGATCCGCGCGTTTCAGGAGCTTTCCAGCTCCACGAGGGATCTGATGTCCTGCTATCGCTGCGCGATTATGGAGATTGAAACGAAATTCCGCGTATTAAACGAACGCTTTTCCCTCCAGCACGACCGCAACCCCATCGACAGCATCCAGAGCCGCTTAAAGTCCCCCGACAGCATTCTGGACAAAATGCTTCGAAAAAAGCTGCCCTTTACCCTCGAGGCAATTGAAAACAACATCTTCGACATCGCAGGCATCCGTGTCGTCTGCTCCTTTGTGGACGATATTTACATGCTCGCTGACTGCCTGCTGCAGCAGGACGATATCACGCTGATCGAGCGCAAGGATTACATCAAAAATCCGAAGAAAAACGGTTATCGCAGCCTGCATCTGATTATCGAGGTGCCGATCTTTTTACAGAATGAGAAAAAAATCATGAAAGCGGAGGTACAGCTGCGCACGATTGCCATGGAGTTCTGGGCAAATCTCGAACACCAGCTCCGCTATAAAAAAGACCTGTCACCCGAGTTAATGGAGCAGACCTCCTACCAGCTGAGCGAATGCGCACGCTTAAGCGCTGTCCTCGACGAGCAGATGCAGGCAATCCGGGATATTATTGAGAAGGAAGAAGATTCGTCCGAAAAAAGCGACAGCCCTAAAAAGCCTTCCGACCGACTTCCCCGTCCGATCTTAAGTGCGCTGGAAAACTATGCCCCGAAGACAGAATAAGGAGGATACTTATCATGTTCAGCAGTCGATTATGGCAGCTATTTTTAGACTCTTTTCCCAAAATCCTGCTCCCGGGCCTGACGGCAACCATCCCGCTGACAATTATTTCCTTTTCGCTGGCGCTGGTGATCGCGGTGGTTGCGGCCCTCGTGCAGTTTGCAAATATTCAGGGGCTCAAGCAAATCGCCCGTTTTTATATCTGGATTTTCCGTGGAACGCCGCTTTTGGTACAGCTGTTCGTCGTGTTCTTCGGTCTGTCCAGAGTCGGCATCGTCCTGGATCCGTTTCCCGCTGCAGTCATCGTCTTTTCTTTAAATGAAGGCGCTTACTGTGCAGAAACCATCCGGGCGGCACTGGAATCCGTTCCGAAGGGCCAGCTGGAAGCCGGTCTTTGTGCAGGACTTTCCTATTTACAAACCATTTTCCGCATCGTGCTCCCCCAGGCGATGCGTACCGCATTTCCGCCGCTGTCCAACTCCCTGATCTCAATGGTCAAGGATACCTCTCTGGCAGCCAACA
Source organism: Firmicutes bacterium TM09-10 (assembly GCA_003481005.1). Taxonomy (GTDB): domain Bacteria; phylum Bacillota; class Clostridia; order Lachnospirales; family Lachnospiraceae; genus Gallintestinimicrobium; species Gallintestinimicrobium propionicum. The sequence goes on along the minus strand of QUKC01000011.1, from coordinate 66,734 downwards.
TCACCGTAACGGAAATGTTCATGGTAACCCAGCGAATCGTTGCCCGTACCTACGAGCCGCTTCTTCTGTATCTCGAAGTCGGTCTGATCTACCTGATCTTCTCCACCGTCCTGACAAAACTTCAGGCTGTCGGTGAGAAAAAACTCGGTTCCTACGGACAGAAAGGAGTCTGACCTATGCTGGAAATCCGAAATATTCATAAATCCTTTGGCAGCACTCCTGTCTTAGGCGGAATCGATCTGGACGTAAACCAGGGAGATGTTATCGCCATCATCGGTCCGAGCGGTTCTGGCAAAACCACACTGCTGCGCTGCCTGAATTATCTGGAGCACGCCGACGAGGGCACGATGGTCTTTGACCAGGAAACCTTTGCGATGAATAAAATTTCCAAAAAGGACATCGCCCGGCTCCGCAAAAAGACTGCCTTCGTGTTCCAGAGCTATAACTTATTCGCCAACAAAACCGCCCTCAAAAACGTCACAGAGGGACTGATTGTCGGCCGCAAAATGCCCAAAGAGAAGGCACGTGAAATCGCTATGAAGGCGTTGGAAAAGGTCGGGCTTGCCGACCGCAGCGACGCTTATCCGGCACAGCTTTCCGGCGGTCAGCAGCAGCGTGTCGCAATCGCGCGTGCCATTGCCGCCCAACCGGAAATCATCTATTTCGATGAACCGACTTCTGCCCTCGACCCGGAGCTGACCGGTGAGGTCCTTTCCGTCATGCGTTCCCTGGCAAACGAAGGGATGACGATGATCGTGGTCACCCACGAAATGAGCTTTGCCAAAAATGTTTCCAATAAGGTCATCCTGATGGAAAACGGGCGTATCGTGGAACAGGGACCCTCGAAGGAGTTTTTTGCAAATCCGAAAGAAGAACGTACCAAAGCATTTTTACAGTCTTTTGACCAGCAGTAATCCGGCGCTTTACCTGTCCGGCTGCCGCTGGCAGGAATATCAGAAAGGAGTTATTTTTTTATGACTTTCAAAAAATCTATTGTACTGCTGCTTTCCGGCTCCATGCTGGCAGCGGCTGCTTTAACCGGCTGCGGTTCTGACAACACTGCAGCAGCTGTCTCCAACACAGCAGGCAAAGACCTGTTAGACCAGATCCAGGCACGGGGCAGCATCACGGTTGCCATGGAGGGTACCTGGGCCCCCTGGACCTATCACGATGAAAACGACGAGCTGGTGGGCTACGACGTAGAGGTTGCAAAGCTGATCGCAAATGAGCTCGGCGTCGATGTAAACTTCGTCGAGGGCGAATGGGACGGTCTGCTCGCCGGCCTGGACGACGGCCGCTACGACATCATGGTAAACGGCGTAGGAGTTACACCGGAGCGTCAGGAAAAATACGATTTTTCCACACCTTATGCCTATAATAAAACTGCTGTCATCGTCCGCAGCGACTACGACGAAATCCATTCCATGGAGGATTTAAAGGGAAAACACACTGCAAACACCATCAGCAGTACCTATGCGACCCTTGCGGAAAAATACGGTGCAGAGGTAACGGGCGTCGATGACCTGAATCAGACCATCGAGCTTTTACTTTCCAACCGAATCGATGCAACCCTCAACACAGAGGTGACCTATTATGACTACTTAAAGGCACATCCTGATGCAAATATCAAAATTGCCGCTTTGTCTGATGAGGTAGAAAAGGTTGCAATCCCCGTCCGCAAGGGCGACGATACAAAGACGCTGCTTGCAGCCATCAACGACGCACTCGCAAAGCTGGACGAATCCGGCGAGCTGACCGCATTGTCGGAAAAATACTTCGGAACCGATATCTCGAAGCTGGAAAACTAAATCACCAAAATTCAATTCAAAAAGCTCCTGTGCATATTCCTGCACAGGAGCTTTTGATTCGTAGGGTGTATTGTTTCGAAAGTTTATTCGTGAATCTCCAACGGAAGTCCGTCGGGATCTGCAAAAAATGTCATTGGTTTTCCGGTAAACTCATCGGTACGGATCGGCTCTGTCACAATTCCGAGGCTGTTTAACCGCACAACCGTATCCTCCACGCTCTCCACAAAAAATGCGAGATGCCGAAGTCCCTGTGCCTCCGGATAGCTCGGACGCTTGGGTGCATCCGGCTTGATAAACAGCTCGATCTCCTGCTCTCCGCATTTCAGATCGATCTTGCAGTCTGCTTTGTCTTTCCGGTGGTTTTCCCGGATCACCGTAAAGCCGAGCAGATCCACATAAAAATGTCTGGAGCGCTCATAATCGCTTCCGATGATCGCAATGTGGTGAATTTTTTCGGACAAAGCGCCCGCTTTGATTGTCATCTGTCCGGTACGCTCTTTCAGCACGTCTGCTGCCGCCGACGCCTCCTGTGCACTGTCTGTCAGGGTCGGAACGATTTCTTCAAAAATTCCATCCAGCTCGTCCTGGGTCTGATAGGTTCCCGTCGTCAGGATCACAAACAGATCCTTATCAGGCAGCACAACGCCGAACTGTCCGAAGGCGCCATCCGCACGGAAGGATCCGGGTGTCCTGCACATCCAGCACTGAAATCCGTAGCCGTAAGCCCATTCTTTGACGTGTCCTTCCGCATCTCCGGCGGTTTCGATCTGCTTGGTGCAGGCAAGGTCAAACCATTCCTCTTCCAGCAGCTGCCTGCCTTCCCAGCGTCCACGGTTTAACACAAAATAAATAAAACGCGCCATGTCCTCCGTCGTCATCCGCATGCCGCCGCCAGCCATTTCCACTGCTTCCGGTCCCGGGCACTTCGAACAGGTCAGAGAGGTGATGCCGAGGGGTTCCAACAGACGGGGCTTTAAAAATTCCGTCACATCGCAGCCTGTTTTTCTCTTCAACACAGCCGCCAGCATATTTGTGCCCGCCGTATTGTATTTATAAAAGGTTCCCGGCTCGTGTAAAAATGGATGCTGTAAAAACTCCCGGATCCAGTCGGGGGATTCCATATCTATCTCTGTCTCATGTCCGCAGCTCATGGTCAGAAGATGCCAGAGTGTGGCCTTCTGCAGATTTTCTGACGGCTCCTTCGGCAGAAGCTCCGGGAAAAGATCCACTAACCGTTCCTCCAGTGACAGGATTTTTTCCTGTCGTGCAAAACCGATGGCCGTTGCCGTCAGGGTTTTGCCAAAGGAATACAGCGGGTGCGCAAGCTCCGGTGCATACGGCTTCCACCAGCCCTTTGCCGCACATTTTCCATGCCGCACCACCATAAAGCTGTGCAGTTCGATGTTCTTTTCCTCCATCCGGTCCAGAAACCGGAGAATTCCCCCGGAACTGATCCCCAGCGATTCCGGTGACGCATCCTGAAAATAAGACATACCCCATATCCTCCTCTTTTTTAGATGATCTGCCAAAAACGGCTCCCTGTTTTCGGAGCCGTTTTGGGTAATACACATCGATTCAGACCCGTTTCAGTTCATATGCACGGGTGCCCAGACCGATTTTTTCTGCCTGATCCAGCGTCGCTTCCCATTCCACATTCGGATTGGAATCCAGGAAATGATCGTGATGATGATGCCAGTCAGACTGTGCCAGATGTTCCCCAAGCTGGCTGTTTGCGATCGGAGTCGCCTGCAGGCAGGCATCTGCACACGCCTGATCCAGTGCTACCGGGTCAAAGCTTGCAAACATACCGATATCCGGCAGGATCGGCGCATCATTTTCGCCATGACAGTCGCAGTTGGGGCTGATATCCTGCACCAGTGAAATATGGAAGCAGGGACGGTTCTGACAGACTGCCATCGCATATTCTGCCATCTTCCGGTCCAGAAGCTCGTTTGCACAGCTGTTTTCATTGTAGACTGCGTCAAAGCTGCAGGCTCCGATACAGCGTCCGCAGCCCTTACATTTGTCGTAATCGATAACCGCTTTTCCATTCGGATATGTAATCGCATCGCTTCCGCACTCATGTGCACAGCGTCTGCAGCCGCGGCATTTTTCCGGATCAATGCCCGGCTTTCCGCTGGTATGCTGCTCCATCTTGCCTGCACGGCTGCCGCAGCCCATGCCGATATTTTTGATTGCACCGCCAAATCCGGTAGATTCATGTCCCTTAAAGTGCGTCAGGCTGATAAAAATATCCGCATCCATAATTGCACGTCCGATCTTCGGTGCAGGACAATACTCTGCATTCGGAACCGGTACTTCTACCTCGTCCGTACCCCGCAGACCGTCTCCGATCAAAATCTGACAGCCTGTTGTGATGGTATTAAAGCCGTTTAAATTTGCACAGTCCAAATGCTCCAGCGCATTTTTGCGGCTGCCGGGATAAAGGGTGTTGCAGTCCGTCAAAAACGGAACGCCACCCTGTGCCTTGCACAGATCTGCCACTGCCTTTGCATAGTTCGGACGCAGAAATGCCAGATTTCCAAGCTCGCCGAAGTGCATTTTAATCGCGACAAACTTGCCGTCCATATCAATGTTTTTGATGCCTGCCGCGAGACAGACCTTTTTTAACTTATCCAGCTGACTCGTACCAACCGGACACCTGAAATCAGTAAAATAAACTGTTGATTTTCCCATGCTTCCCTCCAAATTTTAGATGTGCATAGCACGTACCGTGCATAGCACGACACGTGCTGTTTTTCTGTCTTGAAGACATTTTACCATCTTACATCCGGAAATCCAATGCACTTTTCAAAAATTTGTCGGGTGACGCCACAGCCTGTAGTCCTGTTATTCCTCGTTTTCTCCCGTATCGGAAGCAATGGCCTGATCTATGAGCTTTTGCAGCGTTTCCGCCTGATTCTTCTCCGTAATAGCGCCCACGATGGGATCCCCGACGATATTGCCCTTCCGATCTACTACATAGGTAGTGGGGTAGGCATAAATACCGGTGGTAAATCTTCCCGCTTCGCTGTCTGAGTCAAAATATACATTCTGATAAGTAGCGCCTTTCTTGGACAGTACGTCCTTCGCCTCGGAAATTTCTGCCTCATTGCCATCCAGCGTGAAGGAGTTCACACCGATGAGTGCACCGTTCTTCTCTGCAAGCTCCTTGTTCAACGCATCCAGTTCCCCGAGCTCGCCTACACAGGGGTTGCAGGTGGTAAACCAGAAATTTACCACGGTTACTGCATTACCGGAAAACAGCTCGTCACTCTTGACCGGGTTTCCGTCCAGATCCTTGCCTTCAAAGGCAGGAAACTTCTGTACACTGCTATCCTCAGAGGAGCCTGCCTGGGCACTGTCCCCAGGAACACTCGTTTCACTGTCCATGGATTGCTCCACGATCTCAGGATATTTTTGTTCCAGCTCCGTCAGCTTGTTTTCTATCTCGCTGATCTTTTCAGCAGAGGTTTTGAGCAGCTCATATTCTTCGTCCGAAAACTGATCTTTGACCTTCTCTATCGTGTCCAGCAGAAAATCTCCGTAGTTCTTTCCGTTTTCCAGCATGGCTGTACCCTTGTCAGCCTCCATGTAGACCTTTTCCCACAAATCGGTATTCTCCGAAAGGATCTCGTTCTCCTGCTCCATCAGCTTTTTATACGTAGAAAGTGCCTCCTGGGCATTTTCTGCTTCCGCCGTCATCGTAACAGCATTGCTGCTCTGATCTGCATTCCCGTTGTTCTTTGTGCCGCAGGCTGTAAGAGAAAATGCCAGCAGTACAGTCAGTCCCAGTGTAATCCATTTCTTTTTGTTCATTTTGATTCCTCCATATTTGTTTTTTTTGTAGTTTTTTCCCCGTCTCCAAAGCCGTAGCGGAAGCAAACCGCACCGGTAGGACAGGCTCGAACGCACATCCCGCAGCGGATGCACTCTCCATGATTGGGTGTTTTTGTCACATCCACATCCATTTTGCAGGCTCTAGCGCATTTCCCACAGGAAACACATTTGCCCTTGTCCACCTTCATCTGAAAAAGGGACACCCGGTTCATCAGGGCATAAAATGCTCCCAACGGACAAAGCCATTTACAGAAGGGGCGATAGAACAGTATGCTCAGTACAAGGATTACCAGCAAAATGGTGAATTTCCATGTAAAAAGAGAGCCAAGTGCCGCCCGGATGCCGGAATTGGCAATAGACAGCGGGATCGCCCCCTCCAGCACGCCCTGAGGACAGAGGTATTTGCAGAAAAAAGGATTTCCCATGCCTACATCGTTTACAACCAGTGCCGGCAGTAAAACCACCATTACCAGCAAAACCACATATTTCAGATAGGTCAGGGGCTTCAGCTTTTTTGTGGAAAGCTTTTTTGTTGGAATTTTATGCAGCAGCTCCTGAAACCAGCCGAAGGGGCACAAAAACCCGCAAATAAAGCGTCCCAGCAATACTCCCAGTAAAATAAGAAAGCCGGTTACATAATAGGAAAAGCGGAACCGGGAGGAGCCTGCCACTGCCTGAAATGCTCCAATGGGACAGGCGCCGGAGGCTGCCGGACAGGAGTAGCAATTCAGCCCCGGTACGCAAACCGTTTTTCCTTTGCCCTGATACAGTCCGCCCTTGATAAAATTCGGCAGATGCAGATTGGTCAATAAAGCTGCGCCTGCCTGGATCCAGCCCCGAAAACGGGACATAAGCTGTGATACACCTGAAAATTTTTTATCCAATTCCCACACACTCCAGACATAATTTGATGGCTTTACTCAGTACCGTCGCTGCCTCGCCTCTCCAGGCACCGAAGCACAGCATTGCAGCTCCTGTGATCAGCAATGCGATCTGCGCTGCGATTTTTTTCTTGTAACGCAATTTTTTATCATCCTTTCTGTTTTTTACGTTCTGATCATAGCACAAATCAGTTAAAGTCTCTGTTAAGAATGAAAAATTAACACAAACTTTATTTGCTTCTGCTATAATTATGGGAAAACAATCGCTATTAAAATAGGAGGATTCTTATGCACCTTTTGGTCATTGAAGATGAGCGCGTCCTGTGCGAGACCATCGTCCGCAGTCTGCGGCGTCTGGCATACAGCGTGGATCACTGCTACGATGGAGATCAGGCACTGGAGCTTCTTGGCACAGAGCGGTATGATCTGGTTCTGTTGGATTTGAATCTGCCCGGTAAGGATGGCATGACAGTACTGCGCACCTTTCGTCAAAGGGATCGTGAGACCCCTGTGCTGATCCTTTCCGCCCGCAGTGAGGTGAAGGACAAGGTGGAGGGATTGGATGCCGGAGCCAACGACTATCTTTCAAAGCCCTTTCACTTAGCCGAGCTGGAGGCCCGCATCCGCAGCCTGACTCTGCGGCAGTTCACCCAGCAGGATGTGCTGCTGACCTTCAAGGCTCTGAGCTTCGATACCCGTTCCCGCACCGCCACCGTTAACGGACAGACGCTGGCCCTCACCCGCAAGGAAACAGGTATTCTGGAATATTTAATGGTACATCAGGGACGGCCGGTAAGTCAGGAGGAGCTGATGGAGCATGTCTGGGACAACAGCGTGGACAGCTTCAGCAACTCCATCCGTGTGCATATCTCTGCCCTGCGTAAAAAACTGCGCGCTGCATTAGGCTATGACCCCATTCGCAACCGCATCGGCGAGGGCTATCTGATGGGAGGTGACACAGATTGAAAAAAATTTCTCTGCAATGGCGCATCACACTGATGACTGCTCTGCTCATCGGCATTACCTGTATCGCCATGAATCTGCTGCTCTGCTCCTCCGGCATCTATTATATGGATACCATCGCCGACACACTGCAGGGCGGCGACAGGATCCTCCTCGACGAGGAAGACACCGTGAGCTTTGATCCGCAGCTGGCAGCGCCTGACGGCGAGCTGACGATCCTTATTGATGGAGCACAGGGCCGCTTTCGCACAACAAACTGGTATATCACGGCGGTGGTGACGGCATTGAGCGGCATTCTTGCCTACTTCGTCAGCGGACATGCCCTCAAGCCCCTGCGCAGCTTTGCCTCCCAGACAGAAAAAGTACAGCTGAACAATCTGGCAGATATCCGGATCAACGAAAATGTTCTGCCGGAATTCAGACAGCTTGGTCACTCCCTGAACCAGATGCTGGAGCGGTTAAACAATGCCTTTTCTGCCCAGAAACAGTTTACCGGCAACGCTGCCCACGAGCTGCGCACACCCCTGGCGCTGATGCAGGCCCAGCTGGAGCTTTTTTGTGCAGAGCATCCCGACATGCTGCCGGAGACGGCAGACTTCCTCTCCCTGCTGCAGGAGCAGACGGAGCGGCTGTCCCAGATGACAAAAACCCTGCTGGAGATGAGTAATCTGCAGCAGGTAGAACGAAACGAATCCATTCAGCTCGCTCCCATGGTGGAGGAAATTTTCACAGACCTTACGCCGCTGGCGGAGAAATCCGGCATCACTCTGGAGCTTGCAGGTGACGGTGTTATGACCGGCAGCGACGCACTGATCTATCGTATGATCTTCAATCTGACAGAGAATGCGATCAAATACAATCGTCCAGACGGTTCTGTACAGGTCTGTATCACCCAGGAGCCCGAAAAGCTTCTGATCCTTGTTTCCGATACGGGACGGGGAATTCCGGAGGAATATCAGCAGAGTATCTTTCAGCCCTTCTTCCGTGTAGACAAGTCCCGCAGCCGAACCTTCGGCGGTGCCGGCCTTGGTCTTGCGCTGGTATGGGAGATTGCAGCCCTTCACGGAGGCTCTGTCCGGGTTGCAGAAAGCTCAGACAGCGGAACCACCATCGCTGCAGAGCTGCCACGCTCCGGCAATCATGCAACAGACCCCAAAAACGAAACGCTTTAGAAATCAAAACGAACAGAAATGAGAGGAAAATATGATCGATAAAATGCTGATCCGTGGGGCAAAGGTCCACAACCTGAAGAATATTGATGTGGATATTCCGCTGGGAAAAATCGTGGGAATTGCAGGCGTGTCCGGCTCCGGCAAATCATCCCTTGCATTGGGTGTGCTCTACGCTGAGGGCTCCCGGCGCTATCTCGAAGCCCTCTCCACCTATACCCGCCGCCGCATGACCCAGGCCTCCAGGGCCAGTGTGGATGAAGTCCTGTATGTTCCCGCTGCACTGGCTCTGCATCAGCGCCCCGGTGTACCGGGTATCCGCAGTACCTTCGGCACAGGAACGGAGCTGCTCAACAGTCTGCGCCTGATGTATTCCCGTCTTGCCAGCCACCGCTGTCTTAATGGACATTTCCTTTCTCCGTCTCTGGCTGTAGCCGCAGGAAAAGAGCTTGTCTGTCCGGAATGCAGCGCACATTTCTATGCACCGTCTGCAGAAGAGCTGTCCTTTAATTCCCAGGGAGCCTGTCAGAGATGCGGCGGCACCGGGATCGTCCGCACTGTGAATCCGGATACACTGGTGCCGGATGACTCGCTGACGATCAACGAAGGAGCTGTTGCCCCCTGGAACAGCCTGATGTGGTCCCTGATGACAGACATTTGCCGGGAAATGGGTGTGCGCACGGATGTGCCGTTTCGGGAGCTGACAAAACAGGAAAAGGAGATCGTATTCCACGGTCCTGCTGTGAAAAAGCACATTCTTTACCGTCCGAAAAAATCTGACTCCAACGATTTTGCAGAACTGGATTTCACCTATTTTAATGCCATCTACACCGTAGAAAATGCCCTTGCCAAGGTCAAGGATGAAAAAGGCATGAAACGGGTGGAAAAGTTTCTCAAAGAAGATATTTGTCCGGATTGTCATGGCACACGCCTGTCTGCTGCTGCCCGTGCGCCGAAGCTGCAGGGTATTTCGCTGGATGAAGCCTGCGCTATGACCCTCTCTGAGCTGGTCGTCTGGGTAAAAGGCGTCCCCCAAAGCCTGCCGGAAGAAATGCGTCCCATGGCCCAGAGTATCTGTGAAGCATTTCAAGCTACCGCAAAGCGGCTGATGGACTTGGGACTCGGCTACCTGACCCTTGATCGATCCGCATCCACACTCTCCACCGGCGAGCGGCAGCGGATGCAGCTGGCTCGCGCCGTGCGTAACCGCACCACCGGCGTCCTCTATGTACTCGATGAGCCCTCCATCGGTCTGCACCCTTCTAATATTGTGGGGCTTACCGGTGTACTGCAGGATCTTGTTGCAGACGGAAACTCCGTCATTTTAGTCGATCACGATACGCAGATTCTAAAGGAATCCGACTGGCTCATAGAAATGGGTCCGGAGGCCGGCGCAAAAGGCGGTCACATCATTACGCAGGGCAATATTTCCACCATCGCAGCAGATCCTGCTTCCCAGATCGGACCGTTTCTTTCCGGCACAGCGAACGCCAGACTGCGCCCCTGCATCGAAAAGGAAATGCTCTTTACAAACGGCAGGATTCACCTGTCCACGGATCGGATCCATACCGTAAAGCCCCTGGAGGTCGATATTCCAAAAGGACGGCTCACAGTTGTCACCGGAGTATCGGGCTCCGGCAAGACCACTATGGTACTGGAGAGCCTGATTCCTGCACTGCAGGCAAAGATCAGCGGCAGTGCACTGCCTGCCCACATCCGCGCAGTCGATGCCGACGGCATTGCACACGTCAAGCTCATGGACGCCACGCCCATCGGCATCAACGTCCGCTCCACTGTGGCAACCTATGCAGGCATCCACGACGAACTGCGCAAGCTTTATGCGAAGTCTCCGGATGCCAAAGCCCTCGGCTACAAGGCCGGTGATTTTTCCTACAACACCGGGACGCTCCGTTGCCCCGGCTGCGACGGAACCGGCGTTGTCAGTCTTGATGTACAATTCCTGCCGGATGTGAACATCCCCTGCCCGGACTGCCGGGGCTCCCGCTACAGCAAGGCAGCTTACACGGTAAAGCTCACCAATAAAAGCGGCGCGCACATTTCCTTACCGGAGCTGATGGATATGGACGTAAACACCGCCATCGACTTTTGCAGGGATATAAAAAGCGTCAGCCAGAAGCTGGAAATTCTGAAGCAGCTCGGACTCGGCTACCTGACCCTTGGCGAAGAAACGCCCGGACTGTCTGGAGGCGAGGCGCAGCGGCTCAAGCTTGCCAGCGAGATTGGAAAGACTCAGGAGGATTCCGTATTCGTCTTTGATGAGCCCTCCATCGGTCTGCATCCGCTGGATGTGCAGGTTTTGCTGGGCGTCTTTCAGGCACTTCTTCATCACGGTGCGACCGTTGTCGTCATTGAACACGACCTGGATGTAATCAAAAATGCGGACTATGTCATCGACATGGGACCGGGCGGCGGCGAAGCAGGCGGACAGATCATAGCCTGCGGGACGCCGCAGGAAATAAAGGAAAACCCAAACAGTATTACAGGGAGCTATATCTCTTGAACTTCGTTCTCGAGGTGGCTTGTCTTTCTCAGCTGGCCAGGATTTTCTGAGTGCCGCGTAGGAAATCAGAAAATCCGCAGGCCGGTCGGCGGCTTTGACCGGGGGCTGCCCCGATTGAGTCACTTTAATTTTGTCTGTATCCTGCTACTCCTCTTACCTTATAATTTCCCATTTTGCTTTTCTCGTTGTTCCGTTCTGTACCAATCTACCTTTTTCCTGTAAAAAAGCGAACATTCGAGAAATCGTTCTTTTTGATACACCCATTTCTTCCGCATAATATGCCTGTGTTGCAGATGGATTTTTCTCTATAATCTGCAACAGGTTTTCTAACTGTATCTGTTCCTTATTAAGCGGTACTTTACCGCCATTAGTGCCACTTTCGTTGCGATTAACGCCATTTCCGGCATTACTAACGCCATTTTCAACGCCACCAATGTCATTTTTGGCGTCGTTGGCGTTAATCGTGGCGTCGTTTGTATCAACCTGACCTCGATAAATATTGATACGCAAATCAACTTCGCCACCAATAAACTCCGGCTCCCGCAGTCCGGCAGCTTTTACTTTATCAATAATTCTCGGAATACCGCTTCCCCAATGCTCAATCAGGTTCATATAAGCAAACGCATGGGCAAGGGCTTCATTTCTGATTTTGGAATAACCTTCTTTCATACGCTCTATCGTTTGTCCCATTGGCAGCTTTCCTGGAGAAGTAATTTCCAATCGGTTGTCATATACCGCAACCTGTATCGTACCATGATCCAGATAACTACGATGTACCATAGCATTGATAATCAACTCACGAATGGCATCCGGTGGAATCTCATAAATATCCTGCCGATAAATTCCCACAATGTTAGCACCCAGATGAATATTTCTCAAAACAAACTGAAATGCTTCCTCTATCTGCTTCCAAAGCGGACCGGTATATTCTCTACGGTCAACAAATACCGCTTTCGTTGTACCCTTGAACACGCCACATAGCGTTGCAACATGAAGTCCACCGTTGCCTGTCAAAATAGCAAAGGCATTAGATGGATAATCTTTTCCCTCATGCTCAATCAAAACCCCCCAGGAACGCAGCTGCTGTCTGCCAACATCTTTGATGGATGCTTTTTGCTCCTCATTATGGGCATTCCTGACTGCCTGCTCCTTCATCGCTTTGCAAAGAGCATCAATATCTTCATCCGTGATATCCAGTCCCGTACACAAAGCCTGATCGTAGTAACGGTTACTGCCCTCAAACAACAGCTCTTTTACCATATACTCGTCGGCAAGGCGGGTAGTTCCTGCAACACGGACATATACACCGCCATCTCTGCCAAGGGCTTTGATATAATATGGGCGCTGTCTGCCCTCAGAAACCTCTACCACAATGACAGTTTTTCCTTCAACCGTCTGTAAAGTAATATCCGGGATGATTGCCGGTTCACAGCTGTCTGATACGGCATTGGCAATGGCATCCATTTTCTTGAACACATTTTCTTTGTCAAAGCCAACAACCTCTCTGGTTTTATCGGCAATTCCGAAAATGATTTTTCCTCCGGTTCCATTTGCAAAGGCAACCACAGACTTCATATATTTGATGCTTTTCTCCGGCAGGTTCTCTTTGAACTCCACATTCTTCGATTCTCCTGCAAGAATTCCTTCTATGGTCATCATAACACCTCGCTCTCTATGGCAGCTATTGCTACCATTCATATTATAAAATACCCACAGTTTTCTTATTTTCCACTTCAAAAATCAACTCATTCATCAAGTCGTTCTTAATATCAATCCAAACGGGGTTTGACCGGGGTCTGGCTACTGGCTGCCCCCTTTGCACCTGGCCACACTTGGATATAATCTGCACGCGCTGGAACATAAGCGCAACTTTTTGAAACAACGTACCTTCGAGGAGCCTGGATTAGCTCCTCTTTTCGGCTCCCTTTCGGCTCCCTTTTTAGCTCCTTTTCTTACGACTACTATCCGTTTTTACATCTGCATGTGATAGAGCCTCACCTTTTCCTTGAATGGCAGTCCCGGATCAATGCCGACTTCTTCCCACATCACACCGAACGGTGCGCCGCCATCTGTATATCCTGCGATAAAAGCAAAACGACCATCGCAGTCCTCATACAGTTCTGCCAGCCGTTCCCGTTCTTTCGCTTCCCGCTCCATTCTCCGCTGTCGAAAGCGCGCTTTCTTTCGCTCAGCCTTCGTCAAATTCTTTTTCTTTGCCATTTGCGGAATCTCCCGGATTTTTTGCTGATGACTTTTTGTTGCATTTTTTCGGTGCTGTCAGCTCATAGCTTAAAGAAAGCAGGTCTTTGATGGCATCATCCAGTTCCGATTTACCAAGCTGAATACTGAGCCACTTCTCCTTATTCATGTGATAGGCCGGAAAATAGCCATCCTGCCCGCGAAGAGAGCCTATTAACAGCGGATCGCTTTTTACATTGAGAACATCAATGATACCCGCCTCCGGCAATCCCAACTTATCAGCAGACACTTCCAGAACCACACCATACCATTTATTATTGTCGTTGTGCCGCAACACAGCATTCCAATCATGCCAGGGGTATTCCGGTTCTGTGCCGTACTGCTGGCGTATCCATGTAAACAATTCTTGTCGTGTCACTCCATCGCTTCCCAATTATTTTATGTGTGATTTGTGCAACAACCTGTTGCACGAAGTTTTGCCTCAGATACCGCTACGCACTGCATTGATATCAGAAATCATCCAGCGCAGTATCTATCTCTTCCAGCTGATCAATCCAGCCCAGATCAGATTTCTTTTTGGTTGCTGGTCTTTTCTTATCACCGCCAACCACTTCAAACCGTTTCTCTTCCGTTCCGAACAAACCTTTCACCTGAATTCTGAAATCTGGCTTGTTGTTGGTCAGTCTCTGCATGAGCTACACATTCTTGTATCTGGGCAGGAGGATTTGACAGATAGCCTGAATATCTTGCTCCTTAATACACGGTGCCGCCATGAACTTTTTCGTTATATAAGGCTTTATATCTGCCAGCACCTGTGACATAGAAGTTTTCTTTCGGTTATCAGCCATATGTTTTTTCTCCTCCCTAAAAATACAAAGCTATCCAAGAAACTCCGAAGGTCTTCCATAGCTGGTAATATAAACACCCTTTTGCGCACGAGTCATCGCCACATACAACAAGCATTTTTCAGAGGTAATAGATTCCGCCTCAGAAACAGCATCAGTCTTATTGATTGCAGAGGGCATAGGAATAATCCTGTTGTTCACAGCCGCAATAAATACATACTTAAACTCCAGTCCCTTTACTCGGTGCATGGTGGCAACTCGTAGTCCATCAAAACTACGATCATCAACTTTGTTTCTCTTAATTGCATAGGAACGAATCCCTGCTCTTGTAAAAAGCGCAATGTAATCATCAACCAGCTTTTTGGTACGTGCTACAACGCATATATCAGTGAGAGAAACACCATTTTCTTTTAGCTTCTTCACTTCACAGATAAGAAAATCAAATTCGTCATTAGCGTTTTCAAAATTCTCAACTATCGGTTTTTCTCCATGTGTGAGGGATTGACACTTATCTCCAAGATCTAAATCTTCGTCTAAATCATCAAAAGAAATACCGTTCAATAGCGCAAAAGCATATTTCCGGATTTCCTCTGTAGTACGATAGTTTATTTTCAAGATACTACTACGACCACGGACATTTATACCACACTTAGAAAGGGTCGGATGATTTCGATATATTCTCTGGTGAGAGTCACCAACTATGAAAATATCATTGGGATGTTCCTCTCCTGCCAACGCTCTAATCAAGCGATATGCATTGTCGCTGAAATCCTGTCCCTCGTCGATAATAATACTTGCATATCTTGGTTTTCTGCCCGCAGATTGAAGCAGTTTGGTACTTTCATACATGGCGGTATTTATATCACGTATCTGGTTCTCTTTCATCAGATTTTGATAGTTTTCAAAAACCTTCCAGACCTGCATTCTTTTTTTACGATCAAGTCTGGTGCCACGACCGTTTCTGGTTGCCTTTACATATTTTTCGAGTGTAAGAGCCTCTTGTGCGATCACAATTCTATTCCACTCTTCTTCATAGAACGTAGTCTCATACGGCAAATCGATGTTTGCTAACAAAACAGCTCTCTCCCAAAGGGGATTTATTACATCGTCATAGCCTATTTGAGCAGAGAATCCAGACTCTCGAAGGAACTGATTCACCCAGGCATCCAGATGAATGACTTCTATTCTTCGGAGTTCTTCCAATGTACAGATCTTACGAAGATTCTCTCGGATGTCAGCTGCGAGATTTGCAGTAAAGGTTGTCATCAAAATCCTCTGCTGTCCTTCGCATTTGGACGCTAAATGTTTCGCCCTATGCATGGCAACTACGGTTTTGCCAGTACCAGCACCGCCGAGCACTCTTGCAGAACCCGAATACTCTTTCTGTACAATTTTTCTCTGTGTCGGATGAAGAAATACACGCCATTTTTCCAGTGGTTCTGCCATAATTCGACGCAATTCATCTTCTCCATCGACCACAACAAAAGATTTCAGCGTTGTAGGAACATCTAATGCAGCTGCTAAATCTTCGCTGGAAGCAGAGGTGTTCTGCTCTTCAGAAACAAGCTCTAATACTTCTTCCATAGGAAAACCTTCTGCCAACCAAGAAAGATGCTCATAAGCATCATGTGGCATAGCGGATTCCGATTTATAAAAATCCTCTTTATTAACAAAACTTCTAACAAGATCAAGCTGAACCTCAGGCACACCGAGTCTAAGCAAATCATCATCTTTTGCAAGGGCAAATAGAGCAACTTTTTCAGGTGCAGATACCTGTTCTACTACAGTTTGAACATCAAACACCTGAATTGCACCTGTTTTAGGGTTGACTTCGCATCGTTTACGAGCAGCCCATTGATACGCTTCGTCATGGTGATCTACCCACAAAAGCAGATATACTCCAGCTTCTTGCTGACGGACAACAATACCACGATAAGTATCATCAATACGAACAGAAAAAATTTTCTTATCTATTCCCGAATTAAGTTTCTCATAGTTAATGCCAGGAGACATCGGATTGTTTCGGAACTTATTTACAAACTCCGTTACTTTACCTTGTACCTGTCTCGGAAGACGAGCAAATGCTGTCAAAAAATCCGATGAGATTGCTACTTTAACATTATCCGTCATTGGTTATCACCTCCAAAATAGCTTGCGACATCCATATCCGCAGTATCCAGCAAATTCAGGATTCTCCATCCCAATTTTTCGAGTTTCTCCTTGTCTTCAGCCTGTTCAGCAGTCATAAACCCAATTCGTCTATCAGGCCATGCAATTTCAACAGTAGCAACCACTTCTCCATCAACGCCTTCAACTTCGTAACCAATGTTATCTTCATCCGGGGCCGGTACGCCAGCATCTTTTGCGATCTCGACAAATGCTTTTGCATCATCATCGAACAGAAGCTCCTTAATTGCATTCCAAGCATCATCAACCGCGGCTACAGGCGCAACGATATCAGAATCAGCATTTATTGCAACTGGCAGTGCGAGGTAATCCATGTGGCTCATGCCTACAGATGATACCGCTATAAACTCATCCGAGAATTGCATCACATTATAGAATCTCCAAAGGCCATTCCATTCCTGTTCATATTTGTCTGTTCTACGATCCTTTTCGTCATTGAGAACAGCGCAAACCGCAACAGCGCCCTCTGCTTTAAGTTCAGATGCAAGGATAGCAGAATGAATTGCCAGATGCGCATTAGAAGTTCTCGGAATCCAGCTGCCGAATATAGTTCCAGGGAACACGAAATTAGCATTAGTAAAGTGTGTCTGGTCATTTACAGCTTTTACAATCGTCTCCCAATTATTGAAAGCAAGATTGTTCTTCATCAAAGCAGGTTCCAACAAGGACAGAGAATATGCATATGCTTGTCCCTTAAAAACTCTTTCTGCATCAGGCAGTTTAAGATATTCCAGCAGCAAATCAAAGGAAGACAACTTTGCAGGTTCAATGACATCTGCATTTTGCTTCTTAATCATATTCTGGTACATCGTCTTGCCGGAAGGCATTTTTTCTGCTTCAAGTGTTGTCGTATAAAAATCGCCCTGTGGTGCAAATACACTTTGAACGTCCTTAAAACTCAGCGACCAAACACGAAAATTACCACTTCTCCGAATAACTTCTCGCTTAATTGTATCATCAGAAACGATGTCTTTGTGGTATAGGAACCCATCTGTGAATACGGCCACAGGCTTATGATCTGGTGCGGAAACTGGCCAGAACACAAAATCCGGCTTACAATCTACCGAAACACCAGAACCAGCATCCAGAAGGACCTGTGGCTCGATTTCCCAAGCAAAGTTCTCTATCTTCACATAATAGCTATGTTTTCCATTGCGGATTGTGTCACTTACATTGGCGGCACCAACCTTGGTGCGAATTGCTTCCATAAAGCGCTGTTCCAACTCGCTATCAAACAACGGATTAACGGGAATATCATTGATCTTATCAATCTTCTGAACATTATCTTTGCCAGAAAGAATTGATTTCAAAATTCTAATAGCCGTAGTCCTTGAAATGTTACCTATCTGCTGACTCTGACGATAGGCGTACAAACAATGGTAACATCCATCCTTCTGCGGGTCATCCTTGCAGGAACAATTCTCCATTACATGAAGTGCCTTTTCGAAAATTTCAATCAGAGCGTTCTTTTCATGCATCAACTGTTTCAGATAGCCCGTACCACCCGGAACAGAATCATAAATAACCAGATACTGCTTTCGATAATCTGCATCGGGAACAGGGACTTCACTGACAGTCGCCCTTAGATGATCAACATTACCGAAATACTCTTTCATACCCAACATAAATGCAGCCACAAACGATTCCATTTTCACAGAGGAAGAATCCATTGTAGTCGCCGGAACAAGAAGTCGGAGAATTTCTGTGCTGAACTCACGATACAGGAACAGACATTCTTCATAAGCGTCAGCCTGCATTAAAGTGGGCATCTTTCTTGTCTTGCAGGCAAAGCTATGATTAGCTTTGCCGTTTTCAGGTTGGATTTTGCCGCAATATTTACAGATTCTGAAGCCCTTGCGCACTTCTTCGACACCGGAAACAGACAATTTTTCACCAGTCATGTCACTCTCGCCAAAGTTAATTTCACGCAGAGTTGCTTTGCGAACGAACTCATATCCAAACGGGAATTCCTCGTTGTCCATACGATATGCGCTGGAAATATCGTGATCCTCATCTACATCAACCAAGAGTTGCTTACAATAGAAAACATTGTTTCGATCATCGCTTTCATCGTTAATTAGGCTCTTGGTATAGTCCATGTTAGAATAGACCATTTGAACCTTCAGCATGGTTCTAACCTGTCCAGCGTCAGCCCAAGCAGGACTACCGCACTGAGGACAAGCTGATGTATTCTTGCCAGTTTCCTCAATCTGAGCATGAGAACAATTCGGACAAAGTCTCCATCTTGCGGTCTGAGCGGTTGTCAAATCAACCTGATCTATGGTCAGCTTACGACCGTCTACATAAAAGCTATTATTAGGAGCAAATTCGCTAATAGCGGAGGAAGCGCTGCGGCTATATTCATAGACCATCTTCTCATATTTTTTCTTCTGAGCCGGTGTTTCCTCATCCTCCTTACGATAAAGAACTGCCCGAAGAATAATGCCCGCTTCAGGGAAAGCGTAATTTGGAAGCAATCCCTCATCAGACAGGAAATTAAAGATATTTTTCTTGCCAATTTCTTGAAGGACTGTAAGCAATGCCGCTTCTTCACGCTTCAATTCTTTAATTTCCTCATCATAGGAACTATCTTTTGGCTTATCTTCCAGATCACGAATCATCGCTTTTAGGGCATCAACGCTTGTTCTCAATGCATCCTGTTGTTTTTTCAAATCCTCGAATGCATCCAGAATTTTGACATACATAGGGCTATCATTAGCGTCTTTTCCTCTGGCGAACATTTGCAGCTCTTCTCTTGCACTATCATCAAGGTACGCTGCAAACATCTGCATGAAAGAGTTCAACTGACGAGATAACGTGCTTTGTACATAATTCAGGAAGTTAAATGGGAACATATCATCCGGGCGGGCATCCAATTTTTTCAGAACAATACCAACTTTATCAGGAATAGCGCCATCAGGAATCCCTTTTTTAACCCAGGAATCCATGCAAAAAGCTACAAACTGCCTTTCCAAAACAGCAGATGCTCGAAGGAATATTTTTGGTGGAGTGACCTCGCCGGCAATCATATCCAAAGGATCAGAATAGAAATATAAATCGTGAGGTCTCGCATTCGCAACAGCCAATGTCAGTGCATTACCATCCTTACGACCTGCTCGACCTGCTCTCTGTAAGAATTGGCTCTGAGCTGGCGGTATACTACACAGGATGACGGTAGACAAATCTCCAATATCAATACCCATTTCCAGAGTCGGAGTACACGATAATACATTGGGGTCCCAAATCTCCTGAGTATCCTTACTGCGCTTAAAATCAATTTCGAGTTGCTCTCTATCGGGACGTTCTAACAAACCCGTATGTTCCCTTGCGTTGATACGAACCAAATCACCAGCACTGTAAAGGCGGCCATAATAATTTATTTCGCCTGACTCGTATTCTTCAAGGAACCCACCACAGGTAGTCCTTTGGCAAGGCGCACCAATCCAAAGCTCTGCATTTTCTGCTGCAACAGCATATACAGAACCACATTTATCGCAACGCATTTGCATCACATCATCCGTGATAAAGACACGTTCCTTATTTAGCCCGTAGATCTTATAATTGACCGAAGAAGGAACCAGAGATATTACATTTTGCTTCACTGCTTCGTCCAAAATAAATTTACTGATTGCCCGAAACGTGCTGTCATCTACCAGCACTTCGTTACAGCAGGAAGCAATCCAGTCCACATACTTATTAGCAGCAGGTGAATCGAACTCAAAAGATGAGCGACCATTGCCAATATGCTCAGCAATAAAGCGAGGTGTGTTTCGACCCGACTGACGGCCAGGCAGCCAACGATTCCTGTCGTTTGACAACATATAGCCATTGCCATCGCCCATGGTATATTCATCGAACACTTTATCCTCAAAAGCGCCATTTGTGCGCATAAGGTTCAAGTACCCGATAACCATGCGTTTGAACGAATCCGAGTTTTCAGAGGTCAGCACACCAAGTTCATTGATAGTTCTTTCCTGTACGGCATCAGCAATCCGAATAATATCTTCCGTAGCAAAGGAAATAACAGAGCAATTAGACTTTTCAAGCGTTCGCCCAATGTTACCGGCAAGACCAAATTCAAGCATGATTTCGTATTTAATACGCTGCTCTACTTCATATACCAAAATTTGTGCCTGCTTATCCTTGCCCAAGCTGCGCTTCTCAACCATATCTTCATAGGCTTGCTTCCAAGTCAGATTAGGAGCAATGAAGAAGCTTACAAACTGCTCATCGGTCATGTGCTCATGCCAATACCTAATAAAACCCGTCTGAAAATCCGCAAGGTTTTTCCCAGAACCTATTTCAGTACAGTATTTTTGAATAGCAGTTCTAAGGCCAAAACGCCATGTTCTTGAGTTGAAAAAGCCTGCTCTGTGTGCAGCATCCTGGACATTATCAGAAAATGCCAATGTCTTTTTATCATCGTTAAACTTGGACGCAAACATTTGAGAAATGCTTGCGCTAATTTCTGTTGCACTACGAAGACCCATCAACGACAGACCACGACGACTGCCACAGCAGGGGCAAACGTATTGCTTGTGGTTCTTAGTGCCAGAAGTCTTGATTGGGCTGGGAATCATTACATCAACCATTTCAGCACCGCAGTTGACGCACTCGTCAGTCCCATCCTCACCAAGTTTTACTTGCAGACAATCGGGGCAAATTCTTGCAGGAATCATACCCGAAACACGTTCATCATGAGAATGAGGAAACATCATCACGATTTTTTCGTCCGCACGGAAATATAGATTATAGAACGATTCAATATTTGTCATGGTGGCATTGCTACGTTCATTGAGTACAGATACCCAACCCGTAATACCACAATCACGACAGTTTACAACCGGAAGATACTGCTTTGCCTGTTGTTTATTCAAATCATGAGCAATCTCATAAGTGATTTCATCTGAGCCTACTTTTGCAACCAAGCGACGAAGTTCCCGCATCCAAAGCTGAACCTGAACATTCAAAAAAGGACGCAGTTTTCCTACCGTTCCCGTTCTTGCATGAGAAATCAAAGCAAAGAGAGAATTGATAACTACATCTGCATCAGGCAGGGTTTTCAAATCCGGGTAATGGACAGCCAAATCTTCTGCAATTTTAGAAACCTGATAATATGTACCGCCGGTCAGATTGATAACCGATTGCATGAAACTGTGATGCATCAATTCATATCCAAGCTGTATTCTGCCTTCATCGTCAAGGACATCAAAAGAAAAATTCGGAAACCAGTCTTTTACCGCGCTCTGCAAGTAGGCCGAAGGCTCATCTTCCTCAGACAATTTTTCCAACTCTATAGCCTGCTCTACTGTTGGCAACGTAAATTCCGTCACTTCGGCACCCGCAAAGAACTCTTGCGCACTCAAACGATCTTCCGTGATAATTGCATCCTTGTCAAACGGCTCACCAAAGATTTCTTCTGCGTAGTTCAGAATACTGCTATTGTTTTCCTTAGAGCCCATCGTTGCAGATGTACCGACACAGCACAGGTATCCATCATAGATGCCCAAGCGCCGTTTCAAACGACGAAGCAAACAAGCCAAATCTGTGCCTTGCGCACCATCGAATGTATGCAGTTCATCGACTGCGATATATTTCAGAGTCTCAGGCTCATTATCCTGCCACAAGAGAGCATCTTTCGGACGCACCAGCAGATAGTCCAGCATTTTATAGTTGGTCATCAGAATATCCGGTGCGTTGTTCAGCATGGTTTCGTGGTCTGTAATAACGCCATGTTCACTCATAGTACGGGCGGGCGTATGCTCTTGTCCACCAACATACATCCCGACAGTCACATTCCCACGGAGTTCATCACTTCCATAGATCAGCTCCGCTATACGTTTCGCCTGATCCGTTGCCAAGGCATTCATGGGGTAAATAATAAGTGCTTTTATTCCTCGCTCGCCACGGTGCTGATAGCAATACTCCAGAATTGGATAAAGGAAGCACTCGGTTTTACCGGAACCAGTACCCGTTGCAACTAACGTGGATCTACCATCATCTCCGGTCAGTCGCTCAAAAGCTTTTTGCTGATGCACGTAAGGAAGATATGCAGGATGAATTGCTTCAAAACAAGTTGGCATATCCGCTGCCACACGAAACGGAAGGCGCACAGCAACATAAGACTCATGGTAAACAGAGCCTTTATTCGACAGCATTTTCTCTACGGAACCTTTGAACGGTTCGTTGGTCATCGGGAATGTGGTTTCAATGTAATCCCCGATGCCTTTCTGTAATTGTTTCGCAAGTATGGATGGTAACATACTGCAATCCTCCTCATATATAGTATTATATTGTGAAATTATCTATTAACTTTTCTATTTCCCTTGAATTAGTACTCGATGCGGAATATGAGGAATCCTCTAAGAATGAATGTATCAAGCACGTCTTCATTTTAAGAATAACATCATCAAATGCTAAGTTGTTACTGCCAATATCAATGTAAACCTTCTTATAAAGTGCAGTTAACACCAGTGCCATAGACGTGGAAAACTTATACTGTTTACTAGAGATGCCATAAAACTCCTTAGAAATTGGATAAGGCGTATATTTTGTGCATTCAAGTAGCCAATTCAAATAGTTTTCAAACAATGCACGCATAGAATTAAGATCTTGCATTATCTCCTCTTCTGTACTATTGTTACAGAAGTTCGACTTCTTTTTCATATATTCTGTTGCATATGTAGTTGAGTCCTTAAATTCTTCTTGAATACCATACTCTAGAACATATAGAATACTGAAAATTCCTTCGTGAACCTTTTTTTTCAGCAATCGATCTTTGCTTACATTGAAAATATTTCGCAACTTTTTATCTCGCTCACTGTCACCTTCATATATTTGTTTAACAAAATCACTAATGTGTTCGTTATGAGGAGATGCGTATACCGCATTACGAATTTCTTGAGGTGGTAAGGCCTTTGTGCCCTTGTTATATCGATTAAACACCTCCAATTCAAACTCTTTTCCAGGAAAATCACGAAAAACAAAAGCTGGAAGTTTGTGCGAAATAAACTGTTCCTGATATTCAAAAGGCAATTCATCAAATTTCATGCCGTTAAATTTTGGAAGCAAAGGGAGGCATGAAAGACGAAAGTCTCCTTTTCGAAACCGATAAAATGCAAATAATCTGTGTTGACCATCAACAACATTTAAAACTTGAACGCCCTTTAATCTAGTAGAGCATAAAAACACAGGAGGAATTGGAATTCCTACAAGAATAGACTCAATAAGTGAACTCTCATCTTCGACAGTTGACCTATAATCTCTTTGATAAAATGGTTTTAAAATAAGACTGTCATTATAGTCCAACTTTGTGTCACTTGTAATGGTATCTTCATCCATATTTTGCAGCTCATAACCCTTATCAATGGACATAACTATGTTTTTGATTGTTTGATCTAAATTTGTCGGTTTAACAGTAAAATTAGTATCCATCATCATTTTCCTCCTGCTTATATGACTCTAAAACCCTATTTTTTAGTATTATATCCTTTGATATAGACGATAGTTCTGGATAGATACTACTAAATCTCATTCCCAAAATGTAAAGAGTTTTTAACATCTCTTTTGTTTTAATGTGCGGTATTTCTATCTTCTTTAAGAATTTATCTGCTCCATCCGTCTCTTGCAGGGCATTTGCATCATACTGAAAATATACAAACAATCCATTTTGCGCCATCATTCTAGCATTGTTTTTTCGAGAATTAACAACAAAGGGATGTTCAAACCTTCTTACAGAATCAATTGCTTCTTCGGAAAGATTTATAATTTCTTTTCTTCCAATCGTCTTTAGATTTAGAGCCTCCGGATCTAATAACCAGACAACAGCATTATCCTCATCATCTTGATCGTAGTCAAATGCTTTTTCAAGCGCAAACATCAGTGAAACCAAATGGGAATATGTAAAATCCAAAAGACATGTTGGCACACCAAAATGTTGCGCATGAATTAACCAATCATTTTCATGGTAAGTAGAGGCTCCTTCAATATACATTTGAGAATTGAACTTAAAATCTTCCAGAAATGACTGTATAGTTGTTTTGCTATACAAACGCATTCCATCTTGATCACGCCTTAAGGCAGAGGGAAACAACGGAAGATCACTACCTTGGCCTCTTGATAACGAAAAATTTGGTGAAAAACGTTCTACAATTTTAATATACTCTTCTAACGAAGAAACAGAAAATACATCCGTCATTCTTTCACATCCTTCCGTACTTCTCCTCAAAGAACTTCCATGCGGTTTCGTAGTCCTGTTCACGATCACAGCGGTCAAAGGGGGCAAAATACTCAATGGTGCGCTCCACAGGGCCGCCGGGCATGGTGTCATCCATGATGGTACGGGCAAAGACATAGCCTGTCGGTGCGTGTTTCATCACGCCATCCCAGGGTGCGTCACCGTGACGCACCGGCTGAACGGCACCTGCATTTTCCCATTCGGGGCGGCTGAAGCCCACACCGGTGAGACTGCGGTTGTTGGTAAAAGTGATGCGGCCGTTGGCATCGTACCAAGTATCCGCTTCATATTGCTGCATCACCGGATACTGGATTCTATATATTAAGATTAATTGGTCAAAGCTCATACCCAAAGCTTGCGCGACAAGCGCATCTAGTTCTACCGCTGCTTGGTATCGAGAATAGTCATCTTTCAGGATATACTCCTCGTTCCAATTTGATTGAAGCGTGGAGAAAGGCTGTTTCTCAAGACGAAGATCTTGCTTACTCCATTCATCCAGTATGCTGGACTCCGGATAGCAGTTCTTCCATATATCTTCATACCATTTCGACAAGCAGTTAAGACGTAAAGAACGAATTATTATTGCAGCTTCTTGTTTGCACCCAGACAGAATCGGCAACTTTGACAGCGTATCAAATCGAGCATCACTCTTTTTTATGATTCTTATAAAGAAATCATAAGGCAGAGAAGCCATTAATCCTGCAACAAGTGCTAAGTTGCAATTTCGAAAAGCCATGCCGAAAACGGTGTCAATATGTGCTGCTTTTCGAGGTGCAATACTAGCAATCAACGATCTTGCACCTTCATGATCAAGTCTTCTTCTCAGGACAATTTTAGGTTCATCATAGTAGCTCGTTCCCCAACTGGTTTTGGGGAATAATTCAGCATACTCTGATCCACTAATAAGAGGACGATACTTTCCTCGTGGTAAGTAGCTTTTGGAAAGCGCCTGTAAATCAACTTGCTCATAGGCTCGATGAGAATCACAAACTTCCTTTGCATTTTGGAAATATGGATTAGCAGAACCAATCATCGGGCTTGAAATAATTAGTTCATTTGGCTGAATGGCATAGGTCGGGTTATTCTCGAATATTCCAGTGGTCTGACCGGATGGTTCGTCCCAAAGTCCAGTATAAAACACATCTTTGTTTTGCTGTCCAATGGTATTTCTATTCTCAGCAAAACACTGCAACACTTCCAAAAATTCTTTCACTTGCAACGAAGGAAGTCTTGTTGTAGCCCAATCATCACTGTCTTCAAATACGGATGCAAATAATGAAAGCGCACCTTTATTTACTCTAATCAACCTGGATTTATTACCTGCTGTGTTCCAATTTCCGTCACTATCTTTAATTCCTAATTCCACATCTGGATTTGTCTCTGAGTAGCACATATCTATGGTCTTTGGTTCAAATAGGTTCGATATTGTAACAAAAGACAAACTTGGCTTGTTCGAATAAATATTTAAGCTAAATTGGCGTGTATTACCAATATCAAATAAAAGTTTCTGGTTTACAAAGTGGTAATGTGCCACTAATTTTCTATATAATTCCTTGCGAATGTTCGCCTTATCTGCATCAGTAAACACATTATCCTGATGAATAAACGCAACAATACCTGTCTCATTTGTAAAATGCCATGCTTGTGGAATGAAATTCGTGTACAAGTTAATTGAGCCACCAGCTAACATTTCATAATTGCTTACGCTACCTAAAAACGCCTGTAGACCTGCTGTTCCAACGTATTCACGCATGAAAGCATTTGTATCTACCTTAGTACCCAAAATGGATGTGCGCATTTTGTTTACAGAAGATGCGGTTTCCTTTCTAATTCCGATAATTGGTAAAACTTCAGATAAGAAGTCTTTTTCATTCCATGTGACTTTTATCCAAGGCGGATTACCAATAATCAGATCAAACCCGCCGCGCTCCGCAAACAAGTCCGCAAATTCAAGCTCCCAATGCATAAACTTGTTCTGTTCTGCAATTCTTGCAGCCAGATCCAGTCTCGGATTTTGTTTTCTCAACGCAGGAATATCAACCTCACCGATATCTGAATATAAATCAAGAATTTCAGCTTCGATTTTTTGCATTTCAGTCGGAAACATAGATATCTGTCCATGGATATTCTTCTTATCAGTTGCAGTATCAGTCACAAGAACAGATTTTGTAGTTCCTTCAAGAATCAGAGACATATCAAACAAAAATTCACTTCTGGTAGGAAGCAGATCTGCTTTGTCAATCGGCCAGAACCACAGCGCACACCAATAGTCCATTGCAAACTTAAGTCGGGCATACGGACCGGCATTCCTCATGTGTTCGCTCTTATAGAGTTCACTGAAGATCTTGTCCTTCTGACGAATCGTAGTATGCGAATCCTCTGCATCATCGGTATAGCCAAAGATAGAGAGAGCGTCCTGTGTTTTAGCGCCTACTTCCTTACGCAACTGAATTTGCGCCTCCCACAGCTCATCAATTGCCGCAGAAAGTCGCAACAGAGTAACAACCTCATCGTCAGTGATAGGACTGGTAAACTTCTTGTTCCAGTCTTTCATCTCCTTGATGTTTGCAGGCTCCAACTGCTTGATAACCTTATCGGAATAGCTGCACATTCCCGGATCGCCAAGCAGGAAATGATAAACCTGCTTTTTGGGCATACGTTTTGTTCCCAACGGTACCCGATCAGGCTCCATCTCATACCAACGCAGCCCTTTAGAGGTGGATTGTACGTTCTCAATGCGATACACCTGCCGCCTTGCACCGATCAGGGAGTTTCCGTTCACCAGCTGCGTGCCAAACCAAGGCACAAAGCCGCCCTCATAAATGGTGTTCAGCCACAGAGAAACCTCTGCCAGCTCAACAGCTACAGGGTTCAGGTCGATGCCATAAACATTGCGGTCGGCAATGAACATCTTGACCTTCTGCAATTCATTAAATCTCTTTTCATAGCTGATGATCTCGCCGGTTTCTTTCTCCTTACGGGAGATATAGGCTTCTGCCAGCTGATTGATCGCTTCGTTCAAGAACGCTGCACTACCCATAGCAGGCTCGCAGATGGTCAACTTGAGAATTTCATCCGCAGTTTTTCCCTCAAGAAGCTCCTTCAGAGCATACTTAACCAAGCACTTGGTCAAAACCTCTGGTGTGTAGTAGGATGCAGATTTCTCACGCTCTCTACCTGCCAGACGATAAATGAAAGTGCCTTTTTCATACATACGAAGCTTGCCCGCTTTTTCACCAGATTCATAACGGACACGCTCATCTTCGGTATATTGGTCAAGCTCAGATTCAGATACAAAGTATCCAACATCCAGCTCGTTGAAGCTGTCACCAGCTCTCTTTACTTCATAAAGGTCATGTTCGGCAATAAAACCTCGATAGGAAAGAAGTGCCTCGTAAACTGCACCCATCTGGTTGATACCCAGATTTGCATAGGAAATACGACCACGGCGACCATTTTTTCTGCCCGTAGCCCTTGTCAAGCTCATAAGGTCGATGATACGCAGCATACAGCTGTTTCTCAGCTTGGCCGCAGTAATCATCTTGGTATATTCCGGATCAAAGATATGTGCCCTCAGCGGAGCAATCAGGAACATATCGTGCAGGCTATCGGAACCTGTCGCTTTTTTCAGCTCATCTTCCGTTTTTGGATAGCCGTCATAAATCAGCTCATAGAGCTTTGCCAGAGTTTCATGCAGGTAATAACCATCGCCAACTTCGTTTACATCATCACGAATATTATCTGCAATATCTCGCAAACTTTCCAGAGAATATCCGGAGTAATAGCTCTGTGCTTTGATCGGTGCATAGCCAAGTTCCGGCCTGGACTCAATAAAGAGCACAAACAGCATACGATACATATAGCGCAGACACTCTAGAGTCAACTGTCCGGCATCTACAGGATCTGCATCAAGATCACGCCCAAGGCGTGTCTTCATATCGTAAAGGACTTCGTTACCGAGCAATTCAATACTTTCACGGAGGGCGTACTTCAAGTCTTGCGATACGCCGGAAGCATTCTTCTGGCTCTGTTCATCCAACTCATCCAACAGAACTTTTCCGTCATCAGGACAAAGAGAATCCTTATGAAGCAGGACAGACATTGCCTGCAAAGTCGTGTTTTCCAGTCGAGAAAAGATTTCCTCAAGTTCAAACTGAAGATAGCGCTTTTCGTTCCACTTGTTGCGGTCGATAAGAGCGATCTGATTCATGCCAATCAGCATAACAAAACGAGGAGGTTCAGCTGTGCCAAAGAGGATTTTTGTAACCAGGTCCTCGTTTGCCATCTCGCCCAAAACACCCTTGTAAAGTATACCGGCAGCATCGTCGTCCACATCGTCGGCATTGAACACAAAGCTCTCCATAATGCCCGCATCCGATTCTTTAGATGCTGACAACAATACCCACAGCAATGGTGCGCCATTGCTCTTTGTCATTTCAAGATAAACCGGAACCGACAGAGAATCATCCACTGCCACAACTTCTGGCTTTGCTTCCGGATAGCCCAATGATTTCATATAGTTACCTGCAAGCGCCTTGATATTGGCTAGCACTTGTAAGTTTACAGAAGAACGGACAAATTTATCATGTGCCGTATAATACTGTCGGGTATTCTGACGCAGAAGCGACCAGGGAGTTTTGATTTCTTCGGACTCTCTTGCAGCTGCATTCCAACCACTGATAGTAGCACTCGTATTTTCTTCAAACACAGTGGAAAAATAATGATTGGTATAGTATTCGTTTTTATTGGTGATACCTGTTAAATCTATGCTCATTGCGATACCCCCATCAGCACAGATACAACTCTGATGTACGGGTTGTTCTGTATTGTTAAAGTTTCTTTTACCCAGCTCATAAACTGATCAAAGAGTTCATCTACTCGGCGCTCCTGTTCTTTCAACTTTCGCTCGTGCTCGAACAAGGTCAGCTGGTAGTATTCTTTATGCTTTTCTTGGAGCTCAATCAGCTTATCAACTTCTTCATCCAGCAACGGACTCATTTCCGTCTGGTACCTCTTGTAATGTTCATCCAAATGCATTTTTGCTTGGGAAACTACATCACGCAGCAAAGAACTTGCGGCAGAAATTTCATCTTCACCGATGCAATTCGTATTCGGAATTTTGGGATTGCTCAAGCCTGTTTTCTGTACCACTTCATTCATAGATAGCACCTTAACAAATTTGCCATCTTGGTACAGCAAGCCAAACCATTCATCTACCAAAGGAGTTGACTTCAGATTAGGCATACTGCCAGTTACAACATAAATGCTTTCACTAGCCTTTAACGCTCCAGGAACCCCAAGAACAGGAGCTTCATCTCTCTTAAACAGCAAACTTGCTTTGTCATTAACCCAACTCAGGACGGGGTGGAGTTTCCATAAATACTGCGTAGTTGGCCAGGCAGACTCGTCCATATTTTTCTGCATACTGCTTCGCATCTGTTCCATGCAGAAGGTTTTATCATCAGAAACACGGAGAGTTTCTCCCTGCGGAAGTGCTTCTTCTGGTACAAGCGCTTTCAAGCGTCGCTCCATATCAGGAGTCAGCCTAATATCTAGACCGGAAACTGTTTTCAGTCTTTCAACAGGATGATTTTCTGCCTGATTTAGATATGTGAGGGCTTGATACAGATAGTCTATATCCGAGAACAAGGTTTCGTCCGAAACAATCTCCGATTTTTTCTCATCCT
The DNA here is from genome assembly GCA_003481005.1 of Firmicutes bacterium TM09-10. Lineage (GTDB taxonomy): Bacteria > Bacillota > Clostridia > Lachnospirales > Lachnospiraceae > Gallintestinimicrobium > Gallintestinimicrobium propionicum. The sequence goes on along the minus strand of QUKC01000011.1, from coordinate 36,398 downwards.
CATCTTCCTCTTTACCAGCTGCGGCCATCAACGCTTCAAATGGATCAAAGTCATCTTCACCAGCATCCAATGTTTGTTCAAAGACATCTGAATCCGAACCGGATTCGATGGTTTCAGCTACAACAAGCTCTTCATCTTCGATGGTAAACTTCCCGAGCAACAGAGAAGGATCACCTATATTTTTCAGAGCCTGCTCCTCTTTAGTAATCAAGATTTCGATGATGCGCATATCGCCCTTGATACGTTTGTTATCACTTTCAATGAGCATATAGCGAATATCAGGGCGCTTCTGTTGGCCATATCTGTCGATTCTACCATTTCTTTGTTGGAATACCATCAAAGACCAAGGAATGTCAAAATGAATCAACCGATGACTCAAATAGTGTAAATTCAAGCCTTCAGATGCAACATCAGATGCAACCAAAACACGAACCGTAGATTCCGTTCGGCCAAAATCTTCAACAATGCGTTGCTGTTCAGCGTCGCTCATCCCACCGGAAATCTCCTGAATGGCGTTTGCCTTCAGTCCAAGATCTTGGCGAAGTCTTTCGGCAAGATACTTCATGGTTTCGATACGCTCAGTAAAGATAACAACACGATCACCGCTATCTGCTGGATTCCAATCGTATTCTTTACTTTTGAGGAGATCAAGGAGTTTCTGATAGCGTGTAAAATCTGCCGGAGTAATTGCCTCCAGCGCAGTTTTCAGGTTTTCAAGCAGGTGAATATCTTTGATGTCATCTACGGTATATTTTTTATATAGTTTCTTCAAGCGCGCTTCGATACTCTTGATACAAGCTGCCGGACTGGAGAACAAAGATTTTTCCAAGCTGGTCTTAAACAGCTGACCTGTACCTTTGGTTTTACCCAGATCCATCTCCAGTTGCATTTCAGTAAAAATATCAAAAGCGTATTCTTCCTTTGCAGATGCATCGCAACGCTCAAGTGTGATTTTTCTTTCTAGGAAAGAACCACTAACTTGATCTTTGACATCTTTCTTAAAACGACGAATGCAAAGTCCTTTAATATCTTCTGGGGTATAGTTTTGTGGGTCTGCAATCGCGGTCGGGTCGAGCATATTCATCAAGGATGCAAAGCTCTTTGCTCTACCGTCATGAGGAGTTGCTGACAGCATTATCATTGTGTCGCTACGATCTGCAAGCAGCTTTGCAAGACGAGAACGCTGCGCCTGATGATCTCCACGTTCTGCAACGTTCTGAGCTTCATCGATTACAATAATGTCCCAATATGCATTTTCCAGATGGGTGCGGTATTCAACATCTCTCTTTAGAGTGTCGATGGATACAATCGTCTTATCATAATAGAAAAACGGATTATAATTCGATGGTAAGTTGGCACGAATCTTTTGAATCCGGTTAGAATCAAGGCGCACCAAAGGAATGGTGAAGCGGTTCCACATTTCTTTCTGAAACTGCGTCATCATACTCTTAACGGTAACAACCAGTATTTTTTTACCTTTGCCACGAGCAATTAGCTCGGACATCAAAATGCCTGCCTCCAAAGTTTTACCGAGACCTACGGTGTCCGCAATAAGAATTCTCTGTCTCGGGCGTTGCAGGGCAAGCTTTGCGGGATCAAGCTGATATGGCATTAAGTCCATCGCCGCTTTATGGCCAATATGTAAATTGGCATCAGTAGGAATTTGCTGACGCCATTGACTTTCTAAATATAATAGCGCTCGCTTGTAGAACGGTGAAGCATCCGCAACTAATTTAACTTCCGCAGGATCAACGATTTGAATTTTTTCCAAATCCGTAAGGAAAATCGCTTCTCTATCCTTAACCAACGGAGAAACACCAACGCAGTATAAAGTCTTGTTTCCAAGACTATTCGTTTCAATTTTTTTGACCATCCATTCCTCGTCACGAATGATGGTTCTCATGCCAGGCGCAAAATCTATCATCACGTTTTCTCCTTTGGTTTACTGCTTTTTATCATCTCGGTAAAACTCCAGAACATCATTTGGAGTGCATTCTAATGCAAGACAAACTCTTTCTACCATTTCAACGGAAACAGGTTCTCCACGCCCCATTTTTCCAATAGTACTTGCGCTGACTCCGGCAAGCTCGCACAGCTCTTTCTTCTTCATTTTCTTGTCTATCAACAGCTTGAACAACTTGTTATATGATACTGCCATCGCCTCTGCCTCCTGCTTAAAAACAACCTGCCCATGGGTATAATTTCTCTATTTTCAAGTATAGCACTTATCATCTTCTAAGTAAACAAAAAATCGTGCGTTCAAAACATTTTTCACTCTTCTGCAAGCAAGGCTTTCGTGACACGAAAGCGATTTTCTGCTTGTTGGGGAAGTCTCCACTCCGTTCTGGTCCGCGCAAAACCGAGGTCCACCGGACGTCTTGCGCCCGTTCCGAATGCTTTAACAGCAGTTCCTGCCAAAGAAAAACCGGGATGCTTCCCATCCCGGCTTCAAAGAAATATTTCATTGATTTTTCTGCTGTTTATCGTGATAATCGGCAAGAATCTTATCCAGTGTAATAGATTTCATGCTGGTAATCACATCTGTTTTCAACTCTTCGTAGGTATCATCCAGCACTGACTGAATCTTCCTGCCCACAGGGCAAAACGGTGATGGTGACGAATGAATACCGATCATTTTGTCAATGGCATCCGGTTCCACTGCTGTACAAATCCGATAAAGTGTTATCTCTTCAGGTTCTGCTGCAAGAGTCGCACCGCCAGTACCGGACTTCACATACAGAACACCGCTTTTTTTCAGCGCACTGAGAATACCCCTGATTGTCACCGGATTGCAGCCGGTAGAAAGCGACAGCAGTTCGCTCGTCACTTTATTCTCTGTTCCATATTCATGGATAAAGATCAAACAGTGAATTGCAATCGAACATTTGTTACTGACATGCATAATCTTTGCCCTCCACTTTCATATTAACATAGTACCCTCCTGCTGTAAATATTGACACGACACCTCACGACTGCTATACTGATATTAATATTGTAATTTTATTTTTTACAACAAAGGAGTGTTTATAATGAAGTGCTATCAGATTCTTTTCAGTCCCACTGGCGGAACCGAAAAAGTCGCCGCTGCAATCACTCAGAACTGGCCGGGAGTCCAGACGATTGATCTTTCATCTACCTCCACAGATTTTGCATCGTTCTTCATTGAATCCGGTTCCCTGGTGCTTGTCGCCATGCCGTCTTTTGGTGATGTAGCCCCACAGCTGGCAATTGATCGTTTTGCTCAGATCAATGGAAATCGCGCGAAGTGCGTTCTTGTGGCAGTATATGGGAATCGCGCCTATGGGAGTACGCTTGTTCAAATGGCGGATACTGCAAATGCCGCTGGCTTTCAGGTGATTGCCGCCATTTCTGCCATTGCAGAACATTCAATTATTCACGAATATGCCGCAGGTCGTCCCAATGCAGAAGACTGCAAACAACTCTCTGCATTCGGTACCAAAATTTTTGAAAAAGCACTATCCGGCTCCCTGGCAGTTCCCGCCATTCCCGGCAAGCGTCCTTACAAAAAATCCAGCAGCGGATTTGTTCCCTCTGCTGATTCTCATTGCACAAATTGCGGTCTGTGCGCGGAGAAGTGTCCTGCTCAGGCAATTTCCAAGGACAATGGCAAGGTCACCGATAAATCCAAGTGCATTTCCTGTATGAGATGTGTCTCAATCTGCCCTGTTCATGCACGCAGCCTTAACAAGGTAACGGTTTCTGTTGTGGCATCAGCTATCAAGAAAGCCTGTTCCGTTCAGAAATCAAATGAACTTTTTCTATAAGAGGACAAACCTTTGGATGGGTTTTGCCCGGGGTCTGACCCCTGGGTTTAAGCCAGTTGTTGCAAACGATTAACCTTTTCTGTATTTTGTTTTTCTGCCGCTTCCGTCCTGATAGATCAAGCCGTCTGTAACCATGCGTTTTAGAATACGGCTGGCCGTTGTTTGGCTGACATCCAACAGTTGATCCACATCGCTACGCACTACATAGCCGTTTTGGGCAATCAAGTCCATAATCTTTTCTTCATTGGATTTACGTTCATTAGGCACGCTATCAGTTGCCTTAACGGCATTTCTATTGGGGAGTGTAATTTTGAAAGCGTTGTTTGTCACTTCAATTTTAGGTTCTACCCCTGTGCCTGCGTATGCTTTCATGATTTTGGGCATACCGGTTCCGTAAGCTTCAATCAGCTGTAAGTGATAGAAGATAGCTGCTAATTTCGGATTTCTGCAAACGGAAAGTCCTAGCATAATGTCATCCAAAGTGATTCCGGCAGGCAGACCGCCCACGGATACGAATTCGATTCGATCATCATAGATACTGACAAGGGTGCTGGCACTAAAAGAATAATCTCTATGCACCAGAGAATTCATCAATGTTTCTCTCAGCGCGTCCTCTGGATAATCTTTGGTATCAGTTCGGTATAGTCCCTCAAATGTGGCCTTGGTTTGATTGTGCAGATCGAGATAGGCATACAAATCCTCCATCTGCTGAAACAACGAACCGGTAAACTCACGTCTATCTTGGAATACGCTCTGATCAACACCGGCAAAGGTTGCAGCCTTGATGGTACTCGGACATTGTTCGGACAGAAGCAACGCTACATTGGAGTAAATGTCGTCCGAGGAAACCATTCCCAAAGTCTGCATCTTAGCAGCATCATAGGGAACCTTCCTCTTGGCAAACTGTGCTTCAGCTGCCTGAAATGACAAATTCTGCTCCAAAGAGCGCATGGTTTCAAAACTGTCGCCATCGGTTTCTTTAATCATTTTTCGAATGGCGGTATCAGAGGCAGGATCTGTAGATGTACCATTGCGGACATACACGCCGCTGGGCTTTAATCCCTTACTGCCCAGATAATAGGGACGGTCTGTACCCTCCTGAACGGTCACGGCGATAATTTGTTTATCATTTATCACCTGTGTCTCGTAGTGGACAAACATCGTAATATCAGGTTTGATGGAATCCCGAACCATATTATTTATTTGCAAGGTAACACGGTCGGCACTATCCACACCAATCACCGTACCATTGTCCTCAACACCAATGTAAAGAGTGCCGCCTCTTGTGTTAGCAAAGGCAATCACCTCTTTGCAAAGGTCTGCAACAACCGAAGACTTGAGTTCGATAGTTTCGCTCTCAATAAATGTCATAAGGTACCTCCTGTAGTTTTCCTAATCACCATTATAATCATTGTAGTCATTATAGTCATTTTGTCAATTTATATTCATGTGGTGATTAGAAAACCTTGACACTTCTCACAGGTGAAAGTTTGCCCGGGGTCTGACCCCGACCTTTTATTATTCAATCCTCCGTCCTATCAAAGCGGCATCGGTGTCCGGGCGATCAGAATGATCGCCAGAATCGCGCCCACAAATGCCGCAGCCCCTATGACTGCCAACACCTTTTTGCCGAACTTTTTCTTCGCTGCCTTGCAGATCAGCGTGGCGCAAGCCACACAGACAGCCGCAGCCACAAGTGCAATGCCCAGCGTTTCCCATAACCAAGATAGTTCATATAAGATTTTCATGTGATCATCATCTCCTGTTCGTTAAACTTGAAGTTATATATGTCTTTGCAAATATACCATATCTATTAACTGTACACCACACTCATAAATTGGGTGGTCATAATTATCCGTAAAGAAATTCGGAATACTGTGAGATCGGACAAATCCGCATTTTTCATAAAACGGTACGGTCAACGGGCTGTCACCTGTTCCAACCTGCAAAATAGAATATTCATCTGCATATTTAATGGCGAGAAAATCAATTAGTGTTTTGCCATAGCCCTTTCCCTGATTTTCCGGATCAACTGCAATATTCTTGATTTCAAGTATTTCGTTACCTTCATCGGTGACAACACATTCAGCTTTTACATCATTGTCTTCGAGCACATACATAGTCCCTTTTTCAAGATAGCGATCAACCATGCTCTCCTGTTCATCAGCTAATAACAATAATGACATAAATTGCTTTTTATTTTTGTTCACTTCTCGGATTCTCATATCCATTACTCCGTCAAATTCCGTTTTGTTATATTGTTTTTATCTATACAACAATAGAGTGCACGCTCTGCGAGCATTCTATTGTCATGAATAATTGCCGCCATTGAATGACGGCAACTCCTTATGCAATCTTTTCACTTACATTTTCCAACCCATACAACATCTCTGGATCTATATCCAGACACTTACTGCAATCTCTGGTTCCAGTAACATCCCATGCCAATGTCCCATTCAAAATGGTGCATGCATTCATAAAAAAATTAATATCTTTCAATGGTTCAAAAACTTTCTTTTTCAATAACGTTTTAGCATCATAACATACAATCTTTCCATCTTCAAAATATACATATACGGTATAGTCTTCATTAGGAATTACCTGCACAATATCATAAAACATATCTGCCTCCTACACTAATGGATTAATCCTATTAAGCGGAAGTCCATTATATTCTGCATGAAAATATGGTGGATTGTGATCTTCATAATACATTGTAACCCTTATTCCATAAAACAACGAAATTTCTGGCATAGATACACCTTCTTTCTTTTCACTCTTAAATCTTTATGACTACCTATATTAAATCAATAATTTATCCTTTTGACCATAATTGTATTACTTCTATGGTGCTTCATACCTTTTTATTCCAAAATAATTATTCTATCATCTCTACAAACTGTAATTTCTATTTGTGTTGCCATGTCATTACATAATCTTTTTCTCCGGTAGCCTCATCTAAGCCACTATGCTGAATCTCAAATCCTTCTCTCTTGTAAAAAGATATTGCCCGTGCGTTCTTTTGGTATACGTTCAAGTACAACTTATTCCTTTTATCCTTTGCATAATTCAGCAGAATTTTACCTATACCCTGCGATTGCATTTCACCAGAAACAAAAATGCCCTCAACATATTCATCATTTAACCTTAGGGTTAAACTTAACTACTATTTTTTCTTTGCGATATAAAATACATAACTGTAATAATCTACTACTAATCTAAAATAAAGCGATTATAAGCTATCCTTTTCCCTGTGTTTGTTTTAAAGTTTTCATCTATACACTTTTTTATCTTTTCCTGTTCTTTTTCTTTATCCATAACCGTTAAATTTTCAAGCAAATCAGCTTCCCATTGTATTTGAAAATCAAGTCCATCAATTTTAGATGGAGTATGATGGTTGCCTATTATAAAGCATATGATTAGCGCCTATTAGGAAAACACACTGTCAAAGGGGTTTGTAGCGGGGGTTAGCCCGCTACTGCGGTATCTTCCGTAGTGTTGATTTCAATGTACTCGGCAATCTTGCGGAGCTCGTCAGCAAATTTGAATTTCACGCTGATATTGCCGTTTTCATAGACCTTGATATAGTCCACAAGTTCAACCAAGATTTCACGGTTGAGGGCTTCAATGTTCTGATACTTCATAAAGGCTACCAGTGCAGGATGCTCGTTGTCCACACCGTTTGCCAGTTCTGCGCGTTCAGCGTTCAGCCGGGTAAGCACCGCGGAAATATCAGAAGTCTGCCGTTCATAGTCAGCCTTCATATCCCGGTATTCCTGCTGGGTGATTTCACCGTCTTTCCAGTCCTGATAAAGAGATTGCTTGTAGCGTGTTATCTTTGTCAGTTCCCGCTCTTTTGCAGCTATCAGATCGTCCAGTCGGTAAGACTGGCTTTTTTTGATTGGAGCGGAATTGATCTGCGTGACGATTTCCGAGTAGGAAACAGCCAAATGTACCTGATGCTGTACAGCGAACAAAACAGCAGCCTCCAGCCGTTCATGCTTGATTGAGTGCATGGTGCAGGCTGTCCGGGAACGGTTCTTGTAGGTTGAGCAAGAATAATATACATTGTTGTTCTTGCCAACGCATCGGGTAATGGCCCGCCCGCAATCGGCACATTTCAGAAAGCCGCTGAATAAATGTACCTCACGGCCTTTCGGGGAAGTACGGGTATCACGCTGTAAGAGAGCCTGTACCTTGTCGAAAGTTTCATAGTCGATAATGGCCTCATGCGTTCCAGCCACTTCCACCCATTCCTCGCGTGGAACAGCTTCAATCTGGTGTACCTTGTAGCTTTTCACCCGGCTTCGGCCTTGGGCTAAATCCCCGGTGTAGGTCGGATTGGTAAGAATGGAGTGGATCATGCGGACTCCCCACATAGGATCGTCATACCCTCTTGTCGAAACAGGCAAGCCCTTTTGTACCTTGTAAGCCGAGGGGCTCGGTACGCCGTGTTCGTTCAGGTACAGCGCGATAGCACGTTTTGATGACCCTTGAATAAGCATTGTAAAAATGAGTTTGACATTTTCAGCAGCATCTGGATCAACAATCAGCCTGTGCTTGTCCTTTGGGTGCTTTACATAGCCGTAAGGAGCAAATGCTCCGATATACTGGCCGTTGCGCCGTTTGTAATCAAATACCTGCCGGATCTTTTTGGAAGTCTGATAGCAGTAATTATCGTTCATCACGTTTGTAATGGGAACGATGATATTTGAAACGCTGTCGGGGTTCTTGTAGCTGTCCACATTCTCAGCAAGGCTGATAAAGCGAACACCCATTTGAACAAACAGGTTATCGATCAAACTTCCGGCATCGCTATAATTTCGTGCGAAGCGGGACAGGTCTTTTACTATAACGCAGTTGATTTTACCACTCATGACATCCGCCAAGAGCCGTTGAAAATCTTCACGGTTGGCGTCCGTTCCAGTATGACCATCATCCACATATTCCGTGATGCTTTCAAACTCGTCAATGTTGCGTCGGTAAAAATCGTTCAGTAGGTCACGCTGGTTCTTTACGCTGTTGCTATCGTCTTTTCCTTTTTTCAAATCTTCCTTTGAAAGCCGGATATAGATGCCCAGCCGCCAGCGGCGGATTGTGTAAGAGGGAGAGAAACTCTGCTGATACCCTCTGTTTTTTGCTCGTGCCATTGTTCCTCCTTCCCTATCACATTACACTTATATTATAACTCTGTCCGGGGAGGACAACAAGGATGCCTCCACTTCGGGACACTTTGTCTCGAAGAAGCAAAACGAGCTGTAACCGAAGTTACAGCCCGCTTTTTTGCCGGAGCAGGAAGTCCGTCAGTGTGTCCTGCAAGGACGGCCCGCTTTCCGCAAATTCAATCTTTACACCGATCCCACCGATGCAAAAGCAGTATGGATTTTCTACCGCCTGCAAAAACAGAGCGATCCGCTCCTCCCGGGGGAGAGAGGTGTCAAAGGCCATACCGCTCACATCCGGCAGGGACTCGGGAGCCACTGCGCCGATGTCAACGCTTTTCATTTGTTCCAGTTCCTTTGCCGTTAATCTCACGGTAAAACCTCCTTATCAAAAATAGGATACGCCTCCCGCATATCGTGGGGAAACGCAAGAGGGCAGCACCTAAACGATGCTGCCCTCTTGTCTCACTCCATGTAAGTATAAAATAGAGAACGCCGCTCCCATTTTCTTGCCCTGTCCAAAGACAACCATACTCAGAGCGGCGTTCCCTCGCAGATAAGAGGGCAGCTGGGGAGACAGGCGGCCAGCCTGTCCTATGCCGGATCGTGGCCGTGGCTTGGCCCAGCCCAGTTGCGGCGTTGGCGTTGTTCGCTCATTCTTCCAAAGAAAAAGTCACAGCGCACCCGCCGTCCGGCTCCTCGGACTATGCCCGGGGCCGCCGCTGTTTATCTGCGGAAAGAAGAATATCTTCTTTCATAAACCGAGACATTTTTTCATCATTTCCAAGTGGGGAAAATGAAAAAATCAAAAAGTTTTTTTCATGCGCTCAAGGCCACGCTTGATCGACTGGCGGACAGACTCCTCGTGTACGCCCTCGGCCTCGGCAATTTCCTTGATGCTCTTTCCGAGAATGATGTGGGCATCAATCCTGCGGCCCTGGATCTCCGGTAAAGAGTTGAGTGCGTTCCACAGACGGATGAACAGCTCCATGCGCTCCAGAAGCTCCTGGGGCGTTGGCTCATGCAGGCAGGCGGAATATTCGATCCCGTCATCGCAGTCCAGAGAATACTGCGCCTTATGCCGGGAGAGCCGCCGCTGGTAGGCCATTTCGTGCCGGGCATCGGACACAAATACTTCGGCTACCTCGTCAGAAACCTCGATAAACTGATCCTGTGTGTACCAATAATAAAAATCCTTCAGATTGATTGTAGTCATAAATAAACCTCCGTTTCGGTGTTGGGTGGATGAGTGACCGAAACGGGGCTCGGCGGGGAGCGGCACCCCGGGGAGCCGCCCCGCACCTCGGGACAATTTGTCTCGAAGTACAAAAAAGCGCCCGCACAGCAAGACGCTATGCAGACGCATGAAATTGCATTATCATAATTGTACTGATATATTGTACCTTCATAGCCAGACTGTCCCGGAGGGGGAGCTATGCTTTTTTTAGCTGGTGAAGGTCATGGGAATTGTGAGAAAGTAAGATGGACACGGCGACACCCTCCTATGGGCCGCCGTGGGGTTACTGAATATCCAAAGAGAAACGGCGGCTCTGAAAATTGAGCCGCCGTTTCAAATAGGCGTATTGATAGGCTGCTGTACGACGGCTTTTTTCTTTTGCCGTCGTGCGGCAGTCTTTACTCTTGAATTACGCTACAAGTACCAGAACTGGAAAACGCTTATTTTTACTTCAGTTAGCTGGATCTTTCAAAGAAATCGCATACACCGTATTGATCTGTAATGGATAGCTCTCTGCAATGTTACCATCGTAATAGACAATGACTTCATCACCAATGTTGAAATCAACCATGTCATCTTTGTTCTCTGCATCCAAAGAAACATCGCAATATGCTCCGTAAGGGTAAGCGTCTGTCTGGATGGAAATAAGTATGGAGTTGTTATAAACTTCTTCCACAACGCCGGTAATGCTGGACTCATTCTTTATGATGTCGTCCATAGAACGCCCACAGCCAACAAGACTTAATACACAAAACAATGTTAAAATGAGTGATAGAATCTTTTTCATACAGGTCACCTCCGTCTTTTGCCATCGCTCGGCTGATTATGAAAGCAGAAATTATTCCTGCGAGGTGTAATCTTCTCCAATAGGATTATTCTTTAGCATGAGTGATTGTGCATCTGTTTCAGATATTTCTTTAATTTCTGAAATTTGATGGTTGCCATCCCTTGAAATAGTAACACATACTCCATTTTCTTCATCAGTGTAAACAACAGCCTGTTCACTGTCCAATAATATCTTAATTCTCTGATTATTATAATACCAACCGCCGCTCTGCTCGTTGTAGGTAATGCCATAGTCTGCATAGTCTTTAAGCCAAAGTTGGGGAGTAGATTCTCCCTTTTGTACAGTACTCAATGATGTATCAGTGGGATTAAAGTTATTATGCTTTTGGGTATGACGGTCATAATTTTCTTTGGAACACTCTTTAATACCAACAAGGTTATTTTCTTCGTCCCGGTCTGCCTCAATATCCACCGTTCCAGAAAAGAAATTCGTGAAACTCGCTCCAGCTATGGGGTCATTAAAAAATCTCACTACATTCCCATTATAGGTAAAATAATAATTCTCCTGATCATAGCTCAAGCCGTAAGGTTCATATATGGAGTAGTCCACACTTCCACCAGGCAGTTCTGCTGTAGTAGAATCGTTCGCCGCATTTTCCGTATCAGAAACGGTTTGTGCCTGATAGGAAACATTTTTCGTAGTGTTGTTATCGGAAGGAATATTCACTGATGAACTACACCCAGCTACCCCCCCCACAAGCAATGCACTTCCGAGAGCTAATGTAAGTAGTTTTTTTGTGCTCATAAAATAAACACCATCCTTTCTTTGAATATATATAAAGGATACCACTACCTTTTGTGATACATTTGGGATTAGTTTGTGATTTATGTGTAGTTGAAAAGCGGCGGGTTGATTACCCACCGCTTTTCCATATCTTTCAAATTATAAAAGAGAACTTTACCCCAGCTTGCGTATTGCAAACCGTACATTCACTTCCATACTGGTGTAGTATTTCCTGCACAATATACAGTCCAAGTCCACTTCCTCCAGTCTTTCGGCTTCTTGACTGCTCCACGCGATAGAACGCATCAAACAATCTGGGAATACTATTTTCTGGTATATGCACCCCTGCATTTTCAACAGAAAATACTATCTGCTCATGTTTCATAAGTACGGAAATCCAAATATCCGCTCTTTGTGGGGAATACTTGATTGCGTTTCCAATTAGATTTGAAAAAACCTTTTCTACCAACATCTTATTTCCGTTTATGAAAGCAGATGGCAGTATATCAAGGTGTATTTGTAAATCTTTTTCTGCAATCAAATCCGCTGTTTCGTTCAGATAGGCTTTGATAATTTGCACACAATCCAAGTGGTCTTTCTTGAAATCGGCCCCCGCAGTTTCTAACCGCGAAATTGTCAATATATCTTGCACCATTGTTTCAAGCGTGTTTGTAATTTCCAGCGACCTTGTCAAGTATCTTTCATGGTCTTTATAGGGTCCAATACCAAGGAGCATGCCCTCTAATTGCCCTTTGATAATCGTGATAGGCGTTTTCAATTCGTGAGACACCGCTGAAAAGAAATTCGTGCGAGCTTGTTCTAATGCCTTTTCATGTTCTATATCAAGTTCCAGTTTTCTATTTGCTGCCTGTAAGTCATTCAAAGTTACATTGAGCTTCTGCGATAAATAGTTAAGGCTCTTTGCCAATATTCCCAGTTCGTCAGTCCGTTGTTCATCTAATTGCCATTCAAATTGTAATTCGGACATTTCTTTAGAAATACGGCTTATTTTCAGTACGGGTTTAGTAATAAGGTGTGAAAAAATCCAACCAGTAACCAGTGATACGCAAAACACTATAAATGCAAGTAACGGAAACACTTTTTGAAATGCTCTTTGCAGTTCTGCTACTTGCCCCGCCGCTCCATAAACAACTAAAGTGTAGTTTGTATTTTTGCCAAGAAATGAAACCGTATAACTATTGGATATAATAGGTGCATTATTATCTTCATTTCCCCAAGCCTTTGTTTCTATAACAACATCATTATCAGCACTTCGTTCCGTTGGAAGATTTATTCTATTACCATTTTCTTCAAACAGTTCCATTCGGTCTACATTCTGATAATCAAGAAAGTTATCAAAAATACCCCCTGTTTCTTCCATGGGCATTTGCGATATTTCTGAAATGAATATTTTTGTTTGTTCATCTAATGTTGCATTAAGGGTATTAGAATATGTTTTCGGGGTGTACCAAGCTAAAATCAAGTAAACCAGAAAGCTCACCCCTGTCAATAGGATAGCAGTAGTGATAAAAACTTTTATAAACAGACTGCCTTTAATTTTCTTTATCAACTTTATATCCCACCCCTCTGATCGTTTGAATGAAATCTATCCCCAGCTTCTTGCGTAAGTTTTTGATATGGGTATCAACAACTCGCTCATCCCCATAAAAATCAAATCGCCACAGCTTATCTAATAAGTTCTGGCGGGTCAATATCCGGCCTTGATGGGTCAGCAGTTCCCGCAATATTTCAAACTCTTTTTGCGTCAGTTCAAAATCAGATCCATCCACGGTGGCGGCATAACTATCACAGTTCAAAAGTAAATTGCCATAAGTGATGATTTGAGGCTTTTCATCTTCTCCCCGCTTGCTACGCCGAAGTACAGCTGCAATTTTGCGAAGTAAGATTGGCATAGAAAAAGGCTTTGTAATATAGTCATCCACCTGCAAATCCAATCCCCTGATTTGATCTTCCTCACCGCTCAATGCAGTCAGCATAATAATGGGAACATCCGATTGCTTTCGTATCAACTCACAGACACCATAACCGTCAATTTTGGGAAGCAAAATGTCCAATATAATCAAGTCATATCGTTGCCCCGAAAACAAAGATAGTGCCTCGATGCCATCATTTGCAGTAGCCACTTCATATCCTGCTTCTTGCAAAAAATTCTGTAAAAGTTCTTGAATATCAAAATCGTCCTCAACGACTAAAATCCTTTGCATAATAACACCTCCAAAGATAGCGTATCATAGATTTTTGTGATTAAAGTGTAGTTTTCAAATTTTCTTTCTGTTATTATACCTTGTCCGTGTAACATCGGCAACCTTGCCGACGGGCAATAAAATACTACCAAAACATAAAATTGTGTTTCGTTCTCATAGTCAAACCCGAAATGTAAAATAATATAGGGGTGATATGAGAATGTACCAAGACACCAGACGGCTTGACTTCCACGCATTAGGCCGGGAGATCAAGCGCAAGAGAGAGGCGAAAGGCTGGACACAGGAATACCTTGCACAGCTCGTAGACCGTACCCCTCGTTCCATCATGTATTTTGAGAACCGGGGCCAGCATCCAAGCCTGAACACCTTTTACCAAATCGTCACCCTGTTGGATATTTCCGTAGACCAGTTCTTTTATCCTGACAGGCAGAACGGCGAAAGCGACTGCCGCCAACATATTGACAGGCTGCTCAATACAATGGACGAAAAGGAATTGACGGTCATGGAGGCCACAGCAGAGGGACTACAAAAAGCCAGAGAAACGGAGGTCAAGTAAAAAGGGCCTTCGTTTTTCTCGTTTTTAGGGGGCTTTTCGGGGGTGCCGCTAAATGGCAAGCAATTCGGGTGTGGCCACACTCCGAAATTTTTGCAGGGCGCAGGGCCCGCAAAAATGCTTGTTGGGGAGCTCCCCAAACCCGCTGTACTTCGGGACAAATTGTCCCAAAGTTCCGGTGCGCTGCACCGTAGTCTGCGGCCCGTCACTATCGTTCCTGGGCCTTATTTTCACGCTCGTCTGTTATGCCGAGCAGATGATCAATGTTCGCTTTTATTGCCACGGCCTCCCGCATTTGCCGCTGGGCCTCCCGGTATTCTGCATAAAGTTCTTTTTTCTGTCCCGCCAGCTCACGGCGGGATTTTTTTAGTGTTTCAATCTTAGGGAGCTTCGCGCCGTTCAGTATGGTGTTCATGGTATCCTTTGCCACCCGGTAAGTGGCAAGCTCCGCTTCATGCTGGGCCAGATACTTTTTACTGTACCGCGCAGCCTTGTACCCATCGAACGCCGGGCGGGTCTTGGCATAGTCCACCGTGGCAGCCATCAGCTCCGAGGTTTTGGAAAGAGCCTCCTCCGTTGTGCGGAGCTCGTCAGACAGCTTGTGAAAGTGATCCACCGCAGCCTCGGTGCTGGCTGTCAGTGCCGCATAGTCTGTCAGATGATGCTCCTGCAAATACTGGAGCGCGGCAGCCATCTGTTTTAGGTTGTAGACCTTGGCCCATCGTTCATAGGCCGGGCCTTTGCCCTGGGCCATACGCTCTTGAATGTCGATGATAAGATTAACTCGCCGTGGCGGAACCGTGGGCTCCTCTGGTAGTTCAGGGAGCGGACGTTCCCCAGCAATTACCGCCTTGATGTCCTCCGGGTCAAATCCGGCTCCCAGTGTAGAAGCCCGGAGCCGGGTCGGTTTTTCCTGTCCGGGCGCAAGGAATGAGATGACACCGCCGCGCCCCTGTTTTACGGCAAAGCCGGACTCCTCCATGAGACGAAGAAAGTCGGCAAAGTCCGTGGGCTTTTTCTCCAAAGCGGCGAGAACAGCCAGCCGCACCCGCTGCTTGGCAGAGGGCGGCTTTTCCCCAATCCACTGGCCATAGTGAAGAAAGCGGCCCTTGCTGTGCTGGCGCGGTTTTTGGATAACCGACAGCTCGTGTTCGATGCACACGCGGTCAGAAAGCCGCCGTAGGGCAAAGGACGAACCAATAAAATTATGAAATTTCCGGGAGCGGTCAAAGGCCGTTGCATTGAAATAAATGTGATTGTGGATATGGGCCTTGTCGGTATGCGTACAGACAAAGAACTGATACTTTCCCTTTGTCCATCGCATTGCCGTTTCATAACCGATACGGTTTGCTTCTTCCGCCGTAACCTCCCCGGGCAGAAACGCCTGCCGGATCTGAAAGAACAGGGCCCCGCGAGATACGGCCCGGCCTGTCTCTGCAAGGTATTGACTTTTTACCAGAAGAAACTCGGCGGGGGCCGTGTTCGGATCGCAGAGATAGGAAGATACGGCTCCCAGCTTTTCTGGGTTCAGGCCATAGGTGAAACGATCCTCCATCGTTTGAATTGCACTTTTTCCCGCCGCTGTTTTATAAGGGCGGATGTAGGTGGTCGCCGTAAAAATCCCTCCTTCCGGCAAACAGTATTTTTACTTTGGGACACTTTGTCCCGAAGTAGAAAAAGCCGGGGAGCGGTATCAACCACTCCCCGGATGGGTCAGAGCTCTACCAGCGCGGAGAGCTGTTTCAAGAGATCAGACAGCGGCTCCCACAAAGCGGCATAGTCCCGCTGCAAGGCCTCGAGTTCTTCGGGATAAATCGCGCCGTAGGTGTTGGCTTGAATTGCCACTTGGTTCAGATTGTTGGAGCAGCGCCGCTGGAGCGAAACCAGCTCACGAACAGGCGAAAGGTCAACATGAAGCACATACCCACTCAGGGCCATTTTCCGCATATAGGCTCCCATATTACGGATGCCAGCCTCCGCCATACGTTCTTGAATCAGGGCCTGTTCCGCCTCCGACACCATCACATGAAGATGAATCGGACGGCGGCGGTTCTTTGTCATCGTTCCTCACGCTCCCGGCTGCGGCAGGCGCGGGGCGGCTCCTTTACCTTATCCAGCGGCTTTTCCTGTTCGTCTGCCGGAATGGGGCGCGGCAAATGAAATTCACGGTGCAGGCGCAGCGCCTCCAGTACAGACAAATCCTGTTCACGTTTCTTTTCCATATACGCACCTCCTTATCTATCGTCACGGTCAGGCTGCCTGCGCTGGGGAGCCGGAGCCTCCGGGCCGCGATCTGCCTCCGCCAACTTTGCCGCGTTTTTCATCTGCTCGGCAATCGGACGGGGCCTGTCGGGATTATCAGGCGCAGGACGCAGCTCATAGTCGGATGCCTGTTTTTCTGTCAGGGGGCGGGTATAGGTAAGATAACCCCAAGCCAAGAACGAGCCATTTTCCACCGGGACGCGCTGATCGTAATTGAAAATTTCATCCGGCTTGTTATAGGGCGGCTTCGGGAATGTCCCGATGTCCACAGGCCGCTGGGTCGAATAATACTTGTAAAGACCGGGAGCCTCGGTCTGCCTGATCCCCACGTTATAAATACGCTGATAGTCCTGCACCCGGTCTGTAAAATCCTGTTCCATCGCGGTGCGGTCATTTCCATAGTGACCCCATTCGTACTGCCGCAGGCCGTCTTTGTCATCATAGCAGGCCCATGTGACATAGCGGGATGGCGCGGTGGGATGTTCGCCCAATGCAAATCCACGTCCATTTTCCAGCATAACAGCCTTCAGAATCGAATAGCCTTGATTTTTGTCCATAGTACACCTCCCATCATCGAGACATTTCTTTGTTTTCTCTTTTCACAAACGGCTGGAGCTGATAGGGGCTTGTACCGTCCTCGGGCCGCAGAAAGTCTATCCGGGCCGCAGCACGGATAGCGTTCTGGTTAAGCTGGCGCTGCCATGCCCCTTGGCTGGGAGCCCACTTAAAGCCGTTGCTTTTCAGTTCCTGCCGCTGATCGGCATCGGGCTTTTCCTCGAAAATAAGCTGCAAACGGTTTTCAGCCTCGTTGATTTTTGCCTCGCCTCCGGGGAATGTCCAGCCTGCAAACTCGGAGCGGTTGCTCAGTTCCTCAATTCGCTGGCGTACACGGCGGATGTTGGCGTTGTTGTTGGAAAGCAGATAGGCGGGATACGGCTTGCTTTTGTCCAAGTGCCATGACTGCGCCATATCTGCTTTGAGCTTTTCTGCCTGCTCCGGCGTAAGCTCCGGGCAGCCATCCAGCGTTTTGTGTTTCCGAAAATACGCATTGACCGCCTTCATGGTGGCCTGCTGGGACTCCAGCCCCTCCAGCTTTTTTGTCAGCTTTTCCACGGCCAGATCATCGTCTGCGCTGATCCCGCCCATACCAACAGAGCGGATTTTATCAAGCAGCTTTGAAATCTCCGCATACTCTCCATAGTTGCGATCCCGGGCGGCGTTCTGCTTGTGCTTTTTTGCCACAGGGAAATTGCCGCCCCCGGAGATCAGAATAGAGGGCACCCGGGCATCAATCACATTGCGTTCATTCGGATTTTCCGCAAGTTTCCGGGCATAGCGATCCACCAGCGCGTCAATCTTATCATGGTACATTGGATCGACACGGGCTTTCTGGCGTTCCGCCGCTGCATACGCTTCATCGACCATTGCCCGGTAGCCCGCCGTAGCGGAGCCCGGCTGATAGTCGGAAAAGCTGTTCATATCTTTTGCCCGCTTTGCGGCTTCTTCGTTGATCGGATAATATTTCGGCATAGTACCTCCTTCCACAAAAGCCGGAACTTTGGGACAAATTGTCCCAAAGCTCCGGCAGCTAAAATGTTGACAGCATCTCACGGAAACAGGGCCGGACATAGAAACATACACCTCCCGCAGAAAAGGGCCTTAAAAAGCCTTGTCACAGGCGGGTTTGAGGTGGCCTAATTGTCAACACATCAGCCCCGTTTTTTCCGCATATATTCCCGCTGCTGTCTGCGATGTGCCGCTTTTGCACAGGCCGCCGAACAATAGGTTTGCCGTCCATCAGGAGCCACGGCTCTGCCGCATACCGGGCAAGCCTTGAAATCCGGCCTTGGCCCCTCTGTCAGCAGCGCAATCTCCAGCGCCGGATCAAGGGGCAGAACTGCCTCGCGGAAGTAGCGGCAATAAGCCCCTGTCCAGCATTTCCCAAACATATAGCACTCGCAATCCAGCGGCAGGCAGCCGCAGTCCCGGTCATAGTTGGCACACCATTTTGACACCAGCCTGCGGATTGTCGCTTTTTCTGTCCGGGTCAGTTCTCGGCCCACAGTATCACCTCCCGTTGCCCGGTGGTTTGAGCTGCTCCCGGTAGCAGAACACGCAGCCGATCCCGCGCCAGTAAGGGCAGCCGTCACAACGGGAGCCCTTCGGCGGCAGGCTTGGCGGCACACCCTTAAAGTAGCTTTTTTCTTTCATAAATCCCTCATAGGGGTTATTTGTAAATCTCATTCATTATCCTCGCTTTCAGTATCGTCCTCGTCCCAAGGCGGCCCATTGTCCTCGGGATCGTCATAATCAGCCAGTTCCTCACTGTAATCCTCTTCGGGTACAGCAGCTTTTTCATGCTTCGGGCGGTAGATTTTGAAGTACCAGCCTGCACCGCCGCCCAGAACAGCCACTGCCAAAATCAGCAGAAGCATCCCGGTATTGCTTTTCTGCTGGGGCTCGGGTTCCGGCTCCTCCGCAGGTTCTGTCACCGGGGCGGGTTCGGGAGCCGTGCCAGCACACTCGGTCATGTTGACCGCGCAGACTTCGCAATCCGTATGGATGGCTCCGGGCGCACATTTTTCTGTGCAGGAGCAGGCCGGAAGTTCTCCGCCAGCGGCCTCCAGTGCCGCCAGCAGATCGGCTTCATCCACCATGTTCAGAAAGTAGGTGTGATACTGTTCGCCGTCCTCATCCACAGGCTTGTCATAGTCAATGACAATGTAAAAGGTGTTGCCGCCGCTGGTTTCCACCGTGATGAACTGTTTGTTGGTTGCAGCATCGTAGAGCAGATCGCGGGTCACAAGGTTTCCATCCTCCGAAAAGCCCTCACCCGGGGTAATGGTAGGCGCTGGCTCCGGGGCCGGAGTTTCTTCCACAACAGGCGGTTCCTCATTCCCACTGTCCGAATAGGCATAGGCCGGAATCGCAGAGCCGCATAAAAGAACGGCGGAGCAAAGCCCCGCCGCCAACATACGAAAGTGTTTCATATTCAGTTTTCCTCCTTCTTTTCTTCTTCGGACTTCGGGACACTTTGTCCCAAAGTGCCGCCGTCCTTCAGCTTCTCAAACAGCAGCGGGAGCTCCGTAAGGGAGATGCTCATACCGCGCACAATGTCCACGATCTCGCTGTTTTCTGCCTCCAGCTTTTTCTGCTCCAGCTCCTTGAGCCGTGCCTGCTGTTCACTGATTTTGGCCTTGACCTTATCAATCTCGGCCTGAATTTTCATGCTTTTGGTAGTTGCCATTTCAAAACCTCCTGTCACGGTAACCGCCCGTAGGCGTAAAAATGAGATTGCCAGTAGCTTGTATTCAAATTTGCGTAGCCGATGGGATCTCCGCAATGCAGCATTTTCCCGTCACCGACATAAATCCCGCAATGGCTCACACCCGGCGTGTCATAGGTGCCTTTGAAGAACACCAGATCACCGGGTTTGGGAGAACTGGTCGGCGTACAGATGTTATAGAGCCCCTGGGCTCCCAGCCTGCCCACATTCCAGCCGGAGTGATTGATGACCCACGAAACGTAGCCCGAGCAATCAAAGGAAGTGGCGGGAGAACTGCCGCCCCACACATAGGGATAGCCGATGTATTTCTGCGCCTCGGCAAGCATCGCGGCAAAGGTTTCATCGTCCAGATATTCTCCGGGTACTTCGTAATCACCGGGTTTCCCGGTAATGTACTTGTTCACATAGGGAGAATCCGGAAACAGATCAGGACGGTTTCCCAGCGTTGCCATATAGATGGCATACCGGGAAAGCTGATCCTCGCCCATAACGTATACAGGCACATGGGACAAATCAAAATTTTCCAGCGTGACCGTACAGATGTAATAGTCGTAAGGCACCTGATAGGTGTCCGTATGGGAGTTGCCGTCCTCGTCCGTCCATGTGTCGGTTTCCGTGCGATACCGGGTTTCCACCACCACATCCTCCGTTAGAATGTACTGGCGGTCAAACAGCATTTGCAGCGTTCCCTGTACTTCGTCTATTGTCCATTGCCCCTCATGGAGCGCACACAAAAGAGAAAGCAGCACATAGGGGTCATGTTCGATTTCGTCCAGATCGAAGTGGTATTCGTCATAGTCATGGGTGCTTTCATAGGTGTCCAGATAATGCTGCAAATCATCTTCCAGCGCACAGTAGGCAGCTTCGGCGGCCAGCATATCCCGATCCTCACAAGGATAGGTGCTCGCCCCTAATGCACCGGCCCCGGCGTTCCCCAGCATAAGCATGGTAGAGGAACAGGACTGCATAGCAAACAGGAGTAACACACAGAGCACCGCAACCACGGCACCTGCGGGATGACTTTTGACAAATTCCACTGCCCGGGCGGTCAGGCGTTCTGTGGCTGTGGCAGTTTTCCCAGCCGCAGCCGCGCTCTGCTTTGCAGCCTCCTTTGCCTGCTTGCGGTATTGCCTGCGGAGCCGTTGCTTCTGCCAGTAGCGGGTAAGGGCATTTTTCGTCAGCTCCGGGTGCTCCTGTGCGGCGGTGTGAAAATGGTAATCCGCCGTGTATTTGGTATAGCGGGCCTCGGCCTTGCGTACCACTTTTGCCGGATGTTCCCGGACTTTACGGCGCACAAAGCGGGAGCCGTGCCGCAGCGCGGTTTCTCCCGCAAGCTCAGAACGGTGTGCGCCTTCTGTGCCGACATTTTCCTGTTCCACTTCAAAAATCTTGCCATGCACGAAGCTGTGAACGGAACCACTGGCAACACGGCCTATGCGTTTTACCGGGCCGGGCTTTTTCGGCGGCTTTTGTTTTGCCAGCTTCTCCCGGGCCTGTTCCAGCTTTTCGCCTTGGGACTCCATACGGAGCTTTGCTGCCGCAGCCTGTTCTTGCTGGCTCTTTTTGCGGAACTTGGACTTTGGGACACTTTGTCCCGAAGTGTCGGAAGCCTCCGGCCCGGACTGCTCCCCGTCAGGGGCGTGGGCGGTCTGCGACCAAGCCTCCTCCTTGGCCTTATTCGTTTTTCGTTTCATTCTTCATATCCTCCGGGCGGGTAGTCAGCAGGTCATAGATTTCTCCGCGAGGGAACCGATCCACAAACGGGATGGTCACATTTCCATAGAACAACAGCCCCTCGCCGGAATTGCTGTGTGTGATATAGGAAAGCTGATGCTCGGAAATACCGAGCTGTTTTGCCAGAATGGTACGGTCACTCTGCGCCTGCGAAAGCAGAATCATAAAATCCGTGTTGTCCAGAATGTTCTCGATTTCCCGGCTGGCCAAAAGGTCTTTGACGTTCTGCGTCAAAGCAGACGGCACACATCCTTTTTTACGCAGCATTTTCCAGACTGCCACAAAGTAGCTGGCTGTCAGCGGATCGCGGAGCAGAATATGAAACTCGTCAAAGTAGCACCAAGTCGCCGCACCCTCGTGGAAGTTCTGATCCACCGCCTGCGAAACAAACTCATTTGTGATGTGCATTGCAATCTTTCTAAGGTTTTCGCCCATGTTTTTCAGAACGATGCACACCACACGGCTGTCCGTCTTGACGTTGGTAGGATGGTTAAAGAGATTGAGGGAGCCTGTGCAATAAAGCTCTAAGGCAGTTGCCACGCGCCGGGCTTCGGGCTCCGGCTGGCGTAAGAGCTCTTCGTACAAATCCTGCAACAGCGGTGTTTTTGCAGTTTCCAGTCCGAGCGCCTGTTCCCGGTACACCAAACGCACACAGCGGTCAATGACCGTCTTTTCAATGGGCTGCAAGCCTTCCTTGCCGCCGACCACCAGCTCGCATAGGGACAAAAGAAAATCCGCCTTCATGGAAAGCGGGCTTTCTCCGGCGGCCATATTGAGCTCCACATCCATCGGATTGAGGTGGTGCGGGCTGTCCGGGGCAATCTCGATCACCTGGCCGCCCAGCCTTCGCACCAGCGGAGCGTATTCGCCCATCGGGTCAACCACGATGATCCGATCCTGCGGGATGGTGAGAAACACATTCAAGAGCTCACGCTTTGCAGCAAAGCTCTTGCCGGAGCCCGTAGAACCCAAATACATCCCGTTTGCCGACTTCAGCTTTTTGCGGTCAGCCATGATGACATTGTGAGAAAGTGCGTTCATGCCATAGTAGAGTGCCTGCCCCGCCATGCGGAGCTCCCTTGTCATAAAGGGGATAAAGATGGCTGTGGAGCTGGTTGTCATACCGCGCTGGATTTCTACCTCGTTGTAACCAAGGGCCAGCGAAGAAACAAATCCCTGTTCCTGTTGCCAGTCCAGACGGCGCAGAGCGCAGTTGTATTTCTGCGCGATGCCGCCCACGGTAAACACATCGTTTTCCAGCCGCTGGCGAGTAGGGGCAAGGTTTACCACCGTAAAGGTCAGCAGAAACATTCGCTCATTGCGGGATTGCAAATCAGCCAAAAGCTCCGCTGCGTCCTTGCTGAATGTGATCAGGTCAGGGGGAAGAATATCCGGGTCATAGCCGGAGCGCACAGCCTTTCTCTGTTCCTCTACTTTCATTTTTCCGATGTCCGAGATTTTCCCCTTGATGGTCTTGATTGCCTTGAGCTGATCCACGGTCTGAATGTGCATGGTCACAGTCATTTCTGCATCCAGCTCCAAGATTTCCGCCAGCAGCTTATCCGAAAGCTCTGATGCCATAATCTGCAAGTAGGACACCGCGCCCCAATACTGGCCGATACGGAATGTTCGGGACTGGCGGAAGTCGAGACTGTCCGGGGCAATAAAGTCTTTTGTGCCGAGCCCGGTCTGCGGGATGTCTTTCCACGAAAAGCGGAACGCCTCGCGGCTCCCCGGATGCATCTGGCTATGAAGCAGCGCAAGGCGGGCCCGCCCGTCCATAGGCTCCGAGGGAACGCCCAGCCGCTTAAAGTTTCCCATGACATCAGCCTCCACACGCTCCAGACGGGGCCGTGCCTCCGCAATCCCCTCGGCGGGTATGCCAAAGGTGATGTATTTTGAGCGTTCAATGCCGTTATTGCTTTTGGCAATCTGATTTTTCAGCATCCCGGTAAACTCGTCCCGGACGCTGTTATAGTTGTCATCCGCTTTCGGGATATTGACCTGATAGCGGCTGCGGGAATGAGAACGGCGGTTGATAAAGGAAAGCTGGAACGGCAGCGAACTGTCAAAGTAGTTGAGGAATGAGCTCCATCCGCTGAATATGGCAGTCTGATCCTCGGTGGATGCCACGGAGTAATTGATGTCCTCATATTCCACGGTTTTTGTATAGAGCCCGCCCGGGAGCTTGCACACACCGTCCGGGTGCATGGACAGATACGGGATTGTCTGCTGAGCAGACAGGGTCGCCCGGCCTTTACCCTTGGCGGCGGCTCCGTTTTTCTTCTTTGTGTTTTTCAATCACATCCTCCTTTCCAGCGCCCGGCCCGGCAAAGGGCGCATAAATGTTTTCGGTTCGGTAGGCCCTGATCCCCGGCCTTAGAAACTTGGCCCGGATGATGTTTCGCACAACCTTTTCAAAGGGCAAGCCGTCCTTTTCATACATCGCCAGCAGGAACGCCGGGAGCATAATTCCCAGCATGAGAAACATCGCCCCGGTATTGCCGAGGGTGCCACGGGTCAGCAAATAGGCCGGAATCCCCACCGCGCCCGCGCTGCCGAAGCAGACAAGCTGGCGTTTGGTGAGGTTGAAAGCCATCTTTGTTTTGATTTTGGATAAATCGTTTGGTACGTTTACATAGGGCATAGATCACACTCCTTTCTGCACTTCGGGACAATGTGTCCCAAAGTCCGGGATGGTTGGCGTTACTTCATTCCCCCATACAGCCCAACCGGGCGGGGTCTGCCTGGCAAAGAGCTCCACGCGGGGCAGATCGCCCATCAGGGAAATAATTTTGTCGCGGGCCTCGTCCGGCTTTTTGCTGTGGGCCTCAATCGGGGAAACGATAAATTGATGGATGTTGGCAGCCTGCCGCTTCGGGTGGCCCTTGGTTGCCAGCAGGCAAATTTCTGCATTGCCTCTTGTCCAGAAGCCAAGGCCGTAAAACCAGCTATCCGCCTTCTTGTTCTTTTTCAGCCAGACGAAAGCAACGGATTTATAGTTGAAGCCCCAAGCCTCGATCAGCCGGAGCGCCTCCGGGAGCTGCGGGAAAGTGGCCCATAAAAAGAGTGCGCTGTCCGGGGCTGCAAGATCAGCCACAGGCAACGCACATAACTCCTCAATGCTCATAGTGGGATAATGGTTTTCCGCCGCGCCCTGTACTTTCTTAGCCGAGTAGCGCCAAGGGGGATCGGCGTAAATGATAGAATACTGCTGGATAATTACACTCCTTTCTCGCTGGAGCTTTTTACTGCCTGCGCCGCACGGATGCGCTCACTGGCGGCAGCATAAAAGGACGGGGCCGTTTCAAAGCATACAAAGCGGCGTTCTGTGTTGATGGCTGCAATCGCGGTTGTGCCGGAGCCCGCGCAAATGTCCGCGACCAATTCGCCGGGGCGGGTATAGGTGCTGATCAGATACTCACAAAGCTCCACGGGCTTCTGTGTGGGATGGATGCCGCCGGACACCGTAGGCACAAAAAGCACATTTCCGGGATAGCGGCGGCCATCGTTGGACTCTGAGCCCTGCCGTTCAAATTTCCCATAGTTAGAGCTTGTACCGCTTCGGGAATGAACACGGGTATATGGCTTGCCGTAAGTAAACTGTGGATTGTAGACCGGGGACTTTTGGTAAAACACCAAGATGTTCTCGGACTTCTTCAGTGGAGCCCGGTTTGCATTGAGAAAGCCCGTTCCGCGCTCTTTGTACCAAATCCACTCATAGCGGAGCATGGCGAGGTTGGATGCGCCCAGCACCTTGTCAAAGGGGCACTGTGCGAAAAACAGCACTGCGCCATTCGGCTTGACCGCCCATTTCACCGCCTCCCACAGCTCCGGGAGCGGCAGGGGCACATCCCAATAATTCCGGGTTGTGCCGTAAGGCGGATCAGTCAACAGCATATCCACGCTATGTTTGGGCAGGGAGCGCAGGCCCTCAATGCCATCCATGAGAAACAAGCCCTCCTTCGGGACACTTTGTCCCAAAGTGCGGCTATCGGTCATTATGGGCCTCCTTTGCCTTGGCAGGCGCAGGCCGGGCAGCGTTTTCTTTTCCCGCTTGCTTTACAGCCTCGGCCATCTGCTCCTTGATCGGGGCAGGCCGTACCGCCTGGGCCCGTGCAACAAGCTGTTCCACCGCCGCATGATACGCCTCCACACCAGCCGCGTTAATCCGTTCCTGTGTGGCTCGGTCAGGAATCCGAACCGTAGCCCGGTATCCCGTCCGGCTGGCAGGATCAGGTTTAGAGGGAGCGCCGAGGAAAATCCCGTTTTTCCCGTCCACAACCTTAAAATCGTCGATGACCACACCGCCAAAATTGACGCTGGCGAAGCCGATCAGTTTTCCCTGCGGCTCAATCGGGCGGACAGATACCGTGATCGGAACAACCGCCTCCTGCAAGACAGCATCTGTCCGCATTTTTACTGCCTCATCAATGCTAACGCCCTTGACTTCTGCAAGCTCCGCGATGGGAGCATCAAACAGCCAGCGCCGTTCCTCCGCAGCAATCTGCTCCGGGGTCAGCAATACATCGTCTTTCTTACTCAGATAAAATTCCTCCTTTCCGCTTGCCGGAGCAGGCTGGGCGGGGTCGTCCATCAACTCTTTTCTTTGCAGGACGGCCTCTGTTTCCGCCATAAAGCGGTAAGCGTCTGCCTCAGTAAACTCCTCCGGCGTTTTTCCATTCCATAAGCGCGTTCCGTCTGCCCCGTATCTTCTCGGCATAAGCACCACCTCCTGTTAATGAGCGCCAAAGATACGCTGGGCAATGCTCCCGGTCTTAAAGAGCATGAAGCAAAGCAGAACCGTGTAGCCCACAGTTCCCCAAATCGCCCCAATGGGATCGCCGCCTGTTGCGATGCCTTGAATGAGCACTGCGTAAATTGCAACACATACAAGGATCAGCAGCCCTTGAAAGCCCACGGCAAACAGGGACTTGATGTAGTTCTGCCCGGTGCCACCAAGCTCCCGGTTGGAAAGCGTAGCAACGGGGATGGGGGCCAGACTGGTCAGCAGATAGATTTCCAGCATCCTGCCATACACCAAAACGAAAATGATAATTCCCATCGCCTTCATCGTGAAGCCAATGAGCGCAGACTGCAGCCACAGCCCCAAAAGCGGCCCCAAGTCCATCGCCTCCAGCGAGGTTTCCAGTTCAGCAAGCATATCCGCCGAAACATCGGTAGAGCCTTGAATGAGCCCGCCTGCCTGCGCGATAACGCTCTGCGATACATCGAACACAGCCATGACGATATTGAATGTATTTGACAGGATTAAGATTGCACAGGCTGTTTTGAACATCCATTTATAGAGGTTCGCAACGTCAACCTCGTGCATATTGTTCTTTTCCAAAAGCATCTGTATGAGCTCATAAGTGGCAACAAAGGTCAGCACCATTCCGGCAATCGGCAGGATCACCGTTTCGGAAAGCTGTCGGATCAGGGAGACTACCCCGGCGTGCCACGCCGCCGGGGTAGTCCCTACCTGTGCCGCAATCTCTCCGACTTGGGTATTGACGGTATCAAAAAGCCCTTCGAGGTTTCCCATGATCCCGCCAATCAGAAGCTCTTTGAGCCAGTTTGTGAGCCAGTCGGTGAGAAAATCCATAAGCGCCTACCTTAAAACAGGCCAGACAGCAGAGGGATCAGTGTGGTGCCAATGACGATGATGCCGCCGCCCGCCATGAGCTGCTTCATGCCCTGGGACTTGGAGCCCGGGTTATCCGAGCCGTAGCCCTCCAGCAGATTGACCACACCCCATACGCCAAGGCCAGCGCCGAGCGCGATAACGAGGGTCTGTAAAGTGTCGATTGCAGATGAGAAAAATGCCATATAAGCCTCCATTTCTCCGGGATTTTCCCGATAACAAAAAAGCCGCCCATGCAGGCGGCAGGTTACAAACTTCGGGACACTTTGTCTCGAAGCGTTTATGCAAAGGCGTCTGGATCGTCGATGTCATCATAGTTGAGGATGTCCTCGTCCTCTTCCGTGAGTGCATCGTCCGGCACAGCCACCTCATACATCGTACACGCCTCGTTCAGCCCGGGCCGCCTGCGGCGGTTAATGAGCCTGTCGAGGTCAAAAGCGTTTTTCTGTTTATCGGCCTCCGCCGTATAACGGTAGTTCGGATGCCGTTTCAGATCATACTTGGGAGAGAAGAACGGGGGCAGGCCCCGAAGCTGCAAAATACATTTGTCTCCCGGCATGGTTGCAAGCTCGGCTGAGGTCATCAGTTCCCGGCCCAGCCGCTGGGTGTTTTGGCTGTAGCTTTCCGACTGGCCACGGGAGCGGCTGTCGGTCTGCATACTGATTGTGGCTTTTCCCAGCCAGTTCTCGGAGATTTCCTTGATAGTGCTGGCTTCGCGGCCACCGAGGAACACCACGCTGTCCATGTTGCCGAGGATTGTCTCGGCGTGCTTATCGTAAATGGCCTTGCACTGTGCCAACTGTTGATACAGCAGGCAAAGACTCACCTCGCGGGAGCGGATAACCGCGACCAGCTTTTCGAGCTGGGGCACCTGTCCCGTGTTGGCTGCCTCGTCCCACAGCACCCGTACATGGTGCGGCAGGCGGCCACCGTGAACATTGTCCGCCCGTTCACACAGGAGGTTGAACATCTGCGAAAATGCAAGTGCCACTAAAAAGTTGTAGGTCTGCGTGGTATCGGAAATAATGAAGAATACCGCCGTTTTCCGATCTCCGATGCGGTCAAGCTCCAATTCGTCATAGGCCATGACCTCACGAAGCTGCGGGATGTCAAAGGGAGCCAGTCGCGCACCGCAGGAAATCAAAATGCTTTTTGCCGTCTTGCCGCTGGCCAATTTGTACTTTTTATACTGTTTGACCGCGAAGCAATCCGGCTTGCGCTTTTCGAGCCCGGCAAACATATAGTCCACCGCGTTCATAAAATCCTCGTCATCCTCCTTGACCTCCATGCCAGAAATCATATCCACAAGGGTGTTCATGTTCCGATCCTCGGCAGGCCCCTCGAAAATGATGTAGGCAATCAGGGCGCAGTACAAAAGCGTTTCCGATTTCGTCCAGAATGGATCGCCTTCCTTGCCTTCGCCCTTTGTGTTGGAAATCAGGGCATCCACGAATTTCAGAATATCGGCCTCATTGCGGATATACGCCAGCGGGTTATAGTGCATGGATTTTGAAAAATCTATGCTGTTGAATACCTTGATTTTGTACCCGCGTTTTTGCAGGAAACCCCCGACCTGTCCCAGCACACCGCCTTTGGGATCGACCACCACATAAGAGGAATGAGCCTGTAAAAGCTGGGGCGTGAGCCAGAAGCGGGTTTTGCCGGAGCCGGACGAGCCGATAATACAGCAATTCAGATTTCGGGCATTTGCGGGAATTTTCGGGCGGGTATTCATCGTGAGAAACTCCGTCCCGGTCAAAATCACGTTGTTTTCAAACTTCGGATCGACAAACGGTTTGATGTCTTTTTCCGTTCCCCACCGGGCGCTGCCGTATTCTGCATCCCGCCGGAACTTCTTGGCGTTCTTGCTTTTGAAATAGATCAGCAGCCGGAAAACGATTGCGCCCACAATGCCGACAAGCCAATCCAGCGGGGCAAGACCGGGTGCAAAGTCAGCAAAGGCCGGGCCAATCGTCTGGCCCAGCCCGATGAGCTTATGTGCAAAATCGTTACCCGCCGCCAGCCGGTAGGCCGTTCCCAGCTTGAGGAACGCCCACAGGATGAACAGATAGGGAATGTTCAGAATGAGATATTTTCTAATCTTATCTGTCCTCATGGGCCACCTCCTTTGCATGTTCTTTCTGTTTCGGCTTTTCTTTGGAAAGCTGATCCGCCGCCTGTTGCAGTTGTTCTCGGATGGGAACTCGGTTCGATTTTGCTTTGCTTAACACCTTCCGGGAATACTCAGAAAAGCAGGCGGTCATTGCGTCTGCCTGTCCAGCCTTGAAAAACAACAGGTATTTGTCCGGCCCGGTTTTATAGAACGCATAGTCTACATTCCATTTCCGGGCCACACGGTCAAAGGACTTGGCATCCCCGGATAGCTCGATGCTGTTTGTGGATGTACCGTGTGCCATGAGCTTTCGCACACTTTGCTTGCCGTGTGGTGTTTGCCGCCCACGGTATGCCTTGCGGATCTTCCGCCCCACCATACCCAGCACATACGCCAGTCCCCGCGCCGTCAGCTTGGTTGTTTTTACGGATATGGCTATCGTGCGCCGGGAAATATCTTCATCAATCAGTTACACCGCCTCCTTCCTTGGGACAATTTGTCTCGAAGTGCCATCACCGATCCCCACGGTCTTTTTTCTGCATTTGACGGTAGCCCTCCAAAGAAGAACCGTCTATGATTTCCTGATAAGCGGCCATTTGCTCCCGGATAGAGAGCTTCGGGAAAGAGAACACCTTATGCTCCTTGGGAATATCCTGCAAGCCGTGATACACTTCCACGAAATGATCGCTTTCTTTGACAACATAGCCGCCCGGGGCAAAATGGCCGTTTTCGTGGATGCAGGCATCCCGGCCATACGCCTCATAATCGAAATACGGTTTTACCTGATCCGGCACATCCAACATTTCCAGATCGTCCACATAAATACGCCCCAGCGTTTCCTCATCGGATACGCCGGGGTAAAAGCCGTAACAGTCCAGATTTTGTGTCAGATTGATGATGTCCCGCACCGAAGAACAGTGATCGCCGCTGTCGAGGACGGCCTCCAGTGTTTCCAGCTCCGATGAGGTAAGCTCGGAAAGCAGGCAGGCCAGATGATTAAGCTCATCCAGATTTTCATACTCGCTCAAATGGTCATAGAGCCCCAGCACATCCCCATCGAAAGAGGTAATAAAAATTTCCTGATAGCGGACGCCATCCACGCCGATCCGTTTCAAGAGAGCCTCCACCTCCTGGGCGGTTGTGGGAAATTTCAGTGTTTCACCCACAAGCTGGCCCTCGCTGTACTTCCCCGCGTTGGTAACGTAGGCTTCAAACAGGGTTGCCATTAGCGGCGGCCCTGTCCCTTGACGGTCAGGATGCCCTCAAGGGTTGTTGCCGTAATTCCCAGCCGCTGGGCCACGGCAATATCATTTTTCATGGCTTCGGTCATACTGTGCCCGCAAACAACCAGCACATGAGAACGGCGGAGCAGGTCACGGCTCATGTCGATGCCGCTTTTATGCTCCTCGGGAACAGCATCATTGAGAAACAGGGGCAAGTACAGGGGCGGGCAAATAGGAGAAAAGCCTGCCTCATACACGGTGCGGCAATACTGCGCCGCCAGTTCTGCGTTTTCGCTATCGCCGCCGAGCCATGCAGCGGTGATATAAGCAAGGGGTCGTTTCATCGTTCATACCTCCGATATTTTAATAAGAAAGTTCAACCCAAACCCCACGCCCTTTCCCAGTCTTGGGAAAGGGGGCGGCTCTGGAGGATATACCCCCGCCGCTTGCCGGGGAAATAGCACAGCCGGGGCAGACCGTCAAGGGCGAGCCGCCGAAAACGGCGGTGCGCTGCACCCTTGACGGCCCACTCCCGGCTGTACTAAAAAACAGGCGGCGACGGGGGATATATACCACCAGAGCCTCTGCGCGAGGGCGGGGCCCTCGGGACAAAGTGTCTCGAAGTTGTTACTTGTCAAGTTCCTGCTTTTTCGGGGCTTTTGCCAGCTCCGGCGGCTGTTTTTCTTTCCAGTCATCCAGCAGGGACATAATCTGTTCTTTCATTTTGGCGGGAGTGACCTCCTTGCCAAAATACTTTTCCAGTTCCGCAGTAGAAATAATCACGCCTCGATCCTCCTTTTTCTGTTCTGATAAGATACCGTCAATGACATCGCCGTTGAGCTTGCCTTCCTTATCCAGCTCCCGGAGCCGTTTGGCCTGGGCCAGCGAGGGCGAAGCCTGCTCCCCGTCAATGGAAACAGCAATAAGCCTCTGATTTTTCGGTTTGATGTAGGAAAGCTCCACGGCAGGCATGAAGCCCATCTTTTTATCGTCTACCTTATCCAGAAGCTCCGGCACAAGGGAGTTGAGCCGCAAGTAGCGCATGACCTTTTTATAGTTCATTTCATGCGCCTCGCCTACAATCTCAACCGAGCGTTTCCCGACATCGCCTTCCGCAACACCTTTCAGCCGCCCGCCCTGATGCTTGATGTCCTCAACCTCGAGTTCCAGCAGCGCGGCCAATTCGCTGGGGAGCATCCCGTCACGCTGCTTGTTGCTGTCCTTCATGGCCTGTACCGCTTCGTGGTCGGTCATTTCACGGACGATAAAGGGCATTTCCTCCAGTCCAGCCAGCTCACTGCCGTGGGTACGGCGATGGCCCGCTACAATTTCATAGCCGTTTCCATCTTTCTCCGGGCGGGCAAGACCGGGAACCATTACACCGTTTACGCGGATAGAAGCAACGATTTCCTGCATCTTCGCATCGTCCCGTACCTTAAAGGGGTGCGGACGGAATGTGTGAAACGGATGAACCTCGGAAAGTTTCAGATAAACCAGCTTGCCTTCCTCAACCGGGCGGGGCGGTGTAGTCGGCTCGGGAGCCGTCTGTTCCACAGCAGCAGTTTCCTTCAGTGCCGTATCCTGTGCGGGCTTAATGGGCTCCTTGGCATCCGGGGCCTTTCCATCGCTTCGGGACACTTTGTCTCGTTTGGACGGCTTGGGCTTGTCAGGGGCCGCCTTATCCGCCTTGGGTGGGCGGCCCTTGCGAGCCCCAGCCGATTTCTCCGCTTTCTGATTTTCAGTCGCAGCCTTTTCCGCTTTCGGCGGACGGCCACGGCGCGGCTTTTTCGGTTCCTCCGTATTGGCGGGCTGCGGTGTTTCTCCGGGGGCTGCCGCCTCTGGCGTTTCGGGGGTTTCCGACTTTTCGACTTCGGCGCGGGCGTTCTGCCTCTTTTCCGCCATAAGTTCATTGATTTTGTCAAAGGACACAACCACATCGCCGGACTCAGGTATGGCAGGCCCGGTCTGTTCCTGCTGGGGCTCAGACGCTGCGGCCTGTTCGGGTGTGGTGATAGGCTCGGCAGCCTCCGGGGAAATATTCTCCGCAGGGCCAGTATTCAATTTTTCATCGGCCATTTACGATCCTCCTTTTCGTTAAAGTTGCACAAATTTGAACGCTAAAATTTTGTAGTTATTTTTGCGCCTCCTTTCCGTCTATCCACGCAAAAAAGCCGCCCGTTTTTCATGCCGGACGGCTTTTTGCGTAATGTGATAGATCAAATATTATTTTTTCTGGTTTGTAGGCTCCGAAAAGCCTTGTATTTACAGTGTTCCTAATAGGAAGTAATCATATTCTATCAATATTTTTGTTATAGCCTACTTTTTTTAATATTTCTTTCGCTACTTCTGGTCCTTCCTTTTCTTGATAGACACCATCAATAGAACCGTATTTTTTTTGTACTTCAACCGCACCAATATCATGTAGTATAGCAATAATACTGATGAATTCTTTTTCTTCCTCTCCGATATTTTCTCCTTTCATTATATCTTCTGCATTTTTCAAAACTTTGAGAGTATACTCTATGCCAAAAGGAATTTCTTTGAATACTTCTTTCATCTCTATAATAATTTTTTCTTTAAAACATAAATTACCTCCATTTATACCTTATAGGTGTTTTAGTTCTATCTATCCACTTTTTTGTTCGCCGATACAATCAGCATCATGGGACGGCGCATTTCATCCTGCATCCCCGGAATATCCATCATGTATTCCGGCGGCTGCGGCTCCACAATATGATTTATTATAAAACCATTTGAAAGCAGCGTATTTAGATATGTGGTCAGTGTTCTATGAAATTTTGTAACCTTTTCTCCCAAAAACACAGCTGTTCGTTTACCCTCATAATAATAATTATCCACCGGAAAATGCAGTATTTCTCCTTTTTCGTTATAATACCAGTCTTGTGTTCCATAGGCAGTAAAAACAGGATGTTCAACCGTAAAAACTAGCTTACCACCAGACTTCAGTATTCTATATATCTTTTTTACTAAAATCTCATAATCTGCTACATAGTGAAACGCAAGTGAACTTAATATTACATCAAAACTCTCCTCTGGGAATTCCACATCTTCTATAGCACAGCATTTATATTCAACCTGTGGAAAATGTGTTTTTTCTTTGGCTACCTCGAGCATTTTATGAGAAATATCAACACCTACAACAGAAGACGCTCCGTGTTCCATCGCATAAATACAGTGCCATCCATAGCCGCATCCTAAATCAAGCACACGCTTATCTTTAAAATCCGGCAGCAGCTTTCTCAATGTTTCCCATTCTCCTGCACCGGCTAGTCCCTGCTGTGAGCGACTCATTTGACTGTATTTTTGAAAAAATATATCATCATCATATTTGTTTTCTTTTCCATATTCTACATAATTCAACATCTTTCACCTCGCTGTAAACTTCCGATTTTTCGTTCTCTGCGACTTCCCAATAAACGGGAATTTTCAAATTAGTCTTTGCAAATAACCTTTGAATCTTCACCATCAATTACAATTCCCTGACGGTTGTTAATTGGGCATAGATTCAAATCCGAAAACTCAGTCATTATTTTCTCGGTAACTTTCTTAAATGGTGCTGTAAGATAATGCGGAAGAACATAGAAATCAATCAAATCAATCCCTGCATCATCTTCTTGTGAGTAGTCCTCCGGCTTTTCATCCATTTGCTCGATATATTGGATGCTTGGAGCGCATATAATTGCGCCTGCCGACTCGCCGATCATCAATTTTCCATTTGCCAATTCCTTTTTCAGCAGTCCATCAGTTCCCGTTTTACGGAGCTGGTCCATAAGAAAGAAAGAATTTCCGCCGGTAAAATATATCACATCTGCTTCTTCAAAAACAGACTGTATCGTTGAATAAGCCTCCGTTGAAATATCAATTTCAGTTACGATCGCTCCCAACTTTTTGAATAATTTTCGAGCCGAGCCGACATAACCGGTGTAGCCTTCACGCAGTGAAGCTGTTGGAATAAATGCGACTTTCTTATTTTCAATTTCTTCCTTTATCAGACTTCCTACACTTGAAAAGTGCGAACATAAAAATAATTTCATCAATATTCTCCTTTATAAATTTCGATTTTTGAGTTTGACGCACGGTCTGCCCTTTTGACCACGGATGCACGATGAATGCAGACGTTCACACTACCACCGCCCAAAAGAGAACTGTTGGCAGCATTGACGATTGCGTCAACGCTCATTTTTGTAATATCGTTTCTGATAATCTGCATCTTCTCTCAATGCCAGTGCCACCGGTTTTGACCAGGGGGGGGTTGACCCCTGACCTCTTTTTAGGTTAAAGAGAAAACTGCACCACAGCCTTGACGGGCCATCGTGCAGCGATTTCGTTCACCTGAATTTTGCTTTACCGATACACCACTTCAAATTCTTCCAAGACGCAATCTCCCTTTTCATCGAAATCCAGACCAACGGCCTTATAGTCTGGAGTAAAAGCTCTCCGATGCACTTCGCGCCATTTTTTCAAGCTGCGGTTATCTTCGCCCTCTTTGAAAGCGTGGTCTGCACTGACTTGATTGAACGGAACAACAGATACTTTTGTATCACGGATGATACACGCCGCCTCCTCATTGTCAAAAAGAATCACACTGTATGTCCCGACTTCCGGCAAGTTTTCACCATCCAGTTCATAGGCGAGTTTTGTGCTTGCAGTTGCAGTCTTTATTCCGGCGAGTACAAGATTCGCAAGTTCGTCAGCAGCCGCACCGCCGCCGCAAAACTTCCATATATCGTGCCGTATATTGCAATTCGTATTCGTTGTACGGCAATATGCCTCCCACATCATTTCTCCAGTCATTCCGACTTCCTCCTCTGTGCCTCCACAAATCTTGAAGTATCTTCCACTACGCCTGTAATTTTTATGCTGTCAGCCTCTACATGGCAGCTGTAGCAGACGATCTGGACTCCCTCCTTGGCAGCCTTCACAAGTGCTTCCTTAAACTCCGGCTGTGCCGCTTCGTTTGGCATTACCCGATGAATTCCATTCATCTGTATCACAAAGGCAATTGAGCAATGATAGCCTTCCTTTGCTGCTTTTGCCAGTTCATGCAAGTGCTTCACGCCTCGCTCCGTTGGTGCATCCGGAAATAATCCGGTTCCCAGATGCAAATCATCTGCCAGCGTGCAGCCCTTTACTTCCGTCAGGAATCTTTCCCCGTCTCTTTCCATATAAAAATCAATTCTGGATTC
Source organism: Firmicutes bacterium TM09-10 (assembly GCA_003481005.1). Classification (GTDB taxonomy): domain Bacteria; phylum Bacillota; class Clostridia; order Lachnospirales; family Lachnospiraceae; genus Gallintestinimicrobium; species Gallintestinimicrobium propionicum. The sequence goes on along the minus strand of QUKC01000011.1, from coordinate 397 downwards.
CCCATAGGTATATTCTGGCTTCACCAGCTCGTAGTTCAGACTCATTAACTGCTGCTTCATCAAAGCGTTCGGTGCCAGACTGTCGATATTCACCCATTTTAACTTTGGTTTGTATACAGAAATCAGATCATATGCCGTTTTTCGATTTGGGTTCAATGTCTTCTGCAGCGTTACCTTTGCTTCCGGCATCAGAAGCTCCTGCAAACGCCCTGTATTTTTCACATGAACAATCTGCGGTGCTCCGTCAATCAGCACCTCTGCCGTGAATCGGTTCATTCTGCGGACGAATGTCCCTGCAACTGTATTCTCATAAATGATTGTCGTATTCTGTTTCACCATACCTCTTCCTATTGCTCATCATTCAGACTTTCCCAGAAGGCTTTGACCGGCTTCTGAC
>QUKC01000010.1 GCA_003481005.1 Firmicutes bacterium TM09-10 | reverse complement strand
GACATCGAAGCGCTCAGAAAACAGGGCGTGAGAAGGATTATTTTCGCTACAAAGAGAGCAACCTCGACCTTCCTTGTTTCGGAGCTTCTTGAAAAGAGGGCATACGGAGAAATCTGGAGCCTCATCCACGATGGAGAGAACGTTGCGTTTACTGCAGTAGAAAAGAAGATGGATATAAGCAGTATTCTTACCCGGCTGTAAACGAAGTTTAAAATCAATGCAACAGAACAATAGACGGTGAAAGAGGGAGGAAACCCAATGAAGAGAAAAAAGCTGACAGCAAGTATGATCGCCCTGGTCATGAGCGTAAGCCTGCCCATGACAACCTATGCCGCCAACTGGTATCTGGAGGATGGCAGCGTTACGGTAAACGCAGACAATTCCGGACAGACGGTAACGCAGGGCGGCGGATCGGCTGTGCCGGATGAGGCTCCTGTGATTACGCAGCGGGAGAGCTCTGTAGAGACAGGAAACACAATTGCGATATCCACGTCTGATAATGCAGCTGCAAATGTGACCATTAAGGATATCAATATCAAAAGCAGCAATGATGCGATTGATGTGAAGGGAAGTTCCAGTGCCAACATTACACTGGAGGGAGACAACAAGATCTTCTCTGAAACCGGCTCTGCACTGCATGTTTCGGATGGCAATGTTACCATAAACGGAAGCGGTTCTCTGAAGGCCGAGATTCAGGATGAGCCTTTTGGCTATAACCATAATGCCAAAATCGGCAGCCATGAGAAGGAGGACATGTCCGGCAGCATCCATATTACAGGAGATGCAACCGTAAAAACAGATGACAATATAGCACCGGACTGCGGCGGAGACGGAGCAGGCATTGGCACCGGCGAAAATGGGGAAATGTCCGGAAACATTGTCATTGACGGAAATGCGCAGGTTGAAGTATCCAGTAATGACAGGGGTGCGGGCATTGGCTCCGGCGATGATGGTAACCTAAGTGGTAACATTATGATTGGCGGGAATGCACAGGTTTCGGCAACCGGTGCTGAAGGCAGCGCGGGCATCGGCACCGGAGATGACGGCAATTTCACAGGCAGTATCACCATGGATGGAAACGCAAGGGTTACTGCCAAAGCAGGCGGAGATCACAATGGTTCTGACGGCTCCGGTATCGGCACTGGAGATGATGGGGATTTTACCGGGACAGTTACCATAGGCGGAAATGCTGCTGTGATTGCTGCAGGCTCGGATGAAGGCTGCGGAATTGGCTCTTCAGATGGTGAGAATATGAACGGCATCATCATCATTCGGGATCATGCAAAGGTCACTGCCTACGCCGGAAATCAGGGCGCAGCCATCGGTTCAGAGGATGAATGGGATATGACAGGAAAGATTATCATTGTCGGCAACGCCATTGTGAACACCGGAATGGTAGATGATGCAGGAAATGTTCTTTCGAACCGTATCGGCTATATTGGTGACGGGCAAGACTCCAACCATAATAGCAGTAAGGGACATTATATCCTTGGACCGGACGTAACAATCAACAGCCTGAACGGAAGTGACACAGAAGCACTGAAGCAGTACGTCAATATGCACCTGGACAGCGAAGGAAACCCGACAAACCTGACGGAGCTGGATATCAGGATGGAAAATGGAATTTTTAAGGCAGAAGCAACCGGCGCGGGCAGCGTAGAAAAGGTTCTCTACAATGGCAGCGAAACTGTACCTGTTGCCCCCGGAAGCTATCCGGTAACCTGCATAATCAAGATTGACGGAAGCGAAATGGAACTTCCGATCGGAACGCTGGTAGTACCGGAGCCGACATCTCCCGGTGAAACCGCAGCACCTGTGGAATACAGAATGCAGACATTTGCATCAGAGCCGGTACAGGGAAATGGAAAAAGCACAGGATACAAGGCTCCCGTACAAGGACATTTTTATCAGGTAGTAGGTCAGGACGGAAAAGACATGATTTTCTGTACTGCGCAGAAGAAAGACGTGCTGGCAATTGCAACGGATTCCGATTTTGCCATGCTGACGGGAAAAATGGAAGACATCGAAGCGCTCAGAAAACAGGGCGTGAGAAGGATTATCTTCGCCACAAAGAGAGCAACCTCCACCTTCCTTCTTTCGGAGCTTCTTGAAAAGAGGGCATACGGAGAAATCTGGAGCCTCATCCACGATGGAGAGAACGTTGCGTTTACTGCAGTCGAAAAGATGATGGATATAAGCAGTATCCTTACCCGGCTGCAAACAAAATAAAACGGATATAACAGGTACCGGTATTTGAAAACCGATAGGACAAAAAAAGAGGGAGACAAAATGGAAGAAATTATTTTACAGCGGAAGCTGGAAGCTTTGGGGCAAAATGGCACACTCATAAGAAAAGACGGAAAGACATTTTTGCAGTTGGACTGCGAAAATGCCAAAGAGCTCTCCATGAAGTGGGGAGAAAAGCTTTATCCGTTTACGAAAACAGGGAAAAAGTGGATTTTGGAACTGCCATTTTCCACGGCTGTGAATTACGTGCAGATCTGTGTAGATGGTCAGGAGGTTCTTAGCCCGGATCTTCCCATCGCACATGGCTACTGTCGTCCGTATAACTATATTGAGCTGCCGGATGAAGAAGGTTTATTTGAGCTTCGGGATGTTCCCCACGGAACACTGACCCGGGAATTTTATAAATCCCAAATTTCTGATAACTGGGAAAAGCTGATCGTATATCTTCCGCCATGTGTACCGTCTGCAGGGCTTCCGGTTCTGTATTTGCAGCACGGATTTGGAGAGAGCGAGATTTCCTGGTCAACCACAGGGAAAGTGAATTTTTTGATGGATAATCTGATCGCGGCAGGAAAAATCAAGCCCTTTGCGATCGTTATGGGAAATGGCATGGTAAAGCAGCGAATCGACGGAGAGCTTAAACTGAACCGTGCGCTTTATGGGCAGATGCTGGTAGAGGAAATCCTTCCGATGATAGAGAAAAAATATCAGTTTGGCGGAAGCAAGGAAAAAAGAGGTATGGCAGGACTGTCCATGGGTTCTGTACAGACAACCCGTACAATATGTGCACACCCGGAGCTGTTCAGCGAGGTTGGTATTTTCTCCGGCTTTTTAAGAGACAGGATAGTAGGAGATGAAGAACATGACGGAATTGTTCCAAAGTCAGGCGGGCAGTCTTATTTAAAGGCAATGGATGATGCGGCCTTCAATACCTATTTTCATACGTTTTTCCGCTGCATTGGAGATGAGGACTGGTTTCTTCCGAGGTTTCTGGAGGAGGATGAAATTATCCAGACAAAAGGTGTCCGGGAAACCAGAAAAATTTATCATGGAGGACATGACTGGAATGTGTGGAGACCATGCTTTGCAGACTTCGCACAGATGATTTTCCGGTAAATTTTATAGAAGGATATCAGAGGAAAAGAGGGAGGAAACCCAATGAAGAGAAAAAGGCTGACAGCAAGTATAATCGCGCTGGTCATGAGCGTAAGCCTGCCCATGACAACCTATGCCGCCAACTGGTATCTGGAGGATGGCAGCGTTACGGTAAACGCAGACAATTCCGGACAGACGGTAACGCAGGGCAGCGGCTCTGCCGTACCGGATGAGGCTCCTGTGATTACGCAGCGCAATAGTTCTGCGGAGACGAGTAACACCATCACGATCAATGCGTCCGAGAATGCGACCGCAAACGTGACGATCTCCAATGTAAATATCGACACAAGCGGCGCTGCTGTTTCCACAGGCGGAAAAGGCAATGTAAACATCGAGCTGGATGGCACAAATACCCTTAAGAGTGGTAGGTATCATGCCGGTCTGGAAAAGAGCCAAGACGGTAAACTGACCCTTACGGATGAAAATGCAAACGGCAAGCTGATCGCCACCGGCGGAGATTATGGGGCTGGTATTGGCGGAGACGACCAAGGCAATGGCAAAAACATCACCATCACCGGCGGCGAGATCACAGCTACCGGTGGCAGCCATGGAGCGGGCATCGGTGGAGGCTACTATGGCAATGGCAATGATATCACCATCACCGGCGGAAAGGTCACAGCTACCGGCGGCAATGGCGCAGCGGGCATTGGCGGAGGCAACTATAAAGACGGCAATGATATCAACATCGCCGGCGGCAAAGTCACAGCTACCGGCGGAGATTATGGGGCAGGCATTGGCGGAGGCAACCAGGGCAATGGCAAAAACATCACCATCACCGGCGGCGAGGTTACAGCTGCCGGCGGCACCAATGGAGCAGGCATCGGCGGAGGCTTACGAAAAGAGGGAGAAAAGATCACCGTTTCAGGAGATGCAACGCTGAAGGTACAAGGCGGCTTGACAGATGAATGGGATGGAGCAGGCGCAGGAATCGGTAACGGCGGCCGCCATAATGGAGATACCGGATCATTCATTCCTGTTAACGGTGCGGAGACAGAGCCGGCTACATCCAACCTGACGACAGGTAAAATTGAATATTACGCACCCGGTGCGGATATGACAAAGGATGAACCGACAAGCACTACATTTGGCTCGCTTGTTCAGCCGGAGCCGTCATCTCCCGGTAAAACCGGAGCACCTGTGGAATACAGAATGCAGACATCTGCATCAGAGCCGGTACAGGGAAATGGAAAAAGCACAGGATACAAGGCTCCCGTACAAGGACATTTTTATCAGGTAGTAGGTCAGGACGGAAAAGACATGATTTTCTGTACTGCGCAGAAGAAAGACGTGCTGGCAATTGCGACGGATTCCGATTTTGCCATGCTGACGGGAAAAATGGTGGACATCGAAGCACTCAGGAAACAGGGCGTGAGAAGAATTATTTTCGCTACAAAGAGAGCGACCTCGACCTTCCTTCTTTCGGAGCTTCTTGAAAAGAGGGCATATGGAGAAACCTGGAGTCTCATCCACGATGGAGAGAACGTTGCGTTTACTGCAGTCGAAAAGATGATGGATATAAGCAGCATCCTTACCCGGCTGCAAACAAAATAAAACGGATATAACAGGTACCGGTATTTGAAAACCGATAGGACTGGAATGTGTGGAGACCGTGCTTTGCAGACTTCACACAGATGATTTTCCGGTAAATTTTATAGAAGGATATCAAAGGAATCCCGGCAGTGGTCAGACAGCAGTCCTGACGCTGCCGGGATTGTTTTGCCCAAAAGTAACTGCAGGGGTGGATGATTGGACATTTGATATGGTATGATATAGACAAAGACATTGGAAACAATTTACAAAACGAATGGAGACTTTGGATCATGAATCTTGAATTTTGGATTCTGGATGGGATTCAAACCCTCAGAACCCCGGCAGGGGATGTGCTCATGCCGTTTATCACCAGCTTTGGAAACGGAGGTGTAATATGGATTGTACTTACAGTTATTTTGCTCCTGATCCCGAAAACGCGAAAAACCGGTCTGATCCTGGGAGCAGCATTGATCCTGGACGGAATACTCTGCAATCTGCTTCTGAAAAATCTGGTGAGAAGGATCCGTCCCTGCGATATCAATGATGCCGTCAGGCTTTTGATTCCGTATCCGTCAGATTATTCTTTTCCTTCGGGACATACTGCAGTGTCCTTTGCCGCTGTATCGGCGCTCTATTTTGCAGGGGAAAAGTACTTGTGGAAGGCAGCACTGGTTTTGTCAGTTTTCATTGCATTTTCCAGAATGTATTTGTATGTACATTATCCAACGGATATTCTGGGTGGAGCGCTTCTGGGAATCCTGTGCGGATATCTCGGATGCCGGATCGTGCAGAAAGCAGAACAATATAAAAGGAAGATATAAGGCTATGAGGTATCAATTTTGGGGTTGGGAGCATGCAGATGCTCCGGCAATAACAGAAGAATATCCGGGGATCCATAACCCGCGACAGCTGTATGACGCACTGTCAAAGCTCTGGTGTGCAGATACCTGTGCACCGCGGATGCGGAAAGACTGGACAAGGGAAAACCCTACCCTGGGGCAATGCTCCATTACCGCTTTTCTTGCCCAGGATATTTTTGGAGGAAAGGTATACGGAGTTTTGCGCCCGGGCGGGAATTATCATTGTTATAATGTAATCGGGGACTGGCGGTTTGACCTGACCAGTGAGCAGTTTGGAGAGGAAGCTTTGGATTATGAAAATAATCCGGAGCAGTTCCGTGAAGTACATTTTGCCAAAGAGGAAAAAAGGCAAAGATATGAAGCCTTAAAGGCTGCCTTAAAAGCGTATTGCAGCGCTGGAAACTGTGAAAACGAATTTTTGGATAAGCTTTTATAAGCTTACGATGCGGATGCATCAGAACGGGGGAAAAATGAAAAAGAGAAGGCTTATTTCTGTATTATTGTGCATTTCCTTAATTTTTGCCGGAGGCTGTGGACAAAAGACAGCAGAGAAACAGCCGGCGATACAGGAAACTGCAGAGCAGACAGCAAAAGAGACACACAAGGCAGAACGGGAAAACAAGCAGGAAACCGTGCAGGAAAACACGCCTGCAGACGAGCAGGAAGAAGCTGCCGCTGAAACTGGTGCAGCGACAGTTTTGCCAATGCTTGTCGATTATGATTATGAGGCAGAATATGATCAGGACAGCTATGAAACCCTCATCAGCATTGATATACCGAAGATCCTGGTTATAGAGGAAGGGCATGATGCTCTTTGCGCTTCCCTGGAGGAATGGAACCGGAAGACTTACAAAAGTCAGATGGGGGCCTACAAAAATGTAATTTCGGATAACAGGGAGCTTTGGGATGAGGGAGCGGGAATGACAGGGCTTTCCATCGAAGGAAATGTTACCTTCACCAGAGCCGATTCCCTTGTTTTGAGTTATTATATGGAAACCAATGAATGGCTGGGAGGTGCACATCCCTACAGCTTTAAGGAGACCTGTAATTATGACGTAAAATCCGGCGAGGATTTGAAGCTTTCCGATGTGGTGTCCGATTACGATACCTTTTATAAAGAGGTATGCGCAAAGCTGGAAGAAAGAAAAGACGAATACGGTTTCTATGAGGATTATCCGGATACCGTAAAAAATGTATTCTATGGCGATAAAGAGGAATACGGGGAGCCGTTGTGGACGCTGTCAGGTGATGGCATTACCGTTTATTTTAATACTTATGTGCTGGCACCCTATGCGTCAGGAGAGCAGGCCGTAAGCTTGTCCTTTACAGAATATCCGGAGCTGATCCGGAAGCAATATCAGAAAAATTCGGATCAATGGGCGATTCCGATCGCAGAAGATGAAATGTGCCTGGTAGATCTGGATGGAGACGGTGCAGAGGAGGAAATTTCCTATTCTGCAGACCGGGATGAGTATGATTATGCGGACTCTATCGTGATTCACTGCGACGGCAACAGCTATGATACGGAGATGTTTATGGACTCCGATTATTATGGCGGATGTGGCTACAGCGCCTATGGATATCTGATCCGGACACAGAACGGGAAAACATGGCTGTATCTGGAAACAATGGGAGAAGGTGACGGTAAATATCTGCAGATTTTTGAACTGATGAAAAATGATCTGAGACTTGTAACAGCAGATTATCTTGGAATTGATCCGAATCAGCCCTTTGACCCGGAGAGCTTTGTGCTGAGCAAACGCTTTGATATTCTTGGAACCTATGAGGCTTACAAGAAATTCCATGTAGAGGAAGATGGAATTCCGAAAACAGAGGATTTGCTGTGGACAATTGTTTCCACTTATACAGACTGGAAAGTGGAGCTGACCTCGTCCATTGATATGGAGCTGTCTGTGCGGGAGGCGAATACAAAACGCGGCAGCGGACAGAAAGAGACGCTCCCTGCCGGAACGCATTTTGTCCTTCTGAAAACAGATGGCGAAGCATATGCGGAAGCAATGCTGGATGACGGACGAATTTGCGAGTTTGAGCTGGAGCATCCTTCCGAAGACGAGTGGGAAGGAAGAATTAACGGTGTTTCCATCAGTGACTGCTTTGAGTATGTGCCGTATGCCGGATAAAGGATCCGGCTCTGCATCAGGGATTTAAGGAGGAATTCATGTTTACGAGACCGGACAATACCTATAATGATATCAGGGAAAAGTCGCTGATGCAGTGGCTGGATGAAATGGAGCAGCATTCCGATGTGGCAGTGCGCGGCGGAGTGAAGCTGACCCGGGAATATGTGCAGCATCTGCAGGAGGAAATCCGACGGCTGGAGGAAGAAAACCGGCTGAAGGCGCAGTATCTGAAAAAGATGAAGGAGAAACACTGTAAATAATAATAGTAATAATTACTATTATTATATTGACGCTGGAATAAGATTGGGATATAATACAAGTAAAGAAAAAGACGGGAGGAATCAAAATGAATAAAGAAGCAATGTATAAATTAAGCTATGGATTATTTGTTTTAACCGCGAAAGAAGGAAAAAAGGATAACGGCTGCATCATCAATACGGCGATTCAGGCAGCGTCTGCGCCGAATCAGCTGAGTATCTGTATAAATAAGGCGAATGCGACTCATGATATGATTGTGAACACGGGGAAATTCACAGTCTCAGTCATCAGCCAGGCAGCAGATTTTGAGCTGTTTAAACGGTTCGGTTTTCAGTCCGGCAGGGATGTGGACAAGTTTGAGGGATACGAAGCCTGCAGGCGTAGCGAAAATGGAATTTATTATGTGACAGAGGGCACAAATGCATATATTTCGGCAAAGGTAGATCATATGGTAGACCTCGGCTCCCATACGATGTTCATCGGAGAGATCACGGATATGGATGTTTTGAGCAAGGATCCATCTGTAACCTATGAATATTATCTAAAGGAGATCAAGCCGAAGCCGGAAGCAGTCGGAAAGACTGAGAATGGTCAGACTGTGTGGCGCTGCAAGATTTGTGGATATGAGTATGTCGGGGAAGTGCTGCCGGAGGATTATGTATGTCCGATCTGCAAACACCCGGCGTCAGATTTTGAAAAGGTCGTTCGCTGAAAGATAGCGGAAGGAAAGCAAAAGTTGGAAAGATAGGAGGAAATATCAATGGCGATAAATAGTAGAAAAGTAGCAATGGTAGGATGCGGCTTCGTAGGTTCCTCTTCTGCGTTTGCTCTGATGCAGAGCAAGCTGTTTTCCGAGATGGTGCTGATCGATGCGGATCAGAACCGTGCAGAGGGAGAGGCTCTGGATATCAGTCATGGGATGGCATTTGCAAGCCCGATGAAAATATATGCAGGAACCTATGACGACGTTTCGGATGCAGCCATCATTGTGATCACAGCGGGCGCGAACCAGAAGCCGGAGGAAACACGGCTGGATCTGATCCAGAAAAATGCAAAGATCATGCGGTCGATTGTCGGTGAGATCAAAAAGCGGGATTTTGAAGGCATTTTACTGATCGTTTCCAACCCGGTGGACATCCTGACCTATATTGCGCTGAAGGAATCGGGCTATCCCGCGAACCGCGTCATCGGCTCCGGAACCGTTCTGGATACCGGAAGATTCCGGTATGAGCTTGGGGAGCATCTGGATGTGGACAGCAGAAGCGTGCATGCCTATATCATCGGCGAGCATGGGGACAGTGAACTGGCAGCATGGAGCGATGCCCGTGTCGGCGGACTGAAGATCAGAGATTTTTGCGAGTTGCGCGGACATTTTAACCACGAAGATTCGATGAAGAAGATCTTCGATCATGTGAAAAACAGCGCATATGAAATTATTTCCAAAAAACACGCAACCTACTACGGCATTGCAATGGCGGTGGTCAGAATCTGCTCAGCGATTGTGCGGGATGAGAAGTCGATCATGCCGGTATCAAGCCTGATGACCGGGGAATACGGTCTCTACGATGTGGTACTCAGCATTCCGGCAGTGGTGGATGCAAACGGAATTGAAACGGTTGTGCCGATCGAGCTGAGCGAAACCGAGCTCCTGGCGCTGAAAAAATCCGCAGAAATTTTAAAGGGCATTATCAAAGATAATGTATAACCGGGCAGTATTTGCTATTTTGTGGCGGGATTTCCTATGGTACAATAAAAGAGAATCCGGCAGGCTGATGTTTCTGAAAAAGGATATCACCTGCCGTTTTTTGATTCATGACAATAGAATGCTCGCAGAGCGTGCATTCTATTGTTTACGACAGTGGGATGGAATAGTTAAAAAATACGAAAGAGGAGAGAACGCACATGAACAAATTTATTTATCAGGAAGACTATCCGGTCGTGCAGACAAAAGAGGGGGCACTGCGGGGATATGAATGGAATGGAACCTGTATTTTTAAAGGAATTCCGTATGCGCATGCACAGCGCTTCCGGAAACCGGAACGGGTAAAGCCCTGGGACGGAGTCAAAGATGTACAGTCCTATGGCTATGTGAGCCCGCTTTTGCATCCGGAACAGCCGGGCGGAAATGGAGAAATGATGGTTCCGCATATGTACTGGCCGGAAAAAGAGGATTGCCAGAACTTAAATATCTGGACGCCGTCCATTCGGGATGGCAGGAAACGTCCGGTTATGGTATGGCTGCACGGTGGTGGATTTTCAGCGGGATCTTCCATCGAACAGCTCGCTTATGACGGAGAAAATTTAAGCAGAGCCGGAGATGTTGTTGTCGTATCGGTGAATCACAGGCTGAATGTGCTGGGATATCTGGATTTGTCTCCCTTTGGAGAAAAATACAAGGATTCTGCGAATGCAGGAAATCTGGATCTGATCGCAGCCCTGGAATGGATCCGGGATAATATTGAGGGGTTTGGCGGAGATCCGGAAAATGTAACCCTGTTTGGCCAGTCCGGCGGCGGGGTAAAGGTCTGGTCACTTTTACAAATGCCGGAAGCGGATGGTTTGTTTCATAAGGGAATTATTGAAAGCGGTGTATTAGATCCGGATCTTCTCGGCGATGCAGAAGACGGGAACGGAAGAGAGATTATCGGAGCAATGCTTGCAGAGCTGGGTCTGGAAGAAAAAGATGTCGATCAATTGGAAACCCTTCCTTACGATCAGCTTGCGCAGGCTTATGAAAATGCAGCACCGAAGGTTGCACAAAAAGGCGAATATGTCGGAAATCATCCGCACAAAAATCAAAGTTATTTCGGAGATGCGATCAAACATGGATTTCGGGAAGAAACGAAAAAAATTCCGCTGCTGATCGGCACTGTGCTTGGAGAATTTGATTTCGGACCGGCGATTTCCGGAAAATACGAATTTACCAGAAAAGAAGTGGAAGAAAAAGTAAGCGATGCATTGGGAGAAGAAGGAATTGAGCTGATAGATGAATTCCTGAAAATCTACCCGGATAAAGCGCCGATGGATCTTCTGTCAGTGGATACCATCTTTCGGGAACCGACAATCCGGTTCATCAAAGAGCGGGTAAAGTGTCCGGACAGCAAGATTTATTCCTTTCAGTTTACCTATGAATTTCCGATGTTCGATGGAAAAATTGCATGGCACTGTTCGGAAATCCCCTTCGCTTTTCATAACATCGATAAGGTTCCGGTGTGCAATTGCGGGGAGGAAACAAATCGGCTGCAGGAGCAGATCAGTCAGGCATGGGTAAGCTTTGCAAGGACTGGAAAACCGGAAATTTCCGGGATCGAATGGCCCCCATGCGCCGATGGCGATGAAGCGGTAATGATGCTCGATAAGGAATGCAGAGTCCGGCATAATCCGGATCATAAGCTGGTCAACCGTCTGAAAAAACTGCAAACTGCGGAACGCTCTGTAGAAAACGTTCAGCACTGAATAACAGTCCTTATCGAAAAAGGAACTTCATGAAATCCTTCTTTTCTATCAGGAAAATTTGGGGAACCCGACATCATTTTTTTCGTGGGAACTATTGTTTATGAGAGTGCCAAATGTTAGATTCCTTAAAATACATTAGGTTTTTTTGTTGAATTTTGAAACGCAGAATAGTATAATCAAAAACGAGTTGTCAGAATTATAACAAGGAAACCTGAAAAATAAAATTGCATGAGGAGGAATCTGTTATGCTGAACTGGAACAATTTGGATACACTGGCTTCTTATCAGGAGCTGGAAAAAGCAGAGCGTATCAATCTGGCGGAAGTGATGTCCGGAGAAAATGGCGCAGAGCGTGTAAAAACCTACAGCACCCCCATCGTGGATGGGCTGACTTTTAATTATGCGGCAAAAGCAGTCGATGACAATGTGCTCGCAATTCTGGACAAGCTTGCCAAAGAGGCTCAGCTGGTAGAAAAATATGAGTCATTGTACAATGGTGCAGTCATCAATACAGGAGAGAAGCGTCTGGTTCTGCATCAGCTGACACGTGGACAGCTGGGCGGCAAGGTCGAGGCAGACGGCGTAGATAAGCGCGAATTTTATGTAACACAGCAGAAGCGGATCGCAGAGTTTGCCAATCAGGTACATGCCGGTGAAATCACTAACGCTGCAGGCGAGAAGTTTACAACAGTTGTACAGATCGGTATCGGCGGAAGTGACTTAGGCCCCCGTGCCATGTATCTTGCAATGGAGAACTGGGCAAAGAAAAACGGTGCATTCAAGATGGAAGCAAAATTCATCAGCAACGTTGACCCGGATGATGCGGCTGCAGTTTTAAATTCCATCGATGTAGAGCATTCCCTGTTCGTGCTGGTTTCCAAATCCGGTACGACACTGGAAACTCTGACCAACGAATCCTTTGTAAAGGATGCGCTGGCAAAGGCAGGACTTGATGCATCGAAGCATATGATCGCAGTTACCAGTGAGACTTCTCCTCTGGCAAAGAGTGAGGATTACCTTGCAGCATTTTTCATGGATGATTTTATCGGCGGACGGTATTCTTCCACCTCTGCAGTTGGCGGTGCAGTATTATCTCTGGCATTCGGACCGGAAGTATTCGCACAGTTTCTGGAGGGCGCAGCAGAGGTTGACCGCAGAGCGACCAACAAGAACCTGCTGGAGAACCCGGAAATGCTGGATGCACTGATCGGTGTATATGAGCGCAACGTGCTGGGCTATCCTGCAACAGCTGTATTGCCCTATTCCCAGGCACTGAGCCGTTTCCCTGCACATTTACAGCAGATGGATATGGAATCCAATGGTAAATCCGTCAACCGCTTTGGCGAGCCGATTGACTATGTGACAGGACCGCTGATCTTCGGTGAGCCCGGAACCAACGGACAGCATTCCTTCTATCAGCTGCTGCATCAGGGAACCGATATCGTTCCGCTGCAGTTTATCGGATTTAAGGACAGCCAGATCGGCACGGACGTTGTCATTCAGGGCAGCACCAGCCAGCAGAAGCTGTGCGCAAACGTGGCTGCACAGATCGTTGCATTTGCCTGCGGTAAGGCAGATGATAACCGCAATAAGAATTTCGAAGGCGGACGTCCTTCCAGCATTATCATCGGCGACCAGCTGACCCCTAAGACTCTGGGTGCACTGCTTGCACATTTTGAAAATAAGGTTATGTTCCAGGGCTTTGCATGGAATGTAAACAGCTTCGATCAGGAAGGCGTACAGCTGGGTAAGGTTCTGGCAAAACGCGTACTGGCCCATGAGACAGACGGTGCACTGAAGGTATATAGCGACCTGCTGAATATCTGATAGGCTGACTGTGACTTTTCATAGGATAAGAAAAGATAAAAAATAAAACTGGCGTGCTGCCGGTGGAAACCATTGGAATCCACTGACAGCGCGCCAGTTTTTTGATGCGAACAACTTTCGCGCCCGCACAGCGGCGGACCCAAAATCCTCCGCTGCATGCTTTTCTTAACTTACGCGGTTTGCTTATTTCCCGCGATCTGCTTGATCACATACAGCGTTGCAACCATCAGTGCAAAGCCGATCACGAGCATAATCAGGGCATTGCGGACGAATCCGGCGATCAGGTAGGTGACGAAGGAAACAGCTGCAACGGTGATGACGTAGGGCAGCTGCGTGGTGACATGGGTGACATGCTCACACTGTGCACCGGCGGAAGCCATGATCGTCGTATCGGAGATAGGGGAGCAGTGGTCGCCGCAGACAGCGCCGGCCATGCAGGCGGAGATGGAGATAATCATCAGCTGCGGGTCGGTGTTCTGGAACACTGCAACAACGATCGGGATCAGGATACCAAAGGTTCCCCAGCTGGTTCCGGTGGCAAAGGCAAGGAACGCACCGATCAGGAAGATGATGGCAGGCAGGAGCGCCATCAGGTTTCCAGCTGCCTGGCTGATGGTACCGGCAACAAAATCCGCAGCGCCGAGGCTGTCGGTCATGGCCTTTAAGGTCCAGGCAAAGGTCAGGATCAGGATTGCGGGAACCATGGCCTTGAAACCGTAAGGCAGACAGTCGCAGTATTCCCGGAAGCTCATAATCCGGCGCAGGCAGTAGTAAAGAATCGTGAGCAGCAGGGCAAAAATACTGCCGAGGGCAAGTCCAACGGAAGCATCGCTGCCAGCGAATGCGGAAACGAAATCGACGCCGGAGAAGAAGCCGCCGGAATACAGCATACCGAGGACACAGCAGACGATCAGCACGAGAACCGGTAGAATGAGGTCGAGCACACGGCCATTGGGGTTCTCAAAGGTCCGCTGGGTGTCTTTTTCTTCCTTGCTGTCGGAGAACAGATCGCCCTTTAAAGCATTTGTCTCATATTTTGCCATCGGGCCGTAATCAAAGTTCCATACGGTAATCAGAATCATCATGGCGATGGTGAACAGTGCATAATAGTTATAAGGAATTGCGCGGACAAAGATGGAGAAACCGTCTTCGCCTTCTACAAAGCCGCTGACTGCAGCGGCCCAGGAAGAAATCGGCGCGATGATGCAGATCGGTGCTGCGGTTGCGTCGATCAGGTAAGACAGCTTTGCGCGGGATACCTTATGGCTGTCTGTGACGGGGCGCATAACGCTGCCGACAGTCAGGCAGTTGAAATAGTCATCAATAAAAATTAAAATGCCGAGGGCAATGGCAGAAAGCTGTGCACCGACTCTTGTTTTGATTTTTTTCTGGGCCCAGCGGCCGAACGCAGCGGAGCCGCCGGCACGGTTCATCAGGCTGACCATTGTGCCGAGGATAACCAAAAAGATCAGGATGCCGACGTTATAGCTGTCGGACAGCACACTGATAAATCCGTCTTCGAGAACATGCATGGTCGTTCCTTCAAAGGAAAAACCGGAGTATAACAAACCTCCCATTACAATTCCTAAAAATAAGGAACTATAAACTTCTTTTGTGATCAGCGCAAGACCAATCGCGATGATGGGAGGCAGCAGCGCCCATGCGGTTGCATAAACGGACGGAGTGTAAGCTTCTTCCTCTGCTTCTGCTGCGAAAACAGACAGTGGGCTGAATGCAGCTGCGGTCAGAACGAGCAGAAGAGTTTGCCAGAGCCTTGCAGGCAGTTTGAATGGTTTCATAATCTTTCTCCTTTACAAAAAAACGTAGATGCGGCGCTAATCTTGCCACATCTACGGTCTTT
Source organism: Firmicutes bacterium TM09-10 (assembly GCA_003481005.1). Taxonomy (GTDB): domain Bacteria; phylum Bacillota; class Clostridia; order Lachnospirales; family Lachnospiraceae; genus Gallintestinimicrobium; species Gallintestinimicrobium propionicum. The sequence goes on along the minus strand of QUKC01000010.1, from coordinate 117,913 downwards.
TTCCTCTTTTTGGCAATATCAGATAGCGCTCCACATAATTGTGACAGTCTGCAGCATATTCTGATGCAGCCCAGGGAAGCATCCCGGACGGATAAATCCCTTCGGCGGAATCCCCTTTCTTATGCAGGCAGCTGTCCTGAGCGTTCTCCTGCACGGTACTGATGAAGTCCGCGCCTCTATCGTGTTTTGTTACGGCAGATTGTACGATAATTTGTCGAAGAAAAGCGTACAATCTGCTTATACGGGCATTCTAACACTCTATATTGGAAATAGCAATAGAAAAATCGGATGTCGCTCACGCATTTGCAATCCGCGGCATCGATTTGCTTTCGCGGGATAAGTCTGCCCGGATATATTTTAAAAGAAGGTCGTTTTTCAAGTCGGCGTACTGAGGCTGCGCCCAGAGGTTATTGAGCTCCTGCGGGTCTTCCTCGAGGTCATAAAGCTCTCCGGTGCCGTCTTCCTGATAGACAACGAGCTTATAGCGGGAATCGACATAGGCACGTTCCTGGATTGTCGTCGGTTCATGATGATGCTCGGCAAGAATGCAGCTGCGCAGCGTATCGACGGAGCCGTCCCAAACGGGCTTTTCGCTGATGCCGGTCATGTGGTACGGAATGGGCAGACCGAGGCAGTCCAGAAAAGTTGGAGTGATATCGACGAGCGACTGCAGGGAGTCCGTCGTTGTGCCGGGCGCGATCATGCCGGGGCAGCGTGCGATCAGCGGGACGCGCAGCAGGTCTTCATAGAGGAAAGGTCCTTTTGCATAAAGACCGTGCTGACCGAACAGATTACCGTGGTCGGTCGTAAAGACAACGAGTGTATCCTCTGTGAGTCCGAGCACGTCGAGGTGGTCGAGGATTTTGCCGATATATTTGTCCATCAGGGAAATCATACCGTAGTAAACTTCCATATCGCGGCGGGGATTGCGGTCGGTGCGGACATGGCTGTGCATGCCGTGCATCAAATAGCCGCTTTCTTTATAGGAAGAAAAGTCGGGATGCTCCTGCTGGGTCAGCTGGTGCTGGCGGGGGCTGTTTTCATGCTCGCCGGGCACGACAGACGGAAGGGTAAGTTTTCTGCCCTGATACATGGTGTCCCATGGGGACGGAGCAAGATAGTCGGGATGCGGATCGAAAAAGCTCGACCATAAAAAGAACGGTTTACCGTCTTTTTTATACTGATCCAGCATTGCACAGCTGCGTTCCGCGATCCAGGCGTCGTAGTGATATTCTTCCGGGAGATCCCAGTGATATTTTTGCGCAGGATCCATTGTTCCGGTCGGGGCGGTAAAGTAATCGCGCCAGTTTTTACAGCCCTTTTCTTCCATCCAGAGCGCGTAATGCTGACCGACGAGAAATTCATTCGTGTGATTTCGGGCAAGCTCTATATGATTAAAACCATAGAATGGACCGTGGAAATCTTTCCAGAAATCCAGATCCTGTAAAAGCGGCTCGGATTCCAGGGAGGGATATTCTTCGGTGGAGTTGATTGGCTGGAAATGCGCCTTGCCGATCAGGGCAGTTTCGTAGCCTTCTTTATTTAAATAATCGCCGATCGTCGGAACGCATTCGGGCAGCTTGGTGCCGAGCGTCCACGCGCCGTGCTGGGAAGGATAAAGCCCTGTAATCAGGGAAGCACGGGTCGGCGTGCAGGTCGGATTGGGGCAGTATGCGCGGGAAAAAAGCATGCCCTGCCTTGCCAGACGGTCGAGGTTTGGCGTTTCAATCTCCGGATTGTTGATGCCGATCGTGTTGTAATGCTGTTGGTCACTTGTGATGAGTAAAATATTTTTACAGCCCATGAAAGAATACCTCGCATTTTGTCAGGATAAGTTCGTTGGCTTCATTTTACGCTGTGCATTGGGAAAAGACAAGCAGACGGCGTACAAAATCGTCCATTGATTTCCGGTCTGTCGGGAAGTATAATAAAAAACAGAGCGTAAGCAAAAAGGCAGGAGACAGATCATGAAAACAGCAATTGTGTACGCATCCACTCATCATGGGAATACGAAGAAGCTGCTGGACGCAATCGCGGCGGCATATGAGGTGGATCTGATTGATGCGGTAAAGGTTCCGGAAAAGGATTTGAACCGATACGACAGGATCGGATTTGCATCCGGCATTTACTATTCGAAATTTCATCAGGCGGTACTGAATTTTGCGGCAGTCAATATGCCCCAGAATAAGCAGACCTTTTTTATCAGCACCTACGGAGGCAAAGCGGATTATACTTCGATCGAAAAAGCGCTGACAGCCAAAAACAGCGTCCTTCTGGGAAAATATGGCTGCAAGGGCTACGATACGTTCGGGCCGTTTAAACTGATGGGCGGTCTTGCAAAGGGACACCCGGATGAGGCGGATATTGCCGGTGCAGTGGCATTTTATAAAGAGATTACAGAAGAAAAATAGTGCCGGCATGACGGGATGCACGGAGCGATTGAAAACAGGCAGTGCTGTCAGATTATGACGGAATGCGCAGCCGGGCAGCGCGGCAGAAATGGAGACAGATATGAATATTGCAGTATATTGCGGCTCAGCGTCGGGCAACCGCCCTTCCTTTACGGAAGGTGCAAAAGCACTCGGCAGCTGGATCGCCCAAAACGGGCATACCCTTGTTTACGGCGGCTCCCGCACGGGACTGATGGGCGCGACAGCGGACGCGGTTTTAGCAGGCGGCGGCAAGGTCATTGGCGTGATTCCCGATGTGAAGCTGATTCAGGAACGGCGCCATCCGGGGCTGACAGAGTGCATCGAGACAAAGGATATGGCGGAGCGCAAGCAGAAAATGATCGAGCTTGCGGACGCTTATGTGGCGCTGCCGGGAGGACCGGGAACGCTGGATGAGATCTCAGAGGTCATCTGCCTGGCGCGGCTTGGAATCGAAAACAAGGCGTGCGTGCTGTTTGATACCGACGGCTATTATCAGGCATTGAAGAAGATTTTTGAGGAGATGGTGGAAGTCGGATTTTCGGAAAAAGAAGACTTCAAGCGGGTTCTGGTATCCGCAGATCTGGACGAAATTGGACGCTTTATCGAACAATAGAACAGCGTGCCAAAAGAGATACTGCAGCGTAGACGGAGACGAGCGAGGTTCCGGTCAGGCGCTGCAGTTTTTTTCTTGTGAAAACAGGTGGATCGGGTTATCATGGAACTATCACAAAAGGAGAGACGCAATGTCGCAATAGCGATTGCAGAACGGAGGATGTTATGTGGGACAGTATGATAGAAATGATGGAGCTTGTGATGCAGCACATTGTAGAGATTGCGATTCTGTGCTTTGAATTTATCGGAGTTGTTGTCATTATTATTTCCGGGGCAAAAGGGTTCTGGAATTATGTGCGCAGAAAGCCGGAAATGAAAATTACGCTGGCGCAGGGGCTGGCGGTCGGGCTGGAATTTAAGCTCTGCAGCGAAATTTTAAAGACGGTTATTGTGCGGGAATGGAAAGAAATCCTGACAGTTGCCGGTATTATCGGTCTGCGCGCCGCATTGACCTTCCTGATTCACTGGGAGATTAAGGAAGAAGTCAGGGAAGAGAATGGGAAGAAAGAAGAAAACAGTTTTGGAAAGGAATGTGGATGATAACCAGATCCAACATCGTAGAATTTTTTGAACAATATAAAAGAAATCTGGAACGGGAGGAAGCGCTCAACGAAGCAGTTTTAGATGCGGAGGATCAGGAAGTCTGGATGGAGAACCTGCGGGCAAAATCCAGAGGGCTCCGGCAGATTTATGTGGAGAACGAGGCGCTTTTGAACCTGTATCTGCGTCCGTTTCTGGAACAGGAGAGCAGGCTGACAAAGGAACTGGCGGCGGAATTTTTAAAGGGACTGGTTGATCTGGGGGAACAGGGCGTCTGCGACCGGTTGGTGTGCATCCGGACGGGAAAGCTGCTGCGGCGCTTTTTTGAAAAGGAAAACGACAGGGACAGTCTGCTGATCACGGTGCATGTGCTGGGAAATTTTTACAGCCAGTTTAGCATGCAGAAGGATTACGAGGACGCGGCGGCGTGTTTTGATGTGGAACGGAAACAGCTGGCGCATTATGCCGAGATTGAGGACTGGAATGTCCGCAGGCGGGTGTTATTTGCTTTCTATAATTACGCCGTGATTTTAGTAAATGGCAGACAGTGCTACGAAAAAGAGCAGGAGACGAGCTACAGGCATCAGTACGATATTATCCGGGCGGCGGATGAGGCGATTGTAGCCTATGACAATCCGGTTGTGCGCAGCATGGACGGGGACAAATACGATCTGGACGGGTTGAAGGAAGAGCTGCTTTATGATGTATTCGGCAACTGGATCTGCGGCTGCGACCAACGAAACGACATGATTCCGGAGATGCTGGAGCGCTGCTGTAGGCTGCTGGATGGTCTGTATCAGGACGCCCTGAAGGAGAGCCTTCAGGCGCATCCCGGAAAGGGCGAGGACAGTCTGGAGGTTGCCTGCGGGATTCAGGACGAGATTTATTGCAATTACTGGAAAGCGAAAGTCTATCTGGAAAAAATCGGTCTGGAAGAATATCTCCATAAAATGATGGAATATTTTGAAGCAACCAGAAATGATTTCGGGGATGAAACGACTGCGATTGTGGACAGCCGCGGCTATCAGATCAACATGTACCATCTGGTCAATCTGGCGGGGACGCCGGGGCTTGCAGAGCATACAGAGCTTCTGGAAAAGGTTGGACAGTTCATTTTGCCGCGTTTTACGGAATTTGTAGAAAAGCTTCCGCGAAACGATAGGGCAACCTTTGTCAACGGCACAGTTCGAAGCGCCCTGATGGAGCTGTTTCGAACATTGGGGACGAAACGCGTGGACGCCTATTATTTTCTGAACATGCTGATAAACCGGGATGAGATATCGCTGATGCATTCGATTTTGGTGGAGCGTCTGGCACTGGTACTTCTGCGTCATGTTATGGATGAAAAACCGGAACTCCTGGTAGGAATGCGCAACACGGCAAATGTCGTCGAAGTGCTGGAAAAGCGCGGCGAGTTTGAAAAATTTGTTTCGGATACGGCGCTCTTTTATGATATCGGAAAATTAAATTACCTCGAGCTGATTCTTTTGCAGAACAGGCGGCTGGAGCCGGAGGAAATGGAGCTTCTGCGGGAGCATTCCAGAGAAGGCTATGAGATGCTCAAAAAGCTGAATTTCGACCCGGAGCTGTGTGATGTTGCGCTTGGGCATCATAAATCCTATGACGGAAAGCACGGCTACCCGGCGAATTTCGACCATACGGCATCGTCTGCGCGGTTTATGATCGACCTGTTTCGGATTTGTGACCGGATGGAGGCGGCGACGGACGAGATCGGACGTGTGTACCGTCAGAACCGGAAGATAGAGGCGTTCTGGGAGGAATTAAAGCTGGGCGCAGGCTATCTGTATCAGCCGCAGCTGGTGGAGATGATCTTGAATGACGATGGACTTCGGGGAGAGCTGAGTTATCTGTGCAGCGGCGGCAGAATGGCAGTTTATTACAGCGCCTATCATGATTTTGTCGGAGGGCGTGTGGAAAAGAAACCGAACGTAGGGGCGGGAGCCTTTGCGGAAGCGGAGCTGCTTCATCAGGAGCAGGCGGGAACGGCAAATATGCTTCTGGCAAATATTCAGGAGGAAAATCGCGGACAGCGTCAGGTGTTGGCGTCCCTTGCGAAATCCACCATTCTTCTGGCGCGAATCTGTCTGGACGAGGATCATGTGTATCTGGTGCATCATATCGACGATCCGGTGTTGGAGGGACTGCAGGAGGGAACCTTTCAGGAATTTGCGGACAGTATTGTGAACCAGTGTGTGCATCCGGACGATCTGCAGCAGGTAAAGCGCCTGAGGGATTATGGCGTGCTCGGGGAACGTCTGATGTCCATGGACGGAAGCTTCGAACTGGAAATCCGGGTTTGGATAAAGGACCATTACCGTTGGATGCGTCTGCAGTTTGTGATGGCGGAGGAAAAAAACGGCTCGCCCCAGGTTGTCGTTTTAAGCGTCCGGGATATTGATACAGTCAAAAAGCAGCAGGAGCAGTTAAAAGAGGCGATGGAGTTTGCCCAGGAGCAGGCGGAGCGTGCCAACCGTGCAAAGAGTATTTTTTTATCGAATATGTCCCACGATATCCGCACGCCGATGAACGCGATTATGGGGATGACGCGGATCGCTTCGGAAAATATCGGGGAACCGGAGCGGGTGATGGACTGCCTTGGAAAAATCGAGCAGGCGTCCGGGCATCTTTTGAAATTGATTAACGAAGTGCTGAATATGTCCAAGATCGAAAGCGGCAGAATGGAACTTATCGAAAAACCGATCCTCATACATAGTGTTGTGGACAATGTGCTGATGCTTTTACAGGACAATATCGAGAAAAAGAAGATGACGCTGCAGGTGGATATGGACCGTCTGCCGGAAGAGTCGGTTTACGGGGACGCGACCAGGATTCTGGAGATTTTGTTAAATCTGGCGTCGAACGCCGTCAAATATACGCCGGAGGGCGGGACAATCCGTTTTCTCGCGGAAAAGCGGGAGGAGATCGGAAGCGACCAGATATATCGGTTTGTCGTGCAGGATAACGGAATCGGTATGAGTAAAGAATTCCTGGAAAAGTTATTCGAGCCATTTGCGCGGGAACAGAAGGTTGCGGACGGCAAATTCGAAGGAACCGGACTTGGCATGAGCATTACGAAGGCATTTGTCGAAATGATGGGTGGCGATATCCGGGTAGACAGCAAAGAGGAAGAAGGCACGACGTTCGAGGTGCTGCTGCGGTTAAAAAAAGCGGAAGCAGCTGTAACAGAGGAGCGCGGAAAAGTCTGGAGGCTGGACGAATGCCGGGGCAGATTTGAGCAAAACCGTCTGCTGCTTGCAGAGGACAACGAACTGAACCGGGAGATTTTAAAGGAGTTAATTCGTGAAACCGGAATTTCCATCGAAGAGGCGGTCAATGGAACAGAAGCGGTACGTCTGGTACAGAACAACCCGGAGGATTATTTCGATCTTGTATTTATGGACGTGCAGATGCCGGAAATGGACGGCTACGAGGCAGCCAGACAGATTCGTCAGTATGAAAAGAAGCTGAAACGAAAGCACCTGCCCATCATCGCGCTGACGGCGAACGTGTTTGCGGAGGACAGTGAACGGGCGCTGCGTGCCGGAATGGACGCTCACATGGGCAAGCCCGTGGAGGTACCGCAGCTTCTGGCGACGATGATGCACTGGATCGGATAACGTGTATGCAGGAAGCACTGGAATAAAGATTGAAATCCTGATGGGATCGCCGTATACTATCGGAGTAGGGCTTCCGACGAGGGCGGATGCCTGCAAATAAGTCGATGGGAGAAAGAAGTTATGTATTCGATTCTGGAACATTATCTGAGCACGAATCATATCCTGATGATCGGAATGATCGTGACGTTTATTCTGACCTTTTTTTTACTGGAGCATCCGTTTTCCTTTTTGCCCAGTGATCAGGGGCGGGCGTTTGCCGTAAATGGAAGCCTGTCGAAAGGAAAGCTGCGCGGGGTTGGTTTCATTTTTGTGCTGTGCTTTTTAATCAGCAGCGTGTTATTTCTTCCGCTTGACGTGGAGTATGTGATCTATGGGATTTTACTGTTTGCAATGATGATCAGCGGATATCTGGATGACGCTTCGAAGACGCCATGGAACGAATACAAGAAAGGACTGATCGACCTCGTCATTTCTGTCGTAGCGGTTTTAACTTATATGAATTTTAACTCCACGACGATCTGTTTCGGCGCGGATGAAATCGTGATTCCGAAGGCGCTGTTTCTGATTCTCGGCGTGATTTTGATCTGGGTTTCGGTCAACGTGACGAACTGTACGGACGGCGTGGATGGTCTGTGCGCGAGTCTTTGCAGTGTGACACTTCTGGCGTTTGGTGTGCTGTTTGCGCCCATTCTGCAGAAATACGCGATGGCGAACTTTTTGTTCCTTTCGGTTTTGTTTGCTTATCTGTACTTTAACAGCTCACCCAGCAGCATGCTGATGGGTGATGCAGGTTCCAGGGCCCTTGGATTTTATATCGCGGTTATCGCGCTGAAATCCACGCATCCGTTTATCTATATTCTGCTGGCTGCGGTAATGATTGTGGACGGCGGAATCGGGCTTGTGAAGATAGCGCTCAAGCGCTTTTTGAAGATTTCCATTCTGAAAAAGACGAGAACACCGCTGCATGATCATGTGCGTAAGAATCTTGGCTGGTCGGATACCCAGGTTGTTGTGCGCTTCCTGATTCTTCAGACAGTGCTGGCGGCAGTTGCGTATTGCCTGATCTGATTTCTGACAGGAAAATGCCTGCCCTCTTTGACAGGAGGTATGTAAACTCAGCTGACAAAAAGGACAGGCAGATCAGGATTCGATGAATAAAACGCCGAGGGTTCCGGGACCGCAGTGGCTGGAAATTACGCCGCCTGCCCGGGTTTCGAGGATTTCACGGAAGATTCCGAGACCTTCGAGATAGGAGCGGACCGCATTTATAATGGTTGGCTCACAGCCGGAATGTGTGATAAACACGCGATCCGGACGCGCATGCTTTAAAGCAGGCTCCATATCTTTCACATAGGAAAGGATAACGGAATCCATTTTGCCCCGGTATTTTTTTGTCGGTTTCATGGCACCGTGCTCTACGATGATCTGGGGGTGGAGCTTTAAAAGACCTCCTGCCATGGCGGCGATGGCGCTGCAGCGTCCTCCGCGATGCAGATAAGTGAGTGTGTCAACGACAAAGCTGGCACGGACATACGGTTTTAAACTTTCTACAGCGACAGAGATTTCTGCCGCTGTTTTGTTGTTTTGTGCCAGAATAGCGGCTTCTATGACCAGAAGACCGATGCCGGTGGATAGATTTGCAGAGTCGATCACCGTGATCAGATCCTGCGCGTCCAGTTCTTCTGCCGCAAGCTGCATAACATTGCCGGAAGAGGACATACTGTTAGAGATCGAGAAACAGACAATATTGCGTCCTTCCTCCACATAAGGGCGGAATAGATCGATGGTTTCAGAAAGAGCGGGTGCAGAGGTTTTGGGTGTTGTTTTATTAGCATCTGACCAGGAATAGATTTGATCCGGAGTAATATCTTTTCCGTCTTTATATTCCTTCTCTCCAAGCAGGATATGAAGCGGCAGAATATCGATATCATATTTGGAAAGCAGATCCGGGGTGAGGTCACAGGTACTGTCGGAAATTATTTTTACCATAGTTTCAAGTCCTTTCTGAGAGCAGTTTTGGTCTGTAGTTAGTGTAGCACAAGGGAAAAAAAGAAAAAAGGGAGAAGGAGAAAAGAATATTTGACAAAATTTTTGCAGAAATGGGGACAAATTGCAAAAAGAAATATGAGAACGATTTCACAGAATTCTCATATTTCGGCTCATGATAGAGAAAAAGAGACAAAAGATAGGAAAAAACAGGACAAAAACATTTCTTTTTTCACAAAAATGGCTCAGAACAGGAGAAAAACGGACGTGTTGACAAATTGCCAAAACTGCATAAAATAAAACCAACAACAGCGAAAGCTGCTGAATAAAATTTGGAAACTGTTCGGAAGGAGATATCGGCGTGGATAACATGAATAAAATGAAAATCCGTTTGAATGCGACGGCTGATGTCCGGGAGTTCGTAAGGGCAGCAGAAAAATGCGACTTTGATGTAGATATTCAGTATGATTCCACCATTGTGGATGCAAAATCCATTCTTGGAATTATCAGTCTTGGTCTTGCCAAGATTCTTACCGTAAACTGCCATGGTGAAAACGCTGAATTCGTAGATGCGATTCAGAAATTCGCAGTAGCGTAAAAATTGCTTATTTCCCCTCTTTTTTATACCCCCCCCTTTTTTGACCAGCTGCCATCCCCCAATGGCAGCTGGTTTTTTATAATGAGGTAAAGCAGAATTTAACGGGTGCGGATGGGAGAATCCCATCCGTGAGCCCATGGAGGCTTAGAACTTTTGACTCTGGCATCTCAAAAATAAATTATTACAAAGTTTTGGAAAATAGAAAAAAGTTTTTGTGCAAAAGAATGTGAGAACGATCCCTTATGGAAAAAAGTGTTCACAATTCATGGATATTTTTTATAAAATCGGATAAAAAGAAGCGAAAGCAAATTGAAAAAGTGACAAAAACCCTTGATTTTATGCGGGTTTGGGGCATGTTGACAAATCTCAGAAAAAAGATAAAATGGAATCATCGAAAGGCGAGAGCGAAAAAAGCCAATCGATAAAGCTTAATGTTATATTAAGCGTACCCCCTCTTTTTTATATACTATACCCCCCTTTAGAGCCCTTCTGCCACCCTCCCCCCCTTCAGGCAGAAGGGCGCTTTTTTATTGTATAGGAAACTTCGTTTCCATACGAAAAAAACGCTCCGCTTAGGATGCGCACTCGGCGCAGGGGTAGATGGTTGCCGAAGCAACCGCGCCTCGGCGCGAGAATGTGCCAAGGCACATTCTTTTTTTTTACAGTTTATTCGTGGCTCCCTGTGGACAGATTCCATGCTCGCGTGAGAATCTGTCCGCAGGGAGCCACGAAGCGCATTCTAATGTTTGCGCTTTTATGCTACAATTGATACAATATCTGTAATTGTTCATGAGGCGGGATCAAAACACGCCGGATATGCGGCGGAGACGGAGGAATCTATGAATCAGAAGATGCAGGAAGAACCAAAGTGGAAAAGGACATGGCATTTTATACGTCCGACAGTGATCAGTGTTGCTGTAGTGCTGCTTGCTTTTTTCATTATGCAGGGAAGACCGCTGGCGACGACACTGGACAGGCGTACAGATCTTGTATCTGTCGTTGTGACACAAAACGGGGCAGAGCAGGCTTTTACGGATCAGGACAATATCGTACGTGCGGCGGAAGTGGCAGGTGTCCTTTCGAGACGGTTTAAGACGACACAGGAGCATGAGCCGGATACCTGCTATGTATTCACTTTTCAGGATGGAAGAGAATTGAAGATCGGTGTTTATGAAAACGATATTTATTACGATGGACAGTGGTATACCGGGGCGGCTTCTACGCCGGATCTGTTCCGCAGTATGACCGGCAGCAGATTTTTCGTCATCGAAACAACGATGCCGGAGACGGAAAGTACCGCGGAGTAAGATTGAAAAATAAAATTTTTCAATCACGCGATTTGTGTCTGCGCGCACTTGACACAAACTCGGCATGCGCAAAAAGCGTGCGCAGAAATGAGTGGAAAGAACGGAAAAATGTGAGGGGCAGGCTTTAGAGAAGTCTGCGGAATGGAGTAGGATATGAAAATCCTGTTGGTAATTGACCAGTTCGATCAGGGAAATAACGGAACAACGATCAGTGCGCGTCGGTTTGCCCAGGCGCTGGCGGCGGATGGAAACGAGGTTCGGGTTGCAGCGACGGGAAAACCTGCGAGAGGCAAATATCCGATGCCGGAGATCCATTTTCTGCCGGTTGCGGATTCTATTATCAGAAGTCAGGGCATGGTGTTTGCGAAACCGAACCGCAGCGTGCTGGAGCAGGCGATCGCATGGGCGGACGTGGTGCATTTTATGATGCCCTTTGCGCTTTCCCGTGTCGGACTGCGGATTGCAAAGGAAATGGGCAAACCGGTGACAGCGGCGTTCCATGTGCAGCCGGAAAACATTACATCGACGATTCATCTTGGGAAAAATAAAAAGGCCAATGAGCTTTTGTATGAATGGTTCCGAGATGATTTTTATAATGAATTTACGCATATCCACTGCCCGAGCCCGTTTATCGCGGGGCAGTTAAAGGAACACGGCTATCAGGCAAAGCTTCATATTATATCGAACGGCGTATCGGATGAATTTTATCCGCGCGTGCGCCAAAAGGAGCCGGAGCTGGCGCATAAATTCGTCATTTTGATGATTGGACGTTATTCAGAAGAAAAACGGCAGGATGTTTTAATAGAAGCGGTAAAACGATCTGCACATTCCCACAGGATTCAGCTGATTTTGGCGGGACAGGGACCGAAGGAGCGCAGCCTGCGCTGGCAGGGAAGGTCGCTGCGCTATCCTCCGATCATGGGATTTTTTGATACGGAGCGACTGTGCGAACTGATGGCGATGAGCGATTTGTACGTCCATGCGGCGGACGTCGAAATCGAGGCGATCGCCTGCCTGGAAGCGGTTGCGTCCGGGCTGGTTCCGGTCATCGCGGATTCGCCGCTTTCAGCTACCCCGCAGTTTGCCCTCGATCACAGGAGTTTATTCGAAGCGGGCAACGTAGACGATCTGGCGGAGCGGATTGACTGGTGGTATGAGCATGCAACAGCACGGCATCAGATGGCACGTGTCTATGCGGAGAGCGCCAACCAGTATCGTCTGAAAAACAGCATTCGGAAAGCAGAGCAGATGTTTGCGGAAGAGATTGCGGAGACCTTGGGATAAATGGAATGGAGGCAGCACAGGGATGATTTTGGCGAAAGACCGTACAGGATCAAAAAGCGGCACCATAGACAGCACCCTGGTCGGAGTGTTTGACTCCAAACGTCCGTTGTACCGGCTCGTAAAGTGGCTGATCCTGCACATTTTTCCGCCGGTGTTCCGGCTGTTGTACGGATTTCGGGTGGTCGGCAGGATACCGGAGGAAAAGATGGAGAACGGATGTATCAGCGTCTGCAATCATGTTCACAAGCTGGACTGCGTGATGCTGGCATGCGTGTTTCAGGACTATACGATGCAGTTTTTATCGCTGGAATCTAATCTGCACATGCCGGTCGCAGGCGCGATTGTGCGTCTGATGGGCGGAATTGGGCTGCCTGCAAAGCTGGATGGATGGCGCCCGGTTTTAAAACGCATGAAACAGGGACTGGATGAAGGTCAGATGCTGCAGGTTTACCCGGAGGGAGAGCTGATCAGCGGCTGTCGGACGCTCCGGGAGTTTCAGACGGGCGCGTTTCAGATCGCGTGCTGGTTCCGGAAGCCGATGATTCCGTGCCTGCTGCGGTTTTATCCGCGTTTTTCCAAAAGCGGCAGACGAAAAAGGGACGGAATGGAGCTGATTATTTTAGAGCCGGTGGACATTCCGACCGATAAAAAGGGCAAACGCGCAGCAACAGAGCTGGAAACGCAAATCCGATGTCAGATGGAAGCGGCACGGCTTGCAGTTGGTAGAGAGGGTGCATGAGGATTGTGCATTCTATTGTTTAGATAGAGCAGGAAAATCCTGCGGAAATGGAGCAGAAAGTGAAAATTACCTGGCTTGGTACGGCAGCAATTCGTCTGGAAGCGGACGGTGAGACAGTTTTATTCGACCCGTTTGTACAGCTGGTCGGTGGGGAAAATCCGAACTGTCTGGATGACTTTTTACAGGATCAGACGATCTGTGTGACCCACGGGCATCTGGATCATCTGATGGAGGTTCCGGAATTTCTGGATCCGGAAAGCGATGCGGAGGCGACCGTTTACTGCGGAGAAGTGGCGGCAGAGACGCTTTCCGATATGGTGGAGAACACCAGCAACGTAGTAAAGGTGAGACCGGGCGACGTGATCCGACTCGGGGACGTACGGATTCTTGTAATGGAAGGAAAGCATGCGAAGCCTGGAAAAAGTCAGGTATTTCAGAAGTTGTTTTCCCGCAGATTTTTGCAGTATTTCAGAAATGCGCTGGCACTTGCATATTTGAATCCGAAATTTCCGGAGGGCGGACAGACGCTGATGTACGAGGTGCATGCGGAGGGCAAACGCGTGCAGGTGATGGGAAGTCTCGGACTGCAGGAGGATCAGGAATACCCGCAGGGAGCCGATCTTCTGATTCTGCCGTTCCAGGGAAGCGAATTTCTGGAAGCAGTAGCGCTGGAGGTCGTAGAGCGGCTGCAGCCCAAGCGGATTTTGCTGGATCATTTTGACGACGCATTCCCGCCGGTATCGGAGCATGTCGATACGAGACAGTTTAAAAAGCTGATGGATGAGGAATATCCGCAGATCAAAGTCGTAAAGCCGACGGCAGGAAAAACGGTGGTTCTGTAACGGGATTTTATAACGTATGGAGAAACACCAGTGTTACCGGTTTGCAGTTTGAGATACAGCATGATATAATGAGCACAGAAGAAAAACAAGCGACGCCGAAGGCGGCATTTGTTTTTCTTGTGCCATTAGAGAATGAGCAGCCTGCGCAGCAGGCGATAAAGCGCGTCAGCGCGGACTCACGATATAATGAGCATAAGAAGCGGCTTTTCGTGCAAATATCACTCAAACAGCCGTATAACATTTTGACAGGTCTTTGCAACATGGAAGAATTGCAGCTGCGGGGGCTTATGTTACAATAGGAGGGAACAAATGGAAAAACCGACATTAGTAATTCTGGCAGCAGGAATGGGAAGCCGTTACGGCGGCTTAAAACAGATTGATCCTGTAGATGACAAGGGGCATAAGATTATTGATTTCTCGATCTATGATGCGGTCAGAGCGGGATTCGGCAAGGTCGTTTTCATTATTAAAAGAGAGCATGAGCAGGATTTCAGAGAGTGCATCGGCAATGCAGTCAGCAAACATATTCCTGTAGAGTATGTATTCCAGGAGCTGACGAAGGTTCCGGAAGGATTTCAGATTCCGGAAGGCCGCGTAAAGCCCTGGGGAACCGCACATGCAATCCTGTGCTGCAAGGGCGTAGTGAATGAGCCTTTCGCAGTGATCAATGCGGATGACTATTATGGAAGAAGCGCTTTTGAAGAGCTGTACCGTTTCCTGACCACACATCACGACGATGAAAAATATCGTTACGCGATGGTTGGCTATCAGCTGGGCAACACTTTGACGGATAACGGTTCCGTTGCAAGAGGTATCTGCGTAACCGACGAGAACGGCTATCTGCAGGAGATCGCAGAGCGTACCAAGATCGTGAAGACCGAGGACGGCGCGGCATACACAGAGGATGATGGTAAGACCTGGATTCCGGTAGGATTAAAGACTCCGGTTTCCATGAACATGTGGGCATTTTCTCCCAGCATTATCAACGAGCTGCAGAATGCAGTAGATCGTTTCTTTGCAGAAGAAGTGGAGAAGAATCCGCTCAAATCCGAGTGCTTTTTGCCGATCGAGGTAGATAAGCTGTTAAAGGCTGGAAAAGCAACCGTTGAGGTGCTTCATTCTGCTGACAAATGGTTTGGCGTTACCTATAAGGAAGATAAACCGTTTGTGATGGAGTCGATCCAGAAGTTAAAGGATGCCGGTGTTTATCCTGATGTTCTGTGGTAAAACAATAAGAAAAGTCAGCAAAAGAATGGAGGAAACGAAACATGGCAATTTTAGTTACAGGCGGCGCCGGATTTATCGGCAGTCATACCGTTATTGAATTACAGAATGCCGGATATGATGTCGTTGTAGTAGATAATCTGGCAAATTCCAGTGAGAAATCCCTGGAACGTGTAGAAAAGATCACAGGAAAGAAGGTTCCTTTTTACAAAGTGGACATTCTCGACAGAGAAGGCCTGAATGAAGTTTTTGCAAAAGAAAAAATCGATTCCTGCATTCATTTCGCGGGCTTAAAGGCAGTCGGCGAATCCGTACAGAAGCCTTGGGAATACTATGAAAACAATATTGCAGGCACGCTGACCCTGGTTGATGTAATGCGCAAGCACAATGTGAAGAATATCATCTTTTCCTCTTCTGCAACCGTGTACGGAGATCCTGCGATGATCCCGATCACCGAGGAGTGCCCGAAGGGACAGTGCACAAACCCTTACGGCTGGACGAAATCCATGTTGGAACAGGTTCTGACAGATATCCAGAAAGCAGATCCGGAATGGAACGTTGTTCTGCTGCGTTATTTCAACCCGATCGGTGCTCACAAGAGCGGTCTGATCGGTGAGAATCCAAACGGTATTCCGAACAATCTGATGCCTTACATCACACAGGTTGCAGTTGGCAAGCTGAAAGAGCTGGGTGTTTTTGGCGACGATTACGATACTCCGGACGGAACCGGCGTCAGAGATTACATCCATGTCGTTGACCTTGCAAAAGGCCATGTAAAAGCCCTCAAGAAGCTGGAGGATCATTCCGGTTTAAACATTTACAACCTGGGAACCGGACACGGCTACAGTGTGCTGGATATCGTGAAAAACTTCGAGGCTGCTACCGGCGTGAAAATCCCGTATGTGATCAAGCCCCGCCGTGCAGGCGATATCGCAACCTGCTACTCCGATGCGAGCAAGGCAGAAAGAGAGCTTGGCTGGAAGGCGGAATACGGCATCAAAGAGATGTGCGAGGATTCCTGGAGATGGCAGTCGATGAATCCGAACGGATACGACGACTGAGAATAAAAGCAGCAGAACCCGAAATAGCTAAGGCAAAGAAGGAACAAGAGGCAAAAATTAGTAGATAATACTGATTTTTGCCTTTTTGAATATATTTTATCGCACATATTAAAGGAACGATAGAATGGTAAAGTTTACTTGTAAATAGCCCTATGATAAAATAATTAGAAGTAGTGTTGGGCACTTGTAAAAGGTAAAATATTTATAAGGGGTGTTTATGAAATTAGAACAACTGATCGGTGAAGCAACCGAATATGACAAAAAAGCGATGCTGGAGATAAAAAAGCCGAAAAGTTGGCTGAAAAGTGTAAGTGCTTTTGCTAATGGCGTTGGTGGTGTGCTAATTTTTGGCATTGCCGATAATGATTCTGTGGTGGGAGTTGACGATGCAAAGAAAGCTATGGAAGTTATTAGTGAGCAGATAAAGACAAAAATGGATCCAATTCCAGAAGTTCTGCTAAAAGCACACGAAATAGATGGCAAGAAGATTATAACGCTGGAGGTATATCGGGGCGATGAGACTCCTTACTATTATGTAGGAGAAGGTAATTATACGGCTTTTGTTCGAATCGGTAATGAAAGTGTAATTGCGGCTGCGATGGATTTAAAGAGACTGGTTTTACGGGGAAAGAACAGAACTTATGATAGTCTCGTTACGGATTATAATTTTGATGATTATTCTTTTTCCAAGTTAAAGGCAGCATATTATAAACAGACGAAGAAAAGTATGGAAATCAAAGATTTTGAATCATTTGGTATTATTGACAGGAATGGTATGTTAACGAATGCAGGAGCTTTGTTTGCGGATGAATCTCCTGTTTATTGTTCGAGATTATTTTGCACCAGATGGAATGGTATTGACAAAGCATCAGGAGTTATTGATGCACTGGATGATGAAGAATATACAGGCAGTCTTATTCTGCTTTTGGAAGAGGGCATGAATTTTGCGCGAAGAAATTCAAAGAAAATGTGGAAAAAAGAGTCTGATCGGAGAGTAGAATATCCGGAATATCCAGAGAGAAGTATTTTTGAAGGATTAGTGAATGGATTAGTACATCGTGATTATTTAGATATGGGAAGCGAAGTTCATATTGATATTTTTGATGACCGTTTGGAAATATATTCCCCCGGTGGAATGTATGATGGGACGCTTATTCAGGACAGGGATATTGGTAACGTTCCATCAAAGCGCAGAAATCCAGTGGTTGCAGATATTTTTAGTCGACTTGATTATATGGAACGAAGAGGAAGCGGTTTTAAAAAGATTATGCAGGCATATGAAGTAGAACCGAACTATACGGAAGACAAAAAGCCTGTTTTTTATTCAAATGCAACGGAATTTAGAGTTATCCTGAAAAATCTTAACTTTAAGAATGAAGTTTTGAACGAAAAAAATGAAGTTTTGAATGAAGTTTTGAATGAGGTTTTGAATTCTGGCAGAACAGAAATGGAAATAAAAGTAATAAAGAAAATACTATATTCGCCAAGAATTAAACAGAAAGAATTAGCGGAAGATGTAGGTGCTTCTGTAAGTACTGTTCAACGGATTATAAAAAAATTAGTGAAAGAAGAAAAGATAGTTCGTATGAATGGAAAACGGAATGGGTATTGGAAAGTCTTGTAGAATGTTTGCTAAGTTGGATGATGGAGTTATAGAAAAAAAGATACATGGATTTTTTCAAAATTGACATGTACAATATTTGAGAAACGCAAAACACCTGCGGAATGGGGAGATGTGATATGACACAACAATATCAGGAGCTGACAGAGCAGTTGGCGGCGCTGGTGGATGCAGAGTGGCCGATGGTCAGCAACCTTGCAAATGCGGCAGCGCTTTTATATGAAAGGCTGGATCGCCTGAACTGGGCAGGCTTTTACCTGACGGACAATCATGTGCTGTGGCTGGGACCTTTTCAGGGAAAAACAGCGTGCGTGCGGATTGCAGAGGGAAACGGCGTCTGCGGGACAGCGCTGCAGACGGACAGCGTACAGCGGGTCGAGGACGTGCATGCGTTTCCAGGACATATTGCGTGCGACGCGGCATCCCGGTCGGAAATTGTGCTTCCACTGCACAAAAACGGAGAGGTAATCGGTGTGCTGGATATTGACAGCCCGGAGGTTGGCAGATTTTCGGCGGAAGATGAAGAGGGATTGCGAGAGGTTGTGCGGATTCTGGAACGGATTATAGTTTGCTCGTAACTTTTGACAGGCAGATTCCTGCTCACATGAAAATCTGACTGTCAGAAATCATGAAGGGAGCGGGTGAACTGCTGAGGAAAACAAAATGGATAAAATAGCAAAAGTACCGCATCTGCGGGAAGAACTGGACTGGTTGGATCAGACCTACGGTGTGGAGAAAGAGGGATTTTTTCATCAGGAGCACTGGCAGCTGCTTGTTGCGATCATGCTGAGCGCGCAGAGCACGGATAAGCAGGTGGATGAAGTCCTTCCGAAGCTGTATGGTCGTTTTCCAACCGTGCAGGAGATCGCGCAGGCGACAGAAGAGGAAATCGGGGAAGAAATCAAGTCGGTTGGCTTGTATAAAAGTAAGGCAAAGCATGTTAAATCCTGTTGTATGCAGCTTGCAGAACAATATGGCGGCGAAGTGCCGACGACGATCGAAGAGCTGGTAAAGCTGGCGGGAGTCGGAAGAAAGACTGCAACACTCTTTCTGGCGGATGCATATGGAATTCCGGGCGTGACTGTGGACACGCATGTGTTTCGGATTTCGCATCGGCTCGGCTGGGCGAATGGCAAAAATCCGGTTGAGACGGAACAGGAGCTGATGCGGGTGCTTCCAAAAGATCACTGGAACCGGATCAATTTTCAACTGATTTATCACGGCAGGAGCATTTGTACCGCAAGAAAAGCGAAATGCAGTGAATGTGGACTGCAGGCGTGGTGCGAAAAGCGCGTGGAGAAAAAGCAGGCGTAGGCGTTGGTTTATGTGGCGATTATGCGGACAACGGGCGGGAGACACAGGAACAGCTGACAGTACAGAATACGGGATTGGAGAAACGGTATGTACGAAAAATATGAACTACCGATACGATTTACGGAAGAACAGAGAAAAAAGTACGCAGAATGGGGCATCAAAAAAGAAAAAGTTCTGATGCCAATGGCTGCAGTAACAATTGGAATCGACCTGCTGACTGTGCTTTGGGTTGTCGGAAGAGTGTGGCTGATTCGTGAAAGTGATCCGATCTGGTTTCAGATCATTTGCCAGAACGATGGAATCGGGGAAATTTCCAGTACGATTGCGATTATCCTGACCTTTTTGATTTTAAAACCGATCGATCTCATTCTGGATAAGATCTGGCATCGTCCGGAAGGAACGGAGTGGCTGGAAGTTGGGCTGACGGAAAATGGCGTGACGGTGAAGCGGACATATAGAGCAGGAGATGCCGGGACGGGTGTGGACAATGCCGCTGGCAGAAGTTGTTGTGGGGAAATTACGGTTTTCGAAACACATCCGCTGATACAAATGGACGAATACCTGGACGCTGAGAACAACGCGGTGCGTGTCCAGGGGGTTTGGCTGGAAATCGGGGAAAACACCCGGGAAAATATTTACACGCCCCAACAGCAGAAGCACTGGCTGGATCAGCCGGAGGGAAAGAGCGGCAGCATTAACAGCGTGCAGAAACTGCAGAAGATTATCAAAGGCTACGCGGCAGCGCTGGAGGAAAAAGAAAAAGAGCGGGCGTGGTTGATGGAACAATGAATGTACGTGATGTAGTTCCAAGATCTGTGATTGGGCTTTCTCCGAAATACCACTTTTTTACACATATATGCGCCTAATCTTCCTCGAAAACCGCGTTGCTCCTCTTTATAATAAAGACAGGATGCAAAGGGTGAAGTCTGTGCATCGAAAAGCAGACTGCGGGAGGATGATATGCGTGAGTTGATCTATGATAATGTGCGGATTCAGTTTTTGTCAGAAGAGGTACTTCGGCTGGAAGTCAGATATGGGGCATATTTCACGGATCGGAATACGCTTTGGATTCCGAACAGGGGAGCGTTTGAAAAGGCAGGAAAGAGACTGCCGGAAAGTCAAAGCAGATCCCGGGAAAATCAGGGCAGGCAGCAAAGCCTGGTGGTAAGAGAAGAGGCAGCTCAGGAACACAGCCGTCCGCAGCGGTTTTTGCTGGGAGACCTTCTTCTTGTTTTGTCGAATCCGAAAGAAGGACTGAGGGGGCTTCAGATTTTTAGAGAGGGCAAATGCGTTTATCAGTACGAAAGAGTAAAAATAAACGGAAAGCTTCCGGCTCCGGCACAGACTCCGTGGATTTATCCGCTATTGGACGTACCAAGGATTTTGCTGCCGGAAAAAAACTGCAGCACTTCTGAAAAGAAAAAATATATCCTGCAATGGGATGCTGAGGATCTTTATCTTCTGGTGTGCAAAAAAGATGCAAGAAAGCTCCGGGAAGCGTATGTCTGTCTGACCGGAAGGGCAGATATGCTTCGGGAGGCTGTATTGGAGGATCAAAAAATCGAGCCTTGTTTGAAGCAGCCACTGAGATTACTCAAAGCGGCATCAGATGGAAAAAGTGAGGCAGAAACACCTGCCAATGGATTGTATACAGAGATCCTGGAGAACACTGAGAGATATTTTCAGGACAGAAAAAAAGAATTGCCCTATCTGGATTATCTGGAAATGACGGAGTGTCAGAGACAGACAAATTTAAAACAGATGCTTCGAAAACCAGGAAACGGCAGTCTGTTGCCGATGCTGTACAGAAACGTGTATGAAAGCTGGGAGAACGGCATGCCGATCTGCCGCCGCCTGGACTGGGAATATCCCCAGGATAAAAAGGTGCTGCTATATTTGCAGGAGTTTATGATCGGAGATCTGCTTGTTGTGCCGGAAAAAGAAAAGTCTGAAATTTACCTGCCGGAGGGATTGTGGCTGTATCCGTGGACAGGAAAGGTATATCAGGGAAAACGCTGCAGGAAGCTGAAAAATCAGTCAGAGCAGCTGGAACTTTATATTCGGCTGGGAGCGGTTTTGATCCTGGCGGAGGATACTGCCTGTGTCATGGAGCAGAACTGGGAGCTTTTGACGATGGATTATTATCCCTGTAAAGAATGTTTGCAAGACGGATTTCTGTATGAGGATGACCGTGAGACGGATGCGTACAAAAACGGAAAATATCGCAAGACCTATTATCATACCTCCTATGATGGAAATCAAAAGGCATATGGACTTAGCATTTCAAACGCGGAGGGAGACTTTGCGGGCAGGTTTGCAGGTAAAAGGCGGATATTGCGGATCCGGTGTCATGAGCTTTTGGGAGAACGGGTAAAACAGGTGTTGATCAATGGGAGAAAACAGACTTTCGAGAGAATCTTGAAATCAAAGGAGGCGAAGGTATTCGGGACAGCAGGCGCAGCACCGGACAGCGATGTGGCAGAGCTTGTGGTAGAACATCCGCTGTCAGAGTGCTTGCATGTGGATTTTGTGATGGAATGACAGGGCGTTCGCCTGTTTACGTAGGGGGAAGCGGCTTGACATAATCGTCGCGCGTGGACAAGTCATTTCGAAACCAGCTGGGCGTCACGCCGGTCCAGCGCTTAAAGAGGCTGGTGAAGTGTCGGTAATCCGGGAAGCTCAGCAGGTCGGATATTTCCTGAATGGACATTTCCGTAGAGCGCAGAAGATCCTGTGCAATTGCCAGCTTTCGGGACAAGTAATAATGATAGGGCGTCATATGAAAGGTTTCTTTAAACAGATGAATCGCACGGGAATTGGAAAGATGTACCTGTGCAGCGATATCTGCGATGTTGAGCGGTGTAGTCAGATTCTGCTCGATGTAGGTTTTCATGATCTGGGGGGCAGAGGTATCGGTCTGCAGTCCGTTTAGCTGCTCGGAAAACTGAATGATATGCTGATGGAGTAAAAGGGCCAGCTCGTTTTTGTTGAGCGAGGGCTCTTTTTCCAGCTTCTGAAGGATCTGCATCAGGTAATCGCTTTTCCAGAAATTCCGGACGCAGCAGTTGAAGCCGAGCTGATAATCACTGAGCAGATGACTGACCAGGTTTCCCTGACCGTTGAACCAGATCTTTACCCAGGGATCATTATGGTCGGAATAATAATGATGAAACGTACAGGGATGCAGAATGTAGGCATCCCCTGCCGTGAGCCTGGTTAAGGTGCCATTAAATTCCACATAGCCGGTTCCCTGCAGCACGCATTCAAACACATAATGATCTCCGTTGAAGCGCCGGATGTGGTAATAAGGATCGCGGTAGCTGATCCCGGCGGAAAGCGGGGCAAATTCCGGAGAAGCCATGCCTGTGTAGGGGCAGATCTTTTCAGAGTGGATTTCATAAAGGTCGCGTTTGGTAATCAATGTGGTGTCCTTTCTGTCAAAGGGCGGGAAAAGTTACAATTGGTTTTGCCCGGTTCTTTTGTTTCTTGTTTGTGCAATTTTTTGTATCGATATAACTGGGCATCCGCTTTTGAAATCGCTTGCTCTATGCTGCCCTCAGATTTATGATAAATGCTGTATCCCATAGAAACCAGAGGAAGATTGCAGTCCTGCTCCCGGCTGGAATTTAAATTATTTATAAAAAGGCTGATTGCATTTAAAATATCAATTTCATCTGCTTTATCAGATAATACACCAAATTCGTCGCCGCCGATCCTGTAACAAAATCCGATGGTTGAAAAAGACTTCAGTATCAAACCGGCAATCGTGCTGAGACACTGGTCTCCATACTGGTGCCCAAATTGGTCATTGATTTTTTTGAAATCATCCACATCAAAGAATATAATCGCCCCATAACCCAGGGACTCCAGATGCTGGATTTTATATTCATAGGCGCGGCGGTTAAACAGACCGGTCAGGATATCGTGCTTCTCTTTCAACTCACAAAAAAACGCATAATAAAGGATGAGGGATAAGGAAACGCAGGACCAGGTTGTATGGATGGATGGAAACAGAACCTGTATAGAGGTTCCTCCAAGAATGAACAAAAACAGCAATAGCAGTGCAAAGCAATCTTTGTTTTGATAACGCTTGGCGATGTATAAGGTTTCTTTAAAAAGTATGGTCATGCTCCAGATATAAGCGGCAACATAAACAAAAAAACAAGGTCCGCGGAAATATTCATTTTGCTGAGAAATGGAAAATATCAGACCGAATTTTGGCGAGAGTACAGTCAAAAGCATGTTGATGACAGCCGGAAGGAACAGGTAAAGTATATTTCTGTAATTTTTATGGTTAAGAACAAATGCAAGAGAAATGGTAATAAATGGAGAAAGGGAAAAGCCGATCACATTAAAAAACATATGAGGGAGGCTAAAAGAGGCAATGGGCCGTCCAAAAACAGAGGTTCCGGTTTCCGCAAGGATGACAAGTATCGTGCAAAAAATGGCAGTGGAAAAAAAACGTTTCATGTTACGGTCCAGAAGGTTATTTCTGCCGACGACAAAAGCTAATAGCAGCATGGCTAACATATTCATTATAGATAGGGCAACATAATTTTCCAGCATTTCTGACCTCATTTCTGGTTTGAGTTATTGTAAGATGATGATAGCACTTTTTTATACATATACGCAAGCTTTTTGTATAGTGAAAAACGGAGGCGGAGATTATGATGAATGAGTAAAGTGCATAAGGAAAGCAACAAAAAGATAAAAAATGACAGCAATATTACTGCACTGCCCTCCGGCAGAAGCTTTTTTGCAGATAAAAAGGGAAGATCGAATAGGTGCAAAAAAGTAGTGAGCATTTTGGGAAAACGCGTGACAGACAGGGATCTTTTACCGAAAGGTTTTCATTGCGGGAAATAAAAAAGGAGCAAACTTTAAGTAATCAAAATCATTGTCAATAGTAATTAAATGTGTTAAAATATACCCACGGAGGATATTGTTATGAACATATCTAATATCACTAATTACAAACCAAAAGATTTTGCTGAATTATTGGGTGTCTCTGTCAAAACGTTACAACGCTGGGATAGAGAGGGGATTCTAAAAGCAAATCGAACTCCAACTGATAGGCGTTATTATACTTATGATCAATATCTTCAGTTTAAGGGCATAAATATTGAAAACGATAATCGTCAGATTGTTATTTATGCCAGAGTATCTACAAGAAACCAAAAAGATGATTTACAAAATCAAGTAACTTTTTTACGTCAGTTTTGCAATGCGAAAGGTATCATTGTAGATCAATGTATTGAAGATTATGGAAGTGGGCTTAACTACAATCGTAAAAAGTGGAATCAATTATTAGATGAAGTAATGGAACAAAAAGTCAAAACTATTATAGTTACACATAAAGATAGATTTGTCAGATTTGGCTATGATTGGTTTGAAAAATTCTGTATGAGGTTTCATACAACCATAGTGGTAGTGAATAATGAAGAACTATCACCGCAAGAAGAACTTGTACAGGATATTGTATCCATACTTCACGTTTTTTCTAGTAGATTGTACGGCCTTCGTAAGTATAAAAAACAAATAGAAGGGGATGAGGAAATTGCTAAAGAGCTTCAAAACGGAAATAAATCCGACAGTCGAGCAAAAAATCAAGATTAACAAGACTATCGGCACTTGTAGATACGTCTACAACTTCTATCTCGGTCACAACAAAGCTTTATACGATAAGGGTGAAAAGTTTATGACCGGCAAGAGTTTTAGCGTATGGCTCAATAATGAGTACGTTCCTGATAATCCTGATAAAATATGGATCAAAGAAGCATATTCAAAAGCTGTAAAAAAATCTATTGAAGATGGATGTACTGCATTTACAAGATTTTTTAAACACCAAAGTGCTTTTCCTAATTTCAAAAGGAAAGGTAAGTCTGATGTAAAAATGTATTTCGTAAAGAATAATCCTAAAGATTGTAGATGCGAGAGACATAGGTTAAACATACCCACTTTAGGTTGGGTACGCATGAAAGAAAAAGGCTATATACCAACAACGAAAGACGGATGGAAAATCAAAAGCGGTACAGTATCCATCAAAGCAGACAGATATTATGTGTCAGTTCTTGTAGAAATTCCCGACGCTAAGATTGCTAATAATAGCAATGACGGTATAGGAATTGACCTGGGTTTGAAAGACCTGGCGATTGTTTCTAATGGTAAAACTTACAAAAATATCAATAAGTCAGCAAGAGTTAAGAAATTGGAAAAGAAATTGCGCAGAGAACAAAGAGGTCTCTCACGCAAGTATGAAAATTCAAAGAAAGGAGAGTCCACTCAAAAGAATATACAAAAGCAAAAGCTCAAAGTGCAAAGACTTCATCATAAAATAGATAATATCCGTACTGATTATATCAATAAATCAATAGCCGAGATAGTGAAAACCAAGCCATCTTATATAACGATTGAAGATTTGAATGTATCAGGAATGATGAAGAACAGACATCTATCAAAAGCCGTTGCGTCACAAAAGTTCTATGAATTTAGAACTAAGCTTAAAGCGAAGTGTGATGAAAATGGTATTGAATTAAGAGTCGTAGACAGATGGTATCCATCATCCAAAGTATGTCACTGCTGTGGTGCTATCAAGAAAGATTTGAAGCTTTCAGATAGAATATACCGTTGTGATTGTGGCTATGTCGAGGATAGGGATTTCAATGCTGCTCTTAATCTAAGAGATGCTTTAACTTACGAAGTTGCATAATGAACGCAAACGTAAGTATGTACTGCGGGCTATCGCAGGAATTTACGACTGTGGAGTGTACAAGAACTTGTGAGTAGCGTATTGTTTACAATCGCCAAAGCATACACAATGAAGCAGTAAGAAGTATCCGCAAGGACTTCAATTTCTCCATGTGTTTGAGTATATTTAAACATATTTTGAGTGGCAGAATAGAGAGGAAATTATGAAACCAAAGAATATGCTTCTGACGTTGGATACATGTCTGGAACAGGAGAAAACGGGGAGAAAAACAGGGCTGCTGGTGACGGCACTGATGAATGGACTGATGTTTGTTCTGTCCCTTCCCTTTATGGACTGGATTCAGCTGGTAAATATTCCGAAGCTTTTTGCTAAGCTGGGAATTACAAGAGAAGCAGCAGGCAGCCTGTATTCGAGCTACAGCATTTTTTCCCTGCTGGGATTTGTAAAAAATTCCGGAAAAGGCGTTTTCGGATTGTATGCGATGCTGTTGCTGATCCTGCTGGCTGCAACCTGGTATCTGGAGCTTCTGTATATCTGGAAGGTTTTTCGCAACAGCAAAGGGGACGATGGGAAGGGAGAGCTTCATACTTATGTGATCGGAAAGGCCTCGACACTTCTGACAGCACTTCTGGTGTTTGGCTCTTACGGTTTTGTCCTGTATTCCAACAATGTGGTGAAAATGAAGGGCTTTTCCGGATCGTGGATCCTGGCAGTTGAACTGATATTGGCGCTTGCAGCCTATGGACTGATCAAGCGGATGGAGGCGAAGGAGAGGATCCGCTGCCATGAACACGGGCTGATCAAAGAATTTCAGAAAAACTGGGTACTGTTTCTGATGCTGATCCCGCTGTGTGTGTTCTTTCTGATCAATTCCTACCTGCCGATGATCGGTATTTACTTTGCAATGGAAAGATTTGTGAAGAAAAAGGTATGCCGAGTGTAGATCCTTATAGCGGTTTTTCTGAGGATTACAGCTCATATTCTGCAGAAAAGGCAGCAATCGATGATGTAGTAAGCGAATATCTGCGTCCTCTGCAGAACGGTCTGGTAGACGACGTGGATGCAGCTGTTGAAACCTTCCGGGAGAAAGTAAAGGCAGCAGGGCTGGACAGCGCAAGAGAAGGCTGGGCAGCACAGTGGCAGACATACTGTGAAGAAACAGGACTGAAGTAAACCGTTACGATACCAGATGTCTGAGGGAGCGTTTGTCAGGCGTGTCCTGTAGAAGATAAAAAGAAGAAACCCGCGGCGATTCCTGAGGTTTGATGTCAGGATGCCGCGGTTTTTTTGATGAAAATGAGTTGTAAGAAAGTCTTTTCTGTGGCATATTTTATTCAAACCAATTTTATTAAAAACGATTTGAATAAAAAATGTTATACGATATTGACGCACCAAAACCAGGCGACGCCGACGGTGTCATTTGGTTTTGGGAAACAAACACAAAAGGAAAAGAGGAAAACACCATGAAAACAACCGTTGCAATTGTCGGCCTTGGAAGCCGCGGAAGAGTAACTTATGCGCCGATTGCCAAACAATATCCGGATTTAATGGAGATTACAGCGCTGGCAGATATCAATCCTGCCTGTGTAGAGGAAGCTGCAAAAGAGTACAACGTACCGAAGGAGCGCTGCTTTACGAGTGCGGAAGAGCTTTTGGCACAGCCGAAGCTGGCAGATGCGATTTTTATCTGCACACAGGATCAGGATCATGTCCGGGAAGCGCTGATGGCGCTGGAAAAAGGCTACCATATCCTGATGGAGAAGCCGATTTCCCCCAGTGCAGAGGACTGTAATAAGCTGCTGGAAGCGTCCCGCAAGTATGACAGAAAAATCGTAGTCTGTCATGTGCTGCGCTATACGCCCTTTTTCTCGAAGATCAAAGAGATCATTTCTGAGGGAACCATCGGCGACGTCGTAACGATTCAGGCCATCGAGAACGTCGGCTACTGGCATCAGGCCCACAGCTTCGTGCGCGGCAACTGGAGAAACAGCAATACGACCAGCCCCATGTGTCTGCAGAAGACCTGTCACGATTTCGACCTGTATTTGTGGTTGGCGGACAAGACGCCCAAGCGCGTATCCTCGATGGGAGATACTTATTTCTTCAAGGAAGCTTGCGCACCGGAGGGTGCTGCGCTTCGCTGCATGGACGGCTGTAAGGCAAAAGAAAACTGTCCGTTTGACGCGGAAAAAATTTATATCACCAACAAGCGTACCGGCATCGCGCAGGGCAACACCGAATGGCCGGTTGACGTCCTGGCAATTCATCCGACAGAGGAAAGCATCTATGAAGCAATCAAGACAGGACCTTACGGACGCTGTGTATTCCACTGCGACAACAACGTTGTAGATCATCAGATCACGAATATTGAAAACACCGACGGCAGCAACATCAGCTTTTCCATGAGCGGATTTACGAGTGACGGCGCTTCCCGTTACTGTAAGATCATGGGAACAAAAGGCGATATCACAGCGGATATGACAAAAAATATTATCGAAATCGGACTGTTTGGACAGCCGAGAGAGGTGATTGATGTGACGAAGCTTGCGACGGATTTCAGCGGACATGGCGGCGGTGACGTCAGAATGGTGCTGGAATTTCTGGAAATGATCACGACCGGCAAAGAGCCTCAGGGCATCACCTCGCTGGAGCAGTCGATCAACAGCCATCTGGTTGCGTTCGCGGCGGAAGAATCCAGATTAAACCATGGCGCGCCGGTGGAGATCGGGTAAACGGGACATGGAAAAGCAGAATTTTTTCCAATAATGACCGCTATTGCGGAATAAAAACTCCCCATATCCGCCGCTGCTGACAGGCCACGCAAAATGTGGATACCTGTTCAGACAGTGGTTTGGATATGGGGATAATTTTTTGTCAAATTCTATCAATATATACGGTTGTCATACGCCGAAATGTTCTGCATGGCACCAGGATTGCGCTGCAGCAGAGCTGTTTTTGGCGGCTTCACACATCGAATTCGTCGTCCATCGCATCAAAGAACACGATGCCGATGATGCCTCGTCCGGTGTGCGCACCGATGGCGCAGCCGATGGTAGATTCTACCAGCTCCTTTGGAGAAATGGCCTGCAGCAGAAGGTCTTTGGTATACTGCAGGGAATCGGGATCTTCCCCGTGGCAGATGCCCAGGATCTGACGGGACGGGTCTGCAATGTTTTCCTGTACATATTCGATCAGGGCTTTTAAGGATTTTTTACGGCCGCGGATGGTTTTTAATACCTGCAGGCTGCCGTCCTTGTCGACGATCAGAACAGGCTTCATATCCAGCAGCTCCCCTGCAGTTCCTTTCCATTTGGAAAGGCGGCCTCCCTTGATCAGATAACGGAGTGTGCTGACAGTAAAAACATGCCGGATATGGTTGACATAAAAATCAGCGGCGCGCAGCAGCTTTTCCTTGTCTGCACCGGCCTCCCGTAAAAGCAGCAGCTTGTATACGATCAGGCCAAAGCCGATGGCAGCGGATTTGGAATCCACGATGGTCAGATCGAAATCCGGATAGTCCTCAAGGATATTCTGCTTTGCGATGTTAGCGGCATTAAAGGTGCCTGCGATTCCGGTGGAAAAGCATAGATAGATCACGCTGTCGTTATGTTCTGCATAGGGACGGAACGCTTCCTCAAACATAGCGGGATTGATGTGATAGGTTTTGATATCGCGGCTGACGTCATCCAGAATTTCATAAAATTCTTTCGTGTGGATGGTTGCACCGTCTAAATAATCTACCCCGTCGATAACAACAGGAGTCGGAATGACGTGCAGATTAAAACGCTCTACAATATACTGAGGCATATCGGAGGCGGAATCTGTAATAATTTTCAGCATAGGTTCCTCCATCGGTTTTTTTATACCTGACTCATCTGGTTGAGCAGGCTGATCTTCATATCATATAATTTCTGGGAAAGATCGACATAAACGCCGTGGGGATTGACCAGACGGCGGGTTTCTTCCCAGAGAGTTTCCAGTTCTTTCTGGCAGTAATCGCGGATGTCCATGACCTTCGGAGAATGGTAAATACAGTTACCGTGGTCGAAGACATGAACCATCAGCTCACGCAGTTCATAAGTACCGGGCAACAGCTTCGTCTTTTTCCAGGGTTCATTGGGGTCAAAGAGGACAAGGGGTTCGTTTTCATCGTAGGTTTCATCGACAAGGCAGATCAGGTCGGCTTTGATCTTTCCGGTATCTTTTTCATAAATCCGGTATATTTTCTTATTGCCCGGGTTTGTGATTTTTTCGGAATTTTCAGAAAGCTTGATCTTGGGGATAAATTCGCCGCTCTGTGCATCCTGGATCGCAGCGAGTTTATAAACGCCGCCGAAGGACGGCCAGTCTTTGCTGGTGATCAGATGAGTGCCGACGCCCCAGGACGTAATTTTACAGCCCTGTACCTTCAAACTGTCGATCAGGTATTCGTCAAGATCGTTGGAAGCAGAAATCACAGCGTCCGGAAAGCCGGCTTCATCGAGCATCTTCCGGGCTTTTTTGGACAGATAGGCGAGGTCGCCGCTGTCTAAGCGGATGCCATAAAAGGTGAGGGGAATACCTGCCTCACGCATCTCGGTGAACACGCGGATCGCATTCGGAACGCCGGATTTTAAGGTGTCGTAGGTATCGACTAACAGGATGCAGGCGGAAGGATACATATCTGCATAGGTTTTAAATGCAGTGTACTCATCCGGAAAGCTCATAATCCAGCTGTGGGCGTGTGTGCCTTTGACAGGAACGTCAAAAAGCTGTCCTGCGAGAACATTGCTCGTGCCGACACAGCCGCCGATCATGGCAGCCCTCGCGCCGAGGGTTCCGGCATCCGGACCCTGTGCGCGGCGCAGACCGAATTCCATAATTCCGTCTCCACGGGCTGCGAAGCAGACCCGGGAAGTCTTTGTCGCGATCAGGCTCTGATGATTGATGATATTTAAAATGGCGGTTTCGACAAGCTGTGCTTCCATGATCGGCGCGATAACCTTAATCATAGGTTCTCTGGGAAACATGATGCTGCCTTCCGGGATCGCGTAAATATCACCGGAAAAATGGAAGTCACGCAGATAGTCCAGGAAATCTTCCCCGAAGATGCCAAGGCTGCGCAGATAAGCGATATCGTCGTCTTCAAAATGTAGATTGTTGATATAATCGATTACCTGCTCTAGGCCTGCACAGATGGAATAACCGGAATCCATCGGATTATTGCGGTAAAATGCGTCAAAGATAACGGTTTCGTTACGATCCTTGTTGCGAAAATATCCCTGCATCATGGTCAGCTCATATAGGTCGGTCATGAGGGTAAGATTCTGTTTTCCCATGTTTTTCTCTCATTTCTGCGCACGCTTTTTGCGTATGTCGAGTTTGTGTCAAGTGCGCGCAGACACAAATCTCGCGATTGAAAAATGTTATTTTTCAATCGTTTCTCCATTTTGGAGCAGCTGGTGTGAAAAAAGTGTTGTGTCTCTTTTCCGGCTGCCCTCAGGTTTACTGCGGAACGGGCAAAACAGCAGACCGCCCCGGTTTTGTGATTGTGAATGATCTGAATTATTTTAACATACTCTCAGTTTGAGGGCAACGGATAGAGAAAAATTTACAGCCATCGGAACGTCTTTTGGGATCGTTCCGGTGGCTGTTGATTCATGACAATAGAATGCTCGCAGAGCGTGCATTCTATTGTTTTGTTGCTTTACTCAGCTGCAGTCGGTTGTTTTTCAGAAAGTGTGATCAGGATCAGTCCGACCGCAAAGAGGAGGATCAGAGACAGCACACCGTATTTGGAGTTGTGGAAAAAGTATGCACAGAAGGAAATGATCAGCGGGCCGAAGAAGTCCGCAAACTTGCCGAATACGTCAAAGAAGCCGAAGTATTCGCTGGATTCGTCCTTCGGGATGATTTTTCCGTAGTAGGAACGGGACAGTGCCTGGATGCCGCCCTGACAGATACCGACAGAAACCGCCAGGATCCAGAATTCCAGCTCGGTGTCAAGTCCGTAGCCGAACAGGCAGATTGCCATGTACATGACGATGAAAATCTTGATCATACGCATGGAGCCGAACTTCTTGGCAAGTGTTCCGCTCAAGATGGAGCAGGGGAAGGCAACAAACTGGGTTAAAAGCAGGGCGAGCACCATAGCATTGGAATCGATGCCGACTTCTCCGCCATAGGTGGTTGCCATGGAAATAATTGTGTAAACACCGTCGATATAGCAGAAATATCCTATGATAAAGAACAGCATCCGCTTGTCTTTTGCCAGCTTTTGAAAGGTTGCACCGAGGCGTTTAAAGGTAGCAGCAAAAACATGGGGCTCATGAGGCAGGGAATATTGCTGGTGCACATTTTTGTACAGCGGAATCGACATAACGATCCACCATACCATCGTGATGACGAAGGAAATCCGTGTTGCCGTAACCATAGGAAGACCGATGGCATCGCAGTTTAAGATCAGGAGCAGTCCTGCAACGAAGGGAATGCAGCTGCCGATATAGCCGAATGCATAGCCGCAGGTAGAAACCCGATCCATCCGCTCATCTGTCGTAACATCAATGAGCATAGCGTCATAAAAAATGTTGCAGGCGGCGTAGCCGATCCTGGATATGATAAAGAAAATCAAAAAGGACAGCCACCCGGGTGCGAATGTGAAAAGGAATCCTCCGGCGATGGCGATAACGAAAAAGATCGTGAAAATTTTCTTCTTCATATTTTCGTAGTCTGCAATTGCACCGAGAACGGGGGAAAGCAGGGCGAGGATCAGGATGGAAATGCTGGTTGCGCTGCCCCAGAGGGAGGTGGCGGAGGTGCCGCTCATGCCGGAGCCCTCTGCCAGACTGCGGAAATAGATGGGGATTGTCGCGGTAACGATCATAATAAAAGCGGAATTAGCCACGTCGTAGAGAATCCAGCTCTTTTCCGCTTTGGTGAGCCGTTGGGAGGAATCTTTTGTCTCTTTCATATGAAATACTCCTTTGTATTTTATTCATGGCGATAGAACACTCGCAGAGCGTGCATTCTATTGTATGAAATCCTGATTTTATTGTAGAGGATGATCGGAGGGAAAGCAACGAAGAATCAATATTTTGTGAAAATAATACAAAGGTGAAACACAAAACACAGATCCACTTTACGGAGTATTTGCATTTTTTACTCTCCACGCCGATTTACATAACTATTTTCGAATTTTGAATACACGATGGTCTGTGCGTGGTACAGGCTGTAATATCCGGAAAGCATGTAGCTGACGGCAATTGCGATCAGGTAGTAATAAGCGTGGTCGAAGCCGAACAGCTCGAAGCTGATCAACAGCGCGGTGATGGGGCAGTTTGTCACGCCGCAGAACACAGAAACCATGCCGATGGCGGCACATAGCGGAGCACTTGCACCTGTCAGGATGGCAAACAGACAGCCGAATGTTGCGCCGGTAAAGAACGAGGGCACGATTTCGCCGCCTTTAAAGCCTGCGCCGATGGTGAGTGCGGTGAAAAGAATTTTCAAAAGAAAGGCAAATGCCGCAGTTTCTCCGTGTAAGGCGCGTTCGATGATATTCATGCCGGGACCGAGGTAGTCGTCGGTGCGCAAAAGAAGTGAAAGCAGGATAATAATGACACCGCCTGCAAATGCGCGAATAAACGGGTTCGGAAAAAATCTGGCATAAAGAGCCTTGATGCCGTGCATGGTTTTGCAGAACAGGATGCTGACAAAGGCGCACAGGACGGCAAGCAAAATCACGCGGGCGGAACCACCGAGGTTTAACGTGACATCCGATGAAATCGCAAGATTTTCAAAGGGAGCGTGAAATGCTTTGGCAAGCATATAGGCAGTCAGAGAAGCCCAGATGCAGGGAACGAGCGCCGCATAGTACATGATACCGATGCTGGCGATTTCCATTGCGAGAAAAGCAGCCGCCATCGGGGTTCCGAACAGGGCGGAGAAAGCAGCGGAAATACCGCTCATGAGCATGATTTTTTTATCCTTTTCATTAAAACGAAGCTTTTCCCCGATTTGTTCCCCGATGCTGCCGCCAATCTGCATGGCAGCGCCCTCACGGCCGACGGAGCCGCCGCACAAAACGGTCAGGATGGTGGAAACAAAAATCAGAAAGCTCATGCGAAGCGGAATATGAGCTTCTTTATGGATGCTGTTGATAACAGTGTCTGTGCCTGCATTATTTTCATAGTGAAAAAAACGATACAGAAATACGATGGCAAGTCCGGCAACAGGTAAAAAGAGCACAACCCAGAGATGGGCATGTCTGAAATCGACTGCGAATTTCAGCCCAAAATTAAATATAGTGCTGACAGATCCGACAACGAGTCCGGTCAGGGTTGAAATAAGCATCCAGCGAAGAAACTGGAAGAGGTTGCTTGCACTGGAGAAAAAAGGATTGTTTGCAAGCTTGGAGCGCAGGCGGGCTTCTTCGGCCTGCAGGGAGGAGATGGGTTCCATGAAGAACCTCCTTTCGGGTGGTAGTGGTTTATCTGAACAGTATTGTATGATGTCGGGGTCAAAAGCCCCCGACCTTGATGCCTGCGGATTGTTCCGTGCTGCGCACTCCCACAATCCTGCCCGATAGTCGCATATCGTGGGATTATCATCCCACGATATGCGACTATCGGGGGCGGGTCAAAAGGTCTTTCACCCACCTATGAGCAAGCTCATGTGGGCTTAGACTTTTTGACCCTGGCATCATTGTATATCGGAATGGGGAAAATGTAAATTGTTCGAAATGCGGTATTCCTGAAGCTGTCGAATGCCTGCAGAGAATGCTTTTCGCGAAGAACCTGGCTTGCTGCCCGGTGCTGCACCGTGAGGTTGGTTCCGGAAATCCACCTGACATCTCACGTTCCCGGAAAAAAGGAGAGGGCGCCGGTTTTCCGACGCCCTAAAAGGAGAAAGTAGTGTGAGGTTGAAATAGTTCAATCTGCACCGAATATAAGAGAATGTCTGTCTCAAAAGCCCAATGTTAAGGCTCAACAATGTGTCCTGCATGATCCAGGGCTTCCTGAATCGCTTTTTTGACCTCAGGATCTTTTTCCTGGGACATCTGATAGCGGACACGCGTATTTAAATAATCCGTATTCAATTTCGCAGCAACACAACATGCCTTGGTACGGATCGCAGGATCTTCATGTTCCAGATAATGTGTAATCTCATTGAGGGAATCCTCGTCGGCAATGTCACCGAGTGCTTCCAGTGCTGCGCAGATCACTTCGGTATCGGAATGCTTACCCTCCATCAGTTTAATAATAGAAGCTGTTTTATGCTTCGTATCAAGTTTGTGGATTTTTTCAATTTTACCCTGATCACTCATAGTAGTCCTCTTTTCTGAGCGAGCGGTTCGTTTTTGCGAAGGTTCGTTCCTATTGATAAATACTAATGTAGTCCAAAACTGTGTCGATTGTGTGAAAATCTGATTAAAAAAAGATAAAATCAGAGAATCGCTTTAAATGTGCCGTTCGCTCCAGGAAAATCTTCCCATTCCGCTTGACAATGCCGCAATTCGGGTTTTATAATCTATGGCATCGGAATGCATACGCATTCCAGCCTCATAGAAACAGGTTATAAAAAAGAAAGACTGTGACGAAGACAGTAAGCCATCGTTGAAAGCTGCAGCGAGCCGGTGCAGGTGCAAGACCGGTGCGAGTAGAGTTGGTTGAAAATCCCTTCCGAGTTGTGCGGTCAAACGGTATCCGGGGCAGATCCGGTTTCCAAAGAGCGGAAGCTTTTGCAGGAAACAAAGGATCAGGGTATCTGGTAGGCAGCAACGTCAGTTTCCGGCGTTATCGGAGCGCATATTTCCCGGCTGAGTTGATTTGCAGCGGGCGTATGTTGTAACGGGTGGTGAAACGAAGTCACGAACAAGTGCCTCGTCCCTTTACAGGGACGGGGCTTTTTTATCGTCTTTCAGACGATAAAAAAGCTCGGATCGCACTGCGGCGGGATGGAATCATGTCGCATGCGCGACCCGAGGGCATCAGTTTATTCAAAGGAAAGGAACAAAGCCATGTACAACAAAGTTGACACAAACTTGAATTTCATGGAACGCGAAAAGAACGTTGAGCAGTTCTGGCGTGACAATGATATTTTTAAAAAGAGTATGGAACAGCGCAAGCAGGGTCCGACCTATACATTCTATGACGGACCTCCGACTGCAAACGGCAAGCCGCATATCGGACATCTGGAAACCCGTGTTATCAAGGACATGATTCCCCGTTATCGCACCATGAAGGGCTATTATGTACCCCGTAAGGCAGGCTGGGATACCCACGGACTTCCGGTTGAGCTGGAAGTGGAAAAGCTGCTGGGTCTGGACGGCAAGGATCAGATCGAACAGTACGGACTGGTTCCTTTTATTGATAAATGTAAGGAAAGCGTCTGGAAGTACAAAGGCATGTGGGAAAAATTTTCCGATACCGTTGGTTTCTGGGCAGATATGGACAATCCCTACATCACCTATGATGATAACTATATCGAATCCGAGTGGTGGGCATTAAAGCAGATCTGGGACAAAAACCTGTTATACAAAGGCTTTAAGATCGTTCCCTACTGTCCTCGCTGCGGAACACCGCTGTCTGCACAGGAGGTTGCTCAGGGCTATAAGGATGTCAAGGAACGTTCTGCAGTCGTTCGCTTCAAGGTAGTCGGCGAAGATGCTTATTTCCTGGCATGGACAACCACGCCGTGGACCCTGCCCTCCAACGTTGCACTTTGCGTAAATCCGAACGAGGCATACTGCAAGGTAAAAGCTGCTGACGGCTATACCTATTATATGGCAGAAGCTCTGCTGGATACTGTTCTTGGCAAGCTGAATGCGGAAAATCCGGAAGCTCCCGCCTATGAAGTGCTGGAAACCTACACAGGTAAAGATCTGGAATACAAGGCGTATGAGCCGCTGTTTGACTGTGCAGTGGATATCTGTAAAAAACAGAATAAGAAAGCCTACTATGTAACCTGCGATACGTACGTTACCCTGACAGATGGTACCGGCGTGGTTCATATCGCACCTGCATTCGGTGAAGACGATGCAAACGTAGGCAGAAAATATGATCTTCCGTTCGTACAGCTGGTAGACGGTAAAGGCGATATGACCAAAGAAACTCCCTGGCCGGGTGTATTTGTAAAGAAAGCAGATCCCCTTGTCCTGCAGGCTCTGGAGGATGTGCACCTGCTGTTTGCGGCTCCGAAGTTTGAGCACAGCTATCCTCACTGCTGGAGATGCGACACGCCCCTGATCTACTACGCAAGAGAATCCTGGTTCATCCGCATGACGGCAGTCCGCGATGAACTGATTGCAAATAACAATACTGTAAACTGGATTCCGGAATCCATCGGTAAAGGACGTTTCGGCGACTGGCTGGAAAACGTACAGGACTGGGGTATTTCCAGAAACCGTTACTGGGGAACTCCTCTGAACGTATGGGAGTGCTCCTGCGGACATATGGAATCCATCGGCAGCCGTCAGGAGCTGTTTGAAAAATCCGGCAACGAAAAGGCGCTGACTGTAGAGCTGCATCGTCCTTATATCGACGAGATCACAATGAAGTGCCCGGAGTGCGGCGGCACCATGCACCGTGTTCCCGAAGTAATCGACTGCTGGTTTGACTCCGGCGCAATGCCCTTTGCACAGCATCATTATCCCTTTGAAAATCAGGACGTATTTAAGAGACAGTTCCCGGCACAGTTCATTTCCGAGGCTGTTGACCAGACAAGAGGCTGGTTTTACTCTCTGATGGCGGAATCTACGCTGCTGTTTAACCGCTCTCCTTTTGAAAACGTTATCGTTATGGGTCACGTTCTCGATGAAAATGGTCAGAAGATGAGTAAGTCCAAGGGCAATGCGGTGGATCCCTTCGAAGCCCTGGAAAAATACGGCGCAGATGCAAACCGCTGGTATTTCTATACGGTATCCGCTCCCTGGATTCCGAAGCGCTACAGCGGCAAGGCAGTTATGGAAGGTCAGCGTAAGTTCATGAGCACGCTGTGGAACTCCTATGCGTTCTTTGTACTGTATGCAAATATCGATAATTTCAATGCGGCAGAGCACACACTGGAATATGATAAGCTTTCCGTTATGGATAAATGGATTTTGTCCAGACTCAACACCATGGTAAAGGCTGTGGACGAAAACCTGGATCAGTACCGTATCCCGGAAGCTGCAAGAGCACTGCAGGATTTTGTGGATGATTTAAGTAACTGGTATGTAAGAAGAAGCCGGGAACGTTTCTGGGCAAAGGGCATGGAGCAGGATAAGATCAACGCTTACATGACACTGTATACAGCTCTTGTGACAACTGCCAAGGCTGCAGCCCCGATGATCCCGTTTATGACAGAGGATATTTACAGAAACCTTGTCTGCAGCGTAGATGCAAGCGCTCCGGAAAGCGTTCATCTGTGTGACTTCCCGACAGCAGACACCGCTCTGATGGATGAGAAGCTGGAAGAGGATATGAAAGAGGTTCTGGAAATCGTCGTTATGGGACGTGCGTGCCGTAACACGGCAAACATCAAGAACCGTCAGCCTATTGGCACGATGTTTGTCAAAGCCGACAAGCAGCTGTCTGATTTCTATCAGGAAATCATCGAAGACGAATTAAATGTCAAGAAGGTAGTCTTCACAGATGACGTGCGTGACTTTACTGCATACACCTTCAAGCCTCAGCTGCGTACAGTTGGACCCAAATACGGCAAACAGCTTGGCGGCATCAAACAGCATTTGGATGAGCTGGATGGAAATGCTGCAATGGATGAGCTGGAAAGCGTTGGAGCACTGAAATTTGATGTGAACGGCACAGAAGTGGAGCTGACCAAAGAGGACCTGCTGATCGATATGGCTCAGAAGCCCGGTTATGTATCTGAGGCAGACAACTACATGACAGTTGTTCTGGACACCAACCTGTCTGAGGAGCTGCTGGAAGAGGGCTTTGTATACGAAGTCATCAGCAAGATCCAGACTATGCGTAAGGATGCAGGCTTTGAAGTGATGGATCACATTAAGGTTTCTGTCTGCGGCAATGAGAAGGTAGAAGGCATTGTTGCACGGAATGAAGCAATGATCGCCGGCAAGGTTCTGGCGGATGCGTTCGTCGGTGAAGAGGCGCTTGCAGTCAGCAAGGAGTGGAACGTTAACGGAGAAACCGTTACCATTGGTGTAGAAAAAGTAAACGCATAAACAGCACAGGCACGCGGCGCGGGCAGGGCGGTTGAAGCGGCAGCCTGCCGTCAAATGGCTCTGCACGTGTCATGCGCAGCATCGGAAGGCTGGAAGAAGTGCAGCTGTCTGATGCCAATATGCGAATAAAAAATCCCGGAGCAGGATGCTATCTGGCAAATATTTGCTGAGAAGACATTCTGCTTCGGGATTTTTTTGCGTTTCCGCTGGACGACGAGGGCGCTGCATCAAGCCTGCGTATTCATTCGTCCCGCGTCAGCTTCCGAATCCAGTTGCCGTAGTTGGATTCCAGAAAGGCGGGCACGCATTTAAAAATCTGATCTGCGTTCAGACACCAGACCACGACGGTCGGGGATGCATGCATCACAAACGCCATGAAAAACGACAGCGGCAGGACGATGCACCAGATGCTGATCAGGTCCATTTTGACGACGAAAAGTGCGTTCCCGCCGCCGCGGATGATGCCGTTATTGGTGGGCATCTGATAAGTCATGCCGACGCAGATGACACTCAGGATGATGAGAAAAGTATTTGCCATTTCCTTTGTGGCAGGCTGCAGATCGTAGATCGAGAGGATCGGGATACGGATGAAAAACAGTGTAATGCCGGACAGTACACCAATGCATAAAAACAGACGCTGCAGCAGTTTGGAATAGTGTTTTGTCAGCGGGATGTCACCGGAGCCGACTGCTTTTCCGATCATGACGGAGGCTGTGGAGGAAGCACCGATGGCGGTGGATTTGATGAGCATGTAAAGGGTCGAGGCAACGCTGTTTGCCGCGATGGCAGCAGCTGTCATATGCCCTAAAATAACGGTCTGCAGGGCGGTATTGACGCCCCAGAGTCCATTCGTGACGAGCATAGGGGCTGTTGTTTTGAGGTAATCCTTCGTCAGAACCGGATCGACATGGAAGTAATTGGAAAAATGCAGCCCGAGCTTTTTGCCTGCGCTGCGGAAAAGGTAAACAAGCAGAACGATAACCTCCAATATGCGGGCGGTCAGCGTGCCGATCGCCGCACCGCGGATGCCCAGCTGCGGGAATCCGAAATGACCGAAAATCAGAAGATAGTTAATTGAACAATTGACAAGAAGTGCCATACAGGAAAGCCGGAACGCAATGCCGACGATTTCCACGCTTCGAAGGGTTGCGAGCAGAATCTGTGTGATTGCAAAGAACAGGTAAGTAAAACGGATAATACTCAGATACTGTGCGCCCTGTTCGAGGATGGCGGAATCCGTCGTGAAAATCCGAAGCGCCTGTATCGGGAAAATGCTGACCAGCAGGAATAAAACTGCAGAAAGCAAAAGCCCGAAGTGCATGGCGGATGCGGCGATTTTGCGCAGCGGGGAAAGCTGCTTTTTGCCCCAATACTGGCTGCCGAACATGACGAGTCCATCGCCCAGGGCAGTAAGCAGGCACTGATAGACGAACTGAATCTGATTGACCGCAGCTGCGCCGGACAGCGCGGATTCACCGTAAGCTCCGAGCATCATGTTGTCGGCGAGATTGACGGAAAGCGTCACGACATTCTGCAGGACGAGCAGCGGATACATGGAAAAAAACGTCTTATAAAAAGCGGAATCGGACGGCTTTTTAGAATGGAATCCGAAGCGGCTGAGCCGGGAATCGGACAAATTTTGACTGGAAATGGATTGTTCCTGTTGCATGGGAGTGACCTCTTTCGTAAATACATTTTTCTACGGGAGTAAGCTACGTGTGCACTGTACCACGTTTTGCCATGTAAAAACAATGGAAAAAAACAACTTCTTGCACGAATGCAGGGGGAGAATTATAATAGAAATGGCGTTTTGGCAGTTTGTGAACAGAAGTTAGAGAAAACTGACCAAAATGACCGCAGCAGAAATGAGGATTGCAATGAATTTACTTTCCATAGAACATTTATCAAAATCATACAGCCGACGGCAGCTGTTTGACGATACGTCGTTTTTTCTGCAGGAGGGCGAAAAGGTCGGGATCATCGGCATCAACGGAACCGGCAAGTCCACGCTGTTAAAAATCATGGCGGGGCTGGAAGAGACGGACGAGGGTACAGTGACGAAAGCGAACCATGCGGTGATCGCCTATCTGCCCCAGCATCCGGTCTTTGATCCGGAAATGACGGCCCTTGACTGTGTGCTGGCAGGACACAGGGAGTTGTCCGGACCGGAATCCGGACAGACAGAGAAGCGGGATCATCAGGATGAGGCGGCGCTTGTGACAAAGGCGAAAACGATGCTGACGAAGCTGGGCGTTTCGAATTTTGACCAGAAATCGGGCGAGCTATCCGGTGGACAGAGAAAACGCCTTGCGCTGGTGAGCGTTTTATTAAAGGAAGCGGATATTTTGCTTCTGGACGAGCCGACGAACCATCTGGACCATGAAATGGCGGACTGGCTGGAGGAGCAGCTAAAACAGCGCAAAGAGGCGTTGGTGATGATTACCCATGACCGGTATTTCTTAGACAGTGTGTGCAATCGGATCGCAGAGGTCGACAAGGGAAAGCTTTATTCTTATGACACGAACTATGCCGGTTATCTGGAATTAAAGGCGCAGCGGGAAGAAATGGCACAGGCAACG
Organism: Firmicutes bacterium TM09-10; assembly: GCA_003481005.1. Classification (GTDB taxonomy): domain Bacteria; phylum Bacillota; class Clostridia; order Lachnospirales; family Lachnospiraceae; genus Gallintestinimicrobium; species Gallintestinimicrobium propionicum. The sequence goes on along the minus strand of QUKC01000010.1, from coordinate 76,265 downwards.
GAGCTAAAGCGCCAGAATATTCTTCGGACAGAGCTTGCATGGGTACAGCGCGGTGCGCGGGCGCGTTCGACAAAGCAGAAAGCGCGTCTGGAACGCTATGAAGAGCTGAAAAATCGCAAGGCGCCGGAGACGGACGGACAGGTGGAGCTCGGCAGCATTTCCACGCGCCTTGGCAGGACGACCCTGGAAGCCCGTCATGTGGAAAAGGGATACGGGGACAGAATTCTGATTCACGACTTTTCGTATATTTTTCTGAAAAATGACCGTGTCGCGTTTATCGGCGCAAACGGATGCGGAAAGACGACACTGATGAAGCTTTTGACCGGAAAGGAACAGCCCGACAGTGGTGAAATTATCGTCGGACAGACTGTGAAAATCGGCTATTATGCGCAGGAAGTGACGCATATGGATCCGAATATGCGCGTGATTGACTACGTCCGTGAGGTTGCGGAATTTGTGCCGACGACGGAGGGAAGCGTGTCTGCGGCGAAGATGCTGGAGCGCTTTTTGTTTGAAGGAAGCGAGCAGTATACGGAGATCGGGCGCCTTTCCGGTGGGGAAAAACGGCGGCTGAATCTGCTGCGGGTGCTGATGGGCGCGCCCAATGTTCTCATTTTGGATGAGCCGACCAACGACCTCGACATCACAACACTGACAGTGCTTGAGGATTATCTGGATCATTTTGAGGGGATCGTCATCATCGTTTCCCATGACCGGTATTTTCTCGACCGGACGGTGAGCCGGATTTTCGCCTTCGAAGAGGGCGGACATCTGCAGCAGTACGAAGGCAATTACAGCGATTATGCGCTACGTAAAAGTATGGAGACGCAGGAATTTGACAGTATAACAGAAGCCGGAAACGGCGGCAGAAAAGAAACCGCAGGGGAAAGGGGCGAGTCTGCAAGGGCAACCTGGAAAAAGCCTGCGCGGAAGCTGAAATTTACCTATCAGGAACAGAAGGATTATGATACGATTGAACAGGAGATGGCAGATCTGGAAGATTTGGTCTGTCGACTGGACGAGGATATTCTGAAGGCGGCGACGGACTTTGTCCGTTTAAACGAGTTGTCGAAGCAAAAGGAAGAGGCTTCTGCAAAGCTCGAAGAAAAAATGGAGCGGTGGATGTATCTGGAAGAAAAAGCTGCCAGAATTGAAGCCGGAGAACTGGAGGAAAACACAGAAAATGAGTAAGAAACTGGAACGTAACGACCCATGCTGGTGCGGCAGCGGCAAAAAGTACAAGAATTGCCACATGCGGTTCGATGAAAAGATTCATGGCTTTGAGCTGGAAGGTCATATCGTGCCGAGACATGATATAATCAAGACGCCGGAGCAGATTGAGGGTATCCGGGAGAGCGGTAAAGTGAATATCGCCGTTCTGGATTATGTGGCAGAGAATATCTGTGCCGGAATCAGCACAGAGCAGATCAACAAATGGGTTGACGACAAGACCCGCGAACTGGGCGGCATCCCGGCTCCGCTGGGCTACGAGGGCTTCCCGAAGAGCGTTTGCACTTCCATCAACGACGAGGTTTGCCATGGTATTCCAAGTGAGGACGTGATCTTAAAAGAGGGCGATATCATTAACGTGGATGTTTCTACGATATACAAAGGATATTTCTCCGATTCTTCGAGAATGTTTATTATCGGAAAGACGACGCCGGATAAGGAAAAGCTCGTGCGGGTTGCAAAGGAGTGCGTGGAAGAGGGCATCAAGGCGGTAAAACCCTGGACGTTTCTGGGGGATATGGCGGATGCGGTCAACCGTCATGCAAAGGAAAACGGCTATAGTATCGTTGTGGACATCGGCGGACATGGTGTTGGACTGGAATTTCACGAAGATCCCTTTGTCAGCTATGTAACGCCAAAGGGGACAGAAATGCTGATGGTACCCGGAATGGTATTTACGATCGAGCCGATGGTAAATGCCGGAACAGCTGAAATTTATCAGGACGCCGACAATGGCTGGACGATTTATACAGATGACGGCAAGCCGTCCGCACAGTGGGAGGTTACCGTTGCGGTAACAGAGGATGGCTGTGAGGTTTTGGTGTGGTAAGGTGCAAAAGCTTTCTGACAGTATTTATGCTTGCAGCGTCAGTCGCAGCAGTCGCCCTGTTTGCAGCTGACTGCGGGAACTGGGAATAAAAAATCAAAAAAAGGATGCCATGCGCGCAGGAATGCTTTGTTTGGGAAAAGCAGCCTGTGCGTGTGGCATCCTTTTTTGTCCAGATAGAATCTTCAAAACTCAGTTTGCATCTGCGGGAACAAGATATTTTTTCAGCTTATCATAATCTTCAGCATGATAGCAGACGATTTCATAAGAAGTGTAGTCTGGATTACTGAACACTCTTGTCAGACCGATAAACTGCGTCAGTTTGGAAGCGAGATTTAAAACATCGTGGTCTTCGGTAATTAGTTCAACTCTTCCTTCACATTCATCGAGCGCCTGGAAAAAGCCATTTACATCTTGGATTGCGCGTACTTTCATGATAATTACTCCTTTATAAATTGCAAATTTTCATTTTTACAAGTCGATTATATCAAAAAATGAAAAAATGACAATTCATAAGTTTAACAAGAATAAATTTAAAAAAAGAAAAAGTACAGATAAATTGCATAGTTTTTAGAAATAAAAAATCTTTACAAAAAATATAGAATTTGCTAATATGAAAATATAATCATAAATATGAAAAATTTCATAAAAAAGAGTGGGAAATGAAAGGGGAAGAAGGACGATGAATGAACGATATATTATCGTAGAGGGAAGCGAAAAAAATGTAATGCTGGACAATGGGGTGCAATGCTTTGAATTCCGGGCACGTATTCCGTACTATGAGGGGGTTCCGCTGAGTCAGATTGCATTTGTTAAAATTGCGCTTGATAATCAGCCTGTGAATGTAGAGGATATTCGCCTTGTTGCGAAAACGGACGAAGTTTTTACGTTAGAAGAAGCTACGACCGCCCTGAACTTTTTCTGGGAATACGGAGAAGGCTTGAGAATGCGAGTTATGAAAGGCGGGTTGCCAAAAGGTAGCCACCGGTTGGATGTTGAAATCGGAATCAGCGTAATCTATGCCAAGAAAGGATTTGGTACAAAGAGCTGGTCATTCTTTGAAATTTAAGGGGGAAAGAAAGATGAGTATTGGAAGAAGCGTATCTTTATATAGTTTACAGGAACCATATTTTCTTGGGAAAATGGATTTGGAAGCCTGCGTAGCTGCTGTGAAAAATCGGGTCGGTGCAGATGGAATTGAGGTGCTGGTAGATCAGATGCCTTATCCGAGCTTGCGTTCGGAAGATCGCACCATGAGCGAGGATGATATTGCAAAGTTTAAGGATCTGATGCAGAAATACCAGACAGTACCGACCGCATATGACACGACATTTTTTACAACATGGTATGCAAAACGGAATATGTCGAATCGGGAAACCATTTACTGGACAAAAAAAGATATGGTAAACTGCGCCAAAATGGGCTTCCCGGTATATCGTACCGGTATTATGAGAAAAGAAGACATTCAGATTCTTTCTGAATGCTTTGAATTTGCGGAGCAACTTGGCATTTTTATTGCTACGGAGATTCATTCACCGAGAGGTATTCATACCTGGTGGACACAGGATTTTCTGGAAGAGGTAAAACGAAAAAATACAAAAAATGCAGGCTTTCTGCTCGATTTTGCAGTTTTTACGAAAGGAATGTCGCTGGCAGATAAAAAGGCATATCTGCGTGCGGGAGCAAAAGAGTCCATTCTGGATGAGATTGACAAAGCCTATCGGGCGGGATGCTGCCTGACAAATTCGGATGTAGAAAAGCTGGGCGGCGACAAGCCGGAAATTGCAGCTGCGGAACAGATGCGCGGGCAGATCTATGATGATCCTGCCTGGATTGGTGAAGTTTTGGATTATACAAAACATTGTCATGGCAAATTCTACGAAATGACAGAAGACTGCGATGAGCCTTCTATCGACTATGCAGGACCGATCGCTTATTTGAAGGAAAAGGGATGGAATGGATACATTTCCTCAGAATATGAAGGGCAGAGACATTATTTTGAAATGGGAGGTCCTGAGGCTCCTGATCCGATCGAACAGCTGAGGAGACATCATGTGATGTTAAAGCGTCTGATCGGGGAATGAGACTTTGCGGAGAATATCAGCAAACGACAGAATGTACGTTTTGTAAATAGTTTGTTATCATGGGTATGAAAACAGCTGCCCGGTTTTAACGCCGGGCAGCTGTTTTGATGACTTGTAAGAAAAAATCATTTGATAATCTGATTATCCTGCAAAATTTCCGGTTTATAGCGCATACTGTCGGCTTCTGTAATGGGACGGATTACCCGACACGGATTTCCGGCTGCGAAGGAATTATCCGGAATATCTTTTGTGACAATGCTCCCGGCGCCGATCACACAGTTGTTTCCGATTGTGACGCCGGAACAAACAATCACGCCTGCTCCAAACCAACAGTCATTTCCGATTTTGACCGGTTTGGCATAACACATGTGCTTGGGATTGCCATCTTTGTCTGCGATCAGATCTCGTTCGCGGGGCAGCAAAGGATGAACAGGTGTTACGATGGTGACATTCGGGCCAAAATTATTATTATCGCCGATTTCGACGAAGGCGTCATCCTGTACGGTAAAATTGAAATTGGCAAAAAAGTGTTTGCCAATGGAAGTGTGCCTTCCGTAATGAAAGAAAATAGGTCCCTGCATACGGCATCCTTCGCCATGGCTCTTTAAAAGTTTGTCGATGATTTCGTTCCTTTTGTCAGTTTCTTCTTCGTAGGTCAGGTTGTAATCCCTGCTCAGATTGTGTGCAACGCGTTTCATTGCGATTAATTCGGGATCACCGGGCGTGAATAAAACGCCGCTTAAAGCTCTTTCCTCTTCTGACACCATAAACAAATACCTCCTGTTCTGTTTACTTTCCGACTCCCTGTAAAACATCCCAATGCTCAGCCAGTTTTCCGTCCTCCAGACGATACAGATCGACAACGCGACAGGTGGTATTTCCCCGAGGATCGATCGCCTTGAGATAAACAGCGACCTTATCATCCTCTGCGATTGTAAACTGAATGTTTAAATGAAAATCCGGGTTAGTTCGAAATTTTTCACCAAAAGCGCTCATTAGATTGGCACGTCCCTGTCCGGGGCCTGGATTATGCTGGATATAATCCTCTTTTACATATTTTAACGCGGCGTTGACGTCGTGTCCATTAAAAAATTCTTCGTACATTGCAAGTACGACTTCTGTGTTAGTCATAAGTAATCTCCTTTCAATTGTGAAAATTCATTTCAATAACGAGGAAGAGCGGATAATCAGCTCGGTCGGTAAAATAATGCGTTGTGGAAGGGAAGAGATTCCGGTAGTGATACAGTCATAGAGTATTTCACCTGCGGTATAGCCCATTTGAAAGCGTGGCTGCTGAACGGATGAAATAGGCGGTGTACTGACTGCGGAAAGTAGCTGGATGTTATCAAAACCGACGATGACAAGATCATCTGGAATTTTCAAATGGTGCGCAGCAGCAGCTTTGGCGGCAGCAATAGCAAAAACGTCGGATACGGCAAAAATAGCATCCGGATGATTGGCAGTTGAGAGCAGCTGGGAAACGCTTGCGTAAGCAGCTTCATATATAATACCTGCAAAATTCAGAATATATCCGGTTGGGATTACAAGATTGTTCTGCTTCATAAAATCGCAATAGGCTTTTTGCCTTTGCCGGGCATAGGTAAAAGAAAGCGATCCATTTAACAGGGCAATTTTATGGTGCCCGGTAGAGTAAATGTGTTCCATAGCAGAAAAAGCAGCTTTGTAGTTATCAATTCCGACATAGGAATAATCTGCGGTACCTGCTTCCGTACATTGTACGATTGGAACGTGAGCAGCGATTTTTTTATAGCCTGCGTCGGAAAGTGAAGTACAAAGGATCATGCCCTGAATATTGCATAGGTAAATCTGGCGGATAATGGAATCGACAGAATCCGGAGAATCCAGAAGATCGCGAGTAATCAGAACACGGTAGCCTCTGAAATCTGCAGATTTCAGAATCCCATCGAGCAGTTCACTGTAAAATAGGTTTCCGGGATCCGGAATATTCACCAGAATCTGCAAAATATCAGATGCATCAGGAATTGGTGGTTCAGCTTTGGAATTCAGTAGATTGATTGTGGAATGAACCAGTGCGCTGGTGGTTGGACTGACAAGTTCCGGGTGGTTCAAAGTCCTGGAAACAGTTGCAGGAGAGAGGTGTGCTATTTTGGCAATTTCTGCAACCGTGGTTCTTTTGAATTTCATGATTCGCCTCTTTTCAATGATTTTATGAAACAATTATAATGATAAAATGAAAATAAAACAAGATGAAAATGAAATAATTTCATAAAAATGAAAAATATATAAAATTTAAATTACAAAAATGTGCATTATAACGAAAAGGAAATAAAAAATAGAGATATATTGACAAGACTGCATAAATGAATTATATTGACATCAGATGAAAGATTTCATTCAAATGAAAATATTTCAAAACACATCAAGGAAAAGGGAAGGTAATTCGATGAAAAAGGAGGAAAAGGGAACAACATGCTGAAGTACATCTTAAAACGAATTCTGTACATCATCCCGGTTATGTTCGGTGTTATTGTCCTCGTCTTTATTATGAAGACAGTTACACCCGGCGATCCGGTAGCATCGCTTCTTCCGGGAACTGCGACAGAGGAGATGAAAAATAATCTCCGCGAACAGCTTGGATTAAATGATCCGGTTTTGAAGCAGTTCGGCTCTTATGTACTTGGGGTAGTACAGGGAGATCTGGGAACGTCTTATAAAACAAGACAGCCGGTAGCACAGGAAATCGCGATGCGTTTGCCGAATACGATCACGATTGCAATCTGGGCAATGTTTATCGCACAGATCATTGCAACACCACTCGGCATTCTGGCTGCGGTAAAGCAAAATTCGGTTGCAGACAGCATCATCGTCGTTTTTACCATGATCGGTGCTTCTGTCCCGGGTTTCTGGCTGGCATTGATGCTGATTCAGTGGTTTGCGATTGATCTGCACTGGGTGCCGTCTATGTATGACGGAAGCTTAAAGAGCTGGATTTTACCGATTGTGTCGATTACATTCGGTTCGGTCGCTGCAACAACCAGAGGCGTCAGAACGAATATGCTGGAGGTTATCCGTCAGGATTACATTAAAACAGCAAGAGCGAAAGGTCAGAAAGAAACAATCGTTATCTGGAAACATGCATTCCGCAATACACTGATTCCGGTCATCGCCGGTATCGGAGGTGGTCTGGAAGGCATGATGGGTGGTGCGGTTGTAACGGAACAGGTTTTTGCAGTACCTGGTGTTGGTAAATATATTGCGGATGCGGTATCTGCCAGAAACTTTCCTTCCCTGCAGGGCGGCATCATCGTAATTGCACTGATCTGCTGTATTATCAATATTATTGTGGATGTTGGCTATACGGTAGCTGATCCGAGACTGAAAACGACACTGATGAAATCTTCTGTAAAGAAAACAAAAGCAGCAAAGGGGGTAGCGTAAATGTCCAAAATCAGAACACCTGCTATGGAAAAGCTGGACAAAAAGGTAAAGAAAAATGCAAAAGTTACCAGCAATACCCCGGGAAGGGAAGCAATTAAACGTCTTCGCAAAAATAAAACCGCTATGGCAGGACTGGTTATTATTCTGATCATGTTTATCGTGGCGATTTTAGCACCGGTCATTGCACCGTATAGCTATCAGGAACAGGATTATACAGCAGTCCGGCAGGGAGCATCTTTAAAACATCTGTTTGGAACAGATCATCTGGGAAGAGATTTGTTTAGCCGCTGCGTATATGGCGCGAGATATTCTCTTCCGATCGGCATCGTCTGTACCTTACTCGGTCTTTTGATCGGCGGAGGACTTGGACTGACAGCCGCATATTTCGGAGGACGTACGGATAATATTATCATGCGTTTCATCGATATCATTCAGGCAATACCAAGCATTCTGCTCTGTATTGCGCTGGTTGCTATCCTTGGAAACGGGATGTGGCAGCTGATTGTAGCGATTACAGCCGGAACGATTCAGGGTATGACGAAAAACGTAAGAGCTGCAGTTTTCATGGTAAGAAACAATGAATATGTAAATTCATCCAAATCGATCGGTGTATCAGATTTGCATATTATGCTGAAACATCTGATTCCGAATGCAGTTGGTATGATCGTTATCAATGCAATTGGTGTTATTTCGGGAACGATTTTAACGATTTCTTCCCTGAGCTATCTGGGGGTTGGCCTGACCCCTCCGACTCCGGAATGGGGCGCAATTCTTTCTGAAGGAAAGCAGTATATGGCAGTGGCACCACATATGGTGTATTTCCCTGGTTTGATGATTGCAATTACAGTCGTAGCATTTAATTTATTTGGAAACGGTCTGAGAGACGCGCTGGATCCCAGATTAAAATAAGAGATCCGGAAGGGAGATTACGATGGATAAAACCAAAAATCTTTTGGAAGTCAGAAATCTGACCGTTCATTACGAAACAGATGAGGGAATCTGTGAAGCGGTAAATGATATTTCTTTTGATATTCATCCGGGAGAAATTCTTGGAGTAGTTGGGGAAACTGGTGCAGGTAAAACAACAATAGCGCTCAGCATTATGGGACTGCTTCCCAAACCTCCGGCTCATGTGATTTCTGGCAGTATAAAAATAGAAGGAAATGAAATGCTTTCCGAAAAACCGGAGGCAAAGGGATTTTTCGATTTTGCCCGTAAAAAAGCGAGAAAACGGGACGAAAAACGTCTGGAAAGTATTTACAGAACGATTCGCGGCAAAAAGGTTTCCATGATGTTTCAGGATCCGATGACTGCACTGAACCCGGTATTATATGTCGGAGATCAGATCGCAGAGGTGATTCGGATTCATGAAAAAATTTCTGAGGCAGAAGCAGAAAAGCGTGCAGGAGAGATGCTGGAGCTGGTTGGTATTCCAAGAGACCGTTATAAAGAATATCCGCATCAGTTTTCCGGCGGTATGAAACAGAGAGTAGTCATCGCAATTGCACTGGCGTGTCGACCGGATCTGATTATAGCAGATGAACCGACAACTGCGCTGGATGTTACCATTCAGGCACAGATTCTGGAAATGATGAAGGAACTGCAGAGAAAGTTCGGAACAGCGATTATGCTGATTACACACGATTTTGGTGTTGTAGCAGAAATCTGTGATAGATGCATGGTTGTATATGCCGGAGAAAAGATTGAAGAAGGTTCTCTGAAAGATATTTTCGATCACCGGGAACACCCGTATACGAAGGGACTGTTTGATTCTCTGCCAAACCTTCAGGACGATTCGCCGAGATTGAAGCCGATTCCCGGACTAATGTCCAATCCGATGGATCTGCCGTCATACTGCAGCTTTTATGACAGATGTTCGGTAAAATGTGACAGCTGCAAAAACAGCAATCCGAAGCTGATCGAAATTACACCAGGACATACCGTGGCATGTTCCAGGATTGCACAGGCACAGAAGGAGGCAAAATAACATGGCTTTAGTTGAAATTAAACATCTGAAGAAATATTATAACACGCCCCGTGGACTGCTTCATGCAATCGATGACGTCACGATGGATATTGAAAAGGGCAAAACGATCGGAATCGTAGGGGAATCCGGCTGTGGAAAATCAACGCTTGGCAAAACGCTGATCCGAATGGAGGATGCGACAGACGGAGAAGTTTATTTCGATGGAAAAGAAGTTACGCATATGTCTCAGCATGAATTCAAAAATATGCGGATGCGGATGCAGATGATTTTCCAGGATCCATATGCTTCTCTGGATCCCAGAATGAGCGTTTCCCAGCTGATTGCAGAGCCGATCCAGACTTATCATCTGGCCAAAAATAAAAAGGAACTGGATGAAATGGTCTTTCAGTTGATGGAAGAGGTTGGACTTGCAAAACGGCTTGCCAATTCCTATCCGCATGAGCTGGACGGAGGAAGACGACAGAGAATCGGAATTGCGAGAGCACTGTCCTTAAACCCGGAATTCATCGTCTGTGATGAGCCGGTATCTGCGCTGGACGTTTCGATTCAGGCACAGATTCTGAATCTGTTGATGGATCTGCAGGAAGAAAAGAATCTGACCTATATGTTCATTACTCATGATATGTCAGTTGTAAAGCACATTTCCGATGACATTGCCGTGATGTATCTGGGACAGGTTGTAGAAAAAGCGGAATATCAGGAGCTGTTTGCAAGACCGTTGCATCCTTATTCCCAGGCACTGTTTTCTGCAATACCGGTTCCTTCGATCCATGACAGACAGAAACGAATCGTGCTGAAAGGTGAAATTACGAGTCCGGTAAATCCGAAACCCTGCTGCAGATTTGCAGCGCGCTGTCCGTATGCAACAGATCTTTGCAGAGAACAGGAACCGGAGCTTCGGGATATGGGGAACAACCACTTTGTAAAATGTCACAGAGTGGAAGAACTAAATAAATAAAATATGCCGACACAGGGGAGTGTACGGCAAAAGCAAAGGGAGGTTACAAAATGAAGGGACGAAAAAAATTGCTGGCGGCGTTACTGGCAGCAGCCATGACAGTGTCGATGGTCGCAGGATGCGGTAGTACAGGTACTGCAGATACTGCAGCTCCGGCTGCTTCTGCAGAGGCTGTGGATGAGAGTGCAGTTGCAGAGGCGGAGCTTTCCGGTGATACAACCGCACAGAAGCCGGAAGGTCTGAGCGATGAAGTGATTACAGTAGCGCTGCAGGCTGAACCGAACAGTCTGGTACCGGATGTTGTATTTTTAGGAAACTATATTTCAGCAGTTGTAAGACTGATGTATGAGCCTCTTGTGATTCAGGATTACAAGACAATGACATTTTCGGATTCTGGTCTGGTAACGGCAATCGATCTTGTGGACGATACCCATATTTCGCTGACACTGCGCGAAGGCGTTAAATTCCAGAGCGGAAAAGAATTTACAGCTGACGATATACTGTATCAGTTCCAGCAGGGTGTCCGCGGCGTACATGCAGGTGACTACTATTCTGTATGGGATGTAGATAATACAGAAGTTGTAGATGATTATCACATTACTCTGGCACTGAAAACACCGTGGGCACAGGCACAGAATATTCTTGGCTTTAATACCTGTCTGGCAGTGGATAAGGATATCTTCGAAGCGGCGGGCGGTGCAGATGTAACAGCGCAGTATCTGGAAAATGCAGGTACCGGTAAATATAAATTTAAAGAATGGGTTCCCGGTCAGTATATCGAACTGGAAAGAAACGAAGATTACTGGGATCAGGACAACAAAGGCTACTTTGCAGGCTATAAGTTTGTATTTATCAATGATTCCTCTGCCCGCGCCATGTCTGTTCAGTCCGGTGATGCGGATGTAGCGCTTGACTGTGCGGTTTCCGATTATTCTGTATATAATGCAGATCCGAATGTACAGGCTGTATTAAATGATAATGGTATGGTAAGTACGATTTTCTTAAACAGCACTGGGGACAGACCGTTTAAGGATGAAAAAGTAAGAGAAGCGGTTTACTGGTTGATCGATGCAAATGCACTGCTTCAGGTTGCAAACTCCGGTCTTGGACAGGTCGCTGATACTACAATTTCTCCGGTTTGCCCGATGTGGGATGGTATTTCCGAGAATGCAACAAAGACTGTTGACGTTGAAAAAGCAAAACAGCTGCTTGCAGAAGCAGGATATGCAGATGGTGTGTCCGTTACCTGCCGTGCAACTTCTACAACTGCAGAATTAACAATGATTCAGGAACAGCTCCGTGCCGGCGGTATTGAGATGAATATCGAAATGGCTGAGATGCCTGTTCATTTCCAGGCGCTGGGCACCGGTGATTATGATATGTACGTTTCTTCCCAGCAGTGTGCATACTATTCTGAAGCAGTTCGTACAACAGATGGTCTGGACTATAGCTTTGCGGATGTTTTAGGCGGCTGCGGCTATCAGGATGAAGAATATTCCGAACTGTGCCAGAAAGCGCTGACAACCTATGATGAAACAGAACGGAAGGCTGCTTATGCAGAGGTTCAGAAATATTTCAGAGAGCATCATGTATCGGTTACTACGTATACAAACGTTGGTTTGACGGTTGCAAGACCTGATCTGCAGGGCTTCGCATTATACGGAGTAGGCGTACAGGATATGAGTAATCTGTACAGCACAGGTAATTAAGTACAAAAAGCAGAATCATAAAAATGTCCCGTGTAGGAGTCATTTCCTGCACGGGAACTGAAGAAAAGGTTCCTTACAATCTTCAAAAACAGAAAAGAGAGGGTATTGTTATGGTAAAAACAGTTCGTGTAGGTATTATCGGCGGCGGTATGATTTCTCATCGCCATATGCAGATTTATAAAAACATCAACGAGCGTGCAGAAGAGCTTGGCTTCCGTGCAGAGATCGTTGCAGTTGCGGAGATTATTCCGGAAAGACTGGCTGAGTGGGGAAAGAAATACGGTCTGGAAGAAAAAGACCAGTATGTAGATTATCATGATATGTTAAAGCGCGATGATATCGATACGATCGATGTATGCGTGCATAACAACCTGCATGTTCCGGTTGCAATTGAAGTCATGAAAGCCGGATTTGACTGCTATTGCGAAAAGCCGGCAGCAGTAACCTATGCAGATGCAAAGCTGATGCTTGATTGTGCAAAGAAGCTGGGCAGAAAGTTCCATGTTCAGATCAGCGCGCTGATGACTCCTCAGACAAGGGTTGCGAAAGATTATATCAAGAGCGGTAAACTGGGAACACCTTATTATGTAAACCTTGAACAGTGCACTTCCAGAAGACGTCCCGGATACGACCTGCCGGAATTCACACAGGATTTCCTGTCTGAAAAATATGCCGGACATGGACCTTCTATTGACCTTGGTATCTATGTAATCGGTCAGATTCTGTATCTGTTCGACTGCCCGAAGGTACAGTCGGTCAACGCCTTTACCGGTCACTTTGTAGATTTTGATCCTTCCCTGGTTCAGGTAGAAGATGGTTACGGTGTAGAAGATACGATTGATGGTTTTGTAAAGTTTGAGAATGGTGTAGGCTTCCATTTCCTGAGTACCTCCGCAAATAACTATAAAGATTATGATATGACCTATATCCTTGGTTCCTCCGGCGGCCTGGAAGTAAAATACACCGATACGGTAGGCGGCAAGCTTGCTCGCAAAAACCCGAATATGGGACCGAACTTTGGCGGCGAACCGGATCTGATTTTCCGCGGCAATGTAGAAGGAAGAGATGTGGAAGTAAATCTGGAATGCGATAAGAACGGCAAAATGGAAGTCCGCAAGGATCCCAAGATGTGGTATTACAATGATAACCAGTGCATGTGGCTGGCTTATAAGTTGGGTATCCTGGATGATGAAACTCGTTACAACACACCTGAAATCGCATTGAATCAGCTGATTGTAACGGATGGCTTCTTCCTTTCCCAGAAACTGGGACGCAGCGTAACCTATGATGAGATCATTGAAAACTCTCCTTCGACTTATGTCAGAGAACAGATGATCAACGGTAAATTATACAAGTTTGATACAGAATTCTAATCTCCGGAATTCTTTATCATACAAAGTCCCCCTTTTGAAAGTTTATACCTTTAGGGTGCCCTGACAGGGGTATCCGACGAAAACAGTGCAAACAGGCGCTGCACTGAAATGTGCAGTGCCTGTTTGCTTTAAAAGAAAGGAATATCAAAATGAGCAAAACACTTCCTGTAGGAATTCAAGTATATGGTTTAAGGGATCTTCTGGAAAACACTCCGGAAAATTTCAAAAATGTAATGCAGCAGGTAAAGAACCTTGGGTATGACGGCGTAGAGCTGGCAGGCTTATATGGTCTGGAGCCGGAATATATTAAGCAGGTACTGGATGAGGTAGGTCTGATTCCGATTTCTGCACATGTTCCGCTTGTTGAGATGATGGAGGATGCGCAGAAGGTTGCGGATACCTACAAAAAAATTGGCGTGAAATATATTGCAATTCCGTATCTTCCAGAGGAATACAGACCCAATACGCCGGGATATGCAGGCGCACTGAAAGAGTTTGCAAGAATCGGACAGGTGATGAAAGAAAACGACATCAAGCTGGAATATCACAACCATGATTTTGAATTCGTAACCCTGCCGGACGGAACGTTTGGATTTGACGATATTTATACCCAGATTCCGGAAGATCTGCTGAAGGTAGAACCAGATCTGTGCTGGATCAAGGTTGCCGGACAGAACCCTGTAGAATACCTGAAAAAGTACGGGACAAGATGTGAAGTTGTTCATCTGAAGGACTTCTATAAAGAAGGAAATCCGAAAAACATGTACAAGCTGATCGGAATCGAGACCGAAGAGGAAGAAGGAGATACCGGTATTTTTGAATTCCGCCCGGTAGGTTTCGGTTTACAGGTATGGGAGCCGATCTTAAAGACCTGTGTGGAAATCGGTTCCAGATGGGTGATCGTGGAACAGGATGAGCATTATGAACTGGATCCGATGGAAGCTGCCCGCAGAAGTCGCGAATATTTGAAGATCCTTGGCTGGTAATCAAAAAAGAATCATCAATTTTTGATATTATCATGAAAAAAATATTTCATAAAATGAAAATATTCAAAAAAATGAATGAAAAGATGATAAAAGAATAGCAGAAGGGAAAAAAGAACTTTGATAAAATAATCTCATCAGTTAAGAGACGTCAAAAATTCATACAGGAGGAATTCAAATGGCGGGGAAAATTAAAGTTCTTGGATTAAATTTCGGACGTATCAACGGAGAATGTAAAAAGTACTTAAACATTGCTCTGGAAGAAGCAAAGGCAGCCGGTGCAGAGACGGAGATTATTGATACAGTTACGAAAAAAATCAATCGCTGTATCGGATGCGGAGCCTGTTCCAGAATGCTGGAAAGCGGAAAGCAGCAGATCAGATGCATTCAGAAGGATGATTATGAAGCAATTTCCGATGCAGTGCTGGATGCGGACTGTATTATCGTAGCGGCTCCGGTTTATGTACTGGGACCTGTCGGACAGTTAAAGGATTTTGTAGATCGCTTCGGGCCGGCACATGACAAAGCATATATGCTGTTTGAAAATGCGAAACGGGAGGATACAGAAGGGGATGTTCCGTTGGAAAAGAGATGCTTAAAGAGACATCTGGTT
This sequence comes from Firmicutes bacterium TM09-10, assembly GCA_003481005.1. Classification (GTDB taxonomy): domain Bacteria; phylum Bacillota; class Clostridia; order Lachnospirales; family Lachnospiraceae; genus Gallintestinimicrobium; species Gallintestinimicrobium propionicum. Next base: position 61,082 of record QUKC01000010.1, on the reverse strand, counting down.
TCCTATATTTCAATCGGCGGAGCAGCAACAGATCACTGGGTTTCCTTTGGACTTAATCAGCTGAATCTGTTCGGAATGAGCATCAACATGAAGGTAGTTGATCAGATGAATGCGCATGGCATGTGGAGATCTCAGGAACTGACAGATCAGACAGTTGCAGATGCGAAGCATATGGGACGCAGGATTGTTGAAGCATATTCCAAAAAGAACAGTGAAATTACCTGGGAATCCGATCCGGGTGTATGTCCTGTATGTCACTGCAATGAAATGACATTGAACGGAACAGATACAGTATGCTGTCCGGTATGTGGTATTTACGGAACCCTGAAAATGGATGGACATAAGGTTAAGGTAACATTTACTGAAGAAGAACAGAACCGTTCCAGACTGCGTCTGGCAGGTGTTCTGGAACATCAGGTAGAGCTTGGCAGAAAGCCGAGATATGGGGACAAATTTGACGAATACCTGGAGCGTTTTAAGGCGCAGGAAGATATTCTGTAAGGAAAAAGAAAGGAAGGGGTATACAAATGTTTGATGCTTATCTGATTAAGGACGGCAGTTTTCAGAATTATGAGGAAAACGGCGAAACAGCAGGATTTAAAGTAGACGTACATATCGGAGAATACAGAGGGTGTTTTCTGAGCCTGGTGCGAGGCTATTATGTAGAAGTTGACGGTGTGGAATATCCGCTGGAGACACAGAAATTCGAGATCAATAACAAAGCGCCCAGAACCTTTGAGGAAATCGCCAAAGCAGCATGGGAGCACTGGGATTATGATGATTATGCAACACTGTATGTTGCATGCCCGGGCGGTCTGGCAAAAGGCAAACATCGTTTAGGCCTGATGCAGGGTCTGATGACACAGTATGGCTGGCAGGCACATGACCAGGAATGGATTGACAACACTCCTCTGCCGAGAGAAATGGCAGGCAAGCAGCAGGAAGTTTACTATTTCGATGTAGAAATTTGAGTGAAGGGGGACAAATAAGATGGCAATCAAACGAGGTGTATCTTTTTATAGTTATCAGCAGGCACAGTTTTTCGGAGAAATGGACTGGAAGGATATGTGCAAGGAACTTCATGACAACCTGCACTGTGATGGTGTGGAAATTATCAATGAAGCTACCGTTCCCGGCTATCCGTTTCCTTCGAAAGAATTTATCGGCGACTGGAACAATACAATGGCAAGATATAATCTGCAGCCGGTTGCATTTGATGGATTCCTGGATACCATGCGTTTCAGAGATCATGTTTTAAATCACAGAGAAGCTTCCGAACTGCTGAAGCTGGATCTGCAGCTTGCCCATGATATGGGATTTAAGCATATCCGTACCATGACCGGTTTGCCTACGGACGTTATCGAGGGCGCGCTGGATACAGCAGAAAAGCTGGATGTTGGTATTGCATGGGAAATCCATCTTCCGATTCCGATCAGACCTAATCCTACCATCAAAGGTCTGTTTTGTGAAAGACCCGGTACTGCAGTAGAGGAAACCGTTGAATTTATCAAGAAGACAGGAACCAAGAAGGTCGGTTTTGTTCCGGATATGGGTATTTTCAACAGAGGACCTTACATCGATGGTATCGAAAGAGAGCTGCGTCATATGGATCCGGATCTTGCAAAGGAAATCCGAGTTGTGTATGAAAGCCTGTACCCGATGAACTTAAATAAGCTGGGTGATGAAATCGAAAAGAATTTCAAAGGCAAGCTGACTCCTGCGCAGGAAAGAGCGTTTAAGTGGAACAAGTGTGCAGATCCTTCTGATCTGATTCCGATTTTGCCTTATGTATTCAGCTTCCATGGAAAGTGCCACGATATGATCGAAATTCCCGGACAGCCCGGACATTATACGGAGCCTGCGGAGAGATTTGAAGATGTGATCAGTCTGTTAAAGCAGAATAACTGGGACGGCTACATCTGTACAGAATTTGAAGGACAGAGAGCTTGGCAGGATTGTACAAGAGATAAGTGGATCGATGAAGTGGATCAGGTCCGCAAAAATCATGAAATGCTCAAGAGATGTATTGAAGCAGAGCTGTAAGGAACAATGGCAGGTATGCTCTGGGAGCAATCTGTTGCCATGAATAGAGAAAAAGGGCGGCCTTACCTGGGTGAAGCCGCCCTTTTTCTCAGAAAAAATGGAATCCGGAAGAGATTCGAGAGGTTCAGGAGGAAGTTAAAATGGCGGTTGGAAAGAAAAAAGCTATCAGGGATTTTACGCAGGGAAATCCGACAAAAGAATTGTTGATGTTTTCTCTGCCGATCGCATGTACCCTGATTTTGCAGAGCTTTTATAATATGGCGGATACGTTGATTATCGGCAATTTTGTCGGAGATACAGCAATGGGCGCGGTAGGTACGGCAGGTACGGTTTCGAGTGTGCTCCTGATGCTGGTATATGGCCTGTCGACCGGAATGGGTGTCGTTGTTTCCCAGTTTATCGGGGCAAAAGATTATAAAAATGTGAAAAAGAGCATGATGACAGCGATGTATATCGTGATCGGGGTGTCGCTTTTGATGACGGTGATCGGAATCAGTTTCAGTCCGGCGATTCTGCGCATGATGCATGTAGAAGGTGAAACGCTGGAAATGGCAGTTGTATATCTTCGGATCATCTTTGCAGGAACGATAGCGGTTGCATTTTATAATATGGGAAATGTGCTTTCCCGCTCGCTGGGGGATTCGGTAACGCCCATGATCGTACTGATCATTACGGCCATTATGAATATTGCATTAAATATTTTATTTGTAACTGTATTTCATATGAAAACAGATGGTGTTGCATACGCAACAGTTTTGGCAAATATTATTTCCGCAATTTCCTGCTGGACGATTCTATGGAGAAAAACAGAAGCAATCCATCCGGATGCGGAAGCGCTCAAACCGGATAAAGAAGCAGCAAAGCTGATATTAAAGATTGGTATTCCAGCAACGTTGCAATCCTCGACCATGACAATCGGCGCATTGCTGATTCAGACTATGATCAATGATTTCACAACACCGACACTGCCGATAATGGCAGCTTTTGCAGCAGCGACAAAGGTGGAACAGCTGATTGCGTATCCGCCCGGAGGAGTATCTGACGGTATGCAGACTTTTGCAGGACAGAACGTTGGCGCAGGTAAATTTGACAGAGTAGGAAAAGGACTGGCATCCTGTTTTAAGATTATTGCAGTTTATTCGATTTTCTCTGCCTGCGTTTTGGGATTTGGCGGACGTTTCCTGATGGGACTTTTTACCTCGACAGAAACAACGATTTTGATTGGTTCGTACTATTTGATTGCTACAGCAATTGGCATTTTCTTTAATGGAATTGATTATACGTTCCGCTTTACTCTTACCGGTGCCGGAGACGCGACGGCATCTACGGTACTGAGTGTAATTGGTCTGGTCATGCGAGTCGGAATTGCCTATGTACTGGCATATTTTACCCCGCTCGGATACATCGGCATTTTTATCGGAACGCCGGCCAGCTGGGCATTGAACTCCATATTCGGAATGATTCGATATAAGAGTGGAAAGTGGAAGGAAAAATGCCTGATCAAGCAGCGTGAGGTTGTAGAAGGATGACAGGGGTTTTTGAAAAATCCTTTGAATGACATTGCAGGGAAAATAGAAAGAACGTATACTGAGAAATAGAAAATAAAGGTTATTGGAACGATCAGAAAAGAGAGGCAGAAATATGCTGAAGCCATTTAGCCGTGAAAGTGAGATCCGAAAAAAAGAAAAACTGCAGGAGAAGAATCAGAGAAAACGCAGAAAAATTATCCGCGCAAGCTTTGAACCGCTTCTTCCGGGTCTGATCCGTATGGTTTACTGGGGGATGATAGTTCTGCCTTTTTGCTCTGTAGCTGTGGAACTGATCGCATGTCTGGAGCATAAAAATGATGGTACCTGGGAGCTTTTCTGGAAAAACAGCGGATATTCGTACTTTTTTTGCTGGCTGTTCCTCGGAGTTGTGACAGCAGCTCTGTGTGTGATCCAGATCGTGAGAACGGAAAAATTTGGATATAGTGAAAAGGTTTATCGGTTTGCAGATGAAATCCCATATGCAGAATTCTCCCTCTATCAGAAAGCGAATAATCCGGAGGGGGAAGAGGACGATGATCTGGCCCTTTATGAAAGAGAGCCGGAAATGCCTACGAAAAACCGCTACCGGAATATGCTGATTTGGACAGCAATATTCGGGGCAGCGGCTGGTTTGTATTATGGATTGATCCTGTTTCTGATGTGATCAGTTTTTGGAAGTAGAAGCACGGACAATCAGCTCAGTGTTCATATTGATGCACCTTGGATTGGAACCGGGATGTGCAACCGTATCGCAAAGCAGTTCAACAGCAGTATATCCCATCTGAAATCTTGGCTGGCTGACAGTCGTAATAGTAGGGTTCATCATCTTGGATATGGCAATATTGTCAAATCCGGTTACCATGATATCGTCAGGAACAGTAAGATGATAATGGCTGGCGGCATTGATTACAGCCATAGCGAGAATATCGCTGACTGTTACGAAAGCGTCAGGTCTGTCCTGATCGTCAAGTAATCTTTGTGCAGATGCGAGAGCAAGGTCATAGCTGACATCCGGAACCGGGCAGACCCAACGGTCAACAACAGGAAGTCCGGCAGCATTCATGGAGTCGAGGAAGCCGCGATACCGTTCTCGGGAATACTTATAGGAGGACGGACCATTCAGAAAAGCAATTTTTTTACAGCCACAGGAAATCAGGTGATCTGTAGCGAGTTTTGCGGCGCTGTAGTCATCGATGCTGACATAGGAAAAACGGGTATTATCATTATGCTCGCAGCATTGCACAACCGGGCATACAGAACTCAAATGGGATAAAAAGGATTCGGAGACACTGTTGATCATTACAACGCCAAATGCCTGGATTCGTTTTGCAAGCTTGCAGAGCGGCTCCGCATCATCTGATCCTAAAGTGACTTCATTGATTATAATATGGCAGTCATGCGTTTTGGCTGCCTGTTTGGCACCGCGGACGATTTCATGATAGAAAATTGTGTTGGTATCCGGAATATTGAGGATGATTACCGGGACGTTATCAATGCCGGACGTGTTGCCGGAGCCTGAAGAATATCCAAGGGTACGCATGGCTTCTTCCACTTTGCTGATGGTGTCTGCTTTTACCAAAGAACGGTGGTTCAGCACACGGGAGACGGTTGCGGGAGAAACTCCGGCCTGATCAGCGATTTCCAGAATGGTCGTTTTACTCTTTTTCATAAGACCTCACAGGGCATCGAAAATAGCAGGGAAATGTTATTGAGGATGCCGTTCTATTTTATTTTGAGTTAGGCTTAACTTATCTTATTATAGCGTATTATAGTGTTAAATAGCAATAAGATAATGAAAGCTTTCATAAATAAATTTCATATAAATTTTCAAACGGGGAGAAGAATGGTTACGGAAAATACAGAACTTCGGATACAGGAACTGCAGGAAGAAACAGAAAATGTGAAATACAGAATAGAAATCCTTTATTTACTTCGTGGAGAAGTGGCTTTAAAAGTGAATCAGGAAAATATTATCCTGCAAAAGGACGATATTCATGTATTTAATGTAGGGGATTCTGTAGAAGAACTGGTTTTAAATAGCGGTCTCGCGGCACGTCTGTATTTTAAACATTCCTTTTTCTCAAAATGCTGCGGAATAGAAAATTTTAAAATTGAATGCAGCAGTATGCAGAATGGTATGGATGTCTCCGGGTTACGGAAACTGTTTCATGAGATCCTGGTGAATTATTTCGAACAGAAAGGCAAAGACAGTTTTTTACAGAAAGAACTGGCCTGTAAAATCGGAGAACTTCTTGTACAGAAATATCTGGTGAAAGGAGCACCGGCAGACAGGATTCAGCAGGTTCTTTTCTATATTCAGGAAAACTATAATGGAGAGATTTCCCTTGCGGAAGCTGCTTCCAGGTTATATGTTTCAGAATCACATCTTTCCCGGGCGTTTAAGCAGGAGACCGGAATTAACTTCATGCAGTATGTTATGAAAATGCGTCTGGAACATGCAGTAGAAGAATTGAAACAGACAGATTTATCGATTTTGCAGATTGCAAACGACAGTGGATTTTCCAGTCTGGCAATGTTTAACAAGGCTTTTAAAGAGCACTTTGGGGAAACACCGTCGGAGTATCGTGGAAAATATAAGAAGCAGGAACTGGGAAATTTATCGGAAGAGGTAGTCTATGATGTCCTTCGGGACAATCTGGCAAAACGAAATCTGGTGGAAGAGCAGATCAGTAAAATTTCGGTAGAGGCAGATACACGGACAGGCGAAGTGTGTGAAACTCCATGGCAGAAGATGATCAATATCGGACCTGCAGCAGATCTGATGGATCAACAGGTACAGAAGCATATTTTGTTGTTGAAAGAGAAACTTGATTTTGAATACGTTCGAATCTGGGGGATTTTTCATGAAAATATGAGAATCCTTCCATTTCAGAAAGGAGAACGTCCAAATTTCAGAAATCTGGACAGAATTCTCGAATTTTTGTTGGAAAACAGAATTCGTCCCTTTTTCCAGATTGGACCCAAACCCTTTGATATCTATGGGGTATCACGAAAGACGGGCGGAAACCGAAATGAAGAAATTGCAGACTATACACCCCAAGAGTGGGAAAAACTGCTGTTTGATTTACTGGAACATCTGGTAAAGCATTTCACACAGAAAGAAGTAGAACATTGGATTTTTGAGATGTGGAGCCCTTATCCGAGGGATGGTGTCTGGTACCAATGGTATCAGGAAGCGTGCTATGCAGCGCTTTATCGTGCAGTTCACAGATATGCTCCCAGGGCAAAGACGGGAGGCGGGGAATTCGATATCTGCAATGAAGAACGCATCAGAAATTCTCTGGAATGCTGGAAACAAATGGAAGTATGTCCGGACTTTATTTCTTTATCCGGTTTTCCCTATCGGGGAGAAAATTCGCAGATGCAATGGGTAACCGATCCGGATTTTCTCATTCAGTGTCTTAAGAAGGTAGGAGAGATAAAAAAGGAATGTGGTCTGGAGGATACAGCCGTTTATGTCAGTGCATGGAATAATACGATATCGAACAGAAGTCTGTTGAATGATACAGTGTACAAGGGCTCTTATATTATAAAAAATGCAATTGACAGTATGAAAAACGGACCGGAAATTCTGGGTTATTGGGTTTACTCAGACATGTATTCGGATTACACGGATTCCAGATCTGTTCTGTTCGGGGGAGCAGGGCTTTTATCCCGGGATGGAATTATGAAGCCGGCGGGTTATGCGTTTCTTTTTCTGAAAAAAATGAAAGAAAAGCTGATTTGCAGGGGGACAAATTATGCTGTTACAGGAGACGGAAATAATCATTATACGATTATATATCACAACCTGAAGCGTTTGAATTATGCTGCGGTGGAAAAGTCAGATTGTCTGTTTCACTATGAAGAACTTTCCGAATTGTTTTTGGACAGTGATCAGCTGGAGATTCATTTTGTACTGAAGGAAATGGAATCAGAAAGAGTCAATGTGCGGATCCAGAGGGTGGAAGACGGTTCTGGAAGCATTCTGGATGAATGGGAGAAGCTCGGAGGATATCCCGAGTTGTCCGGGGAGGATCTGGAGTATATGAAACAGATTTCTGTTCCTTCTCGGGAAATGTTCCGGGTGAGCACGGAACATGGAAAAATAGAGCTTCAGATAACGGTTCCGGCGAATGGATTTGGAATCATTGAAATTTTTGATTCATGACAATAGAATGCGTACAGAGTTTTGTACTCTGTTAGGGATGATATAGAAATGAAAGAGGGAAAAATGGGAAAGAAAAAAACAGATCTTACGCAGGGAAATATTACTCTGCAGCTACTGCAGTTTGGATTGCCGATTGTTGTATCTATGATTTTACAGAATCTGTATAATGTTGCAGATTCGCTTGTTGTAGGACGATTTATCGGGGATCATGCGCTGGCGGCAGTTGGAAGTACAACATCCGTATCACAGTTTGTCCTGCTTTTGATGGGCGGCGCGACAACCGGTATGGGCGTTATTGTATCGCAGTATTACGGGGCGGGAAAAGAGGAAGAAAAAAATGTAAAACGTGCGATCTGTACTTCATTTTATATTATTTTAATGCTGGCAGTGGTGCTTGGAATCCTTGGAGTATTATTCAGCAGGCAGCTGCTGCAGGGACTGATGGGCGTTCCGGAGGACGTTCTGGAAGATTCGGTTTTATATTTGCGGATTATTTTCTGGGGAGCTGTTCCGACGGCTTTGTATAATATGGCATTTGGCATTTCGAAAGCGCTGGGAGATTCTGTAGTGCCGATGCTGGTGCTGGTTGTAACCTGTATTTTAAATATCGGGATGAATATTTTGTTTGTTGCCGGATTTTCCATGGGAGTAGCGGGGGTAGGATATGCGACGGTTCTGGCAACTCTGATCTCTGCAGTGATCTGTATTCTCATTTTATGGAAAAAACAGACGATTATCCATCCGGAAAAAGACACAATTGCGTTTGACTGGATGATTGCCAGACATATGGTAAAAATCGGTATTCCATCGGCCTTGGTTACAGCGACAATTTCGATCGGAAATATAATAACGCAGCGGTTTATCAACGGGTACGGCGCGACGGTAATGGCGGCATACAGTGCAGCGAATAAAATCGAGATGCTGCTCGCCTATACGCCGGGAGGTTTGACCGGCGCGATGCAGTTTTTTACCGGACAGAATGTTGGCGCGGGAAATTATGACCGGGTGAAGCAGGGATATCGTGCCATGATGAAAATAGGTCTTGCCTATACTGCGATTGCCATGACGGTGATGATTGTTTTCAGGACGCCGCTGATTGGTATTTTCAGTAAAGAGGGAGGAGATATGGTCCTGATTGGAGGACAGTATCTGGTTGTATCTGCCATTGGACAGATTTTCCTGAATATTACTTATATGTCAAAAAGTACCCTGATCGGAGCGGGAGATTCCATGGCGCCTGTTTATGTGGGACTTCTGGAAATGGCAGGAAGAATTATCGGTGGAGTGGTTCTTGCGCCGTTTTTCGGATATCTTGGTGTGTTTGCAGGACTGCCAATTGGCTGGGGACTGGGCATGATTTATGGAGTAAGCCGATATATGAGCGGTTCCTGGATGAAAAAAAGACTCGTGAAATGAAAAAATAAATGAAAAAGTAAATAAAATATAAAAAAATATTGAAAATATTTCAATTGCATGCCATAATATAGATGAAAAGATTTCACACAGATGAAAGATAAATGAAAATAAAAACAGGAGGGGAATTCTATGAGCATGAAATTAGGTATTATCGGTTTCGGTGGTATGGGCAAATTTCACAGCAAGCAGGCACCGAAGGCTGGCGTTACAGTGATTGGTGCAGCGGATATCAAAGAGGAACGCGTACAGGAAGCAATCGAAGCAGGAATAAAGGGGTATCATTCGGCGGATGAACTTCTTGCAGATCCGGAAATTAATACGGTTATTTTGACAGTTCCCAATCATCTTCATAAAGAAATGGCGATTAAAGCAGCAAAAGCAGGTAAAAACGTCATTACAGAAAAACCTGCAGCACTGAATGTTGCAGAACTGGATGAAATGACCAAAGCCTGCGAGGAAGCAGGCGTATGCTTTACCACACACCAGAACAGACGCTGGGACCGCGATATGCTCACGGTAAAAAAGGCTTATGAAACAGGTATGTTAGGCAAGGTATTCACTATTGAATCAAGGCTCCATTCCGGTAACGGTTATATGCATGAATGGCATCTGTATAAAAAATACGGCGGCGGTATGATGTACGACTGGGGCGTTCATCTGATCGACCAGATTCTTTTTATGATGCCGGATGCAAAAGTGAAAACAGTTTTTGCAGACCTGAAAAATGTTCTGCATGAAGAAGTCGATGATTATTTTAAGATTATTTTGAAAATGGATAATGGCGTAACCGCACATATTGAACTGTCTACTTATATTCTGAAATATCAACCGAGATGGCTGGCAGCAGGAGATAAGGGAACTCTGGTAATCCAGAGTCTTGGCGGTGTGGACGGTGCGATTTACAGAACCGGGCAGTTGCTTGAAAAGCTGCCTCCACAGATCGCAGAAAGCGCGGCAGGACCGACCAGACAGTTTGCACCGGTACCGCCCGGAGGCATTGTGGAAGAACCCTTGCCGGAGATTCAGACAGATATTCTTGATTTTTATAGGAATTTCAGTGACGTGATCGATGGAAAAGCAGAGCAGTTTGTTAAGATTCCGAGTGTTCGCAGAGTACTGGCTGTAATGGAAGCGTGCCGGAAATCTTCTGAAACCGGAGAAGCGATTGCATTTGAATAAGAGAGGAATGCTATGAGAGTAAAAAATATTCAGAATGTGGATGGTTTTTTCAGATCGCTGGATCAGTGTCAGGGACGTGTAGAGCTGATTACAGATGAAAAGGACGTATTGAATCTGGCATCTAAGCTTACAAGATTTGTTGGGCTGACCGAAATTTTCAGCAATCCAGCAATCGATTCTTATGAAATTGTGTGTTACAATCCCGAGGATTATCAGAAAATCAAAGAGTTTCTGATCCCGGTTGAATCTTAAACAAAACAGGACGGCTGCAAATTGGGGTGCAGTCGTCCTGTTTTGCGGATGGGAAGAAGAGAGGACGATTAAATTTGTAATTGATTGACTACAGAAAAAAGAGAAAGTACAATTTAATTGAGGTCGCAAATTGCGACCTCAATTAAAAATCATAGGAGAAATAATTTTGGCTGATAATATGAATGGAAATGTATCTGTAGTTATTGAAAATGCGGAAGAAATTGAAAATTTAATTCATTATGTACGCGGACAACAGATTATGGTAGATAGTGATTTAGCAAAGTTATACAATGTTGAGACGAAGAGATTGAATGAAAGTGTGAAGAGAAATGCAAAACGTTTTCCGGAAAGTTTTTGTTTTCAACTGACTAATGATGAATATGCAGATTTGAGGTCGCAAATTGCGACCTCAAATGTAGAGATAAAAGAAGTGTCTGTTAAAGGAGGACGCAGATATTTACCCTATGTATTTACAGAACAGGGTATAGCAATGCTATCAGCTGTTTTAAAAAGCGATGAAGCTGTTCAGGTAAGTATAAATATAATGAATACTTTTGTAAAGATGCGTCGTTTTTTAACTGAAAATGCATTGATGTTTGACAAGTTAAATAGCTTGGAATTAAAGCAGTTGGCATATCAGAAGGAAGCTGATGAAAAATTTGATCAAATTTTTGCGTATATTTCTGAACACGGGGAAGTAAGGCAAAAGATATTTTTTGAGGGACAGATTTATGATGCTTTCAGTTTGTTGGTGAATTTAATTGAAAAAGCGGAAAAGTCGATAGTTTTAATTGATAATTATGTTGATGTGGGAACATTGAATATTCTGGCAAAGAAGAAAAGTAGTGTTAATATAATAGTATATACTGTACGCAGAACTCGGTTATCAAATCAGGATATAGCGAATTTTAATAGTCAGTATCCGACGCTGACAGTAAATTATACGGGCGTTTTTCATGACAGATTCCTTGTTATCGATGAAACGATAGCATATCATATTGGGGCATCGTTGAAAGATGCTGGTAAAAAATGTTTTGGGATAACCAAAATAGAAGATATCAGAATTGCAGCAGATATACTCCATCGTTTAGAAATTGAAACAGAAGAAGCGAATAGATAATTATAATGATGAAAAGGCTCGTGTTTGTAAGAAACGCGAGCCGAATGTATTTATTTTCGTTTCCCCAGCTCCCAGAATGCGACTGCGCTTGCAGCGGCAACATTTAAGGAATCCACTCCGTGGAACATCGGGATACAGACGGTGTCATCGCAGTTGTTGATGGTTTCATCCAACAGTCCTTCCCCCTCGGAGCCGAGGATGACAGCGAGCTTTTGTTTGGAAGAAAGCTTTGGATCATCAATCGAAACAGAATCATGGCGAAGCGCCATCGAAACGGTGTGGAAGCCGTGATTTTTTAATTTGGAAATCCCCGGAAGCGGCCAGCTGCTGTCCAGAAAGGTCCACGGAATCTGGAAAACGGTTCCCATGCTGACGCGGATCGCGCGCCGGTAAAGCGGATTGGAGCAGTCAGAGGTCAGCAGCACGCCGTCCATGCCGAGAGCGGCAGCAGAGCGGAAAATCGCGCCGATGTTGGTGGGATTCATAATATTTTCCAGAATAACAAGACGGCTGGAAGTCCGGCAGAGCGCCTCGACAGAGGGGAGCTTCGGACGTCTCATGGCGCAGAGCATACCGCGGGTCAGGGCAAAGCCGGTCAGCTGTGTGAGCACCTCAAACGGGGCGGAAAAAAACGGGATGTCCGGGCAGCGTTCCAGAAACGGAACCGCCTGATTTTCCAGATGTCTGTCCTCCGTCAGAAAAGAGATCGGGATGCAGCCGGCGTCCAGCGCGCGTTCGATGACCTTTGGGCTTTCGGCAATAAAAATTCCATTCTGTGGGTCGCAGCGGTTTAACAGCTGATTCTCGGAAAGGCGGGCATAGATGTCCAGCTGCGGGTCAAGAAAATCAGTGATCGGTAGGATGGTCGGCATATGTTTTACATTCTCCAGCTTCTTTGAGCGCCCGGTTCCATTTGCGGAGCGTGTCGGGGTCAATTTTACAGATTTCTCTATCGTAGGTATAAATTCCGTTTGTTTCCTCTTCAATGTCGGAAAGCTGTGTATACACGGTCGCGCCGATGCCTTTTTTGACAGCGGGCAGAATCGTCTGTCGGATCAGGTCGATATAGCCGTAAGTCAGCGCACCGGTGGAGTTGAATTTTTTGTAGCCGTACACTTTTTTACAGCAGCTGTGTCCGGGGATCGAAAGGGAATATCCTCCGAATTCGGTCAGCGCCGCCGCGCGTTTGCTTTCCGGTTTGAATTTTAATTTCAGAAAATAATAATGCAGGCTCAAAATATCGCCGCCCTTCTGGTCAAACCAGCCGCTTGCGTGATCGACCAGCCGGGAGGAATCGAGCGTGCGGATTTGTTCGCATGCCGCGAGCGCGTCGAACTGCCCCCAGCCTTCATTAAATGGAACCCAGACGACAATGCTGGGATGGTTGTACAAAAAGGCGATGGTTTCTGTGATTTCGCGCCGGAATTCGTCTTTTCCCTCGGGATGGAGCCGGGAGAGCAGACCGGCGTGCTTTTCATCGTCGGAAAAAGAAATATGATTCCAGTTCATCAAAGTCGCCAGATAGGTGACGAACCAGTGCTTATAGGCGGAACCGCCGTTTACCATGTCCTGCCAGACGAGCATGCCCAGCTGGTCGCAGTGGTAGTAAAAACGCTCGGGCTCGATTTTGGCGTGCTTGCGCAGCATGTTGAAGCCGAGCTCTTTCATCCGCGAAATATCGGCGATCAACGCCTCGTCCGTCGGTGCGGTGTAGAGACTTTCCGGCCAGTAGCCCTGATCCAGTACCCCCGCCTGAAAATAGGGTTTATTGTTTAAGTAAAAGCGCTGTGTGCCGTCCGGCGCGGTCTGGATATCGCATTTTCGCATCGCAAAATAGCTGGATACGCGGTCGGCGCCGCTTTTTAGGCTGACGAGATATAAAAACGGGTCCTCCGGTGTCCAGGGATGGAAATCGGGCAGAGAAACGATCAGCTCGGAGTTGGTCATACCGTTTATGCAGAACGGCTCCATGTCCTTACCGGAGATCACGCATTCGACCGGGGCGGAATGCTGTGTCAGCACTTTTAAGTGGACGAGTCCCTGATCATAGTCGGTGTGATAAAAAATCTGTTCGATATAATTGACTGGAACAATTTCCATCCAGACCGTCTGCCACAGGCCGCTCTGCGCCGTATAAAACATGCCGCCGGGCTTTAAAGACTGCTTGCCCCGCGCATGCCAGGACGTGTTGCTTTCATCCTGAATCCGGACGATCAGTTCGTTGTCGCCTTCCTGGAGATAATCCGTGATATCTGCAGAAAAAGGCAGATAGCCGCCGCAGTGACGCACTGCAGAAATCCGATTGACAAAAACCTCTGCTGTGTGGTCTGCAGCGCCGAAATGGAGCAGGATGCGCTTATCCTGCTGCGGTTTTGCGAGGGGGATGGTGCGGCGGTACCAGAGATATTCGCCGGGCTTTAGCTGTCTGGAAACGCCCGAAAGCTGACATTCCGGAGAAAACGGAACCAGAATGCTCAAATCGAAGGAAAGCGGGATTTCCGGTGTTTTGGAAAAAGCGCATTCCCAACGCCCGTTCAAATTCAAATAAGAAGTACGAACCAGCGACGGCCGCGGATATTCCGGGAGAACGTTATGTTCATCGACCTGCCGACTGAATTTTGTCTGAAGCTGTATCATAATGCCTCTCATTCTGTCCTGCAGCAGTGACAATCCCATGCAGGGCAATCCTTGCGGAGTGGTTTTTTATATCTATGATGCCGGATGGATCCGTGGGAAACATGGCAAAAGCCCCTGACCTTGAGGCCTGTAGATTGTTCTGTGCTGCGCACTCCAACAATCCTGGCATCATCCTATATCAGTATATAGGAATGGAAAATTTTTGACAAGAATCGACCCGGAAAATGTATCGCAATTCGCGTGTCCCTTTTCGCAGGAAAGCTGAGCTGCGAATCAGCGGAAGGTATCGTAAAAAACAAATATTTTAACGCACAGAACATCTGTTTGTCAATCAGTTTGTAACTGGATGACAGAGGTAAAAATCTGGAATAAAATAATAACAGAGTAAAAACAGGCTGCCGCAATCCCACTGGTGTAAGGCGATGGGGAGTTCACAATGCAGACAGGGGCGATGATGATGAAGAGCAGGATGACGGTAACAGAGGCGCTGAAGGAGCGCGAACTTTTAAAGAAGCGGATCACGAAGAAGATCGGACAGCTGGGAAGGGAGGCAGGCACGGACGGCGCTTTTGCAGAACGGAGAAGCGCGCGGTTCGACGCGTCCAAGACAGGCAGAAAGCCGGCACAGTCAGCGATGTCTGGCAGCATAGGACATGGTGCAGTATCTGACGGGACAAGTGCGCATTGCGGTGCGCACCTCGATGCCGCCCTGCAGCAGATCCAGGACCTGATCCTCCGGTATGATTCGATCTGCAGCGCGGTCGCCAGATCGAACGGGGAGACATGGCTGGATACCTCGCGCGGCTATATGACCGTCTCGGAGGCAGTCGCTCTGCGCAGCCGCCTGAACGATAAAGAGACAGCAGACACTGCATTTGAACAGCTGTTGACGAATCATCTGGAAAGCATTTTGAAAAAACAAAAGGTGTTTTCCAAGCACGGACAGAATCCGTCTGGACGCCGCCCGGCACTGAAAGGAAATGTAGTGATTTTGCAGAATCCGTCTGCAGGAAGAGGCAGCGCCGGGCAGGAGAAAGGCAGCCGTGCCGACGCTGGACAGCTCAAGCCGCCGCAGCCTATCCTTTCTGCACAGGAGTTGTCGAAGCTCCGCAGTCTGACAGAAAGGATTCAGGAGAGCAGGGAAGAATTACTTCTGGAGCTGGACACGAAGCTTGCACTGTCAAATGCTGCGACCTGGATTGAAGTGTAGCAGCAGGTCTGAATCCGCCGAGCCTGTTTGGAGGTGAATGCAAAACTTTGAAGAGGTCTGCGAAGCAGGAAGCCCATTGGCTTTAGACAATGGGTAGTGCACATCCTCCTCAATAGGACAGAATGATACGTATAACAAAACGGATTGCTCAGACCCTCCGCACGAAATTCCGAAAACGGACCCAAGACACACTACCCTCCCCGGTAGTTGTGCCCCAAGCAAACAAAATTTAGTCTGGTAGAAAAGATAGAAAGATAGTTTAAATTTTGATTGATGATACAGACCTGCCGGAGTTGCCGGACGGGTTGAAATCCATGAGAACGGTCAGCGCTGTCCGGGCGCGGGAATTCCGCATGGCTGTGCGGTGGGTCTTTTCCAGTAAGCTGTAACGAATCTTTGGGTGCGAGTCCGTACAATGGGACACGCAATGAGGTAGAATAAATAGAAAATAACAAGTAACTGTTCCGCAGGTCTGCGCATTTACTGCGCTGACCGTAAGAAAACTTAGAACAGAAGGGCAAAACAGAGAAGATGGAGAGACAGCAAGGAGGTAGAAATGGGATATCCGCTTATCGACGTGTTACGGACAGGACAGAGGTTAAAAGAAGCCTGTATTAAGAAAAATATCGAGGCAAAAGAAATCAAACAATTTTTGGGACTGGCGGCGATGCAGTCTATCTATAACTGGTTTCAGGGCAAGGCATTGCCGTCGCTGGACAATTTTTATGCGCTGAGCAGATATCTCGGAACAGAATTGGATTCCCTGATCGTGCCGCAGGGGCGCCATCAGGAGCATGAAATATTGGAAGACGCCTCCTTTTTCAGACGGCAGGCAGTTTATTTTGGTTTTTTGCTGGAAGCAGAAGCGCAGAGCAGTTCATAAAATCGTAAGGGACGAGTGAAAACAGTTCACCACGCCATTCGCAATACAATAGAATGTACGCTCCGCGAACATTCTATTGTCATGAATTGCCTCTTCGATGCTTTCCGCTGCTGTGCAGCGGATTCTTTTTGCTCATGGAATGGCGCTACCTTCGTCCCTTACTTCAGGCTGATTTTCATGCTAGCATGAAATCAGCCCACAGTAAGGGACGAGTGAACTGTAATACCAAATTTTCCGGAAATCCCGCGGCGTGTGTTGTAGGAGAGAAAGTTCCTTGCTATAATAAAAAGATGAGGTTGGCGAGATCACAATGCAGTCAGGCTGCATCGCAGCCATAGGCAGGGGCAGCAGGAACGGACCGCAGACAGCGGGAGCGGAGGCTTACAGCATGATCACACGGGAACAGATTCGAAAGCTGGCAGGGTATTCCTATTCCAGAGGGGTAGATATCTGGCGGCAGGGCAAGATCAGGCGCTTTCAGATAAAAACTACGAAAAAAGGCAGGCAGATTCAGGCGGACGTCAAAGGGAGCGGGAGAAATCTTTATGACGTGAGGATCCTGCTGGATGAGGAAGAAGACAGCGTGCAGGAGGCATGGTGCGATTGTCCTGCATTTTATTCCTATGAGGGTCTGTGCAAGCATTGTACGGCGGTGCTTTTATATTATCTGGAAAATCCGGACCGGGTGGAAGAAGAGCATATGAGTCTGTCGGAGTTCCTGAAACAGCGTGGGCTGGAAGGCTTCCAGAAAGAAATCGGTGAAGCAACGGACGGGATAAAGATCCAGGAAAATTTCAGGTCCCCGGGAAATACTACAGCCTCCAGAAGCGATAGCATGCTTCTTGCTGGTGTTCCGAAGCGGAAGACGACCAGACAGTTAAAAGAGCTTCTGCAGAAACAGACTGCCCGGCATATGCTTCCGGTTCTGCAGGAAGAAAGCTTTGGGAAGGTGCGTCTGGAGCCGCTTCTTATTTGTGATACGCGTGAATGCCGGGCGGAATTTCGGATCGGGATCGGCAGGATGTATATTGTAAAGGATATTTTTTCCATGATCCGCGCGCTTCGGGAGCAAAGCAGCTATTCCTATGGAAAAAGTCTGGAATTTGTTCATATAAAAGGAAGCTTTACCGAAGAATCGCGACCGCTTGTGGAATTTCTGGAGCAGTGGGTTGGCCGTTATGAAAAGGCGTATCTGCAGACGAGCGGTTATTCCTATCTGTATCGGGCAGCGCTCCCGAAAGCTCGGACGATCGTGCTGGATGGCTGGGGACTGGATGGATTTCTGGATGCGATGGGAAACCGGGTATTTTATGTACAGCTGGATGGAACGGAGAGCCGTTGGCATGTCACGGACGCAGCACTGGAACGCAGATTGCAGCTGACGGGAACGGAAGGTGGTGCAGAGCTTTCCCTGGAAAATGTGTTCGGATATGCCTGTGAACGGGATCAGGTGTATTTTAAGGACGGACTGATTTATCGGGTTTCCAATGAAGGGCTGGGAGAAGTGACCGAGTTTTTGGACTGTATGAAAAAGCTCCCGAACCGGACGGCTTTTTTGCAGGAAGAGGATTTGCCGGCATTTTTCAGACAGTTGATGCCGATATTAAAAGAACATTTTCAATGCGAGATCGAAGGAGTCGATGAAAAGCAAACGGAATTGTCGGCAGTAAAATTCCAGTTTTATCTGGATATGCCACAGGAGAAACTGGTCAGCTGTCGTGCAATCGCCTGCTATGGAGAACGGGAGTATAGTGTATACGATCTGACAGGGGATATTGACAGACGGGATCTTGTCAGCGAGTCGGAAGCAGCGCGGATTTTAAGCTCCTATTGCAATACTTATGATGATCTGAAAAAAGAAATGATTATTTATCAGGACGACGAATTGTTTTATCGTCTCCTGACAGAAGGAATCGTGCAGCTTTCTGCAATCGGTGAGGTGTATGTTTCCGATTCGCTGAAAAAAGTGCGGATTCTGCCGTCGCCCGGCGTATCCGTTGGAATTTCCATGGGCGGCGACTTGTTGGAGCTGACAGTGTCTTCTCAGGATATGCCGAGGGAAGAGCTGATGGAAATTTTGTCCCGTTATGATCGGAAACGAAAATTCTACCGGCTCAAGAACGGCGACTTTGTAAATATGGAAGAAAATGGTCTGGAATCCCTACAGGAGGTGCGCCAGGCGCTGCAGCTGACAGATAAGCAGCTGATGCAGGACAAAATCGAGGTTCCGGCGTACCGGATGCTGTATCTGGATGAGGCGCTGCAGGAAAACGCCATGATGGAAGTAATTCGGGATGTATCTTTCGCGAGTCGGATCAAGAAGCTGCAGAATCCGGATTTCGAAAAGGAATATGTGCCGGACTCCTTAAAAGGAATTTTACGGGAATATCAGAAAGCCGGTGCCGCGTGGATTGGAATGCTTTACAGTAACCAGTTCGGCGGAATTCTGGCGGACGATATGGGGCTTGGAAAAACGCTGCAGGTCATCAGCTTTCTATTAGTAGAGCACACCGGATGCAGCCTGATCGTCTGCCCGGCGTCACTTGTTTATAACTGGAAGCATGAGCTGGAACGGTTTGCGCCTTCGCTGAAAGCGGATATGGTAACGGGAAATGTTCAGCAGCGCAAGGAAGTTCTGGATCGCTGGAAAGAAGTGGATGTATTGATCACGTCCTATGATCTGCTCCGTCGGGATATCACAGACTATCAGGAGCTTCATTTTTTCTGCGAGGTGATCGATGAAGCGCAGTATATCAAAAATCACGGAACGCAGGCGGCGAGGGCAGTCAAGCAGGTTCAGACCGGATTCCGGCTTGCGCTGACGGGTACACCGATAGAGAACCGGCTGAGTGAACTGTGGAGCATTTTTGATTATCTCATGCCCGGGTATTTGTACAGCTATCAGCGGTTTCGGACAGAGCTGGAACAGCCGATTGTCCAGCATAAGGACGAAGACGCTGCGAAGCGGCTGCAGCGGCTGATCCGTCCATTCGTCCTGCGGCGCCTGAAAAAAGAAGTGCTGCAGGATTTGCCGGACAAGCTGGAGGAAAACCTGTATGCCGATATGGATGGGGAGCAGCAGGAGCTGTATGATGCCCATGTCAGACGTATGAAGCTGATGCTGGAGGAAAAATCCGACGAGGAAATCCGGACGGATAAGATCGAAATTCTGGCAGAACTGACGCGCCTCAGACAGCTTTGCTGCGATCCGGCGCTTTTGTATGATAATTATAAAGGAGGATCTGCAAAGACAGAGCTTGTGCGTGGGCTGATCCGAAACGCAGTGGAAAACGGACACAAGGTACTCCTGTTTTCTCAGTTTACAACGATGCTGGAACGCCTGTACCGGATTTTGGAGGAGGAAAAGATTGCAAGCCACATGCTGACCGGCGCGACTCCGAAAGAAAAGAGAATCGAAATGGTGGAGTCGTTTGCGCACGATGAAGTTCCGGTATTCTGTATTTCCCTGAAAGCGGGAGGAACCGGGTTGAATCTCACGGCTGCAGACGTGGTGATCCATTTCGACCCGTGGTGGAACAGCGCAGTACAGAATCAGGCGACGGACCGTGCACACCGGATCGGGCAGAAAAATGTGGTCAATGTTTACCGGATTCTTGCCAAAGGGACGATTGAAGAGAAAATCGTGGAGCTGCAGGAACGCAAGCTGCAGCTTTCAGACAGAATCCTCGGAGGGGAGAGCCTGCAGGCGCAGGGTCTGACCCGCGAGGAACTGTTGGAACTGCTGCGGTGAGTGATGTCAAATTCAGGATACGGCTCTCTGGCAGGCGTGCAGCAGATGCTCGTGCTCATATTTTTCCTTGGTTGCCATACCGCCGCGGATATGGCGCTCGGATTTGTTGATATCGAGTACCTTTCGGGCTTCTTTTGCCAGAGCCGGATTGACCTGCATCAGACGTTCCGTGATATCTTTATGTACAGTGGATTTGCTGATTCCAAACTGACGGGCAGCTTGTCGGACGGTCGCGTTGGATTCGATAATATAGCCGGCTACTGCCAGGGCACGTTCTTCAATATATTCTTTCATAAAATCCCCTAAAGAACATTTTTTACAAGATATTACGGGGACAGGGAAAATATGCTATACTCAGCGTAAGGGAAAAAGCCAGACAAATGAGAAATAAAAAACCGCATATTTTGCGGGATGGAGGGGAAAATGCTTTATTCGGGGAAGGATCTGCGGAAGCTGATTATACCGCTGATCATTGAACAGATTCTTGCAATTGCTGTTGGAATGGCGGATACGATTATGGTTTCTGCGGCGGGAGAAGCGGCGGTTTCAGGCGTTTCACTGGTAGACACGGTCAACATTTTGCTGATCAATGTGTTCTCTGCTCTGGCAACCGGCGGTGCAGTCGTTTCAGGACATTTCCTTGGGAAAAAGAAAAGAGAGGACGCATGTAAGTCGGCATGGCAGATCTTATTGTTCGCCACATTGCTCGCGCTCGTTATTTCCGTTATTTTTATAACGGCACATGATCCGCTGCTGCGTCTGATGTTCGGTAAAATCGAGGATGACGTTATGAAGGCGAGCAAGACCTATCTGATTATCACGACGTATTCGTTTGTTGCACTTGCCATATATAATTCCTGTGCTGCGTTGTTTCGGGCGATGAACGAATCAAAGGTGACGATGTGGGTGTCCTTGCTGATGAATGTAATCAATGTGGTCGGCAATGCGATCTGCATTTATGGTTTGCACATGGGTGTAGCAGGCGTTGCGATCCCGACTACCATTTCCAGATATGTAGCGGCAGTTGTGATTTTTTTGTTGATGTTCCAAACCAAAAAAGAAATCAACCTCTGCGGGCAGATTACCTGGAAGTTTAATGGCAGTCTGATCAAGAAGATTTTGTATATCGCGATTCCAAACGGTATGGAAAACAGTATGTTCCAGCTGGGTAAAATTCTCGTTATGAGCGCAGTCGCAACAATGGGGACTTCTGCGATCGCTGCAAATGCGGTTACGGGGACAATTGCGAACTGGAATAATCTGCCGGGCTTTGCCATCAATCTTGCGATCGTATCGGTAGTCAGTGTATGCGTTGGCGCAGGAAGATATGACCAGGCGCGTTATTATACCAGACGTCTTTGTAGGGATGCGATGATCGGGATTGGCTGTCTGTCGATCATTCTTTACCTGTCAGCTCCGATACTGGTAACCTTTTTCAATCTCGGACCGGATGCAGCTCAGCTGACGATTCAGATTGTACGGATTCATGCGGTTGCAAGTGCATTTCTTTGGATGCCGGCGTTTGGCGTTCCGAATACACTGAGGGCGGCAGGCGATGTAGTCTGGCCGATGAGTGTTGCTATTTTTTCCATGTGGGTATTTCGAGTCGTGCTGGCATATGTATTCACTTATGTTTGTCACTTTGGCCTGGTTTCCATTTGGGTGGCGATGTTTATCGACTGGGTTGTGCGGGAAATCTTCTATGTGCTCCGATATAAGGGACATAAGTGGGAGCATTTTGCGCAAAAAAGTTAAAATAAGTGAAATAAGGTTATCGAATTGCACCGATTTTAGATGGTGAATGATTCATCGGTGCGATGGTCGATCTTTTTCGTAAATCAGAAAAGGAAACGGCATGGAAAACCTTTGACAGAACAGGGGATTCCAACTATAATTGTTCATTATGATGATATCAGGTCAGTGGTCATGGAGTGCGGGTACACTTTTTCAGACTGTTGGCCCTGTTGTTTCAAAATTAACTCGAGGAGGAGACGAATGGATCGGGAACTTGTTATTGTTCTTGACTTTGGCGGACAGTACAATCAGCTGATTGCCAGAAGAGTCAGAGAATGTAATGTATATTGTGAAGTGCATCCTTATACGCTCAGTCTGGATAAGATCCGGGAAATGAACCCTAAGGGTATCATCTTTACAGGTGGTCCCAACAGTGTATACGGAGAGGATTCCCCCAGATGCCCGAAAGAGATATTCGAAATGGGTATTCCGATTCTGGGAATCTGTTATGGATCACAGCTTATGTCCTATATGCTGGGCGGCAGCGTAAAAACTGCGCCTGTCAGCGAATATGGTAAGACTGAGGTTGCAGTGGATACAGAATCTGCATTATTTAAAAATGTATCCCCCAGCACGATCTGTTGGATGAGTCATACCGATTATATTGAAAAAGCACCGGAGAAATTCAAAATTACAGCCCATACACCAGTGTGTCCGGTTGCAGGAATGGAAAATGCAGAGAAGAAGCTGTATGCAGTACAGTTCCATCCGGAGGTTATGCATACTCAGGAAGGCACTAAGATGCTTTCCAATTTCGTATATGATATCTGTGGATGCACAGGCGACTGGAAGATGGATTCTTTCGTGGAGACAACGATCCGCCAGATCCGTGAAAAGGTTGGAGACGGCAAGGTGCTTTGTGCACTTTCCGGCGGTGTGGATTCTTCTGTTGCAGCAGTTCTGCTGTCCAAGGCGGTCGGCAAGCAGCTGACCTGTGTATTTGTAGATCATGGTCTGCTTCGTAAAAACGAAGGAGATGAAGTAGAAGCTGTATTCGGCCCGGACGGTCAGTACGACTTAAATTTTATCCGCGTAAACGCACAGGAACGTTTCTATTCCAAACTGGCGGGTGTTTCTGATCCTGAAAAAAAACGTAAGATTATTGGAGAAGAATTTATCCGAGTATTCGAAGAAGAAGCAAAGAAAATCGGTGCTGTGGATTTCCTCGTACAGGGAACGATTTATCCGGACGTAATCGAGAGTGGTCTCGGTAAATCTGCTGTGATCAAGTCGCATCATAACGTAGGCGGTCTTCCGGACTGCGTTGATTTCAAGGAAATCATCGAGCCGTTGCGTCTTCTGTTTAAAGATGAGGTTCGTCGTGCCGGTCTGGAACTTGGCATTCCCGAATACCTTGTATACCGTCAGCCGTTCCCCGGTCCTGGTCTGGGTGTTCGTATTGTAGGCGAAGTGACTCCGGAGAAAGTTCGCATCGTTCAGGATGCAGACGCTATCTACCGCGAAGAGCTTGCCAAAGCAGGCTGCGACAAAGGACTGGGACAGTTCTTTGCAGCGCTGACCAACATGCGTTCTGTTGGCGTTATGGGCGATGAAAGAACCTACGATTATGCAGTTGCGCTGCGCGCAGTCATCACATCTGATTTTATGACCGCAGAAGCTGCAGAAATCCCGTTTGACGTGCTGTTCAAAGTTATGACACGCGTCATCAATGAGGTGAAAGGCGTCAACCGCGTACTCTACGATCTGACGAGTAAGCCGCCTGGGACGATTGAGTTTGAATAGTTGGAGCAGAGCTTCAAAGCCTTTATTTTCAAGGGTTTTGAGGCTCTTTCCTTTTAGAATTGCATTTTGATTGCATTTTTTTATTCAATGGCTCTGTGATAGATTGCTGTATGCTGATTGCTGGTGTAATCGGCAACACTGGTTGTTGCCGGAGTATAAGTGAGAACACCAGTTAATTTTTTGGCAACTTCCACGTTGGTGTTGGGATATAAATGTCCATAGGTTCCTAACGTAGTCTGTATCTTTTCATGCCCCAGACGTTCTTTAATCAATAAAGGATTTTCACCCATACTGATGAGCAGGGAAGCATGGGAATGTCTGAGTGCATGAATCTTGATACGGTGTACGCCTGCCAATCCAGCAAGTTTTTCTAATGCCCGTGGGAGGGTGTGCTTACTGGTGGGAATCCCATTGTAGCTTAGTACAAGGTCGCAGCCCTTTAAAACCTTTTGCTGTACTTCCTGCCATGCTTTCAATTCTTTGATGGTATCTGTGTCAATATAGATAGTGCGAATACTGGCTTGTGTCTTTGGCTCCACAAATTTGTATTCGTCCATTGTTTTATAGTACAGCGTTTTTGTTATACTTAAAAGTCCGGTTTCAAAGTTGATGTCCGACCATTGCAGGGCTGCGGCTTCTCCGATTCTCATTCCGGTCATAAACAGGAGCCAGTATGAAATGAAAAGGTAATGTTCGTAATAATCTCCCTTGTAGAGCAGGGAAATTACCTTTTGAAATTCATCCAGTGTCCAGAAATCCACTTTTGTTTTCTTGCTCTTGATGTTTCCTATCATTCGTGATGGATTTTTCTTTGCAAGACCGAGAACAACTGCTCTGTCGAAGGCAATAGAGAGCATACCCTGTACAATACGGATATAGTTTGGACTAAATTCTTTTGCGAGTTCAAGCTGCCAGTTCTGGACGTTAATGGGTTCTATCTCATCCACCGTCATTTTGTAAAAGTATGAAAAATGCTTCTGAATGGTAGAACGGCGGTTCAGATAGGTGCTTTCCTTTACTTGTGTTTTATACCAAGGAAGATAAGTTTCCTCAATAAACTGTTGAAAAGATAGCTGCTGTTTCTTTTCTGTTAATTCCTCTGTGGATGTCAGCATAAGTTTTGAATATGCTTCTCTGGCTTCTTTTTTTGTCTTGAATCCACTTTTGTATTTCTGAATCTGTTTTCCGGTAATCGGATGAAAACCTAAGTTTGCTCTAAAATAATAAGTTCCGTTTTCTGCTTTCTTAATAGGGTCTTTTGCCATGATTTCACTCCTTACATAAATGTGCAAGAAGTACAATCAGTTCGATTTATCAGTAAAAGTAATCCCTAGCAATTCTTCCACAGCTTCTCTGGGAACCCTGTCCAGTTTGCGTGACTGATAGTAGGTATGCCCTTTTGAAATCATAAGTTTTTTTGCTTCTCTTATGATGTCTGCTGCGAATGAAGTTCCATAACCCAGTTCTATTAAGTCTTTTTTTGTTACTGTAATCATGTTCCTCCTTTCCATAGACCAGATATGGAACCCTCAATATCTGTCTATATTATATCAGATTTTGTGGCAAAAGTAATATTAAGATTGTATTTCCTGCAAATAGTTATTTGATTTTGAATGAAAAATTCTAATTCAAAATGGTATCTAAGCAAGCCGAACAGCTTTCGCTAAAGCTCATGGGAATCTCACCCCTGCATGGTTCTCATCCAGCCGTACCCTTTGCCAGCGGTGCTACATCATCACACGGACTAAGGCTGTACGGAAGTATCATTATCACAATAGAAAGGTCATGGCGGCAGCTCTGCGGTAAGCTACTTATGGAACGCTGGCAGGAATCGCTATCCGGTATCATCCCTCCTTTGGTGGGTTACGGCGTGCCAGCCCAACGGCTCTCTTTCTATCGAAACGTATTCGGCTGCTTTATGCTACGTTGATTAGACGCTTTCTTTTTCAAGGAACAATCCGGCTTTGTCAGCCTGTTAAAATGCACTGGTGATAATGCACTTTAATAGACTGGCAAGCTCTGTCTGGGAAGCATGGGTTTGTCCACGCTTCCACAGGCGAGCGTTATTTCTAGTTTGGTTCCCTGATTTCAAAAGATAAAATCTTTGCAATCAGACGTGTTTCCATCCGGCGGCGTAGGGTTTCATCTACAACCATGTGGGTATTTCCATATTCGTCTTTCATGGGACGCATGGAACGGCTGGCAATAAAACCGCTGTAATGGCGTACAATCTGGTTGACTGCTTCAATATCGCCGTCCGTAGCTCTTACAATCACAGGAAACGGAATCATAGGGTGCTTTGCTGTCATGCTTCGTCCTCCATAAATTTTTTGATAAATTCCAGTCCGGCGTGTCTTCTTCTCTGGATGGTAGAACGGTTGACTTCCAGAATTTTTGAGATTTCCGTATCGTCAAATCCAAGAAAATAATATCGCAGGATAACGTCACGTTTCTTTCCGTCCAGACTTTCTAATGCTTCGGCTAACAGGCTGTTTTCAATGCGGACAGTAAATCCATCCATTTCAAAAGTATGGAAGTGGGATGGATAGGTGTCTTCGGAAGAAAACAGATTGACGGTGTAATCGTCCATATCACAGAACAGGGTTTCCCGTTTACACTGTCTGGACAACGCTTTGAGATAGTCTTTGCGTTCATCCTCCATAGCGACTTTACAGATATAATCAAACTGGTTCTCTATGGTTGTCTGAAATTCAGATGGCTTCATTATTGCTCACCCCCTTTCCAGCCTTGAAAGGGAGCGAGTTGATAGGAATTTCTGCTTCTTTCCCCCTTTTCGCTCTTAGTCCCGACAGGACAGGGGGTGCAGTTGCGTTTTGAGAAGAAAAATTTAAAACCTTTTTCTTCCAACTAAAAAAGCACGCAAACAGACGATATTTCTGCTTGTGTGCTTCGATAGTTCTTTCTATGTATTCTGAAAAACCACATTGAGGGTCAGACTTTTCTAGTGTAGGTGGATGGCTTTTTTTAACGGTTTACCGAATGTAGATATATTTAAGAAAATATTTTGCATAGCGGCTTCCTCCTGTAAGCCGCTGTCTGTATCAAGTAGTGGACTTTAAAAATCATCTGTATTTCAGGCAAAAAAAGACGGCGGCTTTTGTTAAACCGTCGTCTGGAAATGATGATGTGATTTTTGACGCAGGGAAAGTATGCTGCCAAATAACGGTTTTTTTTATTTCCGTTTTGGCAGCATGGTTTTATCTTTGATACGCATAATAGGAACTGTACAACTATGCAATACGTTTTTCTATACCTGTCACTATTACAACAGGAACAGTAAAATGTACAAAGGTGATGTATTATGCGTAAAAAAGAAGATAAATATGATTTCAGGGCGTTTGGGCTTGCTATAAAAGAAGCCCGTAAAAAACAGGGTTTGACCCGTGAACAGGTGGGAGCAATGATTGAAATTGACCCACGCTATTTAACCAATATTGAGAATAAAGGGCAGCACCCAAGTTTACAGGTGCTTTATGACCTTGTATCTCTGCTGAATGTATCAGTGGATGAGTTCTTTTTGTCCTCTGATAATCCGGTAAAAAGTAGTAGACGAAGACAGCTTGAAAGCAAAATTGACAATTTTACAGACGCAGACCTTGTTATCATGGAAAGCGTTGCGGATGGTATTGTCAAATACAAGGAAATGGAAGATAAATAACTTCTATTGCCTGCAAGAATAAGATTGAAATTAAAATGAGCCGATAGTCTATAAGCTGTATAGCTTATAAATTATCGGCTCTGCGTCTAAGCGTCTGGCTCTTTGATAATGGTTGTAATTCCGTTTTTTATTGTCACTAAATTTTCTTTTTTGCATTTTGGACAAAAGAGAGGGAAATTTACCAGTTCCGTGTCTTTGCGTATTTTAGTTCGTGTCTTGTTGTTACAGACAGGACAAAGTACCCATATTTGTTGTTCTGCCATAAAAATCACCTGCCTTATGGAATAGCTGAAAATAGAATTGAAAGAGTGTTATTTATAAAGCGATGCCACATTCTAAGGCTAGGAACATAAGTTTTTCTGCTTTACTTAGCCCATATTCACACAAATCTCTAATATCCCAAGTATCATTATCTAAACAATCAGCTCCATATAAAAATTGAAGAAAAGGAATATTCCTAAATGTACAAACAGCTAAAGCTGCTGAAAATTCTAATTCAACAGTAATACAGCCTTGAGCTTTTCGGTCATTGATAATACCTAAAGTTTCTCTATATATTCCATCAGTAGTCCAACTTTTTCCTGTTATATAAGGGCAGTTATACTTGTCTAAACATGAAATTAATGTATTTATGTATTCTGGGTTTACTGATAATTCCTGATTTGCAGGAATATAGTGATAGCTTGTTCCCTCATCTCTAACCGCAGAGGTGGGGATAATGATTTTATCTTTCACGGAATCATTTAAAATACCACAACTTCCAAAAAGAATAATTTTTTTTGCTCCTAATGCAATAATTTCCTCTAAGCCAGATACACAAGCAGACGCACCAACTAATGATAAATAAAAAGCTATTTCTTTTCCTTTATAATTGATTTTATATACCGGATTTACTCCATTTGCTGTATATAATTCTGCAATTTTTTGAACGGAGTTCAAAGAGATAAATTTATCAATAATGTTTTTGGAAAATGTGGAAATACATACTTCGGGGAAATTATCAATGGGCTTTGTACAATCTGTGGGATTGATTAACGCTGTTTTTTCTTCATAGAATTTCTGAAAAATAGTAGTATCCATATTCTACACATCCTTTCCAAATTATTTTAAAAGAATATTTTTTATAATATACAAGATGTTTTCGGGTATTTGAGGACTTATAAGCATAAGGTTGCTATACAGCCGTACTCCTTGATAAGAAAATATAATTATATCAATAATTGCTTCGGCATTTACTTCGTTAAATTCTTTTGTTTTTATTCCATAAGCAATTAAAGATTCCCAAGTTTTTTTACTTAATAAATATTGCTCATATAGCAGACTTTCATTGCCTTTACGCTGTAAAGTACTAAAAAATTCATAAATTGCTAAAGTTAAACAATTACTACTATCTAACATTTCTATTTGATAGCGATTTAATAGTTCTAATAGAATTTGTTTAGCAGGAACTAGACTTTCGATTTTGTTTAAAACTTCATTTTCTTGTGTTTGCATAAGAGAGTTAATGATATGAGAAAAAATTGCTTCGGTACTTGAATAGTGTCTATAAAGACCACCTCGACTAAGTCCGGTTTTTTCACATATATCTTTCATTGTGACTTCTTTAAATCCCTTTTCTGCAAATAATTTGTATGCTTCTGAACAAATAAGTTCTTTGGTCTTATCGCCTTTAGCACTCACTACTATAACCTCCTTTGCGACACATATGTCCCTTTTGATAATTATGCGACATTTGTGTCGCAAAGTCAAGAGCTATTTCACAATCTTCCAGTTTTCTCCGTTCTTTTCCAGCACAAGGTCAAACTGCGATACCTGTGTTGTCATGGTCTGGTTGTCCAGATATTTTACTGCAAGGGAAGCGGTCACCTGATTTCCGTTTCGGTTGTAGACCGGATTTACCAGTTCCGAGAAAATATACTCTTTTCCCACAGGTTTCAGCACACCCTCATTTACATAATAGGTCAGCTCCTTTGCGGTTGCCGTAGGGTACAGCTTGAAAAAGGTAGTGAGAAATTCGTTGATTTCCTCCGTGGTGATGGAATCCACCGTACCGTCACTTTGTACTGCTTTTGGGGTGTAGCCGGATTTTACGGGAACGCTGGTGATGGTAGGGTTTTGGATAATCGTCAGGTTTCCAGAGCCGTCCACATAGACCGTTACCTGATAGGCGGAACGGACGGTTTTACTGGATTCTCCCTCTGTGATACGCTGTTCCACCGTATAGGTCACTTGATAATGCTGCTCCTTTTCTTCTGTGATTTCCCATATCTGAAAATCGGTCAGGGCAGACGATACGGGGATGTCCTTTCGGACAGTATCTACATTCAGGGCTTGCAGTTCTCCGGTAAGATACCCTTTTAAAGCATTTGTCCGGTTATCAATGGAAGCAGCGGACTGTTCCCATGAATAGTAGACTTCTGCGAAATTCTCCACAAAATTCTCTATCTTGTGGGTGTCGAGGATGGTTTCCTCAATTACTTTGGTTTCATGGACAGTATGAATGTCTATTGCCGTGAAATTCTTATAGACGGCAAACAGGAAGCTCACTGCCAGCAGCACCCACAGGGCAATCACGGTTTTTTTATGGGTATTGACTTTGTAGACTTTCAGTTTCTTTTCTTTCTGCTTTTTCTGGTTTTCCTCTTTTCTAATCTGAATCATATCGGTTCATCCTTTCTTATTGTTTGATTCGTCCGGCTCCGGCAAGGTGCTGTTGCCAGTAAGAGCCTGTCAGGTCTGCGTAACCAATGGGATTTCCGGCATGGTACATCCGGTTATTTCCCACATACAGCCCCACATGGGTGATGTAGGTTCCGGCGTTGTAGGTGGAGTGGAAAAAGACTAAATCCCCTGCTTTTGCTTCGGACAGGGGGATGTGCTGCGTCACATTGTACTGCTCCTGTGCTGTCCGTGGCAGGGCGATTCCTGCTTTGCCATAGCACCACTGCACCAGTCCCGAACAGTCAAAGGAAGTGGAGGGGGAATCGCCCCCGTACACATACGTCCAGCCCTCATACTTTAAGGCTTCGTCCATGATAGCCTGTACCGTTTCATCATCAAACTGTCCCACGGTCAGATATTGCGATACCAAGAGGACATAGAACATATTCCCGTAGGAATACCGCCAGCCCCCGTTTTTCTCTACCGCAACAGGGTTGGTGTAGGTGACTTTCTTTCCGCCGGATTTATCCCTTGCGAAGCTCTCTGCCAGTTCAAAGGTGTATTTTTTTCCGTGTCCTGCCACATAGTCTAGGAAACCGCCGCCGTAATTATAGGATTGAATCACACTGTTTAAGTCACAGCCCTTTGTTTCTGCCGCTGCGAGCAGTTCCGAGAAATACTTGCAGCCCTGTTTGATGGATTCTTCTGTACTAAGGGAGTTTGGGGGAAGCCCTAGAGATTCCGAGGACTGCATAACGTCTTCCAGTGTGCCGCCGGATTCCACTTGAATGATGGCGAGCAGCACATTTAAGTATTCCTCTATGCCATATTCCCTTGCATACTTTTCCAGCATAGGCTTATGGGCGAGGACTTCCTGTGATACGCTCACGCCCCCATAGATAAGGTTTCCGCCGTCTTCCTCATCCGAGAAGACAATCACCACCAAAAGGAGCAGGAAGAACATCATCACGAACACGCCGGAACAGGCAAAGAAAAGGTGTCTTAACTTCATGGTTTTTCCCCTTTCTTTTGTTTGTCAGCCGCTGTTACTGCTTTTGTCCACTCCTTTCTGGCGGTGGTACGCCGGATGGTAAAGTTCGATTCTTTTACCACAGGGGCAGCCCGTTTTCTTTCCGGTATCACAGGAGCCGTATCGTTCTGGACAGGTCTTGCCGGATGGGGAGCAGCAGGTGTAGTAGTTGTCTTTTGTCTTTCCTCTGGTTTGTCTGGGGAAGCCGGAGGGACTATCTGGCGTTCTGTCCTTACAGACGGTATCTGTTCATGGTGGATGGAAGCTGCCTTTACTACCGGAACCGAAGAACGTTCTGCCACAGTTCCCCCATCAGGAAACTGTCCCCGTTCCCTGATGGATAGGGAAGCTGGCTGCATGGCTGGTTTTCCTGCATGAATGGTATGGTTTCGGAAATCTTCCGGCTGCTTTGCAGTAACAGGGCGTTCATGGACAGGAGCCGTCCCTTTGGGGGATTCGGAAGCTCTTTGTTGTGGCTGTTTTGCCTGTTTCAGTTCCGCCCTGCGTTCTGCAATGGTCTGTCTGCGGCTTTCTGCCTGTGCGTTCCGCTGTTCGGTTCTGGCAGTTCGGGTCTGGGTCACGCTGGAAGTAAAATCCCGTACTCCCTCTGATACCTGTGTTTTCCCGTGGTAAAGAGCGTACTTTGCATTGACAGGCAAATCCTTTGCCTGCTCCCGAAGCTGTCCGGCAGTATCGGCTATCTTATCTTTGGTATCTGCCACCGCACCTACCGCAGAACCAGCCCGTTTCCATGCGGATTCCTTTTCCGGTGCTGCCTGCCCATCTGGTCTGCTGTGGTCTGCCTGTGTCCGTTTGGAAGAACCGGAGCTGGAAGCAGTTCTCTGGTCTGAGCCAGCCTGTTTTCCTGCGTGGTAGGCAGCCGTACCAGCCCCAAGAGCCGCCACAGAACGTCCTAACTTATGCTGTAAACGGTGCATATGGGCGTGCATGAGCATACGGGGTCTTCGCATGATACGGCTCCCCATGCTTTGGGAATCCCCACTTTGTAAGGAGAACATCCCCATCAAATCCCCCAGCTTGAAATAAATTCCGGCAAAGGTCACTATCTGCAAGAACGCCGTTAGGAAGAACGGATATTCCCCAGACAGGTTGTAGAGCATGGTGGAAATGCTGAACGCTACCGTGATAATCAGGGTGATTCCGGCTCTGGTAAGGATGGTATTGAACAGTTTTGTAATGGCACGTTTGGACATCCCCTCAAAAGAGGGAACCATGCTGAGGAGGAAGCTCACAGGCAGGAACATGGCGTAGATGATAAAAAGCACCTGTGAAAAAATCATTATCCCCGTGAGCAGGAATACAAAAACGGAGATACCGATATTGAACATAAACAGGAAGAATACGGTTCCCAAGCGGTTGATGGTTTTTGTGATGGTAAGGTTGGTGTTTTCCCTGTCTTCGATTTCCTCCACCACGATTTCTTCCCTGTCCTGCCCGTTGTTTTCGTCTGGGCTGGTTGAGAGCAGGCGTTCCACGCGGTCAGCCCCAAGGTTTTCCACATCCGAGTTGCCGTATTGCAGCAGGAGCCACGGCTGCTTGACCTGTATGGAAAACAGGCTGTCCCGTATCAAATCTACGCTGTCTTTTCCTTGACTTTCCGAGTTCGGCAGCACAATCTTTGTGCCAAGGGTCAGGCTGGCATTGCTGATGTCTGCGGAAAATTCATTGATTTTCCCGATATAATCAGGAGCATAAGCGATAAAGGCAGCGGACAGCACGAACACCACCACGAAATTCAAAACGGCATGGATGGCTTTTGTGGTTTCCCGTTTGATAAGCCCTGTGTAGGCAACGTAAATCCCCACCACCAGAATGAGAATCAACAGGAACCCGATATAAAATCCCTCCGAGGACAAGCCGCCTGTGGTAACGCCTGCAAGGGTCTGCATATTTTTCCCAATGGAATCCGCCGTAGAGGAAATGAAGTCCAGCGAGTAGGCTTCCTGAATCAGATACCCCGTGGCGTTGGAAAGGTACAGGCTGATTGTCCAGATAAAATTTGTGATGGCATACAGCCCGTACATCACCTGTTTTCCGATACCGTCCAGCCAGTTCCACGGGAGCCAGTCCCATCCGCTGTCCACATAAAAATCAAGCTGGTAGTTGTCCAGAGGATATTTGCTGTATTCGTTGGCAGCGTCCACCGTATCATCCACCAGTCCGGCAGCATGGGCGGCTGTGCCGAAGACTGCCAGCAGCAGGAGGATGAGCAGG
The DNA here is from genome assembly GCA_003481005.1 of Firmicutes bacterium TM09-10. Lineage (GTDB taxonomy): Bacteria > Bacillota > Clostridia > Lachnospirales > Lachnospiraceae > Gallintestinimicrobium > Gallintestinimicrobium propionicum. The sequence goes on along the minus strand of QUKC01000010.1, from coordinate 27,749 downwards.
AGTGCCAGAAGCACCCTGCCAATCACTTTTCCTGCCATCTTCCAAGACAATCTCTTTTTTGCGTGATGGGGAACAGGGAGTTGCTGCCCGTTGGAAGTTCTATGTATCACCATCATTCCACCTCTTTTCTCACGGGCGGTCTGGTATCAAAGGCATGGAACAGGTCTTCAAAGATAGGATGGAACTGTATCACTCCTACACGCCCGTACAAATCACTGATAAGGCACTGTCCGTTTTCCAAGTCACGGAGCCGCTTCTGGTTGTTTTCATCTTCGGAATCTACCCCGAAAAAGGCGAGGGTCTTCTTGATTTCGTTGATGTCCGTGGAACGGAACGCAAACTTCAAGCCCAGATTGTTTTTCAGCTTTTCATCCAGCAAATCGTCCGTGTTCTGGGTGACAAAGTAAACGCCTGCGTTCATGGCACGTCCGGCACGAACCAGCTTCATAGAGAGGGTCTTGCCCTGTGCTACCTGTAAGAAGCTCCATGCTTCGTCCAAATCCACAATCTTAAACACGCTGCGGTCGGTGTGGATGAAGTCGAGGGCAAAGGTGCTGATTACAATGAGCATTGCCACGGAAAGCAGCTCCATTGTGGTGTATTCTTCAAATGAGGTTTCCTTATCCGGCAGCACCAAATCCGCTACCTGAATGATATTGAGCTGCTTTTCAAGGCTGATGGACTGTGTGACATCCCCATCCGAAAAGAGCAGGTGTGCAAAGTCATAGTCCGTAAAGGATTCGATATGGTCGGCTATGCTGGTGCTGATGGTGGTTCCCTCCGCCCGAAGTTCCTCAATCACTTTGAAAAGTCCCCGTTCCTCACTGTTTGTCACCGCACGAATGGCTTTCCGAAGAACAGGGAACTTTTCCCCGTCACGGCTGGAAATACCCGTTAAAAAGGTCAGGATGTCGATTGCCAGTGATTCGGAATCCTTTGGGTTCTCCATAATCACATACGGGTCGAGTAAGCCCCTGTTCTGTTCCTCCGAAGTCAGGTTTACGATATTGATTTCATGGGCGATTTCCGGCAGGGTTTCTTTCCAGCGTCCCCGTTCCGCTTTCGGGTCAACAATGAGTGCCTGTGCCCCAAACAATACGGAATAATAGACTATCATGTTGTTGCTGAATGATTTTCCGCCGCCGAGGGAGCCGACAAAAGCAGCAGCAAGGGCGTTGGTGACGGAGCCTTTTACCCCTTGACTGGCAAGGGCAGGCTTTAAGTACACATTTCTTCCTGTATCAAGGCTGTACCCAATATAAATACCCTCCGGTTCCCCCAACATCTGGGTTGCCCCAAATCCAAGACCAGCGAGGAAGTCGCTGGTGACATACTGGATGTAATCGTTCAGATACCGTTTGCTGGCAGGGAGAAATTCCCCATGCAGCCCCAGCATATCCCCAAAGGGGCGAACCAGCTTCACGTTCAAATCATCATAAAAATCTTTCACCTCATTGCAGCGGCGTTTCAGTTCCTCCAAGTCGGGAGCCGTCACACGCACTACATAGGACAGTTTGTACATGGATTCCTTGCTCTGGTCTAAGGTGGATTCCAGTTCATTTACGCTGTCTAAAGCGTCCACCACGTTTGTACTGGTTTCACTGTCATTCTGCCATGCGTGGTTGTCCAAATCTTTCAGCTCTTTTTTCTTGTTCCGTACCGTGGAGAGGGCTTTCCGGTTTGTGACAATCTCCACATTCATAGAGGTATCAATGGGAAAGGTAAATTGCTGCTGCTGATAGTAAAAGATTTCCGAGGATGGAAAGTCCAGTTCCCCCACAATGCTGTTGATGGTAAAGTAGGCGGCATAAACTGTCCCGTCTTCCTGTTCGATTTTCAGATACCGCTGGTTTTCCTCTATCAGACAACGGGTGGGTTTGATGAGGTCATAGTATTTCACCAGCGTTTCCTCCTGAAACCGCTTCTTCGGCAGGTAATACTCATAATCTTCGTAGGCGGTTCCGGTCTGCCCGTATAAATGCTCAATCAGATAGCCAAAATCGTCCTTATCAAGCCGCCGGACTTTAAAGCGGCGTGAGATTTTATTTTCCAGCAGTTTTTCCATCTTCTGAAACCGCCAGATTTCCTCATTGCTCATGGAAACAAAATCCCCCATGAGCTTGTGGTTGACTTCATGGAGGAAGTCGGAAACAGCGGTCTTTGCTTCCCTGCGAAACTGCTTCATGGTGACTTCCTGCTCATTGACAAGCAGCTTAAAGCCGATAAAAAAACGGTAGTCCACCTGATTTTCCCCTATCATGGAAATGAGGGCTTCGGTCTGTGCGTCAATCTTTGCACAGGCAACGTCCTTTAGCTTGCCTGTCACTTCCTGTTTGGAGCGTTCCTGTGCCGCCCGTATGCTGGATTCCGTGCTGATTTGCAGGGCGTGAATCTTCCCGTCCCTGTTCTGGGCGATAAGCTGCCGGAATGAATCGTGTACCTGATACTTCTGTTCAGGGCTTAAAAAGGAATAGTTGTAGGGAAGCAGTTCATAGTAAGCGAAGCACTCCCCGTCATGGTTGAACACAAGGTTATTTTCGATATACTTAATCGGATATGCCATAAATATCACTCCTTACTGCCGTGATGGGCTGTGCCGGATATTCCTTTTCCAGCTTTACGGGCTTTCCTGCATAGGTCAGTTTCGGGCGTACCAGATATGCCAGTACGGATTTCAGGAAGCCATAAGGCTTTTTCCCGTCAAAGGTTTTCTGGCACATGAACCAAGTGAGGGCAAAGGGTATGCCGAAGTATTTCAAAAATGCCCCGTCAATGAACGAAAGGGGAGGGAGGTTCCCTAAGAGTATCACTGCAAACACCGATACCACGAACCACGCCATCTGCGTAAATGTGATGGGGAATGGCAGCTTAAAATCATTGATGGAATAGAGTACCTTTTCCACCGACCAGATACTGGTATAGCTTCGTATTTTCTTCATGTTGTCCGTCCTTTCTAAAAGATGGGGGCAGCAAACGAGCTGCCCCTGAATCAAAAAATCCGCCTGTATTTCCTGAAAGAGATACAGACGGGTCTACCGTAAGATTTCATATACGCCGTGGTTTGTGACAACAAAGGTTCCCTCCAATTCCATGTCACGCCCATAGGCGGCGTAGTCGATATAGTTTTGTAAGTGTGCCGGAAGTTCGCCAAGCTGTCCGCTTTCTTCCAGATAGCAGCGAGCCACATCCGCCATATCATCACAGCCGGAATGGCAGATAATATCGTCTTCATGCTCACAGAGTTCTTCGATACTGCCAAAGTAGGATTGCAGCTCTGATAGTTCCTCCTGAATGTACTCCGGTAAGTCCTCCACCATTTCACACAGGCGGTTGACTTCTTCAATGGGGGTATATTCGTCAATCTCAAAGGGCAGCTCATAATCATGGATGGCGTATTCCTCATATTCATCATTCAAACCGATACGTTCCTTGACTTCCTCAAAGTCCACAGGCGGCGTGAACCATGCCCCGACCAGTTCGCCCTCATTGTATTTTCCTAAGTTGGCAACGTAAATCCGCATTTCCTCCAAGTTCTTCTACCTCCTTTTAGCGGTAATAAAAGATACCATTGTCCGTAAACAGGTAGTTTTCGCTGGTTTCCAGTTCCCGACCAATGGCAGCGTAGTCGATATGGTTCAACAGGTCTGGATGTACTTCTCCAAATAGCTGTACCTCCTGCACCAGATAACGGGCGAGGGATTCCCCGTCCTGCACCGGATAGCAGCGTATCTGGTCTTTGTGGTCGATAAATTCCGTAAAGCTGGGAAACCACCGCTTTTGTACCACATCCATTTCATAATAGAGGGGCGTTCCCTGCATTTCCTGTACCATCCGGCAAAGGGCGTTGATTTCCCAGAGCCTTGTGTTGCCCTCCAATGGAAAGGGCAGCTCATAGTCTTCAATTTCGATTTCTTCCTCACTCTGAACCCCAAGACGTTCCCTGATTTCTTCAAAATCCACAGGGCAGGAAAACCATGCCCCAGGATATTCCTCAAAATCTTCATGGTAAAACCGTGTGGTGTTCAGGATGTAGATTCTCATTTCCTCAATCAGTATCACGTCCTTTCTTAGAACAAAAAATGGCAACTAACTTTGTTTGTCAGTTGCCATTTTTCTAATAAAATATTCGCTTTAATTCTTCATCACTATTGATTTTTTTAATTACCCAAGGTTGTAAAAAATAATTGATTTGTGGGTCTAACATACTTACTAAATGAGTTTGTCCGGCAGGGGTTAATATTTGTAAATGTTGAAGTTCTATTACTAATCCATTGTTCATGGGTAATGGCAGGGTGTGAGTTGGTTCACGTAAAAACTCCCGAATGATTGTCACCTGTTCTGGTGTCATATTTTTCAAATATTTAATCTGAGCAGTTCCTAATCTCTTAGAAGCATACTTGTCATAAAAGAAATGAAAAATTTTAGATAGTAATAAAACGATTAGTAAAGCTGTGGAAATCACAAAAACAATGCCTATTGTAAAACCATATTTTTCTCGAAAATTTATAATATAAAACTTTTGGGCTAACTTTTGAGGCAATAATAATAATGTACCACTGGCAATAGATAAAGCTCCCAAAATGTTCGGTGGTAATTTCAAAAAATCAATAAAATCCTTCATACATTTCCTCCACTTTCAATTACTATTAAAGAAATTATACCACCATTCTTAGTTTATCTCAATTATCATACACTATCATATTACATCTTCTTTCTTTTGGGGAGTTACGCTCCCCAAGCCCCTAGTGGACTTCCGCCATGAAGCAATCAGAGCTTGCTCCATAACGGAAGTGTAAAATGGGTTTCCTATGCACCGATAATCTTATTGAACAGTTCCAGTAAGATGTCCTTTACACCGTCCGCATTGAAGACCAGACCGACCGCTACGAGGGAAACTACTAAAAAGCCGATAAGTTTGGAAAATTCCCTCTTAAATCCGAGGTACAGTCCAATCACCACGATTGCCAGCAGCACAAGGGACTGGGCGTTGGATAAAAACCAGTTGTAAAGATTCTGTCCGAAATTCATAAAAGCTCCTTTCTTTCCTGTAAGATTTCTTAGGTTCTAAAATTGCCGCCGTTAAAGCACCACCTCCTTTGCAGCGGCGGCTTGCTGCTTCAGGATTTTTTCATGCTTCTCCGTCAGCCTTGCATGGGTGATGATGTCATGGACAATCTGGGTGTGGTTCATCTTATCCAGACGGAGAGCCAGCTTTAACGTGGGGGCTACCTGATGGGAGAGCCAGTGCAGGGTGCGTTCAAAGGAATAGGGTTCCGGTTTGGTTGTCAGTTTCAGGCTTCCCCTGTGTTCCCCCATAAACCACGCCCATTCCTTATTGATACGCCAGTCAGAACGGGGCTTCGTATCGTCCCTGTCCACGAACCGGACATAGCGGTTGATGATTTGAAACGCTGTCCGTTCTGGATTGTCATGTTCTAACAGGTCACGGATGGCGTAAAAGGCACGCTCATTTTTCAGCCGGATTTCAAAGCGGTTCTTTACCTCTGCGTCCGCAATGGGAATATCGTGCTTTTTGTACTGCTCATAGTCTTTTTCATAAATGCAGAAGTACACCTCACTTTGGAGGGAGCCGATATACAGGGTGTTCCCCATACATTCTTTTTCCCCACTCCGTACCAGTTCACCGCTGCGGTAGCTTTTGAAGCTGCGGAAGACCGAGATACATTCCTCATTCCGGCACTTCTCTGTCAGATGGGGAATGTTCAGGATTCCTGTTTTGTCATTGATGGCAAGGTCAAGCCGCTTCATCACGCCGTCCTCCATGAGAACGTCCATAAAAAACTCATACCAGCTCCGTTCCTGTGCCAGCAGATAGCTTTCAAACTGGCGGCAGCCACGCCCTTTCAGTTCCAGCAGCACCCCTTTTTCCAGCTCCGGCGATACTAGAACGAAAATATCCCCCAGATAGTAATGCTCTGTGTAAGAGTAGAAGCCGTAGTCTTCATGGATAAAGTAGGGGAGTTTTAACCGCAGCACGTCTTCCACGATATGCTTCACATCCGTAGTAGGAAAGCGAATCCGAACATAGTCAAAGAGCATTTCAAGGGGATTGTCTGGATTGAAGCGTTCCAGAGCTTCTGAGATGGCTTCCTGTAATGCTTCGGATGGGTGAGCCTTGCTCGTTTCAATATCGCTCAGGTACGGACGGGTGATTCCGGCAGCTAACGCAAGTTTCTGTTGTGAGATGCCGTAAACTTCCCGTTTTTCTTTGATGTCCTGTACCCATGTTTCTTCATTCAGTGAAAATCCCTCCTGTCTAAAAAAGCGTATGTCAACTTTCAGAGTCTTGTTGACATACGCCGGATATGGGAGAATCCCTTGTGTATCGTGGGATTCTGCCCTGTTGTTTGATTGTTGCCTGTCGATTTGTACCCCTCTGTTAGATACGAGGGGTTCATGCTGGCGTGCCTTGCGGCACACCAGCCACAGCAGGTCAGTCCGTTTCTGCGGCTTTCGCTTCGCACGCCGCCTGCACTTCCTGCCTGCTGTCTATCAGTTTTTTTATTTCTTTGAGGAAATCGTGTCCTTTTGGCACAAGGGGCGTGTAAAATTCCGAGATAACGCTGGTTCCCACATCCACATAGCCACGCCCTTTTATCTGCTTTAGGAAGAAATCCTTTGTGGTTTCCCCGAACATCATCCCATAGCCCATTTCCGACATCCGCCCCAGAGCCACACGGAAATTAAACTGGTCACGGATTCCGTCCCCCAGATACTTTGCGTCTGGACGCTGGCAGGCGAGAATCAGGAAGAAGCCAGCCTGCCGCCCAAGCATAACGATTTGTTTTAATTTGTTGAGGACAGCGGCATTTTCCTTTGTGCCGAGCATTTCCATAAATGCCACATATTCATCAAAGATAAGGAAATTTGCAGGAAGCCCCAGATAAGCGTAATTTTCCCCTGTCCGGTAATTCTCCATGAGCTTCATGTCTTCGCTGCGTTTCATCATTTCTTCATAGAAACGGTCAATGCAGTCGAGCATATCTTCCTTTTTGTAGTACACATCCGGCATAACCGCCTGTAAATCCGCAAGGTCGGCGTTCTTTGGGTCTAACACGAACAGGACGGCGTTGGTGCGGAGCAGGGCTTCAATGAGGGTCAGGATGAAGTAGGTCTTTCCGCCGCCGGTTCCTCCGGCAATGAGCATATGGGGGAGCTTGTCATACTCCCACCAGACATTTTCCATGAGCCGGAGCCTGCCGTCCTTTGCCTGTACATCCTCAATGGAGATACGGTTCGCAATGGTATCATAGAGCAGGGTGTACTCCACATAGGAATCCTTTAATTCCTTATCCGTCAGCTCACAGTACAAGCCGCTTTCCAGCTTTCTCTCCAAGTTTAAGAGCTGTTCCTGATATTTCCCCAAGGTGATTTCCACACGGATATGGAGCAAGCCTTGTTTCATCCGGTAGTAGATTTTGGGAAAGTAAGTGATGGTTTCTTTGGAACGGCTGGAAGACAAGTCCTTGAAAAAAGCGTCCTCCTTTCTCTGCTCCGATTCATACCACTTGTTTTCCAACACCATCCTTGCCAGCTTTTGGCGGTGGATGAGCTGCTTTACTTCATCCCTGCGGTATCGCCAGAACAGAAGAACTGCTGTAAGGCACACCAGCCCTGCCACGCCCATGCTAAATAGCAGATAAGGGATATTTACATCCTGTACTATCTGGGAGAGGGACACTTCCTGCCAGTTGGTTCCGGCAATCTGCCCGATATGAAACAGCAGGACAACCAGCAGGAAGACAGGGAGCAGAGAAGCAAGGGCAGTATAGAATACAAGGTCTTTATCCGTGGGACGGATACGTTTTCCACGGGGGAAAAGCTGCTTCATAGGAACAATCCTCCTTTCGTTTTTTTTATGTTCCTGTTATTTTGCAGGGGGAACGTCTTTCTTTGGTGGCTGCGGATTCATGGCAGCCCCTTTTTTCAGAACAATATCCTCCGCCTTGATGTACCAGTCTACCTCTGCTCCCTGAAAGGTAGCCGTTGCCACGGTATCTGCCACAGGATTGATAAGTTCCACCTCTGCATTGTAATCGAACTCCTTTAATGGCACGCTGGCAGGGATGGAAACCTGAATCATACGCCCCTGTCCTCTGGATTTTAAGTCATAGGTACGCTCCTTGATTTCTTCTGATACCGAGCCGTCTTCATTCTGGAGGTGAACCTCACGGCGGAGGGCAGAAAATTTCAATGCCCCGAAAGTTGCTTCCTTGTCAATCACGATTCCGTTTGCTAATCTCATAGTCTGATGTCCTCCTTTTCCTTATGCTTTTACCATATCGTCAGCGTGCAAAATGTAGTTGGTAAAGCCCCTTGTGCCGATTTTATAGCCCTCTGCGGTGATACGTGGATTGACGAGCTTCACACGTTCCTCAAAGTCAAAATGTTTCTCTCCGGCTTCGGCAGGGAGGATAACCACAATATCATCCGCCCTCTGTACGTCTGAATAAAGATTGAAGCTGCGGGAGAGTACCGTCATGCGTCTATTGATTCTTCTCTGTTCTGTCTTGTCTTCTCCGGCAAACTCCAAGTTGCCGAATGTCTTTTCCATGTTGGGGATAACGAATTTTAATTCCATATAGATATACCTGTCCTTTCTGAATGTTGTGTTTGATGGTTAGTTTTAGGTTCCGGTTTGAAAGTCGGAGGTGAACGCTCCGGCGGTGGTGATTTCTTCGTGGTATCACATCCTTTCTGGGACTATTGAAGAAATTACAGGGTTGTGATATTATCTAGGTGTTAAAAATTAAATCGTCATGGTTAGGATTGTTAGCTTGTGTTTTTTCATGTAGCTCTGTCATGTACTCCCAACAACTTAAAAGTAGATTTCAGTGGAGATTTATAATATCAGGAGGTACGCTTATGACAATAATAACAACTGTAAAAAGCATTATGGTGGGCGACGGAATTTCTGGGAATTTTTGCTAAAGTGTGCAGGGGCAATGGAAAAAATTACGGCTGGCATGACATGAAGAATCCGGGAGGGTCAAATCTCCAATTCCCATCGGGGCTGTTTTCAGCCCCATTTAATTTTGAAACAAAAAATAGACGCCCATTGTTGAACGTCTATTTTGGGATGATATTGAGGTTTGCTGGTCTATCTTATAAAATCTGAATGTACTTCGATTGCATTTTTATTGCATTTTTAATTTGTTTTCATATAGATTTTAGTGGTTGATAGTTCCTGAAAATGCCTTAAAATCAATGATTTTCACTTATATGGCATACTGTCTGTCTGGAACTGGAGTAATTTGAAATGCTTTAAGAAGCCAGTATTTATGCGGGTTTGCAGCACTTCAAGAAGTCTTTTGATAACAAATTGATAACAGTCATAGCAAGTGCCATTATTCTTGTTATCCAGTGGTTTATGGGTAACGGAATGATTATCGGGTGGCTTGCTGACTAAAGTTCGGAGCTTGGCTCTGAACGAATTCCATATTATAAACGAAGCCCTTAGCTGTGGTTAATAACCATAGTTAAGGGCTTTTTGTCGTGCTTATTTATCTTTCAAGTGGTCTTTGAATGCTTCTACGAGTGCGTCACTGAGTTCCTGTGATGGAACTTTTGCCCAACGTTGTGTGGTGTCGAACGCTGGATAATGGTAACGCCAGTTATCATACTCTTCCCTGCTGATTTCTTCGGAAGATAGCTTGTCTGCCTGTTCTTTCCAAGCATACAGCATTTTGATGAGTTCATATGCTTCTCTGCCTTTATCCTTGTTGACCTTTAAGCATACCTCTCCATCTGCTTCGCTGACAGTAAGACCGTAAATATCTTCAAGGGTAAACAGGGTGTGCATAAGACCGATATAGCTGTCTATGTCAGGAACATCAAGAGCCTGTGGGGAAACATCAAGCACCTGTGCCAATGCATTTGTAAGGTCTGCTTTCGGTTTGCGTGTGCCAGTTTCGTACTGTGCCAAACGCACATCAGCACTCTTTTCTGGAAAACCGACTGCTGTACCGAGATACTTTTGTGTCATACCACGCATTAGTCTGAAAAAATGTATTCTTTCGCTAATAGCCATAATGATACGCTCCTTTTATATGTAGTGAAATAAGTATAGCAGAAATGTTTAGTGAAAGTCAAGAAAAAACCGAAACAAAAATGTTTAATATTTTCTTTATGGCCACTTGACAATAGCAAATATGTTTAGTAAAATGAATTACGCCTTAAGCAAATATGCTTAACATAACAACTGGATGACCGTTCGAAAAGCCAAGCTGCCAAGATCTTGCCTGACCGCAAGCGAGCGCCTGATGTACTGCGGTACATTGGGACAGCACAGCGCCTGACGACAAGCGGGAGTGCCTGTTGGAACTTTAACACGGAGAAAGCGGCAACAAAATTTTTAAAAGAAAGGAAAGACGATATGGAAAACAGATTTATCCGAGCCGAAGATGTGGCTCAGGAACTAAACGTATCAAAACCTTATGCTTATAAACTTATCAGACAATTAAATGAGGAATTGAAAGCAAAGGGTTTTATTACGATTGCAGGGCGTGTAAACCGCCAGTATTTTTACAAAAGGCTCTATGGAGCAGGAAAGGGGGAAATGTAAATGCCAGTATTTAAGAATGAAGATAATGGTACTTGGTACGTGATGGCAAGGTATGTGAACTGGAAAGGGGAACGCAAGCAGAAATGCAAGCGTGGCTTTGCTACCAAACGAGAAGCACAGGAATGGGAAAGGATGTTCAAATTGCAGACTTCTTCAGACCTTGATATGAGTTTTGAAGCTTTTACAGAACTTTATATCAATGATGTAAAGAACCGATTGAAAGAAAACACCTGGCTGACAAAAGAGCATATCATTCGCACAAAGATACTTCCGTATTTTGGAAAGCTGAAAATCAGCGAGATTTCCACAAAGGAGATTATCGCTTGGCAGAATGAAATGCTTGCCTATCGTGATGAGAAGAAAAAGCCTTACTCGCAGACGTATCTGAAAACGCTGCACAATCAGTTATCTGCCATTTTTAACCACGCTGTCCGCTACTATGAACTGCGTTCCAATCCAGCAGCAAAGGTGGGAAATATGGGAAGCGAGGAACACAAGGAAATGCTGTTCTGGACAAAGGAAGAATACAAGAAATTCTCTTTTGAAATGATGGATAAGCCAGTTTCCTTTTATGCCTTTGAAATGCTTTATTGGTGCGGTATCCGAGAGGGCGAGCTGTTAGCCTTAACTCCGGCGGATTTTAACTTTGATAAGGAAACAGTCACAATCAATAAATCCTACCAGCGTTTGAAAGGACAAGATGTGATTACTTCCCCGAAAACGAAAAAAAGCAACCGTACCATTAAAATGCCCCAATTTTTGTGTGAAGAAATGAAAGAGTATCTCGGTATGATTTATGGATTGAAGAAGAAAGACCGTATCTTTACAGTAACGAAAAGCTATCTTCATCACGAGATGGACAGAGGGGCAAAGGCGGTAGGCGTGAAGCGTATCCGCATTCACGATCTCCGTCACAGCCACATTTCACTCTTGATTGATATGGGCTTTTCGGCGGTGGCGATTGCTGACCGAGTAGGTCACGAGAGTATTGATATCACTTATCAGTACGCACATCTGTTTCCGTCAAAGCAGATTGAGATGGCAGAAAAATTAGATGATTTAGGGAAAGGAGATTTTGAAAATGTCAGCTAAGAACAGAGATAACAAAAATCGTTGGAGGAATATCACAGTAGGGTTTCGAGTATCGCCCGAAGAAAACGAACTCATTAACAGAGCTGTAGCTCTATCAGGATTGCCAAAACAGGAGTATTGTTACCGCCGCTGCTTAAATCAGAAACGGAGATGTGGAAAGAACCGCCCGAACCTCTGCTTGAAAAGATTGCGGATACGCTTTTTTCGGAAAGTGACAGATGGGAAGGAACTGCTTCGGAACTTTGCGAAAGGCTTGCGGTGGATATAAAGCCGAATGTACTTTCTTTAAGGCTCAGTATCAACGTAAGCAGGCTGTTTCGTGATTACGGTATCCGTTATCAGAACAGCCGCACACACGACGGCAGAAAGGTTTCTCTTTGGAAAGAAACTGAACAGACGGCGTGACAAACGGTGTCAAAGGTGTCAATGTTTTTGTGAGCAGTACGCTGTGAAAAACATTGTCACCAGCGTCACACTTTGACACCGGATAAAGTTTTTGCAGGGTGCAGGTGGCTTTTTTCAAAAAGCTGCTCCTGCCCCTCGGAGAGCCTTCGGAGAACGCAAAACCTGCCTGCAGGTCGCATTTTTGATGGGTGTACCCGTCAAAAGTGCGTTTGCTTTACTTTTGGCAAAAGTAACAAAACCGAGAATGGTTGAAATTTACAGATGGGAGATGAAAAAATGCAGAGAACGATAAGTGCAATGGTCGGTAAAGGCTCGGTCAATCACAACAGCCGAAAGTTCCGAGCAGAAAATGTAGACGGAACTCGTACTCATCTCAATATCGACTACTGCAATGAAAATATAAAGACTGTTTATCACGAATTATTTGATGAAGCATTGGAAAGATACAATGCCAAGCAGACAAGGTCAGACCGAAAGATAAAAGATTATTATGAAAAAATCCGTAGTTCCAAGCAGGAAAAGCCGTTCCGCGAAATCATTTTACAGGTGGGCGGTAAAGGAAATATGAACGCTGATACGGAAAACGGAGAACTGGCAAAGCAGGTTTTGGATGAATACTATCAGGGGTTTCAAGAGAGAAATCCACAGCTTCGAGTGTTCTCGGCTCATCTGCATATGGATGAAGCTACACCGCATCTGCACATAGATTTTGTTCCCTTTACCACCGGTAGCAAGCGTGGACTTGATACAAGAGTGTCGCTGAAGCAGGCTCTTGCAACGCAAGGTTTTAAAGGCGGCAGTCGTGGCGATACGGAGTGGTCGCAATGGGTACAGTCCGAAAAAGAACAGCTTGCGGCGGTGATGGAACGCTATGGGATTGAGTGGGAACACAAAAGTACACACGAAAAACATCTTTCTGTTTTGGATTATAAAAAACAGGAAAGAGAAAAAGAAGTTGCTGTTTTAGGTGCGAAAATCGAGCAGAAACAGGTTGAATTGGAGTCCTTGTCCAATAGGGTGCTGAACTATGATAAGGCAAAAGATGAGCTGTCAAATCTTGAATTTGAACTTGATACTGCACCAAAATATCAGTTGCCCGAACCAGAGAAATTTATGAGTGCAAAGGCATATAAAGTAAAAATGGCAGAACCAGTGGTAAGGAAATTGAAGGAACTTGTCAAAACGGTGCTTGCTCGTTGCTTTGAGGGTTGGGATAACTATCACAGGCTGAACACAGCGAATGCACAGTTATACTGTACGAATCAGCGTTTAGAAAAAGTCAATGAAAGACTGACCGAAGAAAACGCGAGGCTGAAAGCAGAAAATAAAGATTATAACCTGCTATGCAAGGTATTTGGTCGCAAACAGATAGATGATTTACTGGAACAGGCGAGAACAATTAAAGGTCGCAAGCGTGATAGTTCACGCTCACGATAAATCAAAATCACAGGAGGAAAAGGAAAATGACAAAGACAATTTTTGAAGAAATGGGTGGAACTTATAGACAAGTGGGCGATTATTTGTTGCCAAACATTACAGTACAAACCAAAGAAACAGAGTGTATTGGCTTATGGGGACAGCAGCACGCAAGGCACTTAAAAGAATATCATAAGGTCTTGTATATGAACCTGCTGACAAGCGGAAAGCTGTATAGATATCTTGTAGATGTTGATAGGCAAGCAGGGGATATGTTTCTTCGACTGGTAAAGGAATATGCGGACAGGCAGGGAGTGACGGAACAGTTAAAGGCAGAAAATCCCCACGAATGGATCTGAAGAATGAATAACATTCAGGCATGTGTGAGGGAAGTTGTTGGAAAGGAGCTTATCTACATATAAGCGTTTTGAGGTACGGTGCTCCCGCGTTTGCAGGAGCGCTGTACCTGTCAATATGGTGTGGAAGATAGAATTTTGCAACGGGTAGATGTATAATTGAAAAGCAAAAATTAAAATTTGATGATGAGAGGTAGATATGAACAGTAAAAAATTATTTCTTACATCTAGTGGATTATCGGCTGATATGAAAAAGAAATTTTTCGATATTATAGGAAAATGTCCAGAAGATGTGAAGGTGCTATACATTCCAACTGCTGGAATTGAAACAGATGGAGCGAGAGAAGGCTTTGCAGTTTGTTTTCAGGAGCTTTCATCTATGGGTATTCGGTATGAAAATATATTAGTATATAATCTGGAATTGATTCTCTCAAAAGACTATCAGAGAACATATTCGACATGTGTTACAGATCATTATATGCTTACCAGACTGTTAACGATTGAGGAACTGCAATCTTTTGATGCAGTTGTTGTTAGTGGTGGTGATGCTGCGGTATTGTGTCGTGAAATGATTAGAACAGGATTTGATAGAACGATTGAGAAAGCAATTAATAATGGTCTTGTATACGTTGGAATTAGTGCTGGTAGTATGTATGCGGCAGGTAATTTAGATGATGGATTAAATATTATTAACAACCCTATAATTCCCCATTGGAATGGAACCAAAATAATTGAATTACCAGATTTCGGAGAAGCAATAAAGATTGTTGATGGACAAGCTGTTTATGTAGAAGATGATTGTATTAGTTTGATTTAGCCAAATAGTTTTACGAATTACAACTTGTAGGAACAGAAAATCAAATGCACATAAGCATTTAGAGGTGCGGTACTCCTGCATTTGTAAGAATGCTGTTACCTGCAAAATATGTGAAAGATTGAATTTCGCAATGGATGTATAATAAAAAGAAAAAATTATGGGGTTTATTACAATGTTAGAATTGTTTGTCCAATTATTTAAGGCTGTACTGCAGTTGTTTCTTGCGTTGCTGAATCCTATATTTTTAAGGTTTTGTATGTTTTGTGCAGTTAATTGCCTTGATAGGTACAATTATTCCTACTGAGCGAGCATTGAAAAAGAATTTTGATAAGAACGGAAACAGAAAGTGATAGGAGAATTTGCAGAATAACAAAGAAAGAAGGATACATATTATGGAAGAAAGATTAATTGCATTTGTTATTTGGGCAATAATGGGCGTATTATTTATTGCAATGGGCATTTATGATTTGAATTCCAAGAAAGCAAAACCTTTCGGATTCTGGGCGAATGCTGAGGTGGCGCCGATAGAAGATGCGAAAGGTTATAATCGTGCTTTGGGTATATTGTGGTGCGTGTATGGCGTTTTGTTTACGTTAATTGGATTGCCCTTATTAGATGAACAGAATTCGGGTTTGATTATTTTATCTATATTGTGTGCAATGCTTATTAGTATTGCGGCTATAGTAGTATATGTAGTAGGTATTGAACCAAAATACCGCAAAAAGAAATAGATGGAAATATTCAGTAATACTGAGAGATGAATTTCAGACTAGTGTTGAATTTTTAAACAAAACAGCTTATAATTTACGAAAGAACATATAGGTATTATCCACAGTTACCGAGCAAGTGTTATCAATACCGATAACAAAATGATAACATTAGTTTGTATAGGCAGGATAATATGGATATATCAAATAATCAAAAGAACGAGAAACACTACAGAGAATGATTCCTAAACAAAATGTGTTAGTCTTTGTAGAAGGAAAATGAAAAGCGTGTAAAAGAAAGAGAACGACTAAAATCCGTAAACAAACAGAAAAGACACGATTGGTTGGAGCGGTAAGAAAAAATATTCATGCATAAAATAATCCCAGGCAACAGAAGAAAACTTGTTGTCTGGGATTATTTGTCGTGTGTCAGTCCGTTGAAAATAGTGTTGAAATCTGTATGGAAAATTTCCGCAAGTGCAATCAGTTCGCTGATACGGATATTGTAAGTTCCGGCCTCAATCTGGGAATAAACACTTCTGGATGTAGGAAGATTACGCAGCTGCAACTGTGATACGACCTGCTCCTGAGTAAGATTGGCGGCATTTCTTAGTTTGCGAAGATTATCTCCGATGGAAATATCATTAATTTGCTTTAGTTTTTGAGCCATAAAGATTTCACCTCTTTCCATTTATACGAATTCCTTGCCATTGATTTTAGTATAAAATTTTCATATAATTGCAATGTATAGATTGCAAATAAAGAGGATGTAATATAATGGAAACGAAGAGAAAGATTAGAAGAAAATGGAAGATGGTTGTTGCTATAGTGCTTGTATTTGCAGTAATGATAGGAATCGGTCTGAAGGGGGAAGAAAGAAGAGTAGAAGGCGAGCCGGAAGTAATCAGTAGTATTATTATGAATAATGAGCAGTATCTGACAGTTGTGGCGAATCGTAATGAAATAGAAAATGAAGAAGAGTTTACGAAGCTACTGATAAAAATGTATGAAGAGAATTCCTTTCATTCTGTTAAGTTTTCGACGGATCTAGTTGATACGGAAATGGTATATATGGAAGTCTATTCGTGGAGAGATGGAATCAAGAAAGGTAGACATAGACTAAAAATGGAAACCACTACAAAAAATGCTAAATATTGTGTTTTATTTGTAGATATATAACAATATTTGGAGTAAAATATAAGATATATATGTTAAGAATACTTAGGAATTGGAGAGGTTATGAATATCTATCGTGATATAGGAAAAGTATTATTAAAGCTAGATGACAATTATTATGAGAAAGGGATCAAAAAGATTTCTGTATCTTTAAATGGAATAAGAAGTGAAAAAATTCCACATATGAGCCGAAGGGTAATAATTCCTCAATTGATAAGATCAAAAGAGTGTGACAAGTTTATACAGCAATTTATCGAAAATCTTAGAGAAGAAATAAATAATTTTATTAACGAAGACTATATAAAAGCAATTATAGAAAATCCGTCAGAAAACAAAAAAATAGAAAAAATAAGTGAAACTAATAAACAATTATTGTATTTATATTTGGCATCGTTGCATGATGGAAAATACGAGAATATATTGCAACTACTGTTAGAGAATATTTTACAAGAAAATTTATGCGAGATTAACCAGAATACAAATATTCCTGTTGTGGAAAGAGAATTATTTGAGCTTGAAAATAAGTGTAAGCTATATGAAGAGAAAATTGAAGAATTAAAAATAATATCGAGACAACGAAAAGATAAGATAAATGAACTGGAAATGAAAGCAAATATTATTATTGATGAAAACGAAAAAATAAAGCAAGAAAATAGTAAATTGATGCTTGAAATTCAAAACTTAAAAACAAAAATTGAAAATATTAATAATACTCAATGTACTCTTGAAAATCAAAAATCTAACGAAGAGGTGTGTGAACAAAAAGAAAAGAATTCTAATGTTGTCATTATTTGCAATGATAAAGAACTAATTAAAAATCAGAATATTATTCAAATGACTCAAATGGAATTCCTTTTAAAGAATGAGAAAGAGAGAAAGGCCTTCGAACAAATATGCGTATATAAAAAAGGAATACATATTTCCAAACTTAGAAAGATAATGCAATTAGCCGGTGAAAAGGCAATTTTTTTTGAATCAGCACAAGAGTTATTGAGTTTTATTAATGCAATGGAGGATAAAAATGAGAACAGAAGCAATTGATTGGTTAGGGGTATTAGCGACTGAAGAAGAGATAAGAAATAATAATTTGGGAAGAAGTAATTGTATTGTTAATAAATGGGATACATTACAATTTTATTTAAAGGTTATTTCCAGAATGCCTGGTCAAGCATCCAATACTCAATATGTGGTTTGCTACAGTAATAGATTAGATAATGAGGCTATTGTTGATAATGGGGCTTATGATGAGGATGTTCGTATTGATGATTATGTAAAACAATTGAAAAATTACTTTTTCCGGTTCAATTATGAAGAAAATCAAGCAGGATACTTTGTCGCAAAAAATATTGACGCTATTAATTTAAGTGAAGATTATTATCCTGGAAAAGGATTTACAACTATTCCAATGATTGTGAGTAAGCATCCAGTTTATCCAAATGATCGAGTATATGATAATTTTGAAGAACTGGAAAATGCTTTGAAAAATGATGAGTATGTTTCTAAATTGAATAAATACAATACTTCTGGATTAGATAATATACCATATCTTATTTTCCATAACACAGAGACTTTGGAGTACCGGATAATAGGGAATTTTACTGGTTTTGATTATGATGTTACTAGAGGAATACGTTATGATTACAATGAGTTAAAGAGTTTTGTTTTTGAAGAAGATTGGTATGACGATGTTGTGTCATTTGAAAATAATAATTCTTTGCTTTACGTGGGTGATTATGTACATAAAAAAATCATGGCAAAACTAGATGAAACAGAATCCATTGCAGTAAAAGAAAAGATAGAGAGTAATCAAGAAGAAATCAATGATTTATTTTTTAATGAGTCACAGGATGATGAATGGGAGTTTATAGAGCATTTTGAAGCAGTCGCTAAGAAAGATGGATTGTTTTATACAAAAAAGGATTTGATTAATTTTCATGCAGCTGTTAAAAGTAGCTCATTAGTAATTCTCTCTGGACTTAGTGGAACGGGAAAATCACAATTGGTGCAATGTTATGCAAAAGCATTAGGGTTAATTGATGATAGTTTCCATATGATACCGGTTAGACCTAATTGGAATGATGATAGTGATTTGATTGGTTTTGTAGATTCGATGCATATGGTTTACAGGCCAAGTGATGCAGGTTTTATTAATATTTTAATGGAGGCTTGTCAAGAACGAAATAAGAATAAATTATATATTATTTGTTTTGATGAGATGAATTTAGCCAGAGTAGAGCATTATTTTAGCCAGTTTTTATCTATTTTAGAGATGCCTGAAAAATCAAGAGTTTTAAGATTGTATTCATCTGAATACGAATCTAGATTGTATAATTCGGATAAATATAAACCAACTGTTGAAATAGGTAATAATATTAGATTTATTGGAACGGTCAATATTGATGAATCTACATTTCATTTTTCTGATAAAGTATTGGATCGAGCTAATGTTATTAAACTGGAAATCATACCTTATACAGAGTGGAAAACCGGAGAAATAACCACAAAAGGAAGTTTTGTTAAAGAGTGGACGTATGAAGAATATCAGAAATTAATTAGAATGCCTAAAGATAATATGCTTTCTGACAGAGAAAGAGAGTTTATATGGAATGTGCATGAAGTACTCAATTCATGCGGAAAAAATTTAGGGATAGGACCTAGAATTTTAAAACAGATAGCTAAATATTTAGCAAATCTGCCTATCAATAGTAATAACGAGAATATTTCAAGAAAAGAAGGATTCGATATTCAGTTTGTTCAGCGGATTATGACAAAAATTAGAGGACAGAGAGAACAATTAACGGCTATTTTTGATGTAGAATCCGATAAAAGTTTGATAAAATTGTTTGATGAATATTCTGATGTCTCAGACTTTCTTAAAAGTAGAAGAGCATTAGAAATTAAAAACCAGGAGTTAAATGATTATGGTTACACTTTATGATTTAGGAATTTCCATCAGCTTTATTGTTGGGAATTCTAAAATAAGTGTTAAAAATGCGGCAGAATCCGAAAAGGACTATGATTCAAATGAATTAACTACTATTCTGTTTAGAGAGTATGAAAATGTATCGTTGGAATTTACATCTATGTCTGATGAAGATCGTATATATTTTGATGGAATAGATTTGCTTCCGGCAGAATTATGTGAAATAGATGATGCTGGAGATTTATATCTGAATCCTCAAAAAGATGAGATGGTGTATCCCTTGTTTGAATATTCGTCAGAATACTATGCTATGCGTGTTGGCAAGTATGAGCTAAAAATATATCATAATGGAATAATATATTATCAATGGTTTACAGTATTACCTAAAAATATTAATGGTGCTGAATGGGAAATTATGCAACAAGAATTGGAAATTGAAATGCAAGGATTATCTACGGATATAATTAGAAAAAATATATCATTAGGTAATAACAAAAATGAAGTTGTACCCAGTCAGGAACTTTATAGATTTTTTGTTATTAAAAAACATTTTAATAATATTTTAGCTGCATTAATTGACTTAAAAGATAAACCCAAATATAAGGTTCAAAAAGAATATAGATTGGAACCCTTGTATAGAGCAACATATATAGATAATGTAACTGTTAAAGACTATTTAATGAAAGGAACAGGAGAGGAGGAATATCTGGTTCCGAAAAGAATCTATAATTATGATTTGCCAGAAAATCGATGGTTAAAAAAAATCATTGGAGACTATGAAAATGAACTAAGAATATTTGAAGAATCTACATATAAGTACTGTGAGTATGTTAATAAAGAATTATCTGAGTTAAAAAAATTTGAAGATGCAAATAAAGCGGTAATTCGTGCTAAGGAAAAGGTACTGGCAGAACTAGATAAGTATTTAGAAACCGCAAGAACAATATTAAGTATTTCTGAATTGATTAAAAGTCAAGAGTGGTATAGTCAAATACAACCTGTTAATTCGTTGGTTGTTCCGCATGTGCTTATTTTTGATGTAAGATATAATGCATTCTATAAAATGTACAAGGAGTTGCAACAGAATAATGTGAGTATCCGGTGGAGTGAGAATTATGCCTATTCGTGGAAATTATCAAGTAAGATGTATGAAATTTGGTGTTTTATAAAAATGTGTAGATTTTTAATTTCTGATGAAATTGGATTTGAAGCTCAAGGTTGGATATTTGACGAATTTAGAAATGAAAGTATACTTATCCCTGATTTGGTACCTGGTACAAAGGTAGAGTTTCATAAAGAAAATATAAAAATAAAAGTATATTATGACTCAACAATACCAGGAGCAATAAGCAGTACAAATAAAGAAAATGCACCAGTGTTTGCGGCTACTAAGCATACAAGACCAGATATAAAATTTGATTTATATAAAGATGATATTTATTGGTGTTCACTAATTTTTGAAGTAAAATACAGAAATATTCAAAAATTGTGGGCTTACAATGATTCTAAATGTAAAGAACAAATTAGAGCTTATAAAAATGATTATAAGTCAAAATATTGTAGAGGATTGGATCCAGAATTTGTCGTGAGGAAAGTAAATCCAGTGGATAGAGTGTGGGTGTTAAATCCTTCTCACTCATCTGAAGACGTTATAAATAAGAAAAATGAAGGTATTAAATTTGTTCAACTTATACCAGGGGAAGACCATAGTAATATCATTACGGAATTGCAGGAAGAAATTAATATGGCTTTAGGCGGTGAACTCATTTAATAATAAAGATAGGTAAAAGTTTTGATTTTATATACTGAGGGAAGATAAATATGGATAGTCATGAAATAATGCAAAGAATTGCAAATTCACGCATAGTTTTTAGAGATAGTTTTCGAGATTTAGAACATTTCTATAATACCATAAATAAAGATGAAATTAGATTCACGATTGTATCAAGTGATCAGCTTATAAAAAAATTTTATTGTGATGGTTTAAGATTTGTGATGAATTATCTATCTTCTATGTACGCATTAAAGTCTTTGGTGCAGGCGCAAATAAACAACTTAAATATAACGGAAGAATTTAAAAAAGAATATGCTTGTAAAATAAAATACAACTTCAGAGATAACGCATTGGCAATGTTTGTCGAAAGTTGCCGCAATGTTTTTGTGCATGAAGGAATTCCGTTTGCAAAGATTGTTTTTACAGGCCAAAAGATAGAGCTATTAGTTGATGTGAAAGAGCTACAAAAAAGTCCGTATTTTGAAAATAAGGGAAAAGCTTATATTAAAGATAAAGATGTAATCAATTTTTATGAAGTGTGTAGGGAACACTATAATCTTACAAATTCTTTTTATGAATGGTTTTGGTCGAATATTCAATTTAATATTTCTGCAGAACATAAGTAAATAATTTTGAGAATGGGATTTGATAAGATATAGTACCAATATTCTCTGAATGTCTTTATTGTATCAAAGAAGAAAATGTATGAGATAGTAAAGACAGATATTGAATATACATAAGTCAAAGTGTTAAGATATGTATTAGCTAAAGAGTCTATCATAGAATATGTCTAGAAAATAAAGTGACATAAAAAATGCACAAGTGTGTGGATTTATACCAAAACAAGTTCTGAAATTAAAAAATGTTAATAGAAGGTCGATTTATTGAGTGAATTGTGTGCGGAGTTAAGATTCTACAGGAAACTACATTAAACCTTTTGGTGATCGGAATAAGGAAAGATAGGTGAATGAATTGGGGAAAAAAATATTTGTATCTTATAAATATAAAGACAATGATGTGAAGATGATGCCTAACGTTACACAACCAACTTGGCCATGTGATTATGTTGATTACATAAAAAATAAAGTGTTGTGTGATGATGATATTTATAAAGGTGAAAATAGTGATGAAGATATTTCTTCGTGGAGTGAGGATGCCATTTGGAATCATTTAAAGAATAAAATTTATGACAGTACACTTACAATTGTTTTGATATCTCCCAATATGAAAGAAACTGGAAAGTGGCAGCGTTCGCAGTGGATTCCATGGGAAATCAGTTTTTCGGTGAGAGAGACGACACGAAATAATCGAACAAGTCATAGGAATGCATTGCTTGTTGTTATCTTACCTGATAAAAGTGGATCGTATGATTATTATAATAAAAATAATCTTTTCCCTATATTGAAGAGTAATATTGAAAATGGTTATGCTTATGTAGTTACGTGGGATGACTTTTTAAGTTATCCTCAGGTCGATATGAACATTGCATTTGACCACAAAGATAGTACACCTTCCTATAAAATAGTTAAATCAGTTTAAGATTACTATGACATAAAGTTTTATTTATTGAAGATAGAATGATAAAAAGTGACCAACTATAATGTAAAATAGAACATGTGATTAAGGAAGAAAAGTCTTCCTTTGAAGTAGGCATAAAAGGAGGCCCGAATTTGAATAGAGATATTTTGTCATTTATTGATAAATATGTAAAAGAAATTAAAGATAACAGTGCAGCTATGTTTATTGGAGCTGGCTTTTCTAAAAGTGCAGGATATGTAGATTGGAAAAATTTGCTCAGAAATGTAGCAGAAGATTTAGACCTTGATATTGATAAGGAATATGATTTGGTTTCTTTAGCACAGTATTGCTATAACAAAAACGGAAACAGAAGCATTATAAATGATGTGATTTTTGATGAATTCACTAAAGAGAAAGATGTGGATGAAAATCATCGAATCATTGCTCGCCTACCTATTTCGACATATTGGACAACAAATTATGATTCATTGATTGAAGATGCTTTGATTGAAGAAAAAAGAGTTGTGGATGTAAAGTATAATAATAAACAACTGTCCCTTACCAAGCCACACAGAGATGCGATTGTGTATAAAATGCATGGTGATAGGAGTAATCCAGATGAAGCAATCTTGATAAAAGATGATTATGAAAAATATTATAGAGATCATGCCCAATTTATCACTGCGCTGAGTGGAGATCTGATATCGAAAACTTTTTTGTTTGTTGGTTTTAGCTTTTCTGATCCTAATATAGATTATATATTGAGTAGAGTCAGGATTGATTATGGAAACCAAAACAACAGACAACATTATGCAATTATGCGCAAAGTGAATACAAATGATTATGAGGATCGAGCGGAATATGAATATGCGAAGCGCAAGCATGAGTTTTTTGTTGAGGATCTTAAACGTTATAATATTCGTGCTTTACTAATAGACGAATACAGTGAGATTACGGATATATTAAATGAAATTAGCAAGAGATTGAATCAGAATAATATTTTTATTTCTGGAAGTGCAAAGGAATATGGAGACTATACGGAAAAGGATGCATTAGAATTAATTAATATATTGAGCCAACAGTTAATAGCACAAGATTTTAATATTATTTCTGGCTTTGGTTTGGGTGTAGGGAGTGCTGTGATAACCGGAGCCTTGCAAGAAATATATATGAATAAAAAGCGTGTAAATGAAGATAGACTTTTGTTACGTCCATTTCCTCAAGGAATTATTGACGATAGCACTCGGCAAAATTTGTGGAAAAAATATAGAGAAGACATGATTTCACGTGCAGGAGTATCTGTTTTCTTGTTTGGAAATAAGTTAGTAGATGGTAAAGTGGTATTGGCAAATGGTATGAGATCAGAATATGAAATTGCCGTAGATATGCATAATTTGATAGTTCCGGTAGGTTGCACAGGATACATTGCACAGGAAATTTGGAATGAAATCAATAAGGATCTATCTGCTTACTATACGCATATCGATGATCCATTAAAAGATGCATTTGCTAAATTGAATTTGAAATGTAGTAACCATGATTTGGTTAATAATATTATTTCGTTTATTAGATTGTTTAAAAATGGAAAACATAGTCCAGTGTAACATAGAAAAAGGAGATATTATGGCACATAAAACTTTTATTTCATACAAATGGAGCGAAGCTCAGCAGCTTAGAGATGATATTATTGACGCACTTGGGGAGGATGCATCTTATTATAAAGGAGAAACAAGTGATTCGCCTGATTTGACTGATACAACAACGGATAATATTAAGAAAAATTTGAGAGATATGATGTATGATACATCTATTACAATTGTTATTATTTCCCCACACATGAAAGAAAGTAAATGGATAGATTGGGAAATAGAGTATTGTTTAAAAGATGAAACCAGAAAAGGAAGAACATCTCATAATAATGGTGTTGTGGGAGTTATTATGAAATACAATGGAGGATATGATTGGTTTAAAACGACACATAGGAATGCAGATGGTTGTTCATCGACTACATATGAGGAATCGAAAGTATATGATATTATAAATAACAATCGTTTTAATCAAAATCCAAAAAAATATAGTTGTGCTGTATGTAAAACAGTAAATTCATTAACAGGATCTTATATTGCATATGTTGATGAGGAAACTTTTTTAGCAAACCCATTCAAATATATCAATAATGCTTATGATAAGAGTGAAAATGATGCGTCGGGTTACGACTTGACCAAGACTAGATAAAAGAATGCTGTTTGACAGAAATAAGCTTCTTAACTGCAGAATCAAATTTAAATGAGAAGTAACAGATAGTGATGAGATGTAATAGCTTTGTTACGTGTTTGTAAAAGGTGTTAATCAGTCCTTTGATTTATAAGGTTTTGCAGTTGTACGAATGTTATCTCAGTATCCGAAAGAGAACTTGTAAGACACCAGATAGAATTCACAATGAATCATAATAATCTGATGGCGATGAATAAATTTTTGTGAGGTGAATAAAAAATCGTGGCTACATTTTGGCTACAAAAATATTATGAACGAAGCGGATTGTGCGTACAAATCATTATAAAATGAATAAAAAACGTATTGATAATGCACTTTAATAGCAACTGTACAAATATAAAAGTGGAGTTTGAATAAAAAAATGGAGCTCGGAAATCCAGTGTTTATGCGGGTTTCCGGGCTCTTGCTATGTGGTTTGAGTACAGATTGAGTACAAAATAATATTTAGATATAAGAATTATTTACCTGTTTCAATGCGGTCAGTATTTGGAATTTTTGTTGGTGACATTTCGTTTGCTGTTATAATTCTCTGTTCTGATGATAATATCATAGGGACAGCAATATTTCTAACAGTTTGGCTAAAACAAAGGGGTGCAGTTGAAACATTAGTATATGGACCGTTGTGAGAAATATTAATTCCAAGATTATTCATGCGGAGCTCCTTTCTAAACTATTTTCCAACCTTCGGAGTACTGGGTTGCATTGAAAGACAATGCCATATTTGCGTCTCTCCAATATGTTATGCTAAATGTTGTGTGAATTGCCATGGCACTTCGTGGACTTTCTATTGTTGCCACTAATTCTTTAATTTGAATTGGTGGTTGTGGTGTGATAGTAGCGGATTGTTGAGCAATGTTACCTATGATATTTTGTGCAATTGGAGGCGGTGTATTAACTGGTAAGTTTATTGTAGTGGCAGAATTTAGCCAGGTAATAACGGTTGGATTGGTCATGATTGCAGTTACAATGTTAAACTCTGAACCGCACTTCATTTCGTTAGAGTAATCGCACCAAACGTTCCACATTAATGTTTCCAGTTCAGGATCCGGAAATACTATATTTAGTCCAATGCTTTTCGCTTCTGAACGTCCAACGGCATATCCATGATGATAATAGGATGAGTTTAATGCTTTAGCAATTTCTGCAGCTTTGCTTTTGTCCTCCATATGTGTTTCGAGCATTTTAATACTTGAAGATAATGATAGCTGTTGACTTCGTTTTGATGAACCAATAGGAAGTGGGCCAACTTCTTTTGCGAGAGCGTTAAAAGCAGAAATCAAATGTTCTTGATCGGTGATTCCAACGTCACTTTTTACGAAATCAATATAATTACGAATATCTTCAGAACTAAATTGTAATTGAGAGGCTTGCCCGTTATCAGATTGTCTGGAAACGGTAAGTTGTGGATCGACTGGACCGAGATTTGAGTATGGGTGCATAATTATTTCGTCAGCACCAAGTGATAGTATGGTTGCTGCACTATATGCGACATATGGTAATAATACAGAAATTTTGTCAAAGCGTTCTCTAAGAAGACTTATGATTCTTAATGCTGTAATTGGATCACCACCATTGCTAATAATTAAAAAGTCAATCTCACGTTGTGTAGTTGGTATACTCTGTATTTGTTTTATAATATAGTCCACAGAGTCACCAGCCATTTGGCCGCTGAAATTTGGTCGTATAGATGTTACATATGCAATTAATGGACGACTGCGATGAGTTTCGATTTTTTCAAATAAATCTTTTCGAGTAGTGTAGCTCATAATGTTTTACCTCCCATAATAATCTTTGTTTTTCTCTTGTTAACTCGCTTTTTCTCACATTTTCATTTTTTCATAGAGATTGCTTCTAAGTCTATGTCATTCCCCTTGGCCATAAATCATGGATATTCGGATGTTTAGGGTACACAAAACAAGACGTCGTCTTATTCTGCTATGATCGGCCTTTCTTTCCCCAACTCCTTACGGCAGCCTAACCTCCCATGTCATACAGGATCTCCTTTACTTCTGGGTCCTTAATTCCTTCGTTCTGCTTATCCATAAAAGGGCATCATGATGCTCCTTCGCTGAGTCTCTGCTCTGATGGAAATAAATCTGACTTGGCTCTCTATGTTTATGAAATTCTTCTGTTCCTTTCAGCGCCTTACGGCGGACGTCTCCTGAATCTCACAGTTGTTCTTCTTATGCTACCTGCGGCTGCCTGTGAATATCTGAAAGCTGCTTCTGCGAATCGTAGGTCACTCCATTTGCCAGGATGGCATAAAAGACTCTTATCAGCTTACAGCTGATGGCAATCACGGATTGTTTCTTCTTGAGTGGATTGTTCGCTCTTGTCGTGTAATACTCATGCAATGACTTAAACTCTGGGTTCTTCGCTATCAGCGGAATTGCTGCATTGAACAGTACTGCCCGCAGCTTACTCCGACCTCTTTTGCTTATGGTCGTCTGTCCTTTGTGCTTCCCAGAGCTGTTCTCCCGTAATGAGAGTCCTGCCAGCTTTTGTATCTGTCTGGGTGATTCGAAACGCCTCACATCACCCACTTCTGCCAGAAATCCGGCTACCGTGATTACTCCTATCCCTTTGATGGCAAGCATCTGCTCGCTTTCGGGTATCTTCCTGCACAGCTTTTCTATCTCCTCCATAACGGCGTCAAGCTGTGCCTTTTTGTATTCGTAATCCTCGAGCAACAGTTTCATTTCATAC
>QUKC01000001.1 GCA_003481005.1 Firmicutes bacterium TM09-10 | reverse complement strand
GGACTTTAACCCGTTAGAAACGTGCGCCGCTAGGCGCACTACGACAAAAAATCCCGGTACGTTTTCACGCACCGGGATTTTTATCAGGTGAGATTTTGACGGAATGCTCAGATTTGTATACCGAAAAGATCAGCCTTCAATTGCGATCCGGTTGTCTTTCTTTTCTACCTTCTTTGCTTCCTTCTTCAAAATGTGAAGCTGCAGGATACCGTTTTCAAACTTCGCGGAAACATCCTCGGGTTCAACGGCTTCGCCAACATAAAATGTTCTGGAGCAGCTGCCTGCGTAACGCTCCTGACGAATGTACTTGCCGGTCTTCTTATCGGTTTCGTCTTTATCAAGGCCTTTGACAGCGCTGATATTCAGATAACCATTTTCGACGGTGATCGTAACCTCGTCTTTCTTGAAGCCAGGCAGATCAATATCTACCTCGTAAGCATCCTCGGTTTCCCGAACATCTGTCTTCATGAGGTTCTTTGCATGTTTGCCATACAGAGGATTCTTCTTACCGAAGAACTCACTCTCATCCGGCCAGCTCATCCAATTATCCATATTCTCAAATAAATCTTCATCCCAAATTCTAGGCAGTAACATAAGTCATTCCTCCATTCCTTCTATCATGCCTTCTGTGAATCCTTTTCAGAAGTGGTTGTCATTTTATCTGGTTCAAAGAAAAGCTTTCTGAGAACTCCGATTCCGTTTTCGGCATCTTCTGTTCTTTTTGTTCCCTTTCCTTTGTTCTAAATGTAATATAACACCCATTATTAGCAGTGTCAATAGGTGAGTGCTAATTTTTTTGTGAAGAATTTGTGAACGCTGTGAGCTCTGTAAAATGACAAAAACAGTATCCAAAAGCTTTGGCTCTCCTTCTTATTTTAGCTCGTACGAAATCTTGACACGGAACACAATGTGAGAGAAGTATGCTCCAGCTCAAGCAGTGCCATCTTTTTGTCAAGTCCGCCTGCATACCCTGTCAGGTTTCCCTTCGTCCCCACAACCCGATGGCACGGAATGATGATTGAAATCCCGTTATGTCCCACCGCACCGCCTACCGCCTGCGCAGACATATGGGGCCGGTTCTGCAGCTTTTCCAGCTGTCTTGCGATCTCTCCATAGGTCGTCGTCTGACCATAGGGAATCTGCAGTAAAATCCTCCATACCTCCTGCCGAAACGGCGATCCGATCGGATGCAGCGTCGGTGTAAAGTCCGGTTCTTTTCCCGAAAAATATTCGTCCAGCCATTCCCTTGCCTGTGCAAGTATCGGCGTTTCCTGCGCAACCTGCTCTGCCGGAAGTGTATCTGCAAAATAGCTCTGCCCGAAAAACCACAAACCGGTAAGCCCGATTTCATCCGCCGCCAGCAAAATATCCCCAAGCTCAGAGGAATATACACTTGTATAAGCTTTCTGATAAATATCTGTCATGAGCACCCCCTGAAAATGAGCTGCGAAGCAGCGGCGAACGTCGAAAACGCGGTTTTGCGAATGGCGCTGGTAAACTGTAACAATACTTCTGCTACCTGTCTGTGATCTTCTCTGTCAGCTCACGCATTGCACTGCACCGGTCGGACAGATTCTCTTTTGTCACCAGATATGCCCCATCGGCTTCCTTTGCTTTTACGACCATGAACTGATTCACATCCGCAGAAAAATGAATCGGATCCATGTAATAATCCAGATTCAAAATAATATCCTCGTCCGTCTGGAAATCATAGATCTGCACATTGTCATACGAAAGCAGCGCTTCCATCGCCGCCTGTCTGGCATAGAGATATTCCTCCGTCTGCCCGCTCCGGTACACGCTGTCCCACCAAAGCTCGGAATAGGGCGGCAGGAAAAAATAAAATTCTGTCTCCGGATGCTTTTTTACCATATCTGTCAGCAAACCAATATTTTCATCTATCCGCGCCTGCCACTCAGACAGCTCCTGCATCGGTGCAATCGCTTCCGACCGCTGGTAATGCTTTCTGGCCTCTTCTTCAGAAAAGGTTTTATACTGCCAGAAATTATAAGACATCCCATCGTCGTACCCGCTGAAATTCATCGCCAGCAGATACGGGATATCCTCAAACAATACATCCTTGTTGAACAGATACTTCACGTCGTTGAACGGATTTCTATCATATAAATACAGCGGCATCGAATCGTTGACAAAATTCGTCTCCGGGTCGCCGTCCAGTGCAAACAGATCGAGGCTGTAAAACACATTTTTCAGATCGTGCGTCGCAAATGCTTCCTCCATATAAAATTTCAGATCTGCGCACGTCCCGGAGCTTTTGATCGCCTTGACCGTCCTACAGGAAAATGCCTCGTCAAACCAGTGATTATTATAGTTTTCCGCTGTAGAGGATCCTGCCAGCACGCTGTCATAAGAAAATTTCCGTATTGTGCCGATACACTGATATTCCGATTTCGTTACGACTGCCTTCATCCCCGGCAGCGGACCGTGAAAATGATAAAACGGGTCAAAAATCACTACCACTGCTGCGATCGCTGCCAAAAGCGCTGCCGTCCAGACCGCAAAACGCCGAATCCATTTGGAATTTACCATCTTTTCTCTCATTCCTCACACTGTCCCGGACAGATCATACTGCCGCCATTTTTCTCTGTTAAAACGAAAAATAGAGATACTCGCTCACGCCTGTCATTGAGATCATTGACCAGGTAAACAAAACCGCCAGAAGCACCGGATACAGCCTGCCATAGCCTTTCTGCCTCTGCAACGCAACCACGCCGGATACTTTTTCTCCGGAAAGAACCCGGAAACAGATTGCAATCAGCACAACAAAAATTCCGAGCCAGAACCACGAAAGCAGTCCCGGCAGCTTCATCGACAGCGCCTTTGTGATCATGTAAAATTCCGTCAGATCAAGGGCCGATGCCATCTGAAATACAAAGCCGTTCCATTTCAGGCTGACAATGCTTTTTAAAACATCCACTCCCTGCGCAATGCTCTCTGCCCTGAAAAACACGAAGGTCATACAAACATAGGCAAAGGTCGCTGCCTGCCGCATCCATTTTTTCGGTAAATGCGGATGCTCCAGGTTATCCCAGATCATCCCGACTCCATGTAAAAATCCCCACAGCACAAAGGTCCACGCCGCGCCGTGCCAGAGCCCTGAAAGCAGCATAACGATCATCACATTGCACAGCATCCGCATCTTCCCCCTCCGATTTCCGCCCAGGGGGATGTATACATACCTTGTAAAAAACCGTCCCAGCGTCATGTGCCATCTGCGCCAGAATTCCTTGACCGAAGCAGAGTGAAACGGCGCATCGAAATTTTCTGCGACCTCCAGACCGATCATTTTGCCCAGACCGACCGCCATATCGCAATAGCCGCTGAAATCAAAGTACAGCTCCGTCAGATACCCGACCGCCAGAAGCAGTGCCGAAATACTGTCCAGCATCGAAACATTGCTGTATCCATAGTTGACCGCCTTTGCCAGCGTATCCGCCAGCAGCACTTTTTTGGCGAGACCGAACACGAAAAACTGGATTCCTTCCGAGAACCGCTCTGCATGAAACCTGCGCCTTTCCGGCTCCTTTAGCTGCCCCATAAACTCTGAACGAAGCAGAATCGGTCCCTGCAGCAGCTGCGGAAAATAAACCATAAATGTCAGGTAGTCAAAAAAGCTGTCCCTTGGCGCATCTCCCCGGCACCGGTCAATCAGGTATGCCAGCTGTTGAAACGTGTAAAAACTGATTCCAACCGGCAGCAGGATCTGCAGCATCGGAAAGTCCGTATGAAATACTGTATTCAGATTTTCCAGGAAAAAATTGCTGTACTTAAAATAACCCAACAGCCCCAGATGAAAAACACATCCGACACCAGTCAGCACTTTTTTCCCTTTTTCCGAGAAAATTTTTTCAGGCAGACAGCTCAAAAGCCAGCCTATCAGACAGCTGAACAGAAGCAGCCACAGATACTGCAGATTTGCATACGCATAAAACCACAGGGACATCCCGATCAGATATCCCTGTGCCAGTTGAAATTTCTTTTTCCAGTTCAGAAAATACCATCCTGCCAGCAGAAGCGGCAGAAACAGTAAAATAAAAATATGGGAATTAAAAAGCATATTCCGTTCCTTTTAAGCTCTGGATTTGATAAACGCCTCAACCTCTTCCACTTCAGGCATTACGCGCAGCGCGCCTTTTCTGGTGGTTACGATGGATGCTGCTGCGTTTGCAAAGGTCAGCATCTCGGTCAGCTTCTCCTCATCCAGGTTGTCCAGACCGTATTTCAGAACATGGTGCAGGCAGCAGCCGCCAAAGGTATCTCCGGCACCGGTTGTCTCGATGGTGGAATCCTGCAGGAAAGGCTTCACCTCTACGCGCAGATCCTTGTAGTAAGCGCGGCTTCCGTCTCTTCCCAGAGACAGCATGATCAGCGGGATATTGTACTGCTCCCGCAGCTTTGCGATACCTGCGTCGAAATCCTCTTCGCCGGTGAACCACTGGATCTCGTTATCGGAAATCTTTAAAACGTCACACTTGGACAGACCATATGCAACCTGTTCTTTTGCATCGTCTAAGGTCTTCCACAGAGGGGGACGCAGGTTCGGGTCGAAGGAAAGGATTGCACCGCTTTCTTTTGCGATGTCAATCGCTTTCTTGGTCGCTTCACGGACACCATCATGAGTCATGGACAGTGTGCCATAGTGGAAAATCTTCGCATCGCGGATCAGATCCTCATGCAGATCCTCCTTGCGCAGCATCATATCTGCACCGGGATTACGGTAGAAAGAGAAATCTCTGTCGCCGTCCGGGAAAGTCTCTACGAATGCCAGAGTTGTTCTTGCATCTTCGTCAATGATCAGATTAGAAGTGTCGATACCAACCTCATCCAGGGTTGCTTTTAATTTGTTGCCGAACAGATCCTGTCCGACTTTTCCGATAAATGCGGTCTTGCGGCCTGCTTTGTTCAACATTGCCAGCACGTTGCAGGGCGCTCCGCCCGGATTTGCTTCGTAAGTCATATTGCCCTGTGCGCTCTTGCCGTTCTCGGTAAAGTCGATCAGCAGCTCACCCAGTGCAACTACGTCAAAATTCTTCATGGAATATTCCCCTTCCTGTCTTTTCTTTCGCGTTTTTCCAAACGTTTCTGATATCCTTTATTCTAACAGTTCACCACCAAAAAGAAAACCATAATTTTCTCATTTTCACTATCATTTCTGCGTAAATGTTACTGTTCACCCGCGCCATTCGCAATACAATAGAATGTACGCTCCTTTTACAGAACCCGCAGTCGGAATAAGACGCTCCACACCAGCCTCCGGATTTTTTCTGTCCCGGATTCGCCAAATGTGCGCACTTTTCCGATTTGTTTCAGCTTTTGATAGTAGCATCGAAAATTCTCCGTATCTCTGCGCTTATAGCATTTCCTCACAACATCCATAACAGCCAGATACAACCTCCATTTTAACAGCTCCTCCAGCTCTGCATCCTGCAGAACTTTTACAGCCTCTAAGAGCTCCTCCTGCACCCGAATACTGTCCAGATTGTTTTTCGTGATTCCTTCCTTCTCTGTATGGGTCGCGCTGCTGTCCCGCCGTCTCCAATAATACAGCGGCTTTGCAATAAAGCAGACAGAAGTCTCTCTGCCGCAGAAAACCTCTGCCAGCCATTTTTCATCCTCCCCCAGGGTCGTATTTTTTTCAAACAAAAACGGCCCCTCTGCAGATTTCAGCACTTCCCGCTTAAAAACCTTGTTCCACACCACAGGTGCGTAGCTATTTTCTCTCAAAAAAACCTTAAACGCCTCCGTGCCGCGGCAGATCTGCCCACTGCTTCTACTGCTGCCTGCTGCCTTTTGCACTCCTGTCCTGCTGCCTGCCATCCCCTGCTCTGTACCAGCCCCCGTAAAGGCTTCATAACTGCAGCAGGCGCTGTCCGTTCCATTTTGCTCCATAGCGTCGATCAGCTCTGTATAGATTGTTCTTCCCACAAGATCGTCTGAGTCCGCATAGGTGATATATTCCCCACGGGCTTCCTGCAGTCCGGTGTTTCTTGCCGCACTCACTCCGCCATTCTTTTTGTGGATAACCCTGATCCTGTTATCCTTTAATGCACAGGCATCGCAGATTTCACCGGACTTATCCACAGAACCGTCATCTATCAACAGTATATGAATCTACGATCGAACAGCTGCAGGAACAGGTCGCTTCTTTAAAGAAGTCCTCCGAGAACGGTTCCGACCAGCTTCGCGCACTCCGGGAAGAAACGATACAGATCACGCGCCGTCAGAAGCGGGAATCAGAGGATCTGATCCGCACCCTGCAAAGTCAGGTCATGGAAACCCTCAAGCAATTTCCGGCGCAGGATTCGACGCTTCAGCATCAGGTACGGGAGCAGGAGGGGCGTTTAATGGCCCAGGCAACACAGATCGAACAACAAAGTGCTCAGCTGGAAGCTCAGTCTGCGCAGATCAAACAGCAGCGCACTCAGCTCGAAGCTCAGTCTGCACAGATCGAAACCCTGCAGTCTGACATTGCGAAAAAAGAGAAGGATCTGACTTTCCTTCGCAAGCAGCTGGCACAATCCGGAAACGTCCTGCAGCAGGTACAGCAAAGCCTGGAAAGAGTTCAGCTGTCCGCAGTGCTTCCCCCTTCGATTACGCCTTTCCTGCCACTGGAAGCTCCAAAAGCTGACAAGCCTCAGACAGACAATTCCCTTCCGGAGCTGGAAAACCGGCTGGATAAGCTGTTCTCCGATACCTTAAGTAACCTGGACAACTGTGAAAAGACCGCCCAGAATACTATTTTCCATCTCGTAAAATCCATCAGCTGATTTAGGGCTGCTTTTTCCTCGGATTGATTTTATACCACAGACACTGCAGACGATGATACAGTCTGTTTCCTAAAAGCCTTCTTAACTGAAGGCTTTTTTGTTCCTTTTCGTTCAGCCAGCTTCCATCATAGTGATGAATGGAAACCGTATGCTCTGTGATCTCTTTTTTTCGATGAAAATAGCTGACAGGAGCAAGGTATTGTGTCGGGAGAAAAACGATTCCGTCAATTTCCTGCTTTGTATTGTCAAGGCGCAGCCCGAAGGTGCGCAGCGTCCGCGTATTGCGTCCGGGACAAGACTCTGTATCAAGTCTTCCATCCTCTTTGATAAAAGGAATATCCTCATAGTCCTTTAAAAGTGCACCGACGATCGGATGCCCTGCACGTGCACCAAAGCCAAGGCCCGTTGCAATCCACATCTGACCATCTATCTCCTTTTCAAAGCCCATATAACCATCCAGCTCTGTAAGCTCATCCAGCGGTTTGATCAGCTCCACATCCACGTCCATATAAATTCCGCCCTGTTCATACACGATTTTTAACCGCGCATAATCACTGACAAATGCCCATTTTTTTTGCTCATAGGCCTCCCGTGCATATCGGTTGTCCGTCAGATCGAAATTATCCTCGTTCCATTCGATGATCTCATATTCAGGACAGTATTTTTTCCAGCTCTCAATACATTTCTTTGCCGACTCCGGCAGTGGATTTCTTCCAAACCAACAATAATGAATTTTCTTAGGAATACTCATTTACAAATCTCCTCATAAAAATGCTCCAGGCGATCAATTGACGCTTTCAGGGAAAACTCTTCCCGGATAAGCTGCGCTCCTTTTTCTGAAAATTTCCTGCGCAGTCTGTCCTCCGATACCAACTTTGATAGAGTACAATGATGTTTGCAAAAGTGAAAAGGAAATAGACAAGCCACTAGGGGCTCCTGTAAAATGAAAGTTGTCGAGACAATCATACTGCAAAGGAGAGACCCTAATGGCTCACAAAAAGAATAACACAAATCTCACAGAATTACTACTGCAATGTATGACTCAGCCGGATCCCATGCTGAGCATGCTGGAATGGCTGTGCACACGGCTCATGGAGGCCGAGGTGGATCAGCAGCTGGGTGCAGAGAAAAGTCAGCGCACGGACGGAAGGAGCGGCTATCGCAGCGGCTACCGTCCTCGCCGTCTGGACACACGTATGGGGACGATGTACCTCATGGTTCCTGAGGTACGGCAGGGCGGTTATATCCCGTTCTTTGTCACAGAGCGCAAGCGCAGTGAAGCTGCGCTCATTCAGGTCGTTCAGGAGGCCTTTGTGCAGGGCGTATCCACCCGGAAGATGGAGAAGCTGGCCCAAAGCCTCGGCATCGAAAACCTATCCAGAAGTCAGGTCAGCGAGATGACGAAAGGTCTTAATGAGCAGGTCAATGAGTTCCGTAATCGACCTCTTTCCAATACTGTGTACCCGGTTCTGTGGGTAGATGCACTGTACGAAAAAGTTCGTGTAGACGGTAGAATTGTCAGTATGGCGATACTTATCGTGTTCGGTGTGGATGAAAATGGCCACAGAGATATCATCGCCGTGGAACCTATGGCCGAGGAATCCAGAAGCCCCTACGGAGTCTTGTTTCAAGACTTGAAGGATCGTGGTCTTACCACGCCCAAGCTGATCATTTCAGACGCTCACTCCGGGTTAGTTTCAGCAATACAGGAGTCCTTCCCTGGAGCCTCCTGGCAGCGTTGCAAGGTACATTTCATGCGGAATATCCTGGCTTATGTACCGCAGAAAGAGAAGAAATCCTTTGCATCTGTGATCAAGGAAATCTGGCTGGCACCCACCGCAGATCTGGCCAGAAAGCGGGCTTATGATGTGATGGATGCCTATGCCAAACGCTTTCCAAAGGCGGTTCAGTGCCTTGAAAACGGCTTGGAAGATTCCCTGACTTTCTACGCTTTTCCCAAACTGGATGCCAGAAAGATATCATCCTCCAACATGATTGAGCGGCTGAATCGTGAGATTCGGAGACGCACCAGTGTGGTAGGAATCTTCCCCAACGAGGCATCCTATGTCCGCCTGGTGACAACATATCTGATGGAGTATGCCGAGGACTGGTCTGTCTCAAGAGCCTACCTCAGCCAGGATTCCATTGAGGCAACGCTGCTCATTGCAGCTTAATTCCATTTTTCAGGAGTCCTTTTTGCGAACATCCCTTGACGCAGTCGTTCGTTATCCTGACCAAATACGTTATTATGTAAATCCGCCAGCACCACTGCCCTTATATTCTCCCCGATCTTTTCCGAGGTCACGCGATAAAAGGTGGTCTCAAAGGTACTGTTATCCGACAGCTTCCACAAAACTCCTGCTCCGACTGCCAAAAACAGAAGAATTGCAAACAGTTTTAATCGTAATTTTCTGATTTTTATTTTCCTTTCCCCCTCATGCTTTTTCCCATATCTATGCTTTGTTATCCTATGTTTAGAATACCTTCTAATGCCGATGTTTGCAAGGTTTTTTCATAAAAAAGGGGGATCCTGATCCTATTTTTTTAACCATTTTATGATTCATTTTTTACAGGATCAAAAAGATATTTCAAAAAGTAAAAAGGTATGATACACTTAAGTTGGAAACGTTGCCAATTATGCATTATTACCAAAAAGAATGTGTTTTGTTTGGAAATATGTATAGCGGCAGACACGAAAATATTAAAATTCCGGGAGGACAATATATGTCAGCTGAAACAGAAACCCAATATAATCCTCAGTATGGCATTCGCAGAACCATTTTTTCGGATGAATATGATTTTCTGACCAAAATTGAGTCCGTTTGCGTTCAGGAGGATGGGCTGCATTTTGCAGTACGTACATGGAAGGATCGTACCGCAAAGGTCTGTGTCACATTTTTGACACCATCTGTATTCCGATTTGTTATGGTACCTGAGTTGACTTCCCAAAGTCACAGACAGGCCGTGCTGGAATCTGCGTCTGCTTCCGAGTCTGAAAGCAAAAATGCCAAACTTGTCGAGACCCAACATTGTTTTGTATATGAGACAGAACAGTTAAGTCTGCATTTCGAAAAAGATTACTGGGAAATGTCCGTATATCAAAATGGAAAATTATTAACAAAGGAACAGGTCTTCGATACCAATGTCGACAATCGCTGGAAACAGCTTCCGACAGGCTTTCAGGTAGATGCATCCGGAAAAAGCATTTCCACCTTCGAACAGTTTGTCCTGTTTTCTGATGAGATGTTCTGGGGCTTTGGTGAGAAGTTTACACACTTTAACAAGCGCGGACAGCGGATCGAATGCTGGCAGAAGGATGCGTTGTCAACCAACTCAGAGGATTCCTACAAAGGTCATCCCTATTTTACCAGCAGCCGCGGATATTCCATCCTGTTAAACACCTTTACCCGTTCGTCTTTCGATATGGGGGCATCCTCATGGATCAGCTATCAGATCGGCAGTAATGACCCTGTATTGGATTACATTTTCTTAGCAGAAGAGAGTAAAGATTATAAGAAGCTGTTACAGCAATATCTGCAGCTTACCGGACAGATCCCTATGATTCCGCAGTGGGCGTTTGGTTTCTGGATGTCCAAATGCTCCTATATGAGCCGTAAGGAAATCGAAGATGTAGTTGATAAGGCGGAACAGCTTGGTGTAGGCATTGATGTGATCCATATCGATGGCTGGCAGAAGCCGAATATGGCCGGTTTATGGGAATGGGATACCGAACGCTTTCCTGATCCTGAGGGAATGATCCGGGAATTAAATCAAAAGAATATTCATATAAGTCTTTGGAACTATCCCTATTTGCAGGAAAATTCACCGGAATATCAGGCTCTGGCAGAGCGCGGATTCTTTATTAAAAATAAAGAGGGACAGCCGGCATTATTTAAAGCCACCGCTGACTCAGAGTATTTAAGTGCCTGCTTTGACTTTACAAATCCGGAATTTCTGGAATGGTACGGAGAACGGATCAAGAAGATCGTCCGCATGGGCGTTTCTGTCATTAAAACAGATTTTTCTGAAGCAGTACCGAAGGATGTTGTATTCTATAATGGAATGAACGGATATGAAGGACATAATCTGCTGACCTATCTGTATGCAAAGAATATTTACGGATGGATGAAGGAAATCTGTGAAAAACGAGGAGAATTGCCCCTTCTTTGGGGACGCAGCGGTTATGCTGGTTCTCATACAATTCCGGCAGCATGGGCGGGAGACTCCTCCAGTGATAAAGCGACGCACAGTGCGATCCTTCAGGCCGGCCTTGGCATGGCAATGTCCGGTGTATCCTTCTGGGGGTATGATCTGGGCGGATTTTATCATACCGGTTATACCGGAAATGAGGAGCGCCCTGATGCAGAAGATTATCTTTCCTCTGTACAGATGGGACTTTGGATGCCCTTATCCAGAGCACATGGCAAAACACCGAGAGAGCCCTGGCAGTATGGGGATCTTGCCCTGGAAAGAGTGAAAGAATGGATCAATTTCAGACATCGTCTTGCTCCATATCTTTATCATACAGCCTGCCAGAGCCATCTTTTCGGCATTCCGATGCTTCGTCCGGTGGTAATGGAATATCCAAAGGATCCGATGGCGAAGATGCAGAATCTGTCTTATATGCTGGGAGATTCCTTATTGATCTCGCCCGCCTTTGACAGAGAGGAATACGATCTGTATCTTCCGGAAGGTCAGTGGAGAAATATTGAAAATAAAGAAGTATATGAAGGCGGATCCTTTGTCCATGTAGAAACGAAATCCTTTGCAGATGGCGGTACCTCCCTTCTTGTTTTCCAGAAAGAAGGAACCAGCATCCCCTTACTTGCCCAAAAAGAAGTAAGGCATGTACCTGCAACGGCATGGAAGCGAGAGGATTTGGATTTCATGACCTTCACAACAACAGATATCACAAAAAGAATCTATGTACCCGGTGAATGCGGCAAGGTTGAATTTATCCAGGTAGAAGCAAAGAAAAATGCTTAATCATCTCCAAAAAAGAATGTGCCTTGGCACATTCTCGCGCCGAGGCGCGGTTGCTTCAGCAACCACCTACCCCTGCGCCAAGTGCGCATCCTCGTAGAGCGTTTTTATTTCATAGAACACATTTTTCGATGAAGTAAAAAGGGGCTTCACAGAAACACAGGTTTCTGCGAAGCCCCTTTTATCTTTGTGCCAAACGAGCCGCGAGCAGGACTTCCAGCCCTGCTCTGCGATCACAGCCAAATTGCTTAAAGCACTATTACAGCAGCATCAAGCGCCTCCACTTTTCCGTCAAAAACCTTTTCTGTAAGCAGCTCCTGTTTTTGCGCATACTCCTTAAATTCCTTCGTATGATTGCTGCAATTGAAAATCAGGGCAATGGTTTCTTCCCCATTTTTTCTTATCAGAACGATTGTCTCATCTTCATCCCTTGTGATGGCTTCTGCCAATTCCCCTTCTACGATACAGGTATGTGCTTTTCGAACCTGCAGCAGTCGTTTATACCATTCAAACATCTCTTTATCCTGGTATTCTTCATCCCAGTACATGCCTCGTCTGCAGTCCGGATCATTTGCTCCCGGCATCGCATACTCATCCCCGTAATAAATCATAGGCATTCCCGGCAATAACAGCTGGAAGGCCGCTGCCAAATGCTGTTTTTTCTTATTGTCCTTACATAAATGTAAAAATCTTGCCGTATCATGGCTGTCGATCAGATTCCACATAAGAGGATAACATTTTTTGTGTAAGCGTCCTTTCAGATATCCCAGATTCTGTACAAACTGGCTGACACTGATCTTTTCATCCGCAAGCAGATCTATCAGATTCAGATAAAAAGGATAATTCATGACCGTATCCCATTCATCTCCCTCCAGAAAATCTCCCGCATAATGCCAGATTTCCCCAATGATCAGCATATCCTTCTTTACTGCCTTGATTGCTCTTCTGAAGCGCTTCCAGAAGAAATGACTGATTTCATCTCCTACATCCAGTCTCCATCCGTCAATATCGCATTCCCTGATCCAATAGCACGCAACATCCGTAATGTATTTTTCAACCTCAGGATTTTTCAGATTCAGCTTTGGCATTCCACCATAATATCCAAAGCACAAGAAGTTCGGAATCTCTCCCCATTTGCCCTTCAGTGGCAATTCATCGATATAATACCAGTCCAGATATTTGGATTTTTCACCCTTTTCCAGGATATCCTTAAATGCAAAAAACTCTTTTCCGGTATGGTTGAACACCGCATCCATAACCACCTTCATCCCGCGGTCATGTGCTTTTTGTACCAGCTCCTTAAGCTCCTCCTTTGTTCCAAAAGAAGGATCGATCTCATAATAATCAATGGTATCGTACTTATGGCAGGAGTTCGATTTGAAGCTGGGCGTCATATATATAACATCGATTCCCAGATCCTGAATATGATCCAGATGATCGATAATTCCTCTGAAGTCACCATGCAGGTCATCCATAGGCGTAATGGGTGCTTTATACCAAAGCTTTTTATCTACCGGCTGTGATGCTGCAAAACGGGATGGGAAGATCTGATACACAACCTTATTTGCCGCCCAATCCGGGACCTCAAACATTTCTTCCTCCCGAAGATTCTGCGGACAGTCAAACATTCTGTCTCTGTTCGTGATATATTCCTTATCAAACTCGTAGTTGCCGTAATATACCCTTTCTCCCTGCATATCCGTAAATTCAAAGAAATAGCGGAGACAGATCAGGTGCATCCGAACCTGTGCTTCATAATAATCATGAAACTGTGAGGTAGCAACCTTTTTCATCACGATGGTCTTTCGCGTATCCTCACGCTCCATTGGGATATACTTATCCTCATAGTGAAGGATGATCTCTTTCATATCATCTTTCTTTACCTGCACGCGTATTACAAATAAATCCTTCTCGATTGCATAACAGAATCTCTTATCCATATCATGGAAAATTGCGGAATATTCCATCGTATTCTTCTCCTCCTGATGTCTTCCCTTTCCGCCTTACAGAGACAAAATAAGCTCATGCATTACCGGTTTTACTTTGTTCAGATCGCCGCTTTCCGGACACTGAACGGCTACGATCAGTCCCTTCTTCGGCAACACCATCGTCAGCTGTCCATAGGCACCGTCTGCGCGATAGGAATCCTCATACGGATTTCTCCAAAACTGGTAGCCATAACCGCAAACCCAGATATCGTTTCCGGGATTCGGTGTTTCGATCTGCTTTGCGGTTGCTTCTTTGATCCATGCAGGATCTACCAGCTGCTGTCCTTTCCATTTTCCATCCATCAGATATACCTGACCGATCTTAAGCATATTGGAAAGCGTCATGAACATGCCGCCGCCACCGATCGGATGTCCCTGAGGACAGTTTTCCCAGATCGGAAAGCCCTGTCCGAGGGGTTCAAAAAAGCGCTCATACAGATACTCTGAAAGCCGTTTTCCCACTGCCTTTTCCACCATACGGCCTGCCAGAATGCTGTCTGCCGTTGAATAGATGAATTCGCTGCCCGGCTGTACCTTTACGGGTCTGCTCAACATATATTTGACGTAATCCGGCGCCCCGACACCTGCACGCCGGTTTGCGCCCATCAGATATGGTTCATGGAAACCGCTCGACATCATAAGAAGATGACGCAAACGGATTTCAAACAGCTCCGGCTGTGCATTTTCCGGAACCGCCTCCGGGAAAAACTCCGCCAGTCTGTCATCCAGTGACAGCTTACCATCGGCAATTGCCAGACCGACTGCTGTGCTCATATAGCTCTTTGTGTGAGAATAGATATTTCTCGCCTGATCCGGTGTAAAATGATGCTCCATCAGGATCTTTTCCCCGTCAGCAATTGCAATGCCTTCTACACCAAGCTGCTTGTCATAGACCTCTTTTACAAAATTGTAAAACTGCTTTTCCATAACCATGCCCTCCATTTTGTAAATTCTGCAGCGCACTACACCGCAGAAAACATGTTTCAAAGCGTTTCTCAGTCCTTCGCCTTTTTTGCCTCCAGCCAGCTTTTGCAGACATCCGGATAGTTTGTGATGACGCCATCACAGCCCCACTCATACAAATTTTCCAGATCGTCCATATTGTTAATCGTCCAGACATTGACCTCGATGCCGTTCTTATGACAGAGCTCTATCTCTTCCTTCGTCAGTCCTTCAATTCCTGGATGATAACATTCAAACCCAAACTTTTTGCAGTAATAGCCTGCATTTGCGATACCGCCATTTTCCACGAGAGCACCAGTTTTTATATCCGGCATAAAATCCTTGCAGGAGAGTGCAGACAGATGGTTAAAGGAGGAAATGATGATCCGCTCCTTTAAACCAAAGCGCTCGATCAGCTCCATCGTCTTTTTCTCCAGCTCCTCGTAATAGTACACACTGCTCTTGATCTCCACGTTGGTAATCAGCGAATTACCGGATGCCCATTCGCAGTATTCCTCAAAGGTCGGAATTGGCTGGAAGCCGTAGACTTCCTGCCATTTTCCGCCTGCATTGCAGCTTTTTAAATCGCCTAAAGTGTAATCCCGTACATTTCCGGTAAAGTCCGTCAGGTCATCCAGATATTCATCGTGGATAATGACAACCTCACCGTCCTTTGTGAGCTGGACATCCAGTTCGATTCCGTCACAGCCGCTTTCCAGTGCTTTCCGGAAAGCCAGCATCGTATTCTGCGGATATCTTCCGCTGAAACCTCTGTGTGCAAAAACCTTCATCGTCTTATTCGTCCTCTTCTGTCTCTTCCGGCATGGTAATATGCTCCTCCGCCGGATCGTCGTCTTCCTCTTGGTCAACTTCACTCGGCTTTGATACATCTTCCATTGCATCGTCTACATCGTCAAATTCCTGATTTCCGTCCGATACCTTTTCCCGTACCTTGGCAATCTGTGCTACGGTTACGCCTGCATCCAGGTTGATCAGCTTCACGCCGGAGGTAATTCTTCCCAACTGGGAAACATCATCCATACGGATCTGAATGATAATGCCCTCTGTCGTGATCATCATGATCTCGTTTTCATCCGTAACGGCTTTTACACCGATGACATAGCCGGTCTTTTCCGTGATCTTA
Source organism: Firmicutes bacterium TM09-10 (assembly GCA_003481005.1). Classification (GTDB taxonomy): domain Bacteria; phylum Bacillota; class Clostridia; order Lachnospirales; family Lachnospiraceae; genus Gallintestinimicrobium; species Gallintestinimicrobium propionicum. Next base: position 373,576 of record QUKC01000001.1, on the reverse strand, counting down.
TAGCACTTCACGCCCTTGCCGCCGCGGTGCTGTACCGTAAATTCGTCCATCGAGGTACGCTTGCCCATACCGTTTTCAGAAACGATCAGCAGCGAATCTCCCTGATGGTCTAACTGCATGCCGACAATTTCATCGTTGTCAGACAGCGTCATACCGATCACGCCCATCGACGTTCTGCCGGTATTTCTGACGTCGGTTTCCTTGAAACGAATGCACATGCCGTCTCTCGTTACGAGGAAAATCTCGCTGTCCGCATTCGTTACCTTCACCTCGATCAGTTCGTCGTCCTCCCGCAGATTAATCGCCGCAAGGCCGTTCTTTCTGACGTTGCTGTATTCCAGAATCGGGGTCTTCTTGACAATACCCTTTCTGGTTACCATGAACAGGTTGTCGTCCTTTTCGTAATCCTTTACCGGAATGATGGCGGAAATTTTTTCTTCCGGAGCAAGCTGCAGCAGGTTGATGATTGCCGTACCCCGCGCAGTACGTCCGGCTTCCGGAATTTCGTATGCTTTCAAACGATAAACACGTCCGAAATTCGTAAAGAACATCACATAATGATGTGTTGTCGTCATCAGAAGATCTGCGATAAAGTCTTCCTCGATCGTCTGCATACCCTTGATGCCTCTGCCGCCGCGGTTCTGCGCCTTAAAGTTATCGACGGTCATTCGTTTGATATAACCAAGGTTCGTCATGGCGATGATCGTATTCTCTCTCGGGATCATATCCTCCATGGAAATATCGAATTCATCATAGCCGATCTTACTTCTTCTGTCGTCGCCGTATTTGTCTTTGATCACAAGCAGCTCGCTGCGGATAACACCCAGCAGACGCTTCTCGTCTGCCAGAATTGCCTTTAATTCTGCAATTTTTTTCAAAAGCTCCTGATGCTCTGCTTCCAGCTTTTCTCGTTCAAGACCGGTCAGCGCACGCAGACGCATATCAATAATTGCCTGTGCCTGTACGTCGGTCAGACCAAAGCGTTCGATCAAACGATCCTTGGAGATCTGAGGGGTCTGGCTGCTGCGGATGATCTGGATGACCTCATCGATATGATCCTGTGCAATCAGCAAGCCCTGCAAAATATGGTCGCGCTCTTCGGCTTTATTTAAGTCGTATTTTGTCCGTCTGGTAACGACATCTTCCTGATGGGCGATGTAGCATTTGAGCATATCCAGCAGGCTCAGCACCTTCGGCTGTCCGTCTACCAGTGCCAGCATAATAACGCCAAAGGTATCCTGCATCTGGGTGTGCTTGTAAAGCTGATTTAAGATAACATTTGCGTTCGCATCCCTGCGCAGCTCGATGACAACTCTGGTTCCCTCACGGTTGGATTCATCTCTCAGATCCGTGATGCCGTCAATGCGCTTTTCTTTATGCAGATCTGCAATCTTCTCAATCAGCTTCGCCTTGTTTACCATGTAGGGAAGCTCGGTCACGATAATCTGGCTCTTGCCGTTTGGAAGCGTCTCGATATTCGTTACCGCCCGGACACGGATTTTGCCGCGTCCTGTCCGGTATGCCTCTTCCACGCCGCGGGTTCCTAAAATCACGCCGCCGGTCGGGAAATCAGGCGCTTTGACGATGCCCATGATCTCTTCGATTTCGGTGTCGCGGTCTTCCAAAATACGGTTGTCCATGATCTTTACGACCGCATCGACCACCTCCCGCAGGTTGTGGGGAGGAATGTTGGTCGCCATGCCGACTGCAATACCGGAGGTACCGTTTACCAGCAGATTCGGATAACGGGAGGGCAGTACAACCGGCTCTTTTTCCGTTTCATCGAAGTTCGGTTCAAAATCAACGGTGTCCTTGTTGATGTCCGCCAGCATCTCCATCGAGATCTTGGACAGTCTCGCTTCGGTGTATCGCATCGCTGCAGGGCCGTCGCCATCCTCAGAGCCAAAGTTTCCGTGCCCGTCAACAAGGGGATAACGGGTATTCCATTCCTGCGCCATATTGACCAGCGCTCCGTAGATAGAGCTGTCGCCGTGGGGATGATATTTACCCATCGTATCACCGACGATACGCGCACATTTACGATGCGGCTTATCCGGTCCGTTATTTAACTCGATCATGGAGTACAGAACACGTCTCTGTACCGGCTTTAAGCCGTCGCGGACGTCCGGGAGGGCTCTGGCAGCGATTACGCTCATCGCGTAATCGATATAAGATTCCTCCATTTTTTTCTTCAGATCGACTTCTTCTATTTTGTCAAAAATATTATCTTCCATCTTTCCTCTTATCCAGCCGCCCAGGCGGCATTCCAATCAGTTTTCTAAATATCCAGATTCTTTACGAACTGAGCGTTCTCTTCGATAAACTTCCGGCGGGGTTCCACCTGGTCGCCCATCAGCGTTGTGAAGGTCAGATCCACTTCGGATTCCGTCTCTTCATCCATGCAGACCTTTAACAGGATTCTGTGCTCGGGATCCATGGTCGTCTCCCAGAGCTGTTCTGCATCCATCTCACCCAGACCTTTGTAACGCTGGATTTTGTTATTCTGATCTCTGCCGACCTCGTTGATAATCGCCGCCAGCTCTTCATCGCTGTAGGCGTACCAAACCTTTTTATTCTTTTCCAGCTTATACAGCGGGGGCTTTGCCAGATAAACATGTCCCTGCTTGATCAGCTCCGGCATAAACCGGTAAATAAAGGTCAGCATCAGCGTTGCGATATGCGCGCCGTCTACATCGGCATCCGTCATGATAACAATCTTATGATACCGCAGCTTGCTGATATCAAAGTCCTCATGAATACCGGTTCCGAATGCGGTAATCATCGCCTTGATTTCGGCGTTGGAAAAAATCTTGTCCAGACGGGCTTTTTCTACGTTCAAAATCTTGCCGCGCAGGGGAAGGATCGCCTGCGTCGCACGGCTTCTCGCCTTCTTTGCAGAGCCGCCCGCGGAATCCCCCTCTACAATGTAAATCTCGCAATTTTTCGGATCTTTATCCGAGCAGTCTGCCAGCTTGCCGGGCAGGGCTGTATTTTCCAGCGCAGTCTTTCTTCTCGTCAAATCCCGCGCCCTTCTTGCCGCTTCCCTTGCACGCTGCGCCAGAACGGACTTTTCTACGATCGTCTTTGCAACGGACGGGTTCTGCTCCAGGAAATACGTCAGCTGTTCGCTCACCACGCTGTCCACAGCGCTTCTCGCCTCGGAGTTTCCCAGCTTCTGCTTGGTCTGTCCTTCAAACTGGGGATCCTCGATCTTGACACTGATGATCGCAGTCAGACCTTCACGGATATCATCTCCGGACAGGTTGGGCTCGTTATCCTTTAACAGTTTATTACTTCTCGCATAGTCGTTAAACGTCTTTGTCAGCGCATTCCTAAATCCCACCAGATGCGTACCGCCCTCCGGCGTATTGATATTATTGACAAAAGAGAACACACTCTCGTTGTAGGAATCGTTGTGCTGCAGTGCAACCTCGACGTAAACATTGTTTTTCGTGCCCTCAAAGTACATTACCTTGTCATAAAGCGGAACCTTGCTGCCGTTTAGATAGGTGACGAACTCCCGGATACCGCCCTCGTAGTGGAAGGTTCTTGTGTGGGGCTCTTCCCCGCGCAGGTCTGTCAGGGAAATCTTTAATCCCTTAGTCAGAAATGCCATTTCCCGCAGACGTGTCTTTAAAATATCAAATTCGTAAACCGTCGTCTCGGTAAAAATCGTCGCATCCGGCTTAAACGTTACTTTTGTTCCGGTTTTTTCTGCATCACAGGTTCCGATCTCCTTCAACGGATAGCAGACATGACCACGCTCGTAACGCTGCTTGTAAACCTTTCCGCCCTGACAGATTTCGACCTCCAGCCAGTCAGAAAGCGCATTTACAACGGATGCGCCTACGCCATGGAGACCGCCGGAAACCTTGTATCCGCCGCCGCCGAATTTACCGCCGGCATGCAGGATCGTGAAAACAACCTCTACTGCAGGAATGCCCGCTTTGTGGTTGATTCCAACCGGAATGCCTCGTCCGTTATCGACAACCGTGATCGAGTTATCTTCGTTGATCGTTACTTCAATGTGGTCACAAAAGCCTGCCAGTGCCTCGTCCACCGCATTATCTACAATCTCGTAAACCAGGTGATGCAGACCTCTGGAAGAGGTGGAACCGATATACATGCCCGGCCGTTTGCGGACCGCTTCCAGACCCTCCAGAATCTGAATTTGATCTGCTCCGTATTCAACGCTCATTTATATTCCTCCATTCTGGCCGGCATCCACCGTCCTGTTTGCTACTCTGAAAACTTTATTGATCTCAAACCGGTTGTTGACAAAATCATCCAGACCGGTACAGGTAATAATCGTCTGAATGTCCCCGATACTGTTCAGCAGGTAATTCTGACGGTTGCTGTCCAGCTCCGACAACACGTCGTCTAATAAAAGCACCGGCGTATCCTTTGTCATCTTTTTGACAAGCTCAATCTCGGAAAGCTTCAAGGACAACGCCGCCGTCCTCTGCTGTCCCTGGGATCCGAATTTACGAATATCCACGCCGTCTGCCAGAAATGAAAAATCATCCCGGTGCGGACCCGTTGATGTCATCTTCAGTCGGATATCCCGCTCCTGGTTACGGTGCAGTGCCTCTGCAAAATTCTCGCTCGTCACATCCGGTTCATACACAACCTTTAAATGCTCCCTGCCTCCGGAAAGACGGCTGTGAATCTCTCCGATGATGTCGTTTAGCTGCTCCGTAAAGGTGATCCTTCTCTCGATCACCTGGCTGCCAAACGCCGCCATCTGGTCATCCCAGACCGACAGCGTATCCCGCAGGGACGGATTCTGGTAAATATCCTTTAACAGCCGGTTGCGCTGGTTCACAATCCGGTTGTAATGGTTTAAGTTGTACAGATATCCTGCATCCAGCTGACACAGCTCCATGTCCACGAAATGTCTGCGCTCTGCCGGACCGTTCTTGATAATGGACAGATCTTCCGGGGAAAAAAATACCACGTTCATAATGCCCAGAAGCTCCGCCGCTTTTTTGATGCGGGTCCCGTCAATCGCAATGCCCTTGGATTTGTTTTTCCGAAGGTGCATGTCGATGCGGATTTCGTCTTCTTTTTTCTCGAGGTAGGCGCGGATATGTGCCTCCTCCTCGTTGAAATTTACGATATCCTTATCCTTCGCGCCTTTATGGGACTTGGTTGTCGCACACAGATAAATTGCCTCTAAGATATTGGTTTTTCCCTGTGCGTTATCGCCGTATAAAATATTTGTCCCCCGGTCGAAGGAAAGGTTTAACAGGCTGTAATTCCGAAAATTGGATAATTCCAGCGATTTAATAACCATAGTTCCTCTTTCTGTCAGATCGGTGTATGGAAATTCACTCGATCTTTAAGGTCTGTCCGTCATATTCTACCACGTCTCCGGGCACCAGTTTTTTGCCGCGTGCGGTTTCTACCTGTCCGTTTACTTTGACAAGCCCGTCCTGTACAGCGAATTTGGCGTCGACGCCGGATTCCACAAAGCCCGCTGCCTTCAAAGCCTGTCCGAGCTTGATAAATTCATCTCTGATCCGATAGGTCTGCATGAATCGTTCCTTCTTTCCTGCGCCCTTTTCCGGCGCTTTTGCAGTTAAACAGTTGTAAAGTTAACAGGGAGAATCAGGTAAATGTAGCTGTTCTCCTCATTGCGGATAAAGCAGGGAGCCTTAGGATTAACCAGATAAATCGTGATCTGTTCATCGTCAATGACTCTCAGTGCATCGATCAAAAATCTCGGGTTGAAACCGATCATCAGATCCTTTCCGCTTTTTTCGATATCGATCTGCTCGTCCATGCTGCCGATGGCAGAGTTGATTTTCAGCTCCATCAGACCGTCTGTAATGCTGATAATGATCGGCTTTTTGTCGCCTTCCTTTACGAGCAGAGTCGCACGGTCGATACAGCTTAACAATTCACGCTTGTTGATTGTCACCTTTGTCTCATAATCGCTGGAAAGCATCTGGTCAATGCGGAAATATTCGCCTTCAATCAGTCTGGATACAACGGTTGTCTGATCAAATTCAAACACAACCTGGTTGTCGGTAAAGAACAGGGATACATCTTTTTCTGTTTCACCGGAAAGAATCTTGCTGACTTCATTCAGGGTCTTACCCGGGATAACAACTTTCTGGGGTTCGTAGGTATCCTTCAGCTGAATTTTCCGGATAGAAATGCGGTGTCCGTCGAGGGAAACCACCTTCAGCTCATCGCCGTTAATTTCAAACAGTTCGCCGGTCATCAGACGGTTGTTATCGTTGTCAGCAATCGAGAAAATCGTCTGACGGATAACTTCTTTCAATGTGAACTGAGAAATAACAATGCTGTTGCTGCGCTCTATTTCCGGCAGATAAGCGAAGTCATCGCCACATTTTCCGGCAATATTGAATTTCGCTTTTTCACAAGTTATCAGAGTTTGATAGCTATTGTCAGATAGTATCGTAATATCGTTATCCGGTAATTTTCTGACAATTTCAAGAAAAATCTTTGCATCCAGCGCAATAACGCCAGGTTCTTCAATCGTGCCTTCTACAATGGTCTCAATGCCGAGTTCCATATCGTTGGCAGTCAGTTTGATATATCCCTGGGTACAGTCAACTAAAATGCATTCGAGGATTGTCATGGTTGTTTTTGCAGGAACTGCTTTGGAAACAACCTGAAGTCCGTTTAATAGCTCTGATTTCGGACAGATAAATTTCATATATGAAAAACTCCCTTCTTTTAACTGTGTGTTCTGTGACTTATCCACATCCACTGGGTTTTCCAAAGACACCCGGCGCGGGATGGCCTGCCGGAGCGCAAACAAAGATATAAATAATTAAATTCGTAATCTTTCTTAATAGGCGTTGTTGAAATGTGGATAAGTATCACAAGCCCTGTAAAATAGCGGAAAACAGGAAACGGTTATCCTGTGTACAACCTTAGGATAAGTCGGGGATTACGACCAGGTTATACACAGATCTTCTTTTTGATCGTTTCAACCTTGCCGGCCAATTCGTCGTTATTTTTTAACTCATCCTCAATTTTATTCACACCGTGGATAATTGTAGTGTGGTCTTTTTTGCCGAGCAGTTTGCCAATATTGACATAGGAAGTATCCGTCAGCTTCCTGCACAGATACATGACAACCTGACGCGGCTGAACGAATTCGGAGTTCCGTTTTTTGGAAGTAATATCTTCCGGACTAACGCCGAAGTGTTCCGCAACGACTTCTATAATCAGTTCCGGTGTGATTTCCTTTGGTTTGTCAGGATTTATAATGTCTTTTAAGGCGTCTTCTGCCAGTTCCATTGTAATTTCACTCTGGTTCTCAATCTTGGATTTGGCAATAATTCTATTAAAAGCGCCCTCCAGTTCCCGGATGTTGGACTTAATATTGGTAGCAATGTATTTAAAAATCTCATCATCGACGGGTTTATTACATGCCTCGGCGTTTTTGCGCAGGATCGCCATTCGGGTTTCATAGTCAGGCGGCTGGATGTCCGCAATCAGGCCCCAGTCGAAACGGGAACGGAAACGTTCTTCCAGGGTTTCCATTTCTTTTGGCGGCTTATCAGAGGACAGTACGATCTGTTTGCCTGCGGAATGCAGCACGTTAAAGGTGTGGAAAAATTCTTCCTGTGTACTTTCTTTTCCTATAATAAACTGAATATCGTCGATCATCAGGACATCTACAGTCCGGTATTTTTCGCGCAGCTTTGTCATGGCGGTTGCGTTACCGCTTCGGATGGATTCGATTACTTCGTTGGTAAAGGATTCCGAAGTGACATAAAGAACCTTCATATTCGGATTCTGCTCCAGGATGAAGTGACCGATGGAATGCATCAGATGCGTCTTTCCCAGACCGGCACCGCCGTAGATAAACAGCGGATTGTAGGCATTTCCGGGAGATTCCGCAACTGCGAGACAGGCGGAATGAGCGAATTTGTTGTTATTGCCGACAATGAAGGTGTCGAACTTGTACTTGGGGTTTAAATTCGCCTGTTCGTAATTGATGTTATTTATATTAGAAGAGGGAGACTTTAAATCGGTATCCGTATCGGCGGCCTTCTCTTTTTCGAGGATGAATGAAATATCGTAATCATGATCCATCATCTCGGAAATGGTTACCTTAAAATAATTGCTGTACTTGTTGGAGATGTAGTTGAGGGCATGAGCCTGTCCGGTCGGAATCTGGATGTAGACAGTATCATCCTTTACATCATAAAACTGCAGGGGTTCAATCCAGGTATTATAGGAAATGTTGGTAAGATCATATTCCGTGTGGATTGTCTGCTTGATCATCTCCCAGTTTTCCCCAATAAAATGCATAAAAAGCCTCCTCATCTGTGACCGTCACTAAAGAAACCCCAAAAAAGGGTATAAAATCCCCTTTGAGATTTATTCTATTCTATAATAAACGAATTGTTCAAAAATGGCAAATGTTAATTACTCCACGGATCATGTCCACAAAAGCTGTGGATATCCCCAAACAGAGAGTAGTTGACGTGGATAATTATGAGGATTATGTGGATAAGTGGAATACACATATACACATTGTATTTTCTGGGGATTCTGTGGGTAGAGTGGGGATAAATAATGGGTTATCCACAAGTTTTCCACATTTTGTGGATAATGTTATGTAAATCTGTGGATCTGTGGATTCGAAAATCCACAGATGTTTATAAACTAGATCTTGTGGAAAAATAATTTTGCCGATAACAATATCTTGTATTGTGTAAAATAACGATTTTGAAAAGATTTCTGTAGAAAAATTTTCCAGGTTCAAAAATCCTTTAAAATACAGGAAATTGCTTGACTTATCGAATTTCTGCCTATATAATGTCAATGATATTTTCTGATACATGTCATAAATATGCCTTATAGCAGATAAGGCCTGAAAGGGAGGTGTAGCTTTCATGAAGATGACATTTCAGCCTAAGAAAAGGCAGCGTTCCAAAGTACACGGCTTCAGAGCAAGAATGAGCAGTGCTGGCGGCAGAAAAGTATTAGCAGCCAGAAGAGCAAAAGGAAGAAAGAGATTATCCGCATAGGCCGCAGTTTTGTGGCCTATTTTCTCTATGGAGACAATTTCATGAGATTTACGCAGTCGTTGAGAAAGAACCGGCAGTTCCAGGAGGTTTACAAAAAAGGCGTTTCCCGCGCCAACAGGTATTTGGTCATGTATGTATTGGAGAATCATCAGGATGAAAACCTGCTCGGGATTTCCGTAAGTAAAAAAGTCGGCAACAGCGTGGTTCGGCATCGCGTGAAAAGGCTCGTAAAGGAAAGCTATCGATTACATGAGGATATATTTAATAGTGGTTTAAATATAGTAATCACAGCGCGGGCTTCTGCAGCATCCATTTCATTTGAACAGATGGAGAGCGCAGTATTACACCTTGGAAGGCTTCACCACATTATGAAAGAAGAAACAAAAACGGAATGTGAAGCCGATCAATCGAATTGAAAATGATGAAAACTATTCTGATCGCAATGATAAAATTCTACCGGCGGTATCTGTCGCCTTTAAAGACAACGAAATGTCCTTATTTTCCGACCTGTTCGGAATACGGACTGGAAGCCGTAGAGAAATATGGCGCGTTAAAAGGCGGACTGCTTGCCGTCTGGAGGATTTTAAGGTGCAATCCTTTTTCCAAAGGAGGGTATGATCCGGTCCCGTAAACCGGAATCAAAAAGCAGGAGGAAATATCATTGAATGCTATTTTATTAACACAGTATGGCGGCTCTATCCTTGGACCGATTGCCAAAGTGCTCGGCTGGATCATGAACGGCATATTCTGGGTGCTGGACAAAATCGGGATTCCGAATATTGGTCTGGCAATTATTATTTTTACGATCGTTATTTATCTGCTTCTGATGCCGTTTACCATTAAACAGCAGAAGTTCTCAAAGCTCAGCGCGAAGATGAACCCGGAGCTGCAGGCGATTCAGAAACGTTACGAAGGCAAGAAAGATAACGATTCCATGATGGCGATGCAGCAGGAGACTAAGGCTGTTTATGCAAAGTACGGCGTATCTCCCACCGGCAGCTGTGTACAGATGCTGATTCAGATGCCGATCCTGTTTGCTCTGTATCGTGTGTTTATGAACGTACCGGCTTATGTAAATCAGGTAAAGGAAGCATTTTTCCCGATGGTGGAAAAGCTTGCCAACACAGCCGGCAGTGCAGAATTTTTAAGCAACTCGGAGAACTTCTCCAATGCTGCAATGTATGCAAAGCAGTTTGCCAACGAGGCATTTACATCCGGTAATGCAGAGTACATTCAGAACACTTTTATTGATGTTTTGTATAAAGCGTCGACTTCAGAATGGAAAAATCTGGCGGATCACTTTCCGACGCTGGCGACAGAGATCACGGATACCATGCAGAAGATGGAGCATTATAACAATTTCCTTGGTCTGAACATGGGTAACTCTCCGTCCTATATGGTACATGAAGCGATCGCAGCAGGCGCATGGCTGATGGTTGTTGCAGGTCTGGCAATTCCGGTTCTGTCTGCTTTAACCCAGTGGCTGAACGTTAAGCTGATGCCCCAGGCTTCCGATGCATCTTCCAATAATGACAACAGCAGCATGGCAGCTTCCATGAAGATGATGAATAACGTAATGCCGATCATGTCCGCGGTATTCTGTTATACATTACCTTCCGGTATGGGTCTTTACTGGATCGCTGGTTCTGTTGTAAGAAGCGTGCAGCAGGTGCTGATCAACAAGCACATCGATAAGATGGATATTGACGCGCAGATCAAGAAAAATCTGGAGAAGCGGGATGCGAAGCTGCGCAAGCAGGGAATTGATCCTGCGAAGCTCAATAACTACGCCAATATGAGCACGAGAAATGTAAAAACCAGTTCTGCACCGGCCGCCACAAAGGCAAAAGTTCCTTCCATGACACAGGAACAGAAGGAAGAGGCAATGCGTAAGGCAACGGAATATTATAACAAAAATGCGGCCAAGCCCGGAAGTCTTGCTTCCAAGGCAAATATGGTAAGAGATTACAACGAGAAGAATAATAAGTAAATAACAGGAGGGGTCAGCATGGATTTCCAAAGATTTTCGGCAAAAACAGTTGGCGATGCGGTAACAGCGGCCTGCCAGCAATTTTTAGTGACAAGCGACAAGCTGGAATATGAAATTCTGGAAGAGGGCTCTACCGGCTTCCTTGGATTCAATGCAAAACCGGCAGTCATTCAGGCAAGGGTAAGGGTTACCGTTGAGGATAAGGCGCTTCAGTTTTTGAATGATGTATTTGCAGCCATGAAGATGGATGTTGTGATGGATATCGCTTACGATGAAGTTGAAAAGCATTTAGACATCGATTTAAAGGGCGATGAAATGGGAATCCTGATCGGTAAGAGAGGACAGACGCTGGATTCTTTACAGTATCTGGTATCTCTGGTAGTAAATAAGGATTCTGAAGACTATATCCGCGTAAAGGTAGATACAGAAGATTACCGCAAGAGAAGAAAAGAAACCCTTGAAAATCTGGCAAAGAATATTGCCTATAAGGTAAAGCGCAGCAGAAGACCTGTAGCGCTGGAGCCGATGAATCCGTATGAGAGAAGGATCATTCATTCCGCTCTTCAGAATGATAAATATGTTACAACCCACAGCGAAGGAGAAGAGCCTTACCGCCACGTTGTTGTAACGCTGAAGAAGAACGGCGAGAGATAAAGTATTTAGGAACCGGCGGTGTCAAAGCTGCCGGTTCTTTTTCATCGTATAGGAAACTTCGTTTCCATACGATAAAAACGCTCCGCGAGGATCGCACTGCGGCGGAGAGGAAAATGTCGCATACGCGACCCGCCGCAGGCGAAGAATCCTGCGTTGCAGGATTCTATTTCTATTCATCGTATAGGAAACTTCGTTTCCATACGATAATAAACGCTCTGCGAGGATGCGCACTCGGCGCAGGGGTAGATGGTTGCCGAAGCAACTGCGCCTCGGCGCGAGAATGTGCCAAGGCACATTCTTTTTTATGGAGGTAATATGAAATCAGATACCATTGCGGCGATTGCAACGGCGTTGTCTGATGCGGGAATCGGCATTATCCGCATCAGCGGTCCGGAGGCGATTGCGGTTGCGAACCGGGTTGTGGTCAATAAAAAGAAAGAACACAGGCTGAAAAACTGGCAGACGCATACGATTCATTATGGTTTTGTAGAGGAGAACGGAACGATTCTGGATGAGGTTATGGTTTCTGTCATGAAAGCACCCAGAAGCTATACGACAGAGGACACGGTAGAGATCAACTGCCACGGCGGCGTGCTTTTAACCAAACGTGTGTTGGAGGCTGTTCTGCATGCCGGTGCGAGGATGGCGGAGCCGGGCGAATTTACGAAACGCGCGTTTTTGAGCGGCAGAATCGACCTATCCGAAGCTGAGGCGGTTATGGATCTGATTCAGGCGAAAAACCAGTTTTCGATGCAGGCGTCGATCAAACAGCTGCGGGGATCGGTGGCAGAGAAAGTGAAGAGCCTGCGTGCGGCACTTTTATATGAAATTGCATTTATCGAATCTGCGTTAGACGATCCGGAGCATATCAGTACAGAAGGCTATCCGGAAAAGCTCGGCAAAATCACGCAGGAGCTTTTGGAAGAGCTCGGAAAGCTGATCGCGTCCGCAGAGGACGGACTTTTACGCAAAGAAGGCATCCGCACTGTCATTGTCGGAAAGCCGAATGCTGGAAAATCTTCTCTGTTAAACCTGTTGGTCGGAGAAGAGCGCGCGATTGTAACGGATATCGCAGGCACGACACGGGATGCCCTGGAGGAATCCATCCGGTTAAAGGGAATCAGCTTGAATATCATCGATACGGCGGGAATCCGCAGTACGGATGATATCGTGGAAAAAATCGGCGTAGAGCGGGCGATGCAGTATGCAAAAGAGGCAGATTTAATTCTGTATGTGGTTGACTCGTCGCGCACGCTGGACGAAAACGACAGGCAGATTATTGAGATGATCCAGGATCAGAAGGTAATCGTACTGCTTAACAAATCAGATCTGGAAGCGGCTGTCAGCGAAACGGATTTGCAGGAAGCCTTTGGCGGCAGGGAGGTTTCCATGATCCGCACTTCCGCAAAGAAAAATGCCGGAATCGAGGAATTTGAGCAGCTTCTGGAGCAGATGTTTTTCCATGGAGAAATCCGTTCGGAGGACGAGGTGGTTATCACGAGCATGCGCCACAAAGAAGCGCTCTGTGAGGCGTATGACAGCCTGAAAATGGTTCAGAAAAGCCTGGAAGACGACATGCCGGAGGATTTCTATTCCATCGACCTGATGAGCGCGTACGCGTCCCTTGGTCGGATTATCGGGGAAGAGGTCGGTGATGATCTGGTAAACGAGATTTTTTCCAAATTTTGCATGGGAAAATGATCTGACCAGGTGTCGAAAAGTCTTGAAAAGATATTTTTTTGAAGTTGGAAAAAGCCAGGCAGCGAAAAGTCTCTGGGAAAAGGTTTCGTAAATGGTTTTGAACAGCGGCAGTGAGCAGGATTGTAGAGCATTGCCCACAGAAATAGTTGCCGGAAACGCAGGATTCGTGTATGATTGGTGCAGAAAGTATGCGATGATTCATGACAATAGAATGCTTGCAGAGCGTGCATTCTATTGTAGAAAAGCACAGAAAATAAGGCGGAAAAGATGGCTCAGATAACAGAAAAAGTTGATGTATGTGTAATTGGGGCAGGTCATGCCGGATGTGAAGCGGCGCTGGCGTGCGCGAGAATGGGACTGGAAACGGTTATTTTTACGGTAAGCATCGAAAGTATTGCGCTGATGCCGTGCAATCCGAATATCGGCGGTTCTTCGAAAGGACATCTCGTCCGGGAGCTGGATGCGCTCGGCGGCGAGATGGGAAAAAATATCGATCATACCTTTATTCAGTCAAAGATGCTCAACGCATCGAAGGGTCCTGCGGTGCATTCGCTGCGGGCGCAGGCGGATAAAGCGGAATACAGCAGACGGATGCGGCAGATTCTGGAAAATCAGGAGCATCTGGTTATCAAGCAGGCAGAAGTCTGCGATCTTTTATGGGATGATGTGAATGCAGACACGGTTTCCGAAAAAGCCGGTGCAACAAAAAAAATCCGTGGTGTGCGGACATTTACGGGAACGGTATACGAAGCCAAAGCGGTTATTTTGTGTACTGGAACCTACTTAAAGGCACGCTGCCTGTGCGGAGAATCCATCACCTATACCGGGCCGAACGGACTGCAGGCGGCAAATCACCTGACAGACAGCCTGAAAGAAATGGGCATTGCAATGCGCCGTTTCAAGACGGGAACGCCTGCGAGAATGGATAAAAGGAGTATTGATTTTTCAAAAATGGAAGAGCAGTTCGGAGATCCGAAGGTTGTGCCGTTTTCCTTTTCTACTGACCCGGAAAGCGTACAGATTGATCAGGATTCCTGCTGGTTGACCTATACGAACGAAAAAACGCATGAGATCATCCGGGCAAACCTGGATCGTTCTCCGATTTATGCGGGAATTATTGAAGGGACGGGACCGAGATATTGTCCGTCTATCGAGGATAAGGTTGTAAAATTTGCAGATAAAGAACGCCATCAGGTTTTTCTTGAGCCGGAGGGACGTTATACAAATGAAATGTATGTCGGTGGCATGTCATCTTCTTTGCCGGAGGATGTACAGCTTGCCATGTATCGGACGGTTCCAGGGTTGGAAAACTGCCGGATCGTGCGCAATGCATATGCGATTGAATATGATTGCATCGACGCAAGACGGTTGTACCCGACGTTGGAATTTAAGGATGTTGAGGGGCTTTTTTCGGCAGGACAGTTCAATGGAAGCAGCGGCTATGAGGAAGCGGCTTCCCAGGGCATTCTTGCAGGAATCAATGCGGGTCTGAAATGTCAGGGCAGGGAGCCGATGATTATCGACCGCTCGGAAGGCTATCTGGGCGTTCTGGTAGACGACCTTGTGACGAAGGAAAATACAGAACCGTACCGGATGATGACCTCGCGGTCAGAATACAGATTACTGCTTCGCCAGGACAATGCGGATCTGCGTCTGCGCAGAAAGGGCTATGAGGCTGGTCTGATTTCGGAAGAGCAGATGCAGTGGCTGGAACAGAAAGAACAGATGATTACACAGGAGATGGATCGTCTGAAAAAAACTGTGATCGGCGCATCGGCAGAGCATCAGAGGTTTTTGGAGAAAATGGGCAGTACACCTTTGAAGACGGCAGCGTCTCTGGCGGAGTTGATGTGCAGACCGGAACTTTCCTATGAAATGCTTGCAGAAATCGATCAGAATCGGAAGCTTTTACCGGCAGAGGTCATTGAGCAGGTAGAAATCGAAATCAAATATGAAGGTTATATTGAGCGCCAGAAGCGACAGGTAGATCAGTACAAGAAGATGGAAAAGCATAAAATCCCGAATTGGATGGATTATGATGAGGTTCCGAGCCTGCGTCTGGAGGCAAGACAGAAGTTAAAAGCGTTCCGTCCGGTATCGGTTGGACAGGCTTCCAGAATTTCCGGCGTTTCCCCGGCAGATATTTCCGTGCTTTTGGTATATTTGGAGCATGAAAGTCATATGCGCGATTTGAAGAAAGAATAGGAGAACATATGTTCTATGTACGGAATGGATCAATTTGAAAATGAATTAAAAAAATTGCGGATCGTTCTTTCGGATGTCCAGAAGCAGCAGTTCGAGGAATATTATAAGCTTCTGGTGGAATGGAACGAAGTAATGAATCTGACGGCGATCACAGATTACAAAGATGTAATGAAAAAGCATTTTTTCGACAGTCTGACGGTTGTTCGTGCCTATCCGGAAATCCTGGCGGAGGCGGTTTCCGTTATCGATATCGGAACCGGCGCAGGTTTTCCGGGAATTCCGCTGAAAATTGCATTTCCGCAGATTCGACTGACTTTACTGGATTCTTTACAAAAACGATTGAAGTTTTTACAGGAGGTTTCTGATAAACTGGAATTAGGTGAGATCCAGATGCTTCATGGCAGAGCGGAGGACTATGCAAAACAGCCAGAGTTCAGAGAGCATTTCGATTTATGTGTTTCAAGAGCAGTAGCAAATTTATCAACGCTTTCTGAGCTATGTCTTCCTTATGTAAAAGAAAACGGGAAATTCATTCCTTATAAGGCAGAAAAAGCGGAGGCGGAAATTGAAGCGGCACAGAAAGCGGTCGATCTTCTTGGTGGAGAAATATCTGATAAGATCGAGTTCCAGCTTCCGGGCGGAGATATGGGAAGAACGCTGGTTGTGATTGATAAGATTAAAAAGACGCCGAAAAAATATCCGAGAAAAGCAGGTATACCGGCAAAGATGCCGATTGTCTGAGTTGGTCAACCTGAGTGGGAGATGTTTCACGTGAAACATCTCCTTTTTTATAATCCTCAAATGTTTCACGTGAAACATTGACCGGACAAGTCGGAACGAAAAATAGAGACATACAGCGAAAGAGAGGAGCAGTAGTGCGTTTCAAAGATTTGACTGAAATAAGAATATAGTGTAAGATTGAAAATTTCCTTTTTACGTCAAAAAACGGAACTGCTGAAAAAAAGTGCATTCCTTTTTACAAATTTATAACTATTAGCAATGGCATTCTTGAAATGTTGATGTTATAATAAATGATGTGAATTTGAAACGGTAAGAGAAGAAGTCGTGAAACGACACGAGGTGTATGAATTTCAATGGGGAGAGCAATAGCAATTGCGAACCAGAAGGGCGGCGTTGGTAAAACAACGACAGCGATCAATCTGTCAGCCTGTCTGGCGGCGAAAAGAAAAAAAGTATTAGTTATCGACATGGATCCGCAGGGAAATACGACCAGTGGATTCGGCGTCGAAAAAAATGAACTGGAAAACACAGTTTATGAATTGATTCTTGGTGAGTGTTCGGTAGAAGAGTGTCTGATCAAGAATGTTGTTAAGAATGTCTCAATTATTCCGTCAAATGTCAATCTTGCTGCAGCGGAGATTGAACTGATTGGAGTAGATAAAAAAGAGTACATTTTGAAAAATGAAATCGACTGGATTCGAGATCAGTACGATTTTATCATCATCGATTGCCCGCCGTCGCTCAGCATGCTGACGATCAATGCGATGACGACAGCGGATACAGTTCTTGTTCCGATTCAGTGCGAATACTATGCGCTGGAGGGATTGAGTCAGCTGATCCATACCGTAAATCTGGTAAGAGAACGTCTGAATCCGACTCTGGATATCGAAGGTATCGTATTTACCATGTATGATGCGAGAACAAATCTTTCGATGCAGGTCGTTGAAAATGTCAAGGATCATCTGAATCAAAAGGTTTACAAGACGATGATTCCCAGAAATATTCGACTTGCAGAGGCACCGAGTTATGGAATGCCGATCAATCTTTATGATGCAAAGTCAGCAGGAGCAGAGAGCTATATGGCACTTGCGGATGAAGTCATAAAGAGAAAGGGTATATAATGGCGTTGAAAAGAGGATTAGGAAAAGGACTGGATTCTCTGATTCCGACAAATGTGATGATGGAGTCAGAGGTAAAGCATGCTACAGTTTCGACCGCCTCATCAGCTGAGGAGGGAAAAGACGGCACTCTGATGGTAAAGCTGTCAAAGGTAGAGCCGAATCGAGAACAGCCCCGTAAAAATTTTGATGAAGATTCTTTACAGGAATTGGCAGAATCTTTAAAACAATTCGGAATGCTGCAGCCGATTCTTGTACAGAACCGTGGTGATTATTATGAAATCATCGCAGGAGAGCGCAGATGGAGAGCTGCCAAAATCGCCGGATTAAAAGAAGTTCCGGTCATTGTCAGAGAACTGACAGATCAGGAAATTGTTGAAATTTCTCTGATTGAAAATATTCAGAGAGAGGATTTAAATCCGATCGAAGAAGCACAGGCTTATAAGAGACTGCTGACAGAGTTCCATTTAAAGCAGGATGAAGTAGCGGAGCGGGTTTCCAAGAGCAGAACTGCCGTTACAAACTCCATGCGTCTGCTCAAATTGTGCGATGAAGTACAGAAGATGGTAGTGGACGATATGATCAGCACCGGACATGCAAGAGCACTGATCAGCATTGAAGATCCGGAAGAACAGTATCTGATCGCACAGAAAATCTTTGATGAAAAGCTGAGTGTCCGCGAGGTGGAAAAGCTGGTAAAAGATCTGCACAAGCCGCCGAAGCCGCCGAAGGAAGAAAATAAGACGCTGCAGGCAATTTATCAGGAGATCTCCGAACGGTTGAAGCAGAGTCTGAGTACAAAGGTATCTGTGAGCGCAAAACAGAACGGCGCGGGTAAGATAGAAATTGAATTTTATAATCATGAAGATCTGGAACGCCTGCTGGAGCGGATCACGGGTTAAAGATGTGAGACGGTAAGATAAATTACCGAAATACCGTAAGAAAGGAAAGAAAAGCAATGACAAGCCCGTTAATGGAATATCTCGGAATAGCAGGATTGGATATTGCGTGGCTGTTTATCGGAATTTTTGTTGTATTGCTGATTCTTCTGGTTTTAATGATTGTACAGTTTGCAAAGTACAAAAAGCTGAAGAAAAAGTACGATAAATTCATGAAAGGCAAAGACGGAAAGAGTCTGGAAAAGGATATTATCGCGCTGTTTGAGGATAATAAATTTATCAAAAGTGAGAGCGAGAAGAATCGAAAGGACATCCGCAATATCCTGAAAAAACTGGAATTCTGTTATCAGAAGGCCGGACTGGTAAAATACGATGCCTATAACCAGATGGGCGGTAATCTGAGCTTTTGCCTGTGCATGCTGAATGAGAGAAACAGCGGATTTATTTTAAATTCCGTACACAGCAGTGACGGCTGCTATACCTACACGAAGGAAATCAAAAACGGCGAATGTGAAATCGCCCTTGGTGAAGAAGAAAGAAAAGCGCTGAATATGGCGATTGGATTTTAAGGAGGAAGAGTCATGATCGATATCAAATTTTTAAGAGAAAATCCGGAAGTGGTAAAAGAAAATATCCGGAAAAAATTCCAGGATGAAAAGCTTCCGCTGGTAGATGAAGTAATCGAGCTGGATGCACAGAGCAGAACTGCACAGAAAGAAGCAGATGATCTGCGCGCCAACAGAAATAAGATTTCCAAAGAAATCGGTAAACTGATGGGCCAGGGTAAGAAAGAAGAAGCCATGGCGATGAAGGAACAGGTCAATGCAGATGCAAAGAGACTTTCTGAGCTGGAAGCACAGGAAGAAGAGCTGCAGGCAAGAATCCTGAAAATCATGATGACCATCCCGAACATTATCGATCCTTCTGTTCCGATCGGTAAAAACGATACCGAGAACGTAGAGGTTCAGAGATATGGCGAGCCGGTTGTTCCGGATTTCGAAATTCCTTATCATACTGAGATCATGGAGAGCTTTGACGGTATTGACTTAGACAGCGCAAGAAAGGTTGCAGGAAACGGTTTCTATTATCTGATGGGCGATATCGCAAGACTGCATTCCGCGGTTATCGCATATGCAAGAGATTTCATGATTAACAGAGGCTTTACCTACTGTGTACCTCCTTTCATGATCAGAAGCAATGTTGTAACAGGCGTTATGAGCTTTGCAGAAATGGATGCTATGATGTACAAGATCGAAGGCGAAGATCTTTACCTGATTGGTACTTCCGAGCATTCCATGATCGGTAAATTTATCGACACAATTATTCCGGAAGAAGAGCTGCCTAAGACTCTGACCAGCTATTCTCCTTGCTTCCGTAAGGAAAAAGGCGCACACGGTCTGGAAGAGAGAGGCGTATACAGAATCCATCAGTTCGAAAAGCAGGAAATGATCGTTGTGTGCAAGCCTGAAGATTCCAAGATGTGGTTTGACAAGCTGTGGCAGAACACTGTAGATCTGTTCAGAAGCATGGATATTCCGGTAAGAACCCTGGAATGCTGCTCCGGTGACCTGGCTGACCTGAAAGTGAAATCTGTAGACGTAGAAGCATGGTCCCCGAGACAGAAGAAGTATTTCGAAGTCGGCAGCTGCTCCAACCTGGGCGATGCGCAGGCAAGAAGACTGAAGATCCGTGTAAATGGTGAAAACGGAAAATACTTTGCACATACACTGAATAATACAGTAGTAGCGCCTCCGAGAATGCTGATTGCTTTCCTGGAGAATAACCTGCAGGCAGACGGCTCTGTCAGAATCCCTGAAGTGCTGCAGCCTTACATGGGTGGAATGAAAGAAATTCGCAAAAAATAATTATGTAAACTAAAACAAACAAAAAGTGAGGTGAGATTCTTGCACAAATTTTTGAGAGCAGTGGGATTCAGTCAGTATACAGAAAAGAAACAGGTTCAAAAGCTGATCCGGGATATCATTATTCATGCGGATGAGCGCAGCTATACAACCGTTGGAAAAAAGACGCTGGTTGCAGAATTTGACAGGAATTTCGCCGAAGACATCGGAATAGCAGTGTGCGGAGAATTTGATGAGGACGATACGTACAGTTTCGATTATTATCTTCCGTACCTGCGCTCCGATCTTGTCAGTACAGCAGAGGATATCTCAATCGAGCGCCACGCGGCGAAGGAGTCCTATGCGGGAATCTGCGACGATCCGAAGGTTGGTGTTTCCCTGATTTTTTACCTGCAAAATATGATTTCGTATCTGAAATTGCAGGGAGAAGGCAAGATCCCGGCAAAGGGTACTTCTTTGAACCTTTCCGCACTTTCCTGTCAGGGAACGATCATGATGCCGATTCAGAAGACGGAATGGCAGAAAAAAAAGATTGCCAAGGACGCGGTGCAGAGAAACCGTCTGATTCAGGCTGCGCGTGGCGGCGATGAAGAAGCGATGGAAAGCCTGACGTTAGAAGATATGGACACCTACACGTCCATTTCCAGAAAAATTCAAAAAGCCGATATTTTCAGTTTTGTAGATACGTATTTCATGCCGTATGGCGTGGAATGTGACCAGTATTCTGTTCTGGGTGAAATCACGGATATGAAGCTTGTAACCAACGGACTGACGGGCGAAAAGGTACATATTCTGACCCTGTGTTGCAACGACCTGAATTTAAAGGTTGCAATCAACAGCATTGATCTGCTGGGCGAACCTGCTGTCGGACGCCGCTTCAAGGGCAGCGTGTGGCTGCAGGGACAGGTGAATTTCCCGGAAGAGTCGTAGAAGAGTTCACGGACAGCGTAAAGTATTTGACTTGTACAGATAATTTCTGTATAATAGATTTGTTTATGGAACTGTTTTTGGGTGACGAATCGAATAGGTGTTACTTCTAAGAAGCAACCATGGTTAAAGCCGTGAAACCTAAAAAAGCGGAAGCCATGGTTATACCCGATAAAAGCAAAATGGGGATAAGTCGGAGTTCAATTCCAGCTGGACTGCTGAAAATGTCAAAGTAAAAAGAAACGAAAAATCGTCATTCAAAAGAATGAATTGAAAGAAATGGAAACCGTATCCAAAGTGGCTGAAAAGCCCATAAGTACGGCATTTGTTCTCATAGTTAAATGGATATAACAAGTGCCTCCTAAGCACTAGTTGTGGGTTCGATTCCCGCTGGGAACATACGAAAAAACGGTAATGATAGCATAAGTCATTACCGCTTTTTCTTTTTTAAAAGCAAATCCGGGTGACAAGTTGCCACCCGGAATGGTAAACGCACCATAGCAAGTACCTTGACAATCTTAAGCCGCTTTTGCGGCCTGATATAAATTTTATTTTCGAATGCTTTCCGGAAGCGCTGGTGACCAGGGGAGCAGTTCTTCCAAAAAGCTTCAGGCTGTGTCTTCCATGTGCTCCGGGATCACGGTCAGCAAATACTTAAAGTATTCGTATGGCTTCAGGTTGTTGGACTTTACTGTTTCTGCAATACTGTAGATCACAGCGAAGGTCTTTGCCCCGTTTATAGTATCAATGACCTGCCAGTTCTTCTTTTTATGTGCTTAAGAACATAAAAAGAAGAACTGGATGTTCCATAACACAGCAAGAGGAGCCGAAGCAAGTGCCCTTGTCTACAGTATTCCAGAGACAGCCAAACTGAATAACCTGCGCCCGTACTATTACTTCAGACATATCCTGACAGGCTGCCGAAGCTGTGCGATAAAAAAGGAAATATAGATCCGGCAAAACTGAACTTTCTGATGCCCTGGTCAGCAGAACTTCCGGAGGAATGCCGAAAACCACGTCACTCATAAGGGTGGCGTTGATTTTTAGTGTACGCGCAGGATTTGACGTTTACGATATAATTTGTATATGTATATCATGCAATGAAGAGGGTATATATCTAAAAAAGTAAATATAAAAATACAATAGTCCGGTCATGCTCTTATGTGAGACAAATCATGTACTTGAATCAGATTACAGTGAAGTGATTGTGGTTGGAGCCGGTACGGATGCGATTCATCAATCCGGTAAGTGGTACACAAATGAAAAGATTAACCAGATGCTTATGGAAAGACATCTTATCAAGATGGCAAGACGCGGATCTCACAAGAATCACATTAAAAGACAGAGAAAACGTACAGAAGATGCTGATGTACAGTTTGCACAGTCATTTGAAAAACTTATATTGATGGCAACATGGTCAACTGGAATTGGAGGACAAGAATATGGTAAAGAAAATTATGCGGGATCCATTGTTTCTCGCTCAGAAATCTACAGAAGCAACGGAAGCAGACAAACAGCTGATTACAGACCTGCTTGATACATTAAGGGTAAATCTTGATCATTGTGTTGGCATGGCAGCCAATATGATTGGTGTGAAGAAAAATATCATTGTGGTGGCAGCAGGTCCATTTCAATTTGCTATGGTAAATCCGGTTATTACAAAGAAGACCGGAGCATTTCAGACAGAAGAAGGATGCCTCTCTCTGGAAGGGACTCGTCCGTGTACAAGATATAAAGAGCTTGCAATACTAAGTGATCGCAACAGAATTATGCAGAAACATGATCTGGAAGAAACTAATGCCAGATGGAATGAATATTTAAATGGATAGAGGATAAGGAGTAATACATGGACGAATATAAACCACCTTTTACAATTACAAACAGTATATTATCTCATGTGGCATCTGTATCTGAAAAAGTTGGGCGTATTACTGTAATGAGTAATATGGAAAACAAACCTCATCTAAGGAAAAATAACAGGATCAAATCCATTCATTCGTCTTTAAAGATCGAGGCAAATTCTCTTTCGTTAAGCCAGGTGCGCGATGTTATTAACGGGAAATTAGTTCTTGGAGAGGCAAAAGAAATACAGGAAGTAAAGAATGCATATAATGCCTATGAAAAAATAGCTGAAATAGATCCTTACAGCATAGAAGAATTAAAGAAATTTCATGGTATTATGACAAAATACATCGTAGAGGAATCTGGTGATTTTCGCAGTGGAGAGGAAGGTGTATTTAATGGTGAAGAGTGCATATTTATGGCTCCACCGGCACGCTTTGTTCCACAATTGATGAATGAATTATTTGGTTGGATGAAGGAAGTAAAAGACCAGATGCATCCGCTGATTTTGAGCAGCGTATTTCATTATGAATTCGTATTTATTCATCCCTTTACAGATGGCAATGGCAGGATGGCAAGGCTGTGGCATACAGCTATTTTGGCCAAATGGAACCCTGTTTTTGAATTTATTCCGATAGAAAGCCAAATTGAAAAATTCCAGGATGATTATTACGATGCGATTGCGAAATGCCATGTAGAGGGAGAATCTACGGTGTTTATTGAATTCATGCTGACTCAAATAGATAATATTTTAGAGGAACTTTTGAATCAGATGACAAATAGCACCACGGATGACGCTATTCTTGACGCTGATGGCGCTAATCATGGCGCTGATAATATGGAAAGTAGGTTGCTATCAGGTTTGAAACAGAATCCGTATATTACACAGACAGATTTAGCTAAAGAATTATCGTTGTCAAGGAGAACTGTCCAGAGAATCATGAAAGAACTGATGAATGACGGCAAGATAAAGAGAGTAGGTTCGACCAGAACAGGTCATTGGGAAATAAATGATTGATGCAAAGGCATAGCCTTGAAATGACCGAAGCCCTTTCAGGATGTCTTCAGTTGTTACTTTTATTACTGGCCAGATGTGTGTGGCGCAAGCCATCTTACATCTGCTTGATTACCCACCCTAACAGCGGGATGATGATGTCAAGGCTGCGAAGCACCGCCAGCGGCGGCCCGACCTTGATATTAGCAGCACGGTGTTATACCTGTATCAGGCAACGTGATCAGTCATCATGCCCCACATAAAACAGGCAAGCTCACGTGCAATCGCTGTTTTAGCTACATTGTGTTTCTTGCTTTTTCCAAGGACCATTTTGTAGTATCGGCGCCTTAAGCGTTCATTGGCTTTATCTGCATAAGCAATAACTTGTGGCGAAGACAAAACGCAAGAATCTGCTGTTTGACCTTCTTAAGTGCCAGTTTATGATCATCCCTCATACGGAGAAATTCTTTCGTTTCCTCATCTGCTGCTGTAGGGATGTGAACAGGACTGTAGTTATGCTGCGCCAAACATTTGGCGATGATTTCAGCATCACGCTTATCAGTCTTAATTCTTTTTTTACTACGCTGCTCAAGCATCGTAGTTGGAGCAAGTATCACACAGTTAACATGATGTTCTGTTAGCTGATGATATAAAGTGTAACCGAGGCAGCCAGCCTCATAACCGCATATGAAGTTAGCATCGTTTCCGTAGACGGTACGAAGAAACTCCAGATATCTCAGAACATTTTTGTAATCAGCTTCTGTTCTCTGGAAGTGAGAACTTTTTTCGGCATCGATTGTGTACGCACAAAATGTAAAACTTTCTTTGTGTACATCCATTCCTACGTAAACTGTGTTATAATTCATTTGATGACCTTCCTTTGTATGCGGTAATCCCTGTTACCATTGACTTTGACAATCTTTAGTATACAGGCAAATCCACGAACCTACAATGTGGAGGTCATTACATATTGTCTATTCATTCCATTTCCGTTATGTTGGCGATATGAAAAATCATTATGCAATTATTGGAATGGCTCATGTTGCAGAGGATTATCCTTTATATTATGATGCGATGAATGAAAAAGGAGTGGCAATGGCAGGTCTGAATTTTGTCGGAAATGCTGTTTATTCCGAGGTTCAACCAGATGTGGAAAATATTGCACAGTTTGAATTTATTCCATGGATTTTAAGTCAGTGTGCTTCTTTAGCAGAAGTTCGTAAGCTTCTTAATCGAATTAATATTGTTAATACTCCTTTCAGTGAGCAATTGCCATTAGCACAATTACATTGGATTATCGCTGATGAAAATGAATCAATTACTGTAGAGTCTATGTCAGATGGTCTACATATTTACGATAATCCTGTAGGAGTGCTTACGAATAATCCGCCATTTCCACAGCAGATGTTTCAATTAAATAATTATATGTATTTATCCCCAAAGCAACCCAAAAACACTTTTGGAGGAAATTTGGCTCTTAATGCATATAGTAGAGGTATGGGAGGTTTAGGTCTTCCGGGAGATCTTTCATCTTCTTCTCGTTTTGTGCGTGTGGCTTTTACAAAGGTAAATGCAATTTCAGGTGAATCTGAGGAAGAAAGTGTTAGTCAGTTCTTTCATATTCTTGGATCTGTGGATCAGCAACGTGGATGTTGCGAAGTGACTGATGGAAAATATGAAATCACATTGTATACATCTTGTTGTAATGTTATTAAAGGTATCTATTATTATAATACTTATGAAAATCATCAGATCAGTGCGGTAGATATGCATGCAGAGGATCTGGAAAGTAATAAATTGATTTGTTATCCAGTAATTCAAGGGGAACGAATCAATTATCAAAATAAATAGTATTTTGAATATAGAGCTGACGTAGAAAGAAGAGGTGGAATACATATGAAGCAAGATACCTTAGAAGGAAAAGCAAAAACAACAAATGGAATAAAACGATTGTGCTTTTCCATAATCTGTATTTTTCTTGAAGTGATTTTTATTATTACTATCGTAACGCGCTTGAATGAATATGCAGAAATCATAAATTTATTTACCAGAATTTTAAGTGGAATCTTAGTTTTGAGATTGTATGCGTCAGATAAGACATCTTCTATGAAAATGCCTTGGGTCATTTTAATTCTGATTTTCCCAATTATGGGTGTAGGCCTGTATTTATTGATTGGCTTGAATGGTGGCACGCATAAAATGCGTGAGCGATATGCAGAAATTGATAGCAAATTGTTACCAATGCTTCCAGACAATCAGGAGTGTTTAAGCAGAATAAAAGAAAAGATTCCGAAAGCAGGAAATATTGCAAGTTACATACAAAGAAATTCGTGGTATCCAATCTATCAGAATACGGATATCAAGTATTTTGATGAAGCAGTGAAGGGATTAGAGGCACAGCTTGAAGAACTTGCGAAAGCACAAAAGTTTATCTTCATGGAATATCATGCGATAGAAGATGCTGAAGCTTGGCATAAGATTCAAGATGTTCTGGAAGAGAGAGTAAAAACCGGTGTGGAAGTCAGGGTATTCTATGATGATATGGGGTCTATAGGTTTTATTAACACAGATTTTGTAAAAAAGATGGAGAGTATAGGAATTCATTGTCGTGTATTCAATCCATTTGTGCCAGGTTTAAATCTATTTTTGAACAATCGTGATCACAGAAAAATAACAGTAATTGATGGAAAAGTTGGATTTACAGGTGGATATAATCTTGCAAATGAATACTTTAATTATACGCATCCGTATGGGCAGTGGAAAGATACCGGTATTCGTTTAGAAGGAGATGCTGTTCAGTCGCTTACAGTGACATTTTTAGAAATGTGGAATGCTGTTAGTGAAAAAGCTACGAATGATACTGATTTTAGTAAATACATTATTCATTACGATTATAAAGCACAGCAAACAGGTTTTGTTCAGCCTTATGCAGACAGTCCTATGGATAATGAGCAGGTCGGAGAAGAAGTTTATATCAGTATGATAAATAAGGCCGAAAATTACTGTTGGTTTATGACACCATATCTAATTATAACAGACGAAATGACACATGCGTTATGTCTGGCTGCTAAGCGAGGAGTAGACGTAAGAATTATCACACCAGGAATTCCTGATAAAAAATTCATTTATAATATAACTCGCTCTTTTTATCATGGATTGGTTAAACATGGAGTGCGAGTTTATGAATGGACACCAGGATTTTGCCATGCGAAAATGAGTATAGTGGATGACTGTATGGCAACCTGTGGAACAATCAATCTGGATTATAGAAGCTTATATCATCATTTTGAAAACGGCTGTTTTATGGCAGATTGTCAGGCAGTTGTGGAAATTAAAAATGATCTGATAAGAACGATGGGAGAATGTCGTGATGTAACGGATCAATATTGTACTGGGCGCAGTGCATATTTGCGACTGGGACAATTATTTATGAGATTATTTGCTGGATTGTTATAAGAATTTAGTGAAACGACCTTTCAAAAAATAGTTGATTTTGAGAGGTCGTTTTTGTTATGTCTGATTGCCGGTACAGGAAATTTACATGGATAAAATTAATTCTGTTGAGGTAAAATTGAGGTTGACTTTGTATTGTATAGACATAAGATGAAAAAAAGTCAGGTGATGTGCGATGGGAAAACGTAAGATATGTAAAATTGTTTTTGTTATACTGTCAATTTTTTTATGTGTGGCTTTTTATGAATTATTTGGAATCTGTATTGCATATAAAAAACAGCCGGAAGTGTCTAATACCATCAAAAAAGAAACACAAAATGATTCATGGAACGAACGCAGCGAGAATATGGAACGAGCAGTGATCATAGAAAAAAATCCAGAAGCACTTTTACAAAGAGTGCGTTTGATCCGAAATGCAAAAGAAGACATTATTCTTTCTACTTTTGCATTTCAATCAGATGAAAGTGGAAAATTGATCTTAGGAGCACTGCATGATGCGGCAGGCAGAGGTGTGCATGTTCGTCTGTTAGTAGATGGAATGGAGAGCTGGGTTGATATGGAAGGCAATCCGTATTTCTATGGATTATCTTCCCATGAGAATGTTGAAATTAAACTGTATAATAAGGCCAATCCGTTGAAACCATGGAAGATGATGGGGAGAATGCATGATAAATATTTGATTGCAGATGGTAAGACATATATTCTTGGTGGAAGAAATACATACAATTATTTCCTGGGTGATTTTCTGGGACATAAGAACTATGACAGAGATGTGTTAGTGGTTTGCGATGAACCTGAGAAAGAAAATTCAGTTAACCAGTTGTTAGAGTATTTTGAAACGATATGGGAACAAGAAGACAGTGGTTATTTTCATGACAATAAAAAACTGGCAAATAGAAAATCTGTAAAGAACGCAGTTTTAGAGCTGCAGAACGGCTATCAGAAATATTTTGAAGAGAATAAGGAAAGAATCTGCGATACCGATTACACGGACGAAACTTTTGAGACAGAAAAGATTGCATTAGTGTCAAATCCTATCCACACAGGTTCCAAGGAACCAGTAGTCTGGTATCAACTGGGAGAACTAATGAAAAATGCAAAAGAGCGCGTGAAAATTCATACACCATATATTATCTGCAATGATATGATGTATAATACATGGAAAGAGATTGCGGAGAGAGTTCCGGATTTTTCTGTCATGACCAATTCGGTTGCCAACAATGGAAATCCGTTTGGTTCTGCTGATTATGCGAGAAACAGAAACAGAATTTTAAATACAGGAATTGATATCTGGGAGTATGAAGGCGGCTATTCTTACCACGGAAAAAGCATCCTGATTGATGATGATCTATCTGTAATCGGTTCCTTTAACATGGATATGAGAAGCACGTATCTGGATACGGAACTGATGCTTGTAATACGTAGCAAAGAGATTAATAAACAGTTGGAAGAAGGCATGATGGAATATGAAAGAGTGTCCCGACAGGTATTGGAAGATGGAACCTATCGTGATCCGTATCATGTAGAGCCAATTGAATTGACAAAGAAGCGTCAGAGAAACGTACTTTTAGTACAGCATCTGCTTGGATGGGCAAGATATCTGTTCTGATAAAGGAGGAAGAAGATCGTGTTTCAAATATTAATTGTAGAAGATGATAAAGAATTAAGCCAGCTATTCCAAAAAGTGCTTGAGAAGAATGGATATCAGGTCAAAAGTGCATCGGATGGAGCACTGGCATTAGAAATATTGGATAAAGAGTATATTGATCTGATCATTTCCGATATTATGATGCCGGTTATGGATGGTTATGAACTGGTGTCGGAACTCCGTTCAGCAGGATATCAGATACCGGTACTTATGATCACTGCGAAAGGTTCCTTTGATGATATGCGCCAGGGATTTCTTTCGGGAAGTGACGATTATATGGTAAAACCGGTAAATGTGAATGAAATGGTTTTAAGAGTCGGAGCACTGCTTCGCCGTGCACAGATACTGAATGAACACAAAATTGTGATCGGTTCAACAGAGTTTGATTATGATGCAATGACGGTTACAACTGATAAGGAAAGTCTTGTTTTGCCTAAAAAAGAATTCCTGCTTTTATATAAGCTTGCAGCATCGCCAGGCAGAACATTTACAAAACAACAGTTGATGGATGAAGTATGGGGATACGAGACGGAGGCAGACCCACATACGATAGAGGTACATATAGGAAGAATCAGGGAGCGTTTGAAAGATAACCCTGATTTTGAAATCGTAACAATGCGTGGAATTGGATACAAGGTGGTGAAAAAATAATGGAACAAAAGAAAGAAAAAGGAGTGCGGATCCGATCCTGTCTGACTGGTGCAATCTGGCTGGCACTTGTATTTTCAACAGTCATATCTGCGTTATTATTTGCTTTTTTGAATCATTTTTTTAATCTGCCTGGTAGCATACCTGTGCTTGGCTGGCTTTTGATTTTTAATACATTGATTGCAGGGCTGATTACTTCCTTTATCAATGCAAGGTTGCTGGAACCAATTACCAGACTCAGTAAAGCAATGAAGGAAGTTTCGCAGGGAGATTTTGAACAGCACTTGGAAACGAACAGCCGTATCGCAGAAGTTGGAGAATCTTACCAGAGTTTTAATGTGATGACAAAAGAGCTTCGTGCAACAGAAGTACTGCAGATGGATTTTGTCTCCAATGTTTCTCATGAGTTTAAGACCCCGATCAATGCCATTGAAGGGTATACAATGCTTCTTCAGGGAGAAGAACTGTCTCAGGAGCAAGAGGAATATGTAGAAAAAATCCTGTTTAATACCCAAAGGCTTTCCGGATTGGTTGGAAATATTTTGCTGTTATCCAAGTTAGAGAATCAGAACGTACCAATGAAAAAAACAGAATATCGTTTGGATGAACAGATCCGTCAGGCATTTCTTTCCCTGGAGACAAAATGGACAGAAAAAGAAATTGGTTTCCAGGTAGAGCTGGAGGAAGTTAAATATACTGGGAATGAAGGACTTTTTATGCATATATGGATGAATCTTTTAGATAATGCGATTAAGTTCAGTCCTGCAAAGGGGACAATTATGATGTTTCTGAAGCAGGAAAAGGATTCTGTAATGTTTATTCTGGAAGATGAAGGACCGGGAATAGAGGATGATGTGAAAACCAGAATATTTGATAAATTTTATCAGGCAGACGGTTCTCACAAAGCAGAAGGAAATGGTCTCGGCCTTGCACTTGTGAAACGGATCGTAGATAGTGCTGGCGGGACAATCAAGGCAGAAAACCGGGAATATGGTGGATGCAGATTTGTTGTAGAGCTTCCAATACAGAAAGATGAGGTCATATAAGTTAAAAAAAACAGATAGAGGAGGAATTACATGACATTTTATCAGGAATTG
The DNA here is from genome assembly GCA_003481005.1 of Firmicutes bacterium TM09-10. Classification (GTDB taxonomy): domain Bacteria; phylum Bacillota; class Clostridia; order Lachnospirales; family Lachnospiraceae; genus Gallintestinimicrobium; species Gallintestinimicrobium propionicum. The sequence goes on along the minus strand of QUKC01000001.1, from coordinate 342,777 downwards.
CAGTTAAATCAGGCAGGTTCTAAAAATCTGTTGAAAAAGAGTGAAACAGTGAAAGAAAAATCATATCATATACTGGTATATTTGGTAAAGATAGCTGTTACAATGGCATTTTGTTTTTTATTTGTTACTATTTTCAGTATCTTATTTGGAAATGAGAATAGTATTGTGGGTGTAGTAGTTTTATTATGCCTTATGGTATTTCGGAATGCGGATCTGGGGATCCACACCGGACAATCTACGATGCTTTTGGCTTTGTTCTTTGTAATTATGACTGTATGTCCGCATTTAGCAAACCAGCTTTCACCGGTACTTGGAATGCTGTTAAACATTGCTGCACTGGCAGTGCTGATTCTGTTCGGATGTCATAACCCATTCATGTTTAACCAATCCACATTGGTTCTTGGTTATCTGTTATTGTATGGATATGATGTAACAGGAAAAAGTTATCAGATGCGATTAACCGGAATGGCATTAGGTGCAGCACTTACCTGCTTCGTATTTTATCGAAATCATAAAAACAGAACGTATAAAAGAAATTTGAATGATTTGGTACAGGAATTTGATATATCTTCTTCCAGAACAAAGTGGCAGTTATGTCAGATCATATGCGTACCGGCAGTACTCTGCATTGCGGAACTCTGCAATATGCCACGGGCAATGTGGGCTGGAATTGCGGCAATGTCAGCAATCTTACCATTTATGGAGGACATGCAATACAGAGTCCGCAAAAGGATTGTCGGAAATATTGCAGGTGTAATATGCTTTACAGTACTATATTTTCTGCTTCCGTCATCCATCTATACATACATAGGAATCCTTGGCGGAATTGGTGTAGGACTTTCTGCAAAATATGGCTGGCAGGCAGTATTTAACACATTTGGTGCTTTGGCCATTGCTACAGAGAGTTATGGACTAAAAGGAGCAGTTGGTCTTAGAGTGATTCAGAATGTTTTTGGCGTTGTATTTGCATTAATATTTTGTTCTATGTTTTATTGGCTTATGTCGAAAAAAAAGGAAACAGTGGTAACCGTGGCTTCAAAATAACGTGGGTTAGAAAGAAAAAAGGTTAATCCGGAGATGGCAGCTTTGCAGTATTTAAATATTATTATGAATTGAGGTTGGATGATGTATTTGCATAAAGTGTTGAGGGTGACTGGTATCAGATCACTGTGCCTGAAAAGAACGGTTATGTTCACAGCGACTATCTGGAACTGATTGAAAAAGCCGAGCAGAACAGCGAAATGGATATGGCGCTGCTTATGATGTTTATGAGTGCGTTCATGCAGATAGCTCCGTCGATGAAGATGATAATGAACCTGTGTAAACAGGATCGGCTTGATGCCTGGGGCAGCCTTCGGGTTGCCTTTACATAGCATCTGCTTTCAAGAAATAAAATATTTTGTGTTTTTGAAAGCGACATCTTGAATATTCTGTGTGGTAGGTGTGCATACTATTATTTCAGTCATAGTGACTGGAAAATTTATCTGCCTCATCCCATTGAAATCTCCGTCATTTTAAAGTAAAATGAGGCAGATAATTCTGAAATGAGGTAGATAACATGAGAGCTTTTGATTATATAAAAGAGCCAGAAAAGTTGCTTACTCCTGAAATTGTGCAGATGATCGGAAAAATTCATGAGCACAAAGGTAAGCAAGATCTATTTTTGGAAGCTAATATTGATGAATTGAAAACCCTTCTTGAAGTCGCTTTGATTCAAAGTACAGGTGCTTCTAACCGTATTGAGGGTATTTATACAACAGATAAGAGATTGGAAGAATTGGTCAGCCAAAAGGCAGAACCAAGAAACCGATCTGAGCAGGAAATCTCAGGTTACCGAGAGGTGCTTTCTACAATCCACGAAAGCTATGAGTATATTGTGCCCAGACCTAATATTATTTTGCAGCTTCATCGTGATTTGTATTCCTACGCCGGTTCCGGTGGAGAATATAAAAATGCTGATAATATAATTGCAGAAACAGATGCAGAAGGTCACCAGAAAGCAAGGTTTATTCCGGTGCCTGCCTTTCAGACTGCGGAAGCTGTGGATGAATTGTGCAGACAGTTTTTAGAAGCATGGAATACTGATAAAATTGATAGATTACTTTTGATACCTATGTTTATTCTGGATTTCCTCTGTATCCACCCTTTCAATGACGGAAATGGACGCATGAGCCGTTTACTGTCGCTTCTTTTGTACTATAAGGCAGGATATATTGTAGGAAAATATGTCAGCATGGAAATGTTGATTGAAAAAACAAAGGAAACTTACTATGAAGCATTGCAGGCAAGTTCGACAGGATGGCATGAAAATGAGAACAGCTATGAGCCTTTTGTTAAGTATTATCTGGGTATCATGTTGAAAGCATATAATGAATTTGAAAGCCGTGTAGAACATTTAAAGAACCGCACTCTTTCTAAGCCCGAAAGAATTAAAGCGATGATTGATCAGAAAGTTGGTAAAATCACAAAGAAAGAAATTATGGATGCTCACCCTGATATAAGCAAAACCACGGTGGAACGCACTCTGGCAGATTTAGTTAAGAGTGAGTACATTGCGAAGGTCGGTTCAGGTCCGGCTACAGGGTATGTAAAAATCTAAGTCATAAATTATTTATCTACCTCATTTCATATACAGATGAGGTAGATATTTTTACGATGACGGAGATTATAAAACAGAAAATTGTGTCAGGCTGCAAAAATCCTTTCTGAACTTTTTACATAGCAGTCATGCACTACGGTTTGTGGGGCATTTGGTAGAGCTGGCGCAGCCGGAAGCCTATGATACGAAGTACAGCAAATGGGTTTATGCAGACCTGCCTATCTTCCCGATGAACTGGCAGTACGAGGTTTCTGCCGGTACGAAAAAACAGTTTGGAATTTTGAAAACATGTATGCATTTCAAAACCAGAAGCGCCTGATTGATGATTATATGATCAAGTTCGTCATAGAGCATGAAATGCTTGGAACCATAACAACGTAAAGCTTATTGCCGCCTGGATTCAGGCGGCAGCCCTATGGGGCTGGCTGATGACAGAAAATCAGTCAATCTGATGACAGTTCATGTGAGCAAATCTGAATGCCGTCATTCTGGCAGAACACTACGGAAGCCCTGTAGACTGGTTGGACGGTAAACAGTGGGACAGCGTAATGAACTACGATGCGTTCATGGAACCCCTTACCTGGTTTCTGACCGGCATTCCTGTTTTTGACAGTTGAACAACAAAAAAATCGCTGTATCTGTACAGCCGGTATCTAAAGAAATCTCTCATCATAGGCTAAAGTTGTACACGTAAGGAGCCATAGTACCCCTATACAGAAACCTTGAAAACGATACACCATTCTTCAGCCCCAAAATCGTGCCAAAAATCCAAATTGCCTGTACATAGTATCCGCTTTCAAAAAACAAAATATTTTGTGTTTTTGAAAGCGGTCTCTTGCATATACTATTAGCAGACAGTATAATAAGTACATCGAAGTGGTTTCAAGAAATGAAAAATTTTCGACTTTTGAAAGCGGGTGACGATATGAAAACAATTACAAGAGCACAGTATCTCGATAGAATCATTGAACTGAACGGCACTCCTGACATCAAAATCATCACGGGCATTCGTCGATCCGGTAAGTCCAAGCTGATGCAGGCGTATATTGAGTATCTGAAAAGCCACTTTGAGAATATCAATATCATCTTCATTGACTTCATGGATTTGGCATATGAAGAAATCAAGGAATACCATGCCTTACACGCCTATGTGGAAGAACATTATCAGGAAGGTAAAACGAACTACCTGTTTGTAGACGAGGTGCAGATGTGTCCCAAGTTTGAGTTGGCAATCAATAGCCTGTACTCTAAGGGAAAATACGACATCTATGTAACAGGTTCCAATGCTTTCCTGCTGAGTGCAGATCTGGCAACGCTGTTTACCGGACGCTATATTGAAATTCATGTGTTTCCTTTCAGCTTCCAGGAATATTGCCAATATTATGATGATGTTAGTGATAAAGATAAACTCTTTGATGATTACGCTATCAAAGGCGGTTTAGCAGGTTCTTACGCTTACAGAACCGAAAAAGACAGAACAAACTATATCAAAGAGGTCTACGAAACGATTGTTACAAGGGATTTGGTGCAGAAATATGCGCTCCCGGACACTTTGGTTTTACAACGTCTGAGCGAATTCCTTATGGATAATATCAGCAACCTGACTTCTCCTAATAAGGTCAGTCAGCTGCTGACAGCAAATGAGACTCCGACCAATCATGTAACCGTCGGCAAGTACATTAAGTATTTGTGCAACGCTTTTGTATTTTATGATATTAAGAGATACGACATCCGAGGCAAGAAATACCTTGAAAGCTCTGAAAAGTTCTATCTTTGTGACAGTGGTATTCGATATGCAATACTGGGAAGCAGAAATATGGATTACGGCAGAGTATATGAAAACATCGTTTGCATCGAGCTTCTTCGCCGTGGATACGATGTCTATGTCGGCAAGCTCTATCAAAAGGAGATCGACTTTGTTGCTCAGAGAGGCAGCGAGAAGATTTATATTCAGGTCAGCGACAACATTTCCGGGCAGGAAACATTTGAGAGAGAATGCTCTCCTCTGCTTCAGATCCGAGATGCTTATCCGAAAATGATTATTGCCAGAACCAAGCATCCAAAATATAGCTATGAAGGAATTGAAATTCATGATATAGCAGATTGGCTGCTACAATGATCTATTTGGTAATCTCATTATTGGTTTCACTTATTTTTATCATACTTGGAATAAGGCAGTATAGGGCTGAAAAACCAGTAGCAATAAACACGGGAGAAAAACCACCTCGTGAAGATGAGCTGACAAGTGTTACTGAATGGAACCATAGACATGGCAGGAATTTTATTATTTTGGGTTGTGCGCTTTTTATTACGTTATCAATTGTGGCATATTTTATTGAAAAACTGGATGGCGTTGCGCTTCAGGTGGCTACGGTTATTTTTGTGATAGTGATATTTGCTGAGATAGCATGGGTTGGGTTGGAACATAATGTGATGAAAAAGAAAATGATAAAGAAGAAATAGACAATTTGTACTTATTGAGAACGCTTTTCTAAGAGAAATAACTCTTAGAAAGGCGTTCTTTTTATCTATCACCTATCTACCATTCCTCTGCCAACAGAAAATCGCGGATGTTGCGGTGCTTGATCCCGTTTCTGTTCCTGTCGAACTCATCCAGAGAGACAACATATTTCGGGTAGTTATCGCGGATATTGTTATACGCACCGAACTCACGCTGAACGGTCTCATCGGATGCCAACAGATAGGCAACCTGAACATACAGTTTTTCTCCACTCTTGTCACATACAAAGTCGATCGCCTTGTCTCCGGTTCTGCCGACTGTCACTTTGTAGTCCCGGCGCAGCAGCTCCAGATACACGATGTTCTCTAAAATACGGAATAATAAATGGCAGTATGTCAGCAACGCTAGAAGATGTCAGTGACTTTCGAAGTGGAACTGTGCGTTGCAGCGTCCGTGTTTTTATGCCCACGGCAATTTCAACCGGGTGTTTTACACCTTCAGCACAAAATGGCTTTTGTGGAATTCCAGCAGTCCCTCATCACGCATTTTACAGAGTTCAACGGACAGTCCGCTGCGCTCGACAGCGAGATAGTCGGCGAGCTGCTGACGGGAAAAAGGAATATCAAATTCATAGGCTCCGCTTTTTTGCGCTTGAGCGGAGAGATAGGACATAACCTTTGCTCTTGTTGTCCGCTGCCCCATATGAGAAACTTTTTCGCTGAGCATCAGATTTTTATCTGCCAGCTCTCCTAAAAGATTGCGGATAATCCGGCTGTGATGGGAGCAGGCAGAGGTACACACGGACAGAATGCGCCTGACATTCAGAAACATCACCGTGACAGGCGTTTGCGCAACCACGCTGACATTCAGCACGGCACCCGGCGCACAGGCAAATGCGGCAGCAAATGTCTGCCCCGGTCCCGCATTGGACAGAATATGACGGTTCCCCCAGATATCCTCCTGAACTGTCAGAACGTTTCCCGACAACACAAAACCTATGGCTTCCGCCGTATCTCCGGTATGCATAAGATAGGCTTCCTTCGGGAAGCTCGTTTTTTTCGCATCAAGGCAGGCGAGAACTGCGGTAAGCTCTGTTTCCGTAACACCGGAGAACAGTTGAGAGGAACAGATAACGGATAAAAAATCTTTCATAAGAATCCACTTTCGTTGAAATATCAACCGACTTGTTGATTTTACTATACTATGATAGAGACAAGAAAGCAAGGAGGTGCTGTCATGAAGAGACGGATCATTGAAATCGATCAGGATAAGTGCAACGGCTGCGGTGCCTGCGCTGATGCCTGCCACGAAGGAGCCATTGGCATGTTGGACGGAAAGGCAAAACTGTTGCGGGACGACTATTGCGATGGTCTCGGAGACTGTCTGCCGACCTGCCCTACGGGAGCGATCACCTTTGTGGAACGTGAGGCGGCAGCCTATGATGAGCAGGCGGTGCTGGTGAATAAGCAAGAGAAGATGCAGAAGCAAGGTATGAAACTGCCCTGTGGCTGTCCGGGGAGCCATTCGAGGAAGATTGAGCACACGGAATGTGCCTGCGAAGAAGCGCCGCACACAGAGCCGGTTAGCAGGCTTTCACAGTGGCCTGTCCAGATCAAGCTCGTTCCGGTTAACGCACCCTATTTTGACGGTGCAAAACTGCTGATTGCCGCCGACTGCACGGCTTACGCCTACGCCGCATTTCACGAGCGGTTCATCAGAGGGCATATCACCCTCGTAGGATGTCCCAAGCTGGACAGCGTGGATTATTCCGAAAAGCTGACGGAGATCATCCGAAACAACGACATCAGAAGCGTGACCGTTGTGCGTATGGAAGTGCCTTGCTGCGGCGGATTGGAAATGGCAACGAAAAAGGCGCTTCAGCAAAGCGGAAAGTTCATTCCGTGGCAGGTGGTCACGGTCACGGTGAACGGCAGTCTCAAGGAAGAATAAGAATATTTTTACAACAAAAGGGAGACCAATTATGGATAACGAAATGTTCTGCTATCAGTGCGAACAAACAGCGGGTTGTACCGGCTGTACAGGAAAAGCCGGTGTCTGCGGTAAGACTTCCGATGTGGCGCATCTTCAGGATGAACTGACTGGGGCTCTCATCGGGCTGGCTCGGTCAACGGACGGCGGTACGCAGGCAACATCGGATACCTGGCGGCTGATGATGGAAGGGCTGTTTACCACTGTCACCAATGTGAACTTTAACGAAAAAACGATACGGGAAATGATTAACCGGGTACACGCCGAAAAAGAACGGCTGGTTCCCAATTGCTCCGGCTGCGCATCTCGCTGCGGTCGCAACGATGATTACGACATGACGTTGCTGTGGAATGCCGGGGAGGATATTCGCAGCCTCAAGTCTCTGATCCTTTTCGGTGTGCGCGGTATGGCTGCCTATGCGCACCATGCCATGGTATTGGGCTATACTGACGAAGAAGTTAACCGCTTCTTTGCAAAAGCACTCTTTGCTATCGGAGAAGATTGGGGTATGGATGAGCTGCTGCCCATCGTCATGGAGGTTGGCGAGAAAAATCTCAAGTGCATGGAACTGCTGGATAAGGCAAACACGGAAACATACGGCACTCCTGAACCGACTACGATTCCGCTGACCGTGGAGAAGGGACCTTTCATCGTCATTACAGGTCACGATTTACACGACCTGAAACTGCTGCTGGAGCAAACAGAGGGCAAGGGCATTAACATCTATACCCACGGGGAGATGCTGCCTGCGCACGGATACCCGGAACTGAGAAAGTATTCGCACCTGAAAGGTAACTTCGGTACGGCATGGCAGAATCAGCAGAAGGAATTTGCAGATATCCCCGCCCCTGTTCTTTTCACAACCAACTGTCTTATGCCGCCGAAAACAAGCTATGCTGACCGGGTATTTACTACGGCGATGGTGTCCTATCCTGCGCTGACACACATCGGTGAGGAGAAGGACTTTACACCTGTCATTGAAAAGGCGCTGGAACTGGGCGGCTATCCAGAAGATAAAGCATTCACCGGCATCAACGGAGGAAGTACGGTTACGACGGGCTTTGGGCATGGCACGGTGCTGAGTGTGGCGGATAAGGTGATTGAAGCTGTAAAGAGCGGGGCAATCCGTCACTTTTTCTTGGTTGGTGGCTGCGACGGTGCACGTCCCGGACGCAACTACTACACTGAGTTTGTCAGGCAGACACCTTCCGATACCGTGGTGCTGACGCTGGCCTGTGGCAAATATCGTTTCAACGATCTTGACCTCGGCACAATCGGCGGTCTGCCCCGGCTTATGGACGTTGGTCAGTGCAACGATGCCTACGGCGCAGTCAGGATCGCACTGGCGCTGGCGGATGCCTTCGGCTGTGGCGTCAATGATTTGCCGCTGTCTCTGGTACTCTCATGGTACGAGCAGAAGGCAGTATGTATCCTGCTGACGCTGCTGTATTTAGGAATTAAGAATATCCGTCTTGGACCGACGCTCCCGGCTTTTGTATCGCCCAATGTGCTGAGTTATCTCGTGGAGAATTTCGGCATTACACCTATCTCCACGCCGGAGGAAGATCTAAAGCAGCTCTTGAAATAAAAAGTTATAGAAAACACGCAAAAGAACACCTCACCGCCATCATGGTAGTGAGGAGTTCCTTTTGAGCCTTATGCCCGGATTTCCTGTCCCGTTTTGAAGGGGAAGCGGATATCGTCCTTTGCATATACAGTCGCAAAGTCCACCAAGCCACTCCAAAGGCTGGTCTCGAATTTCTCTGGCGGACACTTCTCTTTGGCACTTCCTGCTTCAGCTGGATTGCTTCTCCAACGATCTCATCTGTCCGCCTATGTTTGCTTCATTTTGGCTGATCCACCACATCCTCTATGATATCAGGATCATAATGCTTGTATGAAATCATACAGTCTGGCAGTTCATTATGAAGCCTTCGCATTTCTCATTGGTACATTTCAGCCGGTTAATGGCGAGCCAGCAGCTGTCACAGAAGACCTGCATCATACAAAAGCTGTATGTTTCCGCAGCTCCGGACAGTGGGGACATGGAGACCGGATTATTCAGAGTTGCGGAGGTATTATGGTTAAAGCTATTTTTTTTGATATTGATGGAACAATTTTATCGCACCGTATAAAAGACGTTCCAATCAGCACAAGACAGGCATTGTACCAATTGTCAGATATTCATGTAGATAGAGTAATTGCAACAGGGCGACATTCGACAGAAATAGATAGATTGCCTGTTAATGATATAAAGTTTGACGCCTATATTACGCTAAATGGTCAACTTTGTTACGATTTGAAAGGCAATGTGTTCTATGAAAATCCAATAAAAGAAACAGGAGAAATTTTAAAGTTTTTCCACAGCAGCACTGATGATATAGAAATGTTACGATATGTCCAAGAAGGCATTGCTATGCGAAATGCCGACGATTTTGTAAAAAGTGTTGCAGATTATGTTACAGCTGATATTGATGATAATGGAATAGAAAAGGGATTACGCTATTTAGGCTTACTCTAAAGTTGGGCGTACCGCATAATAAAATGATGCAAGGGGCACTGCCATTGTGAGACGGCCTAAAAGCACAGCCTGTAAACTTTCATAGACTCACCAAAATCTTCCTCCACTCTCATCATAGACCAGTTCATGAAGAATGATTTCCTCCGCACGGTTGCGGATATTATTCATACGCCGCACATTAAGCAAAATAATAGCTTCCTGTATTTGCAAATTACCGTTGGGATGGACATGACTTTGATGCTTTATACGACGATGGAAGGTTTTAAAGCGATGGCATTATGATAAAATGGGGATACCCGGCGAAGTTTTGCGACCAGATAACGAAAAATCTTAATACCGACTGGACAGCCGGTCATCTGTAAATAAAAAAGCTTATTCTCTTGCATTAGAATGCTATTTCAGGTATAATTGCTCGAGTATAAGTCTGCAAAATGGGCAGACGTTTCTACCAACCGCCAAACTGGTTGACTACATGTTACGTAGTCAACCTTTTTTTGTGAAGGAATATTGTATGGGAGGAAACATAATGTACGATGTTGTAATTGTAGGTGCAGGACCGGGAGGAATATTTACTGCGTACGAATTATTAGAGAAAAGACCGGATTTAAAAATTGCTGTTTTTGAAATGGGAAATGAATTAACAAAACGCCACTGTCCGATTGATGGTGACAAAGTGAAATCCTGTATTCATTGTAAAAACTGTTCTATCATGAGTGGTTTTGGAGGAGCAGGCGCATTTTCAGATGGTAAATATAATATCACCAATGATTTTGGTGGGACGCTATACGAATATATTGGTAAAAAATCTGCATTAGAATTAATGGAATATGTAGACAAGATCAACCTTGCTTTTGGTGGAGAAGGAACAAAACTGTATTCTACTGCAGGATCAAGCCTGAAGACGCGTTGCATGCAAAACGGGTTACATTTACTGGATGCTTCGGTTCGCCATTTGGGAACAGATATTAACTATATTGTGTTGGAACGTTTATATGATCATCTGAAAGAAAAGATTGATTTTCATTTCAATTGTTTCATTGATAAAGTAGAAAAACTGGATAGCGGATATCGAATCTATCATGAAGATTCCTGTTATGATGGTAAAGAATGCGTTATTTCCGCAGGGCGCAGTGGAAGTAAATGGATGGAAAATGTCTGTCGGGATCTGGATATTAATACGAATTCGAATCGCGTGGATATCGGAGTTCGAGTGGAACTTCCGGCAGGAATCTTTGCACATCTGACGGATGAATTATATGAAAGCAAGATTGTGTACAGAACCTCAAAGTATGAAGATTTGGTGCGTACCTTCTGTATGAATCCAAAAGGAGAAGTCGTAAACGAAAATACAAATGGCATTGTTACTGTTAACGGCCACAGCTATGAGGATCCGGCAAAGCAGACAAATAACACAAACTTTGCGTTGCTTGTTGCAAAGCATTTTTCAGAGCCTTTCAAAGATTCGAATGGATACGGAGAAAGTATTGCTCGATTAAGCAATATGCTGGGTGGCGGCGTGATTGTCCAGCGTTTTGGGGATTTGATCAAAGGCCGTAGAAGTACAGAAGAAAGAATCAGCGAATCCTTTACTGTTCCGACTTTAAATGCAGCGGCAGGTGATCTGAGCCTTGTCCTTCCGAAACGTTTATTAGATGGTATCATTGAAATGATCTATGCCCTGGACAAAATTGCACCGGGAACTGCCAGTGATGATACCTTGCTGTATGGTGTAGAGGTAAAATTCTACAACATGGAAGTGGAGCTGGACCACAACCTGATGACTCGCCATGAAGGACTTTATATTATTGGTGATGGCAGCGGTATTACGCATTCTCTGTCTCACGCTTCGGCAAGTGGAGTATATGTTGCGAGACAAATTATTTCAAAAATGTAGCAGATGATACTGCTGTGGAAAAGAATACACAATGTTGTGGTAACAGAAATAGAAATCGGATTTCAGGGAAGTTATTTATGACAATTTATTATATGTAAGGTATAATAAAGAACAAGAGATTCTTTTTAACAGGCGTTTAAAAATTTGAAATAAGAGGAAGAATTAGATCGGTGAATGCGAATGTGATCAATGAATTGAAAAGCGGCCTGAGCGCCGCTTATATAAATGGTTCTTCTGCAGCAAATCTAGCGTATAAGCCGGCATTTGTATCGAATAATCCGGAAGAGGGGAAGAAGGTTATTTCATCCGTGGAGGATGAGCTGTTGTGCTGCGAAGAGTTTCAGATCAGCGTTGCATTTATCACGTTGGGCGGTGTGACACCACTCCTGCAGACGCTAAAAGAGCTTGAAAAAAAGGGCGTTAAGGGGCAGATCCTTACGACAAATTACCTGAATTTCAGCGAACCGAGAGCACTTGAGAAACTCAATGGATTAAAAAATATTACATTGAAGATGTACGATGTGGAAGCAGCAGGAAATGGGTTTCATACAAAGGGATATATTTTCAAAAAAGAAGAAATTTACCGGATCATCATCGGAAGTTCCAATATGACAAGTGCGGCGTTGACGGTAAATAAAGAATGGAATACAAAACTGATTTCTACAGAAAGTGGCGAGATTGCAGAAGAAATTGTATACGAGTTTCAGAATCTTTGGGACTGTGAGTATGCTTTGCCCTATGATGATTTTTATGAAGTTTACAAAGAACGTTATAATATCGTAAAACACCAGAGAGAAATCGCAAAAAGCGAAGAAATCCTGTCGCTGGAAAAATATAGATTAAAGCCAAACTCCATGCAGGAGAGATTTATTGCAAATTTGAGAAAGATTCTGGAGCGAGGGGAAGAGCGGGCGTTACTTATATCAGCTACGGGAACGGGAAAGACATATGCCTCTGCATTTGCTATGCGTGAGCTTGGCTTTAAAAGAGTGCTATTTTTGGTTCATCGAGTAACACTTGCAAAGCAGGCAAAAAACTCCTTTGAAAAAGTTTTTGATAAAAAAGTGACAATGGGATTAGTGGGAGCTGGTTCCTATGAATATGAGAAAGATTATGTTTTTGCAACAGTAGAGACCTTGAATAGAGACACACATTTGTTCCAGTACCAGCCAAATGACTTTGACTGCATTATTCTGGATGAGGCTCATCATAGTTCCAACAATATTTACACAAAAGTCATTCATTATTTTAAGCCGAAGTTGTTTTTGGGAATGACTGCGACACCGGATAAAAGGGAGGATAATCAGGAAGGTAAAAATATATATGAGATTTTCCATTATCAAATCGCCCATGAAATCCGGTTGCAGCAGGCAATGGAAGATAATCTGCTTTGTCCATTTCATTATTTTGGCATCAGTGAGATTATTTCTCTGGACGACAGAACATTGCAGGCGGCAAAGCTGACAGAGGAAGAATTCAATCAGCTTACCAGTGATGAGCGAGTAAGGCATATCATTGAGCAGTCAGAGTATTACGGATATAGCGGTGAGCGTGTAAAAGGGCTTATTTTTTGCAGTCGTGTAAAAGAGTGCGAAGAGTTGTCGAGAAAGTTTAATGCATGCGGATATCGTACAGTTGCTCTTAGCGGTAAGGACAGTGAAGAAAAACGGCAGGAAGCATTTGAGAGACTGGCAATGGAGGAAACGGATGCAACGCAAGAGATGCAGCCTTTAGATTATATTTTTTCACGAGATATATTAAATGAAGGCGTGGATATCGTTGAGGTGAATCAGGTTATTATGCTTAGGCCGACCCAGTCTCCGATTGTATTCATTCAGCAGCTGGGACGAGGACTTAGAAAGGCGCCTGGAAAAGAATACGTTGTTATTTTGGACTTTATCGGAAACTACAATAATAACTTTATGATTCCGGTAGCTTTATCAGGAGACCGTTCCTATAACGCGGATGTAATCCGCAAATATGTAATCAGTGGGAATAGTACAATACCCGGTGCATCAACGGTTCATTTTGATGAGATTTCCAAGGATAAGATATTTAAGTCTATCGACAAGATCAAAGGGATGAAAACACTGATCAAAGAAAGCTATGTTTCTTTGAAGAATCGGTTAGGACGGGTTCCGCTTCTGTATGATTTCTATGAAAATCAGGAAATTGACCCACTGGTAATTATCAGAGAATATAAGACATATGATGCCTTTATGGTGGCGATGGAACAGGATAAATACAAGAATGTGCTAAACGAACAGGAGAAATTAACGCTGGAGTATTTGTCCAAAACAGTTCTTTCTGGAGTGCGTCCTGATGAGCTTGTAATATTAAGTCAATTGCTCCATAGAGATCATATCGCGGTGGCAGATTTTATAAAAGAGTATCAAAATACTTATGGAATTGAAATCAGCACATCCCGGGTAAAGGAAGCAGTCCAGGTGCTGCAGGGACATTTTGTAAGTAAAGAAGCAGAATATCAGAAATATTGTCAGATTGATATTCTGGAAAACGATCCGGCAGGAATGATCAAAAGACTGCAAAGCTATACGGAGAGGCTTACACATATTCCGTTCTATACACAGGTAGAAGATATTATAAAAGTCGGCATTGCCAGATATAAGGAAAAATATTTACCGGGGCTAAAATCGGAGGATCCATTTGTATTATATGAAAAGTATTCCAGAAGAGATGTAAGCCTTCTTATGAATTGTGGTAGGGATTTATCTTCTATTATGTATGGTATGAAACGAATTGAAAATGATGTTTTTATTTTTATTACCTATCACAAAGAAGAAAGTCAGGATGAAAAAAACTATGTCGATGGAAAACCGGATTATGCAGATGCCTTTGAAGATAATCTGATTTTTAAATGGGATTCTCAGATTGGGAAAGGTCTGGATAGTTCCTATATGAAGGATGTACTTGGAGCAGATAGAAAGCATTTATTTGTAAAAAAATCAGATGCGGAGACCAGCTTCTACTATATGGGACAATTTGATGTATTAGAAGCCAGAAATGCCCAAAAGGAAGATAATCGTGGCCGCATGCAGCCAATTACGAAGGTCACTATGAAAATGCATCATGCAGTGCGCGAGGATTTATTAAGATACTTACAGTCACATATTATGGCATAATGGTTGGAGGAATAAAAGACATGAAAACAATCAAAGTAGTTGCAGCGGTTATTTGCGACAACATAAAAGAGAAGAATAAAATATTTGCGACGGCACGAGGTTATGGAGAATTAAAAGGGGGCTGGGAATTTCCGGGTGGAAAAGTAGAACCGGGAGAAACACCGCAGCAGGCTCTTGTAAGAGAAATTATGGAAGAACTGGATACAGAAATTAAGGTCGGTGAATGGATCGATACAATTGAATTTGATTATCCAACCTTTCATCTTTCGATGGATTGTTTTTGGGCGGAGGTTACAAAAGGCCATCTTGAGTTAAAAGAGGCAGAGGCGGCAAAATGGCTTACAAGGGATCAGTTAGACAGTGTTGCCTGGTTACCGGCAGATATTACATTGATAGATAAAATTCAAGGGTATATGAAATAAGCTAAGATCGGGGAGCTCGACAAGATTGAAACAGAATGAAAAGAGGCTTTACTTGAAGCCGGATCCAGGTAAAAAGCAGCTGAATGTTTCTTATAGAACAGTACATCGCATCCAGTGGAAGAGAATCCGTGACAAGTATGATGCAGAGCATCCGTTCTGTGAGTTATGCTTTGAGCGTGGACTTGCAGTTCTGGTGGAGGAGATACATCACAAGCTTCCTTTGATGTGAACTTCCTGATATTTTAACTCTCGTTTTCTTAAAATGCTTATTTTAAGCCATTTACAGCATATTTGGCAGTAATTTTATGAGAGCTAATTAACTCTTCGTTTTTTGCTGAAAATATAGGAAATACGCCATTTCTGCTTATCGAGAGTTAGTTTTATAGGAAGTTCACATTTGAGTGAAGGTGGCACACATGATCGGAGCAATCTGATTGCTTTGTGTAAGTCATGTCATTCATAGATTCATGCGAAGCGTGGGGATCGCTGGCATGACCGGTAGTGGTATTATTATACTATTAGTTTACCTCTGAGGTAAATTTATAGATTGACTAATTTGCTCCTGTGCGCTATTATAAATTTACCTCAAAGGTAAATTTAAAAAAGGGATGATGTATTGGATATTACGTACAAAAATAAGAAGATTGAAAAGGTTTGTACGGATGCCAAGATATCCGATAGAACATATGGAAATGAAATGTCAGAAAAAATCCAAATGCGTATAGGAGAAATTGAAGCTGCAAATACTGTAGAAGAAATGATCCAATATCACATTGGAAGGTGTCATCCATTAACCAATAATCGGAAAGGGCAATATGCAGTTGACTTGGTGCATCCGTATAGATTGGTATTTGAAAAACATGGAAATGAAATTCAAGTGGCGAATATAATGGAGATAGTAGATTACCATTAAAAAGAGGAAAGTGAATAGGAGGTAGCGCTATGGTGAGAAGTCGCAGTTTTATTGCAACACCACCCGGAGCGACAATTAAGGAGCAGCTAAATGACAAAGGAATGAGTCAGAGAGAGTTTGCTGCAAGGATGGATATGTCCGAAAAGCATATTAGCAAGCTCATTAATGGTGAGGTTCAGCTGACTCCAGAGGTGGCTGTTAGATTAGAAGTTGTATTAGGAGTACCTGCAAAATTTTGGAATAATCTTGAGGCAGTATATAGAGAGAAGTTGATAAAAGTTGAAGCTGAAAATGCAATGGATGCAGATGAAGCTTTAGCCAAGCAAATACCTTACAGTGAAATGGCTAAGTTTGGATGGATTCCAGAAACCAGAGACTCAAAGGAAAAAGTTATTAATCTTAGAAAATATTTTGAGGTTGTTGAGTTATCATTATTAGAAAATAAGCAGATTACTAGAATTGCATGTAGAAGACTTGCGGTAACAGAAAAGAGTGATTTTGCATTATTAGCTTGGGCACAGGAAGCAAAGATCAAAGCAAGAAGTATCGAAACATCGCCAATTAATATCAGGGGATTGATAAGTATTATTCCGGAAATCAGATCCATGACAGTTTTGAAACCTAAGGAGTTTTGCCCTAGGATAAAGAATATGTTAGCTGAATGCGGAATAGCACTTATTTTTTTGCCACATTTGAAAGGATCCTTTCTTCAAGGAGCTTCTTTTATGGATGGAAATAAAATAGTTGTAGGACTTACCGCTAGAGGAAAAGATGCGGATAAGTTTTGGTTTAGTTTATTCCATGAATTGGCACATATTGTATTAGGACATATTGGACAAATAGATGGAACAACTGATCAGGATGAGAAAGATGCAGATGCGTGGTCGAGGGATACATTGATATCAAAGGAAGCTTTTGATGAATTTGTTGAGAAGGCAAGATTTTCGACTACTAGTATAAGAACATTTGCAAAAATGTTAGGCATTGCACCTGGAATTGTGGTTGGTAGATTGCAGAATGAAGGTTACATTAAACACAGTATGATGAATGAGTTAAAAGAGCATTATGAAATTGCTGTGTAATAGTATAAAAATTTTGGAGGATCGCTATAAAGGGGGAAGTATGCTCTGAATCTCTCCTCAATTCTACGATTTGACCTAAAAGAGCATAAAAAGGAGCGTGCTCCAAAATGATTTCTCATTTTTTCACACGCCCTTTATTATCGTATAGGAAACTTCGTTTCCATACGATAAAAACGCTCCGCGAGGATGCGCACTCGGCGCAGGGGTAGATGGTTGCCGAGGCAACCGCGCCTCGGCGCGAGAATGTGCCAAGGCACATTCTTTTTTAAGAAAAGGGAGCTTAGTTTTTCTCGCGAAGGAACAGATACCAGTACAGGCAGCCGACCACAATAACGCCGCCGAAGATATTGCCGATGGTGGCAGGGATCAGATTGTTGAGGATAAAGGTTCCGATATTTAAGCCCTCGGCTGCGATGCCGTATGCAGATGCGGTCATCATGCCTGCAGGAATGTAGAACATGTTTGCAACGCAGTGCTCGAAGCCGCAGAGAACAAATGCGGAGATCGGAGGGTATACGGCAAGGATTTTGCCGGAAACGTGGGTTGCGCTCATTCCCATCCAGACAGCTACGCAGACCATAACGTTACACAGGATACCGCGGAAAAAGACCTCTGAAAAACTCAGGGAAACCTTTGTGACAGCGGTATTTACCATGTTCTGTGCGAGCAGTCCGTCATACAGCCCGGGAATATGTCCGTATACGAACAGAACGGACACAAACAGGGAACCGATCAGGTTGCCGAGATAAACAAACAGGTAGTTTTTCATAAGTGCCTTAAAGGTGATCTTATGGTCGAGCAGGGAAATGACCATAAGGCAGTTACCGGTGAACAGCTCACTGCCGTTGCAGATAACCATCGCAAGTCCCGCCGGGAAAACGAGGGCGGACACGATCCGGGCTGCGGACGGATTGGTGATGTCTGCGGAAGCAACAGATGCTGCGGCACCTGCCAGTGCGATAAACATGCCGGCGAAGAAGCCAAGCAGCAGCATGTGCAGACCGGGAAGGTTGGCCTTGCGGACGCCGGCAATATCATAGTTTTTTGCAATTTGATCTGATGAAATCATGGGATTTGCAGTTCCTCCTTTTTGGAACCCACAGGTTCCTGTATTTTCTGCGTTCATTAATGGTAATATTGTAACATGCGCCCCGAAAAGCCGCAAGGAGACAGACTTTCTTGTATGGTAAAAAAAACATTTTTTCGTTACAGTTCACTCGTACCTTTTTGTAAGCAAAAATGAGCTGCGAAGCAGCGGAGAGCGTCGAAGACGCGGTTTTGCGAATGGCGCGAGTGAACTGTAACCATTTTTACAGCTTCTGAGCCGAAAGGCAGAATCATCCGTTCAGCTTTTTCCGGCGGATGCAGCGTTCTTCACGGTTTGCAAGCGCCTTGATTTTTCCTTCCAGCAAAATGGCGCGTCCTTTTTCGTTTCTTGTATACACAACATCATAGGCTCCGATATACGGCTTCATACATTTAGCGAAAAGCTGCGCGTCCTCCTTGCGCTTGGAAAAACATTCCGGGACAACGTAAAATCCGTTCAGCCCGCGGAAGCGTTTGGGACTTACCAGAAGGTAGCGCTGGTTATCGACCGCATCGAAAAAATCGTTGACACACTGCGCAAATAAAGCCTTATCGCGTCCGCTTCCTCCAGAAAGAAAAATAACATGATGATCAGAACCAGAAGTACCAGATACGACTTTGCAGTGCGGTTCTTCTAAAAGGTTTTGTGTCTCCAATGCTTTCAAAATGCCATTTCCGAATGCTTTGAGGCGGCGCAGCGGGCTTCCGAGCATGAAAAGTTTTGGAAAGGCTGTGATCAGGACGCCGCCTGTATACAGAGCCATAAAAAATCCGATGACGCCGGAGACTGCGGAACGCGAAGCAAAACCGGTTCCCAGAGCGAAAATCAGACCGATCAAAAGCAGGGCAGAGGTCAGAAGCAGCGCCCGGAGCGCATCCCAGAACAGGACAGAGGTCACATATTTATCCGGAATTTCATTGGTATTGACAACTTCCATTTTGTCGTACACGGCGAGAGAACGCATCCAGCGGTCTTTTAGCTCGCTGCGCTTTTGGGAAAGGGCGAGCATTTTCCGGTTCATGGAAGCTGCGTTGCTTTTAGTAAAAGGAGGGCGGATGATGGAAAGGCGGTCGATGCCGTTTTCGATGGTATCTTCCGTATAATGCAGTCCGAGAAACTGCTCCATGCGCCGACAGAGCAGCATGTAATCCTCGCTGATTCTGTCTTCGGGGCTTTGCTGGACTTCTTTCCGGGGCTTTAGGCAGACGAGATGCCAGATATTGCTCGTCTTGTTCGGGTCTTCTTTCCAGACGCGGATGGCGCGGCCGCGCATCTGATTGCTGAGCATAAAGGAGCCGACAAAGCTTGCCAGAATCAGGGAATTGATGCAGGGAGAATCCCAGCCTTCTCCGAGCAGGGATTTCGTGCCGATCAGAACCTGCATTGCGCCCTGTGCAAAAATGGCAGTAACGGCTGCAGTGAGGGCGTGGGCGTCCCCCGTGGCGGTCACTTTTAAGTAGTCGTTTTCCGAAAGGCTGCCGATGGCAGAAAACGTGAGTTTGATTTTTGCGTCGGTCTGCTGCAGCAGCGCTTCTTTTGCCTCTGCCGGGATGATGACGACACTTCCACATAAAACGCCCAACCGGATTGCTTTGTGCTGCTTTTCGTTTTCCCTGCGGAGCATTTCAAAAAAGGGAAGAACGCCGAGGGACGCGATCGTCGCTTCGGGATTGCCGATTGCTTTTTCATATTCTTTTCGGATATAATCGGTCAGAATCAAAAGGCGCAGGGAGCTGCCCATCGAATCGTACTCCGAAAATACGATATCCCGGATGCTGTTTGCTTTGCCGAGGGAATTGGTCAGCAGCTTTTCGACTGCTGCACTTTTGGTCAGGATGACTTTTTTCTTTTCGATCAGACCCTGGGATTTTAGCTGGTCGATCAGCATTTCCCGGTAAACCTTATCACATAGATAGGAATCGTTGTCATCGTATAAAAAGCCCTGCAAAAGCCGTTCCATCCACTCTACGCCCATGGCGGGCAGCTTTTTTGTCCCGAGCAGCCGTTGCAGACGCGCAGGGAATGCTGCATTTTTGCTCTGCAGATAAATCAAAATTGCCTCGAGATATTCCGGGTCATCGAGAAGAAGGTCATCCGAAATCTGACCGTTTAAACCTTTGTGTGTCTCAATCACAGTGAGCAGCTGGGAATCCTGCATCAGGCTTTGCAGCATCTGACTGCTGCGCTCTTCAAAATTTTGAATTTCTTTTGTTTCCGCTGTGGTCGGATAATTGAAATAGACATAATCCTGATGCGGGCAGAGACTTCCCTCTTTTACCAGCTCCGGAATCGTGATTTCCTCGTCGATATCTCCGCACATATTCATGTAGCGCGTCCACATCGCAGGCGTGGAATCATAGGGCGGGGTAGCGGTCAGGGAAATGGTTCTCAGGGAAGAAAGCTGCGATTGGAAGGCTTCGAGGGATTTCCACCATTCGCTGCGAAGATGATGGCATTCGTCGAGGCAAAGCAGTTCGATGTTGGCATTTTTCATGGTTCGAACTAAGTCAAAGTCAGAATAATCGACTTCTTCGCTGTCGGTCGGGGCGGTATCCTCGCCGGGCGTTTCCGTGCCGCAAAAACGGGTCATTGCACTGTGAAGCGCCTGATAGGTTGCGACCGTAATGGCCTTCGGCTGCTTCAGGCTCAGGGAGACGTAATCCTCCAGTGCGTATCCGTCGCATAAAAAGGCTTCCTGAATCCTTGCTGCCCACTGTTCCCGAATCGTGATGGAGGGCGCTAAAATGAGCGTGTTCGCATTCAGGCGTTTGATCAGTTCGATGCCGAGGGTCGTTTTGCCGGAACCGGGCGCGGCGACGATGTGGATTTTGTCGTCGGACAGATAGCGGCTGACATTTTGCAGAACCCGCGCCTGGTAGCTGCGCCAGGTTCCGTGAAATTCCAAAATTCCTTCATAATTCATAAGAGGTTCTCCTTAAAGAATCAGTTCCTGAAGTTTTATTAGAAAGGCGCGACTATTTTATTCTATCTTATGGTGCGTTTATCCTTCCTGTCAACTCATTTCCCAGCTTTACGAAACCGGGAAATGGCGCTATACTGACGGTAATACGACGCACGGTCACAGTATTATGTAAACTGAAGAAAAGGTGGAAACAGTATGGAACGACCACAGGCAGAATGGCTGATTGAGTTTTTGGAAAAAGCCGGAAAGTTAAAATCGGTGCCGCGGCATTGCATTACACCGGAAGGCGTGCGGGAAACGGTCGCGGGGCATTGCTGGAGAGTTTCTCTGATGGCGTGGCTGTTGAAAGAGGAATTGCCGGATGTCGATATGGAAAAGGTAATTCATATGTGTCTGCTGCACGATCTCGGAGAAGCGGTAACGGGCGATATCCCTGCATTTGAAAAAAAGGAACAGGATCGCAGCGTGGAGCGAAAAGCCGTGGACGGACTGCTTTCGATGCTTCCGGGCAAAACCGGTGAAGAGGCGAAAGTGCTTTTTGCAGAGATGAATGCGCTCGAGACAGATGAAGCGAAGGTTTACAAAGCGCTGGATAAGCTGGAAGCTGTGATCGCCCATAACGAAAGCGACATCAGCACCTGGTTGCCGCTGGAATATGAGCTGCAGCAGACCTATGCAGCGGAAAGCGTCAAGGGCTTTCCGATTTTGGAGGAAATTCAGAGGCTGGCAGTTAAAAAGACGCTGGAAAAAATCGCGGAAGAAAAAGCGGGGAGGAATCCGGATGATGGAAGAAGAGAAGAATAACGTAGAGAATTCTGTAGAACCCACAGGCGATCAGGCGGCTGATCTGCAGTCGTCAGGCGATCAGGCAGCTGATGCGCAGCCGTCAGCCGTGGTGCCGCTGCAGCCTGACAAACCGCTTTCTGGCAAAGAACTGCGGCGTCAGAAAAAAGAAGCCGCTGCAGCGCAAAAGGCTGAAGCTGCCGCACAGAAAGCACGGGAAAAAGCCGAGGCAAAAGCGCAGAAGGCACGCCAGAAGGAGGAATCGCTCGCTGCGAAGCTGCAGCGCCGTCAGGAGAAAAAAGAATACCGGCAGGGCGTCCGTCAGGAACGCGGACAGGAAATAAGACTGCTCTGGCATATCGTGGAATTCGTCATGCTTGTGACGTTTATTGTGCTTGCGATTGATCAGGTGGGATTGTACGGATTTTTGTTTGTATGGTTCTTTATCGCGCTTGCAGCGGCATCCATTGTGCTGCTGCTTGCAGGACTGATCCGCGCGTTTCGCAAAAAACGCGCCGGAATCATGATTTTGGTATCCCTGATCGGAATCATCGGATGTATCGCGTGGTTTATTTTTCTGGTTTCGTCAAAACTGATCTGAGCGTGCCAGAACGAAAATTAGGAGGGTCACATGGCTCTCCTAAAATTTTATTCATGACAATAGAATGCTCGCAAAGCGTGCATTCTATTGTTTCATAGGAAAATGCGTCCTATGAAATAAAAACGCTCCGCGAGGATGCGCACTCGGCGCAAGGGTAGATGGTTGCTAAAGCAACCGCGCCTCGGCGCGAGAATGTGCCAAGGCACATTCTTTTTAAGAAAAACAGATTCAAAAAATGGCTGAACAGGGAAACGCCGGAGGAAAATTCTGCGTTTATAAGGAGTAGGAACGTACATTGCGCCGGGAAATGCAGAATTGCGACCCCGCGTAGTTTACACGATCGGAACCCCTGCAGGCAGCATAATTGATTCAGCAAAAAAGCAGGCCGCAGTCGCGGAAGAGGAGAGGAACAATGGAGGACGATAAAATCATCGCCCTTTACTGGGCACGAAAGGAAGAAGCAATTTCGGAAACGGACAGAAAATACGGCAGCTATTGCCGCAGCATTTCTTTCCGGATTTTAAACGATAAAGAGGACAGCGAGGAATGCGTCAACGATACCTGGCTGCATACCTGGAACGCGATTCCCCCCGGGAAACCGGAATTTCTGGCGGGATTTCTGGGAAAAATAGTGAGAAACCTTTCGATCAGTAAATATCGGGCGGGGCATGCCCAAAAGCGCGGAAGCGGTGAGACGCAGGCGCTTTTGGACGAACTGGAGGAATGTATTCCGTCCGGCAAAAGTGTAGAGGACGAGATCGAGGGCAGGGAAACCGCCGCAGCGATCAATCGTTTTCTGGAAACACTGGACGCCGAAAGCCGGAAAATATTTGTCCGGCGGTATTTCTGGGCAGAGCCGGTTAAGGAGCTGGCAGGCAATTTGAATATCAGCGAGGGCAAGGTAAAGTCGCAGCTGTTTCGGATGCGGGCGAAGCTGAAAATGCATCTGGAAAAGGAGGGGATTGCACTGTGAAAAAGAATGAAAAGCTTTTCGACGCCATCGGACAGATCGATGAGCGATATATTGCGGAGGCGCTGGAACCGATGTATCAGGAAAGCGCAGGGACTTCGGATGAAAATAAAGCGGCGATGCCCCAAAAAGGAAAATTGTTTTTTTGCCGACAGCGGCGCACAGTGGCGGCAGCAGCAGCTCTCGTTATCTGCATTGGTGCAGCCGGAATTGCACAGTGGCGGCTGCATTCGGAAGAACCCGGACCGGAGATGGCGGCCTATGATATGGCAGAGCTGAGTGAGGAGTATGGAATTGCACCGCAGGCAGAAGATGCAGCGGCTGATACTCTGGATGCGGGCGAAAATCAGGGGGCGGCAGCTGACCGGAATGCGGCACAGGGACGTATGGTCAACAATGCAGAGACCTGTTTCGCAGAAATTTATCTTGAGGTTGCAAAGGCAAACTCCGGGGAAATTACCTGGCGGATTGTCAATGAAAGCGGCACAGAAACCGTCGGCTGGGGAACAGATTATACGCTGGAACGTTTCACAGAAAACGGTTGGGAAATTGTTGAAAATTCCGACGCAGCTTTAGAAACACAAAAAGAAAGCAGTCAGGCGGTCGCAGGAGAAACCAAAGAAGGAACACTGGATTTGGCTGCTGATGGTATCCGGCTGGAGGCAGGGCAGTATCGTTTGAAAAAAGAATGCCGGATTTTTGACGACGAAAACAGCCGCCAGACGGAGCTGACCGCAGAATTTCAGGTTGAACCGTAACCTTTGGCTATAAAGATTTTATTGTGTGCCACAGGTTGTTTTCGAAACCTGTGATTCTGACATCATGATTGTCACAGAGCTGATTTTGTGGTAAACTGATAACAGTTTAGACACAGCGGTGGAGAACTCTGTGAAGCAGGCTTTAAGGCCGGGGCTTTTGACTCAGACATCATAATTCATGACAATAGAATGCTCGCAGAGCGTGCATCCCATTGTTTTACAGGCAGGAAAAGGAGGACAGACGGAAGATGGACGGAACATTTTTTCTTTTGGCAGGCGGACTGCTGATCATTCTTTTTGCAGTAATTGTGGCGGTTGTTTCCTCTGTGACATCGGCGGTAGCGGCGGATGTAGACGATGAGGAAGACTGA
Organism: Firmicutes bacterium TM09-10; assembly: GCA_003481005.1. Lineage (GTDB taxonomy): Bacteria > Bacillota > Clostridia > Lachnospirales > Lachnospiraceae > Gallintestinimicrobium > Gallintestinimicrobium propionicum. Next base: position 318,260 of record QUKC01000001.1, on the reverse strand, counting down.
TTTTCCTGAGAAAAGCGGCAGAAAAGCGGCGATTCAAAATATCAGACGAAGATAAAAGGGCAGCAGGCGCAAGAAAGAGCCTGACTGTCCTTTTTAAAGTTTATGCCCGGATATGTTTAAAAAGCAGAACGAATAAATTTTACGGCAAGACGAGCTTTTTATCTTTCCATTTCGATATCTATACAAATAGTTTGTAAAATCTTGACAAAATACAAACTAACTGATTGTAAAATACTGGAAAATACAAACAGTTAGTTTCTCTTCATCTGTGCAGCCAGAAGGTATGATAAGAATATCAGACTAAATTCTGGAGGTGGACATCATGGAGAAGGATGTTTATGTCAAAATTGGTGAACGGCTCCGAAAGCAACGCAGGATAATGGGCCTGACGCAGGAGCAGGCAGCAGAGCTTCTTGGAGTATCAACCACCTATTATGGGGAGATTGAGCGTGGAAACCGCAAACTGACAATTCCGCGGATTCTGACCGTTTATGAAAAGATGAACCTTGAACCTACCTATCTTCTGACCGGAGAAATCCTGACAGACAAGGTTTATGATGAAATTTTTGATGGTTGTCCCAGAGAAAAGGAGCAGGCCCTGGAGGAGGTACTTAGAAGTATTTCACGCCTGTACTGAAGACCGACTGTTTCGAGACAAAGGGGGACCATGATGAGTGGGGAGAGAAATTCGTTTGATAACTTTGAAGAACTGTATACAAACTGTTATTGGCTTGTATACCGATATGTCCGTCATATGGTTGAAAAAGATCTGGCGGCAGCAGAGGATGTGACACAGGAGGTGTTTCTGGTTGCATATCAGAAATGGCAGGAGGTGCGCAGACATCCGAATCAGAAAGGTTTTTTGCTGCTGACAGCTAAAAATAAATTGAAAAAATGGTATGAGCAGCAAGGGAAAATACAGACAGAAGGCTCAGGGCAGGAAGAAAAAGCTGCCCGAAGGCCGGATTCCGGTCAGGAAGGATATTATGTACAGGCAGAATGGAACGCCTTTCTGGAGCAGATTTTTTCCATGCAGGAGCTTTTGATCTGGAAGTTTTATTATGAAAACGGATTTTCCTGCGCGGAGATTGGGGAAAAGATTGGAATATCGGAAAGCAACACAAAAGTCAAGCTGTTCCGAATGCGACAAAAATTAAAAAGCTGTATGGAGGAGTAATCTGACAGGCAGGGGTATGAAGAATCCGGGGATGATTTTGGAAGGATAACTGTTCGCAACGTATGACTGGCAACAAAGAAGGAGGACAGAAACGTGTCTGAAAAGAAGAATTCACTGGAAGAGAAACGTATTCTGCAGAAAAAGCTGCAATGGTATACGCTGGAAGCGGAGGAGGGGGAGTTTAACGCGACGGAAGTGGAGGCAATGTTGGAGCGTCTGGATGAGCTGGAATCGCTGCCGGAAAAGGAGGACGGAGCAAATTTTGCGGAGCCCAAAGAAGCTTTAAAGCGGTTTTACCAAAAATATGCAGGGGAAAATGTGGAAAATTGAGTAAAAAAAAGAGGGCGGATGTGGAAATCCGGTCTCTTTTGTTTTGACAACGTATAGGCGCTATGTTAAACTTAGGAAAGTAAAAAGTGGGGCAATATACCCGATTTTGAAAAAATATAAGACGGAAAAATGGAACGTTCGCGGAATATTTTGAAATTCTGTACCGAAGACACAGCTGCGGATACCTGACCGATAAGATAAAATCATGAGGTGAGTACCTTGGATAAGTACGAATATAAGCTGCGCCTTGAAGAGATCAAGACGCTGAACAAAAAGGGCCGTTTTCAGGAGTCCGCACAGATTGCGGATACGATCGACTGGAAAAAGGTCCGTAATACCTCCACACTTGGAATTATCAGCGATGTTTATAAGATAAACCGAAGATTTGACGACGCCAGGGAGATCCTGCTTCTGGCAAATGAAAAAAGTCCGCAGAACAGGCGGATTGTCTATGCGTTGTGCGATCTGGCGATCAAGACCGGCCAGGTTGTGGAAGCTGTGGAATATTATAAGCAGTTTGTACAGCTTTCGCCAAACGATAACAGTAAGTATATCCTGTTGTATAAAATTTACGAGGCACAGGATATCAGCCTGGAAGAGCGGATCGCTGTTTTGAAAGAGTACAAAAAACGCGAATATAATGAAAAGTGGGCATATGAGCTGGCATTTTTGTATCACAGGGTCGGACTTGCCACGGAGTGTGTAGAGGAGTGCGATCAGCTGATCCTCTGGTTCGGTGAGGGCAAATATGTGCTCAAGGCGATGGAGTTAAAGCGCCTGTATGTACCGCTTTCGCCTGCACAGCAGCAGCTTTACGACAGTCAGTACGGCGGCAGAAACGCAGTAGAGGAAGAACCGCAGGAAGCGCCTGCACAGGAACAGACTCAGGCAGTCCGGTCTGCTGAAAGCAAAGAAAAAGCAGATCTGGATATCCATGTAAAACCGATGGATATGGGACAATATAATACGATCAATTTACAGGAAGCGCTTGCCGCGAGCATGCGTGACGTGTTTGCGGTTGACAGGGAAGAGGTAAAGACGGCTTCTCCTGAGCAAGAAGAACCTGACCTGATGAAAAATCAGCAGACCGTTTACGCTGCAGAAAATGGAAATGGGGAATATCAGGAAGACATTTCCCGTGTCCTTGAAGAATCTGACCAGTGGGACGCACAGGCAACGGGACAGCTCGATACGGAAGAGACGAAGCTGGCGGCAGATGCAGTGGACGCGGCAGAGTCCGTCAGCGTGCAGCCTACACAAAGCACACCGCAGGTGTATGCTGACGTAGAACCGACATTACCTGTCGCATCGTCCAGCGAGGCATGCGCTTACGTTGCCGAGCCGGTAAACGCGCAGCCTGAGGCACCCATCCTCGCGGCGCAGCCCGCGCCGGAACAGACTCCTGCGGTGACAGATCCTGCGGATGCAGGAATGCAGGAAATCCATCCGGCGGTGGTGGAGACTCCCTGGATGCCGATGGAAACCGACAAAATCGAACACATACAGGGTGTGGAAATACAGGAAAAGGCTGCGGCAGTCCCGGAAAGACAGCCGGAAAGGAAGGCTGTTGTGGGAAACACTAAGATAGAACGCCAGACGACCGGCCAGATGAACATCGAAGAGGTGCTCAAGGAATGGGAACGGCTGAAAAAGGAAAATGAAGAAAAGAGAAAACAGGAAACCAGACAGTGGATGCTCCAGCAGACAGGTTCCCTGTTTGATGATTTTGATGAAAGCTCCAGAAACGGCGTGCTGGAACAGCTGCAGAGAGAAGAATCCCTGCCGGTAGAAGAGGAGAAAGCTCCTGCAAATGCTGAAAATCAGGAAGCGCCTGTAGGAGACAGAGCTGCTGTAGAGACGACTGCAGCAAAAGCACCGCTTGTCGATCCGTCCAGAGAAACCGAGACGGAAGAACTCGAAGAGATCGAGGAAGCGCCGCCGGTGGCGGATGGCGCACAGGGCTACACAGAGCAGAATGCAGAAACAGAAGCGCAGGATGCAGAGCCGGTACAGCGTTATGCGAAACAGGCCGCACCGGAAAGGATCGGAGCACCTGCAACAGAAGAAACCAAAGCATCGCGTCAGGAAGCACCTACACCGCAGCCGGAGACCTCCGGAGAAGAAAAGCAACTGCAGGAGCGAGTATCTCAACAGCAGGCAGCCGAGCGTGTGCGCAGCATGACAAAGGCAGAACGCAAGCTTTTTGCCCAGTTCATCCCGACCAAACGCGCAATGCGCCAGCTGGTCGCAGCGCTGGATGAAATCAGCCTTTCTGCGTACACCGGAAACGTTGTGATTACCGGTATGCCAGGCTCCGGTACACTGAAACTGACAAAATGTATGATCCGCGAAATTCAGGCGTCCGACGGAAACTTCTCCGGCAAGGTTGCCAAAGTGAACGCGGAGCTGATCAATAAAAAAGATGCAAAAGCGCTTGTGGAAAAGGTTGCAAACGGCGCGCTCGTCATTGAGAAAGCCGGAAAGCTTTCCAACGAGGGATGTGAGAAGCTTGCAGACGCATTGAATCAGGAACATACCGGCATCATTGTATTTGTATTGGATGAAAAACGGGCGATCGACCGTTTATATAAGAAAAACGGAAGACTGATGGAAAGCTTTACCGCGCGGTTTGATATCGCGGCGCTGGACAGCGCAACGCTGGTAAAATACGGCTGTCAGTACGCATATACACAGGAGTATTCGATCGACGAGCTCGGCAGGCTAGCCCTGCATACCAGAATCGAGGATATGCAGACCAGTTCGCATGCCGTTACGGTGGGGGAAGTGCGTGACATCGTGGATGAGGCGATTGCTCATGCAAACCGTAAGACGATCGGACACTTTATAGATATTGTGCTTCGGAGACGCTACGATGAAGATGACATGATTATTTTGCGGGAGAAAGACTTTATCTGAGCGTTTCAAATATATCCAAACAGGGGGTTATTATGGCAAAGGCAAAGACAGCGAAAGCAGTAAAAGCGGCGAAAGTGCCGGAAACGGTATACATTTCGGAGGCCGACCAGTATCTGTTTGCTCAGGGGACGCATTACGATATTTACAAAAAGCTGGGCGCACATCAGTCTGTAGAAGACGGGAAGAAAGGAATGAGCTTTGCCGTCTGGGCACCGCACGCAGCCAGCGTTTTTGTGATTGGAACGTTTAACAGCTGGAATGAGACTGCAAACCAGCTGGAAAAGCTGGGACCCGGCGGAATTTATAAGACGTTTATTCCGGACGTTGGTCTGGGAGAGCTTTACAAATTTCTGATTATCACGCCGGACGGCAGAAAGCTGTACAAGGCCGACCCGTTTGCAAACCAGGGGGAGGTACGTCCGGGAACTGCTTCTGTTACGACAGATATTACCAATTTTAAATGGTCGGACAGCAAGTGGATTGAAGAAAGAAGCGCGCAGGATCCGGAAAAAGCACCGGTTGCAATTTATGAGTGTCACATCGGTTCCTGGATGAAGCATCCGGAAACGGAGGATGGATTTTATAATTACAGAGAATTTGCGGATCGTATCGTAGAATATCTGAAAAAACTGAAATATACCCACATCGAGCTGATGGGAATCGCAGAGCATCCGTTTGACGGCTCCTGGGGCTATCAGGTAACCGGCTATTATGCACCGACTTCCCGTTACGGAACGCCGGAGGATTTTGCATATCTGGTCAATAAGCTGCACCGCAATAAGATTGGTGTCATTTTGGACTGGGTACCCGCCCATTTTCCCAAGGATGCCCACGGTCTGGCAGATTTTGACGGTGAGGCGCTGTTTGAATATCCCGATCCCAGAATGGGCGAGCATCCTGAGTGGGGAACTAAAGTATTCAACTATGCCAAGAGCGAGGTTAAGGGCTTCCTGATCACAAATGCCCTGTACTGGATTAAGGAATTCCATGTAGACGGACTGCGTGTGGATGCGGTTGCCTCTATGTTGTATCTGGATTATGGCAGAAAAGACGGCGAATGGGTACAGAACCGTTACGGCGGCAATACAAACCTGGACGCGATCGAATTTTTCAAGCATTTCAATTCCGTAATCCGTGGAACTTATCCGGGTATCATGACGATCGCAGAAGAGTCTACGGCGTGGCCAAACGTGACCGGAAAAATCGGCAGTGACAGCCTTGGATTTACGTTTAAGTGGAATATGGGCTGGATGCACGATTTCTGTGAATATATGAAGTTGGATCCTTATTTTAGGAAGAATGATCATCATGCGCTGACCTTTGCGATGTCTTATAACGATGCGGAGGACTATATTTTACCTCTGTCTCACGATGAGGTCGTACATCTGAAATGCTCGATGGTCAACAAAATGCCCGGCTACAAGGTGGACAAGTACGCAAACCTGCGCGTCGGCTATACTTATATGCTCGGACATTCCGGCAAAAAGCTTCTGTTCATGGGACAGGAGTTCGGACAGGAGCGCGAATGGAGTGAGGCCCGTGAACTGGACTGGTTCCTGCTGCAAAATGAGCTGAATCAAGGACTTCAGGATTACGTGGCAGAGCTTTTAAAGCTTTATCGAAAATATCCCTGTATGTATGAGATCGACAACAGCTGGGACGGTTTTGAGTGGATCAATGCGGATGATGCAGATCGCAGCACTTACAGCTTTATTCGTAAAACCAGTGGAGAAAAGACAAAGAGACTGCTTTTTGTATTGAATATGACGCCGGTAGAGCGTAAGGATTACTGCGTTGGGGTACCGGAAAAGAAGAAATATAAGCTGGTGTTAAACAGCGCGGAAAAACGCTTTGGCGGCAGCGGAGAAGAACTGAAAACCGATTATACAGCAACTGCAGAGCCCAGCGACTACAAGCCGTACCGGATCACCTTTGACCTGCCTGCATATGGCGCGCTGGTATTTGCATTCTGAGAAATGTGTTGTGCGGGTATTCTGATGCCGCAACCAATAGAATATACGCATTGCGGATATTGTTAGAGAGAAAAAAGGACCAAGGGTTCCAAGGGGAATCCAGGGTCCTTTTTTATTCATGACAATAGAATGCTCGCAGAGCGTGCATTCTATTGTTTCATAGGAAAATGCGTCCTATAAAATAAAAACGCTTCGCACGGATCGCACTGCGGCGGAATGGAAGAATGTCGCTTGCGCGACCCGCCGCAGGCGGAGAATCCTGCTTCGCAGGATTCTTTTTTATCGTATAGGAAACTTCGTTTCCATACGATAAAAATGCTCCGCGAGGATGCGCACTCGGCGCAAGGGTAGATGGTTGCCGAGGCAACCGCGCCTCGGCGCGAGAATGTGCCAAGGCACATTCTTTTTTACATTTACAGAAAGCGCATCGGAAAAGCGGCCCCTTTGTTTGCTCCTGTTTTCCACTTTTGTATCGTGTGAAAAATACGGTCAGGAAGGATCTTATGCGCCGAATTACACGTCTCCTGCAGAGACTTTATCAAGTCCGTTCCACTGATTGAGGAGATAACGGTAACGTTTCATGGCGGCATTGAGCTGAAAAATGTAGCAGTCGATCAGATCAGGATCGGTCGCGTATTCGAACCCGGCATAGGCATTGTCCAGCTCCCATTTGGCGAGCTGCAGATTGTTTCTCAAGGCTTCTTCGGGCGTTTTTGAGGCAAGCTCAGCGGACGGTCTTCCGCCGATGCGAAAAGAAACTTTCATGTGTGTTCCTCCCGGACAGATAAAGTGGTAACATTCGAAATCCCCGGTATTCTGACAGCTTTGGCAGGGGAGTTTGTTACAGTATAGAGAAAAACTGGAAGAAATATACATCCGAACAATGAATATCCGGGCAGGGAGAAAAAATATTTGCGGTTGTTTCCATCGTATGATACGAATATCTGTGTGACAGGCAGGAATATATATAGATCAACGAAGTCCGGGCGGGAGGGCTTATGAAAAAGGGAGCGGAGCTTGCGCTGAATTTTATGCTGCGGCTGGTTTTTGGAATGATCGCCATTTTTCTGATAAACGGATATCTGCAGGAAAAAGGACTGGATGCGTGCGTCGGAATCAATGCGCTGAGTGCGTTGACGTCTGGATTTCTCGGACTACCGGGTGTTGCATTGTTGTACGGCGTGCGGGTGTATTTGATGGGGTAAAAATACATAAAAATTGCATACCAGGTTTGTCAAAACGTCACAAGTAACATTTAAGGTACTATCTTGCGCTGGACAGTACAGAAAATCCGGTCTATACTTTGTCTTACCATCAGGCGGGATCAATGCAGAGGCATCTGATCCCGGTCCATACCGCTGATTAGCGGTTCTTATATTTTCTGAATTCTGTATTCTGTTATTTAGGAAATTACCAGGAGGAATACGAACAATTGAATAGACGGACATTGGCGATTTGCGATCCGGAGGAGGCGTATGCATGCAGGCTGATGGATGCGCTGAGCAGACGGGAGGATTTTCCGTTTGAGGTGTTGGCTTTTACGGGAGCAGAGCGTTTACAGGATTCTCTCGCCCGAAAGCCGGTACAGATTTTGCTGATCGCGCAGGGGCTTTTTCGGGAAGAGATGAAGGACTGGGTACGGCATGTCATTTTGCTGCAGGAGGAAGAAAACAGCCCGGTACAGGAGCTTCCGTGCGTGAGCAAGTACAGCAGTGTGCTCCGGATTGCCAAAAAAGTCACGGAGACGGCGATGCAAACAGAGAAATTGCCATTTTTGCAGACGGTAGGGAAGGCTTGTGTGTACGGATTTTATACGCCGGTAGGACGCAGCCTGCAGACAACGCTTGCGCTGACGATGGGACAGCTTCTGGCGGCAAATAAGAGGGTGCTGTATCTGAATTTTGAATGCTGTGCAGGGCTGACCGAGATGCTTGGAAAACAGGCGGATAACACAGAGTTTGCAAGTTTGCTGTACTATTTGCAGGAGTCTAAGGAGCAGTTTTTAGGCAGACTGTATCAGGCAGCGGAGTGCATCAACGGAATGGATTTTATTCTTCCGGCGTCATGCGGATACGATCTGTACGGAATCGCCAGAGAGGAATGGCGGCGTCTGCTGGATTTATTGGATGACGGGCAATATGACGTCATTCTATTGGATCTGTCGGATGGGGTGCAGGGATTATTTGATGTCCTGCGGCGTTGTACGAGGATTTACACGATCGTACGGGAGGACGGCTTTGCCGCCGCGAAGCTTGCGCAGTATCGGGAGACGCTGGAACGGACGGATTATTCGGACGTCTGGGAGCGCTCGAAAAAGTTAAAATTGCCATTTTTCTGCCAGCTGCCCAAGGACATCGGAAATCTGTCGTCCGGGGAGCTGGCGGAATATACGAAGAAAGTGTTGGATGCAGATGAGCAGGGCGGTGTATGAACAGTTCCGCGTACAGGTGAAGCAGGAAATTCTGCAGAAGCTGGACTGCGGACTGGATTTTTCGGATGGGCAGGTACGACGGCTGATAGATGAAAGGCTCTGCAGAAGCGACTGTATCGGCAGGTTGGACGTGGCAGAGCGAAGAAAGCTCGGCAGAGAGCTGTTTGCGGCGATTCGGGGTTTCGATGTACTGCAGGAGCTTCTGGAGGACAAGCGGATTACGGAGATCATGGTCAATGGGCCGGATCGGATTTTTATTGAAAAGGACGGCAGGCTTACGCAGTGGCAGGGACGGTTTGAAAGTCCTGCACGGCTGTTGGATGTGATTCAGCAGATCGCGGCGGGCTGCAACCGGGTTGTCAATGAGGCGTCTCCGATTCTGGATGCAAGGCTTTCCGATGGTTCACGGGTAAACGTCGTGCTTTCTCCGGTTGCGTTAAACGGTCCTGCGATGACAATCCGGCGGTTTCCGGAAGAGGGAATGACGCTGGACAGGCTGGTGGCGCTTGGGTCGATTACAGAAGAATGCAAAAGCTTTCTCGAACTGTTGGTAAAGTGCCGGTACAACATTTTTATCAGCGGGGGTACGGGGAGCGGGAAGACGACGTTTTTAAATGCGCTGTCGCAGGCGATTCCGCCGGAGGAACGAATCGTGACGATCGAGGACAGCGCGGAGCTGCAGTTAAAATATGCGCAAAATCTGGTTTCCCTCGAAACCAGAAACGCCAACATGGAGGGATGCAGAACGATTTCCGTGCGGGATCTGATCCGCAGCAGTTTAAGAATGCGGCCGGATCGGATTATCGTCGGAGAAGTTCGCGGTGCAGAGATCTGTGAGCTGCTGACTGCCTACAATTCCGGGCACGCCGGGAGTATGTCGACCGGGCACGGAAACACAGCGCGGGACATGCTGCTTCGGATGGAGACCATGCTCCTGATGGGAATGGACATTCCATTGTCTGCCATACGAAGACAGATCGCATCGGGAATTGATATTTTAGTGCATCTTGGAAGGATGCGGGACAAAACCAGAAAGGTACTGGAAATCGCAGAAATTACAGGATTTTCGGAAGGAGAGATTACGACCAGGACGCTGTATGCCTTTGAAGAGGACGAAAACAGTACGCGGGAAAAGGTCAGCGGCAAACTGGAAAAGAAAGGAGAACTTTGTCATGTGGAAAAGCTGGAAGCGGCGGGCTTTGGCTGAGAATAAAACAGACTATTCCCAATACCGGTTTTCCTGGCAGGAATATTTACTCTGCTTTTTCAAAGCATTTTTTGCAACAGGTGCTTTTGCAGGGATGTTCTACCGGTCATGGCTTGGAATGCTGGCGTTTCCGGCAGTATGGAAGGTTTTATACGGACGCGACAAAAAGAACAGAATTCAAAAAAGAAAGGAAAGACTTTCCCTGCAATTTAAGGATACTATCCTGATGGTAACGGCAGGTATCCAGGCAGGGAGCTCCATAGAAAATGCGTTCCTGGATGTGGAACGCGAAATCGGCGTCCTTTACGGACAAAATAGCGAGATGGGACAGGAGCTTGCACTGATTCGTAAGGGATTGACAAACCGGGTGGCGCTGGAGCAGATGCTTCTGGATTTTGGCAGGCGCAGCGGCATCGAAGAAATCCGGGATTTTACAGAGGTGTTTGCAACAGCGCGGCATCTGGGCGGCAACTTAAAGGAGATGATTCAGAGAACGGCAGACCTGACGGGACAGCGGATGGAAACGCAGCGGGATATTGCGACGATGCTGGCGTCGAGAAAATATGAGCAGAAGGTGATGATGCTGATTCCGTTTTTACTTTACGGCTACATGCAGGTGTCGTCGAAGGGATTCTTTGACGGACTGTATCATAACCCGGCAGGAATCGCGATTATGACGGTCTGCCTCGGGCTGTATCTGGCGTCGTGCGTGCTGGCGGAGAAAATTATGGATATTCGGGCGTGATAGAGGACATGTGGAAACAGAAAAAAGGAAAAAAGGTTGGACTGTTTCATTCGTGTGCGCTGCGGCTGGTAGTGTTGCAGAAAAAAATGGAACGAAACCGAGGCGGCAGGAAAACGGGAAACAGGCAGGGACAGGAAATTTTGTGCCGGATCTGGGGGCGGGAAACAGGCGCTCTCAAATATCGGGAATTTCAGGTTCAAAAAACAGAGCGCCTGCTGGCGATCCTGTCCGCCGGGCTGGCGATGGCACTGCTTTGCCAGATTTTTTTGACGACAGGAGGTTTAGAGCCATTGACAGAACTGCTTCGCCCGGACAGCGGGGAAGGAGACCGGACGTATGTACTGGATGCTGAGGTCGGAGACGAAAAGCTGCGGAAGATTTCGGTATCGGTGCCGGAGAAGGAGCTGTCAGAAGAAGAGGCATCAGCGCTTCTGGATCAGGCACAGGTAGAGCTGGAGCGCTGGGTAGCGGCAATTCCAAACCCGGACAGCGTGGAAGACGATCTGGACTTGCCGGAGAGATTCTGCGGCGGGCTGGTGACGGGAAGCTGGCAGAGTGACTGCTATGACCTGATGGATGCTTCCGGACAGATTCGGAAACAGTGGGTGGAGGAAGGCGGAGAGCTGGTAGTGCTGAGCGTCCGACTGCAGTGTGTTGAGCAGGAGCGGGAATGTTCCTTTGCAGTGCGGATTGTGCCAAAGGGAGACAGCCTGGCAGATCGACTGATGCGCGAAACAGGACGGCAGCTGGAAGCAGAGCGCAGTCTGCAGCAAGCGTCGGCAGCGCTGCCGGAAACACTGGAAGAGCAGCCTGTAAAATGGCGGCTGCATCAGGAACCATATGGGCTGTGGATTTTATGTCTGACGATAGCAGGGACAGGTTTGATTTCGTTTGCATATGATCACGATTTGGAAAAAGAAGGGGAAGCGAGGCAGGAAGAGCTCGCATTGGCCTATCCGTCCTTTTTAGCGCGGTTGACGCTGCTTACGCAGACTGGAATGCCGATCCGACAGATTTTTGCGAGACTTTCCAAAGAAAAGAATGGTGTTGTTTACGAAGAGGTGCGCCGGACATTTCGGGAAATGGAAAGCGGAATGACGCAGACCGAAGCGCTGGAACGTTTTGGAAAACGCACCCGTCTGCCGCAATATAAAAAGTGCGCGGCATTGCTGGCCCAGAACATCCGCAGGGGAACAGGGGAACTGATCACTGCACTCGGACAGGAGGCAGAGAATGCGTTCGAGGAACAGAAAGCTGCCGCGCGGAGAAAAGCAGAGGAAGCGCAGACAAAATTGTTATTTCCGATGCTGCTGATGCTGAGTGTGGTGATGATTCTGATTCTGGTACCGGCGTGGCTCTCCTTCGGAGGACTGTGACGGGGGTGGGAAATGTTGCATCGAACGCGCAGTAAGAAACGATAAATGATAGGAAAACGAGGAGGAACAAATATGCTGATGTATTGGAAAAACCGTGCAGTGAATGGAGCATGGAAGCTGCAGAGAAGAGTGTATGAGGTGCTCAGAAATGAAGATGGAGTCGGAACTGTGGAAGTCGTGTTATTGATTTTAGTCGCAACTGGACTTGTGCTGATTTTCAAAGACAGAATTACCGAGCTCGTGACGAATATTTTCGGCAAAATCACGTCCCAGGCAGGGAAGATATGAGGCAGAAGGCAGGATGGTGCGCAGGCGTGCATCGTGCTGTATCCTGTGCAGATAATTCCCGGAGCGAGAGAAAGCAGGGGGCGCCTGGCTATATGACGGTGTATCTCGCGCTTGTTATGGGCATTTTGCTTTCCCTGATTCTGGCCGTCCTGACGGCGGTCAGAATCTCCACGATTCGAATGTACATAGAGTGCTGTGCGGATATGGCGTTGGATTCTGCGCTGGCGGAATATCATCGGGAAATGTTGGATCAGTATGACCTGTTTTTTATCGATACGGCGTATCAGACCGGCGATCCATCCTATCATCGGACGGAAGAACATATTTTCCGTTATATGGAGCGGAATCTGCGTCCACAGGAGGAATTTCCAACAGCAGGGGCAAAAGACCTGCTGGGGCTTTCGACAGAAGATGTGGAGCTTTTGCAGGCAGGTGTTGCAACTGACGATGGCGGGACGGTGCTGCAGTATCATATCGTCCAGTATATGAAGGATATTTCCGGGCTTTCTTTGGCGGAAACGTTGCTGGAGCAGGGAAACCAGCTGGAAGATTTGCAGGGACGCGATCTGGAAGCAGAGTGGGATGCTGCCGAGGAATCGCTGAAAGAAGAGATTTTTCGCCGGAAAAAGCTTCAGGATAAAGACTGGGACGGAGAAATTCCGGAAACACCGTCGGATGCGGTGCGGGCGACGCGCAGCGAGGGAATTCTGGGAGCAGCGGCGCAGGGAATGCAGCTTTCCAGTGCGTGTCTTTCCGGGGCGGACAGACCGTCTGTGCGGCATTTAAACAGTGGAACTGGTTTGTCGGATGGAAAGGAAGCTGCGAACAGCCTGGTCGATCAGGGACTTTTGTATGCTTATATCCTGAGAAAATGCGGCAGCTTCGGAAAGGAGAAAGAAAACAGCGCGCTCGCTTACGAGGTGGAATATATTTTGCAGCAGCAGACACAGGATCGGGAAAATCTGAAAAAGACGCTGCAGGAGATTTTGTTGCTTCGGGAAGCTGTAAACGCAGCCTTTCTATTTGGAAGCAGCTTAAAAGCGGAGGCGGAAACCGCAGCGGGCGTTATTGCCATACTGCTTGGCTTGCCTGAGATAAAAGATCTTGCAGCGACCGTGATTTTATTTGCCTGGGCATACGCGGAAAGTGTCAAGGATGTCCGAATTTTGCTGCGGGGGGATAAGATTCCGCTTGTCAAAAGCGAGGAAAGCTGGAATACGCCGTTTTCTCAGCTGCTGACCTACAGAAGCCATCTGGATTCCTATCGTTCGTCTGCGGACGGGATGAGCTATCAGGATTATCTCGGCGCGCTGCTGGTATGTCACGGTGCAAAAAAGGCGATTGCAGGACTGATGGATGTGATGGAGAGCGATATCCGGCAGACGCCGGGAAACAGCAATTTTCGGCTGGATGGGCTGATCGACGGGATGCAGGCATGTATCCGGGTAGTCAGCGGCTATACCGGAAGCTATGAAATCACAAGGCGGTACGAGTATGAATAAGCGATTAAGAGGGGAGGGTCGGGCCGGATGCCTTTTTGGAGAAACCTATTATCGAATGCGCTGCTGTTTTCTCTCCAGGACAGCAGTATAAAATACGGACAACATGCTCTCAATTCCCGGAAGCCCAAAGACCGAATTGCCGGATGGATACGCAGGTGGATCTGTCCGGGGCGAAAAAAGGCATCTCGCCGGGCGCTCCCGGCTGGCATGACGGTGGAGGCAGCAGTTGTACTGCCGGTTTTCCTGTTTGCAGTTGCCAATCTTTTATCGCTGTTTCTGGTATTTTGGACGTATTCCGCCAAAGAAGCGCAGCTGCATCAGACGGTCCGTCAGCTTGCACTGTATGCCTATGGGCAGGAGGATGGAGAACCGGATGTACGGCTGATGCGGCTGACGCCGGTCTCTGCGCCATTTGGGACAGCCGCTTTTCGGAGCAGCTATGTCGTAAACGGGTGCGTGATGCACAAATGGATTGGCTACAGCGGGGACGGGACGGGAGAAGACTGGGAACGGCAGGAAGAAGAGCTGGTTTATATTACAAAATCAGGAGAAGCCTATCACCGGGAACGGAGCTGTCTCTATTTGAATCCGTCCATCCGCCTTGCAGACCGGGAGGAAATAACAGCAGATTATACACCATGCAGCGTATGTGTTGCCAGGGGACAGTTAGAAAATCGGCTGATCTATGTGACGGACGGAGGAAGCAGATATCATAATACAGTAAGCTGCAGCGGGCTCAGACGGACGATTGAAAGCGTCACGCTGATGCAGGCGCTGGAGATGGGCAGACATGCCTGTCCACGGTGCGGATGACAGAGAGAAAAATATGGAAACAGGATTGGCGGTTTTATTTGGAGTGTGTTGTTCGGTAACGGACTGTAAAAGGCGGAAGATTACATTGTCGATGCTTTTGGCTGGCGCGGCCGCAGGATGTATTCTGTCCGGGATTCGTATCTGGCAGGGAACGGAGAGTGCTTGGGAAATGTTTGCAGCAATTCTTCCGGCGGTATGTCTGGAAAGCGTTGTAATCCTGACTGCCGGAAAGGTCGGGAGCGGAGACGCGGGAATGCTGCTGGTATTCGGGTTGCTGCTGGGGTGGAAAGCATGCGTTTCAATTTTGTGCATGGGCTGTCTGCTGATTGGTGTTGCAGCTGGCTGCGGAATGGGGATCGGTGTGCTTCATCAGAACAGTAGGCTGCCGTTTGCCCCGTTTTTATTTGCTGCGACGGTGATTACGCAGCTGTTGCAGACGTAAAGATGAGAAAATTATGGAAAAAAACCAATATCAGAAAAAAAAAGAAGCAGACGGTTATGTGGTCGTAGAAGCGGCGGTGCTTCTTCCGCTTGCCTCGATTTTCATTGTGCTTTTGATCGGACTTTGCAGTTATCTGTATCAGGGCTGTTTTCTGATGCAGGCGGCATATACAGTGGCTTTTCGGAGTGCGGCACAGGAACGCCCGGACGCCGGTTATGCGGATGGGCAGTTAAATCAGCTGTTGGAGGGGGAGGTTCTGTCTTTTGGAAAAGAAGAAAGGCAGATCAAAGCCGGAATGCTTCGGGTTGAAGTGACTTTGGAACGGGAAACGCCGCTTGCACGGTTGGCGGCTGTTGGCGACAGAGGACGGCTGAAGGTAAAGCAGACTGCGTATGTCAGGAATGCGGCGGCTTATATCAGAGGAATCAGAAGAGGAAAGGAACTGAGGGATGAATAAGCAGATGGAGCGAAAAATTGGACAGGATCGGATTGCGGAAAAAGTGATCTATAAACGGGAATTGAACCATAGCTATATGGTATTACCCTGCCAGGACAAGGATATGGCGGAGCGGTATGATTACCGGATTATGCAGCACAACCGAATTGGAGGGCTGCTTCCGTGCAGTCTGCGGTATCTGGATGGGGAAGAGCTTTTATACTATGACATTACTTCCCGCCAGCCGCTTGCACGGCTGTATGAAAGCCGGAGGATGAAGGCGCCAGACCTGGAACGGATTATCCGGGATACAGCAGCGGTACAGGCACAACTGGGGGAGTACATGTTGGATGAGTCTGGGGTTCTTCTGGAGGAAGAGGTAATTTTTGCGGATGTGGAGACAGGAGAGCTTTATTTTGCTTTTTATCCAGGCGGACTACAGACTGGAAAACAGTATGTAGAGCTGGCGGATTTCTTTCTGGAGCATATCGATCATGGACAGGAGCAGGCAGTAAACCTTGCGTATGAATTCTATAAGCTTTCCAAGGCGGATTACTTTGTGCTGTCCTCTTTTCTGCCGTTTCTGGAGAAAGAGATGGCGGCTTTGAAGCAGACCGGGCGGGGAAAGGAGCACGGTTGGTGTGTGTCAGGGGAGTACACGGAAAGCGGTGGACGAAACGGCGGAGAGGGAGATTCGGGAGATTGGGGCTGCAGGAGTACCGTTGGGGCGCGCATAACGCTGCCGGATGGCGAATGGCCTGTAGAGCTGCGAAAAAGTGAAAGTACGTCAGAGTCGGGAGCTGTAGGGCAGCGAGGTGCTTTGACAGGCGTTTCTTATCAAGACGCTGAATACGCCTCAGATATCATGACAGAGGGGGATGAACAGAAAACAGCGCACAAGCCCTGGTGGAAGCGGTTGTTTTCAGGATTTCGGAAGAGCAAGTCTGTCGGGGAGGAATGCGAGGAAGTGTCGGTCAGCAGGATGGATCAGATGGTATGGGACAGCTATGAGCAGCAGCTGTATGAAAATGGCAGTCAGGAGACGGTCTATTTTGCCGATCTGGACAGCATGACAGAGCAGTACGATGGGCTGTACTGCCTGAATGCGCAGGGGAAAGAGCAGCGTATTGTGCTAAAGGGACTTCCGCTTACGATCGGAAAGCTGAAAGGAAGAGTTTCCGTCGTGCTGTCAGATCGATCGGTCAGCAGAATCCATGCACGGCTGGAGGGATACGGAGGAAGAATCAGTGTGCGCGACCTGAATTCCAGAAATGGAACGAGTGTCAATGGACATAAGCTTTCTCCGAACGAAAGCGTGCAGTTACAGGAGGGGGATATGGTATGCTTTGGAAGAGAGCGCTTTCGGTATGAAAGAGTGCAGGAACAGCGTTGACACCAGGACAGGTAAGTGATACCCTCATTTCAGGAGGAAAACGGCTATGGCATACCGGGAAACGATGGAAAACAACGGGATGGAAGCTGGCAGAGCAAAGAACCAAATCCCTTATTGTACAGTGGTGCTGGTAGCGTTGAATGTCATTCTTTTTCTGATCGGACTGATCCTGCCCAAAGCAGGAGAATGGATGGAATCGGAGGGCTGCTTCAGCGTGGTGTATCTTCTCTATGAGCACAGCGGGTTTTATCGACTGATTACGGCTGCATTTCTGCATGCCGACGTCGAGCATCTGCTCAACAACATGCTGCTGCTCTACTGCTGCGGCGATGTGGTGGAAAGATGCCTTGGAAAGGTGCGCTTTCTGATCCTGTATTTTGGCTCTGCGATTTTCGGAAATCTGCTTTCTGCGGCATATGAGCTTTCAACCGGAAGCTTTTATGAATCGATCGGAGCCAGCGGAGCGGTTTTCGGGCTGACGGGTGCGTTGCTTTTTCTGGTAATTGTCAAAAAAGGAGCGGCTGCGGGAATTTCCCTGAAAAGAGCGGTATTCGCTGTTGTCCTGTCTCTGTATGCAGGGTTTGGCAGTGCGTATGTGAACAATGCGGCGCATGTAGGCGGACTGTTGAGCGGTTTTCTTCTTGGATTTTTATTAAGCATTATACCGCCGGTATTTAGAAAGAAGGGATTTTCACATGAAAAAAGAAGATTGTATTTTCTGTAAAATTGCAAACGGAGAGATTCCGTCCAATACGTTGTATGAAGACGACAGCTTCCGCGTGATCCTGGATCTTGGACCTGCGACAAAGGGACATGCCCTCGTGATGCCGAAGGAGCATTTTGGAAATCTTTATGAGCTGCCGGATGACTGGTGTCAGAAAGCATTTTCCCTGGCGAAAAAGATGGCAGGTCAGATGACGGAGAAGCTGCACTGCGATGGCTTTAACCTCGTTCAGAATAATGGTGCGACAGCAGGACAGACTGTTCCTCATTTCCATATCCACCTGATTCCCAGATATGAAAATGACGGACAGACCATCAACTGGAAGCAGACCAGCCCGACCGCAGAAGAGCTGGCAGCTGTAAAAGAAGAAATTCTTGGATAAGACAGACGCACGTTCATCCTCTCAAATATCAGGAAAAAGCGCTGTGCATTTGATGTATCCGGAGTCTGAAAACTGCCGTTCCTAAAAGGAAAGGCTGTTTTCTGCCGAATCGTTCATTTGCACAGCGCTTTTTATTCATGACAATAGAATGCTCGCAAAGCGTGCATTCTATTGTATATAGCCCTGAAGGGTTTGCAGAGCATGCGTCCTCTTGTTTTCTATATGTCGGAAATTCAGCCCGTTATCTCGTTTATAATTTCCAGAATAGAAGGAATTGCATTGGTCTGGCGGCTTTTTCCCATCGCGTCAATATAGGTCTGTCTGGAGCCGTACAGTGCATGCACTTTTTCTATCAGAAGACCGGGTGACAGGTAGTCTTCATCGATCACCATGGAGAAGCCCTGTGCCTCAAAGGAGCGTGCGTTTAAAATCTGGTCGCCGCGGCTTGCACCTGCAGAAAGCGGAATCAGCAGATTGGGCTTTTTGAGGGCGAGCAGCTCACAGATTGCATTTGCACCTGCGCGGGAAACGACGATGTCCGCCATGGCGAAGATGTCCTTTAAATCGTCTTTTACATATTCGAACTGCTTGTAGCCGGGTGTTTTTAATAACAGGTTGTCAATTTTATCCTTGCCGCAGATGTGCACGATCTGGAAATCATCCAGAAGCTTTGGAAGCGCTTCGCGGACGGACTGATTGATGACCGCAGAGCCAAGGGAGCCGCCGATGATCATCAGAACCGGCTTGTCGGAATGAAAACCGCAGAGCTTCCTTGCTGCCTCTTTATTTCCGTGCAGCAGTTCTTCGCGGATCGGGGAGCCGGTCAGGATACTCTTTTCAGCCGGAAGCGATTTTAAGGTTTCCGGGAAGTTGCAGCAGACCTTTCGGGCAACCGGGATACAGAGCTTGTTGGCAAGTCCGGGTGTCATATCGGATTCATGGATAACGCATGGAATTTTCAGGGAAGCGGCAGCGCGCACAACCGGGACAGATACGAATCCGCCTTTGGAAAAAACAACGTCTGGCTGCAGCTCTTTTAAAATTTTACGGGCTTCGGAAAATCCCTTGAGTACGCGGAACGGATCTGAGAAGTTTTTCAGGTCAAAATACCGCCGGAATTTGCCGGTAGCGATGCCGTAATAAGGAATGTGGTAATCTGCCATCAGGCGTTTTTCCATTCCGTCATAGGAACCGATATAAAATACCTCGTAGCCGGCTTTTTCGAGTTCGGGAAGAAGGGCAATATTCGGGGTAATATGACCGGCTGTTCCGCCACCGGTAAGTACGATTTTTTTACTCATGATGGGATCTCCTCAAAATTACTTTCTGTCGTAAAAATTACTGCGCCTGCACGATTTCTTCCAGCGCGCGGGCGAGCTGATCAGGACATGACGTGGGCTTGAAGCCGCATTTAATACCCTTTAAACGTGCGATTGCGTCCTCGGCTTTCATGCCGACTACCAGGCTGGAAATGCCTTTTAAGTTGCCGTTGCAGCCGCCGGTAAAAGCGACAGATTTGATTGTATGCTGATCCGGTTCCATCTCGATATCGATCATGGTAGAGCAGGTACCTTTTGTCTTGTAGGTCATAGAATCCTCCTTGTTTTGCCGTCGAAAATTCGATTTTCTTGTTCCGATAGGGATTATAGCAGTTTTCCTGTGAAAAAGAAAGGCGGAAATTGGAAATCGATTGTGCGCCTGCGAGGATTGCAGCCGGGAATCCAGGGGCCTTATACTAAAGAAAAAGCGGAACCTGCGCGGCATCAGGACGCAGGAAAGCAGGATGGAGGAAAGCATGACAAGATATCTTTTGATGGGAACAGCAGCGGCGCTTTTGTTTTTTAGTATTTTATGCAGATTTTTTCCGGGTATGCGGCTGAAACGGCTGCTTGGGGAAACGGCGAATCTTTCTGTTTCACCGAATACAATTTTACGACAATGCGTGTTGAAATACAGCAGCCTGTGCGAATTAAACGGCGGCAGGATGAATACATCGGTTTATGTGGAAAAATTTCTGCGACAGTTGAAATTCGGACGGTTCAGCCTGCGGTTCTGGGACAGACTTGGCGGGCAGCTTTTGCTTCTGTCTGTTTTTGCAGACGGAATCGGAGCCTGCATGGGGCTGATGGGCGGACAGACGCTTGGGAATGTGATCTGGTTTTATCTGCAGGCGTTTTTGAGTCTGTATCTGTATTTTGCGGTGATTGGGATGATCGATACGGCGTCGACGGCAGAGGAACTGAAAATCACGCTGGCGGATTTTCTGGAAAATCGTATGTCGGAGCGGCTGGCGCAGGTAAAGCGGGATAATGACTATCTGGATGAGCAGGAGCGGGAGGTGCGTAGAGAGGTCGAGAGCGTGGGGCAAACCGCTGCTGTCCGCAGAATGCAGGAACCCGGGGCAGCTGAGTCCGAGTTGACAGAGCTTTTGCAGGAGTTTCTGGCTTGAAGTGCTGTGCGTTTTTTGCTACTCTTATAGGAAAACAGCAGACGGCGCGAATACGCCGGATGAAAAAGAACCCAGGCGGTCGAAGGAACGAGCCGCAGAAATGAGAGGAACACATGAAGATTGTAGTATTAGACAGAAGCAGTGTCGGTGAGGATGTCTGCGTCGAAGCGATAAAGCAGTTTGGCGAGGTGGATTTTTACAATAGCACACCGGATGAGCTGGTGGCGGAACGGATCGCGGACGCAAATATCGTTGTGGCAAACAAAAGTCCGATGAATGAATCCACAATGAAGGATGCAAAGCAGGTGAAGATGATCTGTCAGCTTTCCACCGGCTATGATAACGTAGATATTGAATATTGTAAAAACAGAGGCATCCATGTGGCAAACGCGCGGAATTATTCGACGGCTGCAGTTGCGCAGCATACAGTTGCTCTGGCGCTCTCTGTGCTGGAAAACCTGCCGTATTATGATAATTACGTAAAATCCGGCGCGTATGCATCACAGCCCCGGTTTGCTCATTTTAAACCCTGGTATGAGCTGGAGGGAAAGACCTGGGGCATCGCCGGAATGGGAAATATCGGGAGACGGGTTGCGAAGGCGGCAGAAGCACTGGGCTGCAAGGTTATTTTTTATGCAACCTCAGGACACAGCGACTGTAAGGACTATGAACGGGTGGATTGGGATACCCTGCTGGCACAGTCAGATATTTTGTCGCTGCACTGTCCGCTGAGCGACAAAACGTTTCACCTGATGAATGCGGACGCTTTTTCCAAAATGAAAAAGAGCGCAGTGTTGATCAATGTGGCGCGCGGTGCGGTTGTGGATACGGATGCGCTGTATGAGGCGTTGGTGAACGGAGAGATCAGAGGAGTGGGCACGGATGTGTTCGAAAAGGAGCCGATCCTTGCAGATAACCCCCTGGCGACGCTGAAAGAAACCGGAAAGCTGCAGCTGACGCCGCATATGGCCTGGGCGAGCATCGAAGCGCGGGAACGCTGCGTAGAGGAAACCTGTAAAAATATCGCAGCATTTATCAGCGGAGAGGGACGCAACCTGGTTGTGTAAATTTTTTACAACACTTTGCCCCTGCCATTCGTTTTCCTAATGAAAGCAGAATTACAAAGCTGCTCCTGTACAGGATGCCGGAAGACGTTCCGGTCAAGGAAAGGATCAAACTGGATAAATGATAGCGGGATTATACAGGCGCTATGCGCCGGAACTGGTGCGTTATATACGAAAATATACCGAAGATCAGGCTGCAGCGGAGGATATCGTGCAGGAAACCTTTGTCAGAGGGATGGAACACGGCAGTCAGCTGGAGATGCTGGAAGAATATCAGCGCCGGGCCTGGCTGTATCGGACGGCAAAAAATATCTGCATTGATCGTGCCAGAAGAGTACAGGCAGAGCCGCCCTGGGAGGGAGAAACCTTTCAGAATGACGACCTGACAAAGCCGATGGTAATGCAGCTGTGCGGAATTTTGGAGCCGCAGGACAGAGCGATGTTCTGGCTTCGGTATTTTGAAGATTATACAGCAGCAGAGCTTGGAGAAATGTTTGGAATCCCGGCGGCGACTGTTCGCAGCAGAATGTTAAATGCGCGCAGAAGGCTGCAGAAATATTATCCGGAAATCAAGCGATGAAAAGGGGAAACGAAAATGGAAGAAAAAAAAGTGCTGACAATCGATACGATGATCTGCGATCTGAGAACGGTTTCGGAGGAAACGCTGCAGTCCTATGAAAAAATCTATATTTCCGCAATGACAGTGTTCATTACGGAAAGGACACAGGAGCTTTTCCATCGCTATCCGGTTGATCTGGATGCAATGGCAGTTGAAAAATTAGATGAAAATGTCCGACTGGTAGAACAGAATGGTGTCTATAAGATCACAGACCAGGAGCCGGCGGGGGACCCCACCTATCTGACGGTAAGCGGGCAGCTGCAGATCGCAAAGGGTGCAGAAAAAGCGCTGGAAAGCTACGTGAAAATTGTCGTAAACGGTAAAGCAATCTATCCAAAGAGCATCGAAAAAGCACTCGTTGGGAAGCTGACCTGCAACGGAGCGATGACGGTTTATCCGGATGATGCGATTTTTGTCGAAAAAGAGTTGATTGCAGACAAGGTGTTTGCAGCCCGGGCACAGGAAAATACAGCTTATTATACGGACAGAAAGGCATACCTGCTGGATGCAGATGCTGTAGAAAAGCTTGCAGAAAAGCATATTCGGATTCTGACAGGCAAGGCGATCGTAGCAGAGTCTCTGTTAGACACTGCTGCGCTGCTTCTGGATGAGGATGCAGAAATAATTCTGGTTCCGGAGGGCTGCAGCTGTGTAAAGGGCGATGTATGCCTGGATCAGAAGCTGGTGCGCCGTTATGGGAAGAAGCTGCTGATCACAGGTAATGTAACGGATGCACAGACGGGTGTTGCTGCTGCGTTGGAATATCTGCAGGTGATCGGACAGGCTATGATTCCGGAGTCGGAGCTGGAAGCCTTTGAGTCAGTCTGCGAAAGCTGCAGCGAGGTGACAACCTATAAAGGAAAGCTGCTTCGGGATATCGGCGAGCTTGCAGTTGATCAGAAGCTTCTGGAAGCTGCAAAGGAATTGACTGTTGTAGACTGCGGCTGTGTCAGAGTGGTAGAGGGCGTGACGGCAGAGCAGATAAAGGACAGACTGTTTTTAAAGGACTGTGGTGCAGTAGAATGCACAGAGGAACTTCAGGGAATCCTGCGGCTGCAGTCGGATGGAGTCGGGGCTTTTTCCGGGGAAAAAGCTGCACAGGGAGCGGAAAACAGCACCGGGGAAGCTGACGGAAAAGTGACGAAAATTTCTGCTATGAAATATGTGATGTAAGGTAACTGTTTCGTAGGTCTGCGAATTTTCTGTGCCGGAACGGGCTCTACGATGTCCTGCATCCGGCACGGACGGAATAAGTCCGTAATTGTAACATCAATTGAAATCCTGGATACAGCCGCTTTCCGGCGCTGGCAGATGCGGCAGCAGGGAAGCGGCTGTGAAAATTTTATTACTGTTTTACTTTTTCAATGGAAATAATTTCACCGGTAAAGCTTTCGATTTCGGATAAAATACCGGTATAGGTGACGGTCACGCGGTCGCCGGATTTGATCTGGTCGAGCCCGTCCGGTCGCTTATCGGAATCATAGGAGAATGCGTGGGGTGTCCCGTCATCGGAAACGACGACGAACATAAAGTCCTTCATTTCCTGAATTTTGCCGGTTACGGTGGATGTTTTGCCGGACATCAGACCGTCCTGTGTTTCGGCGGCAGTTCCGTTGGCTGCGCTGTTTCCATTGGAGTTGGAGCCGGACGCCGTTTCGGAAGGAGCGTTTCCGATAAGATCGGTGGCGCTGCTCTCCGGCGTGATGGAGCCAGTCTGTCCGTTCATCGAAGTTTCTTCGGAAAAATCAGATTCCGAAGCGATCTGAGTCTGGGGTGGAACGGTTTCAGCCGCAGTGTTTTTGCCGCATGCCGCAGCGAACAGCAAAATCGTGGTGAAAAGAATGGGACCTGCAAAAGAAAGTTTTTTCATAATTTCCCTCATTTCTGCGCACATTTTTTGCGCATATCGAGCTTGTGTCAAGTGCGCGCAGACACAAATCTCGTGATTGAAAAATTTTATTTTTCAATCTGTATGCCTCCGTTTTTTTATTATGTGCAGAAAAAAATGAGCTATGCGGCAGGATTTAAAAAAGGGCTTTTGGGGGTTTGGCTTGAAAAAGCGGGAAGCTTTTGTTACGATGGGAGCAGAAAAAACGTCGGAGGGAGGGGACGACATGACAGCGCTGGAATTTATTCACAAACATCAGAACGATGAAGATAACGGGGAATGTCTGATTCTGCCGGATGGCAGTGTGGAAGAGCCGTTGCCGTCGCATATTGGCAGGCTGGTTGAACTGACCGGGATGGATGCCGGCGCTTTGCACGGCAGAATGGAAAAAAATATGGAGCCGCTGTTCTGGCTGGTAGAATACACCGGCTGCATGTCCGTGTGGCAGACGCGGGTAGTAGCGCCGACAGTGCCGACGGGGCAGCAGCAGGCTGCGCTGGAAGAGCTCCATGACGCTGCATTTCTGGCGCCGAAGTATCTGATGCAGACGCCGGGACAGGAATATGTAGAGAGCGTGCACCAGGCGAAAGAGGAGCTTGGGGATAGATAAAAACAGCCGCTGCTGCCGGAAAAACCGATGCAGAGCGGCTGAATCTATAGGATGGGTCTGGAGCCTTACAGTGCTTCAAACATATCGGAAAGTCTTTTTGCGGATGCCGCGAGGTCACAGAGCCCTTTTTGGGTCGTTTCCGGTGTAAATGCTTCGAGGTAGCTGCTTGCCTCCAGTGTAAAGTAACCGGAGTAGTTGATGTCCTTGAGCGCCTTTACGACAGCATCGAAGTCGATGGACATGGAAAACGGAATCTGATGGGAATCGTGCCAGCAGTCGTTATCATGGATATGCAGCGCCTGCAGACGGTTTCCGAGTGCGCGGATCATGTTGGCTGCACCTTCTCCGGAACCGCGCATTTCTGCATGTCCGATATCCAGGCAGGCAACGAAAAAGTCGTCGTTTACGATGTCGAGGTGCTCGTTAAAGCTTGCAGAGGTCGCACATGCCGCGAAAGAGGACTGATCCTTTTCTGTGTCCCAGTTCCACATATTTTCGGTTGCGATTTTAACGCCGCATTCTTTTGCAAACGGCAGCAGATCAAAGTACATTTCCGCGTTTTCCTGGGCGGACAGGCAGTTGTCCGGATGGATGATGCAGATTTTGCCGCCTGCCTCTGCGGTGCATTCCAGCGCGCGTTTTAAGTAAGGGATGATCGGTCCGCTGGACGGGAACGGCGCGTGCGATTGATTGCAGAGGATGCCGTTGTCGAGACCGATCTGTTTTAATCTGCGCGCGAAGGCGAGATAATTATCGGAAGCGAGCGGATTGTCATTGGGTAAAAAGCATCCGGCGCTCCAATCATATTTGCACATGTCGAACATGGAAAAATCCCATGCGTCAAAGCCTGCTTTGGCGGTATATTCTACAGCCTTTTCTTCGCCGACCAGCGCTGCAGCCGAGGCGATTTCTGTCGATATTTTCATAAGTCCCTCCCGTTTGTAACGCACGCGAAAAAAGGATGGCGTGCGGTAATATGGAGCCGAGGCACGGCTCATGTCTACGCACAGTATAGCATAGCAGAGGGGGGAAAAACAGAGGAAGTTTGCGAATTGAGAAAGAGTTTGAAAAAATGAGGTGTGGCTTTTGATGCCACACCTCAGAATTTTTGTAAACCTTGGTAAATACCGGATTTTTCATTAACCGAAGTATCTCTTTAACAGACCCTCAAATGCTTTTCCGTGTCTTGCCTCGTCACGGGCCATCTCATGAACGGTATCATGGATTGCATCCAGGTTCAGAGCCTTTGCTCTCTTTGCCAGATCAGTCTTACCAGCGGTAGCGCCGTTCTCAGCTTCTACTCTCATCTCCAGATTCTTCTTGGTGGAGTCGGTAACAACTTCGCCTAACAGCTCTGCAAATTTTGCAGCGTGCTCAGCTTCTTCGAAAGCTGCCTTTTCCCAGTACAGACCGATTTCGGGATAGCCTTCTCTGTGTGCAACTCTTGCCATAGCCAGGTACATACCAACTTCAGAGCACTCGCCCTCGAAGTTTGCTCTCAGGTCAGCGATGATATCTTCCGGAGCGCCCTGTGCAACGCCTACAACGTGCTCAGCAGCCCAGTTCATTTCGCCGGACTGAGCGACGAATTTGGAAGCGGGAGCATGGCAGATAGGACATTCTTCCGGAGCCTTTTCACCTTCATAAACATAACCACATACAGAACATACGAATTTCATAATTTTAATCCCCTTTCTTATTCATGACAATGGGTTTCATTGCCTGATTTACTGTAAAAAATTAACTGTGCTGTTTGTTTAAACAGCAGTGGCAGATCCCCTGAAAATACACTGCATGTCCGTCGATCCGGTTTCCATCCACGGATGTCCCGTGAAGAGAATCGAAGGAATCCGGAAATTCGGTGTGCAGGTCGAGAACGCTGCCGCATTCCGAGCAGATAAAGTGATAATGACGGCTGGTATCAGCATCGAAGTGATCCACACCGTCCCCAAGCCGGAGTCTTGCGATCTCACCGAGGTCAGCAAGCAGGGTCAGGTTCCGGTAGACAGTCCCAAGACTGATGTTTGGAAAGTCTGCACGGAGAGAGTGATATACCACATCTGCGGTCGGATGATCTTTGCGTGTCATAAGGAAGCACTTGATCGCTTCCCGCTGACGGCTGTACTTCAAAGCCGGCATTGCTTCATCTCCTATTCAATAATGATAATTGTTATCGTTATCATGGGTTTATTATAGGTCACCGATCCGGAAATGTCAACACCATTTTTTAGATTTATACATTTTTTAGAAATATATTCTTTCTATTTTATAAAAAGGAAAAAAGGATGTGGTATACTGAAAATAGTAATGTAGCGCAGTCGGAAAATGCAGACTGTCTGCAGCAAAAGACAGGGAGTTGTCAGATCATGAAATTTAAGACAAAGCTTGCAATCACATTTTTGACGATCATCCTGCTTCCGGTTTTGTTGTCCCTGTGCGCGTTTCTGGGCATTGGGACGATCATGATGCGGTCAGGAGGTCAGACGACCTATGACGAAGGTATGCGGGCCTACAGCATGATGTCGGAATCGATCGATGCGTTCAGTCAGGCGACGGATGAGCTGTTCGATACGATTCAGGAGCAGGCGCGGGAAAACACGCACCGGCTGGAGGACAAGGCGTATTTGGATAAATTAAATGAAGAAGCGGCGGATAAATCTTCCTATATTATCATCCGAAAAGGGGATCAGATTTACTTTGCCGGAAATGCAGCTGCCGCGCAGCAGATTTTTTCCAGGCTGCCGGCGTATGGGCTGGAGAGTGAGGAAACGGATTCCGCATATTACTTTAATGATATGCGCAAGCTGGTAAAACAGATTGATTTTCAGTTTGCAGACGGGACAGAGGGCAGCGCATTTATTGTAACGCGGATCACGAGTATATTTTCCAAGACGTTCCTGCTGGATATGTTTCTGGCGATCATATTTATTCTGGTGCTTACGGCGATGGTGCTGACCCAGTGGATCCATAAGGATGTATTTGCTCCGATCAACCGGCTGAATCTGGCGATGCAGAAAATCGCGGAGGGAAACTTCGATTATATGCTGGAATCCGAGGACGACAACGAAATTGGCGAGCTGTACCGCAACTATGAGGACATGCGTCTTCGGTTAAAAGAGTCCACAGAGGAAAAGATTCAGAACGAAAAGCAGAACCGCGAGCTGATCAGCAATATCACGCATGATTTAAAAACTCCGATCACGGCGATCAAGGGCTATGTGGAAGGAATTATCGACGGTGTGGCGGACACACCGGAGCGTCGGGACAAATATCTGCGCACGATTTACACAAAAGCGAACGACATGGATCGGCTGATCAATGAGCTGACCTATTATTCCAGTATTGATAATAATCGTATTCCGTACAATTTCCA
The DNA here is from genome assembly GCA_003481005.1 of Firmicutes bacterium TM09-10. GTDB lineage: Bacteria > Bacillota > Clostridia > Lachnospirales > Lachnospiraceae > Gallintestinimicrobium > Gallintestinimicrobium propionicum. The sequence continues at coordinate 290,122 of QUKC01000001.1, read as the reverse complement.
CCGAATAAACGTTGCAGAATTTTTCGCAGACTGCGTAGAGGACGTCGGGCTGGACCTGGAATCGAAAAATATCCAGCTGAACTATTCCAATCTGGTGGAGCCCGACACTCGGATTATCGCAGATCCGGAGCAGCTCAAAAAAGTCATCAACAATATCATTGGCAACAGCATCAAATATATGGACAAAGAGAAAGGCGTGATCGATATTCGCCTGCTGGATGAGGTGGATTCCATCCGGGTAGAAATCGAGGACAACGGCAAGGGAATCGCGGCAAAAGACCTCGGCAATATATTTGAGCGGTTTTACCGGACGGACGCATCCCGCAACTCCATGAAAGGCGGAAGCGGAATCGGGCTGTCCATTGTGAAAAAGATCATCGAGGATCATGGCGGATACATCTGGGCGACCAGCAAAGAGGGCGAAGGAACATGTCTGCATTTTGTGATTAGAAAATACAGGGAGGCGGAAGCAGATGAGTAAAATTTTAATTATCGAAGATGAAGTGGCAATTGCAGATCTGGAAAAGGATTATCTGGAGCTGAGCGGATTTGATGTACAGATCGAATATGCGGGTGACAAAGGACTTACGCGCGCACTGAAAGAGGATTTTGACCTGATCGTGCTGGATCTGATGCTGCCCGGCATTGATGGGTTTGAGGTATGCCGCAGGATCCGGGAGGAGAAAAATGTCCCGATCCTGATGGTGAGTGCGAAAAAGGATGACATCGACAAAATCCGGGGCCTGGGTCTGGGCGCAGACGACTATATGACGAAACCGTTTTCTCCGAGCGAGCTGGTAGCGCGCGTCAAGGCGCATATGGCGCGGTACGAAAGGCTGACGAGCAGCCATCAGAAAACAAACGATATTATAGAAATCCGTGGCCTGAAAATCGACAAAACGGCAAGGCGTGTATGGATTAACGGCGAAGAGAAAGCATTTACGACAAAGGAATTCGACCTGCTGACCTTCCTTGCAGAGAACCCGAATCATGTTTTTACCAAAGAAGAGCTGTTTCGGGAAATCTGGGATATGGAATCGATCGGCGACATTGCGACCGTAACCGTCCATATCAAAAAAATCCGTGAAAAAATCGAAGTAGACACCGCCAATCCGCAGTATATCGAAACAATCTGGGGTGTTGGATATCGCTTCAAGGTCTGAAGCATATCCGGAAATGAGGGGAACGTGGCAGTAAAAATTATATACGAAGATAAAGATATTCTGGTTTGCGAAAAACCGGCGGGACTGGCGGTTCAAAGCGCCCGGATTTCCGAGCCGGATATGGTCAGTGAGCTGAAAAATTACCTGACGGGGAAGCAGCTGGCGGGCGCGCCCGGAAAATCTACGGAAATCTCGGCGTTTGGCGGCACCCGACAGCCGGCATCGGCAACGGCAACGGCGTCCGTCGGAGTGCGCAGGCCGCAGTCGGTCTATCTGGGTGTCGTGCACCGGCTCGACCAGCCGGTTTCCGGTCTTTTGGTTTTTGCCAAAAATAAAAAAGCCGCAGGTGCGTTAAGCACCCAGACTGCGCAGCATCAGATGAACAAAATCTATTACGCAGTCGTGTATACGAAAGAAGACCTGACCGGAAAACGCGGAACACTGACAGACTGGTTGGTAAAGGAAGCTTCTATTGCTCGCGTCTGCGATGCTTCACAAAACGGTGCGAAAAAGGCGGTTTTATCCTGGAAATGTCTGGCATGTCAGGGAAACCGGGCACTTTTGGAAGTGGAGCTGGAAACGGGAAGATTCCATCAGATCCGGGTGCAGATGGCGCATGCGGGAATGCCGCTTCTTGGCGATCAGCGCTACGGCAGCGAAGAGAGTCGGGAGGTATCCATGCAGCTCGGGATTCGGACAATCCGTCTGCAGGCAGTAAAACTTGCGTTTTGTCATCCGACAAGCGGGAAAAGAGTATGTTATGAGCTTACGGACAAACTTACGCTTTGAAAGCAAATCTGCGGTTTCGTGGCTGACCGCCCTGTGGATTTTTCTGATGACAGCGGTTTTTCCTTATTATATGAAGAATCACTATTCCCAGATGGGCGTGCGGAAGTTTTCGTTTTTCCTGACAGTCAGTCTGGTGTGCCTGATTCCTGCAGGCGTGCTGGCGGCTGGAAGTTGGGGAAAAGCCTGCGCAGCGAAGCTGTTTTTGCGGATGCACAAGCAAGAGTCAGACGCAAAGACGCAGACTGGTGTGCAGGCACAGGCGCACCCAGCCGCTCGTTCTCTCAGCAATTTAGATATTGCCATGCTGTGTTACCTTGCAGCGATTTTCGTTTCGTGGCTATTTAGTGTTGACCGCGCGGCGGCATGGACTGGCACAGATGGCTGGTCAATGGGGCTGCGGACGCAGGTAATTCTTGTGCTGATGTATTTTCTGGTATCGAGGTATCTGATCTGGTGGAAAGGGCTGCTGGCAGTACATATGCTGGCGTCCGGCGGCGTGTTTTTGCTGGGGATCCTGCACCGGTTTTCGATCGATCCCCTCGGAATGTATCAGGGCCTGGATGAGTCGTGGCAGCTGTTGTTTCTTTCGACCATCGGGCAGGCGTCCTGGTATTCCGGATATGTCTGCGTGGCGCTGACAGCTGGAGCTACAGTGTTTTTTATTGCAAAAGACAATAGAATCCGCACGGCAGCAGGGCTGTACTGCATGCTGGGCTTTGGAACGGTTGTGACCCAGAACAGCGACAGTGCGTTTGCTGCGATGGTGTTTTTGCTTCTGGGATTGTTTCTTGCAGGCTGCGACAGCTTCGATCGGATGGAACGGTTTCTGGAAACGCTTCTGTTGATGTTTGGAAGCTTTAAATTGATCGGAATTTTGCAGGAGTTATTCCCTGAGAAAGCAAAACAGCTCGGCAGCCTTTCGGAATTTTTCTCAAAAAGCACGGCGACATGGGTATTTTTCCTGATCGTGTGCATGGGATACATTGTTCTGCTGTTGTACCGGCAAAAGCATGAAGCTGCAGAAATTATCCGCTGTGGGCGGACTTTGCGAAAGATTGCAGTGATCGGCGTGGTCGGTCTGATGCTTCTTTTTGTGGTGACGATTTGGGCGAATACAACCGGTCTGCTGCAGAAATGGTTCGGGGTTTCCAGTACGGGCCAGTATCTTTTATTTGATGAATATTGGGGAAATTCCCGCGGCTTTTCCTGGAGCATCACGGCGGAAACGTTTGCAAAGCTGCCGTTATGGAGAAAGCTTACGGGCGTTGGACCGGACTGTTATTCGGTTTACTGCTATGCAGACACAGATCTTGCGGGCAGACTGCATCATTATTTCGGGCAGAATCAGACGTTGACGAATGCGCACAATGAATTTTTAAACCAGCTGTTCTGTACCGGCGGGATCGGATTTGCAGCGTTTGTCGGATTTCTGGCTGCTGCAGTGTGTCGCTTCTGGAAAAACAGGGAAAAAGAACCAATGGCGTTGATGGGGCTGCGGGCGGTGCTCGTTTACGGTGCACACAACTTTTTCTGTTATCAGCAGGTTTGCTGCATTCCGTTTCTGTTTCTGCTGATCGCTATGTCGGAAAATCTGGTGCGGGAAGCGGCAGAAAAATAGTAGAAAGGAATACCCAATATCACGAATCGCTTTTTGAATCCTGATCCTGATATCATAATAATGTCGAAATTACTCATACTAAGTCTCAATGGAGATGGGAAAACATCTGCGGAACGGAGAATGGTATGGGTAATTTTTTTGAAAAAAACAGCTGTTTAGAGAAGAAGGATAGCGCTGCGGATGCAGAGGAAAATAGAGAGAATGCCCGGTCTTGTAGGCAAAAAGTGCTCTATGCTGCAGGGCTTGCAGGCGGGTTATACGCAGTGCTTCGATATTTGCTGCCGCTTGTTGCGCCGTTTGTGTTTGCTTTTTTCATTGTCCGAATTTTATATCCGCAGCTTTGCCGGGCAGAGAAAAGGCTGCGGATTCGAAAAGACATCCTGATGGCAGGATTTTTGCTGCTTTTGACTGGAATCCTTGCGGCTGGATTCTTTTTTCTGCTGTCAAAGGGAACTGCATGGGCGGTAAAAATCGGAAGTGAGTCAGGCGCGATCAAAGATCAGGTGAATATAGCGTTTGAAAATGGCTGTTGCAGGGCGGAAGAGCTTCTTGGGAGGGAACGGGGAGAAATTAGAACGTTTTTTCAGGATAAGGGAGACGAAATGGCGAAAACTGTCGGTCGGGAGATTTTGCCAAAGGCTGCGGACTGGACGGCGAAATCCTGTAGCTTTGCGTTGCGGACAGGAGCGTTCTGGGGGATCGGGATGATCGCGGCGTTCTGGCTGTGCAGGGATTATGCGCGTTTTTCGGAATGGATGAAAAAGAGCGAGATCTGGGAAAATATTGACAGAATCTTACGGATGACAGGCGGTTACTGCAAGGCGCAGCTGAAAATTCTGGTGATCATATCAGGAATTACAGTTTTGGGGCTTTGGATTGGAAAAGTCAGAAATGGTCTGTGGATTGGACTATTGGCAGGGATTTTGGACGCATTGCCGATGATCGGAACCGGCATTGTGCTGATTCCGACTGCGATTTGGCAGCTTTTGAATGAAAATCCTCAGGGTGCGGTGTTTGCTTCGGTTACCTACGTCGCGTGTATTGCAGCACGGGAGCTTCTGGAACCGCGCCTGTTGGGTGCGCAGATCGGTCTGCCGCCGGTGCTGATGCTTTTGTCAGTCTATGCAGGTGTGAAAGTGTTTGGAGCCGGCGGCATTTTTCTGGGACCGTTGTATACAGTGCTGTATACAGAAGGACTGCGGCAGATTTTCTGCAGAAGCTGAGGTTATTCAATTCCCATCAGGTGCTGCAGCTGAGAGAAACGCCTCTGTGCACAGGGGCAGACCGCGCCGTTATCCAGAACAATCTGGCAGGGGCGGCGATACAGCGTGCGGATATGTGCAGTGTTTACCAGGCAGGATTTGTGACAGAGAAAAAAGCTCTGGTCGAGTTTGGAGAGCGTTTCATTCAAGGAGCCGCTGCACTGGTAGATCGCAGTCGTCGTATGGACGGTGATGCGGTGCGCACCGGTCGCTTCGATATAAAGAATTTCATGGATTGGTATGAATAAATCCTGATCGGGCATCCTGAAATGCAGCCGACCGTTCGGAGAAGCCGGAATTTTACTTTTCTCGAGAACGCTCTGCAAACAGTGAAGAATCTGCAGGGTGTAGTTCGGATCGTCTTTGATTAAAAAACCCAGCGGTTCTACCTGATAGCGGAACGTTGTCATTGCCATTTCGGAATGTGTCGTAGTAAAAATGATGAATGCGCGCGGATCCTTCTGGCGGATTGCTGAGGCAAGTTCGATTCCATCCATGTCAGAGTGCAGATGGATGTCGAGAAAATAAACGGCATTTTCGGGCTGATCCGGAAGCAGATCCAGCAGCTCATGCGGCGTGTGGACGGCCTGTCGAATCTCCATGTCGTAAGCTTGAATGAAAATGTACTTTTCGATCATGGATTTGAGAAGATCAAGCTGAAGCGTGTTATCCTCACATAAATAAATCGGTATCATGTCATCCCCCATTCTGCCGCAGAAGCGGCATGAAATTTTTATGATTTAATGAGCGCAAGAGAGCGGGAACAGGCGAAGCCTGCTCATCGCGAACGGCGAAATTATTGAGTGAGCTATGCTCACGATATATTATGATAATTCTTTTTGAAGTTGGAAACAACAAGAATCTGTTTAAAAAGACCGTTTTCGCAGATCGTGTTGGAGGTCAGCTCCGGCGCATTGGCGATCAGCATATTTGCGGTGGGAAGTCCAAGACCGCTGTGCGCTTCTTTGGAAGAAATACTTGGCTTGAAAAGCTCTTCCAGAGGGAAAAGAAGCGGATTCGTCGAGTTTTCAATATGAAAAATAACAGAATGCGCTTTGCATACAATTGCAATGTGGAACCGTTTCTGCTTGGTTTCGGAAGCAGCTTCAATCGCGTTATCCAGGAAAATACCCAGAACTCTGGAAAGCGTGAGCAAATCGGTGGACAATTCTGTGATTTCCTGCGTCAGCTCGAAGGAAACATCCAGCTGGCGGTTCATCGCCTGTACCATTTTTGTATACAAAAGACCTTTGATCTCCGTTACCTTGATCAGCGACAGACGCGCAAGGGTGTCGTCCTGATTGACCAGAATGCTGCTGCTCGTGACGATACTGGAATCAAAATAATTCCGAAGCTTGTCCATATCGTTTTCCTGGATGTAGCCGGTAATGGTGGAAAGAATGTTCAGGTAATCGTGTTTGAACCGTCGGATGTCCTGATAATGATTTTCGAGCTGTGCCATGTAGTGTGTTAGATTTTCCTGCTCACGGGCCTGAAGCTCCAGCTTTTTGTTGGCCTGCAGCGTGTTGTAAAGCATCAGAAAAATCAGGACGTTTGCTGTTGCGAAGCAGAAAATCAGGATTCCGTTGAAGAACAGAATATCGCTCGGATAATGAAGCAGACTGCCGAAAATGATGTTGATCAGGAAAATACAGGAACAGATTGTGACCTCCAGAAACAAAAGCAGTTGAATCCGCGGAGGGATTACATTCTGATCCGTGACCAGCTTCCGGTGCAGACGGTTGCCGATAAACAGACACGGAAGGATGCAAAGGAGGGCGTGGAGGATGGAGAACAGGAGCGTGAGGGGAAGGGAGGTCAGAATGACATCGAAATCATATCCGGCGATACGCAGCGGAATAGTGACAGCGTAGTCAGTCAGAACACTCCAAGCCCATAGAATCTGAAAAAAGAGAAGGTTGTATAATCTGTAGGCTTTATTAAAGAAAAGCAAAATAGTAAATGCGCCCAGAAGCAGAAGGGGTGTTCCCAGTTGTCCGGAAAATGGAGCGATGCCGAGGCAGCAGAACGGAATGTAAACATATAGGGAAATAGAGAAAAATTTGGAAGTTGGTGCGACTAAAATCAATTTACACATAATCAGAAAGGTAATAGTTGCGATTAACTGGCATAAAATAAAGTAAATGTTCATGAGATACTCTCCTTTTCAGAATAATATTAGCATAGCGTACTTTAAAGATGAAGCAAGAGAAATGTATGAAAAATCAGAAAAAAAGTAACTAATTGAAGCACTTGGGATAAAAATAGCATCGTTCAGGAATTTTTGAACCAGTGGAAATTGCATATGTTACAATACAGAAAAGGAGAAAGATATGATACGGAAACTTTCTTACCAATTGGCTGATTGGAGTCAAAAACAGTTACATATAGAAGAAGAACAAAAAGTAGTCATTGAATATGGCTTGCAGGTTTTTCTGGATGGAGTGATTAAATTTTTGACTTTATTTGGATTAGGACTGTGTTTTAAGAAGTTCCCTGAAGTTGTGATATATCTGATTTCTTTTTGCGGCTTAAGATACTGGGCTGGTGGGGTTCACTGCAAGACGTCATTCCGATGTTTAGTTGCAATGGTGTTTTTTTGTTTTGGATGTATTGGTGTGAGTAATTGGATAAAGGAAATTCCATTTGTGATATGGATTTTTCTTTGGATTGTCGATATAGGAATTTTATTGAAGAAAGCTCCAGGAGAAACTGGAGCAGGAAATCATTGGTTTACAAATGCGGAAAGAGAAAATAAAAAAGCGGGAGCTTTAATTTTCTGTATGATTCTTTTTATATGGAGTTGGTTGCTGGATGATTCTGTATGGAGCAGTATTATTGAAATAGCAGCCAGCTTGGAGGTAGTCAGTATTCTTCCCTGTAAGGGGAATAAATATAATACTGGAAAGGGGATTTTTTTATGAAAAAAAACTTATTAGCAAGAGGAATCGAGAAGATTGGAAAGGCATCTGCAGAGAATTCGGCAAATAAAAAGCTGATCATTATGCTGCATGAGCCAGAAGTACCTGAATTTGTCCGGAAATACATGGAGAAAAAGGAAAAGTAAATTCCGGAAACCGACGTGTGACAGCGTTTAAGACGAATTTCGCTGCGTTTAGGAAATTTTGATCTGTGAATGGACAGGCTATGTTACACTGTGAGACAGATAAGGCAGAAGGCGGTTACATAAAAACTCCGGGAGCCTTATTCATTGCCGAAAACGGCATAAAAAACAAGCAGAGCATGTGGGGAATTTGTGTGGTGATAATTAGATCGTGGGATAAATACATTGCTTTGCCTGTTTTTTAGAAGGAAACGAAGGGCGTGCAAAAATCAAAAAATGGTTTTTGCGCGTCTTTTCGTTTTCCGGTTGACAAATCCGGAGAATTTTTTTATCATCAATAACAGATAGAAAAGAAGCGCAGAAAAGGAATAGTAGAGATGGGAGCGCACTTCAGAGAGGCTGCAATGGTGGAAGCAGCTGTGCAGCGCATTTCGAACCGACCCTTGGAGCTTTGCCCCAATAAGGCAGCGTAGATCCGGCGTTAACGGATGCAGAGCGAACATGCAGAGTGCATGTTAATTGGGGTGGTACCGCCGGATATCCGGTCCCTTTGGGGATCAGGTATCTTTTTTTTATCGTAAGGAAACTTCGTTTCCTTACGATAAAAAAACGCTCCGCGAGGATGCGCACTCGGCGCAAGGGTAGATGGTTGCCAAAGCAACCGCGCCTCGGCGCGAGAATGTGCCAAGGCACATTCTTTTTCATTCATTGCAATAAAATATTCGCAGAGTGTGCATTCTATTGTTTTTGAAAAAAATGAGGAGCCGCCAGTTTAGATTTACAAGGAAAAGGAGAAATAACATGGCAGACAAAAAGATGGTAGAACAGATCACGTCCATGGAAGAGGATTTTGCACAGTGGTATACCGATGTGGTTCTGAAGGCAGAGCTGATCGGCTATACCAGCGTAAAGGGCTGTATGGCGATCAAACCAGCCGGCTATGCGATTTGGGAGCTGATCCAGAAGCAGCTCGACGAGAGATTTAAAGCAGCAGGGGTACAGAATGTATATATGCCCATGTTCATTCCGGAGAGCCTTCTGGAAAAAGAAAAAGATCACGTAGAGGGATTCGCGCCTGAGGTTGCATGGGTAACCTATGGCGGTTTGCAGAAGCTTCAGGAGCGTCTGTGCGTTCGCCCGACTTCTGAGACGCTGTTCTGTGATTTTTATAAAAATGATATCCAGTCCTACAGAGACCTTCCGAAGGTATATAATCAGTGGTGTAACGTTGTTCGCTGGGAAAAAGAAACCCGTCCGTTTTTGCGTTCCAGAGAGTTTTTGTGGCAGGAAGGCCATACGGCACATGCAACCGCTGAAGAAGCAGAAGAGCGTACGATCCGGATGCTGAATGAATATGCGGATTTTGCTGAGCAGGTACTTGCGATTCCGGTGATCAAGGGACGCAAAACGGAAAAAGAAAAATTTGCCGGTGCAGAAGCAACCTATACAATTGAAGCGCTGATGCATGATGGCAAGGCACTGCAGTCCGGTACGAGCCACAACTTCGGCGACGGCTTTGCAAAAGCCTTCGGTATTCAGTTTACAGATAAGGATAATAAGCTGAAATATGTGCATCAGACCTCCTGGGGTGTGACGACCCGTCTGATCGGTGCGCTGATCATGGTACACGGTGATAACTCCGGTCTGGTTCTGCCTCCTAAGGTTGCTCCGACACAGGTTGTGATCATTCCGATCCAGCAGAGAAAAGAGGGCGTACTGGATAAGGCATATGAATTAAAAGATCGTCTTTCCAACTTCCGCGTAAAAGTGGACGATACCGATAAGAGCCCCGGCTGGAAATTTGCAGAGGCTGAAATGCGTGGTATTCCGGTTCGTGTTGAGATCGGACCTAAGGATATCGAAGCAGGCAAATGCGTTCTGGCACGCAGAGATACCGGTGAAAAGCTCGAATGCGCATTAGACGAGCTGGAAGCAAAGATTGCAGAGCTGATGGAAACGATCCAGAAGGATATGCTGGAAAAAGCAAGAAAGCACAGAGAATCCCATACCTATGTTGCAAAGAATATGGAAGAAATGGGTAATATCTTAAATAACACTCCCGGATTTGTAAAGGCGATGTGGTGCGGATGCCAGGAGTGCGAGGACAAGATCAAAGAGCAGTTTGCAGCAACAAGCCGCTGCATGCCGTTCGAGCAGGAAACATTGTCCGATACCTGTGTATGCTGCGGAAAGCCTGCAAAGAAGATGGTTTACTGGGGCAAGGCATATTAAATTCAATCAAGAGACAGGCGCTGCGTGCAACGAAAAAGGCATGCAGCGCCTTTTTCAGCGGTGTCATCGCATGGAAAATATGATATAATGAGCGCAAGAGAGCGGGAACAGGCGAAGCCTGCTCATCGCGAACGGCGAAGCTATTGAGTGAGCTATGCTCACGATATAATGAGCACGAAAGAAAAACAAGCGACGCCGAAGGCGGCATTTGTTTTTCTCGTGCCATTAGCGAACGAGCAGCCGGCGTAGCAGGCGATAAAGCGCGACAGCGCGGGCTCGTGAGCGAACGAGAGCACGAAAGAAAAACAAGCGACGCCAAAGGCGGCATTTGGAAAACGCAAAGTGGGGACAGGGTATGATATACGAATTATCAGATCTGACCAGGACGATTATGAATTTGGGGTTTTCTCTGATAGGGATCTATTTTGCACATACGTTTCAAAAGTCAAAACGAAAGCTATGGCAATGTATTTGCACGTGGCTTTTGGTATATTTATTCTGGATCACAGCCGGAGTATTCCTGGATGCCTGTTTTTTAAACCATACGGCGTTTCCGAATATGACCCATGAAAGGATCGGCATGTTCATCGCACCGCTTGCGATCTTTGCATACCGATTTCTATATCCGGAAGCACGGTTGACGGCATGCATTTTCTACTATTATATGGCGGATAACGTGCTGATTCTGCAGATCCTGTTTTCCAGGACGTTGGCGATGCTGCTGGTACAGTTGTTTGGACTGCCGGATCAGGAGACGATCCTGTGTGTTTATGTTCTGTCTCTGGCAGTGGTGGTAGTGCTGTATCGCACCTGGGCCCGGGGAAAAATGCGATGTGTCCTGCGCGACTTTCAGGACAGGATGGGACTGCTGGCGGCCTTTGCCTTTGTCAGCTATTATGGCACGCTGCTCTTGGTGGATGCCTGGGCACCATGGCAGCCGCTGACAGGTGTAAATGCAGCACGGAACTTTGCGGCGATCATCATTCCTGCGTGTGGCTACGGTGTCTCTTTCCTGGGCGCGGAGGAGCATGTGCGGGCAGAAGAGATGCGAAAAAAAGCATCCATGGATCCGCTGACTGGTTTGAAAAACCGGCGCGCTATGCTGAATGATATCCAGGAAATGCTGGAAACACTTTCGGAGCCTTTATGGCTGGTCTGTCTGGATCTGGATAATTTCAAATCGATCAACGATCAGTACGGGCATGATATCGGAGATCAGTATCTGCAGCGCTTTGGGACGATGCTGGAAGAAATGACAAAGCAAAATGGTCAGGCGTACCGAATGGGCGGTGATGAATTTGCGGTGTTGTACAGCGGAGGCCCGGCAGAGAAAATCGAAGCCCTTCGGGAATGCTATCTGCAGAGCTTCCGGGATGGAGAAAAGCCGGAGTTTCTGGGTGTGAGCATTGGCTATGAGCAGGTACAGGATTTCGAGTCTCTGGCAGAAGTTATGAAACGGGCAGATGAAATGATGTATGTAGAGAAACGGGCAAAACAATATGCCCGGGGATACGCAGCAGAGGATACAAAAGAAGTTCTTATGAAATAAGCACAATGGGAGACAGGAAATCGATCTGTATATGAAAAAGAAAAAAATATCGTTAAGGAAAATCATTCTTCTGCTGATGATACTCGGATGTCTGACGAGTGCAGTTGCTATTATACTGACCTCTTATTCCTCCCTGCAGCTGATGAATCAGAATAATATCGAAGATAATATGAAAATGAATCTGTATCAGTTTACAAAAGAATCGGATGAAGCATGTTATAAGCTTCTTCGTGTACTGAATCAGATGAGCGCAGACGGTATGGTTGGAAGCGCTGTGGACAAGTATCTGACACAGGAGGAGCATTACGATCAGTATATCAATAAGAAAAACCTCCGCGCACAGCTTGTGAGTCTGAACAGCAGCTCGCCGAGTCTCTTAATTGCATTTTATTATGATCCATATCGTAACCGTGAGCTTGTGCCGAACTATGCAAATGTCAAAATTTCCATGGAATATAAAAGAGCACCGGTTTTATTTGAGGCAACGGTAAATACCTTTCAGGGAATCCACGGATCTGTGTTTTATCAGAATCAGATGCCGGTTTATTCTGCATATCGAAGGGAACGCTTCGGCGACGGAACCTTGCTGGACTGTTATGCGGAGGTAAAGTCGGAATATGAGATCAGTCCGGCAATGAACCGACAGGGTTATGATTACAGTATTTTACAGCTGAATGAAAACGGAGTTGTGACCTATAGCACAAACCCCAAAGTGACCAAGGGGCAGAAGCTGCTTGATACAGCAATAGAAAAAGAAACCAGCAAGGTAATTGAAAAAGAAGGCTACCGCTTTCTGATTTACAGGAGCAAGCTGGGATATATGAATGCCCTGTCACTGCCCAAAGGAACTTATACAGATGAAATTTATGCATGGCGTTTTAAAACGATCCTGGTTGTTCTGGCGATTTTCAGTCTGTTTATGTCCTTTGTGCTGTATTTATATCATTTAATTGGAAAGCCTATTCAGGAGCTGGGAACCCAGATAGAACGGATCGGTCAGGGCTCTTTGCAGGATGAGGTGATCCCGGAATGCGGAATCGCAGAATTTGATCAGCTGCTGGGAGATGTAGAGGACATGAAGCAGCAGATTCGGGAGCTGATCCAACGGTCAAGAGAGCAGGAAAAGGAAGCGCAGCAGATGGAGTACGAAAAGCTGGTTTACCAGATCAATCCGCATTTTCTGCTGAATGTGTTGAATTCGATCCAGTGGATGGCACAGATGAGTCATCAGAAGGATATCGGAGAATACACTGGTGCATTGAAAAAGCTGCTGTCGTATAATCTCGGAAAGGAAGGAAGGGAAACGACACTCCGAAAAGAGATCGAGATGGTAAAACATTATATTTTCCTGCAGCAGAAGCGCTATGATTTTGAAGTAGATATTTCGGTAGAGGAAGGCGAGTACCTGAATGTACCGACTGTGCGGATGATGCTGCAGCCTCTGGTGGAGAATGCAATCCGATATGGTCTCGGGGAGAAAGGGAAAATTGCTATCCAGGCGTTTTTTGACAAAAAACGGAACCTGATCGCTGTGACGATTGAAGATTTCGGACATGGACTGAGTCAAAAAGAAATTGATGAAATTAACGAACCCTTCGGATATCGGTGGAATACAGGAAAAGAGAACAGAGGAATCGGGATCCGCTATGTCAAGGCGATGCTGAGTACATTTTATCAGGGAAACGCGGATCTGTTTGTAAACAGCAAAAGGGGAACAGGGACAAAGGTCACGATTATCTTACCTGCAGCTAAAGAGGTGGACGAACATGAATGTTTTGATCGTAGATGATGATAAGCTTGCCAGAAAGGGACTGATCGCAGTGATCGACTGGGAGCAGTATGGACTTTGTGTTGTCGGCGATGTGCAAAATGGGAAAAAAGCGCTGGAGTTTTTGGAAAATCATCCGGTGGATCTGGTCTTTACAGATATTGACATGCCGGAGATGAACGGACTGGAGCTGATGAAAATCTGTAAGGAGAGCTATCCGGAAACTGATTTTGTCATATTTTCTGTATATGAGGATTTTTCCTTTGCCAGACAGGCGCTGCGTCTGGGAGCACTGGATTATATTTCCAAAATAGAATTTGATCCGGAGGAATGCGATGCTATTCTGAAAAAGATCGTGGAGACATATCAGAATAAAAGACGGGAAAAAGCAGAACGAAATCTGAAGACAGAGGAAAACTGGGAAGGAGAAACCGTTCGAAAGCTGGAAGAAGAGTTTCAATCGGGGAGATGGATCTTTGATGAAGACGAGCTGGAAAAAATGTCAGAGCAGCTTTCGGAGCTGCCGCTGCGGTATGCGGAACGGATTCTGGTAAGCAGCTTTAACCACCTGCAGCTGTCGGAGCGGGACAAAATTCCGGCATTTGAAACAATGCCGGAGCTGTTAAACTGGATCCACAGCTGGCTGCAGAACAAATATTTAAACAGCAGCAGTAAAACAGATGATATCAGTCTTTGCATCCGTGCAGTGCAATACATTCAGGAGCATGTAACGGAAAGTGTGCGGGCGGAAGCTGCGGCAGATGCAGTAGGAATGAGCCGCGGATATTTCAGCACCAAATTCCGGAAAGTGACGGGAGAAGCGTTTCATAATTGTGTGATAAGATATAAAATGAAAACGGCGGCACAGGAAATCCGAAAAGGAGAGAAGAGTATGACCGAGATCGCATTGGAGCTTGGGTACGATAATTTTTACTACTTTTCCAAGCTGTTCCGAAAGGAGTACGGATGTACACCGGGAGAATTTTAAAAAGAAAGATGAAAAAATGTCCGATTTATTTCGGACATTTTTTTGTGTACGAAAAAAAGAACAATAAAGATAGAATGATCTGCGCTGTTTGACAAAAGAGCGGAACGGTATAATGCAGTTACAAAGTGAAGGAGGGAATGAAGGTGTATATTAAAAAGTTTTTAAAACACTATTATGTGATGCTGGTTCCGGCATTTCTCTGGCTTATTTTCTTCAGTATCGTTCCGATGTTCGGAATTATTATGGCATTCGAGGATTACAATCCGGGACTGGGAATGTTGAAATCACCTTTTGTCGGATTGGATAATTTCCGGTATATGCTGCAGATCAGCGATGTAAGACAGGCGATTGCAAATACGGTAATCATCGCTGTGGCGAAGATTATCTGCAATATCATCGTGCCCCTTACCTTTGCGATCCTGCTGAATGAATTGTGCTTAAAAAAGATGAAACGCCCGATTCAGACCATTGTGTATATGCCCCATTTCCTGTCCTGGGTTATCCTGGCAAAGATCGTGTTAAATATTTTTGGCTACACAGGACCGATCAATCAGATCCTGGGATTCTTTGGTCAGTCGCCGGTTCAGTTTTTCGGAGAGCCGTCCATGTTTCGGCCGCTGGTCATCGGCACAGATGTCTGGAAAAGCTTCGGCTATAATACAGTAATTTATCTGGCGGCGATTCTTGGAATTGACCCTACCTTATATGAAGCGGCAGCAGTAGACGGAGCGGGACGCTTCCGCAGAATCTGGCACATTACTTTACCGGGCATCCGAATGACGGTAGCGCTTCTTGCGATCCTGGCACTTGGTAATGTTTTAAATGCAGGCTTTGATCAGATTTATAACCTGTATAATCCGCTCGTATATTCTACCGGTGATATTATTGATACCTGGGTTTACCGATATGGTCTTCAGAACCTGCAGTTTTCACTTGCAACTACGGTTGGTCTGTTTAAATCTGTTATCAGCTTGATTCTGATTACACTTGGATATTGGCTGGCAGATAAATTTACAGGATATAAGCTATTTTAAACAGCAGAAGGCAAGGAGAAACTAAAATGATTGAAAATAGAACGCTCGGTTCAAAAATATTTGATGTGATCAATGTAATCATTATGATTATATGTGCGCTGCTTTGTATTGTTCCGGTATGGTATGTATTATGTGTTTCCCTGAGCAGCAAGGAAGCGGTTAATGCAGGTCTGGTATCCTTCTGGCCGGTTGGATTTAACCTGTTCTCTTACCAGAAGATCCTTGGGGAATCGGATTTCTTCCGTTCCTTCTGGGTATCGATCCAGAGAGTGCTGTTAGGAACCGGAGTCAGCATGTTCTGTATCCTGCTTGCAGCATATCCCCTGTCGAGAACATCCAAGCAGTTTCCAAAGAGATCCATTTTTATGTGGATACTGGTCTTCTGCATGCTGTTTAACGGAGGAACCGTTCCGTGGTATATTACAATGAAGAGCTATGGTCTGGTAGACAACATCTGGGGCCTGGTGCTCGGCATGGGATTAAATGTATACAATCTGATCCTGGCAGTGAATTTCTTCAAAAATCTTCCGGCAGAGCTGGAGGAAGCGGCACTGGTGGATGGTGCCGGACCCTGGAAGTGTCTGGTTTCGATTTTTATCCCGCTGGCAAAACCAGTGATAGCGACCATTGCATTGTTTACCATCGTACAGTACTGGAACGAGTTCTTCCAGGGAATGGTACTGAGTACAAGACAGTCCAATTATCCGCTGCAAACGTATATTCAGCAGCTGGTTGTTAATTATGATTTTTCAACGATGAACGTAGAACAGATCGCGCAGGTTCAGAAACTGAACAACCAGTCTCTGGATGCGGCGAAAATCGTAATCGCGATGATTCCGGTGCTGGCAGTATATCCGTTTTTACAGAAGTATTTTGTATCCGGTATTACGCTTGGATCGGTAAAAGGTTAAGGTTGTTGTGATTTCCGGCAGGCTTTGCCGGCGCAAATAAATGGAAAAGGAGAAGGGTATGAAAGCGAAAAAGGTATTGGTATGGTTGTGTGCTGCAGCAATGCTGGTTTCAGCGGCAGGCTGTGGATCGTCCGCGGCAAGTACGGGAAGCGATGCGGCCGGTGGACAGGGAGTGCAGGAAGCAGAGGGAACTGCAAAGGAGGATCTTCCTTTAGCAAAGTATCCGGAAGAGGTTACGGTACATCTTGGCGGAGGCATGAATCCGAATGCAAAAATACCGGAAGGAATGACCTATGAGGACAACACTTTTCTGGATATGCTGAAAGAGGATCTGAACATCAATGTAGTATATGACTGGGTTGCATCTTCTTCTGATTATGATGAAAAGATGAACCTGTGTATCGGCAGTAATACGATTCCGGAGCTGATGAATGTAAACGCAGAGCAGTATCGTGCACTGTTAAAATACGATCTGATCCAGCCCATCGGAACCTACTATGAAGACTATGCATCAGACAAGCTGAAGAGCTATGTGGAATCCGGCGGTGAAGCACTGCAGAAGGTTATCTGCAATGAAGACGGCGAGATGATGGCGATTCCGGCACCCAACATTACAGCGGGCGGTGTAAATGAAATGTGGATCCGCCAGGACTGGCTGGATAATCTTGGTCTGGAAGCACCCAGAACCTGGGATGAGCTGGTTGCTGTTGCAGAAGCATTTGTCAAGGAAGATCCGGATGGCAATGGTGAAAATGATACGATCGGTATCCTTGGGCCTTCGAATTCAGATTATGTAAACGGAGTCGGCGGTAATCGCTATGGTCTGGATCCTCTGTTCAGCGCTTTTCAGTCTTATCCGAAATACTGGCTGAAGGATGACAGCGGAAATGTTGTTTATGGTTCTATTACAGAAGAAACCAGGACTGCACTGGAAAAGGTTGCAGGTCTGTATGCAGATGGACTGATCGATACAGAGATCCTGGTAAGAAACGACAGTTCAGAGCCTTTGCTTGCAGGAAAAGTTGGTATCTTCTTTGGCCCCTGGTGGTTCGGATATACCGTTGGCGATGCAACTCTGGCACAGGAAGCTGACTGGCAGGCATATTTCACACCCCTTGCAGAGGATGGAAAATTCTATACCCATATGGCAGAGCCCACAACAAAGTATGTTGTAGCAAGCAAGCAGTGCAAAAATCCGGAAGCTGCCTTTAAGATCATCAACTATCTGATCGAGTATGAGCAGGACTGGGTGGATTCGGGTAAAACAAATGGACTTAGCACCTCAGATTTATATCCTTTATACAACGTATATGACAATGCAAATGAAATCGAAGTATCCTATGATTGCCTGAAGAAATATCTTGCAGGCGAAATCGGAATTGATGATGTGGATTACAGCACCCATAAGCTTCTGAAGAGCGATATGGAAGCGATCACAAAGCTGAAAAAAGAGCCTTATGATGACTTCAGTCTGGAATATTGGAACTTTGAAGATTCTGATCTAGCATCAACCAATCTGCCTCGTCTGGTTTCCATTATGGTAGGTGATGCACCCCTTGTAAATGAGGAATATGTTCCGATCTATAACAGCTATGACGGCAGAACCAAGACAATGGATTCCAAATGGGCAAACCTGAAAAAGCTGGAGGAAGAAACCTTTGCAAAGATCATCACAGGAAAAGTAGGAATCGATGCATTTGACTCCTTTGTGGACGAATGGAAAGCATCCGGCGGTGATGAGATCACGAAAGAAATTCAGGAAGAATTAGATGCACAGCAGTAAAATGCGAAATGCAGAGCTTTGAAATTTGATTATTTTAAAAATACAGGTGGCGTCTCGATCCCGGGACGCCATTTGTTCATGACAATAGAATGCACGCTCTGCGAGCATTCTATTGTTGAATTAGGTTAAACAGGAGGGAAAAGAGACATGAAGGATTTTGAAAACGATTTAATTTATTATCCCCACCCGGATCCGATTGAGGAGCCGCGGTTTATTTTGAATTCCGTAGAGGAACTGGAAAAATCAACAAAATACAGCGTTGTCTGCAATGGAACGGAGCGCGTGGTATATCATACAGACTCCTTTGATTATGTTGTTGTAGTAGATGACGAAGCCTATGATCTGGAAATTTCGATTCATACACCCTTTGAGAAGCTGGCGATTCGTCCGACCAGTTTTGAAATCGTCCCCTCTGTAACAGGAGAGACTGTTCAGATTCATCTTGACGAGCCGAAGAAATTTACGGTAGAGACCGACGGTGGACTGCATGACGCATTATTCGTGCTTTGCTCGCGCAGAATTGAAAAACCGGAAAATACGACGATCTGTTTTGAAAAAGGGAAAGTATATAATGTCGGGATTCTTACCTTAAAACCGAATGATACGGTCTATATCGAAGAGGGTGCCGTGGTATCCGGCTGTATTTATGCGGATCATTGCGATAACATTTCCATTGTAGGAAACGGAATCGTCAATGGAGCCTGCTGGCATCTGCCGGACAGTAATGCCCATCGGTTTTTTATCTATATCAAGTGGTGCAACAATGTCCTCTTAAAAGGCTTTACGGCAGTAGACGGACCCTCCTGGCATGTGGTTCCAGCGGCATGTGATCATGTTGTCATTGATGATATGAATATCATGTCAAGAATTGTAACAGGAGATGGTATTGATATTACAAGCAGTCAGGATGTGGAGGTAAAGAATTGCTTTATCCGTTCGACGGACGACAGTATCTGTATTAAGGCGCATGGGCTGATTGCGGATACTTCGACTGTACGGGATGTGACGAAGGTATATGTCCACAACAACGTACTCTGGAATGCAGAGCCGGGCAATGCAATTGAATTAGGCTATGGGCTTCAGAGTGAGATCCACGATCTCGTATTTGAGGATTGTGATATCATTCACTGTCAGTACGAAGGAAATATGGGCGGCGCGGCGATTTCTATCCATCAGGCGGATGGCGGTCATGTGCATGACGTCCATTACAGAAATATCCGGGTAGAGCAGGCGGAACAGAAGCTGTTTGATATCAAGGTGCTGCTCTGCAGATATACGCAGCAGGTTGCCAAAGGGGAGATCCATGATATTCATTTTGAGAACATTCAGGTATTAAACGGCGATATTCCGGTTTCGCTGATCCGCGGATACCAGACGCCGACAGAAGAAGTACGTGTCCATGATATTTACTTTGACAATATTACCTTTATGGGGCAAAAATGTGAAACCTGGCAGGATCTTCGTTTGGTTACGGAGCTGGCAAACGATATTTATGTCAATGGCGTCAGAACCTGCAAGCAGATGAAATTCTGAAAATACAGAAATTGCTTCGGTAACAGAAAGACAATTACGATCTGGAAGGAGAAAATTATGACGGATACAGGTATTTTTTATGGAACAGGAGCATCAGAAGGTGTGCCGAGCCCCTTCTGTGACTGCCCGATGTGCAATTATGCCCGTGAGCATGGCGGAAAGGATGTCCGCAAGCGTTCCTGCTTTCGACTGGGCAGGAATATTATGATCGATATGGGACCGGATATTTTCACCCAGGCTCTTCAATATGGTTCTATGTGTGACATTGAGCATGTTCTGATTACCCATACCCATGATGATCATTTTGATTTTACGGCATTGGGACTTATGAGCATGGCAACTCATCTTCGGACAACACCGGTACATTTCTATTTTTCGGAAGAAGGTTATCGGTTCATTGAGCTTTTGCGTGACAGTGAGATTGCATTTGGAGGATCTCTCCGTGGAATGGAAGAAAAGGGGATTTATGCCTTCCACAAGCTGAAATATTTTGAGACCTATTCCATAGGGGAGTATGAGGTTACACCGATTCGTGGAAATCACGGCGGGAATATGGCAAAAGAGCGCAGCGCAAATTACGTGCTGAAAGCAAAAGACGGAACAAAAATGCTGTATGGAATGGATACCGGATTGTATGAGGAAGAAACCCTTGATTTCATGAAAAATCAGAATCTTGACCTTTGGATCTCGGAATGTACATTCGGGAACCTGAAGCTGCAGGAGGAATGGAATACCCATTTGTGCGCGGATACCTTTCTGGAGCTGTTGGATACATTCGAAAAAAACGGCACAATCCGGCAGGATACCAAAATATATCTTTCCCATATAAATCAGTGCCATACGGCGCCCCATGAAAAGCTTCAAGGGATTATGACGGATGCAAAGCCGGAATATCAGATCGTTGTGGCATATGACGGATTGGAAATTCCCATAAGCCGGGATGAAAAATAATTTACACAAATTAATTCCGAAGTTTTCAGAAAAAGAAAAAGTATTATAATAAAAGGGGAAAATAAAAATGGATAACATGAATATTCGGAAAATTAACGGTTTTACAGTTCAGCTGGTAGCGGATGGAGTATATGCGATTGATGAATTCGGCATTGCGCTGATGTATCTGATCATCGGAAAAACACAGGCACTGTTGCTGGATACAGGTGTTGGTGCAGGAAATGTGCATGCGGTTGTAAAGGAATTGACGGATCTGCCTTGTATGGTAGTAAACTCTCACCATCATTATGACCATGCGGGCGGCAATGTCTGGTTTGATGAGGTTTATGCACATAAAAATGCGGTCAGCGTTTTAAAGGAGCAGAACTGTCAGGAGGTACGTAGCGCCTTTATCAAGGGACAGCTGGATAGAGAAGAATATAATGGAGAAGCGTCTGTAGCAGATACGATTTCTTATCTTCATGAGTATCGTGTGAATCCCATCGAGGAAGGAAAGGTATTTGATCTGGGGGGACGTAAGCTGGAGGTGATCGAGACCTTCGGACATACTCAGGATGGAATCTGCCTGCTGGATTCTGAAAACCGTCTGCTGTTTTCCGGCGATTCCGTAGTCAGCACCCCGACTCTGATCATGGATCGCTGCAAATCGGATACGATGGAGCATTATGCAAAAGCGTTAAAGCATCTGGAGGGCAGAGAAGCTGAGTTTGATCTGATCTTCCCTGGGCATTATGTGCATCCGATTCCCAAAACCTATTTAAAAGAGCTGATCGTATGTGCAGAGAAAATCCTGGAGAATCCGCTGTATGGAACACCGGAGAAAAATCACATGACAGATCAGATTGCATATCGTGCATTTTATAAAAAGGCATCCATTCTTTATACCATGGATCGCGTAACCGGAGAAAAGGCACCTCAGGAATAAAGGAAAAAATGTAACTGTGAGGGTATGGAACAGTTACAAAAAAATCTGCGGAGCAAAAAGAGCGGGCAGAAATAAGAAAAGGAGCTGAGACTGCGTATGAAACAGAAAAAGGGAACACAATGGGTACCAAAAAAACAGGAGGATCCGGGACTTCTTGCCCGTCTGAGCAGACCGACGGGACCGGTAGATGTTGTTCTGGATACCGATACCTATAATGAAATCGACGATCAGTTCGCTGTTTCGTATCTGATCTGCTCCGCAGAAAAACTCCATTTACAGGCAATCTATGCAGCGCCGTTTTTTAATGAAAAATCCACAGGCCCTGCAGATGGAATGGAGAAAAGCTATCAGGAGATCTTAAATATTCTGACGCTGATGGGAAAGGACGAGCTGAAAAAAAGTGTATACAAAGGCTCGACAGGCTACCTGCCGGATGAAGAGACGGCGGTAGAATCTCCTGCAGCGGCAGATCTGGCGGCCCGTGCAATGAACTATACTCCGGAAAAACCGCTGTATGTGCTTGCGATCGGCGCCATCACAAATGTGGCTTCTGCAATTTTGAAAAATCCGGATATTATCGACCGGATCGTGATCGTATGGCTGGGCGGCAATGCACTGCACTGGCCGGAAAACAAAGAGTTTAATCTGTATCAGGACGTTGCTGCGGCAAGGATCATTTTTGAGTGCGGAGCCGCATTGGTGCAGCTTCCCTGCTCTGGCGTTGTATCGGAGGTTACGACGACAGGACCGGAGCTGGATGCCTATCTGAAGGGAAAAAACCGACTCTGTGATTATCTGGTCAGCACGACAAAGACGGAGGGACGCCGGTGCAGTAACGAACTGGCATGGTCTCGTGTGATCTGGGATATCACAACCGTCGCATGGCTGCTGGATGAGCGCTTCATGGAGGATTATCTGATGCCCAGCCCGATCCCGGAATACGACGGGCATTATTCTGTGGATCCGAAGCGACATCTGATGCGTTATGTTTATCATGTAAACAGGGATAAAGTTTTTTCGGATCTGTTTACAAAGCTGGCGAATTTTGGCTGAAGAGGGACAGGTATGAAAAAAGAATATCTGGAGCGTATTTACGCAGGCTGGTTAGCCAAAATCATAGGTATCCGTTATGGAGCGCCGGTAGAAGGCTGGACATATGAGAAAATAAAAAATATCTATGGAGAGCTGACAGACTATCCGGTGGACTATCGGGAGTTTGCAGCGGATGACGACAGCAACGGACCGTTATTCTATCTGAGAGGCCTTGAGGATGGCGGACATGGAGCAGAAATGACAGCACAGGATGTTGCAAATGCGCTGTTAAATTACGCACCCTATGAGCATGGATTTTTCTGGTGGGGCGGTTATGGAACAAGTACGGAGCATACGGCATATCTGAACCTGCGCAGCGGCATACCCGCGCCGCGAAGCGGCAGTATTGCGCAGAACGGAAGTACAATAGCGGAGCAGATCGGCGGACAGATATTTATTGATACCTGGGGACTGGTTGCACCGGGCAATCCGGCGCTGGCTGCAAAGCTGGCCGGCAAGGCTGCCAGTGTAACGCATGATGGCAATGCGTTATACGGCGGTATTTTTGTGGCGGTGTGCATCAGTATCGCATTTGAGGAAAAAGAGATCAAAAAGATTCTGGAAACAGGACTTTCCTATATTCCGTCAGACTGTGAATATGCGAAGATCGTACGGACAGTAATGGAGTTTTATGAAGAGCATCCGCAGAACTGGAGAGATTGCTTTGCCTATATTCATGCAAACTACGGTTATGATAAATATCCGGGGAATTGCCATATTATTCCGAATATTGCAGTTATGATTCTGGCGCTTCTATATGGAAACGGCGATTTTTCAGATACCATCGCCATCGTTACAATGTGTGGATGGGATACCGATTGTAACGGTGGTAATGTGGCAACCATTATTGGTGTCCGTAATGGTCTGGAGGGCATTGATTATGACCGCTGGAGAAAATCTGTGCATGACCTGCTGGTCTGCTCCAGTGTGATAGGCTCCTTAAACATCATGGATATTCCCTATGGAGCCTTGTATATCGGGAAAATGGCATATGAGCTTGCGGGGGAAGAGCTTCCGGAGCCCTGGAAGGAGCTTGCAGAGAAAAGAATTCACAGCTGTCATTTTGAATTCCCGGGATCTACGCATTCCATGCAGATTCGGGTGGACAGCGTGACGGATGAGAAGGATCCGATCACGAGGGAATGCTGTGTTTGCAATACGGATGAGTCTGCACATAGCGGCAGCAGAAGCCTGAAAGCGACGGCAGTTCCGGTAAATTCCGGAGAACGTGTCTTTGTATATCAGAAAACCTATTATGAGCCGAAGGATTTTCACGACAGCAGATATGATCCCAGTTTCTCACCGCTGGTTTACCCGGGGCAGACGGTACATGGAAGCGTAATGCTTCCGGAGTATGCCGGGGAAGCGGACTGTAGCCTGTATGTGCGGGATCTGCGGAGTGGAGAAATTTTTACCGGCGAAAGCGTACATCTGAAAAAGGGCTGTTGGCAGGATCTGAGCTTCCGGATTCCGTCCTGGGAGGGCGCGTTGATCGGCGAGATGGGAGTCTGCTTTGATCTTTTGATGGGAACGGAAGCAACGCAGACCTTTGCAGGACTTTTGGATGATCTGTGGGCAGATGGAACACCGGATTACCGGATCGATTTTTTCCGGGAAACGACAGAAGTATGGACTGGCTTACATAAAGAAGTCAGCCAGTTTACCAGACTGAAGGGACATCTGTATTTGGATCAGGGAGCATTGCATCTGTCCTGCGCAGATTTCGGAGAAGCGTATACTGGCAGATATGACTGGAAAGACTATACGGCGATATTTGAAATGACACCCCTGACAGGCGAAAACAATATGGTAAATGTGCGGGTACAGGGGGCGATCCGTTCCTACGCCGTTGCACTCCTTGCGGATTCTAAAATTGCGCTCTTGAAGAATGAAAATGGATATCGTGTTCTGACAGAGACAGCCTTTGACTGGAAGGCTGGCAGGGATTATGAGGTTTCTGTCTGCGCGCAGGGAGCCAGACTGCATGCAGAGATCAAAGAAGTGCCGGTTGGATGTAGACAAAACCAACAGCTGCAGACAGAGACTGCTGTAATGGAATATGAGGATACGGATCATCCTTATCTGCAGGGCGCGGTTGGCGTGTCTGTTCGAAACGGAAGCCATGCAAAATATTCTTCGATACGGATGAGGTGTAATTCATGAAATCCCAAAGAATGAAGGGGCAGGAAACGAAACGATCAAAAGCACGATGTCAGGAAAGCGCGTCCCTGGGGACACGCTTTCTTGTGATGGGCTCCTTAAATTATGACTATATTTATTCCCTGGATCATATTGTCGAACCGGGAGAAACGATTGCTTCTGTGAAGCTGGATAAGGCCTGCGGAGGAAAAGGCTTTAACCAGGCTGCAGCCCTTGCAAAAGCTGGCGCCAGGGTGTATCTTGCAGGTTTGGTAGGCTCTGACGGAGGTGAGCTGTTGGAAACAGCACAGGAGTTTGGCGTGGACTGCAGGCTCGTGCAGGAACGAGACAATAGGACCGGGCATGCGATCATTCAGGTGGACAAAAACGGACAGAACAGCATCGTCCTGTATGGCGGTACGAACCGGATGTGGACGGCGGAATATATCGATAGCGTTCTGGATTCCTTTGAAAAAGGAGATGTCCTGATCTTACAGAATGAAATCAACGGAATCGAAGATATTCTGGAAAAAGCCTATGCCAGAGGTATTTCGATCGTATTGAATCCATCGCCGTTTGAAGACTGCATTTTAAGCTGGCAGCTGGAAAAGGTGTCCCTGTTTTTCATCAATGAGGTAGAGGGGAATCAGATGACCCAAAAAAGCGAGCCCAAAGACATTCTGGATCAGATGCTGTTTCAGTATCCGGATGCTGCAGTTGTACTGACCCTTGGAGAAAAAGGTGCATGGTATGCAGACCGGGGAAAAAGATATTTCTGCCCGGCACAGAGGGTACAGGCGGTTGATACCACGGCGGCGGGAGATACCTTTACCGGATATTTTCTGATGGCGCAGGAAAAGGGATTTTCTGCAGAACAGTGTCTTTCGATCGCTGCACAGGCATCCGCAATTGCAGTGTCGAGAAAGGGTGCATCGGTCTCTGTCCCGGTCTGGGCAGAGCTGCAGATGGACTTATAAATAATTCCAACAATAGAATGCACGCTCTGCGAGCATTCTATTGTTATGAATCAAAAACCCCGGACGGAGTGATTTTTCAAACTCTGTCCGGGGTTTTACTGTACTATATCAAAACATTAAAAAGGGAGGCAAATTTTTTTGCTGTGATACAGGTCAGCCCATCACAACCGTAACGTCATAGTGCTGTTTGGCTTCGGTGAAAGGAACGACACAGCCGTCAATGGGAGTTCCGTCAACAAGAAGGGAAACAACGCCCTTTTCCACATGGTTCGGGTTCTGGATGTGGATATCATAGTCGGCATTGCGGTAGTGCCTGTGGATATCATATCCGTTGCAGTCGGAAGGAATGCAGGGATCAATACGCAGACCGTTCCAGTCGGGCTGGATACCGAGGATGTATTGGGAGATATTGACAAAGGTCCATGCTGCAGTGCCGGTTAGCCAGCTGTTTTTTGCTTCACCGTGTCTGGGAGCGTCTGCGCCGGCAACCATCTGTGCGTAAACGTAAGGCTCTGTGCGGTGGATGTCACTGATATCTTCCAGATAAGCGGGACAGGTTTTACGATATACCTCAAATGCGCGGCTGCCTCTGCCGATGACGGTTTCTGCGATGGAAATCCAGGGATTATTGTGGCAGAAGATTCCAGCATTTTCCTTGTACCCGGGCGGGTAGGAGCTGACCTCGCCAAGCTCCAGGTGATATCTGGTATAAGCAGGCTGCAGGAGCATGACACCGTATTTGGTATCCAGACGTTTTTTGACAGAATCCAGAGCTTTTTGTGCAAGCCCTTCCTGTACGCCAATGCCTGCGAGGACACAGAAGCCCTGGGGCTCGATAAAAATCTGACCTTCCTCACATTCCCGGGAGCCGACCTTGTGGCTGTAGGCATCGTAGGCCCGGAGGAACCATTCCCCGTCCCAGCCGGAATCCAGGACTGCCTGATAGACTGCTGCAACCTCCTTACGGGCACGGTCTGCTTCCACAGCATTGCCGAGAAGAGAGACAAGCTGCGCGTACTCTTCCCCATATTTGACGAACATTCCGGCAATAAATACGGATTCCGCGACAGGTCCCTCACTGGGACCAAACGTCTGGAAGGATTCGCCGGGCTCTGCGGAAAAGCAGTTTAAATTCAGACAGTCATTCCAGTCGGCACGACCGATCAGCGGAAGCCCGTGAGGTCCCTTATGCGTTGCAGTAAAGTCAAAGGAGCGCTTCAGATGCTCCAAAAGCGGCTGCTGGGTTCCGGGGGTGCTGTTAAAGGTAACCGGCTCTTTTAAAATGGAAAAATCGCCGGTTTCTTTGATGTAAGCAACCGTACCGGCGATCAGCCAGAGGGGATCGTCGTTAAAGCCTCCGCCGATATCTGCGTTTCCACGTTTGGTCAGCGGCTGATACTGATGGTATGCACTGCCATCCTCAAACTGAGTGGCTGCGATATCCAGTATTCGTTCGCGGGCACGCTCCGGAATCAGATGGACGAAACCGAGCAGATCCTGGCAGGAGTCACGGAACCCCATTCCACGGCCGATACCGGATTCGTAATAAGAAGCGCTTCGGGACATATTGAAGGTAACCATGCACTGGTACTGGTTCCAGATATTTACCATGCGATCCACTTCCCTGGAGTCAGAGGAAATATGATATCGGGACAGCAGCGCTGTCCAGTAATGGCGAAGCGCAAGAAAAGCATCTTGTACCTGATCAGGATTATGATAGCGTGACAAAAGGGCATGGGCAGGTTTTTTGTTGATGACACCCGGCGCTTCCCATTTTTCTTCAACGGGTACTTCGACATATGCGGTGACAAAAATAAAGGTTTTGCTTTCGCCCGGCTGAAGCGTCAGATCAATCTGATGGGCTGCAATAGGAGACCAGCCACTGGCTACGGAATTGGAGAGCTGGCCTTTTTCAACAGCGGAAGGATTCTGATTGCTGCGGTATGGACCAAGAAAGGAATCCCGGTCTGTCTCGAAAGCATCTATGGGTGTGTTGACAGAAAACAGAGCGTAGTGATTCCGGCGTTCCCGGTATTCCGTTTTATGATAAAGAATAGAACCTTCTATTTCCACCTCTCCAGTGCTGAAGTTACGCTGGAAATTCTTCATATCATCATCTGCATTCCAGAGACACCATTCCAGATAAGAAAACAACTGAATTGTTTTCTCCTGCTCAGAATCATTGGTAAGCGTAAGCTGATTGATCTCGCAGGAATCCTCAAGGGGTACGAAGGTGAGCAGAGAGGCCTTCAGATGATTTTTCTGCCCGGTAAAGCGGCTGTATCCCATTCCATGCCGGCATTCATAAAAATCCAGAGGTGTCTGGGTCGGCTGCCAACCGGGATTCCAGATGCTGTTTCCTTCTTTAAGATAGAAATATCTGCCATTGGAATCCGCAGGGACGTTGTTGTAGCGATAGCGGGTCAGACGGAGAAGCTTTGCATCTTTATAGAAAGAGTAGCCGCCGCAGGTGTTGGAAATAAGACTGAAAAAATCGCGGCAGCCAAGATAGTTGATCCAGGGAAGCGGCGTTGCAGGATCCGTGATGACGTATTCCCGGTTGATATCATCAAAGTAACCGTATTTCATAAAACCCTCCATTCTACAGACGCCTTTGTGCCGAAGAAGCTCTGCGCAGATCCTCTTTTGGAATGAGGTTTCAGGCTGTTTTGGAGCGTCTGTTGTGTGCAAGAAAGCCTGTGCCAGGCAACTATAGTTTAAACGATTAAGTTAAACGCAGAGCTATTATATATTTCGAATTATATTGGAAAAATGCGATAAAATCAATGAAAATGAAAAAGCGCAGCTTACGAAAATGAAAGCGTCAAAGGACGGTTTTCTGGGTTATGTTGACGAAACTGCAGCGAAACTGCAAAACACATGTATGAAAAGAGAATAAAATATAAATAAGCAACAAAAATCAGGAAATTAAATTGTATAAAATAGCAAAATGATTAAAAATAATAAAAAGATATTGAAATATATGTGCATGACGCATATAATGCAATTAAAGAAAACGTTTAAGTATATCGTTTACGTAACAAACTGCTGTGTGAAAGAAAGCAGCAGGATATAAGGATAAGACGCAAAGAAAAAACGGAGGCGTCGAAGGCAGGAGGTAGGCGATATGGTTTCCTTAAAAGACATCGCAAAGGAATGTCAGGTTTCCGTTGCAACAGTCAGCAAGGCGCTGAACGATCATGCAGACATCAGCGAAGAACGCAAGAAGATGATCCGTGAGAAGGCAGAAGAAATGGGATATCGTCCGAATCTGTTTGCGAGGACATTGAAGACGAATCGCAGTTATAACATCGGAGTTCTTTTCACAGATGCAGAGCATAATGGTCTGACGCATGATTATTTCGCTGCAGTGCTGGATAGCTTCAAGGTGGCCGCAGAGGCAAGAGATTATGATCTTACATTTGTCAATTGCGGAGGCTCCGGCGGAAAGCGGATGACGTATCTGGAGCATGCCAGATATCGGGGATTTGACGGAATTATGATCGCATGTGTTGATTTTTCAGAGCCGGAGGTGCTGCAGCTTGCACTGAGTGATATTCCGGTTGTGACCATCGACTATATCTTCAATGATCGTCTGGCAGTTGTTTCGGATAATGCAAAGGGAATGGAAGATCTGTTCACTTATATTTATCAGATGGGACATCGAAGAATTGCATATATCCACGGTACAGATTCCGCAGTTACAACAAACCGCCTGTCCTCTTTTTACAGGACAGCAGAAAAGCTTGGGGTGGAGATCCCGGATGAATATGTGATGATGACAAGATACCGCGATACCAAGGGCGCGGGGGAAGCGACAGAGAAGCTTCTTGATCTGAGAAGACCGCCGACTTGTATTATATATCCGGACGATTTTGCAGCATTTGGAGGCATTCATGTAATCCGTGAACGGGGAATGTCTATCCCGGAAGATATTTCCATTGCAGGCTACGATGGAATCCGGTTGGCGAAGCTGACCGTTCCGAATCTTACGACACTCTGTCAGGATACACAGCATCTTGGACAGTACGCAGCAGAGAAGCTGATCGATCTGATCGAAAAGCCCAAAACTGCAATGCGGAATATCACGATAGTACAGGGAAAATTGTATGAGGGTCAAACAGTTTTAAAGCTGGATGGCAGCAGAGGGTAGTGCGGTAATAGCTACTTCGGAAACCACGGTAAAGGGTGGAGGATACTGAAAGCTCCGGAGAATGCTTAAATTTTATAAACTCATAGGAGGGTTTAGGGTATGAAAAAGAAAATGCTTGGTTTGTTACTTTCAACAGCAATGCTGGCAACGACAGTAGCAGGGTGCGGATCCACAGCAGCAACTACTGCTTCTGCACCGGCGGCAGAAGAGACCGTTAAGACAGAAGCTGCAGAATCTACAGCCGCAGATACAGCGGATACAGAGACCGAAGCAGGTGACGGCTCTGAGCTTGCTTATGCGGGCGAGCTCGAGATTATGCATTACTCTACTTCCGAAGAATCTGAAGGAAATGGCGGCTCTGATGGCTTCCGTACCGTATTGGGTGAGTGGGATGACGCACATCCGGATATTACGCTGACACAGACTGTTCTTGCAAATGCAGAGTATAAGACACAGATCGCAACGCTGGCGGCAGCAGATGACCTGCCCGATGTATTCCTGCTTCAGGGCATGAACACCATCGACTGGGCAAAACAGGGTCTGGTTTATGATCTGACAGATGATATCAAAGCATCTCCGTATTATGCGGATTACAATACCGCATATTTCGCACCGTTTACTTATGAAGATTCCATGTACGGCTTCCCGGCTCTGACCGGCGGCACCTGTACCGTTGTGATTTATGATAAGGCAATGTGGAAAGAAGCAGGCTACGATCAGTTTCCGTCTACCTGGGAAGATGTAGAAAAAGCTTCCGAGTACTTTAACGGCAAGGGTATTACGACAGTTGCATTCGGCAATGGCGGCAAGTGGCAGGCAAACTCCGATTTCCTTTCCACATTGGGCAACCGTTACACCGGCCCTGACTGGTTTATGAGCCTGGTGGCAAAGAACGGCGCAGCATTTACAGATGATACATTTGTAAGCGCCCTGACAGAGATGCAGAGACTCTTTACCGATACCAAGATCTTCAACGAAGACTTTAACGTTGTTACCAACGAAGATGCGCGTGAATATTACATTTCCGGCGATGCAGCAGCATTCATCGGCGGTAACTGGGATGAATCCTACATCTGGGCAGCCTTAAAGGATGCTGACGAAGAGAAATTCAACAACATGGGCTTTGCGGTTCTGCCTCAGCCTGCAGATGCAACACAGGCTCCGAATTCCCAGAATATCGGTCTTGGATACGCAGTTGCAATCAACTCCAAGCTGGCTGACGATCCTGAAAAACTGGCAGCAGCGATTGACCTGGCTGAGTACATTACCGGTCCCGCATTTGCAAGCTATGTAGCTGAAAATTATGCACTGGGCGGACTGACCAAGGTTGCAGACGTTGACCTGAGCGCATTCGATCAGATCACACAGGATTTCTACAACTGGTCTTATGTGGATACCGATACCTGTGAAATTTATGATTCTTACATTACTAATGCAGTTTGGGATGTTTTAAATACTGACCTTCAGACAATGATGAATGGTGATATCACTCCTGAAGAAGTAGCCCAGAACGCCCAGAACGCATACGAAGCCAACTACTAAGGAAAATGCCCTGCCCCGCAGAACAGGGCATTTTCCGCTACTTCTCAAGGAGCGGAGCGCCTTGAGAAGGTTCCGAAGGGGCCGCTACTTCTCAAGGAGCGGAGCGCCTTGAGAAGGTTCCAAAGGGGCCGCTACTTCTCAAGGAGCGAAGCGCCTTGAGAAGGTTCCAAAGGGACCGCTACTTCTCAAGGAGCGGAGCGCCTTGAGAAGGTTCCGAAATAGGAAAGTACAGAGCCGTTCTGCCTGCCATCAGGCGGGACGGCTTTTGCGCAAAATAAGGGAGGGATCCTTGATGCTGACTGCGATCAAACCAAAAAAAAGAACGATTCTCCTGTATCTGCTGGTGCCGGTGGCGATGTTCGTATTTACTGTTTTTGTACCATTGGTTACAGCACTTGTATACAGTTTTTATGAATGGAAGGGCGGCCCGCAGAAGACGTTTACAGGGCTAACAAACTATATTACGCTGTTCCATGACGGTACCTTCTGGCAGGCCTTTGGACATAATATCTATCTAGTTGTGGCATGTATTATCGGACAGATCGGTATTGCCTTTGTTTTAGTGCTGATGGTAAATTCCAGAGTTGTCAAATTAAAGGGGATCCATCGAACCTTTGGCTTCTTTCCAAGCACAATTTCTGCAGTTTGCCTTGGTTTGATCTGGAACATGATCTATCATAACCAATACGGGATCATCAACTGGTTTTTGAGAACGATCGGCAGACCGGATCTTTGTAAGGTATGGCTCAATGAAACAAAGCTGGTCATGCTGCTTGTCTCCATTC
Source organism: Firmicutes bacterium TM09-10 (assembly GCA_003481005.1). Taxonomy (GTDB): domain Bacteria; phylum Bacillota; class Clostridia; order Lachnospirales; family Lachnospiraceae; genus Gallintestinimicrobium; species Gallintestinimicrobium propionicum. The sequence goes on along the minus strand of QUKC01000001.1, from coordinate 257,864 downwards.
CGCTGATCTGGCAGTATATCGGATACTACATGGTGATCATCCTTTCTGCGATTTCCTCCATCAGTACCGAAATCTTTGAAAGTGCGGAAATTGACGGTGCGAACGGTATACAAAGCGCACTCTATATTACGCTGCCGCTGATCAAGAACACGATGCTTGTCTGCATTACGCTGTGTATTGCAGGTAATATGAAAGCCTTTGACAATATTTATGTTATGACAAAGGGCGGTCCCGGAACATCCTCCATGGTAATGGCGATGTATGGATATCAGGTATCCTTTAACCAGAGTAATATGGGATACGGCAGCTGTATTTCTGTGGGCATCTTTGTATTATCACTTCTTGTAATCGGCGGAGCACAGGGGCTGATCAAAAGGTTCACCAGAGAAAAGGAGGCGTAGGACATGAAAAAGGATAATGGAACACATCGTATCCGCAAAGGAATCCTGGCAGTATTTATGAATCTGATCCTGATCATTTTCTCGTTGTCCTGTATTTTTCCGATGATCTGGATGCTGTACTCTTCGTTAAAAGAAAAGAGGGCATTTAATGCAGATATTGTTGGACTGCCGAAAAATCCGACTCTGATCAATTACATCAGGATTCTGAGCAATTCCGATTATCATCTGGGAGAATCCATGTTCAACAGTGTACGTACAACTACGCTGTCTATCATTTTGATTGTATTATTTTCATTTATTGTCGGTTATATTTTGGCAAGGGTCCATTTTAAGGGAAACCGTGCGCTGTACGTCATGTTTTTGATGGGAATGCTGATTCCGATCCATTCTCTGCTGGTGCCGATCTATGTGGTTTTCAAAAAATGCGGAATTTCCGACCAATGGTATACGCTGCTTTTACCCTATGTGTCCTTCGGACTTCCGATGGGGATTTTTCTGGTAGAAGGATACGTCAAAACCATTCCGGTTTCGCTGGAAGAGGCAGCTGCAATTGATGGAAGCAGCTTTTCAAATACACTTTGGAGGATCATTCTGCCGATCACCAAACCGATTCTGGTGACAGTTGCGATCATACAGATCTTTAGCTGCTGGAATGAGTTCTCCTTCGCACTGGTACTGATCAAAAATGTGTCACTGCAGACAGTACCGCTGGCACTGACACAGTTTAAGGGACAGTTTGCATCAGATTATCCGAAGCAGATGGCGGCAATGCTGATCACCATGTCTCCTATCGTAATTTTGTATTTTGTGTTCAGTAAGCAGATTATTGAAGGAATGGTTGCAGGTGCGGTAAAGGGATGATCGTACGGATGCTCCGGCTGGTGAAATGCTGTGCAGCAAAAAACAACAGGAGGACTTAACATGAAATTTACGGAAGGATACTGGTTATTGAGTGAGAGGACAAACGGACAGTTCGCATCACAGGCATACCATATAGAAGCAATGGAAAACGGACTGAGGGTAGTGGCTCCGACATCACCGGTATTATCCAGAGGCGACACATTAAATCGACCGACCATTACAATAGAATTCCTCGCGGTTTCCCCGGAGGTGATTTCGGTTCGTGCCTGGCATTATGAGGGTTACAGGACGGGAGAGGCCCGATTTGAGAAAAAGGAGACGACCTGCGATGCAGTTGTGACAATAACGGAGAATGAGGCGGTTCTGGATGCCGGACGCGTGAGCGTGCATGTTGACCGGAAAAACTGGGGCTACAGCTTCTGGGCAGATGGAAAACTGCTGACATCCTCCGGATTCCATAATCTCGGCTATGTCCGCTGGGACAGAAGCGTGTCCAGCATGCTGCCGCAGGATAATTATATGAAGGAGCATGAGTACACTCCTTATATGACCCAGGATCTTTTGCTTGCACCCGGAGAAAATGTATATGGCTTCGGAGAACGCTTTACTGCGTTTGTCAAAAATGGTCAGGTAGTAGAAACCTGGAACGAGGATGGAGGTACAGCTTCACAGGTAGCCTATAAAAATATTCCGTTTTATATGACGAATAGAGGCTATGGTGTATTTGTGGATCATACAGGCAATGTGTCCTTTGAGGTGGCAAGCGAGAAGGTGGAGTATGTCGGATTTTCTGTACCCGGGGAAGAGCTCCGGTACTATCTTTTTTACGGACCGACCCATAAGGAAATTCTAAAAGCCTATACAGGTCTGACCGGACGTCCGGCGCTTCCTCCGGCATGGTCCTTTGGACTGTGGCTTTCTACCTCCTTTACGACGGATTATGATGAGCAGACGGTAACCTCTTTTCTGGAAGGCATGGAGGAGAGAAAGATCCCGCTGAGCGTATTCCATTTTGACTGCTTCTGGATGAAAGGATTGCAGTGGTGTGACTTTGAATGGGATCCGGAGACATTTCCGGATGTAAAGGGAATGCTGCAGCGCTATCATGAAAGAGGGCTGAAAATCTGCGTATGGATCAATCCGTATATTGCGCAGGGAACAAAAACCTTCCGGGAAGCTGCAGCAGGCGGTTATCTGTTGAAGCGTGCAGACGGACACGGCATCTGGCAGACCGATAACTGGCAGAACGGTATGGGAGTTGTGGATTTTACAAATCCGAAAGCCTGCAAATGGTATCAGGGCAAGCTGCGCAGCCTGTTGGAAATGGGTGTGGACTGCTTTAAGACGGATTTCGGCGAGAGAATCCCGATCGATGTTGTATACCAGGATGGCAGCGAGCCGGTCAGCATGCACAATTACTATGCATTTCTCTATAACCGCTGTGTTTTTGAACTATTAAAAGAAGTAAAAGGTCAGCAGGAGGCGGTTGTCTTTGCAAGAAGCGCGACAGCAGGAGGACAGCAGTTCCCTGTGCACTGGGGAGGTGACAGCAGCGCATCTTACATTTCCATGGCAGAGACGCTGCGTGGAGGCCTGTCGTTTGCCATGTCTGGATTTTCCTTCTGGAGTCATGATATCGGCGGCTTTGAAAACACTGCCCCTGCAGATGTATACAAACGATGGCTTGCATTTGGCCTGCTTTCCTCTCACAGCCGCCTGCATGGATCGGGAAGCTATCGGGTACCGTGGGCATTTGACGAGCAGGCCTGCGATGTGGCGAGATATTTTGTGCAGCTGAAATGCAGCCTGATGCCGTATCTGTATGCAAAAGCGGTGGAAGCGCATGAAGACGGTACGCCGGTGATGCGTCCTATGGTATTTGAGTTTGAAGACGATCCGGCCTGCCAGACTCTGGATATGCAGTATATGCTGGGGGAAAGTCTGCTGACAGCACCGATCTTTTCGGAGGATGGCAGCGCAGCCTGGTATCTGCCGGAGGGCACGTGGACAAATTATCTGGACGGCACAGTTAAAGAGGGCGGAAGGTTTTACAAGGACAGGTTTGACTATTTCTCCCTGCCGCTTTATGTGCGGGAAAATACCCTGCTGGCAGTCGGCAGCGTGACAGAACGCCCGGATTATGACTATGCGGCAAGCTCTGTGCTGCATCTGTTTGCATTAAAGGATGGAAAAGAAGCAGTCTGCAAAATCCCGGATATCCACGGACAGATTGTGGAAACCGTAAAAGCGATCCGCAGCGGTCAAAAAATTGTTGTAACGGCAGATGGTAAAAACAGGGAAGGGGATGCAGCTTTTGCGTTGGTGCTGCATGACGAAAACGGCAATATGCAGGAGATTTCGATTCCGGCAAAGGGAGAGGCTGTGCTGGAGCTGATCTGAAAAGTCGAAACTGTATCCGTGATATCTGCAGCTTTGGATGGCAGGGCTGACGGATAACAACATGAAATCCGGAATCAGAACAGGGGCGGACGAAAACAATCCGTCCCTGTTTTTTATAGCTGCGGGTCTGGTTTTTTATCGTGTGAAATGATACAATAAAAACGTATGCGGTGCAAAAACAGCCTCCGGTGTGATCGGAGACTGTCAAAATAGAAAACAGGAGGATTTATTTCCATGAAAGTGCTTGTAATCAACTGCGGCAGCTCCTCTTTGAAGTATCAGCTGATCGACAGCCAGAGTGAAGAGGTTCTGGCAAAGGGACTGTGTGAAAGAATCGGAATCGAAGGCAGCAGCGTAACCCATCAGAAAGCCGGCGAAGGCAAAAAGACGGAAGCGGTTCTGATGAAGGATCATACCGATGCAGTAAAGGTTGTGATCGAGAAGCTGACAGATCCTGCAGAGGGCGTGATCGCATCTCTGAAGGAAATTGATGCAGTAGGTCACAGAATCGTACATGGCGGAGAAAAATTCAAGGGATCTGTTGTGATTGATGACAGTGTACTGGAGGCAATTGCGGAGTGCAATGACCTTGCGCCGCTTCACAATCCGGCAAACCTGATCGGTATCAGATCCTGCCAGAAGGTAATGCCCGGCGTGCCGATGGTAGCTGTATTCGATACCGCATTCCATCAGACGATGCCCGGCAAGGCTTATTTATACGGTCTGCCGTATGAATATTATGAGAAATACAAAGTACGTCGTTACGGCTTCCATGGAACCAGCCATGATTTCGTTTCCAAACGTGTTGGAGAACTGCTTGGAAAAGACCGAAAGGATCTGAAAATTATCGTATGCCATCTTGGCAACGGTGCATCCGTATCCGCAGTGGATCACGGTAAATCCGTGGATACCTCCATGGGTCTGACGCCCCTGGAAGGTCTGATGATGGGAACCAGAAGCGGCGATATGGATCCTGCGATCGTTGGTTTTATCGCAGAAAAAGAACAGCTGACAGCTGCAGAGGTCATCGATATCTGCAACAAAAAATCCGGTGTGCTTGGCCTGTCCGGCATTTCCAGCGACTTCCGTGATCTGGTAGAAGCTGCGGCAGCAGGCAACGACCATGCCCAGACGACGCTGGAAGCATACGCTTACCGTGTCGGAAAATATATCGGTGCATATGCGGCTGCTATGAATGGTGTGGATGCCATCGTATTTACAGCAGGAATCGGTGAAAACAACGCACAGGTTCGTGCTCTGATCAGCCAGTATACAGGCTTCCTTGGCTGCGAGATCGATCTGGAAAAGAATAAGGCGGCAGTCGGTGTGGAGGCTGTTATTTCCACTCCGGAATCCAAAGTAACAGCCCTGGTGGTTCCGACCAATGAAGAGCTTGCCATTGCGCGGGAGACAGTTCGCCTGGTGAACGCGTAAGGGAAACGATAATTTGCAATAGATACGGGCGTTGTCCTGCCGGGGAACCGACGGACAGCGCCCGTGGTAGAATGTATGGAAAAGATCATTGTACTGAAGGGGATTGCAGTCCCTTATGAACTGCAGCGGAAAAATATCAGGAGAATGAACCTGCGCGTCCACAGAGATGGGCGCGTTTTGGTTTCTGCGAGCAGAGATACAGCGCAGTGGGAAATAGAGGCGTTTCTTCTGGAAAATGCGGATTTTGTCCTGCAGAACCGGGAACGCTGTCTGAAGCTGATTAAAGCCGGAGATGGAATCAGCGCCGGGAAAAATCGACGCTATGAAGATGGGGATGTGCTCTATCAGTGTGGAAAAGCCTGCCGCCTTCGTGTTGTGGAGGGTAGGAAAGAGTCGGTGGAGCGGATGGGCCGTGTGATTTTAGTGACACAGAAAAATCCATCCGATGCAGACAGACGCAGACGGATGCTCGAAGGGTATCTGACACAGTGCTGCCTGGAGCAGATGGAAGAAATCTGTGAGAGAATTTATCCGGTTTTTTCCAGGATGGGGGTAGTGTGGCCCCAGATTAAAGTGCGCAGTATGGTGTCCCGATGGGGAAGCTGTCAGCCGAAAAAGAAGATCGTGACTTTTTCCAGACAGCTTGGGGAGACGCCGCCTGCGTGCATGGAATATGTTGCAGTACATGAGTTCTGCCATTTTATCCAGCCGAATCACTCTGCAGCATTTCATCAGCTTATGACGGAGCTGATGCCGGACTGGAGGCAGAGAAAGCAGCTGTTGAACAGCCGGGCATGGGTTGATGTCGGGGAGTCATAATGTAGCCGGAAGCCTGTGCTTTCCACAGGCGCTACCGCGCCAGTTCTGTGCACACTTCACGGACACTGTCGAAAATCCAGGTCGGTTTGGTGTCGCTCTTTTCCAGGTCATCAAGTGTCGCCTCGCCGGAGAGGACACAGATCGTATCGACTCCTGCATTGACACCGCAGGCGATGTCTGTGTAGATGCGGTCACCGACGATCACGGTGTCCTCTTTGGAGATGCCGAGCTTTTTTAAAACACAGTCGATCATGATCGGTTCTGGCTTGCCGATGAAAAACGGTGTTTTGCCGGTCGCATTTTTGAGCATGATGCTCATGGAGCCGCAATCCGGGATGTAGCCGAAGCTGACCGGACAGACAAGATCCGGATTGGTTGCAAGATAAGCAACCTCACGCCCGAGCATGATGCAGGTGTCACGTACCTTTTCAGAGGTATTTTCTGTATCAAAGCCGATTAAAACGACAGAGGCGGAATCCTCCGGCTTCGTGACAACGCGGATGCCGTTTTGCTCCAGCTCTGCGACAAGGGAACGGGTTCCCATACAGAAAACGGTCTGTCCGGGATAATTCTCCTGAAGATAAAAAGCGGTTGCCTGGCTGGAAGTATAGAAATGCGAAGCATCGGCGGTAATTCCCATCCGGTTTACCTTTTCCACATAGTCCTTTACGGATTTGGAGGAATTGTTGGTGATAAAAATATAGCGTCCTCCATTTTTTTCAATCTGGGAAAGAAAATCCAGCGTTCCTTCAAAAATTGAATTTTCATTATAGATCGTGCCGTCCATATCCAGCAGGAACAGCTTTTTATGCCGGAGTGCATCCGCGTTTTTTTTAAATTTATCTGTAAGCATTTCGGATCAGTTCTCCCTGAAACCGGTGGCAACCGGAATATTTTTGGTGGCGATGATATCTGCACCCGTACCTGCCGCGTCGTGCAGCAGGACATCTCCGATCTGAACCGGGGCGACAGCGTGGATCTGACGGATCGCTTCCATGACATCCTTTATTTTACCTTTGGGGATATCGGAGGCAGTCTTAACGGAAACGACAGGCAGGACGCCGCCGGAAACCAGCGCTGTAGAAGTTACGATACGGGTTGGATTGGTGACCTCCCTACGACCGTAAGCAGCGCCGCGGGGGCAGGTATTACCAGTGACGGATACAACCTCGCCGTTTTCAAGCGTAACAGTAAGCGGGCAGCCCAGAGGGCAGCAGATGCAGATTAGATTTTTTTCTTCCATAACAAATCAGCCCTCCTCTTTTGCAACACAGATTGTGATGGATTGTGCGTCGGCGGGAATTGCAGATTTTTTCAGGATGATCTGCTGCATTTCGCCGGGCGCGAGCTTCTTCTTTTTCTGGCGCAGCAGACAGGTATCACCTGCTGTAACAGTCAATACTGCGTCTGTGAATACGCTTCCGACGCGGAAACGAACCAGAAGAGTGTCCTCCATATGGGACAGCCGAATGGACTGCGGAACCGTGTAACGGACGCCGCCCGATGGAATAAGCGGGATGCCGATGGAGCCGTTTGCAGCAGCAGCGCTGTCAGTCTGTGTGGTCGAATTCTGCTTAGCGGAAGCAATGCCAGCGCCGTCCCCCGCTGTCTGTCGGATATATTCTGCCGCGAATTTTCCGGCACGTCCGGCTTCTTCGGAAACGTAATCGACCAGATCATGTACGTGCAGGACATTGCCGCAGGCGAATACGCCGGGAACGTTCGTTTCGAGGCTTTCATTCACCAGTGGACCGCCTGTGACGGGGGATAAGGATACACCGAGTTTGGTGGAAAGTTCGTTTTCGGGGATAAGTCCACAGGAGAGCAGCAGTGTATCGCAGGAGATATTTTGCTCGGTTCCGGGGATCGGCTTGCGGTCAGGACCGACCTGTGCCAGTGTAATGCCGGTTACGCGATCTTTTCCCTGAATATCGATGACTGTATGGGAAAGCAGCAGCGGAATGTCAAAATCCTCCAGGCACTGGACGATATTTCGCTGCAGACCGCCGGAATAGGGCATCAGCTCGGCAACGGCTTTGACTTTCGCACCTTCGAGGGTCATTCGACGCGCCATAATCAGACCGATATCGCCGGAGCCGAGGATTACTACCTCTTTACCCGGAAGAAAGCCTTCCATATTGACGAGACGCTGGGCTGTACCGGCGGTGTAAATGCCTGCCGGACGGAAGCCGGGGATGTTTAAAGCGCCTCTGGGGCGTTCACGGCAGCCCATCGCGAGAATTACACTGCGGCAGGGCAGCTGCAGGAGTCCGTCTGTGCGGTTCATGGCTGTAACACAATGCAGGCCTGTGGAAGCGTCTGTGCTGATATCCAGAACCATTGTGGAGAGTTTATAGGGAATTTCCAGTGCGAGCGCTTCGTCGATGAAACGGGAAGCGTATTCTGGTCCGGTCAGCTCTTCCTGAAAGGTGTGCAGACCGAAGCCGTTGTGGATACACTGATTTAAAATGCCGCCCAGCTCCTGATCGCGTTCGAGGATCAGAAGATTGGAAACTCCGTTTTTATGGGCGGCGATAGCGGCAGCAAGTCCGGCAGGACCTCCGCCGATGACGATCAGATCATATTGTTTCATAAACCCGATTCCTCCCTTGTAGTGCCGGTAAGCAGTTCAGAGCCTTGCCCGTGTTTGGTGACAGAAAGTGGGTTCATGGAAAGCTCGCGTTCGAGGATTTCCATGACTCTGGGAGAACAGAAACCTGCCTGACAGCGTCCCATTCCGGCACGGGTGCGTCGTTTTACGCCGTCTAAGGAGCGTGCGCCGACCGGACGGCGGATTGCATTTATAATTTCTCCCTCTGTAACGGTTTCACAGCGGCAGATCACATTGCCGTATGCAGGATCTTCTGACAGAAGCTCTTTTAATTCCTCCGGGGAAGCGGAAGCGACACAGGGAATGCCCTTGCGGGTCGCAATAAAGTTGTCCTTGCAGGAAGCCCCCAGCTTATGGGAAACCAGCTCTGCAACATATTCTCCGATTGCGGGAGCGGAGGAAAGACCGGGAGATTCGATTCCGGCACAGTCAAAGAAGCCGGGAGCATCCTCTGCCTCACCAATTACGAAATCACCGCCTGCCTCGGAGGCGCGCAGACCTGCAAACGAGGTAATTGTCAGATTACCGGGCAGGGACGGAACGCTGAGCCGTCCTTTTTCCATAACGTCAGCAAGACCTGCCTGGGTGGTATTGACGGCCTCTTTATCGGAAAGGTTTTCGGCGGTGGGACCGACTAACAGGTTTCCGTGGACGGTGGGGCTGACCAAAATGCCCTTGCCCATCTTTCCGGGAAGCTGAAAGATCGTATGGGAAACGAGGGTTCCGGCTTTTTTGTCCAGAAGCTGGTATTCTCCGCGGCGGGGCGTGATAGAAAGCTTGCGGGCGCTGACCTGATTGTGCAGCTCGTCCGCATAGACACCGGCGGCGTTGATGATACAGCGCGCTTCAAAGGTGTCGCCGGCAGCGGTTAAAACGTTCCAGAGACCGTCAGAAGCGTTGCGGGAAAGGGCTTTTACTGTAGTGTCAAAGCGGAACGAAACGCCGTTTACGGCAGCGTTTTCCGCCAGGGCGATCGTCATCAGGAACGGACATACAATTCCACCGGTCGGGCAGACAAGCACTGCCTTTACGTCGTCGGAAAGTGCTGGCTCGAGGGACTTGATAGCCTCACCGGTCACGATGGAAAGACCGGGAACGCCGTTTTTGCGTCCGCGGTCTGCCAGCTCTTCCAGTTCCGGAATCTGGGATTCTTCAAAACAAAGTACCAGAGAGCCGTTTCGGGTAAAGGGAAAATCGAGGTCAGCGGAGAGCTGATCCATGAGCTCATTTCCTCTCACATTAAAACGGGCTTTTAAGGAGCCGGGCTTTGCGTCGTGTCCGGCATGGATGATGGCGCTGTTTGCTTTGGAGGTTCCGCAGCAGACGTCCTCTTCTTTTTCCAGCACCAGGATATTCAGTTGATAGCGGGAAAGCTCCCGTGCAATCGCGCATCCGGTCACACCGGCACCGATTATGATTGCATCATACATGGTAAATTCTCCTTTCGGAAAAATGAAAGTCAGGCACTTGTAAATTACGGCAGAATGTGTCCGGCAGCAAGATAGAGACGATACCATTCCTCACGGGTTAGCGTAATATCGCAGGCGGCGCAGATCTCGCGGAAGCGGGAGGGCTTTGTCGTGCCGGCGATCAGCTGCATGTGTGCAGGGTGACGCAGAATCCATGCAGCTGCAATTGTTGTCGGAGTTGTGTGGTATTTATCTGCAATTTCCTCCAGACAGTGGTTCAATTCGGGATACTTGTCGCTGCCGATGAAAACGCCTTCAAAAAAGCCGTACTGGAACGGTGACCAGGTCTGGATGGTGATATCGTTGAGACGGCAGAAATCGAGAATGCTGTCGTCGCGGTCAATTGCACCGGCGGTTGTCATGTTGACTTCCATGCCGCTCTGGATCATGGAAGAGTTGGGCAGGGAAAACTGCAGCTGGTCGGTTACGAGGGGCTGGCTGATATATTTCTGCAGCAGCCTGATCTGGCTGGATTTGTGGTTGGAAACGCCGAAGTTGCGGACCTTGCCGCTTTGCTGCAGCTGGTTGAAGGCTTCTGCCACTTCTTCCGGCTCCATCAGGGCATCCGGACGGTGCAGGACAAGCACATCCAGATAGTCAGTGCGCAGACGCTTCAGAATGCCGTCTACAGAAGATAAAATGTGTTCTTTGGAAAAATCATACATAACGCCGGAAACAATGCCGCATTTGGACTGCAGAAGGATCTTGTCGCGGACAGAGGGGGACATGTGGATCGCGTCTGCAAACGCTTCCTCGCAGGTGCCCTGACCGTAGATGTCGGCGTGTTCGAAAAAGTTGCAGCCAAGCTCCAGTGCCGTTGCAACGAGTTCCTCGGCTTCTTTAGCGGAAACGTCGCGGATGCGCATGCAGCCGAGGGCAACGGAAGGGACTGTCAGTCCACTTTTTCCAAGTTGAATATATTTCATATACCTATACCTCCACCGGGTAAATTTCACTGCTTTCAGTATACCTCATAAGACGGGAAAAGGAAAGAAAAAGAGATGTCCGGAAGCGTTCAAAAAACGATACCAGAAGAGAGAATTTTGCGTATAGAGAGGGAGATCCCTGCACGCAAAAGCCGGCGGAGATTTTTGAAAAATCTTCGCCGGCTGAAAAAGCCAGGTGTAAAGCAGCCGGTGGCGGTTGCCGTTGTCGGTCAGTTGCCGGAAGCTGCACAATCCGCCGCTGCGAGCTCAGGCTTGCGCATCAGAATCGCCATAAATTCTTCGCCTGTAATCGTTTCATGCTCGTACAGGTATTTAGCGATTTCATGAAGCTTGGGCAGGTTATCCTGCAGAAGCTGGATCGCTTTCTGGTGCTGTGCTTTTACAAGGTCGACGGTCAGGGTATCGATCTGGGTCTGTGTCTCGGGTGAGCAGGAAAGGGAGGAATCGCCGCCCAGATACTGGTTTGCAACGGTTTCCATTGCAACCATATCGAAAGTATCGCTCATGCCGTAGCGGGTGATCATTGCACGGGCGAGCTTGGTTGCCTGCTCGATATCGTTGGAGGCACCGGTTGTGATGGAGTGGAAGATGATTTCCTCTGCTGCGCGGCCGCCGGTCAGCGTTGCAATCTTATTTGCCATTTCTTCTTTGGACATCAGGAAACGTTCGCCTTCCTCGACCTGCATGGTATAACCAAGCGCACCGCTGGTACGGGGAATAATTGTGATCTTGTGTACCGGTGCGGAGTTCGTCTGCAGAGCGGCGACAAGGGCATGACCGACTTCATGATAGGAAACGATCAGTTTTTCTTTTTCGGAGAGCACGCGGCTCTTTTTCTGGTAGCCTGCGATAACAACCTCGATGCTTTCTTCGAGGTCTGCCTGTGTTGCAAAACGACGACCGTCGCGGACTGCACGCAGAGCAGCTTCGTTGACGATGTTGGCGAGTTCAGCGCCGGAGGCACCGGAAGCAGCTTTTGCGATTTCATGGAAGTTTACATTATCTGCAATCTTGATCTTACGGGCATGTACCTTCAGGATATCTTCACGGCCCTGTAAGTCAGGCAGCTCAACCGGAATTCGGCGGTCGAAACGTCCGGGTCTGGTCAGCGCAGGATCAAGGGAATCCGGGCGGTTCGTCGCTGCCAGGATGACAACGCCTTTGGAACCATCGAAACCGTCCATTTCTGTCAGCAGCTGGTTTAAGGTCTGTTCCCGCTCATCGTTGCCGCTGATCTGTCCATCACGCTTTTTACCGATTGTATCGATCTCATCGATGAAGACGATACAGGGAGCCTTCTCACTCGCCTGCTTGAACAGGTCACGTACCTTGGCTGCGCCCATGCCGACGAACATTTCCACGAATTCAGAACCGGAAATGGAGAAGAAGGGAACGTCCGCTTCACCGGCGACTGCCTTGGCAAGCAGGGTTTTACCGGTTCCGGGAGGGCCTACGAGCAGTGCGCCTTTGGGCATTGTTGCGCCGATTGCGCGGTATTTTTCAGGGTTATGCAAAAAGTCTACGATTTCGGTCAGAAGCTCTTTTGCCTCATCTTCACCTGCTACATCGGAAAACTTGATGCCGGTGGAGGATTTGACATAAACCTTGGCGTTGCTCTTGCCGAATGACATCGCGCCGCCGGGACCTCCGGTCATGCTGTTGGTCATCTTTTTAAAGAGCAGCTGGCCTAAAAAGATGAAAATAATAGTAGGCAGGATAAAACCGATCAGCATATTCATCAGAGGGGACTGCTGAGTCGGAATCTCGCTGGTCAGATCCGCACCGGAGGAAGTGATCTTATCGATCAATTCGCTGTCGGTGTTGATCAGACCGGTCTTGCAGACCTGAGTTTTGCCATCCTGTTCGAGGGTGTAATAAATGATAGAATCCTGGACATCGAACTGGACCTCCTGAATCTGTTTGCTGTCGATACCTTTTAAAAAGTCACTGTAGGTCGTTTCCCTGATGCTTCGTTCCATGATCCCCGGAAGAACAAAAATATTAAGCAGGAACATAACGATCAGAGCGATGACGGCATACGTGGCAAGCACTTGTTTTGGTTTTTTGTCATCGGGATTGGTTGTCATAGGTGTCTCCATTCTGTGCGCTGTCTGCACGGCACGGACATGTCGGGATGTCCGGGAAAAATAGTGTCTTAAAAACGTTTCAGATTAAGTTTATTATGCGTCCGGCCTGGGAAATTTACAAGAAAAGAATTGAAAAGAAATTCTAAAAGAAATATAAACTGAAAAGGAATCGAAGAGGGTATCATGTTCTTATGTGTATCTGAAAACAGGAGAACAAAAAACACCGTCCCCGAAAGTCAAGCTTTCAAAAACAGTGCTTCTTAGTGCACCGCCAGGGGCTCGAACCCTGGACACCCTGATTAAGAGTCAGGTGCTCTACCAACTGAGCTAGCGGTGCATTTTCTTTTGTTTCGCTGAATCTCTGTATCGCTCAGCGACAAGATATATTATATGGCATGGATCGAGTTTTGACAAGTGTTTTTTGAAGAAAATTTAAGAAAAATATGCATAAAAAATGAAATATAAAAACGATGTAATGCAGCAAAATAAATAAATAAGTCGAAAAAACGATAGACATGAATATGAAAAAAAGAATATAACAGGAAATAGCTATAAAAATCAGAAAAGGCAGAAAATTTAAAACGGGTCAAAAATTGGAATGATTGCCGGGCTTTTTTGCAAAACGCTTTTCCTGGTGGCGGCTTTGGAACGGATATGGTAGAATAAACTGAATTGCGCATGTGATGATACGCATGCGAGGCAGAATCTTAGATTCTTATCTGCCAAATGGAGACAAAATGCAAAAGAAAACAACAACGTTGATTTATGGAACAGGGAACGCCGGGAAGCTCGATCTGATGCGCCATTACCTGAGCACGCTGCAGGAGATTCGCCTGCTCGGTTTAAAGGATTTGCCATTTTGCTGGGGAGAGATAGAAGAATGTGGGAAAGACCCGCTGGAGAATGCGCGGCAGAAAGCCCTCGCATATTACCGAATCTGCGGGCAGCCGGTTTTTTCACAGGACAGCGGTCTTTATATAGAAGGACTGCCCAAGGAGCGTCAGCCGGGCGTGCATGTACGGCGGGTAAACGGTGTCAACCTGACGGATGAGCAGATGCGGAAATATTATAAGAAGATTGCCGCAGAGTTTGGCGGGCGGTGCGTCGCACAGTATCAGAACGCGATTTGCCTGGTTTTTTCTGAGAATGAAATTTATGAAGCCAGAGACGGTGCACTGAACTGGAAAAAATTCTGGCTGATGACAGAGGAGCGGCCACAGCGGATGGAAGGCTTTCCTCTGGATGCGATCTGTGCAGATTACCGGACAGGCAGACACTTTTATGATGGAGAAGCTACAATGCCGGAGGAAGAGGGAGACGGCGTGCGCGATTTTTTCCGGAATGCATTAAAGCAGCACGAAATGAGGAATAAGATTGAAAAATAGACTTTTTCAATCGCGAGATTTGTGTCTGCGCGCACTTGACACAAACTCGACATGCGCAAAAAGCGTGCGCAGAAATGAGCGAGAAAGATGACAGAAAAATTATATGATGTGAATGCGTATCTGACAGAATTTGATGCGGCGGTCGTAAGCTGCCAGGTGTTGAAGGAAGGCACGGAGCGAGACGTGAATGGTCAGCCGGCAGTTGGCGAAGCAGCGCGGCCGGATGCGCCACTCTGGGAGGTTGCTCTGGATCGAACCGCCTTTTATCCGGAGGGCGGCGGTCAGCCCTGCGATTTCGGTGTACTCGGCGGCGCCCGGGTGACAGATGTACAGGAAAAGGACGGCATAATTTTCCATTTGTGCAGCGCCCCGCTGGAGGTTGGAAGCTGCGTGCATGGAACCATTGACTGGGACAGAAGGCTGATGCATATGCGGGAGCATTCCGGAGAACATATCATTTCCGGTATCATCTGCCATACCCACGGCTATTCGAATATCGGCTTCCATATGGGAAAGGACTGTGTGACGATCGATTTTTCGGGACCGCTGACGGCAGAACAGATTCAGGAGGCGGAAGACCTGGCGAACCAGAAGGTACTGGAGAATGTAGAAATTCTGGCGGAGTATCCGGACAGGGAGATCCTTGCAACGCTGGATTACCGCAGTAAAAAAGAGCTGACCGGGGCGGTCCGCATCGTTACGATTCCGGGTGCGGATGTGTGTGCCTGCTGCGGAACGCATGTGAAATACACAGGCGAGATCGGACCTATCAAGGTCATTTCTGCAGAGCATGCAAAGGGCGGAAGCCGGCTGGATATTCTGATTGGGGAAAAAGCACTGGCAGATTATAAGTGCCGATTCGAAAACACGCAGAAAATCTCGGTATTGCTGTCCGTAAAGCCGGAGCAGACCGCAAAAGCAGCCCAAAAACTGCTGCAGACGGTGGCTGATTTAAAACAGGAGCTCGGCGCGTTAAAGCTGCGCCTGCTGGAAGAAAAGGTGGATGCCGTAGAGACCGGGAGCAGCGCCTGCGTGCTGTTTGAGCAGGGACTGAGCACAGTGGACGTCCGTAAGCTGGCGGATAAGCTGGCACAGAAGGTCTTATTTGCAGCAGTATTTAATGGTAGCGATGCAGATGGTTATCAGTACGTGATCTGCGCATCTGACCGGGACGTTTCGGCGTTTGGCAAGGCGTTCAACAAGGCACTTTGCGGGCGCGGCGGCGGGAAAAATCCAATGATCCAGGGACAGGTAAAAGCAGAGCAGAAAGCAATTTGGGAATATCTGACAAAAGAAGGAGTTTTACAGGATGGAAAATAAAGACAGAAAGCTTGTATTTTTTGATATTGACGGAACGTTGATCGATGGACCGACCCATCAGATCCCACAGAGTGCAGTGGAGGCGATCCGTAAACTTCGCGAAAATGGACACCTGGCATTTATCAATACGGGACGGACGCTGGTGAGCATTGAGCCGAGAATCCGCGAAATCGGATTTGACGGCCTGGTATGCGGCTGCGGAACACATATTTATTATGAAGGAGAAACGTTGTTTAGCCACAGCATTTTGCATGAAAAATGTACGGAAATCGTATATGAGCTGCGCAGACTCGGCATCCCGACATTTTTTGAAGCGGAGGAGCATGTGTATTATGACAGCCGCTGTATGAGTCCGGAGCTTGGCAATTCGGTTTCCAATTTTAAGAGTCTGAACTGCTCTGTGCCGGATATGCCGGAGCGGCCAGAGGACAGTGAGGTGGTGTTTGATAAATTTTTCTGCCTGCTTCGTCCGGATGATCCGGTGGATAAGCTGAGAAGCTTTATCGGAGACGAATTTACTGCAGTGCCCCAGGGAGAGCATTATCTGGAAATCGTTCCGACAGGCTGCAGCAAGGCGGAGGGGATCCACATTTTACAGAAAAAACTGGGAATCCCCAAGGACAACTGTTATGCCATTGGGGACTCTGAAAACGATATTCCGATGCTGGAGGCTGTGCCCCACAGCATTGCGATGGGGGTCTGCTCCAAAACGATCCTTCCGTATTGCAGCTACCGGACCACGCCGGTTCTGGAGGACGGAATCGCGAACGCGTTAAAGCACTACGGGCTGATTTAAGCCGTCTACGCGGGTATTGTGTCGTGTGCTGACCCTGCAGAGTGGACAGTGCAGTACCTAAGATCAGCTTATTTGTCGTCAGTGAAGGGGATCACACAGGCACTTCGATGAAAGCATATGCAACTTGTACAGAATATGCAAGTTCTTAAAAAACAAACATGCAATCTGAATAAATTGATATTGCCGCATGGTTTACCTCGTGGTAAGATACAACCATAGATTCCGGAAACGTTTCCGGAAGCGTTCCCGGGAATAGTTCCGGGATGGAAACAGACAGAAAATGCGCTAAGAAAAGCGCCTGTCACCAATAAAAAAGGAGAGGTAAAGCTATGAAAAAGAAACTGATCAGTGTATTACTGAGTGCGGCAATGGCAACAACGATGCTTGCAGGCTGCGGAAGCACTGCCGCAGATACCGGAGCTGCTCCGGCAGAAACGAAAGCAACTGAGGAAAAGACCGAAGCTGCAGATACCGAGGCAGAGGCTGGAACGGAAGAGGCTGCTGCCACAGGCGAAGGCAAGGTTTATTACTTAAACTTCAAACCCGAGCAGGCAGATGACTGGGTAGCTCTTGCAGAGGATTACACCGCTGAAACCGGCGTACCGGTAACTGTTGTAACTGCAGCAAGCGGAACCTATGAATCTACTCTGAAGTCCGAAATGGCAAAGACAGAAGCACCTACTCTGTTTCAGGTAAATGGTCCTGTTGGTCTTGCTTCCTGGAAGGATTATTGCTATGACTTAAAGGACAGCGAGGTTTATAAGAACGTACAGTCAGACGATTATGTGTTAAAGGATGGCGACGCTGTTCAGGGTATTGCATATGTAATTGAAACATATGGTCTGATCTACAACAAGGCACTGTTAAATGACTATTTTGCATTGGACGATGCAGAGATCAAATCCATCGATGAGCTGAACAACTTCGAAGCACTGAAGAAAGTTGCAGATGGCATTCAGGCTCACAAGGATGACCTTGGCGTAGAAGGTGCATTTGCTTCGACCGGTTTTGATTCCTCCTCTGACTGGAGATTTAAGACACATCTGGCAAACCTGCCTCTGTACTATGAATATAAGGCAGACGGAATTACCTCTTCTCCTGCTATCAAGGGAACCTATCTGGACAACTACAAACAGATCTTCGATCTTTACATCACAGATTCTACCTGTGATCCGGCTCTGCTGTCCGGTAAGACTGGTGAAGATGCTGCCAGCGAATTTGCACTTGGCGAAGCTGTCTTCTACCAGAATGGTACCTGGGCTTACAACGACATCAAGGATAACGAAGTAGCAGATGAAGATCTTGGCATGCTTCCTATCTATATTGGCGCAGAAGGCGAAGAAAATCAGGGCCTGTGCACCGGTTCCGAGAACTACTGGTGTGTAAACAAGAATGCAGATCCTGCTGATATCCAGGCAACTCTGGACTTCATGGAATGGGTTGTAACCAGCGATACCGGTCGTGACGCTCTGGCAAACACCATGGGCTTTGTAACACCTTTCAAGACCTTTGAAGACGGTTATCAGTCTCAGAACCCGCTGGTACTTGCAAATGACGAGTACACCAAAGCTGGTAAGACACCTGTATCATGGAACTTCACCACAATGCCTTCTGAAGAGTGGAAAAACGGCGTCGGCAGCGCACTGCTTGAGTATGCTCAGGGCACCGGCGACTGGGATGCTGTTGTAACCGCATTCGTAGATGGCTGGAAGACAGAATATGACGCAGCACATGCGGAATAATTCAGCTGTATAAGAGCCCTGCATCAAAGCTCAGTATGCAGGCAAACAAAGAGGATCATAATCAGAGGGCGGGCTATGTGCCCGCCCTTTCCCTTTAACGCACGGGATTTTTGCTTCACGTGCGGTAATTACAGATGTTTTGAAACAATGCCGCCTGTGCGGATGCAGAGAACACGAAAGCGGCAGAATGAGAGGAAATTATGGAGAAAGCAATCAGACGGTATTGGCCGATTTTTGTTCTGCCCACATTTCTTGCATTTATCCTTGGATTTATTGCGCCTTTTGCGATGGGTGTATATTTGTCCTTCTGCAAGTTCACGACGGTAACAGATGCAAAGTTTATCGGTTTTTCAAACTATCTTAAAATTTTTACAGATGCTTCATTTGTACACGCCCTGTGGTATACAGCGATTTTCACAGTTGTGACGGTTGTGCTGATCAATGTGCTTGCATTTGCGGTAGCACTGCTTTTGACAAAGGGATTTCGGGGGACAAATATCTTCCGGACAGTATTTTTTATGCCGAACCTGATCGGTGGTATCATCCTGGGTTATATCTGGCAGCTTCTGTTAAATGGTGTACTGCTGTATATGAACCGGACACTGACCTATTCCTCCGTCTATGGCTTCTGGGGACTGGTTATTCTGATGTGCTGGCAGCAGATCGGCTATATGATGATCATTTACATTGCCGGAATTCAGAATATCCCCGGGGATCTGATCGAGGCTGCAAAGATTGACGGTGCGACTTCCGGACAGATTTTGAAAAACGTGACAATTCCGATGGTAATGCCCTCCATTACGATCTGTACATTCCTGACCCTGACCAATTCGTTTAAGCTGTTCGACCAGAACCTGGCGCTGACAAACGGCGAGCCCTCCAACATGTCCGAGCTGCTGGCGCTGAATATTTTCCGTACATTTTATGGACGTACCGGCTGGGAGGGCGTCGGTCAGGCGAAAGCGGTCGTATTCTTCCTGCTGGTAGCAGCGATCGCATTGACGCAGAACTGGCTGACACGTAGAAAGGAGGTACAGCAGTAATGAATGTGAGAAAAGCAAAGCATGGCTGGATCTTTACGCTGGTCTTTACCCTGATTTCCATTGCCTATGTATTTCCGATCGCGCTGGTTGTGATTAACTCTTTTAAAAAGAAGGCTTATATCAGTAAGAAACCCTTTGCCATTCCGACGGACAAGATGTTTGTCGGCATCGAAAACTATATCAAGGGAATCCAGAGAACCGGCTTTATTGACGCGTTCTTTACCTCTCTCTTTATTACGGTGCTGTCTGTTGGCGTGATCATCCTGTGTACCTCCATGTGTGCGTGGTATATCAGCCGTGTAAAGAATCGTTTTACAACTGCGCTGTATTTTCTGTGTCTGTTTTCGATGATCGTTCCGTTCCAGATGGTAATGTTTACCCTGTCCAAGCTTGCGGATATGCTGAAATTAAATAATCCGCTTGGTATCGTCATTGTATATCTGGGATTTGGCGCAGGGCTTTCCGTCTTTATGTTCTGCGGCTTTGTAAAGAGCATCCCGCTGGAAATTGAAGAGGCTGCGATGATCGATGGTTGTACGCCGCTGCAGACCTTTTTCGGAATTGTTATGCCGATTATGAAGCCAACCTGTATTACGGTTGCAATCCTGCAGACGATGTGGATCTGGAACGACTATCTGCTTCCGTATCTTGTACTGGATATGACGAAGTATAAAACAGTTCCCATCGCAGTTCAGTATCTGAAGGGCGGATATGGCTCTGTCGACATGGGGGCGATGATGGGCGTCCTGGTGCTTGCCATCATTCCGATCATTGTATTTTATCTGGCATGCCAGAAGTACATCATCGAGGGCGTTGTAGCTGGTGCTGTAAAAGGATGAGCTGCGTACCGGAATAAAAATACATATTTAGAAAAAAGAATAAAGCCGTTCGGCTACTGCAAACAGCCGGACGGCTTTTTGCAATTTTGTGATTGTTTTGACTTTACAGGGGTTTTCCTATAAAATGTCGGAGAAAACGCGAAACTTTGAAATTGCGGTCGAAACAATAAGTATGGTAGGGCAGAGAAGTAATGGAGCAGGAAAACAGAGAGATGGAAGAGATCACAATTAAAGATATTGCACGGATGTGCGGCGTTGGAGTAAGCACAGTATCCCGGGCGATCAATAACCATCCGGATATCAATCCTGAAACGAAGCAGAAGGTAATGGGCATCATTCAGAAGTATGGGTATATTCCGAATAACAGTGCACGGTATCTGAAGCGGACGGACGGAAAGTGTATCGCTGTGCTTGTGAAGGGATTAACAAACCCGTTTTTTGCCGGAGCGATCAAGATCATGGAGGATGAAATCAAAAAGAAGAAGTATTCCATGGTGATCCGGCACGTTGAATCGGATGAGGATGAGGTTGATGTGGCGCTGGAGCTGGTAAAGGAAAAACGTCTGGCAGGTCTGATCTTTCTGGGGGGACATTTTGTCCATTCAGAAGAAAAGCTGAGTAAGCTGCGGATACCGTTTATTCTCTCAACAGTCGGAGAAGGACCGGACGGAATCCGGCATGATAATTACTCCACCTTGTCGGTTGACGATGAAAAAGAAGGATATCGGATGACGGATTACCTGATCCGACTGGGACACCGCAAAATCGCGGTGCTCGCTGCGGAAAAAGAAGACGTCAGCATCGGTCGGATGCGTCTGATGGGATATTTGCGGGCACTTCGGGAACAGGGAATCGAGCCGGATGAGGGACTGATCTGCTATATGAATCCGAAGCTTCCGTCCTACAGTATGGAAAACGGTTATGTTCTGACCCGACAGCTGCTGGATGAAGGAAAAGAGTTTACGGCAGTGTTTGCTTTTTCAGATACGATGGCAGTGGGAGCCTGTCGGGCGATCGCAGAGGCGGGAAAACGGATCCCGCAGGATTATTCTGTTGCGGGCTTTGACGGAATTGAGCTGTGCAGCTATTACAATCCGACCCTGACGACGATCCGTCAGCCGATCCGGGAAATTGCAGAAGAATCTGTCCATCATCTTTTTGATCTGCTGGATGGCAAAAGCAGTCATCAGCATAAGATTTTTCCGGGAGAATTGCTGGAACAGGAATCGACACGGGCGCTGTAAAGGAATCTGTACTCTGGGAATATATTACAGTTCACTCACACCATTCGCAGAAGCGCATCTTCGATGCTTTCCGCTGCTTTGCAACTCTTTTTGCTCATAAAATGGCGCTCCCTTCGTACCCTTCTGAGCTCAGATTTTCGTGCAAGCACGGAATCTGAACTCAGAAGGGTACGAGTGAACTGTAACGAAAATATGTTACCGGTTGATATTTTATGAAATAATATTTATAATACTAGTGGGAGAGGAATATTCCTGATTTGAAATGGAGTGTAGAGACAGAAAATGGCAACCTTAAAGGATATCGCCCAGAGGGCGGGTGTAACGGCAACAACAGTATCCCGTGTTATAAACAACAGGGGATATATCAGTGAGGGGACGCGGAAAAAGGTATATGCAGCGATGGAAGAAATGCACTATCAGCCAAATGAGTTGGCACGTGCATTCTCCAAACAGTATACCAATACGATCGGACTGATCGTGCCGCATATTTCGCATCCTTTTTTTACAAAGGTGATCAGTAATATAGAATCCTCAGCAGCGGAAAAGGGCTTTAAGCTGCTTTTGTGTAATTCAAAGGAGCAGCCGGAAAAGGAACAGGATTATCTGGATATGTGCATGTCAAACCGTGTAGCGGGCATTGTGCTGTGCAGCAAATATGTTCAGACACGGGAATTTCGCAAAATGAACATCCCGGTCGTGAATCTGGAGCGGGGAGAGGATGATGATACGATTTCTGTACAGTGTGACAACTATCAGGGCGGCAAGCTGGCAGCGGAGCATCTGATTGCATGTGGCTGTAAGAATCTTTTGCATTTCGGCGGCGTCGCCGGCAAGGATATGCCCGCGGACCGGCGTGCGGATGGATTTTCTGACGTTTGTAAAAGGGCGGGAATTCCATACCGGATATTAGTGAGCGACAGACTGTTGTACGGCTCTATGCATTATGAAGACTTTATCCGCAGGGCACTGCAGGAGTTCCCGGATGTGGATGGAATTTTTGCCAGCAGTGATCTGATCGCTTCTCAGGTGATCCAGGTCGGCGCACAGATGGGCAAACGGGTGCCGGAGGATATCCAGCTGGTCGGCTTCGACGACGTGATGATATCGACGGTTACAACACCCCAGATCACGACGATCCATCAGCCGGTGGAGGAAATGGCAGAATTGTGTGTGGAGTATATTACGAAAAGCCTGAAGAATGAGCCTGTTCCCCAGAAAATTGTACTGCCGGTACGGCTGGTGCAGCGCGGGACTACGGTTTTGAAGACGAAAATATAATAGAAACTGGTGTGAGAAATGCCGGAGCGTAAAAAGCTCCGGCATTTTAACGTTCCTGGGCGGGTCACAAGATCTTTCGCCCACTTATGAGCAAGCTCCTGTGGGCGAAAGATCTTGTGACCCTGGTATCGCATGTCATCGGTAACACAATATGTATTTCGGAAACACATTTAATATAGCACATAATGAGAAAAATAGCATAAATAGTATAAAATTGGAACTTTTGCGTAGCTGACAATAGAAAATGGTTTCGTGAAACTGTACAAATATTGCATTTTGATTTTGTAAAAAGAGACAAAAGTATAAAAGATGCACATGTTACCGGTTGACATACGTAGAACAGGGTGCTATGATGACCTCATCAGGAAACAAGAGCTCCGTACATTAGGCAAGAGCTCTAAAAGGATTCCAGGATGCAGCGGTTTTACAGGACAACTTCTACAAACCACAGCTTCTCAGAATCCATAAAGAAACAAGGAGGATTATGAAATGAAAGGTAAAAAATGGTTATCCCTCGCACTGGCAGGCATGCTGGCAGTGAGCGCACTGGCAGGCTGCGGAAGCTCCTCTTCCAGCACAGGCGGCGCAGACACAGCTTCCACCTCTACAGGTTCCGCTGATTACGACCTGTACATCTTTAACAACAAGGGTGAGAACGCAGACGCTATGGCAGCTGCAGCAGAGGCCTTCGGCGAGGAAAAGGGTGTTACGGTTAAGGTATTCTCCCTGGGTTCCGGCGTTAACAGTGATGACACACTTCGTACCGAAATGAACTCCAAGAACAAGCCGGCGATCTTCTCCTGCATGAACTCCGAATCTCTGGTTGAATGGACAGAGGGCGGATTTGCAATGGATCTTTCCAAGGCAACCAATGAAGAGTTCAAGCAGCTGGTAGCTGATATTCCGGAGAACTTCAACCTGACAGACGGCACTGCAAATTACGGTATTCCTTATAACGTAGAAGGCTATGGCTACATCGTAGATAAAGAGATGCTGGCAGCTCTGTTTGGTGAAGATCAGGTAGACGCTTTCCTTGAAGCATTCAAGACAGCAACCTATGACGAGTTTGAGCAGATGGTTCTGACTCTGCAGAGCTACATCAAAGAAGGCACAGCAGGAAGCGTTACCTTAAGCGGTCAGGAATTCGCACTGGCAGCAGAGAAGACCGGCAAGGCAGCTACTCTGGAAGGTGTATTCTCTGTAGCAGGCTCCGAAAAATGGACCTATGGTGACCACTTCGTTAACATTGCAGTAGACGCGATCTTCCCGGATTCCAAGGCAGCCGGCGAAGCTACTCTGGAACAGCTGCAGGCTGGCAAGGGTGCTTTCGAAGCTTATGCAAAGGCTCTGGATTTAAAGACCGCCAATGCAACAACCCCCAGAGGACCGGAACTGATCAATGCAACTACCAATGGCTATGATCCTTCTGTTGCAACCTTCGCAAACAGCAAGGCAATCTTCTTAAAGCAGGGCAACTGGGCATACGAGAACATCAAGAAAGCAAATGCTGACATCGTTGATACCCTGACCTTCCTGCCCATTAAGATGCCCTTCACACAGGATGACATCAAGGTAGAAGGTCTGACAGTTGAGCATATGCTTGAGTCCATTCCGGTATTCGTACCGAACTACTACTGCATCAACGACAAGGTTTCTGATGAAGAAAAAGAACTGGCAGAAGAGTTCCTTGTATGGCTGAACACCACTGAAGCAGGTCAGAAGTTCGTTGTGGAAGAAATGTCCTTCATCCCTTACAACGCTGATCCTGCAACAACCTCCGCTGGCTACAGCCTGGGCGATTCCATTATCTCCTACATGGCTGCGGATAAGACTCTGACCAACGCATACGCAGGCGCTCCTAAGGGCTGGGCTACCGATAACTTCGGTCTGCAGATGATGGAGAACTATGTAAATACTGCAGAATGGCCTGAAACCGCTTACAGCGATATCGCAGATTATGCCATCAGCAGCTGGGCTGAAATGGCTGGTCTGGAATAATCTCGACCGAGCCATATAAAAAGTGACAGAACGAAACAGAATTTTGTAAAACAGGATTTTCCGGCTGCCGCAAACATGCGATATGGGCTGCGGCAGCCTCCTCTTTCCGGCAAAGCCGGAAAACGACAGGGGAAAAGAAAAGACAAGGAGAGACGTAATGGACAGATATTATAAAAAAAGATTTGTACCGTTAGCGCTTCCGGCCCTGATTTTGTTTGTTATGGTAATTGTGATCCCGTTCATCATGGGTGTCATTTATTCCTTTACAGCCTGGAGAGGTACCTACTTTGCAGGCGGTGATCATTTCTGGGAAGCGTTTGTTGGCTTCGACAACTATGTTAAGGCATTTAAAACCAAAAAATTCCTTGATGCGTTTGTATATACCATTAAGGTAACGCTTGTGGCAGTTGTAGCGATCAACGTGGTATCCCTTGCAATGGCGCTTCTGGCAACCAGCCTGAACAAAGGCGCTGCGGCATACCGCACGATCTACTTTCTGCCGAACCTGTTAGGTGGCCTGGCACTGGGCTATATCTGGCAGTTCATTTTTGAAATCGTTTTTTCCAAGATTCTGTTCGGAGAAGACGGAATCATTTCCATTCCTGCGCTGTGTAACATGACGCAGGACAACACCAAGGCGCTGTTTGCCCTGGTAATGCTGATCACATGGCAGATGGCCGGTTATATGATGATCATCTATACCACCGGTTTGAATAATATTCCGAAGGATCTGTCGGAAGCGGCGGCGATTGACGGAGCAGGTACCTGGCAGAGATTTAAGAGCATCACGGTTCCGATGCTGATGCCATCCTTTACTATCGTATTTTTCCTGACACTGTCCAAATGCTTCATGCTGTTGGATCAGAACGTAGCGTTGACAGACGGTAACTTCAGTACCAGAATGCTGGCGATGCAGATCCTGTATACAACCCGTGACGGTTCTCCCCCGGACTACGGTCTTGCACAGGCACAGGCTGTTATCTTCTTTGTGCTGATCGCAGCTGTAACCCTGGTTCAGGTTTCCATTACATCTAAGAAGGAGGTGGAGCTGTAATGAGCATGCAGGGACGTCATAAAACAGGTCAGGCCTTGATGCACGCGATTTTGGCCCTCGTTGCGATTTATACACTGGCTCCGCTGGTTTTCCTGATCTTCAATTCCTTCAAATCCAACAATGAGATCGTGGATTCACCGGTCAGCGCGCCTTCTTCTTGGAGCTTTCAGTATATTATCAGTGCGGCGCAGCAGATCCATTTCTTCCGCGCCATCTGGATCACCTTTGTGATCACCTTCATTTCTGTGCTGCTTCTGGTTATGGTTTCTTCTCTGGCAGCATGGGTAATGGTAAGAAGCAAGAGCATCCTGGGTACTGTACTTTATCTTGGATTTACCGCAGCAATGCTGATCCCCTTCCAGTCTCTGATGTATCCTTTGCTGGATCTCTTTGAGAAAATAGGACTCAAGAACATCCCCGGACTGATCTTCATGTACGGCGGTTTTGGACTGAGTATGTCAGTATTTCTGTATCATGGCTTTATCAAGAGCGTTCCCCAGTCTCTGGAGGAAGCGGCGATCATTGACGGAGCCAACATTTTTCAGATGTTCTTTAAAGTAGTATTCCCGCTGTTAAAGGGAACTACAGTTACTGTTATCGTATTAAACGGTATGTGGATCTGGAACGACTATCTGCTTCCTTTCCTGGTAATCGGTAACAGCAACGGAGTGAAAACCCTGACGCTGGAGTTATACTTCGCCAAGCTGACATCAGGTCAGTACGGTAACCCGTGGGAGCTGATCTTCCCGGCTGTGCTGGTAACGATCATCCCGATTGTCATTCTTTATATTTTCCTGCAGAAGTATATCGTGGCAGGTGTGGCAGAAGGTGCCGTTAAGATGTAAACAGACTGGCAGTGTCGGATGATGAGAAAACCTCATAGCTGCCGAGTGTCTGCCGGCAATTGCGAAAACCCGCCTTGTGCGGGTTTTCGTTGTATCAGGGAAGCAGTAAAACAGCAGGCCTTCTACAGGCATCAAGGTCGGGGGCTTTTGACCCGACATTATCTTATCAGGAAAAGGGGATTTTGCTCATGGAAAAAGAAAAGTGGTGGAAAAAGGCAGTCGTTTATCAGATTTATCCCCGAAGCTTTTATGATGCGAATGGGGATGGGATCGGCGATCTGCGCGGTATTATTGAAAAATTGGACTATATCCGTGACCTCGGGGCAAATGTGATCTGGCTCTGTCCGGTTTATAAATCCCCGATGGACGATAACGGTTACGATATTGCAGATTATTATCATATAGATGAAGCCTTTGGAACGGACGAGGACATGGATGAGCTGATCGCAGAAGCGAAGAAACGCGGCATCCGTATCATCATGGATCTGGTGGTCAATCACTGCTCCGACGAGCATAAGTGGTTTCAAAAAGCAAAAGCAGATCCGGAAGGACCTTACGGCAAGTATTTTTATATCAAAAAAGGAATCGACGGCAAAGCACCGAACAACTGGAGGTCCATCTTCGGCGGAAGCGCGTGGGAGCCGATCGAGGGAACGGACTATTACTACCTGCACATTTTTACGAAGAAACAGCCCGATTTAAACTGGGAAAATAAAGAGCTGCGGGAAGAAATCTATAAGATGGTCAACTGGTGGCTGGATAAGGGCATCGGGGGCTTCCGGCTGGATGCCATCACCTATTTGAAAAAAGAAGCGGGATTGCCCTCTTATCCTGCAGACGGAGAAGATGGTCTGGTATCCGTTGCGCACGGCGCACTGAATCAGCCCGGAATCGAAGCACTGCTGCGGGAGTTCAGAGATCGGACATACGGAAGAAGAGAAACACTGACAGTCGGCGAGACAGCCGGTCTGACTCCGGAGACGCTGCTTTCGTTTATTTCCTTAGAAGATGGTGTATTTTCTATGGTGTTTGAGTTCTCCTGGTGCCAGCTGGAATTGAAGGGACCGAACTATTTCTGGTATGACCGACAGGAGTGGACGCCGGAGGATCTGAAAAGAGAGCTGTTTTCCAGTCACGAAATGGCAGGAGACAGGGGATGGTTTGGTGTTTGCACAGAAAATCACGATCAGCCCAGATCGATCGACCATTATCTGCCCCGGGAGGGAAGAAATTATTATGGGGCAACGATGCTCGCATCAATGTATCTGCTGCTGCGGGGCACGCCGTATGTCTATCAGGGGCAGGAGATCGGCATGAGAAACTGTGCGTATGCGTCGATGGACGATTACAATGATGTATCGACCCACAATCAATATAACCGCGCACTGGCAGATGGATTTTCACCGGAGGAAGCGCTGCGTCTGGTTCAGCTGGAAAGCCGGGACAATGCGCGGACACCGTTTCAATGGGATGATACAGAAAATGCCGGATTTACAACAGGAAAACCCTGGTTAAAGGTAAATCCCAACTATACAGGGCTGAACGCAGCACAGGAAGAGAGAGACGAGGATTCCGTGCTTACATGGTATAAGAAGATGATCGGGCTGCGTCTGCATTCCCAATGGTCAGAGCTGATCAGCGAAGGCACCTTTGCACCGGCTTATCGGGAGGAGAAAAATCTGATCGCATATCGAAGACGCTTTGAAGGCAAAGCTTTGCTCGTGTTATGCAATATGCAGCCAGAAGAGCGTGAGCTGAAGCTATCTGCTGCGTACAGACAGGTGATCGCAGACAACTATAAGGAAGCTGCTTTTGCAGGGAATACGGTGTGTCTGCGCCCGTATGAGGTTCTGATCGCAGAAGAAGCATAACAGAAGGAGCCGGTACAACGGCAGAAGGTGAGGAACTTATGCAGAGAAAAAATAATATCGTCCTGCGGCTGCACAGACAGAGAAAACCGGAGCAGGTGCTTTTGCCACTTGTCCGGGAAGATAATGGAGAAGCTTTGCGGGTTATTCTGGAAAAGCAGGACAATGTGACAGCGGAATTTATCTATAGAACAGAAAAAAAGGTCAGATCCGGCTGGCTGAAGCTGGAAATTGAGCAGGACGGCTGCCGGAGAAGTGATAATCTGGAGGAAGAGCTTCCGGTTATTTTGGAAGTGGAAACGGATATCCGGCCGGAGGCGATGACCGCAATGTATCTTTTAAACGACTGGTGGACAAGACCGGCATTTATCAATGACTTTTCGGAAATCCCGGAGCTGACACAGGCGATTTACGGAAAGCTGAGAAACGGATACTTTTTCCTACTTCCAATGCCGGGAAAACAGTTTAAGACCCAGGTGAAGCCCGGAAGAGAGAATACGCTTATTTTCGGAATGAGCGCCTGCAAGGGCGGAATCAGCAAACTGGACGAGCCTGTTTATGCATATGCGGAGGCGGACAGTTTGCAGGAAGCGGTTCATGCGTGTATGGCCTGGGCGGCAGAGTATCACGGAATCCGTTTGAAAGAGGAACGGAATATGCCGGAGATGCTGAAATATCTTGGCTGGTGCAGCTGGGATGCATTTTATACGGAGATCAGTGAAGAAAAGGTTCGCGCAAAGGGCAGAGAATTTGCGGAAAAAAATGTACCGGTGCGCTGGATGCTGATGGATGATGGCTGGCTGTCGGTGCATGGAGACGCACTCTATGACCTTGCGCCCGAAAAAGAAAAGTTCCCCAACGGATTTGCTCAGATGATCCGTGATATAAAGCGGGATACACAGGTGGACTGGTTTGGTGTCTGGCATGCGCTTGGCGGCTACTGGGGCGGAATCGAGCCGGGAAGTGACCTTGCAGCAAAAGAGCAGGAGCATTTATATCAAAATGCACCCGGAAAGTTGATCCCGTGGCCGGATGCAGCCAAGGGCTACGGCTTTTACCGGGATTGGTATGAATATCTGAAGCGGGAGGGCATCAGCTTTTCCAAAGTGGACGGACAGAGCGCCGTACATAATTATTTTGAAAATGATCTTCCACTGATGACAGCGACGCGGGGAATGCACGGGGCGCTGGAGGGCGCGGCAGCGTACTTTGACGGTGCAGTGATCAACTGTATGGGAATGGCGGCAGAGAACATGTTTTCCCGTCCTCAGACAGCGGTTGCACGAAACAGCGATGATTTTGTACCAAAACGGGAGGATGGATTTGCAGAGCATTTGCTCCAGAATGCATACAATACACCCTACCAGGGCGAGCTGTATGTATGCGACTGGGATATGTTCTGGACAAGCCATGAGGATGGTCTGCGCCACAGCCTGCTGCGTGCGATCAGCGGAGGACCGGTGTATTTCAGCGATCGGATAGGAGAAACAGCCCCGGAGGTTGCAGCACCTCTCTGCTATGCGGACGGAAGGCTGCCGCAGCTTTTACGGGCGGCAAGACCGACACAGGATTGTATGTTTCGTGATCCCAGAAAAGATGGCGTGCTGAAGCTGACAAATGCCGGAGCATATGCAAATGGTAAGATCGGCGGAGTGATTGCCGTTTATAATCTGACCCATCAGGAACAGACCTATCGGATCGGTGCATCGGATATTCCAGAGCTTTCCGGAAAAAACTGCTGGATTTATGATTGTCGTAATCAGACTGCTGCGGCCTGCAGTGCAGAAGAAGGCAGAGAATACCGCCTTGCAGCGGGGGATTTCACCTGGTTTTTGTTTGTGGAGGACACAGAGGGGAAAACCTTTGTGGGACTTGTGGATAAATACATCAGCTTTGATGCGGTACTGTGGATGCATGAGATCGGCGGCAGGCTAATGGGCGAAATCTGTGGCGGAAAGACCGTCGGATTTTTATCCAAAGAGCCTGTAAAGCGCGTGCTTTGCAACGGAGAGGATGTAACAGCGCAGGTGGAGAAAAAGGATTGCCTGTATTTGCTTGAGCTAAACGGACAGAATGCGGTAATTGAAGTGGAATAAAAATCACAGCACAACGCTGGCGGGGGCGCTGTGACATCCGCGTTCGAAATTGAAATAAAATCTGCTGTGCCCGCCGCGCGGCAAAAGGAGAGGAAAGAACATGAAAACAGCGCAGGAATATCAGAAAAGACTGCAGCGCCATTTGGATGAGCTCAAATGGCTGTACTGCGAATTATATCCGGGAAGAGAGGATATGTTTACCCAGTTATGTGAACAGATGGAAGCATGGTATCAGGACCGCCCGGAATCAGAAAAGAAGCTGGACCGGGAGCGGGAACAGGAGCCTGCATGGTACAGCCGCCAGGATATGCTTGGTATGATGCTGTATATCGATGCTTTTGCCGGCAATTTGAAGGGTGTGAAGAAAAAGCTGCCTTACCTGGAAGCATGCAACGTAAACTACCTGCATCTGATGCCGTTTCTGGATACCCCGAAGGGAAAAAGTGATGGAGGCTATGCGGTAGCAGATTACCGGAAGGTGCAGCCGACTCTGGGTACGATGGAGGAGTTGGCTTCTCTGTGCAGCGCCTGCCATGAGAAAAAGATGAGCGTATGCATGGACTTTGTAATGAATCACACATCTGAAGACCATGAGTGGGCAAAGCGCGCACTGGCAGGAGAAAAGGAGTATCAGGATCGGTATTTTTTCTATGATACACCGGACATTCCGCAGGAGTTTGAAAAAACAGTGCCCCAGGTATTTCCGACAACGGCGCCCGGTAATTTTACCTGGCGGGAGGAGTGCCAAAAATATGTTATGACGTCCTTTTATCCCTATCAGTGGGACTTAAACTATTCCAACCCGGTCGTTTTTAACGAGATGGTCTATAATATGCTGTATCTGGTGAATCAGGGAATTGATATCGTCAGGATCGATGCGGTTCCTTATATCTGGAAGCAGCTGGGAACAGACTGCAGAAATCTGCCGCAGGTACACACCATTGTGCGCATGATCCGTATGATCACGGAAATCGTTTGCCCTGGCGTTGTGCTGCTGGGTGAGGTTGTTATGGAGCCTGCCAAGGTTGTCCCCTATTTCGGAACGATCGAAAAACCGGAATGCCATATGCTGTATAACGTAACGACGATGGCATCAACCTGGCATACCGTTGCAACAAAAGAGGTTGCGCTGTTAAAACAGCAGATGGACGTGGTAAACAGCCTGCCGAAGGAATATGTGTTCCTGAATTATCTGCGTTGTCACGACGATATCGGCTGGGGATTGGACTATGATTTCTTAAAAACCTCCGGTATTCAGGAGATTCCGCATAAGAAGTATCTGAATGAATATTTCCGGGGCATGGCAGCAGGCAGCGATGCGCGGGGAGAGCTGTATAATGATGATCCTGTATTGCAGGATGCGAGACTTTGCGGAACGACGGCATCCCTGTGCGGTCTGGAGGCTTCGCTGCAGGCAAAGGACTCGGCGAGAATTGAGCGTGCTATTCAGAAAATCCTGATGCTCAACGCCTATCTGTTTATTCAGTCCGGCATTCCGGTTATCTACAGCGGAGATGAGATTGGTCAGCTCAATGATTATTCCTATAAGGATGATCCGGATGCAGACCGTGCGGCGGATTCCCGTTATGTACACAGAGGACATTTCCGTTGGGAGCTGGAAAAGAAAAGAGCAGAAAAGGGCACTGTCCAGAACCGTATTTTTGAGGGCATGCAGAAGATGGAAAAAGCCCGCTTTGCATGTGGTCCGTTTTCCGGAAAGGCTGCTGTATGGACCTATGATACCTATAACAGCCATGTGCTGTGCATCTGCAGACAGCTGAAAAACGAGATGGTAGTCGGTGTGTTCAACTTCTCGGATGAGCCCCAGACGGCATGGATCGACATGGGAGAAATGCCGTTTCAGGATCTGCTCGGAAAAGGAGAATGTGTTCTGCGCAATATCAAACTGCCGGGCAATGGCTACGGCTGGTATTATAAAACCTGGGAGGAATAAAGCAGTTCGGGTGCTTCGCGGCTCCAGCTATTGCAGGGGCCGTGAAGGCTGAGAAGAGTACGGAAAATGACTTGTATCTTTCCTGAAAGTTGTGATATAATCATACAGTTACAAAAAGTAGTTTTTAAAACCATGTGTTGTGTGAGGGGCTTATGCAGAAAAAGGTACAGATCATCAGTGACGGTTCTCAGGATTTATCGCCGGAGTTATCCAAAGAAAAGGATATTGAGGTTGTTCCCTTTTATGTTTCGTTTGACGGGGAGCACTATTATAAAGAAATAGAAGAGATCACAGTGCGTGATTTTTATCAGCAGATGGTGGATCATCCGGGGATATTCCCGAAGACATCCATGCCGTCTGTACAGGATTTTTATGAGGTGTTTGAAAAATCTGTAAAAGAAAATATTCCTGTGATCTGTATTTGCATCACGGCGAAGTTCAGTGGCTCTTTGCAGTCGGCAACTACAGCAAAGGATATGATCCTGGAAGAGTATCCGGAGGCAAAGATTGCGGTCATTGATTCGACATTTGATACGGTGCTGCAGGGACTGTTTGTGCTGGAAGCGTGCAGACTGCGGGATCTCGGACTGGAATATGAGCAGATTACAGAAGCTCTGCTTTCCATCCGGGAGAGCGGCAGGATCTTTTTTACGATCGGCAGCATCGATTACTTAAAGCATGGCGGACGCATTGGAAAGCTTGCAGGAATTGCGGCCAGTGCGTTGAAAATCAAACCTCTCATCACACTGAAGGAGGGAGAAATTTTCAATTCCGGCATTACCAGAAGCCGTCAGAAATCGATGCAGAAGGTTGTGGAAATGACGGAAAAATACCTGGATGAGGTACAGGCAAAGCCGGGAGAATACAGCTTTTGTATCGGCTATGGCTATGACTATGAAGAGGCGGTCGGCTTCCGGGAGATGTTGAAGGACCTGATCCGGGAACGGCTTGGAATTGAAGAAATCGGAATTTATCAGATCGGTGCGACAATTGGAGTGCATACCGGACCGTATCCCATCGGGATTGGAATTGTCCGGCATGCAGAAGTGTAGCTCAGGATTTTGAACGTGCGTGACAGGAACAGGAGGGGCAATCCTCCTGTTCTTTTTTTGTCGTACTGTAGCTGTCGGTCATCGTACATGCCGGCGTAAGCCCTTCGTCCTGCATCAGGGCGCTGCCCCAACGATACATCGCTTCGAGAATCGGGAAAAGGCTTTCACCGAGCGCCGTCAGCGAGTAATCGACGCGGGGCGGAACGACAGGATAAACTGTGCGGGAAATCAGACCGTCTTCTTCCAGTTCACGGAGCTGCTGGGTCAGCATTTTAGGCGTCGCTTCGGGTACGAGACGGTGCAGCTGGTTGAAGCGTAGCGTCTGACCGGTCAGGTGCCAGAGCAGCAGCGCTTTATATTTGCCGCCGATTAAGCGGATTGTAGCGGAAACGGGGCAATTTTTATTGACCGAGGGATTTTCTTTTGAAGCCATAGCGATTTCTCCATTCTTATTCATGACAATAGAATGCTCGCAGAGCGTGCATTCTATTGTTGTGAGGTGAACACTATCCTTTTGGGTAGTATATTACAAAATAGTGCATTCTTTATTTTTCTATCCTAATTGTTATAATGGTAGCAGAGGATAGAAAAAAAGACAAGATGAGTTCTTTAAGGGCAGCCTTTAAAAGCTGTAAAGCAGGAAAGACTATACAGGACGGCTGCGGAATGGAGATATATGAAAAAAGAAACCTATGATATTACCGGCATGTCATGCGCGGCATGCTCAGCGCGAATTGAAAAAGGAATTTCCGGAATGGAGGGCATGCAGCAATGCAGCGTCAATCTGCTGAAAAACAGCATGACGGTTTCCTATGATGAAGCCAAGCTGGATTCCGGGAAAATTGTTCATCAGGTAGAGGATATCGGCTATGGCGCTTCGCTTCACCAGACACAGGGCAGCAAAACGACAGGAGCATCAGGCAGAGGAAAAAACGGTGCAACAGATGCGGCTGCGGCGGCAGCAAAGCAGATGAAGCAGAGACTGATCGTTTCGTTAGTCTTTACGATCCCGCTGTTTTACATTTCGATGGGACATATGGCTGGCTGGCCGCTGCCGTCGTGGCTGCTGGGAGCAAGAAATCATATGATTTTTGCATTTACCCAGTTTTTGCTGGTGCTGCCGGTTTTGATTGCAGGCGGACATTATTTTAAAAACGGATTGAAAAATCTGTGGCATCGCTCTCCGAATATGGATTCGCTGATCGCATTGGGCTCCGGCGCGGCGTTTGTGTATGGCATCTATGCGATTTACAAAATCGCCTGGGGCTTTTCCATCGAAGATATGGATATGGTCGAGACCTTTGGCATGAATTTGTATTTTGAATCCTCGGCGATGATCCTGACACTGATCACTCTGGGAAAATTCATGGAGGCCCGGGCAAAATCCAAGACGTCCGAGGCGATCACGAAGCTGATGGATCTGGCACCGAAGACCGCGAAGGTATTAAGGAATGGACAGGAAGAAGAAATTTCCGTAGACGATGTACAGAATGGAGATATTCTGGTTGTCCGGGATGGTGATACAGTTCCGGTGGATGGAAAAATTACAGAAGGCTTTGCTTCTGTGGATGAATCTGCGATTACCGGCGAAAGCCTTCCGGTGGACAAGCAGACCGGAGATCCTGTGACCGGAGGTACGATCAACCGAACCGGATATTTTCAGATGGAAGCAACTGCGGTTGGAGAACATACGACACTGTCAAAGATTATTCAGCTGGTAGATGATGCGACATCCTCCAAAGCGCCGATTGCAAAGCTGGCGGACAGGGTCAGCAGTGTGTTTGTTCCGGTTGTCATTACAATAGCGCTGTTGGCGGCAATCCTCTGGCTGCTTGCCGGTCAGAGCTTTGAGTTTGCACTTTCTGTTGCGATTTCTGTGCTGGTAATTTCCTGTCCGTGTGCCCTCGGACTGGCAACGCCTACGGCGATCATGGTGGGAACCGGACGGGGTGCGGCGAAGGGGATTTTGATCAAATCTGCGGAAGCGTTGGAGATTACACATAGCATCGATACAGTTGTTCTGGATAAAACCGGCACGGTAACCCAGGGCAAGCCGGTTGTGACGGACGTGATCGCGCTGGAAGCAGACGGAAAAACAGCAGGTGAAAACACGCAGGCGTATACAGAGCTTTTGCAGCTGGCCTTTTCTCTGGAAAAAATGTCCAGCCATCCGCTTGCAGAGGCGATTGTCAAAAAAGCGGAAGCATGCTCAGCAGCGTTCCGGGAGGTTTCGGATTATGAGATGATCCCGGGACAGGGCATTGCGGGAACGATCGACAAGGCACGATGCCTTGCGGGAAACCGAAAACTGATGGAAACCAACCGGATCGACATTTCCGTAGCGGCAGGATTGCAGGAAAAACTGGCGGATGAAGGCAAGACGCCGTTGTATTTTGCACAGGGAGGAAAGTTCCTCGGCGTGATTGCTGCTGCGGACGTTGTAAAACCCACCAGCAGGGAGGCAATTGCCAGACTGCAGGAGATGGGAATGGACGTCATTATGCTGACCGGCGACAATGCAAGAACGGCAGAGGCAATCAAAAAACAGGTTGGCATCAAGACGGTTATTGCGGACGTGCTTCCGCAGGATAAAGAGGAAAAGGTTCGGCAGCTGCAGGAGCAGGGACATAAGGTTGCGATGGTGGGAGACGGTATCAACGACGCGCCGGCACTGGCGAGAGCGGATGTCGGAATTGCCATCGGCGCAGGAACAGATGTGGCGATCGAATCAGCGGATATCGTACTGATGAAGAGCGATCTGATGGACGCAGCATCTGCGGTAAGCTTAAGCCGTGCGGTGATGCGCAACATCAAGCAGAACCTGTTCTGGGCATTTTTCTACAATGCGATCGGCATTCCGGTGGCAGCGGGCGTGCTGTATCCGGCGTTCCATATTTTATTAAACCCGATGATCGGTGCGGCGGCGATGAGCTTCTCTTCTGTATCCGTCGTATCGAATGCGCTCCGACTCCGGTTCTTTACACCGAAGTGGAAGCAGGAGAGCGGTACTGCAGATTTGCAGACAACCGAAAATGGCGGTATGATGGAGCAAAGCACGGCAGCCGCGGAAATTGCGGATAGAATAGCCCAAAATGATGAATCAAAAGGAGAGACTACCATGAAAAAAACAATCAAAATCGAAGGCATGATGTGTCAGCACTGCGTAAAGGCAGCAACAAAAGCGCTGGAGGGCGTAGCGGGCGTGACCGCTGTAACCGTAAGCCTGGAGGATAAGCAGGCAGTTGTAGAAGGCTCAGCAACCGATGAAGCGTTGACTGCAGCAATCGTAGATGCTGGCTACGAAGTGAAGGGGATAGAATAAAATCTTGACAGCTCCTTTCCTGATTTTGTATAATGGGTGAAGTAAACATGTCAAAAGCGGATTGCCTGAAATAAAGCAGAGAAAACGGCTTTGTATAAAGATCGCTTCGCACAGGATTTATTTCAGACAGGGAAGGAACCGAATTTCATGGATAACGCGGACCCTGACGGGGAAACGAATTTTCTGAATTCCAATCACAATACAAAATGGACAGAGTCTGTGCTCTGTTGGAGGAAGCTATAGGAGGCATAGCCTGTTGGGAGTTCCCAATGGGTTATGTCTCTTTGTCGTAGAAAAAGGAGAGATTTTAAATTCATGGTAAAACTACTTTTGTTACTGATCATTCTGATTCTGGTCAATGCCTTTTTGGCGGCGTCCGAGGTTTCCGTTGTATCGCTGAATAAAAACAGGCTGCGGGAGCTGGCAGAGGACGGCGATCGGAAAGCACAGCGGCTGCTGAAGTTTGCAGAGGAGCCGAATATTTTTCTGTCTACGATCCAGGTCGGGATTACGCTGGCAGGATTTCTGGCCAGTGCAGCTGCAGCGGACGGATTTGCAGGCAGATTGATGGCATGGCTGTATGAACGGTTGGGAACCAGCGGCATAAGTCTTTCTGTCTGTCATGTGCTGGCAGTTGTGCTGGTGACCGTCGTGCTTTCCTATTTTGCGCTGCTGTTTGGCGAGCTGGTGCCTCGGCGGATCGCGATGCAGCGGCCTGAAGCTGCAGAAAGAATGACCTGCAGTGTAGTCGGTGTGCTGACGGTGGTACTGCATCCGGCGGTATGGCTGTTGTCGAAGTCTGCAAAGCTGATCTTAAAGCTGCTTCATTTTAAAACGGAATCCGTAGAACGCAGCGTTACGGAGGAAGAGATCCGGCGGCTGGTTGACCTGGGCGGGGAAAAAGGAACGATAGACCACGATGAGCAGGAGTGGATTCAAAACGTGTTCCGGTTTGACGACATTTCGGTGCGGGATGCGATGACGAGAGAAGCAGATATGGTTTGTTTTTCGCTGGATGAGGCGGACGAGGACATCATTTCGACGATCCGGGAAAGCGGTTTATCCAGATATCCGGTTTATGATGAAGATATTAACGATATTATAGGTATTCTGAATGCCAGGGATTATCTCCTGGATCGTAAAAATGACAGCCCGTCAGGGTTAAAGGAGCTTTTGCGAGAGCCTTATTTTGTACCGGATACGATTCATGCAGATGACCTGTTCCGGGATATGCAAAAAGGAAAAATCCATATGGCCATCGTTATCGACGAATACGGACAGACGGCGGGGGTTATTACAATGGAGGATCTTCTGGAGGAGATTGTCGGAAATATTTACGATGAATTCGATTCTGAGGAGCCGCCGGAAATCGTTCAGCTGGAGGATAATTTGTGGAGGATCTCAGGCGGCGCATATGTTGAGGACATTGCGGAAGCACTGGATCTGGATCTGCCGGAGGATATCGATTATGACACGCTGGGCGGCATGATCTTCAGCTGCTTGCGGATCATTCCTGCGGACGGCAGCCAGTTTGATGTGCAGGTCAACGGACTGAATATTCATGTGGAAAAAATGGAGGATCAGAGAGTGGAATCTGCACTGGTCAGCAAGATCCTGCCGGAGAAAGAAGAGGAAGAGTGAGCTGTAACGAACAAAAAAAGCCGGTCGGCACAGAAGAATTTTCTTCCATGCCGACCGGCTTTTTCATGTTATAGGAAATTACTTCGTAATTTTCCTATAACATGCAGGATCGCACTGCGGCGGATAAGAAGCATGTCGCATATTGCGACCCGCCGCAGGCGGAGAATCCTGCTTCGCAGGATTCTTTTTTAAATAAGCTATTGTCAGCTTCAGTTCTGATATCCCATTGCTTTGTGCGTTCCGTTTCCTTTTTCAGGAGCGGCCTGTGTGTTGTCAGTAGACTGGCTTTCTTCAGAGCTCTGTGCGGAGGAAAGGGTGATGGTCAGCTCCTTTTCTGTATAAATGCCGCCCTCGCCGGGAGACTGTACCGTAATAGAAACCGCTTCTCCGGCTGCGTAGTACTGCAGCTTTTCCTTCAGCTCCTGAATGGTGCTGACGGTCTTACCATCGAATTTTGTGATGACGTCACCCTTGCGGATGCCGGCCGCTTCTGCACCGCTGCCCGGAGTAACGCTTGCTACATAAACACCTGCTGGGATGCCATAGGCTGCGTTGATGTTGGAATCCACGGTGATACCTGCGATACCGATGCTGGATTTCTGGCTGTCAGCAACCTTGGTTCTGGTCGTCTCATTCATCAGCTCTTCGATGATGCTGGATACTCTGGTGATGGGGATTGCATAGCCCATGCCTTCCACCTCTGTGCTGGCAAGCTTTGCAGAGTTGATACCAATAACCTCACCCTTCATATTGACCAGTGCGCCGCCGCTGTTGCCGGGGTTGATGGCCGCATCTGTCTGGATGTAGGTGGGTGTCTCTTTTGTGGTAACAGTGCTGGAAATGAGGGCATTACTGTCGCTGGAATCCGAAGAGGAAAGGGTACGGTCTGTAGCGCTGACAATGCCGGTTGTAACGGACTGACCATAGCCGAGTGCGTTGCCGATGGCAACAACCTGTTCACCGACCTTTAAGGAATCGGAATCGCCCACTGCAGCCACTGCGATCTGGGACATTGTATCATCGGAAATGCTGGAAAGCGGAACGGCGATGACTGCCAGGTCGTTGTCGGAATCTGTACCCTTGATGGTTGCTTCATAAACGGAGTTGTCAATGAAGCTTGCAGAAAGGGTATCCGCGCCTTCCACAACGTGATTATTGGTGACAATCAGCAGCTCCGTATCGTTTTTCCCAATGATAATACCGGAACCAACGCTGGTGCTCTCTACCTCCTGAGCCTGACCGCCGTAGCCGAACATGCTGAAATAGTTCTGTACCTCCTGTACAGATTTATTTGTGATGGATACGATAGAAGGCATAACGGATTCCGCAACGCTGGAGACGTCCAGACTTCCGGAGGATGCTGCGCTGCCTGTGCTGACCGGTGTGGTAGCCTTTAACAGGCTGCTGGAAGAGCTTGCTGTCTGGGAAGAAGCGGAAGCACTTTCCGAGGATGCAGCTGTTGAAGCATTGTTCCGATAGCCTGCCGCGTAGTTGACACCCAGAAAGGTACCGGATGCAACGCCGCCAAACAAAACAGCGCTCAGTGCAATTGCACCGGCTTTTTTTGCAATGCGTGCTGCATTCGTATTTTTTTTGCGGGGACGAGTCGGTGCCTGCTGTTCCGGGGTATTGGTATAATGATAATCCTGCTCTCTGTTGTCGAAGCTCTGGTTTTCATTTTCGTACATAACTGTCACTCCTTTTCTTATTCTGCCGGCGAGCTGCCTGATCGGTATCAGTCTGCCGGGAAAAACGGTTCAGCGTTAAGCTTTACGCTGAACCATTGGTCTTTCTCTTTATCTGAGAAACAGTATAAAAAGGATTTGTGAGGAATGTGTTGGAAAAGTGTGAGGATTATGAGGAAAAATTGCGAAGGAATTGTGAAAATAGCTGTTGACAGCCGGATGGAGCTTCAGAATACTCTTGTATTCTGAATGGTTCCGGTTTCCCGGAAAATTTCCCATTCGCAGATATTGACCGCATGATCTCCGATGCGTTCGAGGTATTTGGCCAGCATCAGGGCATCGAGGCTCTCTATCGCATCGGAACGATCTTCTTTTATGTGGATAACGATATCATTCTTTACCTTATCAAAAAGCTTGTCGATGATATCATCGGAAGCGATGACATCATTCGCTTTTTTCTGATCCCGGGCGACAAAGGCGCTGACTGCCTCGTGTACCATCTCCCGGGAAGCTGCGATCATTGGCTGCAGATGTCCGGAATAGCGTTCCAGCTGCTTGTGATCCATCTGCTGAATCAGCTCTGCGATATCAGAGGCGTGGTCTCCAATGCGTTCGATATCCGTAACGACCTTCAGAATAGAAGAAACCGTGCGCAGATCCTGTGCGATGGGCTGCTGGGTTGTAATGAGCATCAGGCACTGAGCTTCGATGCTGCGCTCCAGGTTGTTGACATTGCGGTCATCGGCCACGATCCGCTCTGCCAGCTGCATATCTTTGTTTTCGATGGAAAAAAATAAATTTTTCAGGGAAGCTTCAACGAGGTTTC
Source organism: Firmicutes bacterium TM09-10 (assembly GCA_003481005.1). GTDB lineage: Bacteria > Bacillota > Clostridia > Lachnospirales > Lachnospiraceae > Gallintestinimicrobium > Gallintestinimicrobium propionicum. The sequence continues at coordinate 216,847 of QUKC01000001.1, read as the reverse complement.
CCATTTCCTCCAGGCTTTCGGAAAGCTGTACCAGCTCTTCACTGTATAATTTTCTTGTTGTCATAGATACCTCCATTTAAAATGAAAAATCGCAATGTAATGCCTGTTTCCTATGCTGGGAAAGAGAAAAACGGGTAGGGTCTGTCAGGATCAGCCGAACCGTCCGCTGATATAATCCTCTGTGCGTTTATCCTGCGGATGGGAAAAGATCTGCTTCGTATCGCCGAATTCCACCATTTCTCCCACAAGGAAAAAAGCGAGATCGTCAGAAATACGGGCAGCCTGCTGCATATTGTGAGTGACAATGACAACCGTGTATTTTTCCCGCAGGTCTGCCATCAGGTCCTCGATTTTCATTGTAGAGATCGGATCAAGGGCGGAGGTGGGTTCATCCATCAACAGGATTTCCGGTGAAACAGCAAGGGCACGGGCAATGCAGAGACGCTGCTGCTGACCGCCGGAAAGACCGAGGGCAGATTTTTTCAGGCGATCCTTGACTTCATCGAAGATCGCAGCGTTTTTCAGACTGGTTTCAACGATTTCGTCCAGCTGAGCCTTGTTTTTGATACCGTGGATCCTGGGACCGTAAGCGATATTGTCGTAAATGCTCATGGGAAAAGGATTGGGCTGCTGGAATACCATACCGGCTTTTTTACGCAGCAGAGTGACATCTACGTGGGGATCGTAGATGTCCTCGCCGTCAATTTTGACCTCACCGGTGATCTTTACATTGTCCACGAGATCATTCATACGATTTAAGGTTTTTAAAAAAGTGGATTTACCGCAGCCGGAGGGACCGATAAAGGCGGTGATCGCTCCGGCCTTGATATTCATATTGATGTTTTTAAGGGCGTGATTTTCGCCGTAATACAGATCGAGGTTCTTCGTGCTGATTTTGATATTGCTCATGAATTCTCCATTCTGCAGGCGCTGCTGCGTCTGCGTTATCCTCCGGTTAATCGAGTTTGGAAACATCGAATTTCTTTGCGAGTATTTTGGTCAGAAGGTTGATAAAAAGGACGATGATCAGCAGGACAGCGGCAATTCCGAAGGCTGCGTCATATTGTGCCTTGGACATGCTCAAATACAGCTGAATCGTAAGGGTTCCGCCGGATTCGAAGATTTTTTTGAAAAATCCTGCAAAGGTTTTGGGCAGAAGATAGCCGCTTCCGGCGGTGAATAAAAGGGCAGCGGATTCTCCAACGATACGTCCGATCGCAAGAATGATACCGGTGATAATTCCGGGCATTGCGGAGGGGAGCAGGATCGTGCGGATCATGTACCATTTGGTTGCACCGATGCCGAGTGCGCCGCTGCGGTAGGTCGCGGGAACTGTTTTTAAGGCTTCCTGTGTGTTTCGCGTGATCAGGGGAAGAACCATCAGGGTCAGGGTCAGGGCACCGGTCAGGATGGAATAGCCAAGTCCCAGGGTGGTTCCGAAAAATACCATACCAAACAGACCGAAAATGATAGAAGGAATACCGGAAAGGGTTTCTGTCGTAAATTCGATCAGCCGGACGATTTTTCCGGGCTTTGCGTATTCGTTTAAGTAGATCGCGCTGCCGACACCGATGGGAGTTGCGATCAGCAGGGTAAGGATAACGATGTAAAGTGTATTGACGATATTTCCGGCGATACCAAAGGTTCCCTTGATGGTGCTGGGAACAGAGGTCAGGAAGGAAAGGCTGATCTGGGGCAGGCCTCTGAAAAAGACATAGCCCATAATCGCGATCAGTAAAAGGATGGAAAATGCCGCAGCCAAATCGATCAGAACGGTGAGAATGAGATCGGAAGGCCGGATCTTTTTGTTTAAAATACTGGAGGAACCGGGAGCCGTAAGCTCTGTGCTCATTACTCTTTTTCTCCTTTCAGAATTTTGTTCAGGGTCATGTTAATGATCATAATGAATACGAAGAGGACAAGGCCGATGGTGAATAGTACCTGACGGTGTAAATCTGCTGCATAGCCCATTTCAGCAACGATGGCGGTTGTCAGGAAGCGGACAGAGTGAAAGGGCAGAGGGGCGTTGACGCTGCTTCCGGATACAAGGCTGATTGCCATTGCTTCACCGATCGCACGTCCGACACCGAGGACGATGGCGGTTGCGATACCGGATTTGGCTGCCGGGATTGTTACACGGAAAATTGTCTGGATCCTGGAAGCACCCAGACCCAGGGAGGCCGCCTTTAAGCTGGCAGGAACGCTGCGGAGGGCGGATTCGCTGATATTGATAACAGTAGGCAAGATCATGATCGCAAGGACAAGCACGGCAGAAATGAGGTTTGCACCGCCGGTAAACTGATGGGTCGCAGAACCGGCAAAAATTTTCTGCTCGAGTTTATACATTGCAGGGCACAGCAACAGGATACCGAGGAGACCGTAGATAACGGAAGGGATACCGGCCAGCAGCTCAATGGCAGGGCGGACGATTTTAGAGAGGGGCTCCGGAGCTGTTTCTGCAAGAAAAACAGCAGTCAGGACGCCGATGGGAACGCCCAGCAGGATCGCAAGGGTTGTGCCGACGATGGAGGTCAGAATGACGTATAAAATGCCGTAACTGGGATTTGCAGCGGTTGGCTTCCATATTGTGCCAAACAGGATCTCTGTAAGTCCCACCTTTGTAAGGGCGGGAGTACCGTTTAAAAACATATAAACTGTAATGGAAATGACTGCAAGAACGGCGAAAAATGCACAGATGGTAAAAATGATCTCAGCAGTTTGTTCTACCGCGGATCTTGCTTTTTTATTGCCGATAATAGAATTCATAAAAATCTCCATTCCGCAGGCAGCCTGCAGAAGACTGCCTTTCATCAAAGGTTATCTCCCATGCGGTTATGCACACAATACCGGAAAATGCAGGTCCGACATTGCCGGGCCTGCATCCAGCAGGGAGTGTTTTGGAAAAGAAATGTTGTCAGTCAACTGTGATCAGGCCAACGGATTTGATCAGAGCCTTGCCCTCATCGGAGCTGAGGTAATCAAACAGTGCCTGTACTTCGGTCTTCTGCTCGGAGATTTCACCTTTAGTTGCCATTACGAAGGGTCTGGACAGTGCGTAGTTACCGGCCTTAATATTTTCTTCTGTTGCGTCTACGCCATCGAGCTTCAAAGCTTTTACGGAATCATCTACAACATCAAGAGAAACATAACCGATCGCACCGGGGGTGGAAGCAACCTTTGCCATAACGGCACCGGTGGAATCCAGTTCGTTTGCGTAAACGCAGGCATCTGCGATGTCCAGCAGCTCTTCAAACGCACCTCTCGTACCGGAGCCTGCCTCACGACCAACAACAACGATCGCCTGATCGTCTCCGCCAACCTCACTCCAGTTCTTTGTTTCACCGGTGTAGATGGAAACCAGCTGATCCTTTGTGAGGTCTTCTACCTTGTTTGCAGGATCTGCAACTACTGCGATACCGTCAATTGCGACGATGTTTTCCACTGCACCTGCGCTCTTTTCATCGTCCTTTAAGTTTCTGGAAGAGTTACCGATGTCAACGCTGCCTGCCAGGACGCTTTCAATACCTGCGGAAGAACCGGTGAACTCAGCAGTTACGGTCACGTTGGGATATTTTTCCATGAAGCTTTCTGCAACTGCGTTTGCCAGCTTTTCCATGGAAGTGGAACCGGACATGCTGACGGAACCGGAAAGGTCTGCATATTTGTCTGCGCTGTCTGCGCTTGTGTCAGCAGCCTCGTCAGCTGCTGTGCTGACAGCCTCGACGGTGGGTTCAGCTGCTGTGTCAGCTGCACTTGCTGCAGTATCTGTTGCAGCAGTATTGCCGCAGCCTGCCAGAGTGCCAACTGCCAGTGCGCTCATTGTAAGAAGTGCGATCAGTTTGTTTTTCATAATGTTTCTCCTCCTTGATGCCGGAAGTATTCTGTTCCGGGCTGATGAATGAAATATAGTGAATGCCTGAAGCCATATGCTGTCTGCCTCATTGCGAGACTTATGATAAGTCATTTGAGCAATGCAAGATATCACGATCCGGTTAGGAATGGGTAAAGGTTGTGTAAAAGGATGTCGGAGTCAAAAGCCCCGACCCGGATGCCTGTGGAGCGCTTCGAGGTGTAATATACATAAATATACATATAGAATGTATATCGACGAATAATATACATACAGGTGAATATTTATACAAGAAAGAGGTAAAAAAGTGAATATTTTGTGAAAATTTATACTTGATTTTTAAAGGAAGTGTGATAGTATAGATGTCATGAAACGGATTTACAACGGAAAAGGAAATCCCGTTTAAAGATGTCTTTAAAAATAAATCTAAAGATAAAAGAATAAGGAGACATCAGAGGAGAAGATTGAAAAATAAGATTTTTCAATCGCGAGATTTGTGTCTGCGCGCACTTGACACAAACTCGGCATGCGCAAAAAACGTGCGCAGAAATGAGGAGAAGAAAAATGAAAATGAAAAAATTACTGACAAGCGTATTGGCAGTAGCCATGGTTGCTTCTCTGGCAGCATGTGGTTCTTCTGCATCCACAGAGACAACAGTACAGGCAACAGAGACTGCAGCAGAAAGCACTGCGGCAGAGACAGCAGCTGCAGAGACCGATGAAGCAGCCTCCACAGAAGCAGAAAGCACAGATACCGCTGCTTTTGATCTGGCTGGCAAGAAGATCGGTGTTCAGCTCGGTACAACAGGTGATCAGCTGGCAACGGAATATGAACAGAACGACGGTTCTACTGTAGAACGTTTCAACAAGGGCGCAGATGCAATTCAGGCATTAAAGCAGGGCAAGATCGATTGCGTAGTGATCGACTACAATCCCGCAAAGGCTTTTGTGGAAAAGAATGATGATTTACAGATTCTGGACGAAGAGCTTTCTTCTGAAGAATATGCAATGTGTGTCAACAAAGACAACAGCGAGCTGACTGCAAAGATTAACGAAGCGCTTACTCAGTTAAAGGAAGACGGTACGCTGGATGCTATCGTTTCCAACTACATCGGTGATGAGGCAGGACAGCATCCTTATACCTCTCCGGAAGGTGTAGACCGTTCCAACGGCACACTGGTTATGGCAACCAATGCGACATTTGAGCCTTATGAGTATTATGAGGATCAGAAGGTTGTCGGCATCGATCCTGATATCGCGCAGGCTGTCTGTGACGTGCTTGGTTATGACTTAAAGATCGAGGATATGGAATTTGATGCAATCGTCAATGCAGTTGTTTCCGGCAAGGCTGATTTCGGTGCAGCAGGCATGACGGTAACAGATGAGCGTAAGCTGAGCGTAGACTTCACAGATACCTATGCAACAGCAAGCCAGGTGATCATTGTAACAAAGTAATTACAAGAGATAATCGGAAAGCAATTATAATATGGAAGATTTTAAACTCAAATTTATTGCAAACTTTATAACCGATAATCGGTGGAAATATTTCACCAACGGATTGGGAACAACTTATGTTGTTTCCTTTTTCGCTGTTATTCTGGGCGTTGTCATCGGCGTGCTGATCGCAGTGGTGCGGTCGTCTGCAGATAAGCTGGACCGTCCTCCACTGGTGGTTAAAATTCTGAATGTGATCTGTAAGCTGTATCTGACGGTTATCCGCGGAACCCCTGCAATGATCCAGCTGCTGATCATGTATTACATCGTGTTCGGTTCTGTGGATGTCAGCAAGCGGCTGGTTGCGATTCTGACCTTCGGAATCAACTCCGGCGCATACGTAGCGGAGATCATCCGTTCCGGTATCATGTCCGTGGATCAGGGGCAGTTTGAAGCAGGCAGAAGCCTGGGACTGACCTATGTGCAGACGATGTGGTATATTATTATCCCTCAGGCATTTAAAAATGTCCTGCCTGCCCTGGGCAACGAATTCATTACCCTGTTAAAGGAGACGTCTATCTGCGGTTACATTGCATTGACGGATGTTACGCACGGTGCGAATACCGTCAGAAGTCAGACCTATGAGCCTTATATGCCGTTGTTTGCGGCGGCTCTGATTTATCTGGTCAGTGTGAGTGTACTTTCAGCTCTGATCAGCAGACTGGAAAGGAGGATGCGTGTCAATGAGCGATAACGGACAGGAAAAACAGGTTCTGTTTGAAATCAAACAGCTCTGCAAGTCCTTTGGACCGACGAAGGTGCTGGATCATATTGATGCGACGATCCGCCAGGGTGAGGTAGTCGTTATTGTAGGTCCCTCCGGCTCCGGTAAATCGACCTTTCTGCGTTCCTTAAACCTTCTGGAAATGCCGACCTCGGGCGAGATTTTATTTGAAGGAAAAGAGATTACCGATCCGAAAAGCAATTTAAATCAATATCGTCAGAAAATCGGAATGGTGTTCCAGCATTTTAATCTGTTCGCAAATAAGACGATTCTGGAAAACATGACGCTGGCACCGATCAAGGTGTTAAAAAAGTCCAAGGCGGAAGCGGAAAAAGAAGCGATGGAGCTGCTGGCACGTGTCGGCCTTGCAGAAAAAGCAAACGCTTATCCGGCACAGCTGTCCGGCGGTCAGAAACAGCGAATCGCCATCGTTCGCTCGCTGTGCATGCATCCGGATGTTATGCTGTTTGATGAGCCTACCAGCGCGCTTGATCCGGAGATGGTTGGCGAGGTTTTAAGTGTAATGCGGGATCTGGCCCACGAGGGTATGACAATGGTGGTCGTTACCCACGAGATGGGCTTTGCCCGGGAAGTCGGCACGAGAGTGCTGTTTGTGGATGAAGGCAGGATCAAAGAGGAAAACACGCCGGAAGAATTTTTCGATCATCCGAAAAACGCGAGACTGCAGGAGTTTCTGTCGAAGGTGATCTAAAGGAGATTTTTTCGGAAAAACGACAGAAAAAGATTGATTTTGCAAAAAACCATAAAAAATTGATATAAAATGGGAGAATTTCAACATGCCGGGGCAGTTGCAGTTCTTCCATTTCTTTTGTTACAATAAAAAGGATAGACGGGTTATTTTATCCGCGCTTTTAGAGAAGGACTTTTGATCAGGAGGAACAGGAAAATGGGAGATGTAACGCAGAAACGGACGCCGGGGGAATGGCGAGAGCTGCTTTCTTCGCAGGAATTTGAAGAAGCCTATGAATATGAGGGCGATGACCTTGGGGCGGTTTATCAGACACAGGGGACAGACTTTGCACTCTGGGCCCCGACGGCAGAGCGGGCAGAGCTTTTGCTGTATCGGGCAGGAAGCGCAGAGGAGGGTGCAGCAGAGCCCTTTGACCGGACAGAAGCGGTACGCACAGAAAAAGGCGTTTTCCGTGTGCATAAAAGCGGAGATCTTTCAGGCGTTTATTATACCTGGCTTGTAACGGCGGACGGTCAAACACAGGAAACTGCAGATCCTTACGCAAAGGCCGCCGGAGTAAATGGACAGCGCAGTATGGTGATCAATCTGAAAAAAGCTGAGCCGGAGGGCTGGGACAAGGATCAGGAGAAGCTGCCAAAGGCTCCGGCACCCGTTGTCTGGGAAGTGCATGTAGGCGATTTTTCCCACGATCCTCAAAGCGGTGTTTCGGAAGAAAATCGAGGGAAATATAAAGCGTTCTCAGAAAAGGATACCTGTCTGGATGGAAATACAGGAAACCCGACGTGCATGAGCTGGCTGAAATGGCTGGGTATCACTCATGTCCAGATATTACCGATGTATGATTATGGTTCGGTAGATGAAACCGGAAAGAAGCTCCAGTATAACTGGGGGTACGATCCGATGAACTATTTTGTACCGGAAGGCTCCTATGCGACCGATCCGTATCATGGAGAAGTACGGGTGCGGGAATGCCGTGAAATGATCCAGGCATTGCATCGCGCGGGAATCCGGGTGATCATGGATGTGGTGTATAACCATACATTCAGCATAGACTCTGTTTTCCAGAAAACTGTTCCGTATTATTTTTACAGACAGGAGGCGGACGGCAGCTTTTCAGACGGCTCCGCATGCGGCAACGATACTGCAAGTGAGAGAAGGATGTATCGCAGATATATGATCGACTGTATTTGCTACTGGGCAAAGGAATATCATGTGGATGGATTCCGGTTCGATCTGATGGGACTGCATGATACGGAGACAATGAATGAGATCCGTGCGGCACTGGATCGCCTGCCGGGTGGAAAAGAAATTCTGATGTATGGCGAACCCTGGGCAGCAGGCAAGACTGCGATCCAGCCAGGCTATGAGCAGGCGCTGAAATGCAACGCAGCCCTTTTGTCTGACCGAATCGGATTTTTCAATGATGATATTCGGGACAGCATTAAGGGCAGTGTTTTTGAAGTCAAGGAGACTGGCTTTGTCAACGGAGCAAAGGGACTGGAGACTCAGATTCGTTCCAGTGTGCTTGGCTTCTGCGACGGAGCAGGCGGTTATCAGCCATCGTCTGCACAGCAGTCCGTTTCCTATGTCTCAGCCCATGACAATTATACGCTGTGGGACAAGCTGGTGCATACGCTGACGGACAGCATGGAGCCGGATTTTGGCGCATACAATGAAGCAGCTCTGGCACAGAACCGTCTTGCCGCGGGTATTTATTTTACCTGCCTGGGAATTCCGTTTTTGCAGGCGGGAGAGGAAGCGGCGCGTACGAAATACGGTGACGACAACAGCTATCGCTCCGCTGCGAAAGTGAATCAGTTAGACTGGACCCGGATGCAGGAATATCGGGATCTGGCGGAGTTTTACCGCGGTCTGATCCTGTTGCGAAAAAGTTTTCCGGCATGGAGGCAGAGAAGCCTGGAGGTCCTTGATCAGATCTCCTTTGTGGACGCACCGGAAGGCTGCGTAGCCTTTACCATCCGGACGGAGGCTGCAGCAGAAAGCGTCAGCATAGACAACGCTGCGCCCTGGCAGGAGCTGTTTATCATTTACAACGCGAAGAAGGAAGCTGTGGAATTTCGACTTCCGGGCGGAAAATGTTCTGATCCGGAACAGGAGCCTTCTGAAAATTATTTTGCCCTGGAGGGCAAGTGGCAGTTGCTTACAGATGGAACACGGTTTAAAATAAAAGGAGACACACAGTTAGAGCAGATGAAAGAACTGGAAGGTTCTGTATGGGCAGAACCGGTGTCTATTACAATATTAGGAAGATAAGAGGGAACAGGTATGAGAGCAAGCGGCGTGCTGCTTCCGGTATTCAGTCTTCCGTCTCCGCACGGGATCGGCTGCTTTTCCAAGGAAGCATATGAATGGGTGGATTTTTTGAAGCTGGCAGGACAGCAGTATTGGCAGATTCTGCCGCTGGGACCGACAAGCTATGGGGACTCCCCGTATCAGTCCTTTTCTACGTATGCGGGCAACCCGTATTTTATTGATCTGGAGGAGCTGGTGGAGGCCGGGTTTCTGACCAGAAAAGAGGTAGAAGCCTGCGATTGCGGCAAAGCGGCCAGAGATATTGATTATGGAAAACTGTATGAAAACAGAATGCCGCTCTTAAAGCTGGCATATGAGAGAAGCCTGGAGAAGCCTGACCCGAAGTTTACAGCATTCTGGACAGAAAATGCCTGGTGGCTGGATGACTATGGTCTGTTCATGGCGGTGAAGGATATTTTTGGCGGAAACAGCTGGGATCAGTGGGCAGAGGATATTCGCTATCGTTGGGATAATGCGATGTGGTATTACAAGACCAACTATTCAAAAGAAATCGGCTTTTATGTATGGCTTCAGTATCTGTTTTTTACACAGTGGCAGAAACTGAAAAAATATGCCAATGATAAGGGATTGAAGATCATTGGCGATATTCCGATTTATGTGGCATATGACAGCGCAGATGTCTGGGCACATCCTGAGATGTTCCAGCTGGATCAGGAGAGAAAACCCGCCGCAGTTGCAGGCTGTCCTCCCGATGGATTTTCCGCGGACGGACAGCTGTGGGGCAATCCGCTGTATCGCTGGGATCATCACAGAAATACCGGCTATGACTGGTGGGTAACACGGATCTCCTGGTGCTTTAGACTGTATGACGTTGTCAGAATCGACCATTTCAGAGGCTTTGATGAATATTTCTCCATCCCTGCAAAGGACAAAACCGCGGTGAACGGTCACTGGGAAAAAGGTCCTGGTATTGAGCTGTTTCAGGTGATCAAGGCACGTCTCGGTGAAAAACCGATTATCGCAGAGGATTTGGGCTATGTGACGGACACTGTCCGCAGAATGGTAAAGGAAAGCGGCTATCCGAATATGAAGGTTCTGGAATTTGCATTCGATTCCAGAGACTCCAGCGGCGCGGGTGATTATCTGCCGCATAATTATGAGCATAACTGCGTAGCTTATACCGGCACCCATGACAATGAGACGATCCTGGGCTGGCTGTCCAGCATTAAACCGGAAGAGGTTCAGATGGTGCGGGCATACTTAAACCGTCCTACAGAGAGCAAACAGGTTTTGGCATCCGAGCTGGTTCGTACCACCATCGCTTCTGTGGCGGATACCTGTATCATTCCAATTCAGGACTATCTGGGACTGGATAACAGCGCAAGAATCAATTTCCCGTCAACGCTGGGCACGAACTGGCGCTGGAGACTGATAAAGAGTGACCTGACAAAGGCGCTGGCAGATTCCATCCGCAAGCAGAATATTGTCTACGGCAGAGTGATGTGGGAAGATCTGCAGGAGGATGAAAAACCGAAGGATCCGGAAGAAGAAAAAGAGACAGAAACAGAACCCAAGCAGAAAAAAGACAGCTCTGTAAAGGAGGAAAAAGACTGATGGAATTCGGAAAATTATGCAGTTGGGAAAAGCAGGGGAATCGTGTCGTTTTTCAGTTTGAGAAACGAACAGGACGCGTGGAGATCCTCACACCGGAGATTTTTAATGTATTTTCGGGAGTGGTGAGTGAAGAGCATCGCTCTAAGGCCATTGAGGGAGACAAGTCTGTTGCAGTTGATTTTACGGCGGCAGAAGCAGACGGCGCCGTAGAAATTTCCACAGATGCAGTGACTGCACGGATTTACGATGATTTCAAGGTCGATTTTTATAAGGCGGACGGCACCGTTTTGTGCCGGGACTACCGGGGCAGCAGAAAGATCTGTGCCGGTCTGAGTGATGAACTGAAGGCATTAAAAGAAGCAGAGGGACACAATGTAGAGGAGCAGCGCACGGAAGCGGTAGAGGTTGTCAAACAGCTTGAGGGTGATGAAGCCTTTTACGGACTTGGTGATAAGACCGGCTTTATGGACAAGCGCGGCTATGAATATGTGATGTGGAATACGGATGATCCGGCTCCGCAGATGGACAATTTCAAGTCCCTCTACAAATCTATTCCGTTTTTTATTACTTTACATAAAAATGCAGTGTTTGGCCTGTTCTATGATAACACCTACAGAGCCTGCTTTGATATGGGCAAGGAATCGGAGGAATATTACTGGTATGGCGCTGCAGACGGCAATCTGGATTATTATCTGATCGCCGGCGAGAGTATGCCGGAGGTGCTTGGCAATTATACTTATCTGACAGGTACGGTTCCGGTTCCGCAGAAGTGGACCCTTGGCTATCATCAGTGCCGCTGGAGCTATATGTCTGAGGAAGAAATCCGGGATGTTGTTTCCCACATGAGAGAATGCAAAATCCCCTGCGATGTCATTCATCTGGATATCGATTATATGGATCACTACAAGGTATTTACCTGGACACCGGATAAGGAGCGCTATCCGGATCCGGAAAAGATGATTTCTGATCTGGCGAAGGATGGTATCAAGATTGTGACGATTATCGATCCCGGTGTAAAGCTGGAAGAGGGATATTCTGTTTACGACAAAGGTGTGGAGAACGGCTATTTTGCAACGACACCGGAGGGTGAGATCTATGTCAATGCAGTATGGCCGGGAGATGCGGTTTATCCGGATTTTGGCAAAAAAGAAGTGCGCGACTGGTGGGGCGAAAATCAGCAGTTCCTTGTAGATAAAGGCGTCCGCGGCGTGTGGAATGATATGAATGAGCCGGCAAGCTTCCGCGGGGAGCTGCCGCAGGACGTTGTGTTTACCGATGAGGACGAAAAGAGCGACCACGCGAGAATGCACAACGTTTATGGCCATAACATGGCAAAGGCAACCTACGAGGGCTTAAAGCAGCGGGACGGCAGACGTCCGTTTGTCATCACGAGAGCCTGCTATGCCGGTTCGCAGAAATACAGCACAGCATGGACAGGCGACAATCACAGCATCTGGGCGCATCTGCAGATGGCGATCCCGCAGCTGTGCAACCTTGGTATGAGCGGAATGTCCTTTGTCGGTACAGACGTGGGCGGTTTCGGTTCGGATTGTACAAAAGAGCTGATGTGCCGTTGGGTAGAGGTTGGATGCTTCTCTCCGTTATTCCGCAATCATTCCGCAATCGGAACACGGTATCAGGAGCCATGGAGATTCGATCAGGAAACCGTGGATATTTACCGGAAAGCAGCGCAGCTTCGATATCATCTGATCCCGTATTATTATGACCTGTTCTTTACCGGAGAGAAGACCGGACTGCCGATCATGCGTTCCCTGGTGCTTCATTATGAAAAGGATGAGGTAGCAAAGGAGTGCAATACAGAATTTTTGGCAGGCCCGAATCTGCTTGCTGCGCCTGTTATAATCCAGGGCGATCGCAAGAAGATGGTTTATCTGCCTGCAGGAACCTGGTATGACTACTGGACAGGAGAAAAGATTTCCGGCGATCAGGGACAGTGGATCCTGCGGGATGCTCCGCTGGATACCTGCCCGCTCTATGTAAAAGCAGGCGCAGTGCTGCCGGTATGGCCGGAGCAGAATTACGTGGGTGAGAAGGATACCGATCAGGTGCTGATGCTGGAAGTGTATCCCGGAGAAGGAAGCTGGGATCATTTCCAGGACGACGGCGAAAGCTTCGCATACCGCGATGGTGTATACAATCAGTATCACTGCGAGCTCAAAGACGGAAAGCTGACCGTAGCCTGTGTTCATGATGGCTATGAAAAGCATTATCAGCGCGTACAGGTTCATTGCCTTGGAAAGACCTTTGAGGCTGAGCTGAAGGACGGCGCATGCTGTGTAGAACTGTAAAAAACGCTCTACAGGGTTCATAGAAAACAAAAAAGACCGCAGAACGTGCACATTGTTTGTACGGGTTCTGCGGTCTTTTTGGATTCATGACATTAGAATGCACACTTTACGGGAATTCTAATGCTTGTATAAACTTAGTGTGTTTTGTCGGAGCAGGCTTGGGTTTTAGTCAACCTTTACCGGATTGGTAACGCTGACGGTATGATCGTACCATTTTCCCTTGGTTCCGATCAGGGCGAGGTCAAAGTCTTTATCCAGCGCTTTTACCGGAACATCGAATCCGTTTACTTCTTCGGTTGTGCCGTCATCGTAGGTTACGGTATCGGTGGTGGGCTGTAAAAGCTCTGCACCATCCTTTTTGGCATCAGCAGCCTTGCCGACAAACAGGTTTACGATGTTTTTGGAGGTCAGGCTGATGTGAATGGACATCTGTCCATCTTTTACAGTCAGGACACCTTTTCCGTCGTTTGCTTCATTTACATGGAACATGCCGCTGTCAGTTTTGAACTCTGCTTCATAGGTTCCATCTTCCAGGACAGCATCTGTAGTGTCAGAGCTGGATGCAGCCGATGTGCCGAGCTCTTCCATAGCAGCGTGTGTGTGGGAAACATATAAATCCTGGATGACAGGGATCTGTCCAAGACCGGCGATCTGGGTTTCAATGCTGTCAAATACGCCGGAGGCTTCGAACTGGCTCTTCCAGGAGTCATCATCGTCGCCAGCCATATCATTGTTTGCATGGTCGCCGGCAACAACCATCAGAGGACGGAGAATTACTTTCTTGTAGCCGGCTTCCTGAATCTTTTCGATCACTGCTTCGCATGCAGTATCTTCAGGTTCACCCTCTACAGTGCCGATGAATACATTGTCATATCCGAGGGCATTCATCTGGTTCTGCATCTGGCTGTAACTGATTTTTGCGGTATGAGAGGTTCCGTGTCCCATGAATACGAAAGCAGTTCCGTCTTCCTTTGCAGCGTCAAGGCTTTCGTAGCCTGCAGTTTTTACTGCCTCTGCTGTAACTGCCTTTGCAACCGCTTCTTTATCACTGTTTACGGAATCGTCTGCAGAGCCAACTTCACCCAGAAGAGGCTCGGCGATGGATACGGATTCAAACTTGTCGCTGTAGCTTGCAACTGCTTCGCTCAACTCATCATATTCTGCGCCGTGCATCAGATGAGTAGGCTGTACGATCAGATTCTTTACACCGTTATCAACAGCACGCTGCAGTGCCTGATCCATATTATCGATTTTTTCACCATCCCGTGCCTGCACATGGTTGATGATGATCTGCGCAGTAAATGCACGTCTTACGGACCAGTCGGGATATGCTTTCTGCAGTGCTTTTTCGATGCCGCCGATATCCTCTGTACGGCTGTCGTTAAAGGAAGTACCAAAGCTTACAACAAGCAGTTCGTTTTCCCCGATCTCATCTGCGTTTAAGGGATCATCCTTGGAAGCGTCGCCGGTATCTCTTCCGAAATAATCGGGATCGGCATTTTCGCCTTCTACCAGTTCTTTCTGAGCATCCGTCAGTGCATCCCATGCTGCCTTTGCTTCGGCACACTGTTCATCGGTGTTATCGTTTCTTTCCTGAACATAGATCTGGTCGATCAGGGCAGCTACTTTGTCTGCGGCTTCCTGGTCAGATTCTGCGTCAGCGGTTTCCGCTTCCGTCGCAGTTTCCTGCACAGTTTCAGTTGCGGTGGATTCCACAGCGGTTTCAGCTGTAGAGCCACATCCGGAAACCAGCGCAGCAGTCATCGACATGGATAACATCAGTACGATCAGTTTCTTTTTCATAAGTTCCTCCTTGGGAATGGGTTCGGATTGCAGAAACGACGGGCGTCGGGCAATCCGGTATCAGAGGACAATAAAATTTTGTCCTAACAGTGTGTGGATATGGCGATAAATGAGTGATACGGGAAATTTTCGTTCAGATGCCGTTGAAAAAAGAGAAGAAAGGCGAAATGTGCAAAGTTGGATCGCTGAATCAACTCCATAGAGCGGAGCCATAGCTTCGAATCTCGGAGCGCAACAAAATAAAACCAGAATTGTTTCTGATTTTGCAGATTTCGTACTGCCAGTTTCTCGTGGCATGAATGAACGGTAACTTTTCATTCCTGTACTGCGAAAGGCAGGTCTCCCGACTGAACGCTCTGACGCTTCGACTCCCTTCCCGGTTTCCCAGTGGTAATAAGCCGTCGCTTGCGAATCACGGTGACGAGTTCGCGCAGGATTTGCACCCGCTTCCCTTTTCACCAGACGCATATGGTCTGACACCTTACGCATTTATTCAATTATGCCTTATGCCAAATTATTCTAGCATTCCTATAGTTAGTTGTCAATGTGGGGGAAGAACGAGATTTGTGTCTGCGTGCACTTGACGCAAACTCGGTATGCGCAAAAAGTGTGCGCAGAAATGAGAGGAAAGATGGAATCTGATTTTCGAAACGTTGTTACTGATGGAAAATGCGAAAAATAAGCGGCTTCCGAATCCTCGGAAACCGCTTATATACTGGCTTTTTAGAAGAGCGACAGACGGGGCTCGAACCCGCGACCTCCACCTTGGCAAGGTGGCGTACTACCAACTGTACTACTGTCGCATTTTCTCTCTCGCTGATGTATCTCAGCGACGAAATTTATAATAACACAGTTTCTTCTGCCTGGCAAGCTTTTTCGTAAAAAAATTCAAATTTATTTTGGAAGAAAATAGAATAGCAAAATTTTGGAAAAATATGCGCCGTTTTTTATTCATGACAATAGAATGCTCGCAGAGCGTGCATTCTATTGTATCTTTTCATCCGTAGCATTTCCGAAAATATCGAGCAGCGTTCCATAGCGGAAGAGCCAGACCATCTGCAGCTCGGTCTGATCGTATTCCTGCAGTGTTTTCATTACCTGCCCGGCGATTTCGGGCGTAACGCTTCGGGCCGTTTCCGGGGAAGCAGGATTACAGAGCATGTGCCAGTATTCCGGATAGGCTTCTACCCATTTGACCAGCCGCTGCTGGCGCAGTTGGTTGTAGAGCTTTGAGAGGGCGAGAATGATCTGGGCAGCGTTATCTTTTTCCAGTTCTTTGTAAAGGTCTTTCGAATCCATAGTGCCTCCTAAAACGAATAATGGGGACGTATTCATCCCTATTATAAGCAAAACAGGAGAAAGATGCAAGGCAGGTATCAGGAAGATACGACGGAACAGGAAAGCAGGACTTGCAGATCAAAAATCGTCATGCTACACTACGATGAGAGCATGAAAAGTGTTCAAACGGGAATCACACGACGAGGCTCCCGGTGTGGGAGCACGGATCGAAGCAAAAAGAAAAGGGGAACAAAAGAATCTATGATAACAGATCAATTCGGGAAAAAATGGTATAAAGGGAATCTCCATACCCATTCCACCAATTCTGACGGTCGTCTGTCGCCGGAAGAAGTTATCGGACTGTATCGGGAGGAAGGCTACGACTTTCTTGCCCTGACGGATCACTGGTTTATGGGAGAAGAGCGCCAGGAGGAAAATTTTCTGCTTTTGAGCGGAGCAGAATATGACGTTGGCAACAATGTCAGGGACGGCATTTATCATGTCGTCGGAATCGGTATGCAGAAGGAGCCGAAGCTGGAAAAAGGACCGGAATTACAAGAAAAGCAGGCGCAGCTGATGATCGATCGGATTCATGAAGCCGGAGGCATTGCAATTCTGGCGCATCCGGCATGGTCGATGAACCGGGCGAGCGAGGTGCGTCTGTTAAAAGATCTGGACGGCTGCGAGATTTATAATACGACGTCGGGCGTGCCGTGGAACTGTAGACCCTATTCGGGCATCATCCTGGATGAATTGGCAGCGCAGGGATATGTGCTGCCCTGCATGGCAGCAGACGACGCGCATCAGTACACAGGCGACGAAACAAAATCTTACCTGATGGTGCAGGCGGATGAGCTGAGCCGCGATGCAATCCTGGAAGCGATTGCTCAGGGGCGTTTTTATGCATCCCAGGGGCCTCGTTTTTGGATTGAGAAAAAGGATAACAGTCTGATCGTGCACAGCACGCCGGTGAGGGAAATCGTCTTTTTCACGGATGCGGTATGGTCGGACGATCGCGCGACAGTCGGGGAATGCGTGGAAGAAGCCGTTTATGAGATCCAACCGCATGAAACGTTTGTGCGGGTAGAATTAAAGGATGCTGTAGGGAACCGGGCATGGTCGAACTTTTACCTGACCGGAAAGGCGGTTTTATAAGAATGGAAAATCTCCTTTTTTGTCTGAATGCGACGGTACCGATTTTTCTGACGATGATGCTGGGGTGTCTGTTTAAGAAAATCGGCTGGATAGACGAGCTTTTTACCAAACGCCTTAACAAATTTGTCTTTCAGGTGGCTTTGCCGGCGCTTCTGTTTGAAGATCTGGCGACAGTTGACCTTGCGGAAGTCTGGGATATGGGTTATGTTGTGTACTGTTTTGCTGCAACATTTCTCGGAATCGGGATCTGTTACCTGATTTCCCTCTTATTAAAAGATAAATCCATTCAGGGCGAGTTCGTGCAGGCATCTTACCGGAGCAGCGCGGCGCTGATGGGAATCGCGATCATTCAGAATATTTATGGAAACGCCGGAATGGCGCCGCTGATGATTATCGGAACCGTGCCGCTTTACAATGTGATGGCAGTCGTTATTCTGTCGATTTTAAAGCCGGAGCGCGGAAAAGTGGACAAGGCGCTGCTTTTAAAGACAGGAAAGGGAATTGTAACAAACCCGATTATACTCGGTATTTTAGCCGGTATGATCTGGTCGGGACTGCGCCTTCCGATGCCGAAAATTCTGGACAAAACGGTTTCCAATGTCGGCGTTCTGGCGACCCCGCTTGGTTTGATGGCGCTGGGTGCTTCGTTCGATTTAAAGCAGGCTGCCGGAAAAATCAAACCGGCGATTGTTGCAACCTTTATCAAGCTGATCGGTCTGGCGGCAATTTTTCTTCCAATTGGCGTGATGCTCGGCTATACACATGAGCATCTGATTGCTCTGATCGTGATGCTCGGCTCTGCCAGCACGGTGAGCTGCTTTGTTATGGCGAAAAATATGGGACACGACGGCACGCTGACATCCAGCGTCGTTGTTTTGACAACATTGTTTTCTGCGTTGACGATGACTGGATGGCTGTTTATTTTCCGGACAATGGGACTGGTGTGATGGAGGATTAAAATGAAAAAGCTGGAAGCGGTAATTTTTGATATGGACGGCGTTCTGTTCGATACGGAACGAATGAGCTGCGAATGCTGTTTTGAGGCGGCAAAGCAGCTGGGACTTACGCTGGCGGAGGAAGCAGTCTATGGCGGCTGCGGACGAAATGAAGCGTCACTTCGCAGACATATTATGGAGACGGAGGAGCCCTGGTATCCGAATGGAACCTTTCCTTATGAAAAATATCGGGAACGGTTTATGGCGTTGTTTCAGGAGAGTCTGGAACGGGAGCTTCCAATTAAAAAGGGTGTAAGGGAGCTGCTGGAATATCTGAAGGAAAAGCAGATCAAAACGGCGATCGCATCGTCTACGAAAGGCCCGCTTGTCAGAAAGCATCTGGAGCGCGCCGGCCTTAGCGGATATTTTCAGGAAATTGTTTCCGGTGATATGGTGGAAAAAAGTAAGCCGGAACCGGATATTTATTTAAAAGCCTGTGAGGCAGTCGGCGTTTTGCCGGAAAATGCGATGGGAATCGAGGATTCCTTTAACGGAATCCGTGCGGTTGCGGCTGCGGGAATGACGGCGGTTATGGTGCCGGATATGGTACAGCCGGACGAGGAAATTCGTCAGATTTATGATTACTGTGTGCAGGATTTGCTGGAAGTGAAGGAACTGATCGAGC
Organism: Firmicutes bacterium TM09-10; assembly: GCA_003481005.1. Lineage (GTDB taxonomy): Bacteria > Bacillota > Clostridia > Lachnospirales > Lachnospiraceae > Gallintestinimicrobium > Gallintestinimicrobium propionicum. The sequence continues at coordinate 198,014 of QUKC01000001.1, read as the reverse complement.
TGAACGGAATCTGATTGACAAATCTCAGGAAAATGATTATACTGTAACCACCGTGCAGCCGGGGGAGCAGCGGCCCCCTGAACCTGAAATCCGCTATAGCAGGGGTGATGGTACGCCGAGGGCTTTTGGCTCATATTGCTGCCCTTTATAAGTGGCGATGAAGTTTGGGTCTTGCGCAACGGGTGTCTGTGAACCGTGTCAGGTTGGGAACAAAGCAGCACTAAACAGAAATTCCCGTGTGCCGCAAGGGTGCCTGGCGGAGTTAACTGTAAAGGTAACGGATATGGGTTTCGGTTCGAAGCGTGCCGCACGGTCTTTGAAAAAGAGAACAGTCTTTCGGGAGAAGCCCGGAAGAATATGGGCGTCCGGAGGAAGAGAATTTCTCCGGGCGTTTTTTAGTTACAGTTCACTCGTTTTTCATTCCCGGGAATGGAATTGTATCAAGACGAAGAGAAAGAGGAAATAAAACGTGGAAACGATCAAAAAGGATAACAGCGGGACTCTGTCTCTGCCGGAAAATCTGGAAAAGCTGCTGACAGACTGCACACTCTGTCCGCGTAACTGCCACGTCAACCGTATGGCGGGGCAGATCGGCTACTGCCTGCAGACGGGGACGCTGCGGGCGGCAAGGGCAGCGCTGCACTACTGGGAAGAACCGTGCATCTCGGGCACGGCAGGTTCGGGTGCAGTGTTTTTTGGCGGCTGCTCGATGCGGTGCGTGTTTTGCCAGAACCACGATATTGCGGCAGGAGAAGCCGGACGGGAAATTTCGGTGGAACGCCTGAAAGAAATTTTTCTGGAACTGCAGGAAAAGGGCGCGAACAACATCAACCTCGTGACGCCGACGCATTTTGTACCGCTGATTGTTCCGGCGCTGCGGGCGGCAAAGCGGGAAGGACTGCGGATTCCGATTGTATACAATACCTCCTCTTATGAAAAAGTCAGCACGCTGCAGCTGCTGGACGGGCTTGTGGATATTTATCTGCCCGATCTGAAATATGAATCTGCAGCGCTTTCCGGGCTGCTTTCGAATGCGCCGGATTATTTTGAAACAGCAGCAGCGGCGATTGCAGAGATGGTCAGACAGGTCGGCGAGCCGGTTTTTGCAGCGCCAGATGGGACACAGCTTTTCGCGCCGCAGATGAATGACGCATGTGAAGAAGCCGACGAGGACACAGAATTTTTAATGAAAAAAGGCGTTATCGTGCGGCATCTTGCCCTGCCGGGACAGGAGGCAGATTCGAAGAGAGTGCTTTCCTATCTGTTAAAAACCTATGGGGAGCGGATTTATATCAGTCTGATGAATCAGTACACGCCGATTCCGTCTGTGCTGGAGAAGACGCTGCCAAAGCTTACGCAAAGCGCCTGCCTTACGGGATTGCAGCGCCGTCTGACGGAGGACGAATACGAAGCTCTGATTGATTTCGCGATAGAAAACGGAATCGAAAACGGCTTTATTCAGGATCAGGAAACGGCGCAGGAAAGCTTTATTCCTGCATTTGATGGCGAGGGCATCTGACGGAAAAAGAGGATTGTGCAATTTTACAGGGATTTATGGTGTTTTCTTGATTGTTCGGAGGCCTGTGTGAGTGTATTCTGAAAAAGTACAGATGCCTGAAAATATTCCTTTTTCAGGTACAACAACAGAGCAGGGATTTATAAAAGGAGGAACTATCATTATGAACACAATGCCCAGACCGGAGCATCCGCTTCCTCAGTGGGAAAGAAGCACATGGAAAAACTTAAACGGAGAATGGGATTTTTCTTTCGACTTTGGTAAAAGCGGCGTAGACCGTTGTTTTTATGAAAAGAAGGATTGGGAGAAAAAGATTATCGTTCCGTTTTGCCCGGAAAGCGATCTGAGCGGAATCGGCTATAAGGATTACATGGATGCCGTATGGTATCATAAGACCGTAGAACTGACTGAAGTGGAGGTAAAAGGACGCGTTCTGCTGCATTTTGGCGCGGTGGATTATGATGCGCGCGTATGGATCAACGGAACAGAGGTTGGACGGCATAAAGGAGGTTATACCTCTTTTACATTCGATATCACGGCTTATGTACAGGCCGGTGCAAACGATATCGCCGTATACGCAGAGGACGATTTGAGAAGCGGCAAACAGCCCCATGGCAAACAGAGTGGGCTCTACTATTCCCATGGCTGTGAATACACCAGAACTACCGGTATCTGGCAGACGGTTTGGCTTGAGTTCGTGCCGGAAAATTATGTGAAAAAAGCACGTTTCTTTCCGAACGTGGAAGCAGGCACGCTTACGATCGAGGCGGTGACCGTCGGCGACGGATCGTTCCGCGCAGAAGCGTTTTATGAAGGAAGACGCTGTGGCCAGGCGGAAACCACAACTGCTGGCGGAAATGTTGTTGTGACGCTGCCTCTTTCCGAAGTGCATCTGTGGGAGGCTGGAGCAGGCAGACTGTATGATTTGACAATTACTTTTGGGGAAGATACTGTTCACAGCTATTTCGGACTGCGCAATGTCACAATTTCCGGGGAAAAGGTGCTGATTAACGGAAAATCCGTGTTCCAGAGACTCGTTCTGGATCAGGGATTTTATCCGGACGGCATTTATACCGCATCTACCGATGAAGCACTGGAAAACGATGTGAAGCTGTCGATGGCAGCAGGCTTCAACGGCGCGCGTCTGCATGAAAAAGTGTTCGAGCCCCGTTTCCTGTATCATTGCGATCGTCTGGGTTATCTTGTATGGGGCGAGCAGGGCAACTGGGGGATGGATCCGAGCGCACCGGATGGATTGAAAAACTTCCTGCCTGAATGGATGGAAGCGGTTGAAAGGGATTTCAATCATCCGGCGATCATCGGCTGGTGCCCGTTTAACGAGACATGGGATTATGAAGGGCGCAAGCAGGATGACGACCTTCTGGCAATTGTCTATCGGATGACGAAGCTCTACGATACGACCAGACCCTGCATCGATACCAGCGGCAATTTCCATGTCATTACTGATATTTATGATCTGCACGACTACGAGCAGAACCCGGAAGAGTTCGCAAGTCATTATGAGAGCTATGCAAAGGACGGCATCCTGGCATGGGATAACCATGCGCCGAGACAGAAACAGATTGTCGGTATTCCGGTATTTATCAGCGAGTACGGCGGCATCAAGTGGGATGTTGAGGGCGTGAACAAGGACAGCTGGGGCTACGGCGACGGACCCAGAACCGAGGAAGAGTTTCTTGCACGTTATAAGGGTCTGACGGATGTGCTTTTGGACAATCCGAAGATGTTCGGCTTCTGCTACACCCAGCTGTACGATGTAGAGCAGGAAATGAACGGTCTTTATACCTATAGCAGAAAGCCTAAATTCGATATGGAAATTATCCGTAGGATCAACAGCCGCAAAGCTGCGATCGAGTAGGGAAAGGCATAACGCCTTCCTGTTTTGCATAGGCTGAAAGAAAAGCGGGTAACGCGATGCTGAATGCAATCTGGGCAGGAATGATTGTTCTTGGAATCTTATACGGAGCTTTTACCGGCAATCTGGAGGCGGTGTCCAATGCCGCCCTGGAAAGTGCCGGGGAAGCTGTGGATTTATGTATTACGATGTGCGGGATCATGGGACTTTGGACAGGTCTGATGAAAATCGCACAGCAGGCGGGGCTGATTGCTGCATTGACGCGCGGCATCAGCCCTTTTGTGTCGTTTTTATTTCCCCGGATTCCGAAAAATCATCCGGCGCGGGAGTCAATTTCCACCAATATTGTTGCAAACGTCCTCGGACTTGGCTGGGCGGCAACTCCGGCGGGCTTAAAGGCGATGGAGGATCTTGCACAGCTGGAAGAAAAACGGAGACAGACGGGGTATCTGAAAAACGTTCCAAAAGATACGGCGAGCAATGAAATGTGTACGTTTCTGATTTTAAATATTTCGTCCCTGCAGCTGATTCCGGTCAACATGATCGCCTATCGCAGTCAGTACGGAAGCGCCAGCCCCGCCGCAGTGGTCGGTCCTGCGGTGCTGGCGACACTTGTCAGTACGTTTGCGGCAGTGGTTTTTTGCAGGGTGATGGATCGGAGATAGATTGTTGATATAGCATTTGGATGCTGAACAGAAGCATATTTTGCAGGCGGGCAGTCACACATCGTTCGATGCGCAGCTGTCCGCTGTTTTTGTGGAAATTTACATCAGATATGCCAGCAGCACGCTCATAACGACACCGACGGCGGTAGAAAGCAGCGCGCCTGCCAGCGTATATCTGGATTTGGAAACGCGCGCCGTCATAAAATAAACAGACATCGTGTAAAAACAGGTTTCTGTGCAGCTCATCAGAATCGACGTGATGCGTCCGGCCAGAGAATCTGTCCCGTAGGTTTTGAAAATATCGAGCACCAGCCCGGTCGCCGCGGAAGAGGAAAACAGGCGGATGAAAATGAGCGGGAAAAACTCCGGGAAGATACCGCTTATGGAACTGTCAGCGGCGTATTTTTGCAGCAGCTTTCCCGGAAGATCCAGCAGCCCGGAGCCCCGCAGAATTCCGACTGCCATCATCAGCCCGATGAGCGTTGGGACGATGCCGACGACCGTTTTCAGACCGTCCGCTGCGCCGTTTATAAAGTCGTCGTAGAGATTGCATTTATGAATCCACCCATAGCCGATGATGAAGAAGATCACGGCAGGAATGAGGATGGAGGAAAGATGTGCGAGAACATTTGCCATGGGAAGCTCCATTCTGCAGAGATTAAATCACCGGACATTTTCAGACCGGGAAAGGATACGATCCTGCGGGAATATCTGTTACCGGAATATATGATTTTGTCAACCCATACAGAACCGGAATCATAAAATGCAGAGTTGGGGCATAAGTTACTATCAGGTTTTCTGAAAAAAGAATGGGATGGAAAAAGGAGGACAGGCATGGCGGAATATCGAAAACAAATCGCATATCTGGATTATCTGGAAGACGGCGTAAAAATCAAAAATGCCGGATTTGTCAGAATAGAGGAACAAAACGGACACAACCGGATGGAAGTAAAAGTTAAAAACCTTCCGGGCAAGGACTGCGGGGAGTTTCGGTTACAGGAAGAACATGAGAGAACGGTCGGAAGGATTAGTTTGCAGGGCGGCAACGGAAACTGCTGCATGGTGTGGCGGATGCCGGAGCCGGGCGAATTGGATAACAGCCGGGAGGAAAGCTGGCAGCAGACTGCGCAGCTTCGGATTTTACTGTCCGGAAAAAGAATGCTGATTGCAAACTGGCACGAACCGGTCGAAATTCCGGCACAGAAAGAGACGCTGCAGCTGCAGCAGCAATCGCAGGTACAAGGGGATCAGTCCCAACAGATGGAGGCGCGGTCATCGCAGACAAATTCACCCCGGCAGCCCGGAGCTGGAGAAATTATTCCGTATCCGGAGCGGCGCGGCAGCGAGATGGAAAAGCAGTCCACACCGAAGGAGCCTGCCGAAATAGAGCAGTCCGCCATATCGGAGGAGCCTGCCGAAACAGAGCAATCCGCCATGTTGAAGAAGCCCGCTGAAACAGAGCAGTCCGCCATGTCAAAGGAGCCCGCGGCAACAGAGCAATCCACTATGGCGAAGGAGCCTACGGCAACGAAACGGCAGCCCACTCCGGAAGCGCCATTTGTGTCAGCGTCCGAGTCGACGATTCCTTTTCCTTCCGCTGCGCCGAAATCGCCGTCCTCTCCATCGCGTGAGCCGGTCTGCAGCGCGGATAAATGGGAGCAGCTGTGCACGATGTATCCGGAAATTCATCCGTTCCGCGACAGTCGGGAATATCTTTCCATTGCGCCGAAGGACTTTGTGGTTCTGTGTAAGGAATATCAGAAGTTGGTACATAATAGTTTTCTGCTGCACGGCTACTATAATTACCGTCATCTGATTCTGGGCAGAATCCGGCAAAAGGATGCATGGCAGTATTATATCGGTGTGCCCGGCAATTTCTATGACCGGGAAAAAATGGTGGCGGAAATGTTCGGATTCGAAGCCTTTGAGGGTGAAAAAGAATCCGCATCGCCGGGTGATTACGGGTATTATATGAAGCGGGTGGAGATTTAAGCAAGGGTGGTCGAACCGGCGGGAGCAATGATCGGAAAAATGCCAGACAGCAAAAACACACTTGCAGGAATGAAAAGGGGCTGGTATGCTTTTTCTGGAAACATTCAGCAGATTTCTGGGCGTTCTCGGTACAGATCATGAAAAGCTGACATTTTATATTCGAAACACAGGGAGCAATTATGGCAAGAATCCGTACAGAAGAGGAAAAAGAAGCGGCGCGGCAGGCTGCAAAGCAGGTGAAAAAAGATCAGTGGCTTCGGGAGCAGGAAGAAAAGCGCCCGACGCATGAGAAATATATGAAGGATGCGATCCGACAGGCAAAAAAAGCGGCAGCGCTCGGCGAAGTGCCGATCGGCTGCGTGATCGTGCATGACGGACAGGTGATTGGCAGGGGCTATAATCGACGAAATACGGACAAAAGCACACTGGCGCATGCGGAGATCACAGCGATTAAGCGGGCGAGCAAAAAGCTGGGTGACTGGCGGCTGGAAGATTGCACATTGTATGTGACGCTGGAGCCCTGCCAGATGTGTGCCGGAGCCATCGTGCAGGCGCGGATTCCGGAGGTTATGATCGGCTGCATGAATCCAAAGGCAGGCTGCGCAGGATCAATCTATAACCTGCTGCAGGAACCGGCATTTAATCATCAGGTCAGCCTGTTTAAGGGCGTGTTGGAAGAAGAATGCAGCCAGATGCTGAAAGATTTTTTCCGCAGTCTGCGGACACGGTTGAAAACCTGAGACAGAACGCAGTCTGCGGACATGTCGGAACGCAGCGCTGAACTTACGGACTGTGTACGGGCATATTCCGGACCGCACCACAAAGGAGAAAGGAAATATATGGACTTTTGGGAAAGACTCTTTGCCAGAGCTGGAAGAAGAAAACCAGAGCCGTCTGCAGAAGCGAAATGCGCAGAGGAGTGGGATACAGAGTTGGCAAGCGAACTCTCGGAGACAGAGCGGGAGCAGTTGAAGAAAGCCGGCTGCATCCGAAAGCATATTTATTTTTCAGGACGCGTGCAGGCGGTGGGCTTTCGCTACAGCGCACTGTGTCTGGCAAAAGAGCTGCAGCTGACCGGCTGGGTGAAAAATTTAACGGATGGACGTGTGGAAGCAGAGCTGCAGGGACAGGCCAAATTGGTAGACTCGTTTGTGGAGCGTATCAGTCAGCGTGGCAGGATTGTCGTAGAGTTTGTGGAAGAGGAGGACCGCGAACTTTGCTATGAGGAAGGCTTTGAGGTCAGGTGAAAAGCTGCAGAGCCACCGATCGGGGCAGAAGACGCTGCAGCGCGCGAAACCGAATTGGACGGAACGGCGTTGGTGAGGCGCTGCGCTGTACCTGAAGAGGTCGCCCTGCAGACCGTGCCGCAGCGCATGGCTGTGCGTTCCGCCGGTCAGAACACCAGCCGCGAATATTCGCTTCCGGCGTCCTGCTTTTGCGGCTGCCTGCGGTAATCTGACGGTGAGACGCCCATACGTCGGTGAAATGCCCGGGAGAAGTAAAAAGCATCCGAGAAGCCGCAGGAGACAGCAGCTGTTTTGACGGAATTGCCGAGCTCGAGCAGGCGACATGCCTGATGAATGCGGAAATTCGATAAAAATTCGCCGGGAGAAATGTTCAGTTCAGATTGAAAGGCGCGGTAGAGCGTGCTTCTGCTGACCCCGAGCATCTGACAAAGCTGTTCGGTATGGAAGTACTCATGATGAAAATTGGAGCGGATCAGAAAAACTGCATTTGCCAGAAGGGACGAAGCAGGAGAGTCGGGCAGACCGGGTGCCGGGGCATAATCGGCATAAAGACCGAGCAGCGTGCGGAGCATGCCATTTGCTTCGTTGCGGTTCTGGTGATAAAGGTCGAGGGGCTGCAGATCGGCAAAAAGCTGTCGGAGCCGGGCAGGGCAGATCGCGGGACAGACGGGCGCGGCAGGGGAAAAGGCGGTCTGATCGAGCAGAGAGGCAGCTTCTTTTCCGGTAAATTCCACCCAGGTATATTCCCATGGATTCCCCGGGTCAGGATAATAGCGAATCGTATCATAAGGATAAATCAGAAAGCTTTCGCCGGTGTGAACGGGGAAAGTTTTTTTATGATAATCGATAAAGCCCTGACCGCGCAGAATATAATGGATGATATAGACCGGGCGGACGCCGGGTCCCCAGGAATGCAGATCGCTGCAGTCCTGTCTGCCTGTGGCAAGCAGGGTGAGACCGGGCTGGGAATCGGACCCAAAAACAGATGAATTCATAAAGAGACCTCCTGATTTTGATGTGAACAAATAATCCATGTATTTGCAACAAAAACCCATGGAAGAGAACAGAAGTGTCATGCTACAATCACGATAACGGATAACGAAAGAGAGGTCAAGGGGTATGGTAAAATTAACGCCGCCGATGGGCTGGAACAGCTGGAACACATTTGGTGAGAATATCAATGAAAAACTGATCATGGAAACTGCGGACAAAATGGTGGAGCAGGGGCTTTTGGACTGCGGATATGAGTATCTGGTCATTGACGACTGCTGGTCTTTAAGAAAGAGAGACGAGGAAGGCCGTCTGATTGCAGATCCGGAGAAGTTCCCACACGGCATGAAAGCGGTTGCGGATTACGTGCATTCCAAAGGCTTGAAATTTGGTATGTATTCTTGTGCGGGCAACCTGACCTGTGCCGGATATCCAGGCAGCTTCGAGCATGAATTTATCGATGCGGACACATTTGCATCCTGGGGTGTGGATTTTTTGAAATACGATTACTGCTATCACAGCAACATCATTCCGGGCAAATATTTATACCGCAGAATGGGCATCGCGTTGGAAAATTGCGGCAGGGATATCCTGTTTTCCGCATGCTCCTGGGGCGCTGATCAGACCCATGAATGGATTAAGGAAACCGGCGCGAGCATGTGGCGTTCCACCGGCGATATTTTCGACAGCTGGGAATCGATCAAAGATCTGACCAAACAGCAGGCAAAGCTTCATCCGTATCATAGCGTCGGCTGCTTTAATGATATGGATATGCTGGTTGTCGGTATGTACGGCAAAGGAAACGTTGGTTTAAGCGGCTGCAACGACGTTCAGTACAGAACGCATTATTCCATCTGGGCGCTGTTTGGCTCTCCGCTGATGATTGGCTGCGATATCCGCAATATGAATGAAGAGACGAAGAAGATTCTGGAAAATAAAGAGCTGATTGCGATCAATCAGGATCCTCTGTGCCGTCAACCGATCCGTCTGGACGGAATCTGGAGCGGGGACGATGTCCTCATTTATTCCAGACAGCTTTCCAATGGTGATCTGGCAATCGGTTTCTTCAACTTAAAGGACGAAAGCGTAGTAGCAAATCTGAATCTGGACGAAGTCGGTCTTCCGATGAGCACCGGCAAAACCCTGCAGATGAAGGAGGTCTGGACCGGGGAAGATCTGCCTTCACTCAATGGAACGGTCCGTAAGGCCTTGGAGCCTTACGGTTGTGCAGTCTACCGCTGCAAGGTCGTTGATCTGTAATGGACACCTGCATGAAATGCGGAAAGGAGCTGACCCAGCTGGATCGGGGAGCTTATCGGAAATTTGTAAACCGGGGCAGTACATCGTTTCTGTGTAAAAGCTGTCTTGCAGAAAAGTTCGGAATAAAAGAGTGTGTGCTGGATGAAAAAATCGAGCATTTCCGGAAACAGGGATGCACGCTGTTTATTTAGCGACAAGACATTGGAATAAAAAGAAACCATAGCCGATTTGCCCTTTTTATGATACGCTTAGTGTAGACGCAAAAAGCGCCCATATTGACTGAATCTGCAGACAGCGTATACAAAATCAGGGGGCAAGGAGGAACTCATGGGGAACAATTGGAAAATTACGGACACGCTGACAAAGGTGTTCGCAGAGGAAGCACCGGATGGACAGGGGAGCATTCGCCTTTCAACGCTGCATCGGGAAACCGTATCCTGTGTGATTGCATATTTTGGGGCGGCAGACTGGGGACGTTACTGGAAGGTTTCCGTAAAAGCGCCGGAAAAAATTGAGACGAGATTGCGTCGGGTTGAGCTGGTTCCGTCGGCTTATCCGTGCCATAAGGAGCAGGACGATAACTATCTGCGCATCGTACCCGGGATGTATCCGGATCTTTTGCGCGATCTGGATACGGAGGGCGATGGTGCGGACAAAAAATATCTGACAAAAGAAGTGCCCGGACAGTGGCGCAGCCTATGGTTGGATGTGACGGTCGATGCGGAGCTTGCAGGCGGGGACTATGCTATTGTGATCGAAACGGAAACTGAGGACGGAGAAAAAGAGACGTTAAAAGCAGACCTGCATGTGGTCGATGCGTCGCTTCCGCCGCAGAAGCTTTTGCATACGGAATGGTTCCATTCTGACTGTCTGGCAGACTATTATCATGTAAAACCGTTCAGCGAAGAACACTGGAAGATTCTGGAAAACTTTATCCGCCTGTATGCGGCGCGTGGCATCAATACGATTCTGACACCCGTATTTACACCGCCTCTGGACACTGCGGTCGGCGGCGAGCGCACGACGGTTCAGCTGCTGGACATCCGCAAGGACGGTGATACCTACAGCTTCGATTTTTCGAAACTGGAGCGTTGGATCGGAATTTGCCGCTTTGCCGGAATTACACATTTTGAAATGGCGCATCTGTTTACCCAGTGGGGCGCTAAGTGCGCACCGAAGATTATGGTCTGGGAGGACGGCACGCTTCACCATAAGTTTGGCTGGCACACGGACGCACAGAGCCCGGAATATGCGGATTTTCTGGCACAATATCTGACTGCCCTGACAGATTTTCTGAAAGAACAGGGACTGCAGGATAAAGTCTTTTTCCATATTTCAGATGAACCCGGCGAGGAGATTTTAGAGGATTATAAAAAAGCGCGGGAAATGGTACTACCCTATATTCAGGGGTTTCATACGATTGATGCGCTTTCTGACGTTGGATTTTGTGAAAAAGGCCTGGTGGATCTGTTTGCACCCGGAACAGACTGCATGGAGCCGTTTTTGGAAAGAGGAATGGAAGGACTGTGGACCTATTATTGCACCGGACAGTGGAAGGAGGTTTCCAATCGGTTCATGGCGATGCCTTCTGCGCGTACCAGAATCCTCGGTGTGCAGCTGTATCTGTATAAAATCAGTGGATTTCTGCACTGGGGCTTTAACTTTTATAACAGCCAGTATTCGATCAAGCACATCAATCCGTATGCGGTAACGGACGCGGGAGAAGCATTTCCGTCCGGCGATGCATTTTTGGTTTATCCCGGCGAGGGCGGCGTACCGGAGGAATCTATCCGTCTGATGCTGATGCAGCAGGTGATACAGGATGTGCGTGCGTTTGAACTGCTGGAATCGCTGGTCGGCAGGGAAAGAGTCTGTGAAATCATCGCAGAAGGAACGGATGAACCGATCACATTCAAGCGCTATCCCAAAGAAAAAGAATGGCTGCTAGCCTTAAGAGAACGGGTGAACGCGGAGATCGAAAAAGCAATTGCGATACAATAGAATGCACGCTCTGCGAGCATTCTATTGTCATGAATAAGAAGCGCAGGGCGAGAGCAGGACTCTTGCCCTGTTTTCTGATTTTCAAATGACAGGAAATTGTAAATTTTTTCGTAGACGACGAAGAAGACAGGCTGATGGAAATTACGACGAAAGAGTGATAGAACTATGCAGACAGAAAAAAAGAAATTCGCAGAGCATCGCAGATTTTTGACATATGCAATAGCGCTGTGCACTATCCTGCCATTTGTGGTACAGGGCTGTGGGAAACCGTCCCGAGAGACATGGCAGGATGTGGATACCGAAGCGGAAACAGTGATTGTGCTGGAAGAGGATGAAGAGCCGAAAATACGGATGGAAGATGTTTGTCTTGAGCTGTATCGGGAAGCAGGCAGAAGCGGACGGCTCGGGGAAAAAGAGACCATTGCGCACATCGTAAAGCAGTTTGGAGAAAACGGATATCCTGCAGTAGACCAGAAAAATAGGGTCGATATGGTGCGGGCATCAGAGGTAAAGCGTTTCTGCAGGCGGGCGACGGATCAGCAGGAGGCACAGATAGAAATTGTTGAAGTTGACTGGAACGGTGGCTTTGTGGAGTACGAGCTGCAGGCGGCAGAAGGCAATCTCGATGTGACACGCAATTATTATCATTATGAAGATGAAATGATGCGCAAAAAGACGGAAGAACATTTTACAGCGGACAGTTGGTCGTATACGGAGGACGGTTATCTGATGTTTTCCGGAATCGGGACGCTGGATGAGATGTATGTAATGACGCTCAGCGACGTTAAGGAATATGCGGCGCTGCGGGTGGAGCCTCTGGACGAAGCCTGCCGGGAATGGAACGAAAAAGCGCTCCTGCCGGTCGGCTATGAATGCAACAATCTGTTTCTGACAGACTGGGATGAAACGGATTTCGGAGAGCTGGACTTTTATGATCTGTTCGATGTTTTTTATCCGCAGATATATCATCGGAAAATCCCGTGGCAGAGTGGAAAAAATGCTGGCAACAGCATAGCGTACGGAATTCCGTCAAAAGAGTTCGAATCGGTTATTCAGAAGTTTTTGAATGTAAAAACAGATATCCTGCGCGAAAAAACGATTTACCGGGAGAAAGATGACACATATGAATATTATCCGCGTGGATTTTATGAGTCAGAGTACCCGGAGCATCCGTACCCGGAGGTGACAGCGTTTCAGGAAAATGACGACGGGACGGTAACGCTCACTGTACATGCTGTTTTCCCCTATCTCGGAAGTTCCAGAGCGCTCGTTCATGAGGTGACCGTGCGCCCGATGGAAAATGCTGCGGCTGCAGTGCAGTATGTGTCCAACAAAATTGTTTCCTCACTGGATGATCCGGACGACAACTGGTATGTGCCGCGTCTGTCCGGAGAGGAACGCAGTTTGTTGTATGAAGAAAATACAGACTGAAAAATGGCTGCCGTATAGGGAAATTTCCCTGCGCGGCAGCCATATGTTATGTTTACAGTTCACACGTGCCATTCGTGGTTTCTTGTGGGCAGATTCTCATGCGAGCATGGAATCTGCCCACAAGAAACCGCGAGTGAACTGTAACATACGTTATAAAGTTTTTATAAATTCGAATGGCGACAGATTGAATTTGGAAAAAGTATTTTGTATAATAATGTTACAGTTCCTGCTGATAGGAACATTTTAGAAATCAGGAAATCAGATAATCTATTATAAGCGGAGCATCGTATAGCGGTGTATCCGGCTATCTTCTATCTTTTCAAGCCAGAATCGGCGAATGATTTCTGTGAGGCAATGAGCCGAAGTTTAAGCGCGCAAACTTTGGTGAATACCGTGAAAATGAACAGAACCGGCAGATGCGTTTCTTTTGCTTTCACAAAAAACTGAATAGAACATAAAAACTGAATAAAGCTGAACGAACCAGAAAGGCAAACGATGGAAACAATCAATACACCTTATGATGATGCTTTTCGAACCTTGCTGCAGGACTGCCCGGAGCTGGTGATTCCATTAATCAATGAACTGTTTGGGACGGATTACACAGGTCAGGAAGTGGTATTGTCGAGTACAAATGAAATCTTTATCAGAAATCCGAATGGAAAAAAAGAGAAGCGGATTACGGATTCCAACATGACGTTGATTTCTTTAACAGGAATATCGAAATACTACCATCTGGAATGCCAGAGCACGCCGGACGGAACGATGGAAATTCGGATGTGGGAGTATGACACGCAGATCGCGTTGTTAAATGCAGAATACAGGGAAGGCGTGCTGTATGTAGATTTCCCTGATTCAGCAGTAATCTATTTAAGAAGCAATCCAAATACGCCGGATGAACTGAAAATCTGCATCCGTGCGGCACGAAAAGAATTAAAATATGGCATTCCGATTCTGAAAGTAAAAAATTACACGCTGGAGGATATTTTTGAAATAAGGCTACCGCAATCCCACTGGCTTTAGACGGTGGGTTAAGGTAGCTAAAAATCAGAAATTATTGTATGCTCATGGTATGGGAACATGGAAATCTAAAAACAGACATAAATACTTATTACAATATCACATTATTTTCGTCTGCAAATATAGGAAGAAATTACTGGTTTCGAGACAGATATCAGATGATATAAAGCAGTTTTCATATGAGATATGTCAAAGGCACAGTGTTATTATCAGATATATGGAAACGGATAAAGACCATATTCAAAAATCAAGGTTGAGAAAGAGGGTGACAGTGGATGTTAAAGGCATATAAATACAGAATATACCCTAATAATGAGCAGAAAATACAAATTGCAAAAACATTTGGCTGTTGCCGTTTTGTATATAATAAGACACTGGCATACCGAAAAGAAGTATATGAGAAAGAGAAAAAATCGGTTAGTAAAACTGACTGTAACAATTACTGCAACAGACAATTAAAGAAAGAATATGAATGGCTGAAAGAAGTGGATAAATTCGCTCTGACAAATGCGATTTACAACATGGATGCTGCATATCAGAAATTTTTTAAGGAACATGCAGGTTATCCGAAGTTTAAGAGTAAACACGATAATCATAAGTCATATACAACAAATTTTACGAATTGCAATATAGCAGTAGATTTCGAGGACAATAGAGTAAAACTGCCTAAATTAAAAAATGTAAAAGCAAAACTGCATAGAAATTTTAGCGGGCAGATAAAATCGGCAACGATATCACAAGTTCCGAGTGGAAAGTATTATGTATCCATTTTAGTGGAAACGGAACACGTGGAACTGCCGCATACAAATCAAAATACAGGAATAGATTTGGGCGTTAAGGAGTTATGTATTACTTCTGATGGAAAGAAATACGAAAATCCAAAAATTATCAGAAAATACGAAAAGAAACTGAAAAAACTGCAAAGACAGTTAGCGCACAAAGAAAAAAGAAGCCAAAACTACTACAAAGTAAAGAAAAAGATAGCATTATGTCATGAAAAAATAACAAATAGCCGAAAAGATTATCTGCACAAGATATCCCATGAGATTATCAGCGAAAACCAAGTGATAGTTTCGGAAAATTTGCAGATAAAAAACATGGTAAAAAATCATCATTTGGCAAAGTCCATAAGTGATGTATCATGGTATGAGCTGACAAGACAGTTAGAATATAAGGCAAAGTGGAATGGCAGAAAATATATCAAGATAAATACATTTTATGCCAGCAGTCAGTTGTGTTCAGCCTGTGGATACCAAAATACAGAGACGAAAAATCTATCCGTAAGGGAATGGATATGTCCAGTCTGTGGAACAAATCATGACAGAGATATCAATGCGGCAAAGAATATACTGGAAGAAGGATTAAGAGAAATAGCATAAAAATAATAATATAGGGCAGGGACTGCCCGAATTAACGCCTGTGGAGATAGTAGGTTACGAGGTCTGCGAAGCAGGAAGCCCATTGGCTTTAGACAATGGGTAGTTCACCGGCGTTTATGGATGCTGATTCCGTTTTATATCTTCCGGTATGAAAAAGAACTGTCGCAGATCGACAGCGATGAAGAGCGTCTTGAGAAACTGAGAAGAGAATACGAGAGGGTGGCAGAAATGCTGGATCAGGAGTGTAAAAACGGACGCATGAGGTCAGTCACAGGTGGGGCGTTGTGTGAACTATCCCGTACTGTTGTGGAAAAACTGGCGTCAAAATATGAAAATGTGGAAAAGGAGGTGGCTGAAGTTATGGGAGGAAAGGTATTAACTTATCGATCAAAAGAACTTTATCAGGAAGCTCTGGCGAAAGGAATTGAACAAGGTCTTGCGAACCTTGCAGCGGGCAAATACCAGCGGGGCGAGAGCATAGAGAAGATTGCCGATGACCTTCTGATGAGCACAGTAGAGGTAGAAGAACTCTTAAATAACCAGGAGGAAGCGGACGATGATAGTTTTCGGATGGGTTCACTAGAGATAGCAGCGCTCTTGGGACACTGGAAATGGTTTTAAAAGTGGATTCTGTCTTTCATTAAAACGTAACTTGTAAAAAGTCGACATGATTTGTCCGAAATGACTTGAAAGAGTATTAAAAAGTAAATCGCCCCATCCGCAGTTAAAAAATACCTGCTGGATAGGGCGATTGATATGTCAGAACAAATTATTCTGCGTCAATGGATTTACCCTGCTCAACTACACAGATGTTGGTCTTGCCGGGGTTGATTTCGATTTCGTTGCCGTTGTCGTCATAGAACTTGGTCGGTGCGAAGTCGCTGGTCTTTTTCCAGGTTACATGGATGCCCTTGCCGTTTGTGAAGTAGTAGCCGTCTTTGGTGTCGTCGTGGCACTGGAAAGACAGATAACCCTTCGCATCACGGGTTTCATAATAAGCAAACTGAACTAAAACGTTCTTGAATGCCAGCTGTTTGTTATTGGCGCCGTCCATATGCTTCTGGTCGCCTTTCTGCATACCCTGGAAGCGATAGTACAGACCATCTTCTTCGTTATATTCGAAATAGGTCTTGGTAATCGGGTAAGCGCCTGCCAGATCGATCTTGGTTGCAGGGATTGCACTGCTTCCGTACTGTTCCAGCGTGTTCGGATTGTTTGTGGAAGCGAATTTGAAGTGATCGCTCTGATAGTTCTCAGTATAGGTTTCGGAATAGCCGAGCGCCTGAGCGGCTTTGTCGATACGGTCGCCGCTTGTATAAGCATTATGCGGAGCTTTACGGTCGCTGGTGCGGTAGAAGGCTGCGTCATACAGACCTTTTTTCTGGGAAGGGTCGCTTGCCAGAACAGCACCGGTGATATTATTGGTAGTAGGATCATTGATCGCGTTCAGAATGTAGAACGGACCGCCGATATGGCAGTAAATTGCATCCCATTCTTTTGCCCAGTAAACATAATAATCGCGGCAGCTTCTGATATTGCCGATGCGTTCAATGTTTTTCCAATCCTTGAAAACAGCCATCAGACGGGTCATGTTGCCTTCTACGCTGCATTCATACAGGATATCAGCATTGGAAAGCCCGTAGTGCGGGAGCGCTGCATTTTCATCGGGGATCATAACTGCGATCGGACGCTGATCTGCGAGATCGCCGCTGATCCATTCGCCGGTCAGGTCACTTTTTACCATGCCTTCTTCCGGAGGAACATCCTCCTCAACGGTTTCTGTTTCCGTCTCAGATTCTGTTTCAGCAGGAGCGGCAGTGCTTTCCTGCACCTCAGCTACCGGAACGGTTTCTACGGTGTCATTTTTGCTTCCGCAGCCGAACAGCATGGATGCGCATGTCAGACCGGTCAGCAGAAATACAGCCAGTTTCTTCATTTTGGTTCCTCTCTTTCTTATAAATCGTCGAATGCGGAAAACGGAAATCCATACACAGGATATTCTACTGCCCGCACAAAAAAGTGTGAAGCGTCTCTGCGTCACACAACTGTAACAATTATAGCGTAGCAAAATTGGTTTGTCACTACATAAAACGATATTAAATCTTAATTATTCCTGTATACGATAAAGCATCGCTCAGATCCTTTAAGAGTTCTTTGAAAGGTGGAAGATAGTCGGGGATACAGGCTATATCCACGAATTGTTCTGCTTCCTTCGAACGTGTCTGCAGAATGGCATGGACGAACTGAATTCATGACAATAGAATGCTCGCAGAGCGTGCATTCTATTGTTTTACGAAACTGTGCGAATGCTTTCTTGAGTTATGCAGAAAAATAAATTAAAATAGAACATGGTACTATTATAAAAAGAAATGTTTATCAAAAAACAACGTATGATAGAACTGCAGAACATAAATCTGCGTCTGCGGGCAGGAGGGAATGTGAAGAAACGAAACTGGTATCTGATCCTTGGTATGCTGCTTTTGGTGCAGCTGATTGCGATTTTTTATTTTGGAAGTAAAAAAGCTGGGTTCCATTATGATGAATATTATTCCTATTATTCCTCCAACGTGTCGATCGGTCTGGTGCCGACCGACCGGGAGTGGAAGCCGGGCAGCGAGATTGTAGACGAATTCCGGGTTCTGTCGGGGCAGCGGTTTCAGTATGGGACGGTTACGCGCATGCAGACCTATGACGTGCATCCGCCGTTTTACTATCTGCTGCTGCATACGGTATGCTCGCTGTTTCCCGGAAGGTTCAGCAAATGGTCAGGAATTGGACTGAATATAGTGCTTTTCGTTCTGAGCTGGAGTGTGCTGGCGAAACTGACGCGGCGGATTGTGATGGGTGCGCTGAGGAGCGCGGCTGCGCCTGGTGGGAAAGCGCAGACCTGTGTAACGGCGGCGGACGTTCCGGAGCGTATTACGCGAGTGATGATTTTCGGAGTGTGCCTCCTGTATGGTTTTAACCCGGCGGTTTATTCCGGCGTTATGCTGGTTCGAATGTATATGCTTCTGGCTCTGTGGATTTTGCTCGTGACCTGGCTGCATGTAAAAAGCCTGCAGGAGAGAAAATGCGGGTTTTCCTTTTATCTGCCGCTGATGGCGGTTGTTTATCTTGGTTTTCTGACGCATTACTATTTTGCTGTTTATCTGTTTTTCCTGGCAGCGGCGATGGAGCTGTATCTGCTGTTGGAACGTGCAGAGCAGAAAAGCTGGGGGCAGAAATGGAAAGACTGCCTCATTTATGCGACTGCTGTGATCGGAGCGATGGTACTTGCCGTAGTCAGCTATCCGGCGTGTCTGAGCCATATTTTTCGGGGATACCGGGGGACGGAAGCGATGGGTGCGTTCTTCGACCTTGGCAATACGCTTGGAAGATTCCGGTTCTTCGCAGGACTGCTCAATGAATATGCCTTCGGGTCGATGCTGTACGGATTTGTTCTGCTGCTTGTCCTGATGGCGCTGACGGTCTGGGGAATTGGACGGATGAAAGCCGGACGGAAAGCTGTCGCTGCGACTGCGCAGAAATCTGGACAGCAGACAGCAGAGCACGCAGCCGCGCAGAAATCCGGGCAGCAGGCAGCAGAGTACGCAGCCGCGCAGGAAAATTCGAACCGGCAGGCTGACGCTTTCCGCGAATCATTCTGGGAAGCACGGCGTGTTTTCTGGATTCCGGCGGCAGCAGTACTCGGTTATTTCCTTGTCGTGACCAAAACAGCGCTCCTGACGGCGGAGGAAGCGAACCGATATCAGATTCCGGTCTACGGGCTGATTTTGCTGCTGATGATGGTTATATTTGTACTGCTCGGACAGAAGCTTTTCGTGTTGACTATGAGAAAAGGGACTGCTGTAAAAAGCGCTGCGGGGAAAATCAGCGATACCAGAGATACATCTGCTCCGGAAAAACGGTCCGTGCACGATAAAGCAGCCGGCTATGTGCTTCTGGCGGTATTTCTGGTGCTGGCAACAGGACAGATTCGAGGGCTGGCGGATGGAAAGGTGCTGTTTCTTTATGAAGAGGACACAAAAAACATCGCGTTTGCGCAGGAGCATAAAGAGAAACCGGTCGTTTATTTTTATAATCCCAACCTGACCTGGATGATCTGGGACGATTCACTGGAGCTGATGCAGTATGATGAAATTTATTTTGCGAGCCTTGCAGATGTTTCGACTGTGGAGGATGATACAATCCGGCAGGCGGATCAGGTGCTTGTGTATGTTTCCAGAATGGAGCAGACTGAGGAGGCGCTGCAGGCTGTTGCAGATGGAATGGGCGGTGATGTGAAGATGGAAAAGATCAGAGAGCTGCTGTATTGTGACCTGTATTTGATAGCAAGAAAGTAATGCATGCTCTGTGAGCATGCTATTATCAGGAATAAAAAGACTCCCGTTCCGGTGGCAAATGAAGAAGGAATCATTCTCCATTTGTCACCGGAAATGGGAGTTTTTTCATGATAATCGTTTTACTCAGCAGCGCTTTCCGCCTGGGCTGCTTCCCCATCAGCTGCAGTGCTTTCCGTGCCAGCCGCATCTGTTTCTTCTACAGCGCTTTCTATATCAGCGGTTTCTTCAGAGGTGCTTTCTGTATCTGCGTCCTCTGTTTCAACTGCGGTACTTTCTTCTACAGTGCCTTCTCCAGTAGCGCTTTCTTCAACTGTAGTTGTTTCGATTACGCTTTCGACAGTGGTTTCTGTTTCTGCCGGTGTCTCTGTCTTGGGAGTATAGTGGCGGTAAATTGCAAAAGCAATCGCAAGTACGATTACTGCAAGTACGAAATAACTGCAGATGCGAAGGAGCTTTTTTCGTTTCTTTTCCTTCTCCAGACGTTCTTTGCGATGCGCTTTTTCCTGTTTATAACGGTCTACTTTTTGTTGGCTCATTTTAATCTCCATTCCGCAGGCGCTTTGCGCCGAAGGAACCGCGAGCAGAACTTCCAGTTCTGCTCTGCGATCCTAGCTACTTTGTGACGCATGCGGCACAAATAGCTGTGTGAAAAATAAGCGATCACGCTTATTTTTCACATTATGTCCTCCATCAAATTTCTTAGTTATCACTATACAGAATAACTGTGAAAATTCTGTGTCAGGAGGGCAGATTTTTACGGGAAAAAACGTTATAACGCAGATGCGCCTTCCTACAGACACGAAAGTTGTCTGCAGGAAGGCGCAAGCAGATAAAGATTTAACCGAGGAACAGGCCGTACAATACGGCGATCAGGATGCCGAGCAGCGCGCCGACAAACACCTGTAAAGGGGTATGGCCGACGAATTCCTTGAGCTTTTCTTCGTAGGAGATCGGCTGCCCCATCTTTTCCCAGAATTCCATCATTTCATTGATGACCTGTGCCTGGAGACCGGTTTCCCGGCGCACCCCTCTGGCGTCATAC
This sequence comes from Firmicutes bacterium TM09-10, assembly GCA_003481005.1. Classification (GTDB taxonomy): domain Bacteria; phylum Bacillota; class Clostridia; order Lachnospirales; family Lachnospiraceae; genus Gallintestinimicrobium; species Gallintestinimicrobium propionicum. The sequence goes on along the minus strand of QUKC01000001.1, from coordinate 177,255 downwards.
ATAACGATAATCGCTACAATAGCGGCAATGGCGAATTCAAAGCTGCTGCCGCCGTATTGCATTCCGGCAGCGGTTGCGAGTGCGCAGACAGTGGCGGAATGGGAGCTGGGCATGCCGCCGCTTCCGACTAAACGTTCCGGATCAAAGCTTTTGGTGATACAGGTATAAATCACTGTTTTGATGACCTGTGCAGCGAACCACCCCGTAACTGCGGACATAAAAACCGTGTTGTGAATCAGTGCGTTAAAAAAGTCCATAAAATACCTCTTTCTCTTTGGAAACTAAATTAGGCAAAATGCCATCCCCTGATTTTTTATTTTACACTTTTTTTGTCAGTTTTACAACGTTTCCCATCTCATTTTTGCAGACGGGAGGTTTGAAGACGGCAATACGGCAGCGCAATGAAAAACGGCGCGGCAAGGATGAGCGGATAAGCGTAGCGCAGATCGGAGGCGACAGGAGTTGCCAGAAGCAGGGTAAGTACAGTTCCGATAAACGGTACAAAGAGCACGAGAAACCGCCGCTGTCCGTATAAAAACTGATATGCGGCAAAATACAGGACAGCCCAGAAGTACGCGCCGATGCTCCACAAAATACCGTAAACCGGAAGCATATCAGGAAGCTTTAAAAGAATTTCACTGATTTTGACCGGAAACTGACCCCGCAGAAGATGCGGCCAGGAAAGTCCGATTTCGTTCGGAGAAATCCCTTCATTCGTGCGTAAAGCAGCCGGGGCGGGGAACCAGTATCCTTTTGTCTGATCGATAAAGGCCTGGAGATAATCGCCCGGGTAAGAAATACCGAGCTGAATCCAGAGGGTGAAATATTTTGAAGGATTCCGGATGATCGCATCGGCATGGTTGTAGGAGACGAGTGCCTTGATGGGATCGGAGATCACCGGATTGTAATACTCCGGAATCAGGGAAGTATCGACTACATCATCGATGAGCATTTCCTGCTCTGCGCTCAGCTGTCGACCGTTAGAAACGACACAGGCAATCTGCTGCAGAGGAATGGAGAGGGATTCTGTAAAGGAAGCGCGCTCAACATGACAGGCAGTGTATACAGGGCCGGTGATGATCAGGGATAAAAGAAGTATGCCGACCTGCACGGCAAACATTTTTTTCCATGTCCGGCGAAATGCGAACAGAACAAACGGGAGGGTGAACAGGAAGATATAAAGCCCGTTTGAACGCAGGGTGCAGACGAAAAAGCCGGAAAGGGAAAGCCCTGCCCAAATGCCCGGACGGTTATCCGGGTTGCAGAGCAGTTCATATAAAAAGCAAAGATATAACAGCATAAATCCGGAAAAAAGAATATCTTTCCAGACGGTTACGGCAAAAATTGCGTGAAATGGAACGAGCCCCCAGAAACAAAAAGACAGAATCAGCCAGAGGCGTGAAGCGCCTGATCTTGCGAGGAGGGATAGCGTATAGGTTTCAATAGCGGCCATAGTGCACATCTGGAACAATACATAACAGGCGATTCCGGTGTTTATGCTTCCGGTCAGAAAAAATCCGATATGGTAAAACAGGGAGAACAAAAGCGTGTGCAGGATCGGGTGGTGGTTACTGAACGGGATCAGGCCGGTAGCCTGGGAAAACTGGCTGATGCTGTCCGGGGTCAGAACACCGGGAAACTGGTACAGAAACCAGAATAGCCAGCAGAAGAGCAGACCGAAGTAACAGAGCAGCTTCTGTTTGCGGGACAGGGCATGCACTGCAGATATGGCTGGGGGTACAGGACATGCACCATCAGGCTGCTGCAAAGTGTTTTGGGCAAAACGCCGCTGCTGTCTGGATGCAAGAAACAGCATGGACAGTTCACAGAATCGGAAGAATATAAAATACAGACCGATAACCGCAGCCGCCAGGAATGCAAGTCTGAATATGCGGCTGTCAAAGCTGCCGGACAGTTCAGCATGCTTTGCTGCTGCATAAAATAAGGTGTAGAGAACTGCGAGAAGTCTGCATATTGGATAAAAATGGCGCGGAAGCACAGAAGAAGCTGCTCCGATATTCGTCAGCCTTTGCGTCAGCGTTGGAGAAAAAAGGAGGAGCATGCCTGCAAAGATCAGGACAGAAAAAATATCTGCCGGATGGATGGAACCGATATCGCATAGTGCAAAGGCTGCAAAAAACGCTGCAGTAATTCGAGTGATACCGGGCTTCTGGAATGAAATTATATTAGTCATATTAGTCATAAGATAGGAGTCCTCCTGGAAAGCAATGAATGATTTTGGGTAACTGTTCAGTAGGTCTGCGCATTTACTGCGCTGACCGTAGGAAAACTCAGACTAGAAGGCAAAAATCCTATCGGCATAGCCGATTTGGAATGGATTTTGCGCGTATCTGTGAGGGCACTGAACAGTTACGATTTTGATCTGTATATGGATTCAGTTTAGTGTCAGTGAGGGAAAAAAGCAAGAAAATTACCCGGAAAATGGAGCACATCCATTTCCTTGACATGAAATGGGGGCAATGGTACATTTAATGCATCAGACAGGGGTATCAAAATTATGATAATGATTTTAATGGAATGGGCGTATATGGCGACGTTGTCGTTTCTGATGGGCTTTGCGTGTCTTGCACCGTTTCGAAAAAAGGGCGGTTGTCAGATTCATAGCGCAGTAACCTATATGATGGCGGGTCTGCTCGTATTGAATGTGTATGCAGAGTATTTCAGCCTGTTTGCCGGCGTTGGCTTCTGGGCAAGCCTGATTGCCGTTTTTGCTGCGGTCATCGGCGGAATGCTGCTGCGTCGGGATTTGGCGGATTTTTTCAAAATTTCGAAAACACAGGCATGTCAGAAAAAAACGGAAAGAAGCGACGAAGGGCTTGAAAACTCAAAAAGCCTTTGGCGCAAAAAAAACAAAGCCGTCTGGCTGCTGTATGCCGGTCTGACGCTTTTATTTGCATACGGCTCGTCGAGGGGCTATATGCACTACGATACGGGACTGTATCATGCACAGGCAATTCGATGGATCGAAGAGTACGGCGTTGTGCCGGGGCTTGCGAATCTGCACAGCCGGTTCGGTTACAACAGCGCTTCCTTTGCACTCAGCGCCTTCTTTAGCGAGACGTGGCTGATCGGACGGCCGATGCACTGCGTGGCTGGATTTTTTGCGCTGCTGTGCGCGTGTAAATGCGCGGCAGGGCTTATGGCATTTTGGAAACGAAAAAAAGTGCGAATATCGGATTTTTTATCTATCGGCGGGATCTTTTATCTGATAGCAGTGTTCCGGGAGATGGTTTCCCCGGCGTCCGATTATTTTGCAATGTTGGTTTTATTCTGGGTAATAATGACCTGGGTGGAACTGTGGGAGCAGGAAAGGGACTGTCCCATCGGGGAAAAGCAAACTGTGCCTTACGCGCTGCTGAGTCTGTATCTGGTGTATGCGGCGACGGTGAAGCTGTCCACAGCGGTAATTTTGCTTCTGGTTCTGTATCCGGCGGTGTTGCTGCTTAGGCAGAAAAAATGGCTGCAGATTGCAGGCTATATCGCGCTGGGACTTCTGATTGCATTTCCGTATCTGGCGCGGAATGTGCTGATTTCCGGCTGGTTGTTTTATCCGTTTACGTTTTTGGACTGGTTTCCGGTAGACTGGAAAATTTCCAAAGGCTATGCGAACAGCGACGCAAAGGAAATCCAGGCGTATGCGCGGGAGATTTACAATGTTTATCAGCTGGATCAGCCGTTGAAGCAGTGGCTGCCGAACTGGTTTGCAGCGCAGGCTGGATTCGATAAGCTTCTGGTGCTGGCAGGCTGGGCAGTGATCCCGGTGAGTGCAGTGCTGGCGGTGCTCGGAGCTGCGCGCGCAGTCAGAGCAGACCGGGTGACGGTTGCATCTCGTGCGGGCGGCGCTGCGTCCGTGGATAATGGTACGCACACGTCCAAAGCAGACCGGGTGACAGTCGCGCTCCATGCGGGCAGCGCTGTGTCTGAACGAGAAACCGGCGTACCCTTGCCCGCCCGCCGAGTCGCACATCTTACGCCCTTGTGTTTTTCCCTGCTTCAGCTGTGTGCAGTGGTCGGTTTTTTCTTCTGGCAGCTCGGGGCGCCGCTGGTGCGGTACGGATATTTTTATGTGTTGTTTTTGCCGCTGACGGTGTTTGGAAGCCTGTATTGTATGGCGGCGGAAAAGCTGGCTGGTTCAGAACAGGGACACAATGGGCGTAAATGGTTGAAAAATGCCGGATATTGGGCATTTGTGGGATTGCTGGTAGCATTTTTTACCTATAAGGGGTATAATCTGATACAGATGGTTCGGGAGCTGGCATATGAGCCGTATTATCTGTGGCAGCAGGATTATGTAGATGGATCTGCAGAGATGTACGAGGTGGATGGTGTGACGATCTATGTGCCGACGGACAGAGGGCAGATCGGGTATAACAAATTCCCGTCATCCCCAATCGTACAGGATATCGAGCTGCGGGGCAACTCGATTCGGGACGGCTTCCGCAAAAAGTCGAAATGATCCGGCAAAATAGAAGCGATCCGGAAAAAGCCGAAAAGGATTTGTAAAAATGCATGGAATGGGCTGACGGAAGCGCAGCACTTCAGAAAGGAAATACAACATGAAAACCTATGGCGTAATTATGGCGGGCGGGGGCGGAACCCGTTTCTGGCCGCTGAGTACAAAGGCAGAGCCGAAACAGTTTTTAAACCTGTCCGGCAAAGATATTCTGGTTAACGAGACGATCGACAGACAGCATGACCTGATGGATCAGAAGGACATTTTTATTGTGACCAATGAGACACAGGCAAAGATGATGAAGGAGCGCACAGCAGGCAGAATTGCGGCAGATCATATTCTGGCAGAGCCTGCGGCGCGCAATACAGCAGCGTGTATCGGTTATGCGGCAATGGAAATTCTGCATAAATACGGTGACGGCGTGATGTGCATTTTTGCGGCGGACGCTTATATCCGTGATGAGGCGGAATACACCCGCGTGATGAAAGAAGCGGTTCGTGCAGTGGAAGAGACGGACGCACTTGTGACGATAGGGATTCATCCGACGTTTCCCTCGACCGGCTATGGTTATATCCGCAGCGTGGAAGAGGCTGGAAAAGTATGGCGTAAGGTAGAAGAATTTGTGGAAAAACCGGATTTGGAAACGGCGAAAAGCTATCTGGCATCCGGCAGTTATGCGTGGAACAGCGGCATGTTTGTCTGGAAAGCCTCCACGATTCTTCACTATTTCGAAGAACTTCTGCCGGATGTGTACGCCTGTCTGAAACAGATCGGGGCAGCGCTCGGCACAGAAAAAGAGCAGGAGGTTCTGCATGAGGTTTATCCGACCATCCCGAAGATTTCCGTGGATTACGGCATTATGGAGCGCGCAAAGGGTGTTCTGATGCTGGAAGGAGATTTCGGCTGGAACGACGTTGGCAGCTGGGATACGCTGGATGCAGTGCGCACCCGGGATGCTGCCGGTAACATCAGCTCCGGCGATACGCTGCTTCTGGACGCGAAAAACTGCGTTGTATACGGCGGTAAAAAGCTGATCGCCGCAGTCGGCGTTGAAAACCTGGTCATCGTAGAGGGCAGGGATTCGATTCTGGTCTGCCCTGTCGATCAGGCACAGCGCGTCAAGGAAGTCGTTGAGACGCTGGAAAAAGAAGGCAGGACGGAACGGCTTTAAACGGCGAAAAAACGCGAAATATCACGACCGTTTTCCGTTTGGTTTCCAAAATCTGAGTGTTAGAATAAAGTAGAAAGCAGCGGCAGAATGTTCACAGTGCGGTCACACTGTTGGTGCGGAAAAAAGACTCAGAGGAGGAATCAGAAATGGCTGCAGAATGGAAAGAAACACTCGGAACGGAGCGGGAGATATCGGCGTTTATGCTGGAACTTGGGATTCCGGCGCATTTGAGGGGATATTATTATCTGAGGGAGGCGGTTTTGCTGGCTGTCTCGGATATGGAACTGGTTGGCAGCGTGACGAAGCTGTTATATCCGGTGATCGCAAGGCGTTACAAAACAACGCTTCAGCGGGTGGAACGCGCGATCCGAAACGCGGTGGAGGTGTCCTGGGAACGGGGCAATCCGGAGGTGTTTGAGGATCTGTTCGGGTTCAGCCGGGAGACGGGCGCGCCGAGGCCGACAAACAGCGAATACATAGCGAGAATTGCGGACAAGATAAGAATGGACGCAACTACAGGAGAGAAAATTGAAAAATAAAATTTTTCAATCACGAGATTTGTGTCTGCGTGCGCTTGACACAAACTCGGCATGCGCAAAAAGCGTGCGCAGGAATGAGAGGAAAACATGTTACTGAGCGTAATCGTACCTTGCTATAATGAAGAGGAAAACGTTCCGATTTTTTATGAGGAAATGATGAAAAATTCCGCTTTTTTGGAGCAGGAAAAACTGGAGCTGGAAATTATTTATATTGATGATGGTTCCAAGGACAATACCGCAGCGGAGGTTCGGAAGCTTCACGAAAAGGATGAACGGGTGCATCTGGTGTCCTTTTCCCGCAACTTTGGCAAGGAAGCAGGAATTTATGCGGGCTTCCAGAAAGCAAAGGGGGACTATGTCGTGATGATGGACGCTGATCTGCAGGATCCTCCGTCACTTTTACCGGAGATGTTTTCCTACATTAAGCAGGGCTACGACAGTGTGGCGACAAGACGTGTGACCCGAAAAGGCGAACCTCCGATCCGGTCGTTTTTTGCAAGGATGTTTTACCGCATCATGAATAAAATTTCCAAAACGGAGATCGTGGACGGCGCACGCGACTATCGCCTGATGACGAGACAGGTTGTGGATTCGATTCTTTCGATGTGCGAATATAACCGTTTTACGAAAGGAATTTTCGGCTGGGTCGGCTATGAGACGAAGTGGCTGGAGTATGAAAACGTGGAACGCACCCACGGCGAGACAAAATGGAGCTTCTGGAAGCTGTTTTTGTATTCGCTGGATGGAATTACCGCATTTTCAACAGTGCCGCTGGCAATTTCGTCTATCATGGGCGTTGTGTTCTGCATTATAGCATTTGTGGCGATCATCGCCCTGATTATCAAAAACCTGATTTACCATGATCCGACGCCCGGCTGGCCGTCGATGGTATGTATTATTCTGTTGGTTTCCGGCGTGCAGCTTTTCTGCCTGGGAATCGTGGGACAGTATCTGTCCAAGACCTATCTGGAAGTGAAAAAGCGTCCGATTTATCTGGTAAAGGAAGAACTGTAATGAATTATGAGAACCTGATCAGCATTGTGATGCCGGTTTTTAACGCCCAGGCGTATCTGGAGGAAGCGCTGGAATCGGTTCGCCGCCAGACATGGACGGACTGGGAGCTGCTGGTGGTAGACGATCATTCTACGGACGGGAGCGCAGGTCTTGTGTCAGAAATCTGCAGAAAAGACGCGCGAATTCGGCTTCTTTCCCAGACGGACGGGGTAAAGGGCGCGGCAAATGCAAGAAATTTCGGGACAGCACATGCAAATGGACGTTATCTCGCATTTATGGATGCGGACGATATCTGGCGGATGGACAAGCTGGAACGGGAAATGGTTTTTTTGCGGGAAAAAGACGCAGCCTTTGTATTTTGCTCGTATGAATTTGGAGACGAGCATGCGGTCGGAACCGGCAAAATCGTGCGGGTTCCCGATCAGTTGACTTATCAGAAAGCGCTCAGCCGGACGGTCATTTTTACGAGCACGGTGCTGTTTGACTGTGAAAAAATTGACAAGGCGCTTTTGCAGATGCCGGACGTGCCGAGCGAGGACACGGCGATGTGGTGGCAGATTTTAAGAAACGGACACGTCGCTTACGGGTTAAAGGAAAATTTGGTGATCTACAGAAGACCGGAAAAATCCCTTTCCTCGAACAAGCTCCGGGCGATTACAAGAATCTGGGGACTTTACCGGAAACAGGAAAAAATGTCGGTGATCGCAAGCGCAGCATGTTTTTGTATGTGGGCGGTGCGCGCTGTGTGGAGAAGAATATAGCGGGAGAACGGAAGATGAAGAAAAACGATTCTGTCAAGCGGCTGATTATTCTGGCGCTTGGGCTGATTGGACTGTGCGTGCTGACTGCTTTTTATGCGCACGACTGGTTCGCCTATTATTATCATCATATTGCATGGAAAACACATAACCGTTTTAATGTAAACGGTCATTTGCTGATTGTTGCACTGTATTTCATATTGCTCTTTTTCTTTTCCAATACTTATGGAGCACTCAAAATCGGCTATCTGAAACCGCTGGATATTTTCCTGTCTCAGCTGTTTTCTCTTCTGTGCGTCAATGTAATCAGCTATGCGCAGCTGTCCCTGATGTACGGCTGGTTTATCATCGGCGGGGGGCATATGGTGTCGATGATGCTGTATCAGCTGGTGTTTGCAGGGCTGTGGGGCTGGCTGTGCAATCTGATTTATCGTCGCGCGTTTCCTCCGCGGGAGCTGCTTTTGGTGCACGGTGAGCGCCCGGTAGAGGATATCCTTGGAAAATTTGCAGGACGGAAGGATAAATATCATGTTGCAAAGTGCATGAATATCAAAGAGGGGTACGACGCGGTGATCCGCGAGGTCGGAAAGTATGATGCGGTCGTTCTCTGGGATATTCATACGATGGACAGAAACGTGCTGCTCAAATATTGCTATAGCCATTCGATCCGCGTTTATATGATGCCGAAGATTCCGGATGTGCTGGTAAAGGGAAGCGAGCAGCTGCACCTGTTTGATACGCCGATTCTGCTGACGAGGGAATATGCGCTGAGCGTAGAACAGAGAATTGAAAAACGGTTTATCGATGTAGTATGTTCGCTGATCCTGATTGTTGTGACATCGCCGATCATGCTGATTACGGCGGTGGTGATCAAGCTGTATGATAAAGGTCCTGTGCTGTACAAGCAGGTCCGCTGCACGAAGGATGCGAAGGAATTTTATATTCTGAAATTCCGCAGCATGCGCGTGGATGCAGAAAAGGACGGTGTGGCGCGGCTTGCCGCCAAAAACGATTCCCGGATTACGCCGGTGGGCAAATTTATCCGTGCGGTTCGTATCGACGAGCTGCCGCAGCTGTTCAACATTTTAAAGGGCGAGATGTCCTTTATCGGTCCCAGACCGGAGCGGCCGCAGATCATCCGCGAATATATAGAAGAAATGCCGGAGTTCGCATACCGTACCAGAGTGAAGGCCGGGCTTGCGGGATATGCGCAGGTATACGGAAAGTACAATACAACGCCGTATGACAAGCTGAAGCTGGATCTGTTTTATATTGAGAATTATTCCGTATGGCTGGACTTGAAGTTGATGCTTCTGACATTGAAAATCCTGTTTACGCCCGACAGCACGGAGGGCGTGGACGAGAAGCAGGTGACCGCTATGAAAAAACAGGTGCAGGAGGAAGAAAAATAATGCCTCTGAAAAGAGATGAAGCATTTTGGAAAGAGGGCATGGACGAAAAACGCTTTGCCCTCTGTTGTATTCATAAAATATGGATCTGTCTGGCGGCAGCTTTGGCTGGCGCTGTTTTTGCTGCGGGGATTTATCTTGGTGTGCGGCAGCTGACGATGGGGCCGAAGCAGTATCGGTCGGAGGTTTTATATTCGATCGTCTATGACATCGACGAGGATGACGAGGTTTTAAAAGAATTTATCAACGAATATAACGCCTATACCTGGGGGGATATGATGCGCTCCGACCGCGTGATGGATACGGTGCTTTTGCAGCTGCCGGACGTGGAACGGTCCGTGATAGAGGCTTCGATCAGCACGGAAATTGCGTCGGACCCGGAATTTCTGACGGCGTACTTTACGACAGGGGATGCAGCACTGTCCGACCGGATTGCGGCGGCCTATAACCGCGCAATGACGGCATTTGGACAGACGATGCAGGGACGCGGTATGACGGCAATTGAAGTATGGAAAACCGTTCCCGCACAGGCGGTGCTTCCGGAAAATAAAGTGAAAAATGCGGCGGTGCTCGGTCTGGTGCTCGGACTGCTTGCCGGAATCCTGGGCGTGGCAGTCTGGTATGTTCTGGACGATTCCGTTTTGCTCAGCTCAGACGTGGAAAAACGCTGCGCAATTCCGGTTCTCGGCTACCGAACGGCAAAGCCAGATGAACAGTTCGGTGCGCTTCTGGATGCGCAGCTGAGAGCCAAAGCGTCTCAGACCGCTTTTCAGGAAATTTCGCTGGACACGGTGCTTTCCGGGACGATGGGGCTTGGAGAAGAAGAAAAAATTCCGCTTATCCTTTTGGTTCGCTGGAACACACCCTGTATTAAAAAACTCGGACTTGCCCTCGATCTGCTTGCTCAGCGGGAGATCGCGGTTGTGGGCGTGATCCTCACGGACGCGGACGCACGGTTTTTGCACGCTTACTACAGAATGTAGGCTTCCACGAAGGGAGCGCCCATTTTATGAGCAAAAAGGAGCTGCGAAGCAGCGGAAAGCATCGAAGATGCGATTCATGACAATAGAATGTCCGCGGAGCGTGCATTCTATTGTATTGCGAATGGCGCGGGTGAACTGGCGCAGGATTACAAGAAACAAAGGAGACAGCTCATGAAACTGCAGATTCTGGTTTCCTCCCTGAATCAGGAGGTCAAGTCGCTGGCAGAGAAAATGAATCTGCAGGCGGATACAATTCTCATCAATCAGTGTAACGAAAACCGTTACGAGGAATGGACGCAGGACGGTCATCAGATCCGCTGCTATCATCTGGCGGAGCGGGGTGTCGGGCTGTCGCGCAACAACGCGCTTCTGCGTGCGGACGCCGACCTGTGCCTCTTTTCTGATGAAGATATCGTTTATGACGATGGTGCAGTTGAGCGGATTATCGAAGGGTTTGAGCAGCATCCGGAGGCGGACATGCTGCTATTCAATGTGCGCGTGCAGGAGAGCCGCTTTACCTACTGGAATTCGTTTTATAAGCGGGTGAGGTGGTATAACTGCGGTCGTTATCCGGCATACAGCTTTGCACTGCGCACGGCGAAGATGCACGAAAAGAATCTGACCTATTCTTTGTTGTTCGGCGGCGGCGCGAAATATGCAAACGGAGAGGATAGCTTGTTTATCCACGACTGCCTGAAAGCCGGGCTGAAAGTCTACAGCATTCCGGTCGAAATCGGAGAAGAACAGCCCAGACCGTCAACTTGGTTTTTCGGCTTTGACCGCAAATTTTTTCACGACAGGGGCGTTTTGTATCATGTGCTGTACGGAAAGCTGGCGGCGGTGATGGGATTTCGATTTCTGCTGAAAAATAAATCCAATATGAATTCTGAGAGCTGCCCGGAGGGGCTGACCTTTGATGAGGCGAAAAAAGCGCTTCTGTCCGGAATCCGCGACGCAAAGGGAGGGCTGTAAATGGTATTTTATTTTCTGATTACAGCGGTTACGATTGCCCTCGCGGGGCTGATGGACGCAGTCTGGACGCGCACGGGGCAAGAGGCAGGCAGTGCTGGGCTGTGCGCTGGACAAGCCGCCGAGAGTGCGGCATCCGGGAATGGCAGGCGCGCCTGCGGCATCTCATCATCCGGCGGCGGCTTGTTTTCGGCGGGCGTTTCCCGAAGTCGCGCCTTCGACATCGTGTGTCTCACGGCTATTTTCCTGATTCTGGCGGGCGTGAATGCGCTGCGTCTGGAGGTCGGTAACGATTACGGCAAATATGTCGAGAATTTCCACGAAATCTGGGCGGGAACCGATCAGGCGTATGTGGTGACAGAAGCAGGATTCAATTTCGTGGTATGGCTGATTTATACGATTTCCGGGTATGAAAATTATCTGCTGGTATTCGCGGTGTTCGGTGCGGTTACAGCTTTTTTGTTTTTAAAGGCGCTGTATGAGCAGAGTGACTGCTTCTGGCAGAGCTTCGCGATGTTCATGCTGCTGGGCGTATATTTTCGGACATTTACGACGGTGCGTTATTATCTGGCACTTGCGGCAGCACTGTATGGAATCCGGTTTGTAATGCGCAGGCAGTATGGCTGTTTCGTGATCTGGATTGGCATTGCGGCGCTGTTTCATAAATCTGTTCTGATGGTGCTTCCGCTGTATTTGTTGGCTGTGCTTCCGTGGAAAAAATGGATCGCGCCGGCGCTGACTGTGATCGGAGGGATCGGTTTTGTTTTCCAGCGTCCGCTTTTAAATCTGGCGCTGACGTGGTATCCTACATACAGGGACACCATATATCTGTCACAGGATATCGGTCTGAAAGCGAATGCGTCCGGAATCCTCCGGTGCGTGCTCGTTTTTATGCTGGCGGCAGTGGTTGGCAGGTGTGGAATGGAAAAGGAGCAGAACCGTTTCTGCCTGAAATTAAATTTTTTCGGACTGCTGTTTTATACCTGCGGTTCGTTTTTGCCACTGGTATCGAGAATGTCCTATTATATGATTACGCCGCAGCTGCTGCTCATTCCGGGACTGCTTGGCTGCGTGGAGAACCGGAAGCGGAAAAATATTTTAACAGCACTTGTGGGGATCGTATGTCTGGGGTATTTTTTGTGGTTTTTAAAAACGGCATCCGGAAGCGGGATGCGCGTGCTTCCCTATAAGACCTGGATTTTTACGGATAAGGAGTGGATCAATGGCGCAGATTTCTTTTAGCATTGTGGTAGTATGCTTAAACCCCGGCGAAAAGCTGTTGAAGACGGTGCAGAGCGTATTGAACCAGAAATACGGAAATTATGAAATTGTGGTAAAGGACGGCGGTTCGACGGACGGCTCCCTGGAACAACTTCCGGCGGACAGCAGAATCCGGGTTTATACAAGACCGGACTGTGGGATTTATGACGCGATGAATCAGGCGATGTCCTATGTGACCGGTCAGTTTGTCCAGTTTTTAAATTGCGGAGATCTTTTACACGACGATATGGTGCTGGAACGGCTTGCAGCTGTGATGGAGCGTAAGCGCAGCAGAGGAGCCGACGAGGAAAGCCTGGGACATAAGGAAAAAGAGCGGATTTTTTATGGAAATCAATATCATGAGGCGTGGGGCAGCGTGATCTATTCTGCACCGGAGGTCAATGATTTTACCTGTTACAGAAATGTGCCCTGTCATCAGGTTTGCTTTTACGACGTCCGTCTGTTTGCAGAGCGTGGTTATGACGTAAAATACCGTGTCCGCGCAGATTACGAGCATTTCCTGTACTGTATTTACGATCGGAAAGCGGAAGCGGTTTATGTGGAGATGATTGTTGCGGATTACGAGGGCGGGGGCTTTTCCGAGACAAGGGAGAACCGTCGGATTTCCGAAAAAGAGCATGCCGAAATCACGAAACGCTATCTCGGACGCGACAAGGCGCTGCGTTATAAGCTGCTGATGCTTTTGACACTGGCACCGCTTCGGACAAAGCTTGCAGAGGACGAAAAATATTCCGAGTGGTACAACGGGATCAAGGCGAAAATTTACGGAAGGTGCGGCCATAAGGACGAACCGGGGGAGAATCGGAAATGAGAGTGTTATGGGTATGTAATATCATGCTCCCGGTAATCGCGCAGGCGCTTTCGCAGGAGTATAGCGTGCGGGAGGGCTGGCTGTCCGGGATACTGGGGCGGTATCTGGAGACGGAGAACGGCGCAGAACTGAGTGCAGCGGACGTGACAGACAGCGCTGCATCGCCCGGCGGACGGCAGCAGGGAGCCGAAACTGCGGCTGCACTGACGCTCGGCATCGCATTTCCGGTTGCACCGGGCAGGGAGGAGCTATCGCAGCGTCTGCAGCTTGGCAGTTATAAAAAAGAAGTCGCCTGCTATGGCTTTGCAGAGGATTTAGAGCACCCGGAGCGCTATGACAGCGCGATGGAAGCGCGTTTTTTACAGATTTTAGAGGACTTTCAGCCGGATATGGTGCATATTTTCGGGACGGAGTTCCCGCATGGCTATGCCTGTGCGAAAGTATTTCACAGACCGGAGCGGACGCTTGTGGGCTTGCAGGGACTTTGTATCTCCTGTGCGGACAACTACATGGCAGATCTCCCGGAAAATGTACAGAACAGCAGGACACTGCGAGATATTTTAAAAAAGGACAGCATCCGGCAGCAGCAGGAAAAGTTTTATCAGCGCGCAGAAAACGAGAAAAAACTCCTGTTGTCAGTCGGACATGTAACGGGACGGACGACATTCGATAAAACGATCAGTTTGGAGATAAATCCATCCCTTGTTTATCATACCATGAATGAGACAATGCGCCCACAGTTCTACAACGGATGCTGGGAGATCGAAAAAACTGTGCCCGGAGAAATCTTCATTAGTCAGGGAGATTACCCGTTAAAGGGCTTTCACTATCTATTGCAGGCGATGCAGGAAATCCTGCAAAACTGTCCCGAGGCGCATATCAAGGTGGCGGGCATCAGCGTGCTCGGCATAAACGGAATAAAGAGCAGAATCAAGATTCCGGCATATGGAAAATATCTGCGCAGGCTGATTTTGGAGAATCGCCTCGAAGGAAAAGTGCGTGTGCTGGGAAATCTTTCCGCGGAGGAGATGAAGCGGGAATATTTGTCCGCGCAGATATTTGTGTGTCCGTCTGCGGTGGAAAATTCCCCGAATTCCGTGGCAGAAGGGCAGCTTCTTGGCGTGCCCGTGGCGGCGAGCAGAACCGGCGGAATCCCGGATGTTGTAAAAGACGGCGTAAGTGGTCTGTTGTTTGAAAAAGGAAACATACACGAGCTTGCTGCGTGCGTCAGCCGGATTCTGACAGATAAACAGCTGGCAAAGGAGTTGTCGGCTTCGGAACGGGAGACTGCGGCGAAGCTTTACAACGGTGAAAACAATTATCAAAAACTGATAGAAATTTATCAAAGCATCGAATGAACGAAGTTGCTGACCGGAGCAGGAAGGCGGGAATGGAGGAAAACGTGAAGGCTGTTTTTATTTCCAATTATATCAATCATCATCAGATTCCGTTTTCCAACGCACTGTATGAACAACTGGGGGACGATTACCATTTCATCCAGACCGAGCCGATGGAAGAAGAACGGATTGCGATGGGCTGGGGACTGGATGCAGCGACTCTGCCATATGTTGTTTGGGCGGATCGGGAGGAAGAACGCTGCCGGAAGCTGATCGAGGAAGCGGATCTGGTGTTTGCAGGCTGGACGAAGCGGCTGGATCTGGTTTTGCCGCGGCTTTCCTCGGGAAAGCTGACGTTTCGGGTGAGCGAGCGGATTTACCGCGAGGGGCAGTGGAAAGCGATCTCTCCGAAGGGGCTGCTTGCAAAATATAAAGAACATATCCGGTTTCGAAACCAGCCGGTGTGGCTTTTGTGCTGCGGCGCGTATGTGGCGTCGGATTTTTCACTGATCGGGGCTTATCCCGGGAAAAAGCTGAAATTCGGCTATTTTCCGGAGACGCTGCGCTGTCCGCAGGAGGAATTGTTTGCCAAAAAGAATACGGATAAACTGCAAATCGTCTGGGCGGGACGGATGATTTCGTTAAAGCACCCGGAGTTTGCAGTGAAGTTGGCTGGAAAATTAAAGGAACAGGGGTATTCGTTTGAGCTACACTTTGCGGGAGGCGGTCCGATGGAAGAGGCGCTGAAGCAGGAAGCAGCAGCGCTCGGAGTGGCAGAGAAAATCGTTTTTCATGGATTTTTAAAGCCGCAGGAGGTTCGAAGCCTGATGAAACGCTGCCAGCTGCATGTGTTTACAAGCAACTATCTGGAAGGCTGGGGTGCAGTAGTCAGTGAGGCGATGAACAGTGGCTGTTGTGTGGTGGCAAACCGTCAGATCGGCGCGGTTCCGTTTTTGATTGAGGACGGCGTAAACGGCAAAAGCTACCCGGACGGCTCTTATGCAGCCTTTGAGCGGACGGTATTGGAGCTGTGCGCGCAGCCGGAGCAGATCACAGTGCTTGGAAAAGAGGCATACCGGACGATTACAGAAAAATGGAATGCAGAATGTGCGGCGCAGCGCTGCCTGGAATTTTATGAAGGCTGGAAAGCCGGAAAGCTGCCGGAGTGGGAGGATGGACCGCTCTCTGCCGCGCCGAAGCTTTCAGCACGCTGGAGCTATAATGAGGGAACATTGGATGGAGAATAAAACAGAACAAAACTGCCTGATCAGCGTGATCGTGCCGGTCTACAATATCCTGGACTGCCTGGAGCGATGCGTCAACAGCATCTGTGGACAGACCTGGAAAAATCTTGAGATCCTGCTGGTGGATGACGGATCAACGGACGGAACCGGAAAGCTGTGTGACCTGCTTGCCGAAAAAGATGACAGAATCCGGGTTTTCCATAAGCCGAACGGCGGTTCTTCCAGCGCGCGAAACCTTGGAATCAGTATGGCAAAGGGAAAATGGATCGGGTTTGTGGACAGCGACGACTGGATCGAGCCGCAGATGTATGAAAGGCTGTATGAAGCTGCGACCGCTGCAGGCACTTCAATTGCGCAGGCTTCGCGGGATGAGATCGACGAGGATTATCACAAAAGACCGGACGTCTGTACGCCGCCGGAACAGGAAGTTACCTGCACGGCAGAAGATTTTCTGAAAACGCTGCTGCTGCATCAGGGCGATTGCTCGTTCTGTACGAAGCTGATCAAAAAGAGCCTGTTTGAAGGTCACCGCTTCCCGGAGGGAAAGTTAAATGAGGATTTCCGCCTGCTGGTTGAGCTTTTATGTGAGGGCGAAAGGGTGCGGATCTTGCCGGAGCAGCTGTATCACGTTTTTTACCGGATCGGGAGCAATACGCGCCGGAAAGATAAAAACGATTTTTCGAGAGTGTTTGAGGATATCGTAGAAAATGCGGATTATATGGAGCAGCTGACCCGGGAGCGCTACCCGGAGCTTCGGGAATATGCGGTGCGCTTCGCACTCGTTCAGCGCCTGGATTATCTGCTGCACATCCCGGTGGGACGGATGGTGGATACGGATGTGTTTTACAAATCGGTAAAGCAGTATCTGCGCGGGCATTTTTCGGATACGCGGAAAAATCCGCTGCTGGATAAAAAGAGCAGAACCTATCTGACGCTTCTGACGATTGCGCCCAAAACCGTGCGCCGCGTGCACGGCTGGACGATGAAGCTGCGGGGAGTGGGGTGAAAAAACGCCGTAACATCGATCTCTATTGAGAGGATGCTACGGCGTTTTGCGTTTGAAATTTATGTTACAGTTCACTCGCGCCATTCGCAAAAGCGTGTATTCGACGCTCTCCGCTGCTTCGCAGCTCATTTTTGCTCATAAAGTGGCGCTCCCTCCGTACCTTTTTGTAAGCAGATTTTCATGCGAGCATGAAATCTGCTTACAAAAAGGTACGAGTGAACTGTAACGAATTTATTTTACAGGCTTTGCGCCTGCTTTTTCCTGCAGTTTTTCGATGTTTCTCTTGAACCAGTTCTTCTTTTTCTGATTCTCGGGCTGTGCCAGCGTTCCGCGGACCGCCTTAACACTTGTTAAGTAGATGCCGCTGACGGTTGCCTTGACTTCTTTTTTCACAGGAACCAGGTCGAAAATCTTCTGGTCGCAGACTAAGGTAACGATCTGCGGACCGACTTTTGCCTTGACAATCGGAAGCTTGGAACGGCGCATCATCTTCGGCGTATTGTCGATGACTGACTGCGGAAGTCCGGCTTCTTTGAGCTTCATGATTTTCTTGTCAATTACAAGCATGGTCACATTCTGCTTATATGCTTCAATCTGCTGCTGCTGTTCTTCCTGTTTTTTCTGCATCTTTCTTCCAAGAAAATAAAGAACAACGACTGCGACGATCAGAATGGCAAGAATGACCAGCAATACCACTGCCCAGGTTTTCATAGTGGTGAATCCTCCTCTTTCTTTGTACTGCACAGCGGCGCTGTCTGTACGGTGTGTCCGCTTAGCATTCTTATAGAACATTCTAGCAGAATTTACGGTATTGTACAAGGAGTTTTGTTGAAGTTAATAGCCACCTGGGGTATAATGTATCCAGCACGAAAGAAAAACAAGCGACGCCGAAGGCGGCATTTGTTTTTCTCGTGCGGATAGCGAGCGGACGGCCTGCGAAGCAGGCAAGGAAGCGCGGAGCGCGGGTCCGCGAGCAAGATAAAGAAAGAAAAACAAGCGACGCCGAAGGCGGCATTTGTTTTTCTCGTGCGGATAGCGAGCGGACGGCCTGCGAAGCAGGCAAGGAAGCGCGGAGCGCGAGTCCGCGAGCATTGGTGAATGAGGACAGCGCCGTCTTCGGCGCTGCTGACAGGAAGGAACAGGCAGTAATGACGACGTGGGTGCAGTTTTGGCAAACATTTCAGGAAGTATTCCGCTACACATGGGCACATATGGTATGGATCAATCTGGTGCTTGCGATTATTATTATTTTCTTCCAGAGAAAGGAAGCAAAGTCAGCGTGGGCGTGGCTGCTGGCGTTGAATGTGCTGCCGGGTCTGGGATTTTTAATGTATCTTCTCGCCGGGACGGACATGCACAAGCGGAAGATGTTCAAGATCAAGGGAATCGAGGAGCAGATAAACGATGCGGTGCGCCGTCAGGAATACAGCGTCAAAAGCCGCGAGCTGGAGCAGGAAAACCCGGATTTGAAGGATTTTTCGGATCTGGTCTTTTTTAATCTGGAAAGTGCCGGATGCATGATTTCCGGAGACAATGCGGTAGAGATTTTCACTGACGGCAACGACAAATTCGATGCTCTGATCGAGGATATTAAAAATGCGGAATCTTATATTTTTTTACAATATTACATCATAAAAGATGACGTGCTCTTCCAGAGGATTCGGGAGGCACTGCTGGAAAAAGCGGCACAGGGTGTAGAAATTCGGATCTTGTATGATGCGATGGGCTGTCGGAGCGTTGGAAAGCACTTTTGGAAAGAAATAGAAAAGCAGGGCATCCATGTTGCGGTCTTTTTCCCGGCTCTGTTTGGCAGACTGCATCTGCGTGTAAACTACAGAAATCACAGAAAAATTGCAGTTATCGACGGAAAAGTGGCTTATGTCGGCGGCTTTAATATTGGCAAAGAGTATATCGGACTGGATCCGAAGTTCGGGCACTGGCGGGATACCCATCTGAGAATCTGCGGCAGCGCAGTCGGTGGACTTTTGCTGCGCTATATTCAGGACTGGGACTATGCAGCGAGGGAGAATCTGTTTGAAAATCCGAAGTATTTCATCCTGCCGGAAGAAAAAGCCGGCAATGTCAAAATGCAGATCATTTCCAGCGGACCGGACTCCGAACTCCAGAGTATCCGGGACAATTACCTGCGGCTGATCCACAAGGCAAAAAAGAGCATTTACATCCAGACGCCATATTTTATACCGGATGAATCGATCCAGACGGCACTTCTGATGGCAACGATGTCCGGCGTGGAGGTCAATCTGATGTTTCCGTGCAAGCCGGATCATCCATTTGTGTATTGGGCGACACTTTCCTATGTCGGCGAGCTGATCATGGCAGGGGCGAACTGCTACACCTATGATAATGGGTTTTTACATGCAAAAGGATTGTCCATTGACGGAAGAGCGTGCTGCTACGGAACAGCGAACATGGATATCCGGAGCTTCGCACTCAACTTTGAGGTCAATGCCATGATTTTTGACCAGAATATCGCAGGGGAAATGGAACGGATTTTCCGGGAAGACTTAAAGTGCTGTACGCGGATCACAAAGGAAATGTACAAGAGCAGATCTGTCTGGATCCGGTTTAAGGAGCAAATCAGCAGACTGCTGTCTCCGGTCTTGTAACAGCCCGCCAAGTGTGATAATATATAGGATATTGCAATTCTATTTACTATGGATTTTATGTCCGTAAGATGATGAGGAGATCAATTTATGAAAAAATTTATGACAGCCGTTACGGCAGTGTCTCTGTCTGCCATGATGCTGGCAGGCTGCGGCAAGACAGATGTGCAGGAGACAACTGTACAGGAAAGCACAACAGCTGAGACAGAAGCAGCAACAGAAACCGAAAGCGAAACCAAGGTATACCCGGACGAAGCTTATCTGGATGGCATCAACCTTGGCGACTTTGTAGAGCTGGGCGATTACAAGGGCGTTGATGTTACGGTTACCAAGGCAGAAGTAACCGACGAGATGGTGGATCAGTACATTCAGAGCGTTTTGGACAGCAACAAAAATAAAGAAGAAGTAGATCGTGCCGTAAAGGATGGCGATGTTGTTGATATCAAATATGTCGGCAAAAAGGACGGTGTAGAGTTTGACAACGGTTCTTCCGACAGCTACGAGCTGACCATCGGCTCCAATACCTTTATCGACGGTTTTGAAGACGGCGTGATCGGCATGAAGAAGGATGAGACAAAGGATTTAAACCTTACCTTCCCGGAGGATTACAACAATACAGACCTTGCCGGTGCAGACGTTGTATTCACGGTAACGGTAAATCATGTTTATGAAGAAACTGACGCGGTTCTGGACGATGCTTTTGTAGCAGCCCGCAATATTGACGGTGTAAGCACAGTAGAAGAATATCGTCAGTACGTTTACGATAACCTGATGAGCTCTGCCAAGAGCCAGCAGGAAACAGAGCTGGAAAGAAATGTTCTGGAGGCGGTAACGGCAAATGCAACCTTCAAGGAAACTCCCGAAGAGATGGTAAGCCGCTATTATGACCGTCTGGTTAAGAACCTGACCACTACTGCAAGCATGTATGGAATCGATCTGGAGACCTTTATGGCATACAGCTACGGCCTGGCTGCGGATGAATATGAAGACGAGCTTCAGAAATCAGCACAAAGCGCAGCAGAGCAGATTCTGGTTATGCAGGCGATCGCAGAAAAAGAAGGTCTGACCTTAACCGATGAAGAGCTGCAGGCAGATCTGGAAAGCAGCGCATCCGAATATGGATATGATTCCGTAGAAGCTTATGAGGAAGCCATTGGCGACCTGCGCGGCTACAAAGAATATCTGATGTCTGAAAAGGTAACCAAGTATCTGATTGAGAACGCGAACGTAACCGAAACAGAGGCGTCCACAGAGGAAGCGACCGAAGAGACAACAGAAACTGAAACCGAGACAACAACAGAGACAGCGACCGAAGCAGAATAAGCCAGGGCACAGCTGACGCACGAGGCGAGTGAGGAGAGAGAGCATGGAACTGACAAGTGTAAGACAGTTATTCAGAGAAAAAGAACAGTTTGCCGGCCAGAAGGTGACAGTAGGCGGCTGGGTAAGAAGCAACCGGGATTCTAAGAATTTCGGATTCCTGGTTGTAAATGACGGTACCTTTTTTGAGCCGCTGCAGATTGTATACGCAGCGGACAAGCTGAATAATTATGCCGATATTGCCAAAATCGGCGTCGGAGCAGCTGTCATTGTAACAGGTACGATTGTAGAGACGCCCGGTGCAAAACAGCCCTTTGAGATGCAGGCAGACGAGGTTGTAGTGGAAGGCGCATGCGGACCGGATTATCCGCTGCAGAAGAAGCGTCACAGCTTTGAATATCTGCGTACCATCGCGCATCTGCGTCCCAGAACCAATACGTTCCAGGCAGTGTTCAGAGTTCGTTCCCTGATCGCTTATGCGATTCATCAGTTCTTCCAGGAGAGAGATTTCGTCTATGTGCACACTCCTCTGATTACCGGAAGCGACTGCGAGGGCGCAGGCGAGATGTTCCAGGTTACAACTTTGGATCTGAACAACGTTCCGAAAAACGAAGACGGTACTGTGGATTATTCCCAGGACTTCTTCTGCAAGCCCACCAACCTGACCGTAAGCGGACAGTTAAACGGCGAAACCTATGCGATGGCGTTTAAGAACATTTATACGTTCGGACCGACCTTCCGCGCAGAAAACTCCAATACCACCCGCCATGCGGCTGAGTTCTGGATGATCGAGCCTGAAATCGCATTTGCGGACTTAAAGGACGACATGGTACTGGCAGAGTCCATGCTCAAATACATTATCCGCTATGTGCTGGAGCATGCTCCGGAAGAGATGAACTTCTTCAACAGCTTTGTGGATAAGGGACTTCTGGAAAGACTGAATCATGTATTGAACTCCGATTTCGGACATGTGACCTATACCGAAGCGATCAAGATTTTGGAAGAGCACAACGACGAATTCGATTATAAAGTATACTGGGGCTGTGACCTGCAGACCGAACACGAGCGTTATCTGACGGAGAAGGTGTTCAAGCGTCCGGTATTTGTAACAGACTATCCGAAGGAAATCAAGGCATTTTATATGAAGTTAAATGAGGATGGCAAGACCGTTGCCGCTATGGACTGTCTGGTTCCCGGCATCGGTGAAATCATCGGCGGCAGCCAGAGAGAGGATAGCCTCGAGCTTCTGGAACAGCGCATGGACGAGCTTGGACTGAACAAAGAGGATTACGGCTTCTATCTGGATCTGAGAAAATACGGCTCCGCAAGCCATGCGGGCTTTGGTCTTGGATTTGAGCGCTGTGTTATGTATCTGACCGGTATGGGCAACATTCGCGACGTCATTCCTTTCCCGAGAACGGTAAAGAACTGCGAATTATGATAAAAGATTTGAGCGGGATGAACTTTTGGGTTTATCCTGCTCTTTTTTTGTTGTATACTGTATAAAGTGAAAACGCTATACTGGAATACAAAAAAGGAAGATACGGATGGGAAATCATCACTGGAAAAAAATAGCAGCAGTTATGCTCGCGGCAGCGATCGGAATACAGCCTGTCTATGTGCAGGCAAAGACACGGGAAGAAATTCAGCAGGAACGAGAACAGAAAAAGAGCGAGCAGCAGGGCACGCAGAGTCAGTATAAGCAGAGCCAGAGCAAGGTCAGCAGTCTGGAAGGTCAGCAAGACGCTTTGGAGGAAGAAATACAGGAGCTGGATTCCCAGCTGGTAGAGGTCATCGCCAGCGTAAGTCTGATGCAGGATCAGATCAGCGATACCGAAAAGCAGATCGTAAAGGCGCAGGAGGACTATGACGTAGCGAAGGCGCAGGAGGATGCACAGTATCTTGCAATGAAGAAGCGTCTCCGTTACCTGTATGAAAAGGGCGATACCAGCTATGTCGAGATCCTTAGCAACGCCTCCAACTGGAGCGGCATGCTCAATCAGGCGAATTATGTGGAGAAGCTGTATGAGTACGATAAACAGATGCTCAACCGCTACATCCTGATTAAAGAAGAGGTTGCACAGAAAAAGAACGATTTGGAAGATAAAAAGAGCGACCTGGAAACGCAGAAATATGAGCTGGAAGAGGAACAGGCTTCCATGCAGCAGATGATCGATGAGAAAAAGTCCAAGGCGAAGGATTTCGATGCGCAGATTGCGAAAGCGAAGCAGGAAGCTGCAGCATATAAAGCCTTAATCAAACAGCAGAATTCCGAGCTGGCAAGGCTGGATGAGGAAGAAAACGCCATCATCAAGGCCGAGGAAGAGCGCCGGAAAGCCGAGGAGGCTGCGAAAAAAGCAGCGGAAGAAAAAGCAAAGGCGGAAGCCGAGGCGAAAGAAAAAGGTGCAAAGAGCAGCGATTCCGGCTCTTCTGACAGCAGCTCCAATCGATCAAGCAGCTCCGACAGCTCCTCTTCCTCAGGCAGCAGCTCCGGCAGTTCTTCGGGCGGCGGCTTAAAGACCGTTCCTCCTGCGAGCGGATCAAGTGGAAGCGACATTGCGGCGTATGCCTGCCAGTTCGTCGGAAACCCGTATGTAGCGGGCGGAACGAGCCTGACAAACGGTGCGGACTGCTCCGGATTTATCTGGGCAGTGTACAGGCAATACGGATACGGCCTGCCGAGAAACTCTGCTGCTATGAGAAGTGCAGGACGCGAGGTTTCCTATGAAGCTGCTCAGGCAGGCGACATCGTCTGCTATGCAGGTCATGTGGCGCTGTATCTGGGCGGTGGACGAATCGTGCATGCCAGCACAGCGAGAACAGGAATTAAGTACGGATATGCGAATTATAAACCGATTCTGACAATTCGGAGAATTGTAGGATAAAAGAAAAATAGAAACTCCGGGAACAAGATACCTTCTGTATCTTGCCCCGGAGTTTTTATGATAATGAAATGTCTGCAAAACGCGCATTTTATTGCTTTAAAGACTCTTTTTCAGAAACTTGATCGTTTCGTCGATCAGCTGGGATACGGACAGATCGGCGGTTCCGATGATGTGGTTGTTGCAGCGGTTGACCGGAAGCAAAAGCTTCTGGGCATGGCTCTGTCCGACGGCGACCGCCATGGCGGGCGTCACTTCCCCAAGCAGGGAGTCTGCGGACAAAATGCCGAGGGGACCGATGATAAAATCCGCATCCCGGCAGGCAACAAGCACGGGATTTTCTCCGGTTGCGCCGAAGTCAGCCCCGGCTTTGAGCATGGCAGCGGTTGCGGTTGCGTTGGTGCCGATGGCATACAGCTCACAGTTGGGCAGTTGCTCTTTACAGAGGCGGGCAGTCACAAGACAGCCGATTCTGCCGCCCTGACCGTCAATTACTACGATTTTCATAAATCCTCCATTTAGAGACATTTTGCACAGAAAAAATAGGAGCTGAACAATATTGTTCAGCTCAATTTTTTATCTGGCTCAGTCGTCGTTATCTAAAGCCAGTCCTTTTTTATACTTTGCGACAGCAGCCTGGATCTTATCGTTGGGATCGAGCAGATCGCTGATGGAAGTATCATGGTTCAAGGTATCAATCAGATAAGCAACGTACTTGCTCATGTCACAGTTGACATACCATTCCCGCTTTAACAGCTCTTCAGGCTGATAAATCAGGTTGGTGGTCAGGACACGATTGATATTGCCGCATGCATAAGCCTTGTCGAATTTCTCCATACCGCTCGTGAACAGACCGAAGGTGGTGCAGATGAAGATCTTACGGGCACCGCGCTGCTTTAATGCGGATGCAACTTCGAGTACGCTTTCGCCGGAGGAAATCATGTCATCGATGATGATCATATCCTTGCCTTCTACGCTGGTACCCAGGAATTCGTGAGCAACGATCGGATTTCGTCCGTTAACAACTCTGGTGTAGTCTCTTCTCTTATAGAACATACCCATATCCAGACCGAGTACGTTTGCAATGTAAATTGCACGTCCCATACCGCCTTCATCCGGGCTGATAACCATCATGTGGTTGGAATCGATCTGCAGGTCGGGCTCGGTGCGCAGCAGGTTTTTGATGAACTGATAAGAAGCCTGAACGGTTTCGAAACCGTTTAACGGGATGGAGTTCTGGACTCTCGGGTCATGGGCATCAAAGGTGATGATGTTGTCAACGCCCATCTTTACCAGCTCCTGCAGAGCGAGTGCGCAGTCCAAGGATTCCCGTGCGGTGCGCTTGTGCTGGCGGCTTTCATAAAGGAAAGGCATGATAACGGTAATTCTTCTTGCTTTACCGCCGACAGCAGCGATGATACGCTTCAGATCCTGATAATGATCGTCAGGAGACATATGGTTTTCATGACCGCAGAGGGAATAGGTCTGGCTGTAGTTGGTTACGTCAACCAGCAGATACAGATCCGTACCGCGGACAGATTCCAGAATAACGCCCTTGGCTTCGCCGGAACCAAAACGCGGCACCTTGCTTTTTAAAATGTAGGAGTCACGCTGGTAGCCTGCAAAGGCAAGGCTGTCTTTGTGCTCGCTCTCGCGCTGGGTGCGCCATCTTACAAGATACTGGTCAACTCTCTGTGCAAGGGATTCGCAGCCCCTTAACGGGATAATCCCCAGGGAGCCAACCGGAATGGTTTCGAGATTTCTGGTTTCTTCACGTTCCATCATGGAAGTTCCTCACTTTCTGAAGGTAAAAGTTAATATTTTGGATATCTGCGTCAGCGGACCGGGCCCGAGACTGCGGATACCTTTTTACACATACGAATATCAGGACCGGTGAGTTTACAGAATTCAAAATTGCTGGCAATTCTGGAAAAAATTCGGTCCTGATAACGGTTTCTGCAATCTTCCAGAGAAAGATTGGTAGAAATGATAACGGATTTCTGCCGGAGCAGACGTTCGTTCAAACAGGTAAAGAAATGGGAGAGCGTCACTGCCGTGGCAGTTTCGGTGCCGAGATCGTCGATAACGAGCAGATCGCAGCTGTAGAGATCCGCACAGAGTGCGGAAAGCTCTTCCCGTGCCCTATAGTCAAACGTGTTCCTGGCGAGTAAGTCGAAAAGGGATGCTGCGCTGAAATAAAGTACAGAACAGCCCTGCTCGATACATTCCTTTGCAATGCAATTGGTCAGGAATGTCTTGCCCGTACCTACTGTACCATAAAAGAAAAGGTTTTGGTAGGACGTTTTAAAATTTGTGCAAAAATTTTTACATTTTTCGACAGCCTGGCGATAGGAGGTCAGTTCGTCTCCCTGAAAAAAGGAATAGGAGAGCGTGCCGAAGTTTTCTTTTTCGAGCATTCGTTTCAGGTTGGACTGTTCATAAAGAAGCGCGATCTCCGCCTGACGGAAGCAGTGGCATTTCTGACCGTGCACATAGCCGGTGTCCTGACAGTCAGGACAGTCGTAGATCGGATCGAGAAAATCTGCCGGGTAGCCGTTTTCCAGCAAAAGGGCGGCACGTTTCTGTGCAAGGTCTTTGAGCTGGTCTTTGAGCTGTGCAAGCGCATTTGTATCCCCTGCGAGCATCTTTTTTCCCTGTGCGACAGAGGTGGATGCAACGGCTTCGTCGAGGGCCTGATAGCCGGGGACTGTCTCATAAATGTGATGCAGCCGTTGATCGTGCAGATGGCGGTTACGGGTCTGATGCTCTTCGTATTGCCGCAGGATGGAATTGTATTGGGAAACAGTCAGTGCCACATCAAACCTCCTTACTGCTTCAAAAGCGCCTCTTCAAGCGCGTCGAAATCATAGCTGGAATGCATGAAACTGTTATATTCTGCTGTGGAGCCGCTGCGCGCCGGGCGAGATGCACGCTCTTTCTGATAGGAGCTGTCGAGTCTGGCGATGTCCGCGACGTGGCGGACGCCTGCCTTGTACCAGGCGGCGAGGATGCTGTCTGCATAGGCGAAGCGGTGTCTGTCGGTAGCCAGGACGGTGCGTCCGCAGGCTTCTAAAATAACGTCGAGCTCAAAGCAGAATTCCTCTGTCCAGCGGCGGATATAGGTGAGCTCATTGCGTGCGGGGGTATTGGTCTTGCCGAGGGCGTTCATAATGGAATAGACGTTCTTATCGTAACGGGAAACATGACCTTCTGCCTGGGCAGGTGTCGTGATCCCGGCTTCCGCCCAGGCGATCGCGACCTTTTCAATGTAGCGGAAATCCTTTTTGCCGCGCTCGACGCAGTATTGCAGCAGATAGTCGATCAGGTCATCGGAGAAATGGAGCTTATCCGTGAAAAAGAGGATCGACTTCATATCGGCGGGGCTTAATGTGCGTCCGAGATACTGCTCTGCGATGAAAATCAGCTGCGCGGTGTTCTCCTGCTGCTGGAAGGATTTGAGCTCGTCCAGACTGTATGCAGGCTTGGCATAGGGATCGGCAGGCTCAAGGGACTGGTGGGAAAACATCGTAACGCTGCGGATCTGCGGTGCGGCCGTGCGCCCGGAGGAAGCAGCCGCAGTGTTGGACGTATCGCGCGCGGCTGCTCCGGGCAGGGCCGCGTCAGCGCCTTGCTCAGAACTGCGGGCTGCGTCGCCAAAGCGTTCGGCATCAGAGCTACGAGTCGTGTCCGCAAGCCGTCCGACGTCGTGTGAAATATGTCCGGTGGTCTGCTCCGTAGAAAAATCAGCTTGTCCTGCGTCCTGTCTCTTCCCCTTGGAAAGGGGGAGCAGACGGATCTGCTGCAGGGTTGTGCGGTCGGGCGAAAGCTTGAGCGTCAGGACGCCGCACTTTTCCCAGTAGCAGAGGGCGCGCAGAATGTCCTTTTCCGTATGGTTAAAGCGGTCTGCCATGTCCGAAATGCTGACAGGATCGCCTGCCTGCAGACGGCGCACGAGAAAAAGATACACCTTTAACTGTGCATCGTTGGCATCTTTTAAATATTCATCGATAAAAACGTTGGAAAGGACGGTAGCATCCGCTGCCCCGCCGCACAAAAAAATCTCACTCATCCTATTATTCCCGGTTCTCTGTAAAAATTGCTGCAGTTTGTCTGCGTCCTGCAGACTGTGGAAAACTCTTCAATTCCTTTTGGCAAGCCCCATTTTAACACAGACATTTTAAAAAGGAAACAGGAAGTTTCCGGCTCAGGGCTGATAAACACTGGGGTTTTCGTGGATGTGGATAATGTGGAAAATGTGTAAAAGATTGTCAAAGGCGCAGAAATATCATCTTTTTTTGGAAAAAAATATCCACAGTCAGAGAGGAAAGTTTTCCACGTTCTGGCTGTGGATAATGTGGATAAGTTATCTGGAAAGCAGGTTTTCGCCGATATTTACAACATCTCCGGCTCCCATAGTTATCAACAGGTCCCCGTTGATACAATTTTTTAAAACGAAGTCCTCAATTTCCTCGAATGTATGAAAATAAAAACATTCTTTGCCCTCTTTCTGTACCAGAGCCTGCAGATCGGCAGAGCTGATGCCGAGAGTGTCAGTTTCACGGGCGGCGTAGATGTCTGCGAGGATGACCTTATCCGCCAGCGCGAGGGACTTGGCAAACTGAGGTAAAAACGCTTTCGTTCTGGTGTAGGTGTGAGGCTGGAAAATGCACCAGAGCGTCTTGTGCGGATAGTTGAGTGCAGCGTGCAGGGTCGCGGCGATTTCAGTCGGATGATGTGCGTAATCGTCCACAATTGTTATACCATTTATCGTTCCTTTATATTCGAATCTGCGGTCAGTTCCGTGGAAGTTCAGCAGCGCTTCCGCGGTATCCCGGTAATCGATGCCGAGCAGATCGGACAGGGCGACTGCAGCGAGGGCATTGGAGATATTGTGCTCCCCGGGAACGCCG
Organism: Firmicutes bacterium TM09-10; assembly: GCA_003481005.1. Classification (GTDB taxonomy): domain Bacteria; phylum Bacillota; class Clostridia; order Lachnospirales; family Lachnospiraceae; genus Gallintestinimicrobium; species Gallintestinimicrobium propionicum. The sequence continues at coordinate 148,523 of QUKC01000001.1, read as the reverse complement.
AGGGTAAGCTGTCTGGTCTGACCGTTTAAGCTGTGCACGGTAAAGGTTGCGTCCGCTGTTTTATTATAGGAAATATCGGAGGGATAATAGTCGGAAGCAGAGGTTATGCCGAACGTAACGACGCGGCATGCCAGACCCTCTGTGATCTCCTGCCAGTTTTCGATGTCGCCGTTGATAAACAGAGTGCCGTCCGCAGGCAGAAGCTGTGCAAATTTGCGGAACGAAGCACGGATATCTGCCAGGTCTTTAAAGAAGTCCAAATGGTCTTCTTCGATATTCAAGATGATGCCGATTTTCGGGAAAAAGCTTAAAAAGCTGTTGGTATATTCGCATGCCTCTGCGACGAACAGACCGGAGTGGCCGACGCGGATATTGCCGTGGATGGATTTCAAAATGCCGCCGATAGAAAGGGTCGGGTCGGTATTTGCCTGCAGCAGAATCTCGGAAATCATGGAAGTGGTGGTCGTTTTGCCATGGGTGCCGCTGACAGCGATCGGCGTGTCGTAGTTTTTCATCAGCTGTCCGAGAAATTCCGCTCTGGACAGCATGGGAAGCTGCAGCTCTTTGGCACGGGAAAATTCCTGATTGTCTGCATGTACTGCGGCGGTGTATACGACGAGGTCGATGTCGTCTGTGATGTTTTCCGCTTTCTGGGGCTTGCCATAGTTGACGTGTGCGCCGCTTTTTTCGAGGTGCTCGGTCAGGGCAGAGCGGTTCCAGTCGGAGCCGGATACGGTAAAGCCCTCGGATAAAAGAATTTCGGCGAGGCCGGACATGCTGATACCGCCGATGCCGATAAAATAAACGTGAATTGGATGGTTAAAATCTACCTGATACATAAAGAATCTCCATTTCTGAATTGGAATACTGTACTGGGTCAATTGTAGCGCAAACTCTCTGAAAAAACAAATAGAAACTTCGGCGCCGTCTGCAGCGTTTTTTTCTTCGACAAAATAACAATGTGTTATCGGTTGACAAAACATACCGGAAAAGACGAAAAAGGACATTTTGTGAATAATTTAAGAAGGAAATGGAAGCGACAGCGTGAGAAAATTGAATATTTTGAATAAAAACATAAACCTACTAATTTGATTTGTGTCTATATTTCACAAGAAAAAAGGTCGAAAAGGGCGTGCAAATGTAAAATTATTATTCACTTTTACAGATGCGTGTGTTATACTTTTCTTAAGCCCGGCGACAGCCGTGGGAAAGTTGATAGAAACAACGAGGTGAGGACATGATTAAGAAGGAAATGATTGCCATGTTACTGGCAGGCGGGCAGGGAAGCCGACTGGGCGTGCTGACTGCAAAGGTAGCCAAGCCGGCAGTTTCATTTGGCGGAAAATATCGGATCATTGATTTCCCATTAAGCAACTGTATCAATTCCAGTGTTGATACAGTCGGTGTATTGACACAGTATCAGCCTCTGCGGCTGAATACGCACATTGGGATCGGTATTCCGTGGGATCTGGACAGGAATATCGGAGGTGTTACTGTTCTGCCTCCTTATGAAAAAAATGAAAACAGCGAATGGTACACCGGTACAGCAAACGCAATCTATCAGAATATCGAATATATGGAGGGCTTTAACCCGGAATATGTGCTGATTCTTTCCGGCGACCATATTTATAAGATGGATTATGAAGTGATGCTGGATTTCCACAAGCAGAACGGTTCAGAGTGTACGATCGCCGTTATGCCGGTTCCGATGGAAGAAGCCAAGCGCTTCGGTATCATGATCACCGATGAGAACAAGCGGATCGTGGATTTTGAGGAGAAGCCTGCCAACCCGCGCAGTAACCTTGCATCCATGGGTATTTACATATTTAACTGGAAAACGCTGAAGCAGGCACTGATCGATAATGCAGATCAGCCAAACCTGGATTTTGGCAAGCATGTCATCCCTTATTGTCATAAAAACGGCGCACCGATGTACGCATATGAATTTAACGGTTACTGGAAAGATGTCGGAACCCTGACCTCCTACTGGGAAGCGAATATGGAGCTGATCGATGTTGTTCCGGAGTTTAATCTTTATGAAGAATACTGGAAGATTTATACAAAGAGTGAGATCCTGCCTCCTCAGTACGTTGCAAAGGGCGGTGTGATCGAACGCAGTATTGTCGGAGAAGGCTCTGAGATTTACGGACAGGTTTATAACTCTGTGATCGGCTGCGGTGTTACGATCGGTAAAGATACGGTTGTGCGTGACTCCATTATCATGAACAATACAGAGATTGGGGAGAACTGCGAGCTTAACAAGGCAATCGTAGCAGAAAACACGAAGATCGGTGATCACGTCAGACTGGGCGTCGGGGAAGAAGCACCGAACGATACTGCACCGCATATTTATTGCGACGGTATTGTCACTGTTGGTGAGAAGAGCGTTGTGCCTGCCAATGTATCTGTAGGCAAGAATTCCGTTGTATTCGGCATTACGACAGCAGACGATTATCCGGATGGATATCTGGCAAGCGGCAAAACATTGATTAAGGCAGGTGACAAACAGTGAGAGCAATCGGTATCATTTTAGCAGGCGGCAATAACCGCAAGATGAGAGAACTGTCCCAGAAGCGCGCGATCGGCGCGATGCCGGTGGCAGGCAGCTACAGAAGTATTGACTTTGCGCTGAGCAACATGACGAACTCTCATATCCAGAGAGTCGGCGTGCTGACCCAGTATAACGCCAGAAGCTTAAATGCACATTTAAGCTCCTCCAAATGGTGGGATTTCGGAAGAAAACAGGGTGGATTGTTTCTGTTTACTCCTGCGGTAACCGCGGAGAACAGCTCTTGGTATAGAGGCACGGCAGATGCCATTTATCAGAACCTCTCCTTCTTAAAAAACAGCCATGAGCCCTATGTAGTTATTACCTCCGGCGATTGTGTATACAAGATGGACTACAACAAAGTCCTCGAATATCATATTTCCAAAAAAGCGGATGTGACCGTTGTCTGCAAGGACATGCCGGCAAATGTAAACGTAGAGCGATTCGGTACCATCAAGATGAACGAGGAAAGCCGGATCGAAGAGTTTGAAGAGAAGCCGATTGAGGCACGCTCCAATACCATTTCCTGTGGTATTTATGTTATCCGCAGACGTCTCCTGATCGATATGATCGAGCGCTGTGCAATGGAAGACCGTTATGATTTTGTAAAGGATATTCTGATCCGCTACAAAAATCAGAAACGGATCTTCGGATATAAGATCAAAGATTACTGGAAGAATATTGCAACGGTGGAAGACTATTTCGATGCCAATATGGACTTCTTAAAACCGGAGATCCGTAATTACTTTTTCAAACAGTATCCGGATATTTATTCAAAGGTTGACGATTTGCCGCCCGCAAAGTATAATGTTGGAGCAAAGGTTGAGAACAGCCTGATTTCCAGCGGCTGTATTGTCAACGGCACGGTAGAGGATTCCGTAATCTTCAAGAAATCCTTTATCGGAAACAACTGTTACATCAAGAATTCCATTATTTTGAATGACGTATACATCGGCGATAACACGCACATCGAGAACTGTATCGTAGAAAGCCGGGATACAATCCGTGCAAATTCTTTCTATCGCGGAGAAGATGAAATCAAGATTGTAATAGAGAAAAACGACAGATACATTATCTGAAACGCGAGGGGGAATAAGTTATGACGATTACCGATGTAAGGGTTCGGAAAATTGCCAAAGAAGGTAAAATGAAAGCGATTGTATCCATTACCGTGGATGACGAGTTTGTGGTGCATGATATCAAAGTAATAGAGGGAGATAAAGGACTGTTCATCGCGATGCCGAGCAAGCGCAGCGCAGATGGGGAATACCGCGATATCGCCCATCCCATCAGCCAGGGAACCCGGGAAAAGATCCAGGGAATTATTTTGGAAGCATACAATACGGCATTGGAAGAACCGATTGCATAACTTTATAAATAAACTGAAATAAATACAAAAAATAAATACAGACTACAACAGACAGTCCCGGTGCAGCGATGTACCGGGACTGTTTTCCTGACCGGATATCCGGTTAGAAAAGCCATCTGTATGTCTCCGCAGATGGAAAAGGCAGCAGGGTACATTCTCACTTGCCCGAGCGGGGGAAACTGTGCTAACATGAAAGCACAACAGACAGCGCCTGCTAAAGCAGAAAAGGGCAGGCAGAAGCAGGAAGGAAACGGACAGAACATGTATGTAATTGCAGGACTTGGAAACCCGAAAAAAGAATACGATAATACAAGGCATAATATCGGCTTTTCCGTCATAGATATGCTGGCAGATAAGACCGGAATTTCCGTAAACACGGCAAAGCACAAGGGACTTTTGGGTGCAGGCTATTTAAATGGGCAGAAAATAATTCTGGTAAAGCCGCTGACTTATATGAACCTGAGCGGCGAATGTATCCGGGAAGTGCTGGATTATTATAAGGTAGACGGCAGCACGAACCTGATCGTGATTCACGACGATATCAGCCTGGAGCCTGGCATCATCCGGGTGCGCAAAAAAGGCAGCGCGGGTGGTCATAACGGTTTGAAGAATATTATTCAGCATCTTGGAAAAGATCAGTTTGTGCGGATTAAGGTCGGCGTCGGGGAAAAACCGGCAGGCTACGACCTTGCGGACTATGTGCTGGGACATTTTGATCGGGAGGAGCAGGTGCTGATGAAGCAGGTTTCGGAGGAAGTCTGTGAAGCGGTGCAGATGATTCTGGAAAAAGGTCCGGATGCAGCGATGAATGTGTATAACGGGCGAAAAGTGGAGAAGGCATAGCATGAAGGTATTGACAGCTCCGCTTTGGGAATTGGCGGAGTTTGAAGAGGGAAAAGCACTTCTGGACAGAGGAAAAGGGCATGTTGCCTTTTCCGGACTGTATGATTCTCAGAAGCTTCATATGGTATATGGATTGAGCGATGGTTTTACACAGAAAATCATCGTTACTTTCAGTGACAAAAGAGCGCGGGAAATCGGCGCGGAATATGGGTTTTACGACCGCAGGACGATGGTGTATCCGGGCAAGGATCTGATCTTTTATCAGGCGGATGTTTCCGGCGGCGATCTGGTGCGGGAGCGGATGCGTGTGCTGCGCGCGCTGCTCGAAAAACGTCCGGTTACGATCGTAACGACGATGTCCGCGTTGATGATGCCGCAGACGCCGCTTTCCGGGATTGTGTCAAGAATACTGCATTTCGATAAAAAATCAACGGTAGACGAGAGAAAGCTTTCCGCTCAGCTGGTGGAAATGGGCTATGAAAAAAGCCCGCAGGTAGAGGAACCGGGACAGTTTTCCATTCGCGGCGGAATTATTGATATTTTCGATATGACGGAAGAAAATCCGTATCGGATCGAGCTGTGGGGAGACAGCGTAGAGTCGATTCGAAGCTTTGACGTGCTGTCCCAGCGTTCGGTGGAAAATCTGGATGAGATTGCGATTTATCCGGCAACGGAGCTGATGCTTTCGGAGGCGCGCAGGCAGGACGGCTTTGCGAGAATCAAAAAAGAGACGAAGCAATATGCCAAAAAATTGCGGGAGCAGGGCAATCCGGAGGCAGCGCACCGGATTGAGACGCAGATCAAAGAAATCGAAGAGTCTGCGCAGGAGTTTGGCAGTGTAGTCAATCTGGAAAGCTTCGTGCATTATTTTTATCCGCAGACGGAGTCCTTTCTGGAATTTTTTCATCCGGAAACGACGGCAGTTTTTCTGGATGAGCCACAGCATTTGTCGGAGACGGCGAACGCACTTGAAACAGAATTTCGGGAGAGCATGACCGGACGTCTGGAAAAAGGCTATATCCTGCCGGGACAGGCGCAGCTTTTGTATCCCGAAAAGGAAATTGCAGGGAAGCTGTCGCAGTATCGGGCAGCGTCACTCGCCGCACTGGATGCAAAGAGCAGCCTGTTTAAGCCGGATCGCAGGTTTGAGATCACGGTGCGCAGCATGCCGTCCTATAACAACAGTTTTGAAGCTCTGTTAAAGGACTTAAAACGTTACAAGAAAAATGGCAGCAGAGTGCTTTTGTTATGTGCATCCCGGACCCGGGCGAAGCGTCTGGCAGCCGATCTGCGGGAGCAGGAGCTGAGCGCCTTTTACAGCGAAGACCCTGACCGGGAGGTTTTGCCCGGCGAGACAGAGCTTTTTTACGGACATGTGGAAAAGGGTTTTGAATACCCAATGCTGAAATTCGCGGTCATTTCGGAGGGAGATATTTTTGGTGCGCCCAAAAAGAAAAAGCGGAAAATTCAGCGTTATGAGGGCACGAAAATCCGTGATTTCGGGGAGCTGAAGGTCGGGGATTATGTCGTACATGAGACGCACGGTCTCGGCATTTATCAGGGCATCGAAAAGGTCGAGATGGAGGGAACGGTCCGGGATTACATGAAAATTTCGTACCGGGACGGAGGAAACCTCTATGTGCTGGCAACCGGTCTGGACGCGATTCAGAAGTACGCATCCGCCGATGCAGCGAAAAAACCGAAGTTAAACAAGCTCGGAACGCAGGAGTGGCACAAGACCAAGACCCGTGTCCGGGCGGCAGTGGATGAGGTCGCAAAGGATCTGGTGGAGCTGTATGCGGCGCGCCAGAACGGGAAGGGATACGCTTTTTCGGAGGATACGGTCTGGCAGCGGGAGTTTGAAGAAATGTTCCCGTTTGAGGAAACGGATGACCAGCTGATGGCAATTGCGGCGACGAAGCGGGACATGGAGAGCAACAAAATCATGGATCGCCTGATCTGCGGGGACGTTGGCTATGGCAAAACCGAGGTTGCAATCCGCGCGGCATTTAAGGCGGTGCAGGACGGCAAGCAGGTTGTTTTTCTGGTGCCGACGACGATTCTGGCGCAGCAGCACTACAATACCTTTGTGCAGCGGATGAAGGATTATCCGATCCGGATTGAGCAGATGTCGCGGTTTCGGACGCCTGCGCAGCAGAAAAAGGTGATCGAGGATCTCAAAAAAGGTCTGGTGGATATCGTGATCGGGACACATCGCGTGCTTTCATCGGATATGCAATATAAGGATCTTGGTCTTTTGATGATCGACGAGGAGCAGCGCTTTGGCGTGACCCATAAGGAAAAGATCAAGAAAATGAAAGAGAACGTGGATGTGCTGACCCTGACGGCAACGCCGATTCCACGGACCCTGCATATGTCTCTGGTCGGTATCCGCGACATGAGCGTGCTGGAGGAAGCGCCGGAGGAACGTCAGCCGATCCAGACCTATGTGATGGAATATAATGAAGAAATGGTGCGTGAGGCGATCACCCGTGAGCTGTCCCGGAATGGTCAGGTGTATTATGTATACAACCGCGTCAATACGATTGCAGATATGGCAGCAAAGATTGGGGAAATGGTGCCGGATGCGAATGTGGCATTTGCACACGGACAGATGTCGGAGAGAGAGCTGGAAAAAATCATGTTTAGCTTTATCAACGGCGAAATCGACATCCTGGTTGCGACGACGATCATCGAAACCGGACTGGACATTTCCAACGTCAACACGATCATCATCCACGATTCTGACCGAATGGGATTGTCCCAGCTGTATCAGCTGCGCGGACGTGTCGGGCGCTCGAACCGGACGGCTTATGCATTTTTGATGTATAAGCGGGACAAGGTGCTGCGGGAAATTGCAGAAAAGCGTTTGGCGGCGATCCGGGAGTTTACCGATCTGGGCAGCGGTTTTAAGATTGCAATGAAGGATTTGGAGATCCGCGGCGCGGGCAACCTTTTGGGAGAGCGTCAGCATGGTCATATGGAAGCGGTTGGCTATGATTTATATTGTAAAATGTTGAACGAAGCGGTAAAGAATTTAAAGGGCGAGGACACTGCACCGGACTTTCTTACGACGGTGGAGCTGGAGGTGGACGCTTATATTCCGGCTTCTTACATTGTCAATGAGCAGCAGAAGCTCGACATTTACAAGCGAATCGCCGGCGTGGAGACGGAAAGCGAGAGTGCAGAGATGAAAGAAGAGCTGCTCGACCGCTTCGGAACCGTGCCGAAGTCCGTGGACAATTTGCTGCGGATTGCGCTTTTGCGGGCGCAGGCGCACAAGCTTTATATTATGGAAATCAAGGGGCGTCCGGGGGAGCTACGCTTTGTATACAGACCGGACGCACGGGTGCACGGGGAAAATATCCCGATGCTTTTCGAACAATATGGGAACAGTTTAAAGTTTTTACCTCAGGGGAATCCGGTCTTTACTTATCAGTTCAAAAGGAGTAATGTAGTGGAGAAAAACTCTGAAGACCTGCTTTCGCAGGCGGAACAGATGATAAAAGATATGCAGCGCTGCCTGCTTTAAGGGGCAGCACCGGATCAAAGGAGGAAATTAAGACTTGAAAATCGTAACACAGGTAGGAATTATCTTTTCGATCTGCTGGATTTCTCAGATTATCGAAAAGCTTCTTCCGTTTTCTTTCCCAGCGAGCGTGATCGGCATGATTTTGCTGTTCATTCTGTTGTGCGTACATATTCTGAAGGTAGACCATATCCGCGAAAAATCGGATTTTCTGCTGGAAAATATGGCATTCTTTTTTATCCCGGCGGGAGTCAGCATCATCAACTATTTTGACGTCCTGAAAAACTGGGTGGTGCAGCTGATCGTGATCTGCGTGGTGAGTACGGTGGTGACATTTGCAGTGACGGCATACAGCATGAAGCTCGCGCTGTATTTGATGCAGAAAAAGAAAAGCGGGAGGGCAAAAGAATGATGCATGAACTGTTTTTGTCTCCGTTTTTCGGAATCGGATTAAGTATCGCCGCATTCTGGGTTGGAACCTGGATCCGCAAAAAGACCGGATTGGTGCTGTGCAATCCCCTTGTGCTTGCAATTGTGATCGTATCCGGCGTTTTACTGATCTTTAAAATTCCGTATGAGGAATATAATGAAGGCGGAGCGCTTATCAACATGTTCCTCGCACCTGCAACGGCATGTCTTGCAGTTTCGATCTACACGCGGGCAGAGCTGTTAAAGAAAAACTGGCTTCCCATCGTAGTCGGTGCGTCCTGCGGATCTCTTGCATCGATGGGGAGCGTGCTGCTGATGTGTAAGCTGTTTGGCATGGACGAGGCGATGACAGTCTCGCTCATTCCGAAGTCCGTTACGACACCCATCGCAGTCAGCGTTGCAGAGGGACACGGAGGAATGGTGCCCATTACCGTTGTTGCGGTTATTTTTACCGGCATTCTGGGAAGCATTTTTGCACCGACACTGATCAGACTTTTCCGGGTAAACGATCCGATGATCGCCGGAATTTCCATCGGCGCATGCTCCCACGCGGTGGGAACATCCAAGGCGATTGAGTTGGGAGAAACAGAGGGCGCCATGAGCGGACTGGCGATCGGTGTCTGCGGTATCCTTACCGTACTGTTTTCGATGATTTTGCTGCATTAAAGCTGGCCGCGCCGTGCAGTCAAAAACTGAGGCACGGGCATAAAAATTATAGCGCGGATGTAAGAACGGCGCAGCGTCAAACTACTGCAGCGCGGGGCACGAAATGGGGGAGAGCATGGAGAAAGTGGGAAAAAGGACAGATCGGATCAAAATGGATGTGATACTGGCGGCAGGCTGTATGCTGCGCCTGTTTTATGTGCTTTTTTCCACGATCTATGACAGACAGTATGATATCGGGATGATCGATCTGGATGCCGGGCATACGGTGACAGGCGGACATCTGGCATATATCCAGTATTTATATGAAAACTGGAAGCTGCCGGATTTTGACCCGACGACCGTTTATCAGTTCAACCATCCGCCGCTGCACCATTATCTGTGCGCACTGTGGATGAAGCTTTGCTCTCTTTTTATTTCCAATACGGATGTGCTGGAGGAGTCAATCCAGATCGTCCCGTTTGTCTGTTCGCTGCTTATTCTCTGGTTCCTTTTGCGAATTGCAGAGCAGTTTGACCTGACGGAAAAGGCAAAACGCTTTGTGCTGCTGCTGTTTTGCTTCCATCCGGCGCTGGTGCTGCTTTCCGGAAGCGTGAACAACGATTGCATGAGCCTGATGTTTACGGTGATGTGCGTGTACTATACGATTTTGTGGAGCCGCTTTCCGACGGCGCATAACATCTTAAAGCTGGCGGTTTCTATCGCGCTTGGTATGTTGACAAAACAGAGTGTCGCGCAGATGGCCTTTCCGATCGCGGCGGTGATGCTCTGGATGCTGGTAAGAAGTCTGGACAATGGACGAGATTGTAGGGCACGCAGCGTAGAGAACACCCGAAATGCTGCGATTCCCGTCGTTCCGGTAAAGAAGCTGCTCGGTCAGTACGTTCTGTTTGGTGTAGTTTCGATTCCCCTTGGCATGAGCTTTTATATCCGAAATAGGATTCAGTTCCATATGCCCCTCGTGTGGATTTATACGCTGCCGGAGGATTCCTGGCAGTACACCGGAAATGTCCCGGTTTTGAACCGTTTCCTGTTCCCGGTGCCGTCGGAAGTGTTGGACAACTTACGTCAGTTTAAGCTGGGCTGCGGCTATAATGTGTGGATGCAGATCATCCGTACCTCAGTGCTGGGCGAATGGGATATGGCGGACGTCGGACGCAGTGTAAAGGTGCTGGCAGTGCTTTTGATGCTGGTCGGTGCGCTGCTGGCGCTGGCAGCATGGATGGCGTTTATTCGCGTATTTGTCGTTCGGGCAAAGCGCTTCGGCATCGATTCTGCGAGCCGGATTTTATTTGTGGTCGGCTATTTTGTGCATCTGCTCCTGTATCTGAAGTTTGCATATGATTATCCGCAGGAATGCAGCATGCATTTTCGATATATGGAAATCGAGCTGCTGTTTCCGGCGATTGCGCTGGCGTTTATCTGGCAGGAGGGCACGAAAGAGCAGCTTGAGATGCGGCGCAGGGAGGGCGATGCGACCGGGCATCCGGCGGTGAAAAGAGCAATATCGCAGGTGCTTTTTGTACTGCTGCTGGCATTTTGCATGTTGAGCACGGCGATGACGGCAGTGTGGTGTCTGCTTTAAGGAAGATAGAGTACGGAGAAATCTGAATGGAAAATCGGACAGACCAAAGAGTATTCTGGCATGGAAAACTGAAAAAAGAATCCCGTAAAACATGGCAGGCGACGGCGCTTACTGCACTTTGCAGTGTGGCGCTGTTTTGCCTGCTTTTTTCTTATAAAAAAATGTATCCCTTCGGGGATGGATCCGTGGCGATCACGGATTTATATTCCCAGTATCTGCCGCTTTTGTATCATTTTTACGATGTTGTGACAGGACAGAAAAATCTGTTTCTGGACTTTAGCGTTTCCGGCGGGGCGAATCTGTATGCGGATACGATCAATGAGGTGCTCAATCCGTTTAACTATGTTTTGCTATTGTTTGGACGGAACAGAATTTATCAGGCGGTCAATGTGCTGGTGCTGCTTTACAGCACTGCATCGGCGGTTACAGCGCATATTTTTCTGGAAAAAACAGCATCGGGCAGACGCTTTTGGAATGTAGCGCTCGCCGTTTGCTACGCGTGCTGCGGGTACATGGCATATAACTATCAGATCATCAAGTGGATGATTTTTCCGGTGATTTTTCCGCTGTTTTGCCTGGCACTTTTGCGCATGCTGCGGGAGAAAAAGGGCGGCTGGTATACTGTTTTGCTCGCATGGCAGCTGATGTTGTCCATTCAGCTCGGGTTTATGACGCTTCTGTTTTCACTTTTTGCCGGGGCGATCTGGCTCTATACCTGTGAGAGAAAAGAAAACCGCACCAAAAAAATGGGGTGTATGGGAATTGATACGCTGATCGGAATTTGTATTTCGGCGGCGGTTCTGCTCCCGTCTGCGATTCTGCTTTTGCAGTCCGCGCGTTCCGGGGAAAATCTGTCCTATTTCGGTGTGATGAAACGGCATGGTTTGGATGATTTGTTTGAGAGGCTGTTCCAGATTGCAAATCCGGTGCTGATGGGGCTTCTGTTTGCTTCGGGATGTTTCTGGAAACCCAAAAGGCGTAGCGTTGCGGAACAGGAAACGCACAGCGCTGCAGAACCGTTCTGGCTGTATCTGACGGGATTTTTGTGGCTGACGGTATTGCTGGAACCGGCTAACCTCCTGTGGCATATGGGGTCCTATGTGTGCTTCCCGGTGCGCTATGGGTACATGGCGGTGCTGAGCATGGCGGCACTTGTGGCGGTGAGAAAGGAGCGCGATGCGGATGATTTTCATACAGAAAATGTCTGCAAACATCCGGCAGGGCTCCGCCTGCGCTGTGTGCTCCTGCTGGTTGCTTCGGCTGTATCCGCATTGGGCGCTGTATGCCTGACACTCATTTGGGAAGAGCGTCTGGTGCAGGCGTTTTCCTCGCTGGCGATCAGCAAGGTGTGTCCGAAAGAAACCGCCGTGACAGCGGTTGTATTGCTGCTTATTGGAGTGTCGGCATGGTGCGGACAAAAGGCGCTGCATGCAAAGACCTCCGGGGAAAAAACAGGAGGGGCAGGGTTCTCGGGAATGGCGGTGCTTGGAGCACTTGTTGGCGGCTTTTGTGTGTATACAATGATTTTACTGCCACCAGATTATGCGGTTCGACAGGAAAATGAAGCGGCGTACCGACAGATGAAAGAAATTGCAAAGCAGGTGGAGAATGAAAACGCTGCATCCGCAGAGCCTTCGTGGCTGCTTGCGCGTGAGGCAGATCGGGACGATCTTCCGATCAACGCTGCATTGGTGGACCGGAAAGGCTCGATCAGCGGATACTTTCCGACCGAAAGCAAACAGACAAAGGCGGTTTTGGAAAGTCTCGGTTATCTTGCACCCTGGGTTTCGGTGCGTGCCGTCGGCGGAACGGAAATTTCCGATACAATGCTGCGCAATGTGTTTGTATTTTCAAAGGAAGCTTTGGGGCAGTCGGGCAGCGGCAGCGTACTTTCCAATCAGCGTGCCTGGGCAGAGCTTCTGTCTGCAGAGGATGTTGAAACGAAACATCGACAGACTTCTGAAGAAGAGCAGAGCGTGGATGTGACGGCCGGTTCGAAAGAGTATACGAATATTATGGAAGTTTTCCCGGCTCAGGAGCTTGTTTTGGAGGATGGAACGCTTTGTATTTCTGTGGCGGACAAGCAGCTTTTGTATCTGGATGCAGGAAGAAGCGCGGATGAAATTTTTGTTTCAGTCAACGGTGAGCCGGTTGAAATTCCGGAGAAAAACCAGATGGCGAGTGCACATCGGCTGATTTGGTTGGGAACTTTTGAAGCGCAGGAGGTGATGATTTCTGTTACCGACCGGATGGGGACGCTGGTCGCAGCACAGGAGATGGAGCTTGGTGCGCTGCATGAGAATGCATGGCAGGCGGCGTTGCAGTCAGGAACCGCCAGAATCCTGCAGCTGTCAGAATGTTCCATTTCAGAGCGCAATGCACAAATTCATGTGAGTGTGTCTGCGGCAGAGGGAGAAACGTTGTTTGTTCCGTTCGTTGCGATAGATGGATGGAAGTGTATACAAAACGGAAAAGCTGTGGATATCGAGCCGATACTTGGCGGATTTTTGGGGATAACATTGACAGAGGGCGAAAATGAAGTTGCATTTTCGTTTGAGGAACCGGGACTGAAAGCTGGGGTTGGCATCAGCATATTGGGGTTTGCATTCCTGTTGATTCTGTTTTTTGCGAGGCGAAAAGCTGAGGCGGGATGGAAAATTGCAGCAGAGCAGAAGGGGAAGGCTGAAAAATGCTTCGGTATGCTGTATCGGCTGCTGTTGGGAGTTTTTTTTGCAGGAATCTATGTGGTTCCCACGATTGGAATGGTCGTTTCTCTGACTGGAAAAATTGTGATGAAATTTTTCGGATAGTAGATAAAAATCGGACTGGAAAGGTTCTAAGACGGCATGAGAGAGAAAAAAACGGGAAAAGACAGCGGAAGGTTGCTGCACGCAGTCCGTGTGTCAAAATTCCTTCAGGTTACAGTGCTTGCTGCAGGAGTGCTCGGAATGTCAGCTGCTTCTCAAAGCATGACAGAAATTTCTGAGAAAGAGCAGCCGTTATGGCAGGTATGGAGTGCGAAAGAATGTGACGCCGGATTGACGGTAGAAACCGTTGGGGAAAATCTGATTTTACAGAAAAAAGCGAAGCTGACAGCGGACAGCGAGGAAGGCAAGGACTTTCGGGCGATGTATGCGGGGGACGGAAATCATACGGACGAAACCCTGCGCTGGTCGTCGGAAAACGATTGGGAAAACAACGATCACTGGCTGATGGCGGATTTTGGAGAACCGGTCAGCATCGGTGCAGTTCGGATATACTGGGAACGGACGAATGCGAAAGGCTATGCGCTGGAATATTCCCAGGATAAAGAGAACTGGCAGCAGGCGTCTGTTTTTGAAGAGGCGCCGGAGCAAAAAGAGCAGCAGATTGTGTTGAATGAGCCTGTAGAGGCGCGGTATTTTCGTCTGCATGTGACGGACGTTTTGAAAGAGGAAAGCGATTTAAGCCTGTATTATCAGAACGTCTCGGTACAGGAGCTGGAAGTGTACGGACAGTTGGAGGATTGTTTTGTGGTTGAAACACCTGTGATTGAAGCTGGGAGCCGCAGAACGCTGGAGCTCCCAACGGTGCCGGAGCCATACAGCATTTCCTTTGGCGGTGCGGATTATGATGTGCTGGTAAATATGGACGGAAAAATCACGGACACGATCGCGGATACGCAGGTTGAGCTTGGATTTATTCTGGAAAAAGACGGAGAAATGCAGGAACTGCCGGGAATACAGACAAAGATTCCGGCATCGGAGCTGGTGGAAGTGGACAGAGAACGGGAGGAAGTACCGGAAGCCCTCTCGGCAGTGACCCTTCCAGAGGGCTTTACCGCGATGGAGTGGATGCCGGCGAGCGCAACAGGTGTAATTGAGTCCGCCGGGCAGGAGATCCCATCCGATGAGATTTCAGAAGCCGCGCCCGTCGTCGCTCCCGCCACGTCGTCCTCCTCCGACTGGACAACCCGTTTCATCCGGGTCGTGTACCGGGACGAGGAGCTGGAGCGGACGGCGCAGCTTTTTGCAACGGAGCTTTCCGGACAGTTGCTGCAGGACGTATCGGTTGAGAAGCTGGCGGATACAGAAAAACCAACGGAAGGAGATATCGTCCTGAACTTCCGGAAGGCTGTCGGGGACGGGGAAGAATGGACACAGACGCTTGGAGACGAGGGGTATGAACTGAATTTGGAAGCAGAGAGTCCGGGCGTGATTTCGATTTCGGCGCGGACGAAGCGCGGGGTGCGCTGGGGGTGTGTGGCGCTTGGACAGCTTTGGGAGAAATCAGAAGGACAGCTTCCGGCCGGCGTGCTGCGGGACTATCCGGCGTGGTCGGTCCGGGGCTTTGGAATCGACGTAGGGCGCAGACCGGTTTCCCTCGAACTTCTGTACCGCATTGCAGAGGAGCTTTCAAAGCATCAGATGAACACGCTGCAGATTCATTTGAACGACAATCAGATCATTTCTCAGAGCGATTACGATGGGACAAAAGAGGGTGCGCGACAGTTGTACGCGGGGTTTCGGCTGGAATCGGATGTGAGAAATAAAGCGGGACAGTCGATTACGTCGCAGGATCTGTATTATTCCAAAGAAGAATTTGCACAGTTTATCGAGGACGCTGCGGTGATGGGCGTTGAGGTCGTGCCGGAAATCGACACGCCCGCCCACAGTCTGGCACTTACAAAAGTATTTCCGAAGCTTGGGCTTTCCGGCAACCCGGAGAGTGTCGATCAGCTGGATTTATCCAACCCGGCAGCGCAGAAGCTGGCAGAGACGATCTGGTCGGAATACCTGACGGAGTCGGATGTTTTTTCCGGAACGGGGACGGTGCATATCGGCATGGACGAGTATTTTGGGAATCAGAAGGCCTTTGTGGATTATATGAAAGCGCTTTCGGACTATGTGGCGGAGGCAGCGCCGGAAAAGACGATCCGCATGTGGGGCAGCCTGTCGAAGACCGGACAGGATTATTCGGGGCTTTCCAGAAAAATTCAGCTGCAGGTATGGGATACGGACTGGACAGATCCGCAGGAAATGTATGATGCCGGATTTTCCGTCATCAATTCGCTGAGCAGCAGTCTGTACCTGATTCCGGGCGGCGGCTATGACCGTCTGGATCTGGATTTTCTGGAAAAAAAGTGGCAGCCGAACGTTTTCGAAACGCAGGAGCAAACCTGGGAGATTCCGCGGTGGTCGAGCCGGACGCTGGGAGCCTGCTACATGCTGTGGAACGATTATGCATCGCAGGATGGAAATGAAATTACGGAGGACGGGCTGTTTGAGCGGTTCGCAGAGCCGCTGGACATCCTGGCACGGAAGTTGTGGAAATAAAGAAAAGGAGAGAAAGAAAATGAAAATCATATCAGCTGTTGTATACAAACCGCAGCTTCAGACTGCTCTGGAAAAAAAGACTGCGGACGTATTTTGCAAAAATTTAAAAAAACGAAGCGGTGTTTCTTTACTGCAGTCTAAAACGTCTGGAAAAATCAGCATAGAGTTTTATAAAGAGGACAGCTGCAGCGAGGAGATCAAAGCGCTGTTTGACGGCATCACTGTGCCGGGCAAAGAGGGCTTCCGGATCCGGGTCATCGACAACACGGACGGCAGCGGGCGCATCGTTGTGCTCGGAAAAGACGAGCGCGGTGAGTTTTACGGGATGGCGCGGCTTTTGAGAAAAGCAATTGTAAAAAAAGGCAGCATTGAAATTCCGGACGAGCTGGACAGCCTGAGCATGACGCCGCAGTATCCGCTGCGGGGACATCAGCTGGGCTACCGGGACAAAAACAATACCTACGGTGCATGGTCAAAAAAGGAATTCGAGGCGTATATCGAGGATCTGGCGCTGTTCGGAGCAAACGCCATCGAGCTGCTTCCGCCGAAGACGGATGACCGTTTGTATTCCGCACTTTTCCCGGAAGATCCGATGGAGCTGATGTGCGAGGTTTCCAAAATCATTCATTCCTATGGCATGGACGTCTGGTTGTGGTATCCGAATGTCGGACGCGATTATCATGATTTTGGGTGCATCGACCGGGAGATGGAAGAACGCCGGAGGGTCTTTTCTGCAATTCCTTATCTGGATGCAATGCTGGTTCCGCTGGGGGATCCCGGTTCCCTCTGGCCGACGGATGCGATGCGTCTGACAGAGCATTTTGTGGAAATTCTGCACAAATATCATCCGGAAGCGGGCGTATGGGTTGCACCGCAGCATTTTCAGCCGGAGCCTGGCTGGTACGATACTTTTTATGAAGAAATCGCAAAGGAGCCGGACTGGATTACCGGCGTGTGCTTTGCGCCCTGGGAGCAGGACAGCATCGAAGAGCTGTATGAGAAGCTTCCCGAAAAATATCGTGAAAACATTCGGAACTATCCGGATATTTCCCACAATTCGAACTGTCAGTTCCCGGTGGAAAACTGGGATATGGCGTTTGCACTGACGAGCGGACGGGAGGGCTACAATGCGCGTCCGGAAAAAATGAAAGCGATTCACAATATGTTAGAGCCGTATACCATCGGTTCGATCACCTATTCCGAGGGTATCCATGACGACGTCAACAAGATCCTCTGGGCGGATCAGGATTTTGACAGCTCGGTGGCGGCAGAGGAAACGATGGCGGATTATGCAAACCTGTTTATCGATTCGGAAACCTCTGAGCAGGTTGCGGAATTTTTGATGGACGTGGAGCATAACTGGGATGGCCCGGTTCTGGAAAACGACGGAATCGATGCACTGTATGAATCCTTTACAGCATTCGATAAAACCGTATCGAAACAGGTGAAAAACAATTACCGCTATCAGATGTTAAAGCTGCGGATTCTGACGGATTACTGGACGAAACAGAAATATGCAAAGGATCAGGAGCTGGAGCAGCAGGCGCGTGCGGTGCTCGACCTGGCGGATATTACCGGAAGCGAAGCAGTTATCCGGGAGGCGCGGACGATCCTGAATCTTTCCAGGGACGTTCCGGCAGCGGAGGATGTGCTGTTTGAAATGCTGAAGCTGGCAGACAGCCTGCGGAATCTGTGCGGTATTCAGCTGACCGAAAACCATCATGGCGGGCAGTGCTGGATTCGCGGCGCGTACCTGCAGACGAGAAGCATGCCGTTAAACGATTATCAGTATTTGATGCAGAGCTTTAAGCGGATTGAAAAGATGCAGAACGAAAAGAACAGATGCGCAGCGCTGCATCAGCTGAACCTGCGTCAGGATCCCGGCGATGGAAATCAGTTTTGCGCGCCCGGCACTTACGAAGGCTTTTCACATGTTTCCGTATGGCACAGCTGGGAGGAAGATCCCGGATATTTAAAAACTCCATTCATCGATCACAGCGTGTATACAATGGTCGGCCTGCTGCATGAGATCGACGGCTGGTACCACGAGTTCCCGATGCCGCTGACCTGGGCGCTGAATGTGACGGTGCTGTATGGAACGCCGCTGGAAATGACGTTTACCGGACTTGATCCGGAAGCCTCTTATGGGATGAAGGTATTTTATCCGAATTCGTTTTTCCGGGCATTTATGGGACAGACCGCGCTGAAGGATGAAACGCTGGTCAATATCCGTGCCGGAAAAGTCCTGCTGACAGACCGGATTGCGCAGAATCCGAACGGAAAATCTGTCCGCCGGGAGATCGAGGCTGGAAGAGAGCCGTTCTGGGAATACGACCTGCCGAAGGAATCCTATCAGGATGGCACGCTGAAAGTCCGTTGGGAGGTTTACGATACCTTAAAGGCGCTGGCAGTCAGCGAAGTATGGATTATGAAAAAAGAATAAACAATAGAATGCACGCTCTGCGAGCATTCTATTGTCATGAACTGCAAAAAGAACCGGTCTTTTATGACTGGTTTTTTTATCGTATAGGGTTCAGGAAAGGGCAGCTTTTTGTCTTGCTTCACGGCGGCGTTTGTATTCTGCCTTGTCGAGGGGTACAATCATGCCGCAGCTTTCGCACAGGATGCCGCGTTGTTTTTCAAGACTGACGATGGGGATAAAGAAAAGTGTTACCTGATCGAGCTGGCGGCAAAGGGTTTGGGGGGCATCATGTCCGCAGTTTTTACAGATCGCATGTCCCCATGCGCCTTCCCGCTTGAATAAGGTTCTGGTTCCGTAAGTGATCACCATTGCATACCTCCGTTTACAGATTGTTTCAGCATATCCAGTGCAGTGTTAAAGCTTTTAGATGTATTCGGGCAGGCTGCAACAAGGATCCGCTGTCCATTCTTGAGCTCCAGAGCAATGTAATTGGATGTTGTAGGCTTGCCGTTCACCATGTTGCATTTAAAAACATTATAAAACTGATCGAGGGGGTATACAGAAAAACCATACTGCAAATTGGAAAAGTCAAGGAGATAATGGGGAGAGACAGCGAGACCTAATCCGGCATAAAAAGCAGCGCCAGTTGACTGGAAATCCTGACAGAGTGGTTCGAACTCACCGTCTTGCATAAGCTCCTGAATACGGGTCTGAATGTGATTGCTGTTTTTCCTGAAGGAGATCAGGACGATCACACTGAGGACGAAAAAGACTGCAGAAAATATAAAGAGCACAAGGCTGCTGCCCATCAAAGGTGCGGTGGTATCGAGATAATGATCCCCGAGGTATTGCTCATAGTCAGAAAGGGAGAGCTCAAAGCCGTTGTTATTAAAGTAGTCTACAAGGTATCCGGCAAGCTTTTTGGGGATCTTTTTGCTTTGACCGACAGCAGTCTGAGGAACCAGTGTTTTCAGACCGGCATCGGAAATGGTTTCATTGTAAACAGGAAAGGGACAGGAGTTTTCGGTGCTGATGATAGACCAGTAACCTTTGTCGTTTTCAGCAACATAATATTTCTTTACAGTCCTTCCATCAGAGGTTTGCTCTGCGAAGGGTCCCATAACATAGACGATATTGAGGGAAGCATAGCCGCCGGAGGTCGGGTCAAAGGGCTGAACTTTGTGGGGGATCATAAAAATGCCGAACAGCAGAAAGAAGACAGCAGCGATCAGTAAAACCGCCGGGACAGTCCGGTTTGTTTTTCCCATTTTAAGCAAGTTCTTTTTAAAATCTTCCATTAACGATAACTCTCCTCCCAGAGCTGAAATTGTGTGGAATTTCAGATTGATCTGTGTCATAAGAACAGCATAACAAGTTCGTAACGGAAGATAAAGCAAGAAATTTAAGCTGTGATATCAGTTTTTTTAGATAAACAGCTCGATCAGGAAAACCAGTGCGCAGCAGATCACGGATACCGGAAATAATCCGGCGCCGAGCCATGCGGCGATGATTCCGGCGATCAGGGCAACTGCACCGGAAATCGGCGACTGCGTTGCGTGCAGGATGGCTGGAAAGGTCATCACAGCGAGCGTAACATAAGGCACATAATAAAGAAACGACTGGATAAATGTGTTGCGGATCGGTTTGCGGATCAGCGTCAGCGGAAGGACGCGGATTGTATAGGAAACCAGCGCCATGACGGCGATATAAAGCACATTACGACTCATGTTCGGATTCCTCCTGTGTATTTTTGAGCGGGAAAAAAATTGCTGCGGCAGCGGAAATCAGCACGGTAAGCAAAATCGTGCGGGTTCCGTCGGACAATGCAGAGATTCCGGGCACATAACTGCCGAAAAAGCTCAATGCAAAGCTGATGACGATCAGGACAGCAACGACTTTATTTTTCCGGGCGGGGGGGATGATGATTGCGAGGAACATGCCGTAAAGGGCGACGCTGAGCGCACTGACAGCGCGCAGTGGAAGCGCGTTTCCAGCCATGATGCCGAAGGCTGTGCCGAACGCCCATGCAGGAGCGGCAAGCAAAATCGCACCATAGGTATAGAATGGATTCAGGCAGCCGGGGCGGGAAATCGTGATGCCGAACAGCTCGTCCGTTACATCATAAGCGATAATCAGTCTGTGGAAAAACGGTGTGCCGGGTGCAAAGCGCTGCGCGAGCGCACAGCTCATCAGCAGATACCGCGCATTTGCGATCAAAGTAATAAGCGCTACCTGGAAAAGCGTCGCATTGGCGGCGATTAAGGTGAACGCAGCATATTCGCCGGCGGAAGCATTGTTTAACAGACTGGCAAAAAAGCCCTGCAGCGGCGTCAGACCGGCGTTTCTTGCGGCGATGCCGAGGGAAAAGGAAACGGCAAAATAGCCCAGTGCGATGGGAACGCCGTCGCGCATGCCGTTTAAGAAAATCCTGCGGTCGAACGCCCAGGCGGGGCGGCCGGACAGCCGGGAGGTTTCGGAACTGGAAGCCATGATAATAGAAGTCCTTTCTTTGGTGCGTGTGAACTGCACACCAATGGCGTGCAGAATTTATTATAGCGCACCCTATCTTTGAAAAAAAGAGGAAAAAACTGAATTTACATAGAAAATAGAAGGTTTTTTTCTACAGGAAATGATTGACGGAAAGGAAGAAAGAGACTACTATAGAACAGAAAAAAATTTATAGGAGGTTTATAATGGAGGAGAAAAGTGTGGCAATTAAAGACGCCAGAACACTTGGTGTACCGAAGATGCTGCTGTTAGGTCTGCAGCATATGTTCGCAATGTTTGGTGCGACGATTTTGGTACCGATTCTGGTCAACAACTATTTTGAAGGAGAAGGGCTTTCCATTCAGGTAACCCTGATCTGCGCAGGTCTGGGAACTCTGTTCTTCCACCTGTGTTCCAAGATGAAGGTACCGGCTTTCCTTGGTTCGTCCTTCGCATTCCTGGGCGGTTTTGCTACGGTAGCAAATCTGGACACCGGAATTTTCGCGGACATGACTATGGGGGAAAAGCTGCCTTATGCCTGCGGCGGTATTGTTGTAGCTGGTTTATTGTATCTGGTGCTTGCCCTGGTCATCAAGATTGCAGGTGTACATCGCGTTATGCATTATCTGCCGCCTGTTGTAACCGGTCCGATCATCATCTGTATCGGTCTGTCCCTTGCACCGTCTGCAATCTCCAACGCATCGACCAACTGGCTGATTGCCCTGATTGCACTTGGAACCATTATCGTATTTAACATCTGGGGAAAAGGAATGTTCAAGATTATCCCGATTCTGATGGGCGTTGTGGTTTCCTATGTTGTTGCAGCTGTTTTAAATGCAATTGGCCTGACAAATCCGGACGGAAGCGCTATCCTGGATTTCTCCAACATTGCATCTGCATCCTGGGTTGGCCTGCCGCCTTTCCAGCTGTGCAAATTTAACCTGACTGCAATTTTAGTTATGGCTCCGATCGCGCTTGCTACCATGATGGAGCACATCGGCGATATGTCCGCGATTTCCGCAACAGTCGGCGAAAACTTCATCGCTGATCCCGGTCTGCACCGCACTCTGGTAGGCGACGGTCTTGCAACCGCTCTGTCCGCTCTGGTTGGCGGTCCTGCAAACACCACCTACGGTGAGAACACCGGCGTTCTGGAATTAAGCCATGTACATGATCCCCGAGTGATCCGTATTGCAGCTGTATTCGCAGTAATCTTAAGCTTTATTCCGAAGATGGCTGATGTAATCGGCTCCATGCCGTCCGCAATCATCGGCGGCGTAAGCTTCATGCTGTATGGTATGATTTCCGCAATCGGCGTCCGTAACGTAGTAGAGAACCATGTAGACCTGACAAAGTCCCGTAACCTGGTTATCGCAGCAGTGATCCTGGTCTGCGGCCTGGGCTTCTCCAGTGGTCTGACCTTTACGGTATTCGGCACATCCATCACGCTGACCGGTCTTGCAATCGCAGCTCTGGCAGGTATCATCCTGAATGCAATTCTGCCTGGCAACGACTACGAGTTCGGCAAGGACTTAAAGGGCGATATCAACAGAGGTGTTACCCTGAAACCGAATCCGGAAGAAATTAAGTAAAAATCGAAGGCGCACCTCCGTTATAAGAGGTGCAAAGGAACAGCCCCGGCAGTTTTTTGTTTCATGGGAAAATGCGTCCTATGAAATAAAAACGTTCCGCGAGAATAGGGTAGTGTCCGTAAAACAGTTAACTCTCCGAATGATTAACTTCTGCGGAGAGTTTCTTTTGGGATAGCCGCTCATAGCGGCGCAAAGATGCAGGCGCTTGTACGGAACGACGTGACGCAAAAACAGCCCGGACTTTTAAGTGTCCGGGCTGTCTGTCTCACAGAGCGTACATACAGGGATTGCCTCTGTATAGAAGTGCGCCATTAATAAACAGAAGATTTAGTGTTTTAGAGAATATGATCTGTAATGCAATCGTACCAATGAACGTAGGTTGTGCCATTTACGATAAGTTTGTCATTTTCGGGTAACTGTTCGCTCCAAGGCTTCTGATACCGGTCAATAGCCCAATCATCACGATTATATCTGCGCCACAGAATCGTCTTTCCATCTTTGTCCAAGAACTGCTCGGAAACAACACCACAGTTATAGGTTTCAATATCCATTACGCAAACGGTGTCATAACTTTTACCTCCGATGGTAACGGTATATCTGCCAACAATATCAAGGAGGAAATCTTTGTTCACGCTCGTAACAGAGTTTCCAACTCTCTGAATATCACCTTTAACAGAAATGTTCGTTTCGTTTCCACAATTATCTTCTCCAAATCCCCAGTTCAGCATAAATTCATCGCCGTCAAGGAACGTGATGTAATTGCGAACATCTCCATCATTTCGGAGCGTTGCAAGGTAACGACAATGTGTATCTGTAAGCTGTGCTACAAAAGTACGGTTAATCACCTCGTTCTTATCTGAATAAGATGCTTCTCTTGCGGTAAGCTCCACTCCCTCAATACCGTGAACTTTGGCTTTGCCTGTAACTTGCATATCGTAAACATGGCTGCATTTGCGGGAAGGAATATCATACATACCCCAAGACAGTCTTTCGCCAAGCTTAGGGATCAAGAACCATCCCATAAGTTCTTCCCATTTTACTGAGAAGGGGGCTTTGGCACTTGTTTCAATTTTGTATTCGGGAATAAATTCGGGCAACTTTTTCATAGTGCTTTCTCCTTTCGATACTTCGGTGTTATATGGATATTTGGTTTTGAAATTCTGTTTTGCCGTATGAAGTCTGCTTTTTACTGTTCCAACAGGAATACTCAGTTGTTTGGCAATTTCGGCTTGCGGAAGCTCTTTCCAAAAATAAAGATACAAGATTTGCTTGTCTTTATCGCCAAGTAAACTCAAAGTTTCTCTTACTGTGGCAACTATGGAAACGCCATGTCTGCCGTCTGACAATTCGCTTTCTGTTATTTCATCAATCGGGATTTCATACTGCGTTGCTTTCTTACGAAAGTAGTCATTACATTTATTTCTTGCAATGCTAATAATCCATGCCTTAAAAAAGTCCTTGTTTTTTAATTGAGCGAACTTTTGACAAGCGGCAAGGAAAACCTCTTGTAAAACATCGTCTGCATCCGCTTTTGAGTTCAAACGAAATCTCACAAAACGTTCTACAGACACTCGTTCTGCTTCCAACAATTTTTCAAATTCTTCCATATCCTCACCTCCTTTGGTCTATGAGTGATTAAAACCGGTTTCACTTATATAGACGGGTAGCAGTATTGAAAGGTTCATTTTGCATTCAAAAAATAAGCGGCACTCGACATTATTTCGAGTGCCGCAATTAACTGTTTTATGACGATCCGCCTATGTGCCTTGGCACATTCTTTTTTACATCAGCTTACGGAATAATGCGGTCAGATCTTCGATGCTTGCATCCTTCGGGTTGCCGGGTGCGCATGCATCTGCATGGGCAGATTCTGCCAGGAACGGAAGATCCTCTTCCTTGAGGGCTTCGAGCTTGGACGGAATGCCGACATCCTCGGAAAGCTTGCGGACAGCATCGACCGCAGCTTTACGGTAAGCAGCCTGATCCATCTGATCAACGCCTTCTACACCCATTGCGCGTGCAATTTCACGGTATTTTTCACCGGTGCAGTCTGCGTTGTATTCCATAACGATCGGAAGCATCATTGCGCATGCAACGCCGTGAGGGGTGTCATAAACAGCGCCCAGGGTGTGTGCCATGGAATGAGCGATGCCGAGACCGACATTGGAGAAGCCCATGCCTGCGATATACTGACCAAGAGCCATGCCTTCACGGCCTTCTTTGGTGTTAGCGACGGCGTTACGCAGGGATTTGGAAATGATTTCGATTGCCTTTAAGTGGAACATATCGGTCATTTCCCATGCAGCCTTGGTGGTGTAGCCTTCGATTGCGTGGGTCAGAGCATCCATACCGGTAGAAGCGGTCAGACCCTTTGGCATAGAGGACATCATATCGGGATCAACGACTGCGATGATCGGCATGTCGTGGGGGTCAACGCATACGAATTTGCGCTTGCGCTCTACGTCGGTGATAACGTAGTTGATGGTAACCTCTGCAGCGGTGCCGGCAGTGGTAGGAACGGCGATAATCGGAACGCAGGGCTTTTTGGTGGGAGCAACGCCCTCGAGGCTGCGGACGTCTTCAAATTCCGGGTTGGCGATGATGATGCCGATGGCCTTGGAGGTATCCATAGAGGAACCGCCGCCGATTGCGATGATGTAGTCAGCACCGGAAGCCTTGAACGCTGCAACGCCGTTCTTTACGTTTTCGATGGTCGGGTTTGCTTTGATATCGGAGTAGATTTCATAAGCAAGACCTTCGCGGTCTAAAATATCCGTTACCTTTGCGGTTACGCCGAACTTGATCAGATCCGGATCGGAACATACAAATGCTTTCCGGAAAGCATGAGCCTTTGCTTCGTTTGCGATTTCTTCGATTGCGCCAGCTCCGTGATAGGAGGTCTGGTTGAGCATAATTCTGTTTGCCATTGGAAAAACCCCTTTCTTTCGATCGATTTTTGGTAATTTCATTGTAATACAAAAAAGGAAAGAAAAAAAGGAAATTTTTATAAAATCGACATTATTCTAATGGGAAAAAGGAAGAAACGTTATTGAAATTTACCAGAATCTGCTTTCTTTTCAAAACTTTTTTAGCTTTGTTGACAATCTACGATTCTGCAGATGGAAATTCCTTTTTGCAGTTTTTAGAAGCTGTGTCGTCCGGCGCTTGGGGGGCGCAGCAAAAGCGTCTGGAATATTCCAGGTTTGCCTGAATCAGGTTGTATTCCAGTAAAAGACGGAGCGTGCAGGAGAGACATTCGGGAGATTTGGCGTGCGCTTCGCACACGTCCTTGAAAGAGTGGGACAGATTCAGAATATCCAGAGAAGAGACTGCCATGCAGATCACCTGAAACGCTCCGTTTCTATATAATATGGCGCGCGTGCCGTCGGGGTGCGTAAACCGCTGCGGTGGATACCTCTTCTTTCCGGATAAAAACAGCGATGACCAGACTTTCCTGCTTGCATCCTGTCCTACAGATGATAAACTGGGAGTAAGAATCGAAAGGGACAGGAGGCACATAGCATGAACCTAAATCCGCTTGTGGCAGAGGAACAGTTTTTAAACCCATTGGATCGCGTCAACGGATTCGATATCCGTCCGGGGCTATATGAAATCAACGGAGCGACTTCCTTCGGAAGCTGCGTCAATTTTACAATTCATTCTCAGAATGCGGTTTCCTGTGAGCTGCTGCTGTTTCACAGAGGGGAAAAAGAGCCTTACGGGACGATTCCTTTTCCGGAAAATTACAGGATCGGGCGGGTATATTCGATGATCGTGTTCGGTCTGGATATTTACGATTTTGAGTACGCCTATCGGATGGACGGGCCGAACGTCCCGGAAAAAGGGCTGATTTATGATAAAACAAAAGTGCTTTTGGATCCGTATGCGCGGGCGGTGACGCAGCAGAGCATCTGGGGAAAAGAGCCCGACCGGGAGAAGGGTTATCATGGGCGGGTGGTGTTCAACGATTTCGACTGGGGTGACGCCAGAGAGCCGAAAAAGCCGATGCAGGAGCTGATTATTTATGAGATGCATGTGCGCGGTTTTACAAAGCATGCCTCCTCAGGCGTGCAGTTTCCGGGAACGTTTGAGGGTATCCGGGAAAAAATCCCCTACCTGAAGGCGCTTGGCATCACTGCGGTTGAGCTGATGCCGGTGTTTGAATTCGACGAGACGATGGGAAAACGTGAAATCGGCGGCAGGACGCTTCTGGATTACTGGGGCTACAACACGGTTGGATTTTTTGCACCGAACACAGGATACACGGCGCGTCAGGAGTATAACCGGGAAGGGACGGAGTTTAAAAATCTCATCCGGGAGCTTCACCAGAACGGAATTGAAGTCATTTTAGACGTGGTGTTCAATCATACCGCGGAGGGAAACGAGCAGGGACCGTTTTTTGAATTTAAGGGAATCGACAACCGGATTTATTATATGCTGACGCCGGAGGGAAACTATTATAATTTCAGCGGATGCGGAAATACGTTAAATTGCAATCATCCAGTCGTACAGCAGATGATTCTGGAATGCCTGCGGCATTGGGTAATTCATTATCGGGTGGACGGTTTTCGCTTTGACCTTGCGAGCATTTTGGGACGAAACGAGGACGGGACGCCGCTGTTACAGCCGCCTCTGCTTCGGAATCTGGCGGAAGATCCGGTGCTGAAGGACGTCAACCTGATTGCGGAGGCATGGGATGCGGGCGGTTTGTATCAGGTCGGAAATTTCCCGGCGTGGAACCGGTGGGCGGAGTGGAACGGCAAATACCGGGACGAGCTGCGCAGCTTTTTAAAAGGAGAGTACTGGTTCGCTGCACAGGCAGCAAAGCGGATTACCGGCTCTCCGGATCTGTACGGCGGACAGTATCGGGGCTACAATTCGTCAATCAATTTTCTGACCTGTCACGACGGCTTTACGCTGTACGACCTGTATTCTTATAATGAAAAACATAACGAGGAAAACGGCTGGAATAATACTGATGGTGCAGATGATAACCGGAGCTGGAACTGTGGGTACGAGGGAAAATCCGACAACCCCGGAATAGAAGCGCTTCGGAAAAGAATGATCAAAAATGCCTGTGCGGTGTTACTGTGCAGCCGCGGAACGCCGATGTTTCTGGCGGGAGACGAATTTTGCAATACGCAGTTTGGCAACAACAACGCCTACTGCCAGGACAACGAAATTTCCTGGCTGGACTGGTCGCTGTTGGAAAAAAATAGAGAAATTTACGAATTTTTCCGGTATATGATTGCATTCCGCAAAAAACACTCTGCAATCCGCGGAGAATGCAGTCCGTCCGGGCTTGGGTTCCCGACGGTCAGCGTCCATACGAATCAGCCCTGGGACAATAATGTGACCCAGGAAAGTAAATTCCTGGGCGTGATGTTTGCGGGGGCGGTTCCGGCCGGAAGCAGTCAGAAAACAGGACGAAATCAGGAAAACGCGTGGAGTCAGGAAGCAGAGAGACGCCGGGAATCCGTGTGGAGTTTGGAAACGGAGCGAACCCGGGAATTGGAAACGGAAGATCTCGTGTACCTGGCGGTCAATGTTTTCTGGGAGGATCAGCAGTTTTTTCTGCCGAAGCTTCCAAACGGCTTTGTATGGAGGCTTGCGGTCAATACAGACCAGCCGGAAATGCCCGAAAAGGAGTCACAGATGACTGTCATTGACAGTGAATTTATCCTGAAACCGCGCAGCGTCGCCGTTTTTGTGGGAGGCCCATCCTTTTAACAAAATGCCGCGAAATGGAAAGAAAAGCTGATGATGTCTCCACATTATAAGCCAAACATTTCGCGGCAGATTTTTTTTCCGGTCTCTGTGCGGAAAATGTTGTCATAGGTCGCCCGGATATGGGCTGTGTCCGTGTTTCCTTCAAAGAGGTTGACCAGAAAATCCGCCTCCACCAGAATCTGATAATCGAGACCGTCGATGCCGGTATAAGTATGATGATGACCGACTAAAAAGCTGACGCGCTCTATCACATCTTTTTCAAATCCCAGCTCGGAGAGCATCTGCTCTGCCAGGGCAGGACCTTCTTTTTCCTGCAATTTTCCGTTTCCGTCTCCGTATTTTTCCAGACACAGCCGGATGCCGATATCGTGCACGATGGCGGCAGCTTCCGTAATGAACAGCGTTTTTTCATCGAGATGCTCAAAAACAGCGATCGTCTTTGCAAAGCTGTGCACCTTCAGAAAATGCTGAATGCGCTCCGGGCTGCCGTGATCGTAGGAAATCATTTTTAAAATAAGCGGTTCTAAAGTCATACGAAGCTCCCTTCTTTGTGAGATACATAAGTCAGTTAAGAATATCATAGCGCGGTTTTCCGGATATTTCAAGCGCAGGAAAACGGTTGACAGTTCTCTGCAGATAAACTAGGATGAAAGAAAGATGTAGGTACATCCATTTTGAAAAACTATCGTGCAGGAAAGTCCCTGCAACTTAAATTCAGGAGGACGCTTGCGATGGACCCAACCGAACGGAAAATGACGAAAATTGCGCGGGAGTTAAATAAGCTGACGGTACAGACGATGAAGGAGGAAGGAATCGGGACGGCGGAGTTCGATTTTATCCATCTGGTGCGGCACCATCCCGGCATCACACAGGCGCAGCTGCGGGAAGAATTAAAGATCGACAAGGGAGCCGCGGCGCGCCGGGCGGCAAGCCTGGAAGCGAAGGGCTACCTGATTCGCCGGGACAATCCGGAGGACAAAAGAAGTCAGCTTTTGTATGCGACAAAAAAGGCGGAAGGGCTGAAAAACTCCAAGGTCAGCATTGAATCGACGTTTTATGAGTGGCTGATGGAGGAACTGGACGAATCAGAAACCGAGCACTTTTGCGAAATGCTGGATCGACTGTATCTGAGATCGAAAAAAGAAAGCCGGTCTGGATTTTTGCAGGTAAAGGAACGGATGGACAGAGGAGAAAAGGATGGCTGAAGGGACGACGATGTGCGACAGGAAAGAATCGGGAATCCGGACTGCCTGGAAAAAACCGGATCAGATCGGAAGCTACTTTGTGACGGAGTGGAAGCCGCTGCTTGCGGTGACGGTTTCCGGCCTGATTTATAATATCGGACTGCTGGCGGGACCGTGGTTTGAAGGACGGCTTGCACAGTGCCTGCTGGATGTGTTTGCAGGGGAAAAATTTTTTGCCGATATGCTGCTTTTGGTGTGCGCGTATGTGGCAGTGATCGGATTCGTGCAGGGCGCGCGCTACATCAAGCGGTTTTATGTGCGCCGGTTTGCGAACGATATCAACCGGAGCATGAAGCAGGTGCTTTACGGGAATCTGGTACATAAAAGTGTAGGTGAGCTGGAAAAAGAGGGTGCCGGAAGCCTTCTGACAAAAGCGGTGTCTGACGTGGATGCGTGCGTAGAGGGAATCCGGAAGTTTACGACGGAGCTTTTTGATACCGGTATTGCGCTGCTTGCCTATGCTGCGATGCTGTTGTGGTACGACTGGCGGCTTGCGCTGCTGTGTCTGTTGTTCCCGCCGTTTTCCTATTTGATGGCGGAAAAAATGAAAACCGTGGTAGAGCGCAGCAACGCCGCATATAAGGAGAGCGCCGGACGCTTGAATACAGCGACGCTGGACCGCGCGGGCAACGCGGTGACTTATCGGATTTACGGCTGTGAAAAACAGCGCAGCGGCATGTATGAAAAACAGCTGGAGGATTACGAAAAAACAGCAGTCCGTGCAGGGATGCAGGTCGTAGCGATGCCTCCGCTGTATCAGGTGATTTCCATGGGAAGCACCGTGCTGATTTTGTATTTCGGTTCGAAAAATGTGTTAAACAGTGGATGGGCGGTTTGGAACATCGCAGCGTTTACGACCTTTTTATCCTGCTATGGAAAGCTTGCGGTCAAGTCCTCGAAGGCGGCGAAGCTGTTTAACTCCGTACAGAAAGCGAACGTTTCGTGGAAAAGAATCCGTCCGCTGCTGACAGAGCCTCCGGAAGAAACAGAAGAAAAGACAGCCGGGGCGGTCAGCCTGAAGCTGGATCAGGCGGGCGGCGCATATCCGGGCGGAAAGCAGATTTTTGGCGGATTGACGATAAGCGCAGAGCCTGGACAGATCATCGGGGTCACGGGTCCTGTTGCGTGCGGCAAATCGACACTTGGTAAAATTTTTCTGGGAGAAGTGCCTTATACCGGGCATGTTTTGTTAAACGGGAAAGAATTATCTGAATATTCAGACAAAGAACGCAGGAGCATGGTCGGATGGCAGGGACACGATCCGGAGCTTTTGACGGACAGTGTCCGAAACAATGTCGCGCTCGGAGAGGAGCAGATCGACGTCGGCAGGGAGCTTTCGCGCGTCTGCCTGGACCGGGAAGTGTCCGAAATGGAAAACGGCATCGATACACTGGTCGGCAGCCGCGGCGTGCGGCTTTCCGGCGGGCAGCAGGCGAGAACGGCGCTTGCACGGACGCTGTCCCATGCAAAGCCGCTGATCGTTCTGGATGACCCGTTTGCGGCGCTGGATCGGAATACGGAGGAGGAGATTTTCCGGGAATTAAAAGCGATGTCAAAGGATCGGATTATCCTGCTGATTTCACACCGCCTGTATTTGTTTGATCAGATGGATCAGGTCATCTGGATGGAAAACGGACAGACGCAGACAGGAACGCACGAAAAAATGCTGCAGATAGTTCCGGAATATGCAAATTTGTGCAAGGGATGGAAGGAGGGAGCAGACCATGCGTGAGCGTTTGAAAAAAACGATGCCGTCAAAGGCGCATCATGAAATTCTCACTGCGGTGGGATCGATCTGCACACAGAATCTTCTGCTTCCGATTGCATTGGTCATCACCGTAGTCGGCGCAGTCGTCACTGCACTTGTGCCGCCGCTGATTCTGGAAAACATCGTGGACGGGCTGACTGCGGGAAACCCGATGCCGATTGCACAGGCATTTTTCTATTTTGGCGTGACAGCACTGGCGGGATTGCTGGAATCTACGCGGGAAAGCCTTTTGATCCTATTCGGACAGAAGCTGACTCACGGTCTGCGCAGTCAGATGTGCGAAAAGCTGTCGCAGCTGTCCGCAGATACGTTGAGTAAAATGGACGCAGGAACGATCGCATCCAGGTTCGTCGGAGATGTTGATACGCTGGAAACGCTGTTTACCTCCGGTATCATCAGCATGTTTGCAGACGCCTGCACGATGATCGGTATTTACGCAGTGCTCTGGCAGAAAAACCGCGGACTCGCGATTACCCTGCTGGCGATTTTGCCGCTGATTGCGCTGTTTACAAGACATGTTCAGAAAAAAATGCTGGCTGCGCAGATGGACAGCAGAAAGGCTGCCGCGCGGACGTCGGGTCTTGTGCCGGAGACGATTCATTGCATCCGGATGATCCATGTTTTTGGAAAAGAAGGATTTATGCGCAAACGCTATGACCGCACGCTGCAGGAGGGATATGCTGCGATGGAGCGTACAAATTTTTACGATGCGCTGTATTCACCGGTTATTTTGATTACGGATGCGCTGGTGACGGGCGTTGTCATGCTGCTGTCGGCTTCGTCCGGCCCGGAAGTCAGAATGTTTTTCGGCATGTCAGTCGGTACGGCGGTTGCGGTAATTTCCTATATTTCGAGAATCTTTTCCCCAATCGAAAGCATTGGCATGGAAATCCAGACGATCCAGGAGGCGCTGGCAGGTGCGAAGCGTGTCGGAGAATTTCTGGAGCTGCCGACGCGGCTGGAAACCTACAGGGAGGCGGGAGAAAAAGCGATGACGGAGCTTGGCAAAGCCAGCGCAGGCACGGATTCGCCGGTCGCATGCATTTCCCTGGAAGACGTCAGCTTCGGCTATGAAGAGGAAAAGATGGTTCTGGAGCATTTGAGCTTCGAGATAAAAACCGGCGAGCAGGTAACGATGACCGGGCGCACCGGCGCAGGAAAGAGCACAATTTTTAAATTGCTTTTGGGGCTGTATCGTCCGCAAAAGGGCTGTGTAAAAATATATGGGCAGGACGCTTATCTGCTTCCGGACAGTATCAGACGGCGTCTGTTTGGCTGTGTGGAGCAGAGCTTTAAGCGACTTCCCGGAACCGTTCTGGAGCAGATTACGCTTTCTGATCCGATGATTTCCAGAGAGGATGCGGTCGAAGCGGCGAAGCTGGCAGGACTGCATGAAGTGATTGCCGGAATGGAGCAGGGGTATGATACGCCCTGCACGGATGCACTGTTTTCACAGGGACAGTGGCAGCTTTTGTCCATTGCCCGGGCGGTTGCAGCGAAGCCGTCGATTCTGCTGCTGGATGAAATCACGGCGAACCTCGATGTAGGCACAGAACAGGAGGTTTTGTATGCGCTCAGGCGCGCCGGAGAAAACCGGACAGTGGTTTCCATTTCTCACCGTTTGTATGAAAAAATGGGCGGCAGGGAGCTTGTGATCGGGTAACCAGTCGCCTCTGTACGGCGGAAACATTCTTGTCTTTTGCCACAGAAATGATATACTGGGACTGAAATGATGTCGGGATCAAAAAGGCCTTTTGTCTCCTATGATACCGGATCAGGCATAAAAGCGATGACAGACAGGAGTGGTATACGATGGACATGCAGGAGAAATACAGACAGCAGTTGGATATTTCCTATTCCTATCATCTGGCGAAACGGATGGAAAAACACCGCACCAACGAAGAACTCGGTTATCGGACGGCGGGGTCGAAGGCAGAGCTTGCAACCGGGGAAATGCTGGAGCAGGAGATGCACACAATCGGTTTTCCGATTATCCATAAGGATGCGATTACAGTAGATGCGTGGGAATTTGAACGCGCGAAAATGACTTTTTTAAACGAAAAAGGCGAAGAGGAAACGATACAGCTTGGCGCGTATCAGACGAATTTTGTGACGGACGGACCGGAGTGCTATTCGGTTGTGTATGCAGGCAGAGGAACTCTGCAGGATTATGAAGGAATGGATGTGACCGGAAAGCTCGTATTAGTGGATATCAACCAGCGGGATGAGTGGTGGATCAATTATCCGGTTTATCAGGCGCATTTAAAAGGCGCGGCAGCTGTCATTGCCGCACAGACGGGCGGCTACGGAGAGGTAGACGAACGCGCACTGAACGCACAGGATATCGCGGGACCGTCGAATGCACCGGCGTTTTCGATTGCCCGGCACGATGCAGATCAATTGAAAAAAATGCTGCAGGGCCGCAGCGAGGTAAAGGTGCTGTTTGACGCTTCGACAAAGGTGATCCCGGCGCAGACGACCTATAACATCGTCGGGGAGATTCCCGGAAAAACGCACCCGGAGCGCAGAATTATGCTTTCCGCACATTACGATTCCTATTTTGACGGTTTTCAGGATGATAATACCGCGATTTCGATGATGCTTTCGATGGGAAAAACACTGCTGGAAATTGGATATCAGCCCGAAAATACGCTGATATTCTGCTGCATGGCGTCCGAGGAATGGGGCGTGGCGGATTCGCAGTTCGACTGGTCGACGGGCGCGTATGAACAGGTATTTACGGTGCATCCGGAGTGGCGGGGAAGCGTGATTGCCGACCTGAATTTTGAGCTCCCTGCGCTGGCACACGGGACGCGGGCGAGGATTCGGAGCACCTTCGAATACGTTTCTTTTCTGGAAGAATTTCTGGAAGAGCTGCCGAGCCTGACCGGCGCATATCCGGAGGAAACGAGGATTACCGCGCCGATTGAAACCTGGTCGGACGATTTTTCCATTGCGATTGCCGGAATCCCGTCGATGGTAAATGATTTTACGGGCGGAAGCTTTATGGAAACGAACTATCATTCACAGTTCGACAACGACGGCTTTTACGATGAGGATGTTTATCGGATGCACCATGAGCTGTTTGGACTTTTGCTGATGGCGATTGACCGTACGGTTGTTGTTCCGCTGGATTTTTCCAGAGTATTCCGAAAAGCAAGGGAGCGGCTGGACAGCGAATGGTGTGAAAAAACCGGCGCGGACGGACAGCGGCTGTTGCGGGTGTTGGAGCAGGCAACGGCGACGGCGCAACAGCTGTATGCAAAGGTAGAGAAAACGAACCGGAACGCGAGGCACGCTGACGCATCGGCGGCTGGTGTGGAAAATGCATCTGGACTGCGCACGGCGGAGACTGACGATGCCGGGGCGGTAAACGGAGATTTTATTACCTGTGTGCAGGGAACGGACACTGCTGCAGAAGTACCTGCGGCAGACACCCGGAAGCTGGAACGATCGCTTTTACAGGTTTTTCAGCAGGAGCAGGACACCTATGTGAGGATCGACTGGTATGGAAACGTGTTGTTTCCGCATGGAATTTTGCAGGATCGTTTGCAGCTTCTGGAAGGTGCGGTGCGCAATCTGAAAGAGGGAAGGCTCTCGGCGGCACTGCGCAAGCTATATGAGATCGACAGCAACCGGTACGCATTTTTGTTTGAAGAAGAGGTTTATCGACATTTTACATCGTATGCGTTGGATCAGAGCGCAGATCGGCTGAAATGGGGAACCGGAAGAATTATCGGGTTTGAAAACTTTTTCCCGGTTGTGACCGGACTTCTGGAAAAAGAAAAAACGGGCTGCAGTGATTTTACGGAAGAAATTGCACAGCTGGAGGCTGCATATGAGCGCCAGAGCGATTTGTACCGGAAAGAAATCGATACGCTGTGCGTGCAGACGGAAAGGATGGAGCGGCTTTTGAGAGAAGCCGGAGTGGAATTTTATGGACAGTGAAAAACTGTATCGGGTACAGGAAGAGGATTTGCCAAAGCTTGAGGAGCTGTTGTGCCGTTCGTTTGCGGCGGATCCGCTGTATGTGGAGCTGATTCCGGATGAAGAGGTGCGGAAACGGCTGATGCCGGAGCTGTTTCAATGCGACCTGACGGAATTTTATGAGACGTGTGAAATTTTTGCAGACAGCAAGGATTTAAACGGCATATTGGTCGTTTCGGATGAAACGGAGCCGTATCATCTGCTGCATCGCTATTTTACGGAGGTGCAGGCGACGCTGCGCACGGAGGGCTATCTGATCCGGGAGGATCACAGCCTGAAAACATTTTTTAATTTCGTGCTCGGCAGGGATTACCTGAATTCCAGCTGGACGGATCAGCTGCATCAGGATCGGAGACTGCATATCATTTATCTGGCGGTTGATCCGGAAATGCAGCATCACGGAATCGCGGCGACGCTGGTGGAAGAGGCGGTTGCATACGCGGAACGCAACGATCTGATGATTTCGCTGGAAACGCACAACCCGCGTAACGTTGCGTTTTATCAGCAGTTCGGGTTTAAGGTGTACGGAGTCGTGGAAAAGCATTTTTCCCTGAAACAATATTGTCTGGTGCGGGAAATCCAGGCGTAATATTCTAACAGTTCACTCGTAGTTTCCTGGGAGCAGATTTTCCCGCAAGCGCGAAATCTGCTCCCAGGAAACTACGAGTGAACTGTAGTACCATATTTGGATCGGCTTGAAAGTCATACCGTTTACGGTATTCCCTTTCAAGCCGATTCTGATATATAATGAGCACGAAAGAAAAACAAGCGACACTGAAAGCGGCATTTGTTTTTCTCGTGCCATTAGAGAACGAGCAGCCTGCGGAAGCAGGCGATAGAGCGCGTCAGCGCGGGCTCGTGATCGAAGGAGAGAAGCGCGAGCGGGGACAGCCGGGCTGTTCATCGCAAAGGGCGAAGCCGGTTGCTGATAACCGGTTTATTATGTGATAGGAAATTCCTATCACATAAAACGCTCCGCGAGGATGCGCACCTCGCGGAAATGAAGTATATGCTTCGCATACCGCTCGGGCGCGAAAGAGTCGCGAGCGACTCTTTTTCATGACATGTTGGTTTGATCTTGTTATTTCTTTTATTCTTCTGATGTTTCTAGTTCAATTCTACACAAGATTCCAGGCATGTACGCAATTTTTCACAAGGAGGTGATTGAACAGCTGAATAAGGCTTATAAAAGTATATAAATTATAGGTGTATCAGCACAGACATTACGAAATTGGGATTCTAATGGAAAACTTCATCCGCATCATACTACAACAAGTGGTTATAGGTATTATTCCGATGAACAGCTCAACCAGGTAATGAATGTAAAGCCTAAAAACCGCATTATCATTGGCTATTGTCGTGTTTCAAGCCACAAACAAAAAGATGATTTAGAACGACAGATTGAGATTATTGACAATACTGAAGAATCTGAGCAACAAGAACTCGTTGAAGATTTAGTACAGATAATCACAGTATTTAGCTGCAAGTTACAAGGAAAACGAGCGAATAAAGCGAAGAAACTTATCCGAGAATTGATGCAGGAGGAGACCGATGGTAAAAGCCATAAAAGTAATGTTGATCCCAAATAATGTACAACAAACTAAGCTGTTTCAGTACGCAGGTGCTTCAAGATTTGCTTATAACTGGGCTTTGGCCAGGGAAAAGGAAAACTATGAAAAAGTTGGCAGATTTATTCCAGATACGGAGCTTAGAAAAGAATTTACAAGGCCTAGAAATTCTGATGAATATGCATGGCTGCTAAACGTTTCAAACAATGTAACTAAGCAGGCAATTAAAGATGCCTGCTCAGCCTATAAAAACTTTTTCAAGGGTTTACAACGATACCCAAGGTTTAAGGCGAAAAAGAAATCAATGCCTAAATTCTATCAAGATAATATCAAGATACAGTTTCGTGATACGAATGTTAAATTTGAAGGATTTTCTTCCAGCAGGAAAGCTAATAAACAAAAGCTGAACTGGGTAAAACTTGCTGAACATGGACGTATTCCCACAGATGCTAAATATAGGAATCCGAGAGTATCCTTTGATGGATTGAATTGGTGGATTAGCGTATGTGTGGAATTCCCAGACTGCAGGGACAGGTCTAATCATGATGGAATCGGTATAGACCTTGGAATTAAGGATTTGGCGATATGTTCTGATGGTAACACCTACAAGAATATAAACAAAAGCCAGACTGCTAAGAAGCTGGAGAAATGCAAGCGTAGATTGCAACGCAGCGTATCTCGTAAATATGAACACAATAAGAAAGGAGGAAGTTACTGTAAAACTAACAATATAGTAAAAAAAGAAAAACTTTTACTTAAAGTAAATCACAGATTAGCAAATATCCGAAAAGATTATTTGAATCAAACCACATCTGAAATCGCAAATCGAAAACCAAGATTTATCTGTATCGAAGATTTAAACGTTAGTGGGATGATAAAAAATAGACATTTATCTAAAGCGGTTCAGAATCAGGGATTCTTTGAATTTCGTAAGCAGTTGGAATACAAGTGTAATGATAGAGATTTCCAGGCATCACTAAACCTAAAAGCTTATGGAGAACAATTTGCAAGCTAACACTTAAATGTTAATGCAAATATGTACGGATGCGTTAATTCGGAATTTACGCCTATGGAGAGTACAAGAACTTGTGAGTAGATAGGTATTTATGCCATCAAAAGCATACTCGTTGAAGTAGGAATGAAACATAAAAGTTTATAACTTTTTATAAGTTTTCAGTAACGGGCGAATGGACGACACACAAAAAATGGAATATGCGCGGGCGTTTCTGCAAAAGGAGGTAGAGTCGGAATTTCCTTACCCGTTTCAGATTCTGACGGAGGAGGACAGTTTTCTATTCTGCTTTAAAAATGGATGCAGGGACTGCTGTGCTCGTTTAAAGGCGACAAAAGGGATGCTCGATAGGCTCTGCAGCGGGGATAAAAAGGTGCAGAAGCAGGAAAAAGAGCGGGTGCTTCGGGTTCTTGAGGCAGCAGTGGAAGCGCAGGAAAATACGGCTCTTTCAGAAAAAAGTGAGTACGGAAAAATGAAAAATATGCTGATTCTTCGTCCGCTCAATCTGGATTTTTACCGAAGCGAGCTTGTAAACGTGCCGTATATCCGCATCGGGGATGTAGCGCTGGTGCTGTACTGCGTTTTATCTCATCTGGGAGGAGATTATTTTACGACGAAGGTGTACCGGGATCAGGTTCAGAAATGGATGGTCCCCGAAGCGGAGGTAATGCGGGCAGCGCTGGTCAATACGAGCTTTTTGTATCCGCCGCGGCTGTATTCGATCCAGTGCCTGATGGGCTGGGACGGAAAGCGGTACGAGAACGGCATTTTTATGGGGGAGGACGACGAACAGAAAATCCCGCCGGGCATGCGCAGCTATCTGTTGACAAATACGCTGGAAATCAACGGAGCGATTGCCGTTTTTTATCCGGGTGTTGCGGAGAAAATCGCGCAGGATCTGGGCGGTGACTTTTATATTGCGTTCACGAGTATTCATGAGGCACAAATTCATGGCGTCGGAATGATTTCTCCGGAAATAGTGGAGTACAGTTTGCAGGAAACGAACCGGGAATGTACCAGACCGGAGGAGGTTCTGTCCAATCATGTATATCTTTACAATCAGGAGAAAAAGACATTTTCAATGCTTATGGACGGCGATTTTCTGGAGGTAGAACATGAAGAATAGACGGGGAGAGTATCTGTATTTTTGCAGTGCAGAGCAGGACAGTCTGTATGCGTTGACGCTTTTTCGGGAAAAAGAAAAACAGGGAACGTTAAATGTGCAGGAGACAGGATTGCTTCTCTGCATGGAACAACGCGCCGAAGACAGCTGGATTTATTTGATGCCTGCGGCGGTCTATGCGGCTGCCAACCAGAAAGGTGCGAGAAGCTGGATGAACCGGCAGAAGCAGGAGAAAATAGATCTCTGGAATGAGAAGGGGATTGCATGGATGCGCCGATATCCGGTATTTTTGGAGCAGTTTGGATGGAAACAGCGGCGCTACGCGATTCTGGCAGCGGGAATTTTTGAGCAGCTGGAAGAGGAATCCATGGACGAGTTTGAAAAAGGAAAAAATCAGGTTTGCCATTTTTTACAGGGAAGCTGGGGATTTCTCTGGAAGCGTATGCAGCAGTGCGACAGGCTGAGTGTGCAGGAATGGAAAGAAATGAAAGCGCCGTGGAAGGATTCTGTGCGGATGGACTGCGCGATGTCCGGCATCCTTTTATTGATGGCACAGCTTCTGAAAAAAGAACTGGAAGAGCGCGACCGGCTCTGCGTGGGATTTATGAAGCTGCAGCAGTTCACACAGGAGAGCCTGCGAACAAATGGTATCGCTGCGAAGCAATCTGCAAAGGTATCGGGAGCTGAACCAGTGTATGCACGCGGTACAGAAATCCGTTCTGTGGGCGTTGGTACGAATCCCACCGCGCTTGTCGAATCTGAAAAGATGGGATGGCTGTTCCAGAAATTTCGCAATCCGGAGCGCCCTGCTTATATCCATGAAAAAGGGCGGATTTCCAGTGAATGGCTGGAACAGCTGCATCAGATTATGGAGCTGGCGGGACTTCCGGCAGGAACATTTGAAGCGGTCAGCCTTTCTGCGCAGGAGGTAAACGGCCTTGTAAATCTGATGGGAGAAAAGCTGACTGCGCGCCAGTATATGACGTTTCTGATGTTGTATTCGGTGTCGCGGGAGCTTGCACAGGCAGGGCGCACGGCAGCAGCGCTGCAGTTTATCCAGACATCCCGCCTGAGGGGAGCATCGCCAGCTGCGATGGGGACAGGGATGACAGCGGCGGCACTGATGTCAGGCGGGGCTGGTGCAATGGTGGCGGAGCGAAGCAGGTACGGAATAAGAAAAATGTCAGATGCAGATGGAAATCTGGTGTCTGCAGAGCAGCTGGCTTTGTATACACAGTCCGTGCCGCAGGCGTCACAAAGCAGCTATTGATCGTACGAGGTTCCTTCAGTGTAAGGCGCCTGCGGAATGGAGATTTTTACGCAAGATAGCAGAACATAAACACAAAATGACACAGGCTGCCGGCCATGACGAACAAATGAAAAATTTCGTGTAAGCCGAACATCGGATGCCGTGCGTCAAACAGCGGCAGCCTGAGCGCGTAGATAATGCCGCCTGCAGTATAGATCAGTCCGCCGGCGAGCAGCCATAAAAAGGCGTGAAGCGGAAGCAGGGAAAACAGCTGTCCCAGAACGGACAGGCAGCTCCAGCCCATTGCGATATACAAAACAGAGGAAAACCATTTTGGACAGGTGATCCAGAAGCCTTTGATAA
Source organism: Firmicutes bacterium TM09-10 (assembly GCA_003481005.1). Lineage (GTDB taxonomy): Bacteria > Bacillota > Clostridia > Lachnospirales > Lachnospiraceae > Gallintestinimicrobium > Gallintestinimicrobium propionicum. The sequence continues at coordinate 107,697 of QUKC01000001.1, read as the reverse complement.
AAATTCCGACCAGCGCGATTCCCCAGACTGCGGCAAGCAGCATCAGACCGGAGGGCTTTGGCAGGGTCAGCAGGCATACCGGCGTATAGGTCCCTGCGATCAGGATGAAAATCATCATATGATCCATTTTCCGAAAGATGCGCAGAACGCGCCCGGAGCAGTTGACAGAATGGTATATCGTGCTGGCGGCATACAATAAAACCATGCTGATCATGAAAACTGTCATTGCAGTGAGGCTTTTTACACCGGAGTGGACAGCTGCGCGGACTAACAGCGGGACTGCTGCGCAGAGAGCGAGCAGCATGGCGATAAAATGGGTGAGTGCGCTTCCGGGTTCCCGAATAGTTATGTTCATAGTAGTACCTCCTCCTTACATTTGGATACAATGGAATGCGTATTTTGCGGGCATTCTGTGTCAGGTATAACAGAATGTTCGTTTAACAAACGATGTGGCATTACAAAATATTGCACGTAGTATTTAAAACTACATGTAATATATGCAGATACTACATGAAAAGCGACAAAATGTCAAGAAGAGATGATAGAAAAAAAGTTACCGTTCACACGCGCCATTCGCAAAAGCGCATCTTCGATGCTTTCCGCTGCTTTGCAGCTCTTTTTGCTCATAAAATGGCGCTCCCTTCGTACCCTTCTGAGTTCAGATTTTCGTGCAAGCACGGAATCTGAACCCAGAAGGATACGAGTGAACTGTGACATAAAAAAAGAAACGAGCAGACCGCATTAGCAAATGCCGTACGGTTCTCGTTTCCGTTTCCATACTATATGATATTTAAGATGTCGGGCAAAAGTCTCCGACCTTGATGCCTGACGGGTTGATCATCCAAGACACCTGAATAAGTCGCAGGTTTCAAAAATGATGCAGCTTTCAATCCTCCTCAATCACCTGGATTTCCAGGTAATCGAAGTCGATTTCCTCCACAAAAGAATCCTGGCGGAAGCGTGTTTTGGCATGGCGGCGGAAATCGTTGATATTGCTGTCGAGCCAGATTGGCTTTCCGAGGTCGAACTGCATGCAGACCTCCTGCAGCGCGTCGAAAACTTTATGGGTTCTGGTTTCTTCGCGGTCGTCGCAGATGACGGTATCGTTTAACATGTGGTTATTTTGAAATGTGCGCGCCCATAAACGGAACATGAAAAATCTCCTTTGTGTGAAAGATGTTTACGTCAGTATAGCATAAATCCCGGAGGAAGTGCATAAATATATTTGTGTAGTGAAAAACCGGAGGAAGATTGGGCGGAATATCTAAAATTTTAATGAAATCCGTCTGTTTCCGCATTGGGTATGCTATAATAAAATTATTAAGAAAAGAGAGGCCGAAGGTATGGAACTTTTATTGGATGCAGAAAGCCAGATCGAAACGTGGCAGGAAGTGATATTGGTTTATAATGCCGCCCTGAAACAGATTAATACGAAGCTGGAAATTTTAAACGACGAATTTCAGCACGTTCATCAATATAATCCGATCGAACATATTAAATCCAGAATTAAGACTTCGGAGAGTATCGTAAAGAAGCTGCGCAGGCATGGATATGAATCCACGATCGAAAATATGGTGAAGTATGTCAATGATATTGCGGGAATCCGTGTAATTTGTTCTTTTACATCGGATATTTACAGAATCGCGGAGATGATTCGACTGCAGAATGATATTCATGTCATCGCAGTCAAGGATTACATTCGCCTGCCGAAAGCGAGCGGCTATAAGAGCTATCATATGCTCGTGACCGTTCCGGTATTTTTGTCTGACCGCACTGTTGATGTAAAGGTGGAGATTCAGATCCGTACGGTAGCGATGGATTTCTGGGCGAGCCTGGAGCACAAGATCAATTACAAATTCGAGGGCAATGCGCCGGAGCATGTCAAGCGAGAGCTGATCGAATGTGCAGGCATGGTATCTGCGCTCGATAACCGGATGCAGGAGTTGAACGAAGAGATTAAGGCATTGAGCAAGGAAGACACGGATGGAGCCTGACGGCTGACCGATCCTGTCAGGGTTCGCTTTATTCATGACAATAGAATGCTCGCAGAGCGTGGATTCTATTGTTTTCGAAAAACTTTTAGGGGATTGAGGCAGTTCGGACGCGGATGCGATCGGGCTGCTTTTTTATTGGATCGAAACTGCGTTTCGATCCAATAAAAAAGCTCCGCGAAGATGCGCACTCGGCGCAAGGGTAGATGGTTGCTGAAGCAACCGCACCTCGGCGCGAGAATGTGCCAAGGCACATTCTATTTTAATGGCTAGTACATCGTTTCTATCCATTAAAAAACGCTCCGCGAGGATCGCACTGCGGCGGAGAGGAATAATGTCGCTTACGTGACCCGCTGCAGGCGGAGAATCCTGCATACCTGTGCAATCGGATTCACAGGCAAGTGAGTGGTATAGTTATTTCGAAAACGATGTACTAGACATGAAACGGAAAATTTCTCTCCAAAAATGAGGAGTGCCCAGGGCCTCCCGGCACCTGGGCTATTATGAAAAAATTATCTGTGTTTCCTTTGGTAGATCGTTAAGTTTCGTTCCTTAACGACAAACTCAGTATAGCAATTAAATATGAACAAATTATGAACGCAATGTTAATATGTGGTTAATTAGCACAAAAACGTGAAAGACATAAAAGAAAAACAGTGCAAAATGAATAAAACAAAAGCGCTGAAAGAACCTCTGTTTTGATCTTGTTTCAAAATGGTAATAATGATACAATAAAACAGAATATACACTGTTGTAAAAGATGCGATTTTGGGGAAAGGATACTTTGCCCCGGGACACAGGATTGGGAACGGAACAGACAGAGAGGGAAATACATGCAGGATTTGGAAGCAAAGCGTTTGAGAGAATCGCTTGTAGAATACGAAAATTACTTAAATGAGATCCGTCAGGTTACACGAAAAAATGTGGAAGCTCTGGATGTGATTCAGAAATATACGGATCAGAGCGCTGCCGGAATGCAGAATCTGGCGGAGCAGAGCATTGAAGGAATCCAGCGTGTGACGACGGAGAGCGCCGGCGGACTGCGTAAAATTATCGAAACCGGCACGAGCAATTTAAGCCGGATGGCAGAAGGAAGCCAGGACAGCATCAACCGCACCGCACAGGAATGTATGGTTAGACTGCAGAACTATACAAAAGAAGGACTGCTGCGCCTCGACGAAGCACAGCAGAAAAATCAGGAAACTGCAGAGCAGGTCAGTCAGATTGAACAGGCGATCCTGGAGCATATGGATGAGATCAAGCAGCTCTTAAAGCAGTCCGATGATTTTACCCATAAGGAAAACGTAAAGGTATACCGCAACGTACAGGCGGTTGTCGTAGATGAAGTAAAGAAGCAGACCGAAGCGATAGCGGCACAGAATGACGAACTTGTCCGCCGCAATGAGCATTTGCAGAAGCAGGGCAGAGGACTCAGACCTCTGATGATTATTACCCTCGTGACCGCGCTGGCGAATATTGTTCTGGCAGCGGCGCAGATTGCAGGGCTGTTTTAATGGGCCGCGTAAACTGGCGGCCGGGCAATATGCTTTACCCGCTTCCGGCGGTCATGGTTTCGGTTGCGGACAAAGACGGAAAGCCGAATATTTTCACCGTTGCATGGACAGGTACGGTCTGTTCCAATCCGCCGATGGTGTCTATTTCGGTGCGCCCGGAAAGATATTCCTATCATTGTATTGAAGAGACAGGAGAATTTGTCATTAACCTGACGACGAAGGAATTGACGAAAGCAGCAGATTTCTGCGGCGTCAGAAGCGGTCGGGACGTGGACAAATTTGCAGAAATGAATCTGACACCGTGGCCGGGACAGAAAGTGTCGGTACCGCAGATCGCGGAAAGCCCGGTCAGCCTGGAATGCCGCGTGACGCAGAAGATAGAGCTCGGCAGCCACACGATGTTTGTGGCAGAGGTCGTTTCGGTCAGTGTGGACGAGAAGTGGATGGATGAAACGGGACGGTTTCATCTGGAAAAAGCGGACCCGATCGTGTACTCCCACGGCACATATTACGGACTTGGGGAAGCAATTGGGACGTTCGGCTACAGCGTAGCCAAAAAGAAAAAGAAGAAAAGATGAACAGATTGAAGAAATATAGAGGACTGATCAAAAAGACCTGGTTTGCGACGACGGGAATCACATTGCTGGTACTCCTTTTTGGTGTGCCGTCTTTTCCACGATTTCAGAAAACAGGCGATAATTTTTATAAAGTCAGCGTCAACGGAACGGAAATTGGCAACAGCAGCGACCCGGAGGAGGTAGAAAGGCTTGTCGCCGAGGCGCGCCGCGAAATCACTGAAACAGAAGGTACGATGGTATATATCCCGGTTGAAATCACTTCCGAGGGGCAGGAGCTGCTTTTTGGAAATACAGACAGCCGGCACAACTTATATAAAGCGATTTATGATGTTTTAAAAGGCAGCATTTCCACAACGCTGCAGCATGCTTATACGGTAAAAATCAACGAATATACGGTAAACCTGGGCAGCAGCAGTGACGTTCGGGCACTTTTGCAGGCTGCACTTGACCGGTACGATACAGAACATGCCTATCGTGCAGATATTGTGATTGACCCGGACAGACAGTTGAACGTCCTGACGACTTCGGTTTCCAAAAAAGACGACAGCACCGGACAGCTGCAGCACGCAGCGGGGGAAGGTGCCGGGGCGGAACGCTTTTTTGACGAGCTGTTTGAAGAGATTGAGCCGGATCAGGGAACGGTGGATTTTTCCCAGATGGAATACGGCACGGTTTCCGTCGATTTCGGTGATACGGTCGAGATCGTGGATGCCTATTTGATGGAAAACGAGATCACGCCGCTGGAAACCGCGATTTCCGAGGTGACGGCGGATCAGCAGAAAGAGCAGATTTATGAAGTAAAGGCGGGAGATACGCTTTCCCAGATCGCAGAGGATAACGGTTTGGCGATTGCGAATCTCGTTGCGATCAATCCGACTCTGGACAATGAAAATTCTGTCATCCGTACCGGTGATGAGCTGATCATCACCGTACCGGAGCCGGAGCTTTCTGTTGTGCATACGGAACAGATTTATATGGAAGATACCTACGAAGCAGATGTGGTATATATCGACAATGACGAATGGTATACGACAAAGACAGAGCTGCGTCAGCAGCCCTCTGCAGGCTTCCGAAAAGCAGCGGCACTTGTGACTTATCGAAATGATGCTGTGGAATCACAGGAGATTTTGAAGGAAGAGGTTATCGTAGAGGCTATTCCGAAGATCGTGGAGCGCGGAACCAAGGTTCCACCGACCTATATCAAGCCGATTTCCGGCGGACGGCTTTCCTCTGGCTTTGGCGGCAGAAAAGCACCCAAGAAGGGAGCGTCCACGAATCATAAGGGAATTGACTGGGCAACCCCCATCGGTACGGCGGTCATGGCATCCAGCGGCGGTACGGTTACAAGGGCAGGCTGGGGCAGCGGCTATGGCTACGTCGTTTACATTCAGCATGCGGATGGCAGAGAAACCCGCTATGGACACTTGAGCAAGGTTTTGGTCAGCGTCGGACAGAAGGTCAGCCAGGGGCAGAAAATTGCCCTGAGCGGAAACACGGGCCGAAGCACCGGACCGCACCTGCATTTTGAAATCCGGATTAACGGACAGGCAGTGAACCCGCTGAATTACCTGAACTGAAAGTTTTAGTTTACAAATGAAGTGGAATATGCTATAACCACAAGGACGGTAAAGGATTCTTTTTGCCGTTTTTGACGTGCATAAACGACGAAAAACAGAAGAAGATTATAATAAATAGATGCTGCATGCAGATGCTGCATGCGCAGCAAAACAGATTTGAAAATAAAATTCAGGGATTTCTTTTTTCAGGCGCTGAAAGAGGAAATTGATGCGATGGACAGGCTGCCTGTGCAGCAGAAATAAGAGGAAATATGGAACAGTATGCAATCAATGGCGGAAATCCGCTGGTCGGCGAGGTTGAAATCGGGGGCGCAAAAAACGCGGCGCTGCCGATTCTGGCTGCTTCCCTGATGACGGATGAGACCGTACTGATCGAAAATATGCCGGATGTACGGGATACGAACATCCTTTTGGACGCGATGGCGGGGATTGGCACTCATGTGGAGCGGGTTGACCGTCACACCGTTAAAATTAACGGTTCTCTGATTCATGACTTAACGGTTAATGGTGATTCTGTCAAGAAAATCAGGGCATCCTATTACTTTTTGGGAGCCCTTCTTGGAAAATATAAAAAGGCTACAGTTGTACTGCCGGGCGGCTGCGATATCGGCTGCCGTGCAATCGACCAGCATATCAAAGGGTTCAAGGCACTGGGCGCGACGGTTGAGATCGCGCATGGCATGATTACGGCGGAAGCGTCCCATCTGTGCGGCGCGCACATTTATCTGGACGTTGTCAGCGTCGGGGCGACAATCAATATCATGATGGCTGCAGCGCTGGCAGAGGGCAGAACAACGATCGAAAATGCGGCAAAAGAACCTCATGTTGTGGATCTGGCGAACTTTTTAAACAGCATGGGAGCCAATATCAAGGGCGCAGGTACGGATGTGATCCGTATCCGTGGTGTAGAGCGACTGCATAAGACGGAATATCCGATCATCCCGGATCAGATCGAAGCCGGCACGTTTATGTTTGCTGCCGCTGCGACGCACGGCGATGTGACGGTCAAAAACGTGATTCCGAAGCATCTGGAATCTATTTCCGCAAAGCTGTCGGAAATCGGCTGTGAAGTGACAGAGTCGGATGATGCTGTCCGGGTAGTGGCTTCCAGACCGCTCAAACATACACAGGTAAAGACTCTGCCGTATCCGGGCTTTCCGACGGATATGCAGCCCCAGATCGCGGTGACGCTGGGTCTGTGCTGCGGCACGAGCATTGTAACAGAGAGTATTTTTGAAAATCGTTTCCGCTATGTGGACGAGCTGATCCGCATGGGCGCAAGCATTAAGGTGGAAGGAAATACTGCGATCATCGACGGCGTTTCCCGATATACCGGAGCGAGCATCAATGCGCCGGATCTGCGTGCCGGAGCAGCGCTTGTTATCGCAGCGCTGGCAGCGGAAGGAATGTCTGTCATTGACGATATCCGTTATATCGAACGCGGATATGAGGATTTTCCAGCAAAACTGCAGAGCCTCGGCGCCCAGATCGAAAAGGTGGAATCCGAACGGGAATTGCAGAAATTCCGCTTGAAGATTGGCTGAGACACTTTTCAGAAATTGTCCTGTTGACAAATACAGGGCGCTATAGTATTTTAAATGAGTACCTGATAAGAAAATTCAATATTGTGCCTTCTCTTATTCAGAGTGGTGGAGATACATAGGATCTGTGAAGCCACGGCAACCCCGTTTTTTCGGAAGGTGCCAGCCTGAGCGAATAGAAGTCCCGTTTCCGGGATGGAAGCAATCGAACAATAAGAGGATTTGATTATCAAACTATCGGATCCGCTTTTTAGCGGATCTTTTTGTTTCATAGGAAAATGCGTCCTATGAAATAAAAACGCTCTACAGAATCGCACCGAGGCGGAATGGAAAGATGTCGCGAATGCGATCCGCCACAGGGAAAGAATCCTGTAGAGCAGGATCCTATTTTTCACAGCAAACATCTAAGGAGGAACAGATGGAAAAACGTTTATTTACTTCTGAGTCTGTAACAGAAGGACATCCCGACAAAATGTGCGATGCCATTTCCGACGCAATTCTGGACGCACTGATGGAAAAAGACCCGATGAGCCGTGTAGCCTGCGAGACAGCAAGCTGTACCGGTTTCGTACTGGTAACCGGTGAGATCACCACCAACGCATATGTAGATATTCCGAAGATCGTTCGTGAGACGGTTAAGGAGATCGGCTACGACAAGTCTGAGTATGGTTTTGACGGCAACACCTGTGCTGTTATGGTTTCGATCGACGAGCAGTCTTCCGATATCGCAATGGGCGTTGACAAGGCTCTGGAAGCAAAAGAAAACCAGATGTCTGAGGAAGAGCTGGAAGCAATCGGCGCTGGTGACCAGGGTATGATGTTCGGCTATGCAACCAACGAGACAGAGGAATATATGCCTTACCCGATCTCTCTGGCGCACAAGCTGGCACAGCAGCTGACCAAAGTAAGAAAAGACGGCACACTGACCTATTTAAGACCCGACGGCAAGAGCCAGGTTTCTGTAGAATATGATGAAAACGACAAGCCGGTTCGTCTGGAAGCAGTTGTATTATCCACACAGCATGATCCCGATGTAACACAGGAACAGATTCACGAGGATATCAAAAAATATGTCTTTGATCCGATTCTGCCTGCAGAGCTGATCGATGAGAACACCAAGTTCTTTATCAATCCGACCGGACGTTTTGTAATCGGCGGACCTCACGGTGACGCTGGTCTGACCGGCCGTAAGATCATCGTAGATACCTACGGCGGATATGCACGTCACGGCGGCGGTGCTTTCTCCGGTAAGGATTGCACCAAGGTTGACAGAAGCGCAGCTTACGCAGCACGTTATGTTGCAAAGAACATTGTTGCAGCAGGACTGGCTGACAAGTGTGAAATCCAGCTGTCTTACGCAATCGGCGTAGCACAGCCGACCTCTATCATGGCAGATACCTTCGGCACCGGCAAGATTTCCGATGAGAAGCTGGTTGAGATCATCCGTGAGAACTTCGACCTGCGCCCGGCAGGCATCATCAAGATGCTGAACCTGCGCCGTCCGATCTACAAGCAGACTGCCGCATACGGTCACTTCGGCCGCAACGACCTGGATCTGCCCTGGGAGAAGCTGGATAAGGCAGAAGATCTGAAGAAGTATCTGTAAGATCCACCCTTTTGTAAAATAAGAGTAACTGTTCAGTTCCCTCACAGTTACGATGCAAAATCCATTCCAAATCGGCTTCGCCGAAGGGATTTTGCATGACTCAATCATATTCTTACGGTCTCAGCAGCAAGTGCTTCGACCTGTTCTGAACAGTTACAAATAAGGTACCTTATATAATCCCATGTTCCTGCCGTGGCAGCGTTATGCTGCTTCGGTGGTGGATGTGGGATTTTTTATCGTATAGAAAACTTCGTTTCCATACGATAAAAACGCTCCGCGAGGATGCGCACTCGGCGCAGTGGTAGATGGTTGCCGAGGCAACCGCGCCTCGGCGCGAGAATGTGCCAAGGCACATTCTTTTTTATGTTACAGAGCGGGACAAAGCGATCAGGTATCAGCTGGCGAAACATTTATCGGAAGCTGCCAGTCTGATAAGGATGGAATTTTCCAAACGGGCATGGTATACTCAACTCAACAAAACAAAGTGAGAAATAGAACCGGTGGTGTAAAAATCAGCAGGGATCATAACCGGGCAGGAATTTTGGAATCCTGCATAAAATGAGGTCGGGGTCAAAAGCCCCAGACTTAATGCCTACGGATTGTTCCGTGCTGCGCACTCCCACAATCCTGCCCGATAGTCGCATATCGTGGGATTATCATCCCACTTTTATGCTCCTATCGGGGCGGGTCACAAGGTCTTTCACCTACCTATGAGCAAGCTCATGTGGGCTTAGACCTTGTGACCCTGGCATCATAAAATAAGGGGATCGATACGAATGAAAAGAAAACAGGTAACAGCAGCATGTCTGATGGCGGCAGCGATGCTGTTTTCAGGCTGCACGCCGAATATCAGTGAATATGCAGCGCGAGCGCAGCAAGCCGGAAAGAACTTTTTTGAAGGGGAAACCATAGACGCTATGGCGCAGGACAGCGATGCTGCGGCAACAGCAGATGACGAGACGTCTGTAGCAGGTGAAACACAGAATGTCAGTACAGGAACCGGCACCGCTGCAGTGACCAATGAGAGGCAGGATAGCGATACTGCGACCGATGACGAGATACAGGATAGCACAACAGCGACCGGCGGCGAAGGGCAGCACGGCGATACCGCGGCAACAGCAGACAGCGAGATGCCTGCGACCGGCGAAACGCAGACCGACACCGCTACAGAATCTGCGGCAGCAACAGCTCCTCAAATTCCGGCCCTGATGACAGAAGTGACCGACTCCGTTTATGAAGCATACGCGCAGAAATCGGATGCGTTTACCGGTAAGCTGGCGGGACACGATCGCTTAAGCCGCGCAGAAAACGCAGCGCTGACGGCAGTTCTTTCGCAGAAGGAGTACGGTGACAAGACGCTTTGCCTGCAGAACATGGCGAAGTATGACAGCAACGCAAATGAAAGCTTTCTGCTGATGTTTGAGAGCACACCGTTGACAGCGCGCGGGCGGATTTCCGGCGATCTCTGGTATTATGACGGCGAGTCGGCAAGGCTTCTGGAAAAAGGAATCGTCGTAACCGGACTGCAGCAGGTGACGGGAATCGGGAATCCGTTTGTTATTCTGGAAACGGAAGTCTCCGGCAAAAAACAGGCGGCTGTCTGGACGGTAAAAGATCAAAAGTGCGAAAAGCTTCTGGAGGATGCCGAGACGATCGAAGCGACAAAGGACGGCGTTTGTACGTTTTATCCTGTAGAGAAGACGGTGTACGATCCGCTTGTTTCGGAATGGGACAGTGCAAAAGAGACGGTTCCTGTTTATTATGAAAGAACAGCGGACGGATTTGCAGAGCGTTCGTATCGGGAGCTGACAGCGTCGGAATATTTGGCGTATGTGTCTGCAGAGGATTCGGATGAAGAGGCACAGGCGTGGAAGGAAAAGCTGGAAGAGCAGTTCTACACGCAGACGGATGAAAATACAGAATATACCTATTGGTTTTATGCAATTGGGGAGGACAAAATTGCCTATCGCTGCAGAGAAGCCGGGCAGTCGGTCGGACAGGAAGAAGGAATCGATCATGCGGTTGCGAAGTACAGCTGGTGCATCAGCAGCCTGGATCAGGGAAGGCTGACCAAAGCGTCGGAGACGATCAGCGGGGATGGATTCTTCTTCCCGTCGAGATTGGAGCAGGAAGAAGCGCTGGAGAGCCTGGAGGATATTCCAAACGAATTTACGAAAAACCGTCTGGATAAAGTACAGAAAACAGCCCGCGCGGCGGTGGGTCAGGCGGTTGCACAGATTCTGGAGGTACAGGAGTACCCGGAGGATGCGCTGTGTTTTGCAGAGACGGCGGATTACGATGGGAATGGCAAAAAAGAAACATTTGCGGCGATCGGCAGGTATGACGGAGCGTTCGGCGCGCCGGTATGCGACCTGTGGTTTGTCGGCGCGGACGGCGCAGTTTTGGAAGAAGAGAATTTTGCCTTTAAGGAGCTGGAAAAGCTGGGAAGCGCCTTTGTGCTGTATCGTGGCTACGAAGTGTCCGGCGTCAGCGACATGCTGTTTGGTGTGCAGGAGCAAGGAGCAGTGCGCCTGTTAAAACAGATGGGGCACTTTGAGCTGGACGATGACGGCGATCTGATGGCATGGACTGCCGGGACGTTGGGCGCGCCGGGATATTATGACATCAGCCTGCGCACACTGACAGAGTATCGATTAGAAGAAATCCGTGAAAAAGAGCTGTTACAGTATAAAAACGGCAAAGCAGTGTTAAAGAGTATCCTGCGGCAGGTTGGATCAGATTCCGGGAAAATACAGATTTTATCCGGGGAAAACGACAGGATTCATGTCAACTTTTCGGACGCGGAAGGAAGCTGGTACGAGACATGGAAAGTGGAAAACGACAGACTTGTACTGACAGACAGCGGAGAAGGCAGTGTAAAAGAGGTTCATGAAAGCGGTGATGTGTCCGGACAAAACGCAGTCAGTCAAAACAGCGCTGTATCTGACCGGGAAGCAGACAGCATCAGTGAAAACAATGCGGCAGCATCCGACCGGACAGGCAGCATCGGCACGAGGTCTGTGACAAAGAGCGGGCAAAAGTCAGAAACCGGGACAGAAAGCCCTGCCTTTGACTTCTCTGCGCCCGATGGGACAGCAAAGGAAACTCAGACAGAACAAGAATAGGAAATTACAAAAATATGGCATTTGCACATTTGCACGTCCATACAGAGTACAGCCTGCTGGACGGTTCCAATAAAATCAAAGAATATGTAAAACGAGTCAAGGAGCTGGGCATGACGGCTGCGGCGATTACCGACCATGGCGCAATGTACGGTGTGATCGATTTTTACCGTGCGGCGCGGGCAGAGGGTATCAATCCGATTTTGGGCTGTGAGGTCTATGTTGCGCCCAATTCCCGTTTTGACCGGGAGATTGCCGGCGGGGATGACCGGTATTACCATCTGGTGCTTCTGGCGGAAAATAATACTGGTTACGCGAATCTGAGCAAAATCGTCAGCCGCGGTTTTACGGAGGGGTACTATTACAAGCCGCGTGTCGATATGGAGGTTCTGGAGGAATTTCACGAGGGAATTATTGCGCTGTCTGCGTGTCTGGCAGGTGAAGTGCCGCGCTATATCCAGAAAGGACTGCCGGAGGAAGCAAAAAAATGCGCATTAAAGTATCAGTCGATTTTTGGGAAGGATAATTATTTTCTGGAACTGCAGGATCATGGGATCCCGGAGCAGCAGACCGTAAACATGGCGCTTTTACAGATGTCGCGAGAACTGGACATTCCGTTAGTATGCACGAACGACGTGCACTACACCTATGCGGAGGACGCAAAGCCCCACGATATCCTTCTGTGTATCCAGACCGGCAAAAAGCTTTCCGACGAAAACCGGATGCGTTACGAGGGCGGTCAGTATTTCGTCAAAAGCGAAGAAGAGATGAAGGGACTGTTTCCCTATGCGTGGGAGGCAGTGGAAAATACACAGCGAATTGCAGACCGCTGTCATGTGGAAATCGAGTTTGGTAAGACGAAGCTGCCGCATTTTGATGTGCCGGAGGGCTATGATTCCTGGGGATATTTGAATAAGCTGTGCACTGACGGCATGAAAGAGCGCTATCCGGAGGACGACGGCACGCTGCAGAAGCGTCTGGAATACGAGCTGGGTATTATCAAGCGCATGGGATATGTGGACTATTTCCTGATCGTGTGGGATTTTATCAACTATGCCAGAGAAAACGGTATTCCGGTAGGACCTGGACGTGGAAGTGCAGCTGGAAGTATCGTTTCCTACTGCCTGCATATCACGAATATTGATCCGATCCGTTATAGCCTGCTGTTTGAGCGTTTCCTGAACCCGGAACGAGTTTCCATGCCGGATATCGATATCGACTTCTGTTATGAACGCAGACAGGAGGTCATCGATTATGTCGGACGCAAATATGGAAAAGAAAAGGTTGTGCAGATTGTCACATTCGGTACGCTGGCGGCAAAGGGTGTCATCCGCGACGTCGGGCGCGTCATGGATCTGCCGTATTCCTTTGTGGATTCGATTGCAAAAATGATTCCGAACGAGCTGAACATGACGATTGATAAGGCACTGTCAATGAACGCAGAGCTGCGCAAGCTCTACGAGAGCGATGAACAGGTGCACGTGCTGATTGATATGAGTAAACGGCTGGAGGGATTGCCGCGCCACACCTCGATGCACGCAGCAGGGGTTGTGATCTGCCCGGAGGCGGCAGATCATTTTGTACCGCTTTCACGGGGGTCGGATGGTTCGATCACAACGCAGTTTACGATGACGACGCTGGAAGAGCTCGGACTGTTAAAAATGGACTTTCTGGGGCTTCGAACCCTGACAGTAATCGACCACGCGGTCAAGATGATTGAGCATGACACCGGTGTGAAGCTCGATATGGAGCATCTGGATTATAACGATAAAAAAGTGCTGGATTCGCTCTGCACCGGCAGGACGGACGGCGTGTTCCAGCTGGAAAGCGGCGGGATGAAAAGCTTCATGAAGGAGCTAAAGCCCCAGAACCTTGAGGATATCATCGCGGGTATTTCCCTGTACCGTCCCGGGCCGATGGACTTTATTCCAAAATATATTAAAGGAAAAAACAATCACGACGAGATCACCTATTCCTGTCCGGAGCTGGAACCGATCCTGTCTCCGACCTACGGCTGTATCGTGTATCAGGAGCAGGTTATGCAGATTGTGCGCGACCTCGGCGGCTACACGATGGGACGAAGCGACCTGGTTCGTCGTGCGATGAGCAAGAAAAAGCAGTCTGTCATGGAAAAAGAACGGGCGAATTTCGTTTACGGCAATCCCGAGGAGGGCGTGCCCGGCTGTGTGGCCCGGGGCATTCCGGAAAAGGTCGGTCTGGAAATTTACGCGGAAATGATGGATTTTGCAAAATACGCGTTCAACAAGTCCCACGCCGCATGCTACGCGGTTGTCGCTTACCAGACGGCTTACCTGAAATATTATTATCCGGTGGAATTTATGGCGTCCCTGATGACTTCTGTAATCGATAACCCCGGAAAAGTGGCGGAATACATTCTGGTCTGCCGCCAGATGGGAATCGCGATTCTGCCGCCGGATATCAACGAGGGAGAGCCGGGATTTTCGGTATCGGGAAAATCAATCCGGTACGGACTGACTGCGATCAAGGGTGTAGGACATCCGGTTGCGGACGCGGTGATCGCAGAGCGGAAGCTGCGGGGCGTGTTCAAAAACCTGCAGGATTTTCTATCCAGAATGTCCGATACGGAAGTCAATAAGCGCAACGTGGAAAACTTCATCAAAGCGGGTGCATTCGACAGCCTTGAGGGAACACGCAAGCAGTTTATGAGCGTATTTGTACAGCTGATGGATCAGAATCAGCAGAACCGGAAAAATAATATGGCGGGACAGCTTTCCTTATTCGATCTGGTGGACGAGTCGGAAAAGAAAAACTATGAAATCCGCTTTCCGGATGTCGGGGAATATTCGAAGGAAATTCTTCTGACCTTTGAAAAAGAAGTCCTCGGTGTGTATGTCAGCGGGCATCCGCTGCAGGAATACGAGCAGCTCTGGCGCAGGAATATTTCCAATACGACGGCAGATTTTATGCTGGATGAGGAGACAAACAGCGCCCATATTCAGGACGGAGCAAAGGCGGTCATCGGCGGAATTATCGAGGAAAAGAAGATCAAATATACCAAAAACGATAAGGTGATGGCGTTTTTACAGGTGGAGGATCTGGTTGGAACGATTGAAGTTATCGTTTTCCCGAAAACCTATGAGCAGTACGGCAGCAAGCTGATGGAGGATGAAAAGGTTCTCCTGCGGGGGCGCGTTTCCGCAGAGGAGGACAAAGACGCGAAGCTGATCTGTGAATCCGTGCAGACCTTTGACGAAATCCCCAAAAAGCTCTGGATTAAGTTTCCGACGATGGAAGCCTATCAGCAGCAGGAAAAAAAGCTGCTTTCGGCAATCGCAGCTTCCGACGGCAGGGATACCGTGGTGATTTATGTGGAAAATCCGCGCGCGATGAAGCAGCTTGGGGCGAATCAGACCGTTCATGGGGACGAGGCGCTTTTAAAGCAGCTGGAAGAGCTGTTTGGAGAAGAAAATGTAAAGCTGATGTAAGTTTCACAAAACCATTGAAAAGAAAGCCCGTTTCGATTAAAATAAAAAATGGTTTTACGGATTTTGAAATCTTAAGATTGAAGTCCAGCCCGCAGCGGCAGACAGGAGGAACAATGGCAGCTAAGATAAAGACAATTGGAGTTCTTACAAGCGGCGGAGATGCGCCGGGTATGAATGCGGCAATCCGTGCGGTTGTTCGGAAAGCGATTTGCAACGGCGTCAAAGTAAAAGGCATTAAAAAAGGCTATCAGGGCCTGTTAAATGAAGAAATCATAGATATGGATGCCCGCAGTGTTTCGGATACCATCCAGAAGGGCGGTACGATTCTGGGAACTGCGCGTTGTCTGGAATTTAAGACGGAAGCCGGACAGAAAAAGGGCGCGGAGATCTGCCGCAGACACGGCATCGACGGTCTGGTTGTTATCGGAGGCGACGGCTCTTACAGAGGTGCGCAGGCGATGTCCAGACTTGGGATCAATACGATCGGCCTGCCGGGCACGATCGATCTGGATATTGCATGTACCGAATATACGATCGGTTTCGACACGGCAGTCAATACCGCGATGCAGGCAATCGATAAGGTAAGGGATACATCTTCTTCTCATGAACGCTGCAGTATTATCGAGGTAATGGGCAGAAATGCCGGTTATATCGCACTGTGGTGCGGCGTCGGTACCGGCGCGGAGGATATCCTTCTTCCTGAAAAGTACGACTATGACGAGCAGCAGCTGATTAACAATATTATCAACAACCGTAAAAAGGGCAAAACTCACCATCTGATCATCAATGCAGAAGGTATCGGTCATTCTACTTCCATGGCGAAGAGAATTGAAGCGGCAACGGGCGTGGAAACCAGAGCAACCATCCTGGGGTACATGCAGCGAGGCGGCAGCCCGACCTGTCTGGATCGTTATTATGCTTCTATCATGGGCGCTTATGCGGCAGACATCCTCTGCGCAGGCAGCTCGAACCGTGTTGTGGCTTACAAACACGGCGAATTTGTAGACTATGATATCGAGGAAGCCCTTGCGATGCAGAAAGAGATTCCCGAATATCATTATCAGGTCAGCAAAGCGCTGGCCACCTGACGATACAGGACGCAAAGGGGCGGCTGCACACGAAACGTGTGTGGCCGTTGTGCGTTTTCATAAAGATCAACGGAGGAACCTGCATGATTACTGCAGCATCCAACAGCCGGATCAAAAGGCTGGTACAATTGAATCAAAAGTCGAAGCTGCGCAGAACGGAGGACGTTTTTCTGGCAGAGGGTGTGAAGATGTTTCTGGAAGCACCGAGAGAGCAGCTGCAGGAGGTCTATGTTTCGGAATCCTTTCTGGAAAAGTGCAGCTGCAGGGAGCATCTGGAAGAGGTTGGCTACGAAGTTGTTTCCGACAGCGTTTTTTCTAAAATATCGGATACCTGCACGCCACAGGGCGTTTTATGCGTGCTGAAACAGTTTCACTATAATATAGAAGAAATGCTGCGGGACAAAGCACCGCTGTTTCTGCTTCTGGAAAATATACAGGATCCCGGCAACCTCGGTACGATGCTGCGAACCGGTGAGGGCGCAGGCGTTTCCGGGATTATCATGAGCCGGGATACAGTCGATTTGTACAACCCGAAGGTTATCCGTTCGACGATGGGCAGCATCTACCGCGTTCCGTTTTATTATGCGGACGATTTTGCGGCGGCGGTTCATCAGGTACAGCAGGCGGGTGTCAGCGTATACGCGGCGCATCTGCGCGGGAAAAATTCCTATGCCTGTCAGGATTACACAAAGGGGACGGCATTTCTGATCGGTAACGAGGGCAACGGCCTGCGGGAAGAGACTGCAGAGCTTGCGGACTGTTATATCCGAATTCCGATGGAGGGCAAAGTGGAGTCGTTAAATGCAGCGGTGGCGTCTTCGATTCTGATGTATGAAGCGCATCGGCAGAGGGCGATTTGAAAGAAGGTCGAAGCTTGAAAAATAACATTTTTTAAGCTCGAGATTTGTGTCTGCGCGCACTTGACACAAACTCGACATGCGCAAAAAGCGTGCGCAGAAATGAGAGGCACAGATGAAAATCGGTTTTATCGGACTTGGAAATATGGCGCAGGCGATGATTGGAGGAGTTTTGAGAAATCACCTGGCTGTGCCGGAGGAAATTTACGGTTCTGCAAAAACGGCGGAGACCGAAAGCAAAGTACATGAAATGTTTGGCATCACGGTGACAGGCGATAACCTGGAAACCGCGCGGCAGGCAGAGCTTTTGATTCTTGCCGTAAAGCCGCAGTTCCTGGAGAAAGTGATCGGACAGATCAGCGACATTGACCTGACCGGTAAGACGATTCTGAGCATTGCGGCAGGCAAAAGCCTTGCGTGGCTGGAAGAGCAGTTCTGCGCGCCGCTTCCGTTTGTGCGTGCGATGCCCAATACGCCGGCACTGGTCGGGGAAGGCTGTACCGGAGTCTGCTATGGCAGCAGGGTAACTCCTGAGATGAAAGAAAAAACGGCGGCTGTCCTGGACAGTTTCGGCAAGACGGTTGAGCTTCCGGAACGCCTGATGGATGTGCTGACCGGCGTCAGCGGCTGTGCGCCTGCCTGGATTTTTATACTGATCGAGGCGATGGCGGACGGTGCAGTTGCGGAAGGCATGCCGCGCAGCCAGGCATATGAATGCGCTGCACAGGCTGTGCTCGGCAGCGCGAAGCTGATGCTTGAGACCGGAAAGCATCCGGGAGAGTTAAAGGATATGGTCTGCTCCCCGGCAGGCTCCACAATTCAGGCGGTACGCGTTTTAGAGGAAAAAGGCTTCCGCGGCGCAGTGACCGATGCGGTTATCACTGCGGTGGAAAAGTCCAGAAGCCTGTAAAATAGTTTGTTACAAAAATGTTAAAAACAGGAATAAAGGAAGATCTGATGGAAAAAATAATCCCGTCAGGTCTTCTTTTTTTATAAAAAATCGAAAAAACCGCAGAAAATGGCTGTCCTTTTTATGAAAAGAGAATTTACTATGTTAAAGCGGCATTTGTTGAAAACTTTGAAAAATAGTAAGAAAAAGGCGATGATTTCGGAGGTTTGTTGTAAAAATATCACAATAGAAGAAAAACTTTTGTGGGGAACTAACGGAAATTTGTGGTTCCGGGTGAACGGCTTGACATTTGATTGTAATATTGCTATCATATCATGCGTAACAATTGTTAATAAGTTTGTAACAATTGAAACAGCTCTGTAACAGGGAGCGTCCCACAAAAAGCTCCTGAATTTCACCGGCAGAATGGCTGGGGAAGCAGAGTAAGATTTATGGAGGTAAGAATGAACGGAAAAGGCAGAAAGTTGTTTCGTAGTGCAGTCGGCATTTTAACATCTGTTATGATGATGGGTGCATATACGACAACCGCTATGGCAAGTGGTATCGGTGTCATTGATGCGAAAGACATGCTGGACATTCATGCAGAAGCAAATACAGCGTCTGCGGTGATTGGTCAGGTCATGGAGGACGGTCATGTGGCGATCCTTGCAAAGTACAACGACTGGGTGCAGATCCAGGCGGGAGAAATTGCAGGATGGGTACCGGCTGAAAATCTGGTCGAGACAGAGATTTCCAACGAAGAGGCTGTTGCAGCCAATGAGCAGGTGATCGCTGAACGGACAGGAGAAACAGCATCCGAAGATGAATTCTTTGCAGAGGAAGAAGTACAGCAGGATGAAACAGCAGCTTTACAGGCAGAGGCGAGTGAAGCAGCACAGAATGAGATAGAAGAAGTACAGGCAGCCGAGGAAGCAGCACGCATCGAAGCGGAAGCGCAGGCAAAGGCAGCAGCCGAGGAAGCAGCACGCATCGAAGCGGAAGCGCAGGCAAAGGCAGCCGAGGAAGCAGCGCGGCTCGAAGCGGAGGCCCAGGCAAAGGCAGCAGCCGAGGGAGCAGCACGCATCGAAGCGGAGGCGCAGGCAAAGGCAGCAGCCGAGGAAGCAGCACGCATCGCAGCCGAAGCCCAGCAGGCAGCTTTGGCTGCCCAGGCGGCGCAGACCGCAGCGATATCCGCAGAGGAATTAAAACTGCTTGCAAATATTATTTACTGTGAAGCAGGCAGTGAATCCTACGTTGGTAAGGTTGCGGTAGGCAATGTCATCATGAACCGCGTCAAGAGTGCATCGCAGCCCAATACGATCACCGAGGTCGTTTACGCAAAAGGACAGTTTTCCCCTGTTAGAAACGGTTCGCTGCAGAGGGCACTGAGCAGTGACAAGGCAGATGCAGCCTGCTATCAGGCAGCAATCGAAGCATTAGCAGGTGCACAGCCGGTCGGCGGCAAGCTGTTTTTTAGAAGAAATAACGGTCGTTCCGGACAGGTAATCGGACATCACGTTTTTTACTAAAACAGTATCATAGCCGGGGCATTTGGCCCAATAGCATTATAAGGGAATCGTCAGAAGAGGATAGGGAAAAACTGTTGTTTCTGACAGAAAAAGAACGAAAAAAGGCATGTGGAAAAGGATTGTTTTTCACACGCCTTTTTTGTAGTCGTGACAATAGAATCCTCACAGGGCGCACACTTGACAGTAATTGACGGATTTGATATGATGACGCTAATCATGTAATATAATTGTAACATTTGATGAGCCGATTTTGGGAGCGCCAAAGGCGCGGAAAATCAATGGAGGTTCAGCTATCGTTACTGTCTGCGGATATGAGGGGATAGAAAGGATCATCGATTTATGGGCTGGAGCAGAAAATGTGAGAAAAGGGGGAAGCACTGGCTGCGGGCTGCAGCGCTGGGAGTTGTCTTTTTGTGGACGGCCGGAAGCAGTCTGCAGGCAGAGGCAGAATCGAGCAAAAGCGCGCACTGGCACAAGGGCGTTGGCGTGGAGGCGTGGCTGACAGGAGCGGATAAGGAACAGGTCAGTCCGAACGCAGCATCCCAAAATGATGCGGCAGATGCAGCGACCGGTGCAGCCGGCGGGCAGGAAACGGATGCAGCGTCTGACAGTGCGGACAGCAAAACCAAAGCTTCGTCCGGCGATGGAACGAAAATGGACGACCTGACCGGCACAATCGTGATGACGAGCGTCCGGAATGTATTGAATGTCAGGACGGAACCGGACAGCGAGGCAGAGCTTGCAGGGTATCTGTATGCAGACTGTGGCGGTACAGTGCTGGAACAAAAGGACGGCTGGACAAAGCTTGAGTCCGGCGAACTGACCGGCTGGGCGAACAACGATTATCTGCTGTTTGGGGAAGAAGCGCGGAAAGAGGCAAAAGACGCGGGACGGATTGTGGCAACGACCAAAACAGGCGCTTTGAGAATCCGGAAAGAACCTTCCGCAGATGCCGCAATTTATGATCTGCTGGAAGAAGGCGCAAAGTATGAGGTCGTGGATGAAGAACAGATTCGTTTCAGCGAGGATCAGGAAATCACGGCGGACTGGGTTGCGGTCAATTACGGCGGAAAGACCGGATATGTGTCTTCGGAATATGTCCAGGTTGATTTTGAAATCGATTACGGAGAGACGGTTGAGCAGGTAAAAGCGCGCGAGGAAGCGGAAACGGCGAGACTGCAGGCGGAAAAAGAAGCTGCCGCACAGAAACAGAAGCAGGAAAAGGCAGCGCAGGCGGAAAGGGAAGCGAACAAGGCTGCTGCACTGGCAGCGGACGACAGCGTGCTTTTGGCGGCGCTCATTCAGTGTGAAGCAGGAGAAGAGCCCTACGAAGGACAGGTGGCTGTCGGCGCAGTCGTGATGAATCGGGTCAGAAGCGGCGCTTATCCGAATACGGTCAAGGGAGTTATCTATGCTTCGGGACAGTTTACACCGGCGGGAAGCGGACAGGTTGGACGCGTTGTCGCAAGTGGAAAGATCAAGGCAAGCTGCCTGCAGGCGGCACAGGAAGCGATGGCGGGAAGCACCCCAGTTGGAATAGCGACGCATTTTAGACGGGCAGGAAGCAGGGAAGGTATTGTGATCGGACATCATGTATTTTGGTAGACGGGGCATGATTTTTGTAGTATGATAGTCATAAGTCACAGGAAAGGAGGAGTTACATGACGGAAGTATTTGCCTGGCTGGCTCTGTTGATTTTACTTGTGCTGATTGAGCTTGCGACGATGGGACTGACGACAATCTGGTTTGCAGCCGGAGCTCTTGTTGCGACGATTGCTGCTGCCTGCGGTGCGCCGGTTCTGGTGCAGGTCATCCTGTTTTTGGTAGTGTCCGTGCTGATGCTTGTTTTTACAAGACCGGTTGCCATGCGCTATTTCAATGTTGGAAGGGCGAAGACCAATGTGGACAGCATGCTTGGGGAACGCGGTATCGTGACCGGCAGGATTGATAACCTGCACAGCTGCGGACAGGTTACGCTCAAAGGCATGGAGTGGTCAGCGAGATCTCAGGAAACTGAGGGGACGATTGAAGAGGGTACCGTCGTCATTGTAAAAAAGATCGACGGTGTGAAGCTGATTGTTGTCCCGGACGAGATCGAAACAGAAGAACCTGTAACAAACAGCAGCGAAGCTGCTGACAACATGCGGTAAGACCGCGGAAATGAGGGTAATTATGATAGGTGGACTGGTAATACTCATTATTTTAATTCTGGCAATTGCAATTGTAGCGTCCTGCATCAAGATCGTACCGCAGGCGCAGGCTTATGTCGTAGAACGTCTCGGCGCATATCAGGATACCTGGAGCGTTGGCCTTCACTTTAAAGTGCCGATTGTCGATAAAGTTGCAAAGCGCGTACTGTTAAAGGAACAGGTAGCGGATTTCCCGCCTCAGCCCGTTATCACAAAGGATAACGTTACGATGCGGATTGATACCGTTGTCTTTTTCCAGATCACAGATCCCAAGCTGTTTACCTACGGAGTTGAAAATCCGATCATGGCGATTGAAAACCTGACTGCGACAACCCTGCGTAACATCATCGGAGATCTGGAACTGGACCAGACCCTGACCTCCCGTGAAACGATCAATGCCAAGATGCGTGCATCCCTGGATATCGCAACCGATCCCTGGGGCATTAAGGTAAACCGTGTCGAATTAAAGAACATCATTCCTCCCGCAGCAATTCAGGATGCGATGGAGAAGCAGATGAAGGCAGAGCGTGAACGCCGTGAAGCGATCCTGCGTGCCGAAGGTGAAAAGAAATCTACCATTCTGGTAGCAGAAGGTAAAAAGGAATCCGCAATTCTGGAAGCAGAGGCAGAAAAGCAGTCTGCAATCCTGCGCGCAGAAGCAGAGAAAGAAAAGATGATCCGTGAGGCAGAAGGTGAAGCGGAAGCAATCCTGAAAGTCCAGCAGGCGACTGCAAACGGTCTGCGTTTCATCAAGGATGCAGGAGCGGATGATTCTGTACTTCGTTTAAAGAGTCTGGAGGCTCTGGAAAAGGTTGCGGACGGCAAGTCTACAAAGATCATCATTCCGTCCGAAATTCAGAACATGGCGGGACTGCTGACCAGTGCAAAGGAGCTTTTAAGCGACAAATAAGCTCACATGTACCATCTTCGATGCTATCCGCTGCCTGACAGCGTATTTCATCTTTACAAAAAAGGACCGTACATTCTATAATGGATGTACGGTTTTTTATTTTATGATGCCAGGGTCAAAAGGTCTAAGCCCACATGAGCTTGCTCATAGGTGGGTGAAAGACCTTTTGATCCGCCCCGATAGGAACATAAAAGTGGGATGATAATCCCACGATATGCGACTATCGGGCAGGATTGTGGGAGTGCGCAGCACGGAACAATCCGTAGGCATCAAGGTCGGGGGCTTTTGACCCCGACATCATTTCATAGGAAAATGCGTCCTATGAAATAAAAACGCTCCGCGAGGATCGCACTGCAGCGGAATGGAAGAATGTCGCTTGCGCGACCCGCTGCAGGCGGAGAATCCTGCTTCGCAGGATTCTGTTTCATCAGGAAACAAATTCTGCAGCGCAGGATTTTATGAAGAGGAGGATACATCATGGACCTGACAGGACGTCATTTTTTGAAATTACTGGATTATACGCCGGAGGAAATCAATTATTTAATCGACCTTGCAGCGGAGCTGAAACGCCTCAAAAAAGCAGGCATTCCGGTCGATACCTTACGGGGCAAAAATGTTGCACTGATTTTTGAAAAGACCAGCACGAGAACCCGCAGCTCCTTTGAGGTTGCTGCACACGATCTTGGCATGGGATGTACCTACCTTGATCCGTCCAGCTCCCAGATCGGCAAAAAAGAGAGCATCCGCGACACCGCACGCGTTCTGGGACGGATGTTTGAAGGAATTGAATACCGCGGTTACGGACAGGAAATCGTAGAAGAGCTTGCAAAATATGCAGGCGTTCCGGTATGGAACGGTCTGACCAATGAGTTCCATCCGACCCAGATGCTGGCGGACCTTTTGACGATTCGCGAGCATCTTGGAAAGCTGAAAGGCGTGAATCTGGTTTATATGGGAGACGCCCGCTACAACATGGGCAATTCCTACATGGTCGTATGTGCGAAGATGGGCATGCACTTTACCGCCTGCGCTCCGTCCCGTTATTTCCCGGATAAGGCTCTGGTCGAGCAATGTCAGGAAATCGCAAAGCAGACCGGCGGCAGTATTACGCTGACCGAGGACGTGGAGAATGGAACAAAGAACGCGGACGTTATCTGCACCGACGTATGGGTTTCGATGGGCGAGCCGGATGCGGTATGGATGGAACGTATCGAAGACCTGATGCCTTATCAGGTAAACCGCAAGGTGATGCAGAATGCCGGGAATGCGATTTTCATGCACTGCCTGCCTGCATACCATGACCGCAACACCCAGATCGGCAGAGAAATCGGAGAGCGCTTCGGTATCTATGAGATGGAAGTGACGGATGAAGTCTTTGAATCCGACGCATCAGTTGTATTCGACGAGGCAGAAAACCGCATGCACACCATCAAAGCAGTGATGGCAGCGACGCTGGGCTGGAAAAATCCGACAGAGGCGTAACGGAAGGACAGCAGCATTTGCTTCGGTGTATGACAATAGCACAGACGCAAAGTGTTTTGTTGCTGAAAAGGAGAAGAGTTCATGTTGGATCAAAAGAAGCTGGACAGCCTCCTTGCAGGCTGTAGGTTTTGGGAAAAGGTTCAGTGCTTTGAAACGGTGGATTCGACGAATCTGATTGTCAAAGACTGGGCACAGCAGGGCGCAGAAGAAGGAAGGAGCGCAGTTGCAGAGGAACAGACGGCAGGACGGGGCAGAAGGGGAAGAAGCTGGATTTCCCCGCCCGGAGAAAATCTGTATTTCAGCATTTTACTGCGCCCACAGGTGGAAGCGTCTCGTATGGCGATGATTACGCTGCTGATGGCGATTGCCGTAACGCAGAGCGTACGGGAGCTTCATCTGGATGCGAAGATCAAATGGCCGAACGACGTGGTGGTAAACGGAAAGAAAATCTGCGGAATTTTGACGGAAATGTATCCGTCTGCAGACGGCAGCTTTTTCCTTGTGATCGGGACGGGAATCAACGTCAATCAGAAGGAATTTCCGGAAGAGGTAAAAAAGACAGCGGATTCTCTGGCGCTGGAGTTGGGAACCGATGTGGATCGGGAAGTACTTCTTGCGTCCGTGCTGAGACATTTTTTAGATTGCTACGACAGCTTTCTGGAAACAATGGATTTGAGCGGGCAAAAAGAGCTTTACGAGAGCTTTCTTGTCAATAAAGGACGCGTTGTGGAGGTACTGGACCCCAAAGGAAAATGGCAGGGAACGGCAATCGGCATTGAGAAGACCGGCGAGCTGCTGGTTCAGAGAAAGGACAGTTCCGTGGAAGCGGTCTATGCCGGAGAAGTATCAGTGAGAGGAATATATGGATATGTCTGAAACAGGAAAATTGGGAGAAAAAATCGTACTCTGCGGGGCGAACGCCTACGAGCAGAAATATTATTTTAATCCCAGATTCAGCAAAATCCCCCAGTCCGTCCAGGATGAACTGCACATTATCTGCGTGCTGTTTACCCGGGAAGTGGGAGGAATTTTTACGATCGTATTTGAAGAGGACGGAACGCTGGCGTTTGAAACCAATGCGGCGGACGATGATTTATTATATGATGAAATTTCGAGCGGACTTCTGATTGCGGAAATCAAAAGAAACCGTCAGGAGCTTTTGGAATCCCTGACTTTGTATTATCGGGTTTTTATTCTCGGTGAGGATGTGTCCGCGCTTCTGGAGGAAGAAGATTAAAAAATAAGTTACTGTTCACCCGCGGCATTGGCAAATAGCGTGCGCAGAAATGAGAGGAAAGAATGATTTTAGTAATTGATGTAGGAAATACAAATATTACATTCGGTGTATATGAGTCCAAAAAACTGGTTACGACGTTTCGGATGACATCCCGGACGATGCGTACTTCGGACGAATACGGCACGGAGATTCTGGCGATGCTGCAGAATAATCAGATCGACCGCCGGAAGGTCGGGGGCGCAATCATCGCGAGCGTTGTGCCGAAGGTCATGCATGCGCTGATTGGCGCGGTTGTGCGCTATCTGCATACCGAACCGCTGATCGTCGGCAGCGGAATCAAAACCGGCATCAAGATCACTTCCGAGAACCCCAAGGAAATCGGACCGGACAGAATTGTGGACGTAGTCGCCGCTTATGAAAAGTACGGTGGTCCTGTGCTGGTTCTGGATTTTGGAACGGCGACGACCTACGACCTCGTTACAGAGGACGGAAGATTCGGTGTCGGCATCACCGCACCCGGCATTCGAATTTCTGCAAAGGCGCTGTGGGAGGATACGGCGCGCCTGCCGGAGGTTGAAATCAAAAAGCCCGATTCCATTCTGGCGCGGGAAACGATTTCCAGTATGCAGGCAGGTCTGGTTTACGGACAGATCGGTCAGACCGAATATATCATCAATCAGGTCAAAAAAGAAACCGGTATCACAGATCTGAAGGTCGTTGCGACCGGCGGACTGGGACGGATTATTGCCGACGAAACAGATACCATCGACATTTACGACAGCGCCCTGACGCTGGATGGACTGCGGATTCTGTACGAGAAAAACTGCAGCGGAAAATAAGTTTCGGGCAGCAGAAAGGTGTGTTCTGCTGTCGGAAAACGCAGGAAGTAAAAAGTGCTTCCAAAAAAGGAGGAGTATGAGACAGCTTACGATCGGAAACGTGAGCCTTGCAAATCCTGTGATTTTAGCGCCAATGGCAGGTGTCAGCGACCTGCCATTTCGTTTGCTCTGCCATGAGCAGGGGGCAGGAATGGTCTGTTCGGAAATGATCAGCGCAAAGGCGATTCTTTATCATAACAAAAATACCGAAGAACTGATGCAGATCCATCCGGACGAGGGAGCGGTTTCCCTGCAGCTGTTTGGTTCTGATCCGGGTATCGTCAGCGAAATGGCAAAGCGAATAGAAGAGCGTCCGTTTGCGGTGATGGATCTGAACATGGGCTGTCCGGTGCCGAAGGTGGTCAACAACGGCGAGGGCAGCGCTCTGATGAAAAATCCCCTGTTGGCGGGAAAAATTATCGAAAAAACGGCAAAAGCAATTCAAAAGCCCCTGACGGTAAAAATTCGCAAGGGCTTCGATGATGCGCATGTCAATGCGGTTGAAATGGCAAAAATTGCGCAGGAATCCGGCGCTGCGGCTGTTGCGGTGCACGGCAGGACGCGGGAGCAGTATTATTCCGGAACGGCGGATTGGGACATCATTGCGCAGGTAAAGCAGGCGGTAAAAATTCCTGTTATCGGCAACGGGGATGTCGTGGACGCGGCAAGTGCGCTGCGGCTGTTTGAGCAGACCGGCTGCGACGGCATTATGGTCGGACGCGGCGCACAGGGCAACCCGTGGATTTTCCGGGAAATTCTGGCAGCGCTGGAAGACCGCGAAATTCCGGCACGCCCGAACCGCCGGGAGCTGTACGAGATGATTGTTCGGCATGCGCAGCTGTCCTGCACCTACAAAGGCGAATATATCACTGTGCGCGAAATGCGCAAGCATCTGGCGTGGTACACGACCGGCCTTCCCCACGCGGCCGGGCTGCGCAGGCAGATCAATAGCATGGAAACGATGGAAGAGCTGATGGAGGGAATGAAACTGCTGCTGGAAGCATAAACTGGCGTATGAGAGAAATCGCTTATTTTATGCTGGAGCCGCGTGCCGGGGAAGCGCCGTCAATCCGTTTGGGCAGCCGCGCACTCCGCTGGGAAACGCCTCGACTGGAACGTTTTTTGTGGCGCGGCTATCGGGTCAGCCTGTATCTGTTTCCCTGCCGCCTCGAGGGCACGAAGCGACTGCACTGGTGGATGGAGCGGATTGGAAGCGCGTTGGAAGAACAGGGGACTATGCTTTGGCTTGCGCCGGAGCTGGAAGCTGCCTGGGAGGATTGGCAGCCGCCGTTGCCGGATGCAGCGCTGGCGGCAGAAATTTTGCGCGGTCAGCCATTTCGGGAAAATCTGGTGCTGCTTGCGGATGTAGAGGAAACGGCGGGACAATGGAGCCGTGGACGCGAAAATGGTATCCGTCCCGTGTCTCGTCTCTGGCAGGAGGACTTTTTACGACTGGTGTCAGCGGATTTAAACGGCTTGTATCTGGTGGGGCAGAAGGAAGCGGCGTGGGAGCATTTTTCAGACTGGCTGTATGAGGAGAGCGGTCTGCCGGTCTGTTTTGTGAATAGAATACCAGAAACGGATGGACGAAAAACCGTTCTTGTGGAGCTTCGGGCAAATGCCCGGATTTTGAAGGAACATCCGGAATTTGGAAGCCTGTATGTGGATTTGACGTCTGATGTCGAAAAAAGGCGGCAAATCAGGGAAAAAAGAGCCGATATCTCCTATATCTCCGCCCGAAATTACCTTGACACTGCCCTGAAAGCACGGTATAATGCGATTTGATTAAAAGAAACGAAAGGGCGCGGGAAAATATCCCTGCGCCCGAGATTTTTCATGAGGTAAAAGGAAAAGCAAAATGGAAGAAAAAAAGAATATCCTTACCTATCAGGGACTTCGTAAATATGAAGATGAGCTGCATGACCTGAAGGTTGTCAAACGTCAGGAAGTAGCACAGAAGATTAAAGAAGCAAGAGAGCAGGGCGACCTTTCCGAGAACGCGGAATATGATGCAGCAAAGGATGAACAGCGTGATATCGAGGCGAGAATCGAAGAGCTGGAAAAGATCCTGAAGAATGCAGAGGTTGTTGTAGAAGATGAGGTTGACTTAGACCGCATCAACATCGGCTGTCAGGTTAAGATCCTGGATCTGGAATACGATGAAGAGCTGGATTACAAAATCGTCGGCTCTACAGAAGCAAACAGCTTAAAGGGTAAAATTTCCAACGAATCTCCGGTTGGCAAAGCGCTGATCGGTGCAAAGATCGGAGATATTGTAGAGGTAGAAACCCAGGCAGGTGTGATTAAGTACAAAGTGCTGGAGATTGAACGTTCCAACTAAGGACAGGTCCGATCTGACCAGCTGGAAAAGGAGTAAGTAAGGTGGCAGACGCACAGAATA
This sequence comes from Firmicutes bacterium TM09-10, assembly GCA_003481005.1. Lineage (GTDB taxonomy): Bacteria > Bacillota > Clostridia > Lachnospirales > Lachnospiraceae > Gallintestinimicrobium > Gallintestinimicrobium propionicum. The sequence goes on along the minus strand of QUKC01000001.1, from coordinate 78,841 downwards.
ATCAGAAAAATCAGCAGCAGGATCTGAACCAGATCCTGAAGGTAAGAAGAGAGAAGCTTGCTGCACTGCAGGAAGCCGGAAAGGATCCGTTCCGTCATGTAAAATATGACGTGACTGCACACAGCAAGGACATTGTGGAAGGCTTTGAAGAGCTGGAAGGCAAGACCGTCAGCATCGCAGGCAGAATCATGTTCAAGCGTGTGATGGGCAAGGCATCCTTCTGCAATGTTCAGGATTTAAAGGGAAGCATTCAGGTATATGTAGCCCGCGACAACATCGGGGAAGAGCCCTATGCAGATTTTAAAAAATATGACGTAGGCGATATCATCGGTGTAAAGGGTGAAGTATTCAAAACCAAAACCGGTGAAATTTCTGTACATGCTTCCGAAGTGGAGTTGCTGACCAAGAGCCTGCAGGTACTTCCTGAGAAGTTCCACGGTCTGACCAATACCGACCAGCGTTATCGTCAGCGTTATGTCGACCTGATCATGAATCAGGATGTTAAGGATACTTTTGTAAAACGTTCCAGAATCATCAGCGCCATCCGCCGTTATCTGGACGGACAGGGCTTTATGGAAGTGGAGACTCCCATGCTGGTTGCAAATGCCGGCGGCGCTGCTGCAAGACCCTTCGAGACGCATTACAATGCGCTGGATGAGGATGTTAAGCTGCGTATTTCCCTGGAGCTGTATTTAAAGAGACTGATCGTAGGCGGTCTGGAGCGCGTTTACGAAATCGGCCGTGTATTCCGTAATGAAGGTGTTGACACCAGACATAATCCGGAATTTACTCTGATGGAGCTGTATCAGGCATTTACCGATTATCACGGCATGATGGATCTTGCAGAGAACCTGTATCGTTTCGTTGCGCAGGAGGTACTTGGCACAACACAGATTCCCTACGGCGAGTATATTCTGGATCTGGGCAAGCCCTTTGAACGCATCACCATGCTGGATGCTGTTAAAAAATATGCAGGTGTGGACTTCAACGAAATCCATTCCGATGAAGAGGCAAAAGCGGTTGCAAGAGAACATCACATTGAATTCGAAGAGCGCCATAAGAAGGGCGATATCCTGAGCCTGTTCTTCGAAGAATATGCGGAATCCCATCTGATTCAGCCTACTTTCGTTATGGATCATCCGGTAGAAATTTCTCCTCTGACCAAGAGAAAGCCGGAGAATCCGGATTATGTAGAGCGTTTCGAGCTGTTTATGAACGGCTGGGAAATGGCAAACGCTTATTCCGAATTAAACGACCCTATCGACCAGAGAGCACGTTTCAAGGCACAGGAAGAACTGCTTTCCCAGGGCGATGAAGAAGCAAATACAACGGACGAAGACTTTATGAACGCACTGGAGATCGGTATGCCTCCTACGGGCGGTATCGGTTTTGGTATCGACAGAATGGTAATGCTGCTGACCAACTCTCCTGCGATCAGAGACGTATTACTGTTCCCGACAATGAAGAGCTTGGATAAATAAACCTAGTGTTTATGCGGGGTTGAGGCATTTGAGTACGTCAAAGGACGCATTAAAAGACGCATTTTGACATAGTCATTTACATCAGTATGAAAGAGTACACAATCTGAAAAGAAAAAGATTCAATCAAATATGAACTACTAAGAGGACATTTTCTAAAGAAATTTAGAAGATGTCCTCTTTTTTGCGTTATGGAGAAAATGCATCATTTGTTATGAAGTCAAAGTGAAAGGAGCACAGCAATGAATGAATCAAAGAAGAAAGATAGATATGAGGATGCAAAAAAGTTTGTAAGATATTCAGATGGTGCAAAAATGTACAGTATGGGAATGACAAAATTTCAAGAAGTGGCTAAGGATGCCAAGGCTTGTTATAAAATTGGTCAGCTTGTACTTGTTAATACAGAAATATTGGATAAGTATCTTGAAACTTTTCATATTACAGATTCTGAGTTTTATAAGTAGGTGATGTTATGGTAAATACATTGAGTGGTTCAGTTTGTGCCTATAGAAAAGAAACTGTAAAACCAAGATTTATTCGTATTGATGAGGTAATGGCTTTATTAGATGTAACACAAGATGAGGCAATGGATATAGCGTTGGCTGCTGGAGCAAGATATCAGCTTGCAAAGATTATATTAGTACATAAGGAAAGGTTGATGAAATTTATGAAACATTCTGCAAGAGTTCCTAGTTCAAATAAAATTGTGGAAAAGAAGTTTGTGAGAATCGGTGAGGGTTCAATGACTTACAGCATAGGACATCATAGATTTATCGAAATGGCTAGAGCAGCTGGAGCTGTATATAAGATAGGCGAAGCAAAAGGAAATACTATTCTGATTAATCTGGAGGTGTTTGATGAATATATGGAGCAATTCAGAGAACCGCCAACAGAAATGAAACATCCATTGCCAAATGTGAAAGGAGACTGATGAATGAGTTACTCATATAAGTGCTATTCAGATACAAAGGATTTTATGAAAAAATTTGTCAATGCAGAGGAAGGAGCGATTATTTATGGGATAAGTAAATCGAGAATCATAGTAATTGCGAGAGAGGCAGGAGCAGTCTATAAAGTCGGTAATTCAGCATTAATCAATACGGAATTATTTGAAAAATATCTTGAACGATTCAGAGAGCCGGCAAGAGAACTGCCTAAGCATACATGGAACAAATTAAAGGAAATGACAAATACACCAAAAACTGGTGAAAATTCGTAAAAATACACCAGTGGTGTCACTTCCGTAAAATTAAAGTGCATTGTAGAATATCAATTGTCCAAGAGAGATTGGACATAACAATTGAATAATCAGTTACAGATTTGCAAAGTAGTTTGCACTACAGAATTTCTGTAGGTAGTAAAATTACGGGGCATGTACCTGGAGGATGAAAGTCACAGCTATCATATTAGTAGTCTGATGGATCGAAAGATGAAGGGCGAGAAGCTGGATGGAAATCTGGTAAAAGGAATCGGCATGTTGCGTAAGGATAATTAACCACAGAGGGCGAGAAGTTCGTCCTTATCTTCAAAAGGCTAAAAGAAGAGATAGTGCTTCTGATAATTCAGAAGGGCGTCGTGAAACACATTTTGTGGCTCGTCTGTAACTCCCGGAGGTGAGAACACCTCTTTGTACACGGGGCGATATAGGAGTCTAGAAGACTGGCGTGTACCTACATGCTTAGCGTTAAGCATAGCCATGTAGACTATATCACTTCCAAATTCAAATTTTGTCTATATGGCAACTAATTTGAAGGAGGATAAAGTGATGATGGGATTTAGCATAGCATTTATAATTATTGTTCTTATCGTATTGTATTCATTAGCAAGGACAGCAGGTGAGTCGGACAGGACAATGGAACAGATAAGAGAGCAATCACTCCTTGGAAGGGAGGAGAGCTCTGGTGGGAACAGTTGAAAAAAGAGATAAGCATAAGAAACGCGGGTTTGTATCTCCAGAAGAAAAGCTTGAAAGAGAATTAAAAGATTGTATGCATTGTAGATTCTTCTGGGGACATAACAACAGATGTGCCAATGGAACATGTTGTAAACCATCTAAGAAAAAAGAACAGAAACTTCCGACGGAATGTGTCGGATGTCCATATTATCGAGGGAATGGTTATTGTTTTCCTTGTATGCGAAAGCTGATAGGAAAGTAGGTGGTTAAGATGTTCAAGTGGCTGTTTAAGAAGAAAGGATGTGCAAAACACATGAATAACAAGTTAGAAGTAATCGGCATTGATCATGGATGGTCAATGATGAAAACAATCTCTCAGGTATTTGTCACAGGTATTAAGGAGATTACAACAACTCCGGCACTTTTCGGCGATGTACTTGAGTATGAAGGAAAGTTCTATAGGGTTGGAACTGTGAGGCAGGAAGTAAAGGATACAAAGGTCGAAGATGACAGTTTTTATCTTCTCACTCTTGCAGCAGTTGCTAAGGAACTTAAAAGAAGAGGTCTAGCAGAGGCAAAGGTATTTCTTGCTGTAGGACTTCCACTTACAAGATTTGGAGCAGAGAAGAATGATTTTATCAAGTACCTGACAAAGAATAAGCGTGTAAGCTTCAAATATGAGAATGAGTCATATCATATTGAAATTGATGATGTGGCAGTATTTCCTCAGTGCTATGCAGCAGTAGTGGACAAGATTCCTGCTATGGCAAAGAAAACACTGATAGTAGATATTGGAAGCTGGACAATCGACATTATGCCGGTAATCAACAAGTCACCGGATGAATCAAAGTGTGTGACGATTCCAAAAGGTCTTATTACCTGTATGCGTTCTATCAATGAGCAGTGTGTAAGACAGCTTAACGGAGAGGTAGACGAGTCAGAGATACAGAACATCATGCGATATGGCAGGTCAGATATTGATGATGAATACTTTGCCATTATCAAGGCAGAGATAGAGGATTTTGTTGATAAGGTATATAACTCAATCCGTGAGTTTGGGTATAACTTAAAGACTACACCGATTGTATTTGTCGGTGGCGGGGCAGTTGTGATGAAGAATTTTGGTAGTCATGATGCTAAGAACATTTCCTATAACCTTGATGTAAAGGCAAATGCAAGAGGATATGAGCAGCTTGCCACAATGGGACTTAAAAGCACTAAGCGATTATCATAAGGAGGCAGATGATGGGAAGAAGACTTGAATATGAAGTAAAAACTTCTGTCCGCCTCAATATGAGCAATCCTCAGCATGTGAAAATCAATGATGTGATTCAGAACCTTGATCCGAAGATTTTCAAATCTAAGAACCAGTTCATCATAGATGCGATTCAGTTCTACATTGATAATTATGGAAAAGAAACTTTTGTTATCAAGAAGAAGGAAAAAGAGAGGGCTGAATATATCCGGTCAGAAGATATTGATGACATTAAGGAAGAAGTCATTGAAGCAGCAACCAATGAGGCTAGGAAAGAGGTCATAAGGCTGTTAGGCGGAGTGATATCCGGGATGAATGTTGGTCAGCCGGTAATAATGCAGGCAGCCAATAGTGAAGCACAAGAACCTACAGAAGATGTTATGGACGATGCAGATGTTGCAGGACTTGCAATGGGATGGATGTCGAAAGGAGACTGATTATTATGAGAAGAGTTATGGGAGCCGTAGGAACAGTAATTTTAGAGATACTCAAGTGGATATTAAGGATAATTCTTGGAGCATTGAAGCTGGTCTTAGGACTTGCCAGAATAATTCTTCTTCTATTCGCTATGGTGGCAAGGATATTTCTTTCATTCGTAAGAATGGGCACATTCTGAGAGGAGGTGAGCGTATGCAGGTAAAGGGTTTATTCTTAAATTATAAGAAAAACAGAAGACTTATGCAGTATTTCTTTAAAATAAGAGAGCTGGTATAATGAAAGGAGTTTAAGATGCACAGAATACGGGACAGTCCTATGTGTCCCGTGCATTACAGATAAATAGTTCACCGCAAGGGTGGATGGCACGGAACACATAGCCCGTCCCTCTTGCGGAGAAGGGATGGGTGATTACTATGAAGAAGATAAGTATTATCTTATTATCCGCAGTACTGGTCTTTTCAATGGCTGCCTGTAATGGTGGTAAGGAAAAGGCTGATAATCAGACAGAGAAACAGACGGAAAGCGTAAAGCCAACTGAAGAAGTAGCAATGGCAACGGAAGTTGTCACAGAGGTCACAACCGAAGCTGGAAGTGAAGAGACAGAGAAAGATATTGCCGAGGTTAAAGATTCAGAAGAGAAGACGGATAAGGAAGATAACCAGTCTGCTGATAATGAAACTGCTTCAAAGCAGAAAGAAAAGTCAGAGCAGAATGACGAGTCGGAACAGAAAGCTCCTGCAAGTGGTAATAAGGAAGCTGGTGGAAATCAGAGTAATGCAGGTAATGGTGGTCAGACTACAGACATTCCGAAAGACAATGTGAGCAATCCAAAGCCTGCATCCGTGGCGTACAGTCCACAGAATGTTGTGTCACTTGCAACAGCAAAGTGTCAGGCAGGAGGGATGATTACCACACAGCAGAATTTACAGAATCATTTGAATGACGGCAGTATCACGCAGGAAGAGTACAATGAGTATTATCCTTACGATGGTATGGAAGGCTCTTATTATAGTGTGTTTGTAGAGACAGACCTCAACAAAGCAAGTACCATTGATGGACAGCGGTTATCATCTGAGGATGCAATTGCAGAATATATTGCAAGTATGTTACTTTTGGAAACAGATCCGGTATTCTACATCAGTTATGATGGAGTTTACACGACAGGCGGCACAAACTATTACGAGTTTCGATGTCACAGATAAATAAAAACGAATAGAAGCAGAAGGAAGAAAGATGTAAGCCATAAACTTATGTCTTTCTTTTTTTATGCGTAAATTAAGGAGGAAAGAGCACATGAAACAGAAACTAAAGCGTTTTATGGCAGGATTTATGGCTATGCTCACACTGGTTGGAACACTCTTTACGAATGGAACAACAGCATTTGCAGCCAGTCCGCAGGCAAATATTGCGTTCTGGAATGCGTCAGTCAAAAATTCCGGAGAAGTAAGTGAGCTGAAGCCCGGATATAATCATGGTAAGATTCTGTATTCAATTCTTGACGGAAATTCTGCATATTGTATGAATTTCGGATTAAGAGCAGATGGCGGTCAGCTTATGAACAGCTACGATGATGCGAGCACATCAATGTCAGCACAGCAGAGAAAGCTTTTAAGTTACTGCCTTTATTATGGGTTTAACAGTACACAAAAGGCGGCACCAAGCAATAGTCAGTGCAATGAGTATATCGCAACTCAGGCAATGGTATGGGTTATTGTAGCAGATATCTTTGGAACCGGAAGTGGTGATTCGGCAGCAAGAAAGCTCTGTAACACAGCACCAAGTCCTGATTCTTCATACAGCTATTATGAGAGACTCAGGGACAATATCAACAGTTCCTACAATGCAACGCTTCCAAGTTTTGCATCACGCAGAACCAGTGAGGCACCAACTTATGAATTAAAGTGGAATGAGGGAAGTCAGAGATTTGAAACAACATTATCTGACAGCAATGGTGTTTTATCGGATTTTGATTTTGGCATCAGCGGATATTCTGTTGATAAGAATGGCAACAGTATTACAATCTCTTCAACGAGCGTGAATACTACAGCTACAACAGGAACATTCACATCCAATGCTGGCAAGGTTGAGACAACATCAAGCTGTGTATTCTGGCTTACAGGAAAGAGCGGATATCAGGAGTTTATTTCTGAAAGACCGACAGCAGATCCTATCAAAGCATATATCAAGGTCAAGACAGAGAATATCGGATATGGTGAGCTTACAAAGACAGATGAGTCAAGCGGAGTGAAGCTTTCCGGTGCAGTCTATGGAATCTATTCTGACAGCGGATGCACAAACAGAATACAGACCATGACAACAGATGGAAACGGATATGCAAAGTCAGCTGCACTTGTCGCAGGTACTTATTATGTAAAAGAGATTACCGCACCAAAGGGATATGTCCTTTCCGGTAAAGTTCATACACTTACTGTAAAAGCAGGACAGACAACGGGAATCTCTGCAACAGATAAAGAGCAGCTTGGAGCAATCACAATCTATAAAGAGGGTGAGGTGCTTAGCTCATGGAATGGAAGTAACTTCACTTATGAGAAAAAGAAGCTTTCCGGAGCAGCATTTAAGGTAACTGCTGGAGCAGATATCTATAAGGCAGATGGTACAAAGGTGTATAGTGCTGGCGATGTTGTGGCAGAAAGCCTTACAACAGGAACTGACGGACAGGTGGTATTATCTGACCTTCATCTTGGAACTTATGTGGTAACTGAGATTAAGAGCATTGACGGGTATACAATCAATACCACACCTCAGACAGTAGCAGTTGAGTATAAGGACCAAACTGTGACAGTACAGTATGAATCAACTACGATTGAGAATACAAGACAGAAAGCCGATGTATCTGTCGTAAAGAAGGACTCTGACACAGAGAATCCTCTTGATGGTGGCAAGTACACACTTTATGCCGGAAATGACATCAAAAACTATGCCGGACAGGTTATTGTGACAAAGGGTACAGCTCTTGAGACAGTAACTACAGGTGAGGACGGAAAGGCAAGCTACAGCGTGGATCTGCCAATCTCTAACGGATATTATATCTCAGAGACACAGGCACCATACGCTTATATCAGAAACCAGTCTGATGTGTATAGTTTCAACTTCAATGTATTGCCTGAAACACAGGCAAAGGCATCATTCAGCCACACATTTAAGAATGACAGAACTACAGCTAAGATTCACATTTACAAGGTAGATAAGGAATCGGGCAAGGCAGTTCCACAGGGTGATGCAAGCCTTGAAGGAGCAGTTTATGGTCTTTATGCCAGAAACGATATCGTGCATCCGGACGGAGCAACAGGTGTTGTATTTAAAGCAGGGGACTTAGTTGCAACTCTTACAACAGATAAGAATGGCGAGGCAGAGGTAAATAACCTTTATCTTGGCAACTATTATGTGAAAGAAATCACACCATCAGAAGGCTATCTTCTTGATGAAGAGGAGCATGATGTAGTATGCGACTACGAGGGAGACTTAGTAGCAGAGGTATCAAGAAGTACAACTTCCGCAGAGCAGGTCATCAAGCAGCCATTCCAGCTTATCAAGGTATCGGACAATGGCGATGATACTGAAGCAGGACTTCTTGCAGGAGCAGAGTTTACAGCTTACTTAAAATCATCTTTACCTGTAAAGGAAGATGGAAGCTATGACTTTGATAAGGCAACTCCAGTAGTAATCGGTGAAAATGGAGCCACAACAATCACATCAGACGACAAAGGACATGCAGTATCCATTGCAATTCCTTATGGAACTTATGTGGTAGTAGAGTCAAAGACTCCGCATAACATGAAGACAATCAAGCCATTTGAGGTAAAAATCAGCGAGAACCATCCTGACAAGCCTCAGACATGGAGAGTATTCCTTGACAGGGAGTTTACTGCAAAGCTTCGTGTAATCAAGAAGGATTCCGATACAAAGCAGACAGTACTTGTACCAAATGCAGAGTTTAAGATCTTCAATATTGATAAGAATGAATATGTGAAGCAGTACACAACTTATCCGTCAAAGGTCGAGCATACTTCATTCTTTACTGACGATGATGGAGATTTAATCTTACCTGAAGCACTTAAAATCGGTAACTACCGTATTGAGGAAGTATCTGCACCATACGGATATGTTGTAAATGATAAGTATGTCAGCATCTCTGTTGATACTGATACAGCATTTGAAACAGATGGTGATACAAATGATGCAATCATTACTGTGGAATATTCCGATGCCCCTGCAGTCGGAGAAATGACTGTAGAAAAGAAGGGTGAGGTACTTGACGGATTCAAGGGTGGACTTCTTGCAAGCTCATATGAGAAAGAGTTTGTTTATAAGGAAGGCTCACTTGCCGGAGCAAAATTCAAAGTTTATGCTGCCGAGGATATTTACACAGCAGACAACCAGAAGGATGCAGACGGAAACCGCATTAAGTATTACAGCAAGGGAGACCTTGTGACAACTCTTACAACTGGCAAGGATGGAAAGGCAACAGCTAAGAATCTTCCTCTTGGACAGTACAGAGTTGTGGAAGTGGAAGCTCCATACGGATATGTATTAAATCCGAATGAGCAGAAAGTGACATTCACATATGTGGATGATAAGACACCTGTTATCAAGGAAAGCCTTACTTTCTCAGATGACAGACAGAAGCTTGATATGTCAGTGACTAAGCTTGATGCAGAAGATAACACACCGATTGCAGGTGCAGTATTTGGTCTTTATGCAGACGAGGATATCAAGAATGTAGATGGCAAGGTAATTATCGAGAAAGGCACACTTCTTGAGAAGACAACATCTGATGAGAATGGAAAGATTGCTTTTGTTAAGGATTATCCATTTGCAAAATATGTTGCAAGGGAGCTTGTAAAGCCTGCCGGATATGTGACAAATGAGGAAGCAGTAAACTTTGATACAAAATATCAGGGACAGGATGTTAAGACTGCTGTATATAACAGCAAGTATAAGAACACTCCTACAACCTTTGAGTTTACAAAGACAGATATCACAAGCGGTGCAGAGCTTACAGGTGCAACACTTACTGTACTTGATAAGGATGGAAATGTGGTAGACACATGGACATCTGATGCTAAGGAAGCACATGTAATCAAGAGACTTGTAGTTGGAGAGACTTACACTCTTCGTGAGGAATTTGCTCCTTACGGATACCTCAAGGCAACTGATATCCAGTTTACAGTAGAGGATACAGGCAAAGTGCAGCATGTAGAGATGAAGGATGAAGTACCTACAGGTTCCATTGTCATCAATAAGGATGGCGAATTTGTAACAGATACTACTCTTATGAAGGGTTACTGGTATGACTTTATCTTCAATTTCTTCAAGGACAGCCTTGCAGGAGTAACTTTTGATGTATATGCAAAAGAGGATATCGTAAGTGCTGACGGACTTGACACTGTATATCATAAGGCAGGAGACAAGGTGGCAACCATCGTGACAAATGATAAGGGTATCGCAAGAATTGATGACCTTCCACTTGGCAAGTATTATCTTGTTGAGACAAAGACCATTGATGGATTTGTATTAGATGATACACCGATTGAGGCAGACCTTTCCTATATCGACCAGAATACAAAGGTTGTTTTCGCAGGAATGGATGTGACAAATGAGCGTCAGAAAGTGCAGATTACTGTTACAAAGACTGATTCAGAGACAAAGAAAGAGCTTGAAGGTGCTGTATTTGGTTTGTATGCGAAAGAAGATATCGTAAATAAGGATGGAAAGGTTATTGTCAAAGCAGATACACAGATTGAGAGAGGTGTTACTGGAAAGGATGGCAAAGTAACATTTACCTCTGACCTTCCGCTTGGACAGTATTATGTCAAAGAGATTGAGGCACCAAAGGGCTATGTGAAGTCTGATAAGATTTTTGATGTGGATGCTTCATATCAGGGAGATAAGGTAAAGGTTATCGAGTTTAAGGCAGCATTTGAAAATGCACCGATCAAGGTAGAGATTTCAAAGACTGATATCACAGGCGAGAAAGAATTACCTGGAGCAAAGCTTTCAGTTATTGATGCTGATGGAAAGCTTGTTGAGAGCTGGACATCAGAGGCAGGAAAGACTCATATGATTGAGAGACTTCCTGTCGGAAAGTACACACTCAGAGAGGAATCTGCACCATATGGATATAAGGTGGCAAGTGATGTGACCTTTGAAGTAAAGGAGACAGCAGAAATCCAGAAGGTATCCATGAAGGATGAGCAGGCAGTCGGTAAGATTGTCATTGAGAAAACTGACAAAGTAACCGGAAAGCCAATCGAGGGTGTTGTATTTGAAGTAAGAGATAAGGACGGAAAGGTGCTTGATACACTCACTACTGACAAGAATGGTCATGCAGAGAGCAAGGAGCTTCCTATCTGTACTTACAACGAGGATGGAACTTTTAAGGAAGATATCCATTATACAGTAGTTGAGACAAAAGCAGCTGACGGATATATCCTTGATGAAACAGCCCATGATGTAACTCTTCGATATGATGACAATGCACCGGATGTTGTTGTAGCAACTCTTAAGCTTGTCAATGTACCGACAGAGCCTAAGCTTCCACAGACAGGCGACAATGCAAATCCGCTTCTTTATCTTGGAATTGGTGCACTTGCACTTATTACAGGTGTTGGAGTCGGACTTCGTGGAAGAAAGAAAAAGAATAAACAGTAATAATTAACCTTGCGGGGAATGTAAGCCAGTGACTTATGTTCTCCGCTTTTTTGATTTGGAGGACAAACAGTGGTAGGAGAAAGAATCAGATATTACAGAAAACGACAAAAAATGACACTCAGGGAACTGGGCGAGAAAAGTGGTTTTGAAAATAGAGGTGATGTAAGAATTGCCCAATACGAAAATGGTTCAAGAGTTCCAAAGACGGGAACGTTGAACAGGATTGCAAAGGCACTTGGTATTCCGCCAGAAGAATTATTCTGTGAGAACTGTAGAAAGTGCATGTTTCTCAAGAATTATTACAGAAAGAAAAGAAAATCTCATACCACTTTTGATATGGGAATCGAAGAAGACAACAGTTACAGAGAACACAATAATCCCGATGATGAGGGAATTTTATATGACAATTTAGATTAAGGAGGAACCGTAATATGATGAATTACGAGATTTTTAAGGAAGTAGTAAAAGAAAAGTTTATGGATTATATGCCTGAGAAATTCAAAGGAATGGAGCTTGTGGCAGAGCCAGTGGAAAAGGTGAATGTGACTCTTGATGGCATCATCTTAAGAGAAGAAGGCAGGAACATTTCGCCTACGATTTATATCAATGACATGTATAAGAAGTATCAGGACTGTGGTGATCTTGAGGAAACACTTATGGCTGCATGTGATTTTATGGAAAGGGCATATGAGCAGGCTCCGGTTGTTGATGTGGACAGCATTATGAAGGATGCTAACGAGAAGATTGTATTCCAGCTCATCAATACAGAGCAGAATAAGACATTTTTGGAACAGGTGCCGCACAGAGAGTTCCAGGATCTTTCTATTGTGTATAAGGTAATAATCAGTGCAGATAAGGATGCGGTGCAGAGTTCAAAAATTACAAATGAATTTGCGAAAAGACTTGGAATGAGCGAGGAACAGCTCTTTAAGTGTGCAGCGGAAAACACAAGAAGACTCTTCCCACCTGTCGTTCGTAGCATGAATGACATTATGAGAGAAATGTTTGCAAGAGATGGGATGCCACAGGAGATTGCAGATATGATGATAGCCGAGATTCCACCAGAGCAGACGATGTGGGTGATTTCCAATGAAAAGGGTATCAATGGTGCAGCATCCATGCTTTATGAGAATGAGCTTCATGAGCTGGCAGAGAGTTTAGAGAGTGACCTTTATATTCTCCCTTCGAGCGTGCATGAGGTTATTGCAGTATCTTCAGATATGGGAAGCCCTGAGATGCTTGCACAGATGGTAGTCGAGGTAAATATGCAGGAGGTGTCTTTGGACGAGAGACTTTCCAATCAGGTATATCACTATGATAAGGATTTAAGAAAACTCACACTTGCAACTGATACACCTAACAAGAGACTTGATGGTATCGTTGCAGAACCTCCCCTTGTATATGATGCGAAGGAAAAGTCCAGATAGGAGGCAGTTATGGAGCAGGAACTTACAATGGAAGAACTCATTGCTCTCATAAACAGCCAGAAAGGTGATTTTGTTATCCGTGTCGAGTTTGGAGAGGAGGCGGTGTCTGATGCCAAAGAAGAATGACTTCAAGCTTGATGTGGTTTCGGTAAGACTTGTAAAGGATGCTCCGATTTATTCGGAGCACACTTTTAACAATCCGGCGGATATAGCTGCTGTCATGGGAGACTGTATGTGCCAGTTTGACAGGGAAGTAGTGTGTGTGGTCAATCTAAGGTCAGATTTAAAACCTATCAATGTGCATTTTGCAAGTGTTGGTTCTTTAAATGAGGCAATGGCACATCCGAGAGAGCTGTTTAAATCAAGTATCCTAAGCAATGCGGCAAGCATGATGTTAATCCATTGTCACCCATCCGGGAACGTATTTCCAAGTAAGGCTGATACCATGATGACAGACCGCATGAACAAGCTGTGTGAACTGATGGGAATACCACTCATTGACCATATCATAGTCGGTGGAGACAATCGTGAATTTTTCAGTTTCAGGGAAAAAGGCATGATTGATAATCCTAAGATTACCCTGAGCACAGATTACCGGACACTTGATATCAAGTCACCGCTTGTAGCAGAGCAGGGAAAGGCAAGGTGAAAGCATGGATGGAAGATTTACGGATGAAGAGCTTGCCATAGCAAAGAGTGTTGACCTGTGTGCAGTTGCAGAAAGTCTTGGGTATACAGTAAAGAGGATTGGCAAATACCACACTTTAAAAGAGATGGATTCCATCCGCATTTACAACAGAAGCCATTGGTACAGATGGTCAAGGCAGTTTGACAAAGGCAACAATGGCGGCTCACAGATAGATTTCTTGCGGGTGTTTTGTGGAATGAGTGTAAAAGAGGCTGTGTTCTGGCTTTTAGATTTTGCAGGATATAGAAGGATCGAGAATCCTGTAAAGCAGCCACTTGTTCATCAGGTATCGCAGAAGCAGGCAGAGGAGAGAAAGCCATTTGTCCTACCGGAACCGGCGGGAGATAATTCCTATCTTATTTCATATCTGAATCAGGAGAGAGGAATCAGCAGGACTGTCATAGATCTGTTTTTAAAAGATGGACTGATTTATGAGAGCAGGCATTACCACAATGTTGTTTTCAAAGGAAATGATAAAAATGGAGTGACAAGATTTGCAAGTATGCGGGGAGTGTTTGATAAGCAGGGTAAGCCATTCAAGTGTGATGTCACAGGCAATGATAAAAACTATGGATTTAATGTAGTAAATGTTAACAGTACAGAGCTTGTAGTATTTGAGGCTGCAATCGACCTTATGAGTTATGTGGATATCTTCACGGATTATGAATCAAATAAGCTGGCACTTGGGATGCTTGCAGATGCACCACTTGAGACTTTTCTTCGGGAACATCCGCAGATTACTTCCATCCGGTTCTGCCTTGATGGAGATGAGCCGGGGAGAAAAGCAGCAGCTGAACTTATGAGAAAGTATTATGAGCTTGGATATGAGGTAGAAGACTGTCCGCCTCCAGCCGGATATAAGGATTACAACGAGTGGCTTGTGGCGGCAAAGCTTAATCTTAATCAAATGAATCAGAGAGCAGATGAACCGGTCAGGGCATGAGAACTTGGATTTTGATGTGTGGGGGCAGAAAGCGCCCCCAAAACAGCAAAGTGGGGGCAGAAAGCGCCCCCAAAATGTCAAAGTGGGGGCAAAAAGCGCCCCCGCAATTCGGACACGATAAAAACCGGATTGAATTCAGTATAAAAGTGGGGGCAGAAAGCGCCCCCAAAATAACAAAGTGGGGGCAGAAAGCGCCCCCAAAGTAGCAAAGTGGGGGCAAAAAGCGCCCCCACTTCCATAAACAGAGGGTTTTAGGGAGATTTTCTCCCTAACTAGATGGCATTAGGACAGAGATGTCTCTAATGCGTATCTAGCAGTCGCCGGGGACTAACTGGAGACTGGAGCTTTGGTGAATATTTACTAAACACGGATAAGGAGGTGCAAGGAAGCAATGGATGCAGAAGTTACGCTATTTTCAAAACCAGAAGAACTGATTGCCTGGGCAGACACATTTGATATCTTACTTAACCCTTCGATAGAAGATGCTGCAATATTGCTTAACTATATGGAAGGTCATGATTATGCTATTGGCATAGATTCTGATGGGAAGATGTACAGACAGGATGTAGCTGAGGAGAATGGTGAAATTGAACCATACCCGATAGATGATGTTATAGATACTGTTTGTGAATGGAACTATGAACTGATACTTGATGCTGATGCACACAGGAATGATCCAAAGGATTTTAAAGATTACAGTGAGTTTCAGGATAAGTATGACAGTTTGAAAGCAGATGAAAAGAGGCTGGACAGGTTGTTTGAAAAGACCTGTTATGCAAAGGAGATTGATGAAATGGCGGCTGCTTTGGTGGAATCATTCATTAGCCATCTAAGTAGCAGGGATGATTCGGAAAAAGCTGCGGTGACAGTTGCAGAAGGAATTAATGATTATAGTACGGGTAAGAGAGGAAGGTGAGTCTATGGCAGATAAAGTTCATTGTATTAGGAAAACACTAAGACTAATGCCAGAGGAAGCCAAGATGCTTGCAAAAAAGGCATGTGATAATGGAATGAATGAGGCTGAGTATATCCGTCTTCTTATCAGTCAGAAACCAAATGATTATCCGGAAGTAAGGAAGATTCTGAAGGAACTCATTAATGAAGTCAACAGAATTGGAATAAATATCAACCAGATAGTATTTAACAATAATGCCGGGCTGTATTCCAAGGAAGATAAGACACAGCTGATAGCTTATATGCGAAAACTGAATCAGAAGGTAGATGAGGCGGTGGTAAAGATTGGCAATCAGTAAAATCCTTAATATGAAGGATTGTGGTGGGCATTTTCACGGAAAACATCTGAAGAGATCTCTTGATTATGTGATGAATCCGGAGAAAACACAGGATGGAAGGCTCGTTGGTGCAATCAACTGTCAGGTCGATTCTGCTTTTGAACAGATGAAAGCTACAAAACGGAAGTTTGGAAAAGTTGATAAAAGGCAGGGATATCATATCATTCTCTCATTTAAGGAAGATGAAGTGAATCCTGATACGGCATTTGAGATAACCCGCAGATTCGTGGAAGAGTATCTTGGAAAATCATATGAGGCAGTATATGTGGTGCATGATAATACAGCACATGTTCATTCACACATTGTATTTAACAGTGTGAGTTTTGTGGATGGGAAAAAGTATCGCTATGAAAAAGGAGACTGGGCAAAGTATATCCAGCCAATCACGAATAAGCTGTGTCAGGAATATGGTCTTTCGATCATTGATGTTGATGATGGCAGTAAGGAAAAAGAGCATGAAAGCTATAAGGACTGGAGCGAATATCGTGAAGGCAGTTTTGTATGGGCAGATATGATTAAGAGAGACCTGGATTCCTGCATACTGCAGGCAGGAAATTATGAGCAGTTTCTGGAGCTGTTATCTGACAAAGGATATGAGGTCAAGCAGGGAAAGTATCTGGCGGTAAAGCCACAAGGAATGACGAGATTTCGCAGATGTAAGACATTAGGTGACATGTATTCTGATGAGGTAATCCGGGAAAGGATAGAAAAAGAGGATATTTCATTTTACCGGGAACAGCAGAAAGAAGTACAACCGGTTCTTTGTAAGTGTAAGGTGAGAAGATACCGAAGGGCAAAGATGTCGGGGCTTCAAAAGAGATACTATGCAAAGCTATACCGGATAGGAAAGCTGAAAAAGAAGCCATACAGTCAGGTATGGAAGTATAAGGATGATATCCGTAAGATGCATAAACTGCAGGAGGAGTATTTGTTCCTTGTAAATCATGACATTCATTCAGCAGAGGAGCTTGTCAGTGTAATCAGCTCATTGACAGATAAAAGAAAAGAAGTTTCAGCAGAGAAAAGCCGCATTTATAAGGCTAGGGAGAGAAGTCGAGAACTTTTTGATATAGCAGATGATATGAAAGAGTTAGAACCTGCTGAGAAGTCTTTCCTCCAGGGAGATGAATTTTTTACGGATGAGCATTTGCAATGGGAAACTTTGAAACAGAAGCTTTTATCACAGGGATATAGCCTTGAAGAGGTGGAAGCACTGCGTAAACATTATAAAGAGGAGTATTCCAAAGCATGTGCAAAAGAAAGGGCAGTATTCAAAGAGTTGAATATTGGTAAATCTATATGGAAGAGTCTTATTCCAGACAGCGTATCAGATGGAAAAGATGCACAGTACAACAAAGAGACAATACGAGACAGGAAAGAGCAGCCAGAACGTTAGGCTGTTTTTTTAGTAGTTAGGAGGCATATATGGAAGAAAACAGAGAACCGCTTAGTGCGATAGCAATCGAGAAAAAATTGCAGCTTCTCCGAAATAAGCATTTTAGTGAAGATACGATTGCTCTTGTAAAAAGTGATTATGAATATGGACTGAAAGAGGAGGAGATCAGCCTTTATCTCAATAAGTCATACGACATTGAACAGATGAAGATTTTATCGGAATGTCTGCACAAGGATGTTCCAAAAGATGTGATTGATATTATCAAGAATACCAAGTATTCGGTTCATCAGATGCAGGTGTCCCTTGAATTTTATGAAAAGGGTGTACCTGTTCAGACAATTAAGGAGGTTATGGACAAAGGGGAAAAACCTATTACCATGCGACGATTATATGAGGAAGTTCTGGAACAGCTGAATAAAGTCAAGAAACAGATTCCGGAAGAGTCTGAGTATGTGAAAGCACTTATTTCTCAGATGGATGAAGTGGTTGCAAAGATAAATCATCAGAATGAAAGGTATGATGCCTTGAATAAGAAGCTTTCTGAAATAGAAACGTCCAAAGATGACGAGGAAGTCAGGGAGCGTCTGGTCAAGGAGAATCAGGATAAGGATGCTCTTATCAACAGTCAGCAGAATGAACTGAATAAGGCAAGCAGTACGATTGCAAGACTCAGGGATGATATTGAGAAAAAGGATAAGGAGATGAAGCGTATGGGAGACAGAATAGAGTCATTGGAAGATAAGATCATAAGTGTTGCCACAGAGAATAAAAAAGAAGCAGAAAGTAAGGCAGAGCCGCAGGAAAGCCAGTCCGTATCACAGGCAGATAAAAAGATGGTTGATACAGTTGCAGTTCCTCAGAATATGCAGGCTGTGGCAAACGGGATTCCGGTCTATTATCAGATTCCGGTAGTTGATGGTACTGGAAATGTGGTGCAGAGACTTCCGATTGAGAGAAGTGTGAGAAAGAGCAGCAACAGCGGAGTGGTGAGCCTTTTTGCAAGACTGTCATTTAAGAAAAAGTCAAGGGCAGACATTGTAAAGCTGGTTGCATCGGGAGACCTTGTTCCGGCGCAGCTTGTGCAGATTAAGAGTGCAATAGAAAAGGGACTTACTGAGTCACAGCTTGTAGAGCTTATAAACAACAACATTTCAGCGGAAAAGATGAAGGAGATCATTGAGATTGCTGTGCTTGAAAACAGCATGGCAGATTAGGAGGAACTTATGAATTTAGCAGTAGTAAATGAAGCAGTAACAGAGATGAATGGTGTGGAGCATCAATTTACAGAGGAAGAGAAAAACTTTGTTGTCCAGTTCGCATTCAGAAGCGGCAGCAAGGAAGACACGATTTCTCTTATTGAAGCTTTGGCACATTCAGCGGATAAGGCTGAGTCGGACGAGATTATGGTCACATACAGGGCTAAATATGATATGAAGCCTGCATGGGTGGAACAGGTGGAAAACCTGCTTGTGGCACTTGAAATGTATCGTGTCGAGGAGGAGAAAGCAATCAATCATCTGGCAGATATTTTGACTGCTTATGGTATTGATGTATCAGCCGAGGAAATCCGTACTACAGAGACAGAAACGCTTAAAACAACAGTCAGAGAGAAAGTGGAGGTGCGATAATGGCAGAAGAGATTCAGGAAGCGGTGCAGATCATCCGTGTAGCTTATGATGGCATTGAGATTGCCATGAAGGTAGGAAGCGGCGGCATTGCTGCCATGCAGAAGGCAATAGATTTCTTAAAAGGGATGCTAGATTATGAAAAGTCACTTGGCAAGACATCCATGAGAAAGCTGATCTTAAAAGGTGGCGATTTACAGGTGTTACAGTTTAATACCGAAGATATGAAAAAGGTTGAAAAGATGGCAAAGAAGTATGGAATACTCTATTCAGTACTTCCGGACTGCAACAGGAAAGACGGACTGAGTGAGGTAATCTTTCATACAGAGGCAGTTCCACGTGTGAATATGATGATACAGAAACTCAAGTTTGGCAAGATTGCCACATTTGACGATTATCTGAAGAATGGAGATGAAAAATCCCTTGGCAAGCTGATGGATTTTTTGAAGAAACAGCAGGGAAACGAGAAAAGCCACACGATAGAAGGGGATAAGGTAAATTCTGCCATTGACGGACTGATCGAAAAGGTCGGAATGTTTGCAATGGAAAAGAAAGCTATCAGTGTGGATCAGGTCAAGGAGAATTTCAGTATCAATGGTGAGCAGGCTGAAAGTGTTATCAGACAGCTTGAGACAATCGGTGTGCTTGGCAGTAAGAATGAGGATGGCACCCATACAGTCATGATGGACAAGGATGCATTTATCAACCGTGTCAGAGGCTATCAGGACCTTGCTGAGAGAATGAGGGCGGTTGCGGCATCAAAGAATGCGAACCTGTCAGATGTGACTATCAGCAAGAAGCTGATTATAGAAGAGAATGACCATGCTGTTAAGACCAGAGTTCCCGGCACATGGGGAGAAGAGGCAAAATATGTATGGCTCCGTAAGGAAAACATCATGGAGATTCATGGTGGAAAGACAATGCTTACCTTCCTTGATTCAACCAAGGATTATAAGCTTTACGATGAGCAGAATCGTGTGGTGACAACTCAGAAAGGAACCGAGCTTTATACTCACTATGACAAGGTGGAGTCATCTGTCAGGGAGCGTTACGAGAAAGTACAGAAGCAGCAGAAAAAGACAGCACAGAAGAAAACTGTTACCACGAAGAAAGCGAGGTAGCAGCCCATGCAGACAACAAAGAAAAAGCCTTCACTGATATTCATTCTTGTGGGTGCAGTGTTAGCCGGGTATCTTGGTTATCTGATAAATGGTGCGTGGACGGAAGGGATTGCCTTTAATGAATTTATGGACAGATTCAATGAGGTATGTGCTGTTCCCTTTGCCAACTATTACAATTCCAATACAGTAAAAGCAGTAGCCATTGCATTAGGTATCTATGCGATGGCTATTGTCATGTATTATACCAGTCAGAGAAACTATATGCCCGGTAAGGAATTTGGTACGGCAAGATTTGAAAATCCGAAGCAGGTCAACAAGATACTTGCAGATAAGGATGAGAATTTCAACCGGATACTCAGCCAAAATGTGAAGATGTCGCTGGATTTTAGGAGACTCAAGCTCAATGGAAATATACTTATCTGTGGTGGTTCCGGAGCAGGAAAAACATTCTATGAAGTAAAGCCGAATCTTATGCAGATGCCGCATAACTGTTCCTTTATCTGTACCGATCCAAAGGGAGAAATCCTTAGAAGCTGCGGGCAGATGTTAAAAAATAACGGATATAACCTGAAAGTCATTAATCTGTTAGAGATGGATAAATCAGACTGTTACAATCCATTTTCCTATATCAGAGAGGAAACAGATGTGGTCAAGCTGATTACAAACCTTATCAGCAATACGACACCAAAGGGAGCGACACCAAGTGATCCGTTCTGGGAAAAGGCGGAAGGATTGTTCTTACAGGCTATCTTTTATTATGTGTGGCTGGAGGTACAGCCGGCAAAGAGAAACTTTGAGACAGTACTTAAACTTCTTGGAGAAGCAGAGGTTACAGAGCAGGGGAAGGCATCAAAGCTGGATGTGCGTATGAAGTTTTTAGAGGAAAGTTCCCCACTTGGAGCCAATCATCCGGCAGTCAAGCAGTACAACAAATGTATGAGAGGTGCAGGAGATACCGTCCGTTCCATTATCATAAGTGCCAACTCAAGACTTGCATTTCTTGAGAATAAGCAGGTTTTACGACTACTCTCAAAAGATGAGCTTAATCTGTCCGATATCGGTATTGGAGTAAATGGGGATGGTGAGACAAAGACAGCACTGTTTTGTGTAATCCCGGATAGTGATAAATCCTATAACTTTATTATCGGTATGTTATACACGCAGATATTTCAGGAATTGTACTATCAGGCAGACTTTAATTGTGGTGGAAGGCTGCCAATCCATGTGACATTTATGTTAGATGAATTTGCGAATGTCGCATTGCCAGATGACTTCTGTTCACTGTTATCGACAATGCGAAGCCGTGAGATTTCAAGTATTATCATTATTCAGAACTTTGCCCAGTTAAAAGCACTTTTTAAAGATACCTGGGAGACAATTCCCGGCAACTGCGATACGTTCATCTATCTCGGTGGAAACGAGCAGAGTACGCATAAGTATGTGTCAGAGCTGCTTGGAAAAGGTACGATTGATAAGAAGTCAAGTGGAGAAACAAAGGGCAGACAGGGAAGCTCTTCAAGAAACTATGATGTATTAGGCAGAGAATTGTTTACACCCGATGAAGTCAGAAAGCTGGATAATAAGAAATGTATTATCTTTATCCGTGGTTTTGATCCTATCATGGACAATAAGTTCATACCGTTCAAGCATTCGATGTTTAACCAGACAGCAGATGGCAAGGGAGAGCCTTATGTTCATCAGATAAAAGGAGCAGATAATCTTATCGGTCCGCCATTTGAGATTCTTTCAGACAAGGCAGTTAAGTATTATGAAAAGCTGAGGGATAAGGGCGAGAATGTGTATATAGATTCTCTTACCTATGAGCAGTTTATGATGCTTGGTGATGCGGAGTTAAGCAGAAGATTCTCCATGCAGGATGAGGCAGAGCAGAAAGCAAAGATTGACAGGGAGCAGGCAAATGAGCTTGAGTATGTCGATGAGTCACAGAAGTCTGATACTACAGAATGTGCTAACTCTTCTAATGGAAGTGCTGGTACTAAGCCTGTAAGGAATCCTGAGAGGGAAAAGCCTAAGTGGGAGGATACAATCACAAACCGAATGCTGCACTGGTCATATACACCGGAGCAGAAAGAGGAAGTGAAGAAGGCACTTGCGGCAGGAGTTCCGAAGGCAACGATTCTTACTTACTTTTATCCGGAGGTTACTGTGGAGAAGATGAGTTCATATCGAAAGAAGCAGTAATGTTTTTAGATATATTACAGAGTATATGATATAATTTGCTCACATGGTATGCTTCAGCTTATTGGACTACTAACATGTGAGCAGTTACAAAAGACAGAAATTATTTTATATTGGAGGTACAGGATGAATACGGAAAAGACTTTTGCAGATAGATTAAAAGAGTTGCGTAATATACGAAACTATACACAGGAAGAGCTGGGTAAGATAACAAATATATCTGTTCAGAGTATACGACGTTATGAACAAGGTAGACTCAATGAAGAGCCAAGTGCGTATAATCTTTTACAACTAGCAAAGGCACTAGATGTAACACCTGAATATTTATTGATAGGAGATAATAATATGACAAGTTACACGGAGGCAATTAAGAGAGAATTGAAGCAACTTAATGACTATGGACAAATATCTGAAATTAAAGAAACCGAGTTGAATTCCACGATTTTATCACATCTTGAGATGAGTAATGATTTAGTAGATGCTGTAAAGACGGATTGGAATGCAAAAGGCATATTTAAGAGGATAGAGAAAGAGGAAGATAAACAGATTGTGGTAGACAGTTATTGTACAAGACCTTATGTACAGGATGTCATATTACGATATTGCCAGAATAGATCTATATTTAAGACAAAGTTTGCAATAATTGATGGAATGCTTTTAGAATAAAGCAAATTTGAGAGTAAATTAGCACTTTAGCCATATGGTTAAGGTGCTTTTTTTCATACCTTGAAAGGAGATGGTCACAGCAAAAACGCATCGGGGAAAGCCCGATTAACCAGTACAACAGGCATTGCCTGATTATCATAGAGTAACTATCAACAGGACAGAAAGGAATGCATATATTCCGTTCGGAAAGCTAGCCGGATTGGAATATGTGTATTCCTTTCTGGCTTTTTCCGCTTCTGTCACTTCAAAAAAGGAGATTAAACAACATGAGAAAAGAACAGGTTATTTCAACAACAAACAACAATCAGATGGAGGAGAAAGGCATGAAGAGTAGATTCATTCACTTAAAAAAGAGATTCGTTCCGGCATTATCCGGGGCACTTATGGGAGTAATGCTTATGAGCACTACTTGTTTTGCAGCAGGTACAGGTACTTCCGCAGTAACACAGCCGCTTGAGAACTTAAAGACACTTATCATTGCAGTCATTGGTGCTGTTGGTGTCATCATTCTTGCAAAGAATGTCATGGAGTTCGCACAAGCCTATCAGCAGCAGGATTCATCTACCATGAACTCTGCACTGAAAGGAATTGTAGCAGGTGTCATGATGGCTGGTATTTCAACAGTTCTGACATTCTTAGGCTTCTAAGATGGGGAAAAAGAGTTCCCCTTTTAGTAAAAGGAAAGAGGTGAATAACAAGTATGGATATTTTTAAGCTTGGAGACAAGATCCTTGCACTTCTTGAGGCGGTGTTTGGATTTTGGAACAATCAGATATCCCTGGTCTTTGCAATGCTTGGACAGTCACCGGTCAGTTTCAAGGGCGGAGGTCCCTGGGCAGTTATTGAGGGTATTGAGCCGGTTTTTGTAGCGGTCGGCTCATCCCTCGTTGTGCTGTTCTTTGTTATCGGTTTCTGCTCGGAAAGCATAGATGTAAAAGATGAGATGAGGTTTGAGTCTATATTTCGTATGCTTATCCGACTGGGACTTGCAGAATGGTTTGTTGCAAATAATGTCACGATTATGAAAGCGTTTTTTACTTCCATAGGAAATCTGGTGGGACTTATATCTGCCGGGACAACGACGCAGCTTGCCATTGACAGTACACAGGCAGACATCATTAAGGGACTCGGATTTGGTGAAAGTCTGGTAATGCTGATACTTACAGCTTTGCTTGCAATCATCATTATTATATGTGGATTTTTTATCATCTACACAGTGTATTTCAGGTTCTTAAAGATCCTGATTATTGTGCCGCTCGGTGCGATTGCCTGTTCCACGATGGCAGGAAACAGGATGGTCAGTCATACAATGGCTACCTACTGCAAATATTTTCTTTCATGTGTATTTGAGGCAGTAACGATGGCACTTGCGATTGTGGTATGTAATGCATTTATCAATGCAGGACTTCCGGCATTTACAGGAAGTTATGCTGACTGGGCACAGACGCTTATATATCTGTGTGAAATGACATTTACGATAGCAATGACTGTTGGAAGTGTGAAGGGAGCACAGACACTTACAAGCAAGGCATTTGGATTATAGAAGGGAGGCATGAACAGTGGTTATTGAGATTAACAAGGATATTGACCGATATCAGGAATCAGTGGCAATGGGACTTACAGCAAGACAGCTTATATTTTCCATTGCAAGCGTAGTGGTTGGTGGCGGTATCGTCCTTCTTCTTTACAAGTATATCGGTCTTACGGGTTCTGCTTATGTGGCAATTCCCTGTGTGGCACCGATTGCACTTGGTGGTTTCTATTCCTTTAATGGGATGAATTTCTACGAGTATATGGGAAAGAAACTGCATTTTATGTTTGGAAACAGGGCACTTACCTATGTATCAACAGAGGGAGAGCCTGCAATAAAGCAGTTAGAAGCAGAACAGAATGAACAAGTAAAGAAGAAAGGCAGAAAGGCAGAACCGAAGACTGCAACAGCTGATTCGGCAGTAAAGAAGCAGGAGGAGTTTGAAGCGATGAAGAAAAAGACGAGAAACATGCTGCTTGGACTTGTCGCAGTCATTGTTGCGATAGCAGCTGGTATTGCAGCATATAAGGCAATGCATTAGAAACGAATAGTATCTGACCGCAAGGTCGGGAACATAGCCCGCAGGGTGAAGTTCCCGGCGGGCTTTCATTATAAGAAAGCGAGGTTAGAGACATGGGTTTATTTACAGACGGATTTAAGTTATTAAAGAAGGCGAGTGAGCCTTTGTATAAGACACCTAAATCCATTCAGGAAACCATAGAGATTATGGCGGTGGCTGAAAACGGCATTTTTGAAGTAAGCAAAAATAAGTATTCCAAATGCTACCGCTTTCAGGACATCAATTACACGACAGCAACCGAGGATGAGCAGATCGGTATTTTCGAGAGATACTGCAAGTTCTTAAATTCGCTGGATTGTAATTATAAGATTACGATCAACAATAAGAACAAAAACATGGATGACCTCCGTGATAAGGTTCTGATTGCTGAGAAAAATGATGGCTTCAATAATTACAGAAGAATCTACAATGACATCATTGAGGAGAAGATTATTGAGGGCAGACAGGGGATTGAGCAGGAGAGATACCTGACAATCACGATTGAGAGAAAGAACTTTGAGGAGGCAAAGGCACAGTTTGCAACCCTTGAGGCAACGATACACAAGGCTTTCATTGAGCTTGGTGCGGAGATTGTACCGCTTAATGGCAATGAAAGACTGAAAGTGCTCTATGACTATTATCATCTTGGAGATGAGGGCAGTTTTGATTTTGATATCAAAAAGGCTAAGAAGGTCGGGGCAGATTTTAGAAATGATCTGTGCAATGGGATGGTGAAATATTTCCCAGACCATTTTGAGGATGAGAGTAAATTCTGCAAGGCACTTTTTATCAAAAAGTATCCGAGCAGTTTGTCAGACAGATTCATCAATGAGATTACTTCCCTTCCGGTTCATTCCATCACGAGCATTGATGTGGTGCCTGTTCCCAAGGATCTGACAACAAAGGTGCTTCAGAAGAAATACCTTGGTATTGAGTCGGATATCATTAAGCAGCAGAGAGTCCGTAATAAGAATAACGATTTTTCTACGGAAATCTCATATGCCAAAAGGACGGAGAAAAAGGAGATTGAGGAAATCATGGATGATGTCCGTGAGAATGACCAGTGCCTTTTCTTTGTGGGAGTAACCATTATTCTTATGGCAGAAAGCAAGAAGGAGCTTGAGAGTGTATGTGAGACAGTAGAGACTATCGGAAAGCGTAACAGCTGCACGATTGACACACACTACTTAAAGCAGAGGGAGGCACTCAACACAGCACTTCCGATTGGTGTAAGACAGGTGGAGACAATGCGTACACTTCTTACCCAGTCACTTGCGGTGCTTATGCCATTTAATGTGCAGGAATTAAATGACAGCACAGGAAACTATTATGGCATCAACCAGATCAGCAAGAATGTGAATATCGGTAACAGAAAGAAGCTCATCAATGGAAATGGCTTTGTATTTGGTGTGCCGGGTTCCGGTAAATCCTTCTTCTGCAAGATGGAAATGGGCAGCGTATTCTTGTCGGGAGATGATGAAATAATCGTTATAGATCCAATGAACGAATACTTTGATATTGCTGAGACTTATGGTGGAACAGTGGTAAATATGTCCACCTACACGGATAACTATGTGAATCCGCTGGAGATGGATGTATGGAGCCTTGATCCGAATGATTCCAAGGGAATGGTAAGAGAAAAGGGCGAGTTCATGCTTGGTCTTTGTGAGCAGTGCATCGGTGACAGCTTAAATTCAAGACAGAAGTCAATCATCGACCGCTGTGTGAGAAAACTGTATATCGACATTGCAAGGAGCAAAGAGAAGTATATCCCGGTAATGAGTGATTTTTACGATATTCTCATGGCACAGCCGGAGGACGAGGCAAAAGACATTGCATTGTCTTTGGAACTTTTTGTAAATGGTTCGCTTAACATCTTCAACCACCAGACAAATGTGGATGTGGATAATAGATTCACAGTATATGGCATCAGGGACTTAGGTACAGAGCTTAGTCCTATCACAATGCTTGTTATGATGGAGTCCATTCAGAACAGAATTGTTGAGAATGGTAAGAGAGGCAAGGCAACATGGCTCTATATTGATGAGTTCCATGTCTTACTTAATTCAGAGTATTCTGCGAAATATTTACAGCAGCTCTGGAAGAAAGTAAGAAAGCAGGGAGGTCTTTGTACCGGTATCACGCAGAATGTAGTCGATCTGTTGCAGAATTACACAGCAACCACAATGCTTGCAAACTCAGAGTTTGTGGCACTTTTAAAGCAGGCGAATACAGACAGTTCCAAGATGGCAGAGGTTATCGGAGTATCAGAGGCACAGCTTAGATTTGTAACCAATACCGCATCGGGAATGGGACTTATCAAGTGTGGCTCGGTGGTGATTCCGTTTGATAATCAGATTAGTAAGGATACAGATTTGTACAGGCTGTATAATACCAACATTCATGAGAAGATTGCGGAACAGAAGAAAAAAGAAGCAATGCTGCAGTGATAACAGATGAATTTTTATAGAATCTATAGTATAATCAAGAGGTCGGATGAATGTCCGACCTTGATGATAATAAATTAGATATTCCCTATTTTTAAGAAGAAAGCATATAAGATTCGATATGAAAAATAAATAAGGAAGCAGTTCTAAAATGTATCATTTGTACCGGAGAACATGTGGCTGGATTTTAAGATATGCTTATCGTACACTTTGACGAGAATATGTTGATTGGGGATGCAGCGGACCTGGATGCATTTATGGAAATGTATGGTGTGGAAGCAATTTCCAAGGAATATTTGTAATTATTAGGGAAAAGAAAATTTGAATTTGCACTTCCATAAGGTGAAATGTATTGACACAAAAAATACAGTATGATAGTATTGCCATTAGAAGAAAGAAAGGCACATTTTGTGTAAGGTGAGGAAATGATTAATAGATAATTTGATTTAAGTAAGACACATATAGTTATTGAGCCTGTAGAGAATAGGTTTGTTTTGTGTACGCTTAAGTTGGATTATCGCAAGAGGCATTTCCTTTGTTTTCCTTTTGGAAAAGAAATAAGGGTCTATTTAGCGAGTCTATTTTTGCGTATGCAAAAAAGACTCGTTTTTGTGTGTTCAAAATAATAATTGGCTCAGACTTCGAAAAGGAGAAACTTTAATGTTGCAGATAAAAAAATTAAATTTAACACATAAAAAAGACCTGAGAATAATTCTTAATGATTTCAACCTTGTGCTAAATGATGGAGATAAGGCAGTTATTATTGGAGAAGAGGGAAATGGGAAATCGACATTAATGAAGTGGATATACAATCCGTCGCTTGTAGAAAACTATATAGAAGCAGATGGGGAAAGGATAATGGGACACGAACGTCTTGGTTATCTTCCGCAGGAGATGCTCGATGAAGATAAGGAAAAAACAATATACGAATATTTTTCTGAAGAGGAAATATTCTGGGAGAAAACGCCTAAAGAATTGTCTGTTATTGCGGGAAAATTTGGAATGAAAAATGATTTTTTCTACAGTAACCAGACAATGGGTAGTCTTTCAGGAGGCGAAAAAGTCAAGACACAACTTATGAGGCTTTTCATTCGCGATGTTTCTGTGCTGTTGTTGGACGAACCTTCCAATGACATCGACATTGCGACGCTTACATTACTGGAAAAAATCATAAATGACTGGAAGCACATTGTGCTTTTTATTTCACACGATGAAACGCTGATAGAGCGTACTGCCAACATGGTGATACATATCGAGCAGATTATACGAAAAACAAAGGCGAGATATACCGTGGCAAAGCTTCCCTATAGACGCTATGTGGAAGAACGGCTTCATAAATTTGAAATCCAAAAACAGCGGGCACTGAGTGACCGTAGGGAGAAAAAGATTCGCGATGAAAAATATCAAAGAGTTATGCAGAGTGTACAAGGTGCATTAAGAAGTTGTACCAGACAAGCACCGTCTGTTGCCAAAAACTTAAAGGACAAAATGCATACGGTTAAGGCAATGGAACGAAGATTTGAAAAAGAAGATGAAAATATGACTCAGATGCCGGAACAGGAAGAAGCAATCTTTGTCAAATTAGGGGATGAAAACTCACACATTCCCGCAGGAAAAACGGTCATAGAATATGAACTTTCAAAGCTTGTGACTCCGGATGGCAAAAGAATTTTAGCAGAAGGAATTCATTTAAAAATAAAAGGTTCAGAAAAAATCTGTATGATAGGAGCCAACGGGGCAGG
Organism: Firmicutes bacterium TM09-10; assembly: GCA_003481005.1. Taxonomy (GTDB): domain Bacteria; phylum Bacillota; class Clostridia; order Lachnospirales; family Lachnospiraceae; genus Gallintestinimicrobium; species Gallintestinimicrobium propionicum. The sequence goes on along the minus strand of QUKC01000001.1, from coordinate 49,468 downwards.
AAAAACGACTCTTCTAAAAAAGATAGCGGAAGAACTCCTAAATCGGAATGACATTAAAGCAGAATATATGCCTCAAACTTATGAAGACCTGCTGGATTTGGATGTTACACCGGTTGATTACCTTGATAAAACAGGAGATAAAGAAGAGCGTACAAGAATTAGAACATACCTTGGTTCACTTAAATACACACCAGATGAAATGGAGCATCCGATTCGGGAGTTATCAGGCGGACAAAAGGCGAAAGTGCTTCTCTTGAGGATGAGCTTAAGTGGTGCAAATGTTCTTATTCTGGATGAACCGACAAGAAATTTTTCACCATTGTCCGGTCCGGTAATAAGAAAAATGCTCCGAGAATTTCCGGGGGCTGTCATTAGCATTTCTCACGATAGAAAGTATATTGAAGAGGTGTGCGATAAAATATATCAGCTAAATCCTAATGGATTACAGCTAATTGGTGATTGATAACAAAAAGGATGAAAGACTGACAAATTTCAGGCTTTTAGTGAGTTGGAAAGCATACAAAGATTTGAATTTGGAGGATAGATTATGGTACGTACAGAAGATGCATGTGAAATTATAAAATATGCTTTGCAAAACGAAATTAAAGTATATTTAGATGGCGGATGGGGTGTTGATGCACTTCTTAAAAGAGAATCAAGAATACACAATGATATTGATTTGTTTGTTGAACTGAAACATTATCATGATTATATTTATGTGATTAAGCAGCATGGATTTGAGGAAGTAAATACTGATTATACAACGGATGGTCATACTGTCTGGAAAGATGATAAACAAAGAATCATTGATTTACATTGTTTTGAATTTACAGATGACGGAATTGTTTATGAGGGAGATATATTTCCATCAAAAACTTTTTCCGGTATTGGAAAAGTTGGAGATATAACTGTTTCTTGTATTGAACCATTGAGTCAGGTAATGCTTCATTTGGGATATGAACACGATAAAAATGATGTGCATGATGTGATGCTGTTGTGTGAAACATTTCAAATAGCAATACCAGATGAATATAAGGAAAAGTAAAATTTCAGTTTCATGTTGCTTTTAATAATTGAATATTGAATGATTTTACATAGCCGTTAAGGAGTAATTTTTGCTCCCTAGCGGCTTATTTTATTTTTCAAAGTAGGAGGTGAGAAAATTGAAAATTAGAAAGGTTGATGACAAACCGATGGTCATTCACACCAAGGAGAAAGCCAAGATTCATGCCCACGAACCGAAGGGAGCCAAGATTAAGGGGAGTAACATCTATACAGTAGAGAGAGGTCCTAAGACAGCTGGTGCAAAGGTAACTGATACGGATAGAAAGAAGTCCTATCGCAAGAGTACCATTCATCAGTCGGAGCCGAAGAATAAGGGATTATCAAGATTCAAGCAAAACCTTAAGGAATCAAACACTTCCATCAAGACCAAGAACACGAATCTTCACATTGCAGGAAGAACTGGAGCACTTGTAGCCGGGGCAGTAACAGATCAGGTGGAAGGCGGTCAGGAGGTATCGCAGGCAGCATATCTTGCATATGAAGCAAGCCGCCCTGTTACCGGAACTGCTTCTAAGGGGGCTGCACTTTTCAGGAAAAAGGCGGCAGCCGAGGCAAAGAAGCGTATCAAGAAGGTAGAGGCAGGAAAGAAGCTGGCAAAAAAGACAGCAAAGAAAGCTGCCAAAGATACAGCCAAGACGGTAGCTAAAGAGACGGCAAAAGAAACAGCAAAGACTACTGCCAAGGTTGCAACGAAAACTGCTACAAAGGCAGCTGCTACGGCGGCAGGAACAGCGGTTGCACCGGGAGTAGGCACGGCAATCGGCATGGCAGCCGGATATGCGGCAGGTGTGTCCATAGAGGTCAAGGATGAAAAGATGACAAACCGGAGCAGGAAGATAAAGTTCTTTCTGGATAAGATGAAAGCACAGGAGAATCAGACGGATAGTGTGGCAAAGCTGGTAAAGGATCTGATTGTGCGAAAAGCGATTACCTGGGTAAAGGCAGCTGCACCGATTATCGGATTGGTGCTTTTATTACTTGTTCTTGTAGTTGCCATGATTGCGGTTCCGGTTATAGCGGTGATAGCAATCCTTTACAATTCTCCATTTGCTTTATTCCTGCCACCACTTGAATCAGGAGATACCGTGCAGACAGTAACGAGTGCCTATGTGCAGGAGTTTAACCGGGATGTGAACACGAAAGTGAATGAGCATACCGGATATGACCTTGGAGAGCTTGTCTATGTGGATTATGAAGGTATGGAAGAAAATCCAAGCAATTACTATGACATCATGGCAGTCTATATGGTCAAGCATGGTGTCGGAGATACTGCAACAGTCATGAATGATACTTCTAAAGGCTGGCTGCAGGCAGTTGTAAATGATATGTGTTCATACACCACAAGCACCGGAACAAAGGATGTGGAAGAAACAGATGCAGACGGTAATGTAACTACTGTCACGAAGTCGGTTCTGTATGTGAATGTCACACTCAAATCTTATCGGGATATGATTTCGGTGTATGGATTTGACGCTAACCAGGTGGAAATGCTTGAGCAGATTATGAGTGCTGACTTTATGGGACAGCTTGGGTACGCTGGCAGCGGAAGCGGTGGTGGAGGCGGCAGTCCGGGAGTAAGTTCCATGACAGAGGATGAAATCAATGCTATTCTTAGTGGAATCACTGACAGCAGGCAGAAAAAAGTCTGCTCATACGCACTTCACAGAGTTGGTTTTCCATACAGTCAGGATATGAGAGATTCCGGCAATTATTATGATTGCAGTTCTCTTGCATATTACTCATGGAAAGATGCAGGCGTGGATATTAGTTATGGCGGTGCAACCACAGCGGCAGCGGAGGCACAGGGACTGGATGAAGCCGGAAAGACTGTCTCCTTTGATGAGTTACAGCCGGGAGACCTTATCTTCTACAGTTTTACAAGCAACGGAAGATATAAGAACATCAGCCATGTGGCAGTATATGTCGGAAATGGCAAGGTGGTAGAGGCACTTAATGAAAGTCTTGGTGTGGTCTACAGGGATGTGGCAAGCACAGGAAAGATTGTTGTGATAGGAAGACCATAACAGGAAATTTGCAGAGAGGGCATAGTCCCTCTCTGAGACTGGAGGTAAGAATGGATTTAAAAGATATGATACTGGTAACAGAAAACGACAGGGGAACAGAGACAAATATGCTGATGACTCTGGATGATTATAAGAGTTTTATAGCAGTTGATGACATGTCAGAGCTTGCAGACAATTTGTTGCAGCTTGGAAGGACACTTGGTGAAGCAGATAACTTCACAGAGTATTACAGGGCAGCAAATGTAACTGTATCTGCGAGATTCTGTCTGGATGATATTCAGCTGGGACATTTTCTTCAGGGATTTTATAACGATTCCAAAGAATTTCGGTTTGATAAAGAAGCCAGTTCTTATGAATGTGTTGCAAAGCTTAAGGAGATTGGAATGACCGATAAGGGCTGGGTGGATGATTTTAACCTGCATTATGAAATGGAGAACCGCTCATTTGAAAGGGGACAGACATTTCATAACTTCAATGACCATGATTACATGGTGCTTGAAGCATTATCACCAAGGAATCTTGTGGTGATGGATATGAAGTCAGGTTCCCTTACAATCGCCCTTGGTGCGACAGAGTATAAGCGTTATCCGAAGGATGAGAAGCCTACAAAGGACAATACCACAATCGGGGTATCGTGGGAGCATGGCATTTATCTAGGTTCCACACTTTCAACTACAAATTTCAAGGCATACAAGAGGGAGTATGGCACACCGGAAAAGATAGAGGATATCTATGATTACAGGGCAAAGCTAAAGCAGAAGTTCTATTTTTATCAGGATATGTCAAAGGATGATGATGTACCGAAGAAGCTGCAGAATGACTTCCTTCACCAGATGTATGAGGATTTTGGAACGATTGAAGAGGACTGTTTTTACGACAGGCTGGAAGATGGAAAGTACGATGAAGGCTTTAAGGAAAGACAGGTAAAGGAAGAAAAGAGCCGGTGATGAGATTTTTACAGGAGGCGATATCATATGGAACAGGAATTTGATGTTGAGATAAAAGAAGTGCTTTCACGAGTACAGAAAGTAAAGGCAGAGTCGCTTGACGATGCCATCAATAAGGCAATGGATATGTATTATGCAGAGCAGATAGTCCTTGGAGCAGAGGACATGAAGGGAGTAGATTTTGCGCCTATCAGCGAAGGTCAGCTCCCTTCTTCATTAAAAGAAAACGGAGGAAAAGCAAGATGAAAAGTGATTCAACAACAGTAATTAAGAACATGGAGTTTTTAGTAAAGGAACTTCATAAGGAGTGGGACAGATCGGGTGCTTCTAAGGCATCCGTTATTATTTCCATTGAGGAAGTAGATGGTATCAATGATAAGATAAAAGAGATTATCTATCAGACACAGAAGTCAGTCGATGAGGATGAGCTGACCTTTAAACAGAGCATTGCAAAGTCCAAGGAGTGCTATGTGCTTCTTCGTGTGGTGCGTAAGATTGCAAAGAAAAAGGATAAATGCGAAAAACAGGCAATCGACAATGAATTTGCAATCGAGCTGGATAAGGATGAGTTAAAGGTATTGAAGGGATTGTTTGCAGAGATGTTTAAGTAGAGGAGGACAAAGGTATGGGCGTTGATATGAAGGTCAAAGCGATATACGATTCTGAGATTGGTAACATCACCAGATCAGAAAAGAACTGGAAGGATGTGTTAAAGGTCGCAGGTCAGTTATACCGCTATGAATTTGACAATATCGTTATGGTAACAGCGCAAAGACCTCCGGAAAAAAGCACACTCATGGCAGATTATGATACCTGGAAAAAGGTGGGAAGATATGTAAAGCGTGGTGCGAAAGGCTGCGCTATCTTCCCGTCAAGGGCACTGAATCCACGCATGAGGTATATCTTTGATATCAGTGATACCGGAGGGAAGAATGTTAAGCTGACATGGGACCTTGAGGGAGAAAATCTTAAGGATTATGTGGATTTTCTTGTGTCAGAAGGTCAGATTGAGCAGTACGATAACAGCGACAGGGAGTCTCTAAAAAATATATTAAAACAGTTTACAGGAACAGATGTTTGGCTTATAATAAAAGAAGAGTTCGGAGACCGAATGACCGAACTTATGCAGCTATCAGGTAGTGTGATAAAGGAAGAAAGTAAGAAACGCAATGGCTTACAGCAGGAAATGGACATGGAGCAGCTTGTATATGCAAGTGTCATGTATGCTGTAGGGACGAGATGCGGATTTGACTTATCTGTGCAAGAACAGGATTTTAGTCAGATCGTAAATATCAAAGACGAAGAGATCATTTACCGTCTTGGTTCCATTGTATGCGATGTCTCCTGTAGTGTTCTTAGAGAATTTAGTCGTAACTTAAAGGCAATCGAGAGCGAAAGGAGAATTGGATATGTTAGAAGAAATGACTTACAAGGAAGTGGACGGACTGCTTTATCCGCAGATAGAGATGCCGGACGAGACGGAGGATCTCACGAAGCTGGGCAAATACGGAAGGATGGCGATGAACTATCTAAAGGAGAACGAGCCGGCAAGATACAAGACGCTGATGAGATTCGGGAAGATGTACGAGAAGATGTCAGCGGTAGAGGAGGAAGCGAACCAGCTGTACGACCAGTTAGAGATGCAGTATCTGGCGAAGCACAAGCCACAGAATCCGTCATCGACAATGGAGATGTGGAAGATAAGAGAGCAGGCGAAGATGCAGGCAGAGGAAGTGGTACTCCATCAGATAGTGATGCGATTCCACTAGAATCAGATGATACAGAACTGAATAGGGAACTTGATGAAATCAATTCATTGGGTGTTAGTAAGGAAGCCGAATATACACAGGCTTCCTTTTTTTTCGACCAGAATGGGCAGGCAAGCATTGGCACTATTCATACTGAGGACGAAAACAATAATCAGTTTATGCGTCAGTTCGAGCAGGACAGAAAAGCTGCATTAGCAGGTAAATACAATTACCTGAATCCCAAAAAGTCTGCAACAGTACCAAGTGAGTATATCAAACAGGTGCTTATGAGAGGTACAGGTTTTATCGGTGGCAAGGGCAGGGTATGCAAGATTTTTGAAACTGAGATTGATGCAGGAACCAGGGCAAAGCGTATCAAAGCAGAATATGGTCAGGGAGGTGCAGGCTGGCCGGTTGACGGACTGGGACTGCACGGATATGACACATTTCATGGGAATGGACTGCGTTTTCAGTGGCGAGATGAGGATGGAGAGGTTGAAGGATATGTTTCGTGGAAAGATATCGAAAAAGAGCTTGGTGTCCTTATTCTTACAGGGGAATACCAGCCTGAGACACCTCGTATTGATGAGCTTGCGATGGACGGACTCCGTGAGGATGATGAGGTCATTGATGCCGAATACCGGGAAGTGGAACCGGAGGAGGCAGAATCAGAGATTGATGATTATGCAATACCGGATGAGCCGGAGAGCTATGCTTTTAACAGAGATTATGTAAGTGCAAAAGGCATGACACCACAGGAAACTGCCGATGAAGACCGCATGGTAACACAGGCAGAATATGGTGCAGAGATAGAAGCTGAAACAACTGAAAAAGATCCATCAGAGCTTCAGTATATTACACCGATTGATTATGCCAAGCGTATTGCAGAGCTTGATGAAGACCTGCGTGATGCGGCGGAGATTCTTGTAACAGATTGCAGCTGCTACACTCCGTTTAGGGCATTCCTTATGGATGTGGTGCAGTCTGATTTTGCATTTATGCCCAATAAACTTGACCTTATCAGGGATATTGCATTAGGGACAGATAATGCAGAAAGAAAGGCATATTCCAACAATAAGTATGGTCTTGTGGAGTACTCAATCAGAAGTGGATATGTGAAGATCAGCTATAAGAACAGGAATGGTGTGCGTAAGGAAGGTGCTCTCGACTGGCGTGAGTTATATGAGATTTTATCCTATATGGTAAAACAGCCATTTTACTGCGGAGAAGACCAGAAAAAGTATTATCAAGAGATAAAGCAGAAGGCTGACAGGGATAAGATGAATCCGGTCTATAAGAGATTCTTTGACATCGAGGATAGTGTAAAAGCTAATCGTCTTGAAACCAGGGAAAGAGCAATAGCGAATGGATGGGAAACCAAGATTGATGAGAATGGACATGTAGTTTCAGATGATGTGGTATCAGTATCTGTGGATGATATTCAGGCTGATACAGAATCACAGGAAACTGTAGATTTTACACCAAAGCAGGAACCAGTACAGCAAGTAGAAAGTCTTGAAAATGAGAAGAATGTTGCCGGGCAGACGAAGCACAACTTCCATTACAATCTCTGGGAAATGGAAAAAGGCGGTGCCAAGACCAGATACCAGTGGAATATGGATGCAATCCGTACTTTAAAGCAGATTGAATCAGAAAACAGGCTTGCAACACCGGAGGAACAGAAAACCTTGTCGAAGTTTGTCGGATGGGGCGGACTGTCACAGGCATTTGACGAGGAAAACGCAGGCTGGAGCAAAGAGTACAAAGAACTCAAAGAGATGTTATCGGATGAAGAGTATGCTGCAGCTAGGGCAACAGTAAACAATGCCTTTTATACTTCACCGGAGATTGCCATGTGCATGAACTCGGCACTTGTCCAGTTTGGTTTCAGAGGCGGCAATGTATTAGAACCATCTATGGGTATCGGTAACTTCTTTGGGAGTATGCCGGCACCTATGCAGAGAAGTAAGCTGTATGGGGTGGAGCTTGACAGCATTTCGGGAAGAATTGCAAAGCAGCTTTATCAGAATGCCAATATCAGTATCACAGGATTTGAGAATACCACATATCCGGATAACTTCTTTGATGTAGTTGTCGGAAATGTGCCATTTGGTGATTATAAGGTTTTTGATCCGAAGTACAACAAGTATAACTTCCGTATCCACGATTATTTTCTGGCAAAAGCACTTGATCAGGTAAGACCGGGAGGCATGGTTGCGGTGATTACCACAAAGGGAACACTTGATAAGGCAAATCCTACTATCCGAAAGTATCTGGCTGAAAGAGCAGAGCTTGTGGGAGCGATAAGACTTCCGAATACTGCATTTAAAGATAATGCAGGAACCGAAGTGACAGCAGATATCCTGTTTTTGCAGAAAAGGGAGAGAAAGATTGATATTGAGCCGGACTGGGTACACCTTGGTGTAACTGAGAATGGCATTGCAGTCAACTCTTATTTTGCAGAGCATCCGGAAATGATGCTTGGTTCTATGAAATATGATACAAGGATTTACGGACAGGACAGCAGATACACAGTCTGCGTGAATGATGATGAGAACTTCAATATTTATGAAGCATTAAACAAAGCTATCGGTAATATCAAAGCACAGATGACAGATTTTGAGAGAGTGGCAGATGAGGCGGAGCAGACGGAGGAAGTTATTCCGGCTGATCCGGATGTGAGAAACTACACTTACACATTTTTTGAAGGAAAACTCTATTACAGGGAAAATTCCGAGATGGTAAAAAAAGAAGTATCACAGACTGCCGAGGAGCGAATCCGAAGCCTTGATGAAATCAGACAGATAACAAGAGAGCTGATTGATATCCAGATGGATGGCTGCAGCGAGGAGGAGCTTTCTGATAAGCAGAGACTTCTTAATGTAAAATATGATGCATTTGTAAAGCAGTATGGCGCCATTACTTCAAAAGCAAACAGAATAGCTTTCAGGGATGACAGCGATTACCCACTTCTTTGCAGTCTTGAGGAAGTAAATGAAGACGGGGAGGTGAAAAAAGCGGATATGTTTTATAAGCAGACGATTAAGGCAAAGACTGTCATAGACAGGGTTGAGACTGCTGTGGAAGCATTAAATGTATCCGTCAATGAATTTGGATATGTAAATCTTGCCTATATGCTCTCTATCTATGAGCCGGATATTACTAATGCAAAGGAAGAACTTGCAGAAAAGTCCGGGCAGACAGCTGATGAGATAACATTTAGTGATGATGCTTTGGCAGAGCTTAGAAGGGCAGTTCTTGTGGAAGAGCTGGATGGATTGATTTTCCTAAATCCCGACCGCTACAACGAGGACAATCCCGACATTGGCTGGGAGACAGCAGACGAGTATCTTTCCGGAAATGTGAGAGACAAGCTTCGTGTGGCAAAGGCTATGGCAGCTGATACAGACAATCCGCAGGCAGAAAGATTCGCAGGCAATGTGGCAGCACTTGAAAAGGTGCAGCCGGAATGGATTGAAGCCTCGGATATTGATGTAAAGATTGGCACGACATGGATTGAGCCGCTTGATTATGAGCAGTTTATCTATGAACTTCTCAATACACCAAGACGTGCAAGAGCAGTCAGAAGCCAGTTTTACAATACAGGCATTCAGGTACACTTAAATAAGATGAGCATGGAATGGTTCATCGAGAATAAGAGCATGGATAAGCATTCAGTGGCAGCTACTAAGACCTATGGTACAAGCCGCATGGATGCTTATTCTATTTTTGAGGATACGCTGAATCTTAAAACTGTAACAGTAAGGGACAGGATTGATGACGGTGATGGCAAATATCATTACGAAGTCAATAAGAATGAGACAATGCTTGCAAGGGAAAAGCAGAACATGATCAAGGAGAAGTTCAAGGAGTGGCTGTTTGCCGAGCCGGAGCGAAGACAGAAGTATGTGGAATATTACAATGAGACATTCAATAACATCCGTCTGCGTGAGTATGATGGAAGCCACTTACAGTTTCCGGGAATGAATCCGGCGATTGAGCTAAAGCCACACCAGAAAAATGCGGTGGCAAGAATCCTTCTTGGAGGAAACACCCTGCTGGCACACTGCGTTGGTGCCGGAAAGTCCTTTGAGATGATGGCTGCCTGCATGGAGCAGAAGAGACTCGGACTTGCCAATAAGACAATCATGGTTGTTCCAAAGCCACTTATCGGGCAGACTGCATCAGAGTTTTTAAGGCTTTATCCGTCAGCAAATATCCTGGTTGCCACAGAGCGTGATTTTGAAAAAAGCCGCAGAAAGCAGTTCGTATCAAGGATTGCAACAGGTGACTATGACTGTATCATCATGTCGCACTCGCAGTTTGAGAAAATTCCAATCTCAGCAGAGAGAAAGGAAAGAATGCTCAATGAGCAGATTGATGAGATCAGCTATGCGATTGATGAGATGAAGGAGCGTAACGGAGAGAGATGGACTGTAAAACAGATGGAAAGCCAGAAGAAAAAGCTGGAGGAACAGCTGAAATCTCTATCTGATGAGAGCAGAAAGGATGACCTTATAACCTTTGAGGAGCTGGGTGTGGACTCTATCATGGTGGACGAGGCACATAATTTCAAGAACCTTGCGATTTTTTCCAAGATGAATAATGTGTCAGGTATCAGCAGTAGTGGAGCGAAAAAGTCAACAGATATGCAGCTTAAATGCCAATATCTATCAGAGATAAATGATGGCAGGGGCATTGTGTTTGCAACTGGTACACCGATATCCAATACCATGTGTGAGATGTATGTCATGCAGCTTTACTTACAGAAAGCGGCACTTGAAGAGATGGGGATTTATCACTTTGATTCATGGGCAGCAAACTTTGGTGAAGTAACAACAGCACTGGAGCTTACTGTAGAGGGAAGCGGATTTCGTTTTAAGAGCAGATTCAATAAGTTTACGAATCTGCCGGAGCTTATGAATATCTTCCGTGAGGTAGCAGATGTGCAGACAGCAGACATGCTTGACCTTGATGTGCCTGCTCTTCGTGGCGGCAAGCCTATTATTGTGGAGTCGGAGCCTGACTGGTATGTAAAGCAGGTCATGGAAGACTTTGTTGTGAGGGCAGAGCGTATCAGAGGTGGTGGAGTTGATCCAAGTGTGGACAACTTCCTAAAGATTACCCATGAGGCAAGATTACTCGGAACAGATGCAAGGCTGATTGATAAGGACGCACCAAATAATCCAGATGGAAAGCTCAATAAGGTAGCAGAAAATGTCTGGAAAGAATATGAGAAAGGAAATGCTGATGGTCATATAGGCTGCCAGCTTATTTTTTCGGACATCGGCACACCGGGACCGGATAAAGACTTTACCATCTATGATTATCTGAAGGAAACACTTATCCAGTATGGTATTCCGGCAGATGAGATAGCTTTTATCCATGATGCCAAGACAGATGCACAGAGGGATGCACTTTTTAAGGAGATGAGGACAGGTAAAAAGAAAGTTCTTATCGGTTCAACAGATAAGTGTGGAACAGGTGTCAATGTGCAGACACACCTTGTTGCAATGCACCATGTGGACTGTCCTTGGAAGCCAAGCTCCATTGAACAGAGGGAAGGACGAGGCATACGACAGGGCAATGAAAATAAAGAGGTGGCAATCTACAGATATGTCACCAAAGGAACCTTTGATGCATACAACTGGTCGCTCGTTGAGAATAAGCAGCGTTTCATCAGTCAGGTCATGACAAGCAAGGCAGTAAGCCGAAGCTGCGAGGATATCGACGAGGCAACACTTTCATATGCAGAGATCAAGGCGGTTGCTACAGGGAATCCTTTAATCAAGGAAAAGATGGAGATTGACAATGATGTCCAGAGATTAAAGCTTTTGAAAGCATCCTATGACAATCAGAGATATGGCTTGCAGGATAACTTTATGATTAAGTACCCAAAGCTGATTAAGACAGCAACTGAAAAGCTTGCCAATGTCCGTGAGGATGTAAAGGCAAGGGATAAAGAGCTGATTGATAATACGGAATTTGCCATTACCATAGGCAAAGCAACCTATACTGAGCGTGTGGATGGCGGAACGATGATGCTTGAAGCAATCAGCAAATGTAAGGCCGGAGAGACAACTGCAATCGGTAAATTCCATGGATTTGAGCTGCTTGTAGAAAAGAACTTCCTTGGCATCAATTATATGGTGCTTCGTGGAAAAACAGAGTACAAGGCAGAGCTTTCCACCAGTCCTGTCGGCAGCATGGTAAAGCTGGAAAACCTGTTCAATGGACTCCATGAGAACATTGATTTCTTAGAAAAGAAGATAGAACAGTACCAGAATGACCTAGAAGCATCAAAGACTGAGTATGACAAGCCATTTGCGTACAGCAAGGAACTGGAAGAAAAGCTGGCAAGGCAGTGTGAACTGAATGCCCAGCTTGACCTTGAGAACGCAAAGGCTGTGGATGCAGACCTGAGCGGACCGGAGGAAGAAAGAGAAGCTGATGACAGAATGGAAGCTGCAGCAATTGTGGCAGAGGATAAAGGTGCTTATCCAGCCGACAGAGAGGGCAGAACACGATAGGAGAGTGAATAATATGAACATAAGAAAAGTGGTCGCAGGACTACTGATTACAGCAGGGATTGCCATTATGGCAGTCCCTTTTTTCTGGCGGGCAACCGGAGAAAAACAGACAGAACAGCTCATAAGTGAATTTGAGCAGACATTGGAGGATGATTACGATGAAGAAACAGACGTGGAGGAAGAGCAAACCTCCATTAGTAAAGAGGATGAAGCCATTCTTAAAGAAGGCGGTGTTATCGGCATCATTGAGATACCGGGCTTAGATATCAGGTATCCGGTAATGGAAGGAACCACAAGTAAAGTGCTTAATGCCGGGATCGGTCATATAGAAGAAACTGCAGGAATAGGTGAGAGTGGCAACTGTGTATTGTGCGGTCACAATGGCAGCAGATATGGCACATTTTTTACACCACTAAGTCAGATATCCATAGGTGATGAAGTAATGATAACCGACAAAAAGGGACTTAAGCATATCTACGAGATAACAGAGACAGAGGTAGTAAATCCGTATGATAACAGCATCAAGACACAGGGAGATGAAAAAGAACTAACTCTTTTTACCTGTTCCCAGAAAGGAACCATGCGTTTTGTGGTCAGGTGCATTTATAAGGAGGCGGAGATGGATGAATAAGAGATACCGGTTAGGTGAGATAGAAGAGGCAGTATCGGAAATGGAAGAGCTAATTGACATCGAGGATGATATTGCAGAGATTGATGATGACTTGCAGATAGTCGTAAGCGGCTGGTCTGTGTATGTGGAAAGCCTGAATCTGACACTCAGACAGGGAATAGCCTGTGTATGGGATGCAGAGGAAGGATTATTTATGCCTGATTTTGATGTGACTATCGTGTATGAGGGGAACATTGAAACACAGGAGTGGCTCTATTACGAGCAGGACGGAATGGTCGTTACACTTGGCAACTGGCTTAATGGCAGATTGTCTTGTGAACAGATAGAACAGCTTTGGTGTGAGCTTATCATACCGGAGCAAAACAAAGAACAAAAAGAAAGCGAGGAATAGCATATGAAGTATTCAATTAAGGTAAACGAAGTAAGAGCAAAAGAGGGCAGCAATATCAAAGGATTTGCAACAGTGGTATTCGGTGATTCATTTAAGATTACCAATATTGCAATCCTTGAGAATAAGGATAAGGGAGAGCTTTTCGTATCAATGCCAAGATACCGCTCCAATGAGCGTGATGAAAGCAACGGTGTGATCTATAAGGATGTGTGCAATCCTATCACAGCAGAGTTTCGAGAGGAACTCTATACCAATATCCTTGATGCCTATGCAAGAATTAAGGAACCGGAGAAAGAGGAGACACAGAAGCAGGAGCGTACACAGGAAATGCCGGAGTTTTCCGTAACTGTGACACCTTATGAGAGGGAAGGTAGTAACATCAAGGGACTTGCACGCATTTATTTTGAAAACAGTTTCATCGTAAATAACATCAATATCGTGCAGGGCAAAGAGAAAATCTTTGTATCAATGCCTTCTTATAAGACAAAGCAGGTGGACGAGCAGGGCAAGCCAATCTATCAGGATGTCTGCTATCCGGTTACAAAGGATTTCAGGGAAAGACTCTATAAGGAGATTATCTCGGAATATGAGAAGGCAAAGGATAAGAGCAACGAAAAGGCGAGGGAGAGTGCCGAGAAACATCATGGCAATCCCGATAAAGAAAAAGACAAAGAGGCAACACCCTTTCGATAATCAGTAATCAGAGTACAGGGGCGGCCAAGGCTGCCCCATATACAGAATGGAGGAAACAGAATGGATATGGAAGCAGGAAAAACACTTACCAATGAGGAGGTCATAAGAGAACTTCTCGACTTATTAAAGAAAAATGCCATGAAAGAGCAGGCAAACGATGTATTTGAGATATGCAGCTATGTGGATGGACTGGAGAAAAAGATTGATTCCATGACGGAAGAACTCACCAATATGCAGAATCAGATCAAAGAAATGCAGGAAGATACACTTGTCAATAATGCTAAAAAGGCATTGTCGGAAGCACAGGAGCGACTTAATACCAGATGTGAGCAGATAAAGTCACAGGTATTAGAAGTGAAAGAACAGGTCAAATCTACAGCAAAGAGCATAGTTGATGAAGCAAAGGCAAAGGGAAGAACTGCATTATACAGGGTGTCGGAGTTCTTAGCAATTAAGAAAAGGCTTCTTGATATCCGAGAGAATGTAAGAGGTGCAATCAAGACCACGGATAAGGATATAGCAAAGACAGCGCTTCTTACAAAAGGATTTCGTGAAGCTGGTCAGACAGCAGCTAATGCATTCCGTACTTTTGCTGACAAGCCAGAGGTGGATTATTCACAGAAAGAGCAGAAACATCCCATTACAAAGGCGGTGCTTGCACCTATGAAAGCAGTGAGAAAGTTGTTTGTATCAATGGAGCTGCATTTGGATGCATCTATAGATAAGCTGGATAATCTGGCTATGAATGTGCAGCTTGATAAGGAAAAGTATATGGAGAATGTGAAAACAAAGGAACAGGAACAGACAGAGCCGGAGAGGGCAGAAGCTGAGCGAGTGGAAGCAGAGGTTGTATATTCACCGATGGTTGCTGAACCACAGGAGTATCAGTATAATGCAGATGCATTTGATGCTAGAGGTGTGGATGAGGTGAAGCAGGAAGCGGCACATAAGGAAGTATCAAAGGTAAGAGAAGATAAAGCCAGATAGTTTTGAGGACGTGGGAGAGATTCTGCGTCCTTTTTTAGTGCGGATCAATTTGATAGATGTTATAATGTGAAAAGATAAATGCGAAACATGCGCTATACTAGCAAAAGTTATTAATTATATAAAGGTGGGAGAAATTTGGCAAAAAGTAAAAAGACAAAAACACATAAAAAGATAGATGGTCAGCTTTTACAGATGAACAAGAAGTTTAGTAATCTCAAGATGAAACAGAAGGATAAGATTACAGGCTGGGTGTATGAAGAATATAAAAAATATGTAGCAGAACATGAAAAAGCCCCGGATTCATTAGCTGATGAACAGATTGTTGAAGCTGTACTTGATAAGATAAATGAGGCACAAATCTGGATACCAGATGGAGAGATATACGATTATTATCGAAGAAAGAAACCACAACTTCAGAAGAGGCTTGATAGTGAAAAGTTGATTGAGTTTAAATCATATGTCAGCTTTTATAAGAGCATTGTTGATCAGGACAGGGCATCCGTTGTTATATGCAATCTCAAACATGAGATTATCTACATGAATCCGGCAGCTGTTACCAGCTATGCGAAGCGAGGAGGCGACAAACTTATCGGAAGAAGCCTGTTAGACTGCCATAATCCGGAATCAAGAGATAGAATACAGCAGGTAGTGGACTGGTTTGCAGCAGATGAAAGACATAATATCGTTTATACTTTTCATAATGAGAAACAGAATAAAGATGTTTACATGGTGGCACTCAGAGATGAGGGTAATCTGATAGGATATTATGAGAAACATGAATATCGAAATTCAGAAACCATGAAACCATACGATTTGTGGTGATGATATGACTAAGGATGAATGGTACAAGCAGTTATTTGAGAGACTGGATAATTCCAAGTTCAGAAGCAGTTTCCATCTGAAGCAGAAAGATATTGATTACATAAATGAAAAAGGTCTTGATACAATAAGACAACATGCAAAGGATTTTATTGCAAAGAGAGAAGCTCCGGCATATATAGCAAATGATGGCAAACAGACACCAATGCGTGGACATCCAGTATTTATTGCTCAGCACGCTACAGCAACATGCTGCAGGGAGTGCATCCGAAAGTGGCATAAAATGCAGCCTGGCAAGGAACTAAGTCAGGTGCAGCAGGATTATCTTGTAGATGTAATTATGACATGGATTCAAAAAGAAATGGAGAGGCAGGAACATAAAATATGAGTTTGAAAAATGTATTGATTATTGTTGATAACATTGACGAATCAATTGATTTTTATGAAGAACTGTTTGGACTGCGTGTGATTACAAGGCAGGAAGGTAATGTGATAATGTCGGAGGGGCTTGTATTGCAGGATGTAGATGTATGGTATGATAGTACAAAAATACATACAACTCCACATAACAATATGACAGAACTTTATTTTGAAGATAATGATATAGAAGGTATTATTGAAAAACTGGAGTCTGGCAAGTATGTTGTAAGTTATGTTACGGATTTAATGGAACTTGAATGTGGACAGAAGCTTGTAAGATTTTATGATCCATCAGGAAATCTTATAGAAGTACGAACACCAGTTAGCCACAACTGAAGAAAGCGGATTTGAGAAAAAATGCAGATATTTGTAGATGCGGATGCGTGTCCGGCAGTGGACATTGTTGAGACAATAGCAGAGAAATACAATATTTCCATCACATTGCTGTGTGATACGAATCATATTTTGTATTCTGATTACAGTGAGGTGATTGTGGTAGGCGCAGGAGCAGATGCAGTAGATTATAAACTAATTAGCATATGTCATAAAGGGGATGTAGTAGTATCGCAGGATTATGGTGTCGCTGCAATGGCACTTGGGAAAGGTGCATATGTTATTCACCAATCAGGCAAGTGGTACACGAATGAGAACATAGATCAGATGCTTATGGAGCGACATCTTAACAAGAAGGCAAGACGCAGCTCTCATAAGAATCATATGAAAGGACCGAGAAAGCATACGGAAGAAGATGATGTACGCTTTGCACAGTCCTTTGAAAAACTTATACTGATGGCAAAGTCAAAAGAAGGTGCTCAAAGTGGGACTATTTAGGAAAAAGACAGTTACAAAGACATATGATAAGGAAAATAAGAAACCGGTAATTAAGGCCAGCATATGTAATGGTGAACAAGTTGCAGGTTTTAAGGATATTCATACAGGTAAAATAGAAGAGGTTATGCTGATTAAGAACCAGGCAGACCTTGATGCATTCAAGAAAATGTATGGAATAGATGGAGAGATAGAAAAGGAATACTGATATGAATATACAGATATTTGGAACAAAGAAATGCAATGATACTAAGAAGGCGGAGCGTTTTTTCAAGGAGCGGGGCATAAAGTATCAGTTCATTGATATGAAAGAAAAAGGTATGAGCAAAGGAGAATTTAATTCAGTAGCTCAGGCAAATGGTGGATTAGAAAATATGGTTAACTGGGATGGTAAGGACAAAGATTTACTTGCTCTTATTAAGTATATCGCAGATGAAGATAAGCTTGAAAAAGTGCTTGAGAATCCACAAGTAATTAAAACACCAGTAGTAAGAAACGGAAAGCAATCAACATTTGGTTATCAGCCGGATATCTGGAAAGGATGGAACTAAATGTACTTAATTAAGACTTTAATGGGAGATATAACAAAAGTAACAGATGTGCAGGCAATTGTGAATGCAGCAAATAACTCTCTTCTTGGCGGAGGCGGTGTAGATGGTGCAATTCATAGAGCAGCAGGACCGGAGCTTCTGGCGGAGTGCAGGACACTACACGGATGTGAGACTGGAGAAGCAAAGATAACAAAAGGATATAATCTGTCATGTGATTATGTGATACATACTGTAGGACCGATGTAGGACGGATTTTGCGGACATTCAAAATAAAAAAGAATGTGGAGGTAACAGACAATGGCAAAATCATTATTTGAGGAACTGGGCGGCAAATACGAAAGGCAAGGGGATTATTTGATACCGTGCTTAACTGTACCCGCCGAAGAAGAACAGGCAATAGGCATCTGGGGGCAACGGCATTTAGATTATCTAAAACAGTACCGTAAAGTTACATACACCAATCTTCTTACAAGCGGCAGGCTAAACGCCTACCTTGCCGACATCAACAGACAGGCACAGGAACGCTTTGAAAGGCTCATAGAGGGTATGAAACAGGCACAGGGCATAACGGAACAGCTAAAGGCAGAAAACGCCTTAGAATGGACAGGATGCCTCAATAACATAAGGGCTTGTGCGAGGGAGATTGTGGAAAAGGAAATTATTTTTGCATAAACAGATGATTAGTGGCAGGGGGAAATCCTGCCGCTTTTTCTGCTTTAGTTTGTCAGCTTGACAAATAAAGGGTTAAGGAATATAATTAGATTCAGTATTATACAAGGAGTTAATAAATATGCGGCAAGGTATTCTTAAATAAACTGTCAATTTGATAGTGGGAACAAAAAGTAGCAGTCCCGTTTCACTTTTAATATGGGGCTTAGTTTTTTGTACCCAGTTTAAGAATACTTTTATCATGTAATTTTATATGCCCGAAAACATATAAGTGTTTTGGGGCTATTGGAGTTATTTACCCAGTGATAGGAGTATTTATCACTGGGTATTTTTATGCCCTTTTTTGGGTGTTGATAGGAGGAAAATCACATGAAAATAATTAACTTAGGCATTCTGGCTCACGTTGACGCAGGAAAGACAACATTAACGGAAAGTTTATTGTATACCAGTGGTGCAATTGCAGAACTAGGGAGCGTAGATGAAGGCACAACAAGGACAGATACAATGAATTTGGAGCGTCAAAGGGGAATCACTATCCAGACAGCAGTGACATCTTTTCAGTGGGAGGATGTAAAAGTCAACATTATAGATACGCCAGGCCATATGGATTTTTTGGCGGAAGTATACCGTTCTTTATCCGTATTAGACGGAGCAGTATTATTAGTTTCTGCAAAGGATGGCATACAGGCACAGACCCGTATACTGTTTCATGCACTACAGATAATGAAGATTCCGACAATTTTTTTCATCAATAAAATTGACCAAGAGGGGATTGATTTGCCAATGGTATATCGGGAAATGAAAGCAAAGCTTTCTTCGGAAATTATAGTGAAGCAAAAGGTTGGGCAGCATCCCCATATAAATGTAACGGACAATGACGATATGGAACAGTGGGATGCGGTAATTATGGGAAACGATGAACTATTAGAGAAATATATGTCAGGGAAACCGTTTAAAATGTCAGAACTGGAACAGGAAGAAAACAGGAGATTCCAAAACGGAACGTTATTTCCCGTTTATCACGGAAGCGCTAAAAACAATCTGGGGATTCGGCAGCTTATAGAAGTAATTGCCAGTAAATTTTATTCATCAACGCCTGAAGGTCAATCTGAACTATGCGGGCAGGTTTTTAAGATTGAATATTCAGAGAAAAGGCGGCGTTTTGTTTATGTGCGTATATATAGCGGAACATTGCATTTGAGGGATGTTATTAGAATATCTGAAAAAGAGAAAATAAAAATCACAGAGATGTGTATTCCGTCAAATGGTGAAATCGTCCCGGCTGACCATGCCTGTCCGGGAGAAATTGTTATTTTAGCTGATGATACTTTGAAACTGAACGATATCCTGGGAAATGAAAAACTCCTGCCTCACAAAACACGGATTGATAATCCCATGCCATTACTTCGGACAACGGTAGAGCCGCAAAAGCCGGAGCAAAGGGAAGCCCTGTTAAATGCCCTCGCAGAGATTGCTGATACAGACCCTCTTTTGCATTTTGACATTGATACTGTTACCCATGAGATTATGTTATCTTTTTTGGGGAATGTGCAGATGGAAGTCATTTGTGCCATCCTTGAGGAAAAATATCATGTGGAGGCAGAAATAAAAGAGCCTACTGTTATATATATGGAAAGACCGCTTAGAAAAGCAGAATATACCATCCACATAGAAGTCCCGCCAAATCCTTTCTGGGCTTCTGTCGGGTTGTCCATAGAGCCGCTCCCTATTGGAAGCGGAGTGCAGTATGAAAGCAGAGTTTCACTTGGATATTTAAATCAATCGTTCCAAAATGCGGTTATGGAGGGGGTTCTTTATGGCTGCGAGCAGGGGCTGTATGGATGGAAAGTGACAGACTGTAAAATCTGTTTTGAATATGGATTGTATTATAGTCCTGTAAGTACCCCCGCAGACTTTCGGCTGCTTTCCCCTATCGTATTGGAGCAGGCTTTAAAAAAAGCAGGGACAGAACTATTAGAGCCATATCTCCACTTTGAAATTTATGCACCGCAGGAATATCTCTCACGGGCGTATCATGATGCTCCAAGGTATTGTGCAGATATTGTAAGTACTCAGATAAAGAATGACGAGGTCATTCTGAAAGGAGAAATCCCTGCTAGATGTATTCAAGAATACAGGAACGATTTAACTTATTTCACAAATGGGCAGGGAGTCTGCTTGACAGAGTTAAAAGGATACCAGCCAGCTATTGGTAAATTTATTTGCCAACCCCGCCGCCCGAATAGCCGTATAGATAAGGTTCGGCATATGTTCCACAAGTTAGCTTAACAGCTTGCAAAAGTCATATAAAATGAGATTTGAAAGGAGAATGTAACTTCATGTTTGCTAAAAATTCAAAGGCATATTCTGTCTACCTGCTGTTCCGATTTGTCTGTTCCCTGGCGGTTTCTATGTCCACAGTGCTTTCCATCGTGTACCACCTGGAGGTGGTGCAGCTGGATGCTTTCCAGCTTGTCCTGGTAGGGACGGTTCAGGAGACCTCCTGCTTTCTGTTCGAGATGCCCACCGGTGTGGTGGCGGATTTGTATAGCCGTCGGCGCTCGGTGCTGATTGGAATGTTCCTCTACGGCCTGGGCTTTCTGATGGAGGGTGCGCTACCGTGGTTCGCGCCGGTTCTGCTGGCCCAGGTTGTCTGGGGTTGCGGTGATACCTTCATCACCGGCGCTCTGGAGGCGTGGATTGCCTCGGAGGAAGAGGACAAACCCATAGACAAGGTGTTCCTGCGGGGCAGTCAAATGGGGCAAATCGGCGGCGTTCTGGGCGTGGTGCTGGGCACACTGCTGGGAAACATAAACCTGCAAATGCCTCTCATCTTGGGGGGCAGTTTGTGCTTGTTGTTGGGGCTGGTGATGGTTCGCATCATGCCAGAAACCAACTTCTCCCCTGCTATTGAGGAACGGCAGGGCTTGCTTAAAGACTTTGTCTGCCTGTTCAAGCTCAACCTGGGCTTTGTGAAAGGCGCACCTGTGTTGCTGGCGCTCTTAGCAATCACACTATGCGGGGGACTTGCCAGTGAAGGCTTTGACCGGCTCTCCACCGCTCATTTTCTGGATGACACGGTAATACCCGTTATCGGGCCGCTGAACAGCGTCACTTGGTTCGGTGTTATCAGTCTTATCGGCAACGGCTTAGGTATTCTGGCTTCTCAGTTGCTCATCGCCCGCATGGAGAAAAAAGGGACTGTCAGCCGAACCAGTGTGGTCATGTCCACCA
This sequence comes from Firmicutes bacterium TM09-10, assembly GCA_003481005.1. Lineage (GTDB taxonomy): Bacteria > Bacillota > Clostridia > Lachnospirales > Lachnospiraceae > Gallintestinimicrobium > Gallintestinimicrobium propionicum. Next base: position 27,931 of record QUKC01000001.1, on the reverse strand, counting down.
GCGCCGGGTATATCCTGTTCCTGGTTCTCTTCGCGGTGGGGCGGAGCTTTTGGTTCATGTTGTTGGTGTTCCTGCTGGCGGGGCTTATGCGCACCATCAAGGAGCCTGTGCTGGCCGCCTGGATGAACGACCAAGTGGATGAGAAAATGCGCGCCACAGTCTTTTCCACCAGCGGACAGCTGGACTCTTTCGGGCAGATCATCGGCGGGCCTATTGTGGGGCTGGTAGCCCAGCAGGTGTCCATACCCTGGGGGCTGGTCTGTACCGCTTTCCTGCTGTTGCCCGCGCTGTTCTTAGTGCCGGTGGCGGGAAAGAAGCGGGATTGATATGGCATAGTTAAGTTTACTGACGAGCGGGAGATTACTTCCGCTCGTCTTCATTTAGTAGCGCAAAATTTGAGGACTCTTTATTTCCTTATTCGGTATAGCGGAGGCGGCTGTCAATTCGACATAATTTTCTTGTGATACTTTACCGTACATGAGCATTTGTTTCGTATTTGAAAGAACAAACTCACCAAATAAAAAAAACGATATTCGGGTGGGTTATTTTGTTATACCCTAAATTACCCTCTGAATTTGTTTTTAAATTTGGAGGGATTTTTTTATGTCCTTTTTTCGGGCAGTTATCTATCTGCTCATACGAAGCAAAATTTATCAATACATAGCATATCAGAGAACGGCAGGAAACCAGTTAAAAAAATTTCTGCCAGTGCAACGGTACTTCTCACCTTGAAAGTAGAAGTACAATCTCCATACAATAGAATTACTATTTCCTATAACCGTAAAGGTCACAGAGCCTTTGCGGTTTTTCTTTTGTCGATTTTTGTTGGAAAGTGCCGTAGGGCTGTTTCTGATATGCGGTGTCGTTCTCCGCCTCTCCATCTGGATTTTTTACATTTCAAAAATTCAGATGGGAGATATTTATGGTGAAATATGCACCAAGAAAGGTATATATCAGAGAAAGTGGCGGCTATGTGGAATTATCCTACACGGAGTTCTGCCGTTGCAGGGAATCCGACCAGACCTATATGGACAAGCTGTTTATCCCCATTCAAGGCTGTCTGCTTGAAGTCGTGAGGGAGCAATACACAGACTTCTACCGTGACAAGGAACGGTGGCGTTATCTGCAAAAATTAGATACAAAGAATAGACTGCTATCTCTCGACGGATTTACGGACAGCGAGGGGAATCCTCTGGACTTTATCACTGATGAAGCGGTGGACATTGCAGAAACCGTTGTCAATGCGGTCATGGTGGACAGGCTGAAAGCCGCCCTGCCTTTGCTGTCGGATAGTGAACAGGAGCTGATACAGGCAATCTTTTTTGACGGACTTTCCGAGCGTGAAGTCGGGGCGAGGTTGGGCATAACCCAGAGCGTTGTAAACAAACGCAAAGCCAGAATCCTAATAAAACTAAGAAAGATAATAGAAAATTAAAATTTAAGGCGTTCAGCCCCCTTGTTTTTTCCTTTGGGAAGATGAGGGGGCTTTTCTCTGCCCTCTCAATCAATTCTGATTGGAGGAAGTAAGAATGGCATACAACCACGGACGGGAGGACAGGAAATGGCGTATCTGGAAAGAAGCGGAGGAAAAGCTGCTGCGTGAGTGCGGCGTTGATGAAGCGACCATTGAGCAGATACGCATGGCGGACAGGGCAGACTTCAATTCCAACAGGCGGTTTTACCGATGGACGAATGACGTTGCGGAATATCTTGAGGACATGGCAGGCAGGGAGCGGCAGGCGGAAGTGGGTACGGTTGCGGAGTTACTGGAAGAGATTGAGAGCGAAAATCTCTATCAAGTATTAGTCACGGTGGACGGGCGTACCTTGAAAATCGTCCTGCTGAAAATGCAGGGGTATTCCACAAAGGAGATTGCCCCGCTTGTGCATTTGACGACTGGTGCCATCTATGCGAGGTTAGACCATCTGCGGAAGAAGCTGCGGAAAATTTTATAGCTTCTAAAACAGCCTGCCATCCTGCGGGCTACTGGGTGAGGGATGGAAATCCCCTCACTCATTTTTTGCAGGAGGACAACAGGATGGCATACAGGGTTAAGGCATACACGCTTCGGGAGGAATCCACGGAAAGCGGCACAAGGTATTTTATCAGCTTTAAGGACGGGCAGGGCAAATCCCACGAGTTGGAAGTGTCGGAACAGTTCTTTATGGAGTTTCGGCAGATGGAGCGCAGGAACAGGAATCTTTTCTAATGGGACGAGCGGCACAGGGAGTTTAACGAGGTATGGGACGAAACCCTTTACAGACGGGCGTTGCGTGTGCCTAAGAGCCTTGATGAACGCATGGTTGAGGAAGAACGGAATGAAACGCTCTATAAGGCGGTTGGGAGCCTTCCAGAGATACAAAGGCGGCGTTTCCTGCTCTACTACGAGTATGAGTTCAATTTTTACCAAATCGCCGCTATGGAGCATTGCACCGCTTCGGCAATACAGAAATCTGTTGCGATTGCAAAGGAGAAAGTAAAGGCGGAAATTGAAGAAATATCTCCAACCGTGACCGACACCGCCCGAAAGGAGGAAAGCCATGCAGAAGTTACAGACAGTCAACGCCGAAACGCTCCTTTATGAACCGCTTGAGAAACCATCCTTTGTGGTGGACAGCCTTATCCCGACAGGCTTATCGCTGTTCTGCGGCTCACAGAAGATAGGCAAAAGCTGGCTCATGCTGAAGCTATGCTTATGCGTGTCGCAGGGAATCCCTTTATGGGATATGCCGACAATGGAGGGCGATGTGCTTTACCTCTGCCTTGAGGACACGTTCTGCCGCATACAGGACAGGTTATTTCGTTTGACGGACGAAGCAAGCGGGCGGCTCCACTTTGCCGTGGCAAGCTGCAAGCTGTCAGACGGTCTTATCGTGCAGCTTGAAGATTATCTGAAAGATTACCCAGACAGCAGGCTCATTGTCATTGATACCTTGCAGAAAGTCCGTACAGCTTCAAAAGACAATGCCTATGCAAGCGACTATGGGGACATCTCCCTCATCAAAGACTTTGCCGACAGGCACTCTCTGGCGGTCATTGTCGTACACCACATCCGAAAGCAGAATGACAGCGACGTGTTCAACAAGGTGTCTGGGACGACAGGATTAACGGGGAGTGCGGACGCTACCTTTGTTCTGGAAAAGGAGAAACGTGCGTCTGACACCGCCAAGCTGTATGTGACGGGCAGGGACACGCCTTATCAGGAATACACGCTGCGTTTCCGTGATTGCCGTTGGGAGCTTGTGGAGCGGAAAACGCAGGAGCAGCTTGCGAAAGAAACGATACCAGATGTCCTTTTTCGGTTGGTGGATTTTATGAGGGATAAGGAAGAATGGATAGGCACGGCAACGGAACTGTTAGCCGCTATGGGGGAAACGGAAACCATACCCACGGTGATTACGAAATGGCTGAATGAATACCGCACCACATTTTTAAGCGAGAACCGTATCTGCTACCAGTACAGCCGCAGGAAAGACGGCAGGCGGATTGCCCTTGCAAGGAGGGCGGGTGACAGCGGTGATGGTGGTGACAGCGATATTAGGATACCCCCCTGTTACTGTCATTGACGCTTAAAGCCATGTAAAGCTGGCGGCTCTGCCCTGCGGGTGACAGCAGTGACGGTGGTGACAGTGATTTTAGGATACCCTGCCGCTGTCATCCCTACGGGAGAACACCCCGTAAACGCAAAATGCAGGCGTGAGATTTACTCGCCCTTTTCGGTCGTGTAAAACCACCCCTGCGGTCAGAAAAATCATTCCGATTTTTCCGACTGCGTTTACAGGGTGTAACACACTACACTTTGCCCTGCAAAGTCGTGTGCCAGACGTTCCCTCTGGACTCCCTTAAGGCAGGGCTGTGCCCTGCTATCCTACGCCTTACGGCTTCGGATAAAAGAATGGCGGCATGACGGTGACGGCTCTTGCGAGGGGGGTATCCCAAAAACACCGTCATCATCGACATGACCGTCATGCAGGGGGTGAGGGTGACAGTTGCGGCAGTCGGCAGGGGGTATCCCAAAACTGCTGTCACCACCGTCACCGCTGTCACCCCAAAGGACGGTCACCCGCCGAAAGAAAGGAGGAATCCGCCTATGCCTTATGCAATCCTGCGTTTCCAGAAACGAAAAGCGGGCGGCGTTGCGGCTTGTGAACGCCACAACGAGCGGAAGAAAGAAGCCTACAAAAGCAACCCAGATATAGATATGGAACGCTCTAAAAACAATTACCATCTCATAGCACCACCAAAGTACACCTACAAGAAAGAGATTAACCGCATGGTAGCCGAAGCGGGGTGCAGGACAAGGAAAGACAGCGTGATGATGGTGGAAACGCTCATCACAGCTTCACCAGAATTTATGAACCAGTTACCGCCCGAAGAACAAAAAGCGTATTTCCAGACGGCTCTTGACTTCATTTCGGAGCGTGTTGGAAAGCAGAATATCCTCTCCGCTGTCGTCCATATGGACGAGAGAACGCCCCATATGCACCTCTGCTTTGTGCCGATTACGCCAGACAATAAGCTGTCAGCGAAAGCTATCTTAGGCAACCAGAAATCATTATCCGAGTGGCAGACCGCCTACCATGAGCGGATGTCCTCACGGTGGAATCAGCTTGAACGGGGGCAGTCCTCAATGGAAACCAAGCGGAAACACGTCCCCACATGGCTCTATAAATTAGGCGGCAGGCTTGATAAACAGTATGAAGAAATCGTGTCTGCCCTATCCGACATCAACGCCTTTAACGCAGGGAAGAAAAGGGATAAAGCGTTAGATTTACTCTCTGCATGGCTGCCAGACGTGGAGAAATTCTCTAAGGAAATCGGGAAACAGCAGGCGTATATCGACAGTTTGAAAGAGAGAATTGGGCAGGAATCAGACTATGCGGGGCGTATGCGTGATGAAAAGTACGAGCAGGAACTAAAGGTGCAGAAAGCGAATCAGAAGATATTTGAATTGCAGAGAACCAACGAGCAGATGGGGCGGCTGCTGTCAAAAATACCGCCCGAAGTGTTGGAAGAATTGCAGAAAAATCATAGAAGCAGAGCGAAAGAAAGGTAGATATGTGAATGAAGAAACAGGATTTTAAGGTGTTAAAGACCAAAGACTTGTACCCGTTCCCCGACAATCCGTTTCATGTGGCAGAAGATGAAACACTGTCAGAGTTAGCGGAAAGCATCAAGGAATTTGGCATTGTCACGCCGATAATCACACGCCCGAAAGAGGACGGGGACGGTTATGAAGTGATTGCAGGACAGCGGCGTGTCCGTGCTTCTGAACTTGCAGGGATAAATACCGTGCCTGCGTTTGTCCTGCCCTTAGACCGTGACCGAGCCATCATCACCCTTGTAGACAGCAATTTGCAGCGTGAGAATATCCTGCCATCGGAGCGGGCGTTTGCTTACAAGATGAAATCCGAAGCCATGAAGCGGCAGGGTTTCCGCACAGACTTAACCTCGTCACAAGTTGTGACGAAGTTGCGGACGGACGACAAGGTGGCACAGGGCTTCGGCGTGGGCAGGATGACCGTGCAGCGTTTTATCCGCCTGACGGAACTGATACCGCCGATTTTGCAGATGGTGGACGAGGGGAAAATCGCCCTCACGCCTGCGGTGGAACTGTCCTTCTTGAAGAAAGACGAGCAGGAAAACCTCTTTGCCACGATGGAGAGCGAAGAAGCAACGCCCTCACTCTCACAGGCACAGCGGATGAAACAGTTAAGCCAGAGCGGGCGGCTTGACATGGATACGATATTTGCGATTATGACGGAGGAAAAGGGCAACCAGAAAGAAACCTTGAAAATCAACACAAGCAAGCTGAAAAAATACTTTCCGAAGAACACAACGCCGAAGCAGATGGAGGAAACCATCATCAAACTTTTGGAGCGTGAGTTGCAGAGGAAACGCAACCGTGACAGCCGCTAATCTTCTTTTTTCGGGAAGTAAATACAGAGAGTTGAGGTATGGAGAATGAGAGAAATCCAGTATGAAATCGTAAAGGAAATCGCAGTATTGTCTACGGGCGACAGTGGCTACACAAAGGAAATCAATCTCATTTCATGGAATGGGAAAGAGCCGAAGTATGACATCCGCAGCTTTTCCCCGAACCGTGAAAAGTGCGGCAAGGGAATCACGCTGAACGCTGATGAAGCGGCGGCACTCCTTAAAGCATTACAGAAAGAATTAAACAGCGAGGATTAATGGTATCTGATTGGCAGGGCGGGGACATTTCCAAACTCTTCCCTGCCCTGTCTGGAAAGGAAGATTTAAGTATGGGCGAGGATAAGAAAGCAGATAAAAAGAGAAAGCGTATCGTGCCAAAAGCACCAGTGCAGATGATAATCAGCCGTGAATATGTCGGCACACAGACCGTTACAGAAGCGTTTGTCCCGATTATCTCCGAGGATATTCGGAAGAAGATTGCCGAGGGCGACACCTTCGACAATGAGGGGCTGTCCGCTTAGAATGTACGCAATGGGACATGAAAACAGATAGGACAGATACGGAGGTTTTACAGTATGGCAGGAATCAAAGAAGAAAAGAAAATCTATTTAGTCGGCATTTATTGCCGCTTATCTAAAGACGATGGTACGGATAACGAGAGTGCGAGCATTGCGACACAGAAATCCATCCTCACGGATTATGTGAAAAAGCAGGGATGGCACATAGCAAAAACGTATGTGGACGATGGTTATTCTGGTACAAATTTTGCTGGGGTTAGATAGCGATACTTTTTACATCTACCATGTTGCGGCGGTCATGGTTGACAACTTGCGTCGGCTCCTGCTCGGTATCAACCTGTCCGACAAAGCTATAATGGATTTCGATTTTCCGGGTGTTGGTTTCCCGGTCTAATTCATGTATCAAAATACGGTCGATAAACTCATGGACGTTTTCATAGGTCAATTCCTGTATGTCGCTGTATTTCCCGACAATCTGAATAAACCTTGATATATCCCTTTTTCGCTCGGTAACGGTTGCGATCTGCTGTTGTAACTCGTCTATCCTTGCGGCAAGGGATTTCTTTTCGTCCTCATAGCCGGAAGTTAGAAACACAAACCGTTCATCTGTCAGTCTGCCTAATGCGTTGTCCTCATACAGCTTGCGGAAAAGCGTGTCAAGTTCGGTCATACGCGCCTGTGCTTTGAAAAGTTCCTTTTGCTGCTGCGCTAATGCCTTTCTCGCTTCCATGTCGCCGTACTCGGTAGCTTTACAGATAAAGTCCTGTTCGTGTTCCTTAACATACCGCAAAACCCGCCGCATATCTTCCAGCACTAAATCAAGAAGTACGTTTTTGCGGATATAATGAGAGGTACACTCGCTGCCTGTCCTTGCCCTGTTGCGCCATGCGCCGCAAGAATAGGAAAACTTGCGCGGCTCGATATTTACGCCCTGTTGGTAATACATCTTATGTCTGCAACCAGCGCAAAACAGCAAGCCGGAAAAAATATCAATCTCCGCTGCTTTTGTCGGGCGGTGGCGGGTAGCAATCCGCTTTTGCGCAAGTTCAAAGGTTTCCTCGTCAACAAGCGGCTCATGGGTGTTTGGGAAGAAATAGCGTTGTTCTTCTTCGTTCTTCCGGGTCTTTTTCGACTTGTAGGATACCTTGTGAGTTTTCGCGGTTATGGTATGCCCTAAATATTCCTGCCTTGCTAATATGTCATAGAGCGTTTTGTCCGGCCAAGTATAGGGGGCGATCATTGCCCGCTGATACCGCGCCTGTCCTGTACGCTGATAGCGCAACGCTCCAATCGTCAAGACTTTGTTTTCCGCAAGCCATTTTTGGATTTCGCACATACGCACGCCGCTAACAAACATAGCGAAAACCTGTTTGACAATCGGCGCGGTTTCCGGGTCGGGTATAAGGTGGTGGCGGTTGTTCGGGTCTGGGATATAGCCGTATGGATATTCCCCGTTGACGCGCTCGCCTTTTTGCGCCTGTGCCTGTTTAACTGCGCGGATTTTCTTGCTTGTGTCGCGGGCGTAAAACTCGTTAAACCAGTTCCGCAAGGGGGTAAACTCGTTATCCTCCCGCGCTGTGTCAACTCCGTCGTTGATCGCGATATAGCGTACTCCGTTTTCGGGAAATACAATCTCTATGAGTTCGCCCGTTTTCAGATAGTTTCTGCCAAGACGGGAAAGGTCTTTGGTAATGACCGTCGCCACTCGTCCGGCTTCCACTTCCTGCAACATCGCTTGCAGCCCCTCGCGCTCAAAACTCACGCCGGAAAATCCGTCGTCCACAAAAAACTTTGTGTTCAAAAAATGGTGTTCGTCCGCATAGCGTTGAAGTATCATTTTTTGGTGCTGTATGCTTCCGCTTTCTCCGGCTTGCATATCCTCTTGACTTAAACGGCAGTAAAGGGCGGTGATTTTATTCGACTGTAACATTAGTCCTCCTTTCCGACAGCCGAATAAACAGGTATAATGTGTTGCTATCATTATACCATATCCCGCCGCCTAATGCACTACTCGGACGCTAAAAATCCCGGATTTCCGGGCTTTTTCTGCAAATCCTTTACAATGAGTTTCTCAATCTTTTTATGGATTGTATCGGTTGCCTTTTCACTCGGCAACGCTTGAACAAGATAGGTGATTTTCCCTATTTTGCGTTCGGTTGTAATTGTCTGTTTTTTATCCATTAGAAAAACCTCCTTTTCCTGTATGGATAAACTATATTCGTCAAAAGGCAAAAACGGGCGGTTGTTAGCTGCAACCTCACGGGAGTTTCACCCCGGCCCATGCTTATGGGTGCGCCGCGCAATACTTTGAGGGTGTTCAACGCGGGAGTATCATTGTGCCGCCTTGTATGTCGTCGCCCACAAGCTGCTAAACCTGTTTTACGGCGCGGTAGTTCTCGCTCGGCTTTTCCCCTATGGGGAAAAGCTGTCATGGCGTACCCGCCGACTGGCTCGGTACAGACGGAATGTACCCGTTTGCCTGTTATGCTGCGCACCAAAGGCCGCTTTCTTTGTCAAAGAACAATAGGCTTTGTCGGCCTGCAAAAGCACATCAACAGCGGATATGCTTTTGCGGAACGACAAATAGCCCATAACGGGAAGCGTGGAAAGGGGACACGCTCCCCGCATGGGCTAAAAGATTATCCTACATGAAAAGCAAGGGTGCGGGTAATAAGGCGCACTTGCAGCCTGTTACGCATTTCCTCGTCCACATAGGAATAGGTATTGCCCGCGTCGTCTTTCAGCGTGCGGGTACAAAGTTTCGCTATGTAACCCTCGTAGTGCTTCAAGATCGCGCACATGGCGGTTGTGTCGCCGTTTGCCGCTGCGGAAATGACAGGGAACGGCAACAGATTTTCAGACTTCCTAACGGTATTCATCATCTGCTTTTCCCTCCAAATACTGTTTGATTTTCGCAAGCGCGGATTTCCTGTGCCGGAAAACCGTCGTGCGTACAACATTCAGCAGTTCGCCAATTTCCGCGTCGCTCATATCCAAGAAGTAGGACAAAAGGATAATGTCGCGTTTCCTTTCGGGCAAAGCGTTAAGGGCTTCGGCAAGCAGTTCATTTTTGACGAGTACATCAAAGCCGGACACTTGAAAACGGAAATAATCGCTTTCGTATTCGTCCGTTGTGAAAAGCTGCGCGAGTTCGCTTTCGCTCAAATCCGAAAAAGTAACTTCGCGTGCTGCGCGTTTCGCAAGAGTGCGGCGGTGGCTTTTCGCTTCGCCGACCAAAGTTTTCTTTGCTAATGCGTCGTACTGATGTTGTATTCTTTCCTTGTCGGAAGAAGATAGCTCCATAGAGTTCACCTCCTTCCCGCGTGGAGTAGAGGACGGGAGTTAAGGGCTTGTCCTCTCTGCCCCTTTCGCTCCGTACCCGTTCGGGAGATGGCTCTTGAGTGCGCTTTTCAGAAAAAAGTTGAAAAAAGCAAAATGCGCCCGTCCGCAAGACGCGGACGGGCGCAAAGGAAATGTAAGCAGTAGCTAAATGTATTGACAGTTCACATTCATAGCCGGAATATCCCGCTTGCGGAGCATAGCTTTTTTTGACCGCAAAGCATTAGGCGGGTTACAGTAAATAAAAATGGACACGGCGATACCTCCCCGATACCGCCGTATCCTTAAAAAAGGGCGACTTTAATACACTACCCGCAATCCATTCTATAATAGGGAACAGCGGCTTTTGCGCAATATTAAATAAAAAAGCCGATAACACATAGGTTTTTTGACCTAATGCGTTATCGGCTCTGCGTCTATGCGTCTGGCACTTTTAATCATTTTTTTTGAATTTATTATATGTGTTAGCTAACTGTCCACAAGCCGCGTTAATCTCTCTGCCATGAGAAACTCTCATAGTAACTTCAAGTCCTGCTTGCTCTAATTGATGTTTGAATGCAACTATTTCCCGTTTCTGTGGTGCTTTAATTCTTGAATTGCTTGTTGGGTTGTATTGTAACACGTTAATCATAACTTTTTTGCCCCGAAACCATTTTGCAAGTTGTCTTACATCTGAGGGCCGGTCATTTATACCCGGTAAAAGCAAATACGCAAAGACAATTTTGCGATTATGCCTTTCAGAATAGGATAAGGCTTGCTTAACAACATCTTCAATAGCATATATGCGCATGTGAGGAATAATACGATTTCTTGCAGATTGTGTTGCTGCGTGTAAAGATATTGTCAACTGAATTTTAAGATGTTCCTCGCGCAATTTTTTTAATTGATCGACCGGACCAACTGTTGATATGGTAATGCCGTCGGTTGGAAAGTTGAGCCCATATCTATCTCGGAGAATATGGATTGCTTTTATCAAGTTGTCATAATTGAATAAAGGCTCTCCCATACCCATAAAAACGATACGGTTTACTTTTCGACGCAACAATATAATCTGTTGTACGATTTCTGACGATGTTAGATTACGAACAAAGCCATTTCGCCCGGACTCACAAAAAATACAACCAACAGGACAACCGACTTGTGTGCTCACGCAAACAGTTCCACCATCTCGCCGCTTGATAAAAACCGTTTCAATGTATTTGTTGTCTTTCAGTTCGTAAACATACTTTTCAGTATCACTGCTTTTGCAAATATTTTTTACCAACATTGATAGATTTTTTTTGCGTGGTAATTGCTTATATAATTCTTCATATAAGGCTTTTGCTTCATTCTCGCCAATAACTTCCGACATTTCTTTGTAAGTAAATCCGTATGGATCATTCCGTACTTCCGCAGGCGTATATTTAGGTAAACGTTTCATTTTTATATCCTTTCTTCTAAATAATAAAAGTTTGTTTTTCTGTATTTTTGATTACAATCTCTAATTTTTCTACATCAATGATATGCGTCAATTTGCATTTAGGGCAGAAAAGAGGAAAATCTTTTAATACAGTATTATGAAATACTTGAACTCTCGTCTTTCCGTTACAAATCGGACATTTTATCCAATATTTTTTAAGCATTATATTTCACTCGTCCTTTTTACACAAAAAAATGCAGGTCAATCCTCAACATGAGCATTGACCTGCATTTATAATGCACAGAGCAGTACAACAAAACTAAGGCATAGCTTGCACTATGTCTATACTATATCTATACGTCGTTAGTTTTTTGTATAGCATCCGCAAAATAAGCATGACAAAAAAGCCCATGTTGAAAATGGGAAAATCCTTTTTTTCAATGCTTATCTAATACGCATGCTATGCAACATAAACGCCGCCTCCTTTTACATAAATTTTATTTTATCAGAAAATCAGTCTACTGTCAATACACAACAGGAAGTATTTAACCTAATGATATGAATTGTGTGGACATATCCAAAAAGAAAGGTGAACTGTAAAATGTAACAGGGTGAATGAAAATGGCAAAAAGACCCGTACCATTGTACGACTTTAAGGCTTTCGGGGCAGCTATAAAAGCCGCGAGAAATGAATACGGCGAGAGCCGCAAAAAGGTAAGCGACGAGTTATATATTTCCCCGCGCTACCTTGCGAATATCGAGAACAAGGGACAACAGCCGAGTTTACAGGTATTCTATGACCTTGTAACCCGGTATCATATTTCGGTAGATCAATTTTTCTTCCCGAACAGCAATGCGGAGAAATCCACCGGGCGGCGGCAGCTTGACGCGCTGCTGGACGGTATGAGCGATAAAGGCATACGGATTGTAACCGCAACGGCAAGGGAGATAACAGAAGTCGAACAAGCAGAGGACTAACCTCACAATATGGGAAGCAGGAGATTGCAGCGCATAGGGGCTGCAATCTTTTTTTGCGCCAAATTAGAAAGAGAGTGCAACAAACGCTGCCTTTGAAACGGGATAAGGAGTAGATAGCAAGCACAGCAAACGAGTACCCGTTTGCGAAAAGTGCTTGTTGGGATAATCCCAAACCCTTATACCGAAAGGCGGTGCGGAAATGGAAAACCGAAAGAGAAATATACAGATGAAGTTTTACGTTACGGAAGAAGAAAAGCGGCTGATCGACGAGAAGATGAAGCAGCTTCCCATAAAGCAGTATGGGGCATACTTCCGTAAAATGGCGATAGACGGGTATATTCTTGTCGTTGACCGAAGCGACACAAAAGCATATATCCGGGAACTGCAAGCGGTGAGCCGGAACATCAACCAGATTGCAAAACGCGCCAATGCGACGGGGACGGTTTACAGGCAGGATATAGAGGACATTAAAAAGGCGGTGGACGAGATATGGCGGTTACAAAGACGCACCCTATTAAATCAACCTTAAAGGCTGCGATAGACTATATCTTAAATCCCGAAAAGACAGACGGGAAGCTGCTTGCGTCCTCTTTCGGCTGCGGGCTGGAAACCGCCGATATTGAGTTTGCATGGACGCGGGAAGCTGCCGGAGATCGCGGCACACATTTAGGGCGGCACTTGATACAATCCTTTGCGGTGGGAGAAACCACACCGGAAGAAGCGCACAAAATCGGCATGGAACTTGCCGGGGCGGTATTAGGCGGCAAGTATGAGTTTGTTTTGACAACTCACGTCGATAAAGACCATCTGCATAATCACTTGATTTTCAACGCGGTTAGCTTCGTTGACTACAAAAAGTACCATTCCAACAAGCAAAGCTATCACTTTATCCGGCGCACCAGCGACAGGATATGTAAAGAGCATGGGCTATCCGTCGTCGTACCGGGACAGGACAAGGGAAAAAGCTATGCAGAATACACCGCCGAAAAGCAAGGGACAAGCTACAAAGCAAAGCTGAAAACGGCGATAGATACTCTCATTCCCCAAGTGAAAGATTTTGACGAACTGCTGCGCCGCTTGCAGGAAATGGGGTATGAAATCAAACAGGGCAAATACATTTCCTTTCGCGCTGCCGGACAGGAACGGTTTACCCGCACAAAGACGCTCGGCGCGGCCTATACGGAAGAAGCGATAAAGGAGCGTATCAAGGGCGTGTATGTTGCCAAAACAAAAACGCTGCGGGAAGATAAGAAAATCCGGCTTGTCGTCGATCTTGAAAACAGTATCAAAGCCCAACAGTCGGCGGGCTATGAACGGTGGGCAAAAATCCATAATCTGAAACAGGCTGCTAAAAGCATGAACTTCCTAACCGAAAACAAGATTGAGTATTATAGCGAACTTGAAAGCAAGATAGCCGATATTATGACCGCCCATGACGCGGCGGCAAGGGCGGTTAAGGACGTAGAGCAGCGTATGTCTGATTTGTCGCTGCTTATCAAGCACACGACCACATACCGACAATTAAAACCGATTTACGAGGAATACAAGAAGTCGCGGGACAAGGAAAAGTATCTGCGGGGGCATGAAAGCGAAATTATCCTGTTTGAAGCTGCGGCAAGGGCATTAAAGGAAATGCAGATAAAGAAGCTGCCCGATCTCGCCGCGCTGCGCAAGGAGTATAGCAGCTTAAACGACAGAAAAAGCAAATTGTATGAGGATTACCGCCAAGCGAAAAAGCAAATGCAAGAACGAAAACGGCGGTGCTGCTGGTCGTCAAGCCGCGCTGGATATGGATAAGGTTTTCCCCCAACGGGATAGAGGACATAAGCCCCTGTTCCTGCCGGTAGTCAAGGCGGGTCAAAATGCAGTTGTATTTCTGCGCGATTGCCGCCGCTCCAAATACTTCGTTATCCAATTTCTGCTTGGTATCTGCAAGGTTTAAGACAAGCAGCGTAAGCAGAAACATTCTTTCGTTGCGGCTCTGCAAATCGCGGAGTAGGTTTTTTGCTTCCCCGCCGTAGGTGGCAAGGTCGGACGGAATAATATCCATGTCGTAGCCGCTGCGGATTGCTTTTTTCTGTTCCTCGATTTTCATACGGTCAAGGTCGGTAATCTTGCGCTTAATCGTCTTGATTGCTTCGTTGTGGTCGATACTCTGAATGTGCAGATTGACGATAATCCCGTTTTCCGCGTCCATGAAGTCGGCAAGCATACGGTCGGAGAGTTCCGGCGCGACGATCTGCAAAAAGGAAACTGCGCCAAACTTGCCGCCCATTTGAAACATTCGCCCGTCGCCAAATCGGAAAGAGGACGGCGCGATAAAGTCTTTGACAGAAAGACCGCTTGCGGGTAGCCATTCCCACGCAAAGTTAAAGCGTTCCCCGTCCGGGTGGAAAATCCCATGCAGCACTTCAAGACGCTGTTTCCCGTCCAATACCCGCGCCGCCGCGCCGATCACCTTAAAATGGTTGAGGGTGTGGGCTTCATGGTAAACTCGTCATGTTCAAAGGTTAGGTACTGCTCGGCAGCTCCATAGTCGGCATTTTTAGAGCTGATATGTTTGAATGTTGCCAACGGCTTCACCTACTTTCTGCAAGACTTCAAACTTCAAGGCGGCAAGCTCCGCTGTGGCGGCTCGTACCTCTTGGGAGAGGGCGTTATAGGGTGCGCCGTACTCGTTCAGACAGCGGGCAATCTGGTTTAAGTTGCCGCCGATTTTCCCGTATTCGGCTGTGAGTTTCCCAACGGCAGAGAGTAACTCATCATTGACCGGGGAAACAGTAATGACCGGGCGTATGCTTGACTTAATGAGGGCTTGTCGGATAAATTCGGCTTGGCTCATTTTGCAGAGGGTGACACGCTCGGAAAACTCGGCGTATTCTTCCTCGGTCAAGCGTGTCTTGATTACCCGGCTTCGGTGGGGCGTGTTGTATCTTTTCATGGCTGTGAACCTCCTTTCGTGGGTGGATTTTTTCAAGCGGCGCAAGCCGCAAAAGGCGGGCTTGGGGTGGCAACCCCAACAAGATTCCCATAGGACAAAATGAGCCGGTAGGCGAAATTTGGTACTGTGGTAGAATCTTGCTCTAAGAAAACGGCGAAACTCCCCCTTTACTCCTTACTACGCAGAGAAATGCAAATATGGCAAAGTTTTGAAAAACTTTTTGATAAAACTTTTCGACAAAGCTGGAAAATCAGCGCGGTTTTTGGCGCAAAAAAACAGGAAACCTTTTCTGATTTCCTGTCATGGTATGCCGCTGTAACGGGCGGCGGTTATTCTGTTGTCATTCCCCGGAAGCAAACTTGTAGCCCATACCTAAAACGGTTTTTATGTAAATGGGCTTGCGGCTGTCCGGCTCTATTTTTTTCCGCAGGTTGTAAATCACATTTGCAACGCTTGACTGGCAGCTTTCACTTTCCATGTTCCAAACGGCTTCAAATATTTGTGTCCGTGTGAGGACAATGCCGGGGTTGGAAGCAAGATATACAAGGGTACTGTATTCAAGGCGGGTAAGGCTTACTTCCTCCCCGTCTTGAAATACCCGGCGTTGGTTCTGCTTTATTTCCAGTCCCGGAAAAGATAACACGGAAGCGGTTGTGATCTGCATGGGTTCAATCTGTATATAATCAGATATTGCCGATATGATTTTGTCAATCGCTGTTTCCTCTTGTTCGTTAAGTGTCAGCAGTAGTAATTTCCCCATGTTCATTACCTCTTTTATCCGTTGAATTTAAACTATATTTTTCTGTCGTGTTTTTGACAGTAAGCAACAAATATATATGATAGAGAGCGTAATGTCAATTTAATGCCATTAAAAGAGAAAGATGGTCTGTCTAATTATTATCATTTTGTTCATATGCACTTACGCTGCGTTTGGCATTTAGGCAATTCAATATATTGTAAATTTATCTATATCAGCGGGCTAACCTCATTTTCACAAAATAAGCTAAGTTTGTGAAGCGCTCTTGTGCAGGCAACATATAAGAGGTTTTTATCATCTTCATCATGGTAGTTTTGGCTATCTGCATCACAAATTAAGACAGTATCAAATTCTAATCCCTTTGACATATATACTGGTAAGATAAACACGCCTTGTAAATCTGATACGCTCCCATTTTTAATTAATTGAATATCAAGTTTGTGTTTAATTTTATTAAATAGATAGGTTGAATTTTTTTCGGTTTTACAAATTAAGCATATCGACTGAAACCCTTTCTCTTGGCATAATTTTATTTCCTTAACAATTTCATCAATGAAGATTTCGGAATTATCAGCAATATATACTTTTGGGCTATCGCCATTCCGATTAAAACTTTTTATCTGTGAACTTTGTTCAATGAACTTTAAACTAAAATTTAAAATTTCATTCGTACAACGGAAACTTTTATCCAACATAATAAGAGAAGATTTTTTCTTGTTCAATATTTTTTGAATTTGTTCGTAGAAAGAAATATCTTCTTTTTTGGCAAGAGTCTGTTTCATATCTCCTAAAATAGTAAATTTGGCATTAGAAAAAAGCAAATTAAATATTTCATATTGGAGAGGGTAGTAGTCCTGTGCTTCATCAATGACTACCTGCTTAATATTTTTATATTTATTTGTTCCGTATATTTTTAAATACAAATAAGCGATTGCTATTGCGTCATCATAATACAAGCTGTCTGCTTCCAAATTTTCCTTAGTATATTTCCAAATATTTTTTATGTTTTGTGACGGATTGCTATTTTGCAGCAGGCTATAAAAATAGGCTTCATTGCTAAATAATATTTTATATAATTCAACAATGTCAATTTTTATAAATTTCTGTATTTCCTGCTTGATTAGATTTTTTTCTTCTTTATGCCCCCGCCCTTTTCCTGTTCCAAATATTTGTTCTAAAATATAATCTTCTAATTGTTCTAATTTTATGCCTAATGGTGTTTCTGGTCTTCCTAATATCTTGTCTTTTAGAATTTGCCCGCTTACAACGCATTTTCCCTCATAATAAACATCTTCAAATTCTATCCACTGGCGGGGTATATCAATGAGAAATTGGTCTAAAATTTCCCTAAAAAAACTTGACGTTTTAAATTCTATACTATTTCTTGAAATTTCCTTGTATTTTGAATTGACAATCAAGTTTTCTAAAAAATCATTTCTTGACTGAATTTTCCTGCCATTTAATAACTCACTAAGTATATCTTCAAACACGGAAGAAATAACATTATCTTCTCCCAATTCGGGCAATACATTTGAAATATATTGCTCAAATATAGAATTTGGGGAAATAATCATAATGTTATTTGCGGACAGCTTTGTTTGTAAACCTTGATACATAAGATAAGCAGCCCGGTGGAGAGCAATAGAGGTTTTTCCACTTCCCGCTACACCCTGTACCATTAGCAGGTCATTTTCCATATCTCTAATAACCACGTCCTGTTCATGCTGAATTGTTTCAACAATAGCTTTCATTTTAGCAGTAGTGTTTTGTGACAGTAATTGCCTTAAAAATTCATCAACAATCTGAACATCTGAATCAAAAAAATATTCCAGTATTCCGTTTTTTATTTCATATTGGCGTTTCAAATTGAGTTCACCTGTTACTCGTCCACATGGAGCGTCATAAAACGCTTCGCCTGTCATAAAACGATAGAAAACACTGGCAATCGGCGATCTCCAATCATAAACATACATCTCTTGATAGCTGTTTTTTCGTAGAGAAGAACGTCCAATGTATATTTTTTCAAATTCGTCCTCATCATCAAATTTAAAATCAATTCGGGCAAAATAGGGCGATTTTATCATCTTTTCTAACAGAAGTATTTTATGTTCTTCTTCTTCATAATCTATAATTTTGTCTGTAACAGGATTGATATATTGGCTTAATTCAACAAGTGCCTCGAAACCGTCTGATGTGTACAGTGATGTAATGCCGTGTTCTGTATTTTCACGCACATCTTTTTTGGCTTCGATAATTTCTGATTTCTTTTTGTCTGCCGCTTCTTTTGCCTGCTTTAATTGTTCCTCGGCTAAAGAGATTGTTTGTGCTAATCTTTTTTCTTCAAACGCTTTTTCTGTCTGATTATTCCCCATAATGATTATGACCTCCTTGAAAAATGAAAGAAAGTTTTACTGAAACATTGCTAGGCTAGTTTAGCATGTGTCAGCTTATATAAACAGTCTTGTATTTATAAAATTTGTATGGTATTATTATAGTGGGAAGAAGTATGTTAGATATTTGATTTCTGCAAGCATATCAATTCTAATACGGACGTGTAATTTAAGCAATAAACAAATTGGGACAAAGCAGTTATACCGCTATGTCCCAATTTGCTATTACTCCATATCTTCAGCAGACAGAAACACAAGCCCGACAAATTCTTCCTCAATCAGTTTCTTCAACTTTTCCACTGTGCTCTATGCAGGCTCCCGTATCTCCATTCCAACCTATAATCTCTTTCTGTAAAAGCAAATCTTGTTCTGTGAAAAAATGAGTTGGATTCCGTAGTAGTCGGCATTGTGCGTAATGTGTATAACTGACTGTATCATGGAATTGTGGGTAACTCTGTTTGCAGGACGTGGGAAAGCTGCACTTTAGCTTTTCCATGTGCTGTGAATAGAGTTATCCATGATTCCATAGCCTGTTATGCACATTTCCACAATGTTTGTCTTTTGGTCGTTGGTTCGGAAAAGAAAAGCCCTGTATGTTATTATATACAGAGCCATTCTAATCTTTTTTTATCCACTACATAGAGCGTTTCCTTTCTGCAAAATTCATTTTACAGAGTGATACCCGCCTTTTTTGCAAAGTAGTCTTTTCTCCCGGTAAGCTCTGACTGTTTTTCCTTTGGAAGATTGTTGAATAAATCATCATAAAGAACATCAGCTAACTGCATTTCTCTCGCAAGCAAAAATACATTTAGACTAAGCCATTCCTCCCAAAGCCCCTCAAATAAGCTGTTACTGTCTGTATAGGTGTCAAGCTCCTCAAAGCCATGTGACGCTGTATAGCATTGCAGTTTAACAAAGCCATACCTACCAACATCAACCAACAAAATATCTTCGTCCTCTATTTCGTACAGTTCCTCAAACACATCAATCACTTTGCGACACTTTTCCCGTTCTTCCTCTGTGATATATACTGTTTTTTCCATGCTCAATTACCTCTATCCTTTCAAATTGTGGAATACTGTTTTCAGTTTTCTTCTACTTCTGAACCACATATTTGAAATGCCATATATGCCATTTTATACGGAATAGAGGTTGGCTGTCTGCATTTATCAGTGTGTTACTTTATGGCACATGAGCATTTGCGCCCGGATTGTCGTTGCCGTAACCCTCCATGAGGTTGATAGCCCCCCAAATGCCAAGACCTGCGCCAAGCGCGATAACCAAAGTCTGCAATACACCAACTGCGCTGTTGAAAAACTCCATATAAACCTCGCTTTCTGCCGCTGTGCGGCTCAAAAAAAGTTGTTGAAAATGAAAATGCCGCCGTTATTCCTCGGCGGCTGCGTCCTCGTCGGACAAATCTATTTCGTATATGTCAAAGGCTTCATCGGGCTTTACGATTGCCGGACGGGTAGACATATACCGTTCCACGTCAAAAGCGTTTCTTTTGTCGAAGTCGGAAAGGTATTTGTAGTTCGGGTGTTTCGTGATGTCGTATTTGTCGCTTAAAAAGGGACGCACACCGCGTAGCTGCAAAATACATTTCCCACCGTCCATAACTGCTATTTCGTCCTGTGTCATCAGCTCCTTTCCTAATTTTTGATAAGTAAGTCCATGAGAAACCTGCGTGCCGCGATTTTCGGAAGTATTGAAACTGTCGATTGTTTCCCGTCCCAAGTTATCCGAAATATCCTTTGCATTTTTCCCACGTCCTCCCAAAAACAAGGTGCTGTCGGCATTATCAAGTATGATTTCTGCCGCGTCCTTGTAAATGGCTTTTAGTTGGCTCTGCGATTGCAGAATGATAGAAGCGGACATTTCCCTGCTGCGAATGGTCGCAATTAACTTATCAAAGCGGGGTATCTGCCCGATGTTGGCAAATTCATCAAGCAAAAACCGGACATGAATAGGCAATTTGCCGTTGTATTCGTCGTCCGCTTTATCACAAAGCAAATTGAAAAGCTGCGATTGCAGAATAGCGATAACAAAATTAAAGGTGTCGTCGGTATCGCTCATTATGAGGAAAAGCGCGGTTTTCCTGTCGCCCAATGTATCAAGTTCCAATTCATCATAGGACATGAGTTCCCGGAGTTCCTCTATATCAAAAGGGGCAAGACGCGCACCGCAAGAAATAAGGATTGACTTTGCCGTTTTGCCAGAGACAAATTGTCAAGGACTTTTTCATCAAATTCACAAAAAATCCACAAAAAAGGTGCCAGAAGCACCGTATGGCTCCTGACACCTCGTTTGATAGATTACATTTTTCCGTTCAGCAGGTCTTTGCAGAGATACGCATAGTCTGGCAGCTGGTTGATATATGGCTCCCAGCGCCGCTTGATTTCGGCCAATTCCAGCGGATCGGCTGCTTCCAGCGCGTGATCGTTGCCCGTCATATATAGAACATCCGAAGCTACATCGTCCAAACACCTGCCGCAGAGATCGGCGGCTGATTCGATTCTGATACCGGTATCCACATAGACTGGATTTACGCCAATCGTCAGCCAGACATAGCCCACCTTGTCCGACCAGAGCAGTTCAAAATCAGGGCTTTGCCGCAGATGTTCCGCAAAGACTTCCTTTACTCGCTCAATTTCATGTTTCTCTTTTTCTGTGTAAAGCATTTTCGTGTCCTCCTTGACAAAAATTTTGGTGCGTACCATCATCAGTTTAGCACAAGACGGCTTCGTTTATCAGTCTGTCACATCTGCTGAATTTCATTTTTGAGCATACGCTTGATTTTATCGCTCATGGTTTCTGTGCTGGTATTGCTGAAATGGACATGAACCTTGTAGGTTGTCTTTCCGATTTTCTTTACCATCGCCGGCGTGTTTTCCGGCGCTCTGGACGCAGTAGCGGCGTCTGCCGACTGCATAGTACGGGGTTCTTTGTTCATGGCGCTCCTTTCTCCGAACGGGTCTGTGCCGCTCGGTAAAAAATCAATCGTGCTTACTGTTTACAATGTCTTTTGCTGCCTGTCGGGTAGCACCGGCATTTTCTTCCCGGAAATTCTTCCCGTCAAAGAGAATCGGCGCACACCGTTCCAGAATACGGTCATAGATACGGGCGTGGGCCAGGTCGGGCGGGTTCTTGAGTTCGGCCAGCTTCAGGTTGGTGGTGATTATCATGGGTCTGCGGCTGCGGTAGCGGCTGTCAATGACAAAAAACATCTGCTCCATCGCATACTCGGTACTGCGCTCCACACCCAAATCGTCAATGATAAGCAGGTCGTACTCGTCAAAGCTGGCGATAAAGTCGGCCCTGTCCTCAGAGAACATCCCCGTCAGGCGGTTCAGGATGGTGGGAAAGTTCGTCATCAGCACCGGCACATCCCGGTCAAGCAGGGCGTTGGCGATACAACCGGCGAAAAAGGACTTGCCGGTTCCCACATCCCCAAACAACAGCAGGCCGGTGTTGTTCCTGTATGCCTCCTTCCAGTTCTCCACATAGGCGCGGGCCTTGCCCATCAGGGGATTTTGGCCGTTGTCATTGGAAAATGTGTAGTCGTACAGATAACGGTCTTGCAAGCCCTGTGCCTTTCGGCGTTTGATACGCTCCATGCGGCGCTGCCGTTCTTCAGCAGCCTTGCGCTGCTCCTCAGCCTCCCGCTGGCACTGGCAGATGCAGCGCGGCATAAAGTAGCCGGATTTCCCGAAGCATGGCACAACGGTCTGCCTCTGGCCGCCGCATTTCTTACAGTGAATGAGCCCGTCTGCCGGGTCTATGTACTCGTCCCCGGCCAGTTCCATACCGACGGCTGCCTTGTCGATCAGCGCCCGGATTTCTGCGGTAATCTCAATCATACAGTTTCATCCTCCTTTACGCTGTAATCCCGGTTGCGGGTGGGCGGGGCCGCCTTTTTCGCGTCCTCACTGGCCCAGCGCCGGATGGTCGCTGCATGGCTCTGATAACGCTTGCCGGTAGAAGCCATGTACTCGGACAGCTTTTCGATGTACTGGCCCCATACAGTGGGAAAGCTGGCCTGCAAGTCTGCCAGTTCTTCATCCGTCAGGAAAACATTCTGGTAACGGCCATAGGTGTGGGCGGGGTGTCCCTTCTCTATCTCTCTCTTTATCTCTATCTCTTTCTCTAACTCTATCTCTATCTCTATCTCTGGTGGATGAATGTCGGACAAATGTCCGCCGTTTGTCCGAGGCGCAGAAAGAGCCTTGTTTTGGAGTCTTGCAGCCCGCTTTCGCTCGGCCTCGGTAGAGGACTGGCCGATTAAAAGTTCGATGTTGCTCATGTAGAATGTGCCGCTGTCCAGCACTTCCACAAGACCCAGCTTCAAAAAGATCTGCAAGGCTCTCTCCACAGTGCCGATCTGCTGGCGGGTAATGGTGGCGATCATCTGCGCCGTGTAAGGAATGTCCTCGTCAAGTTGAAGCCGTCCGCCATGTTTCAGCGATTTCAGATACAGCTTGAGCAGAATGTTGGAATACAGCACACCATCCTGCATACTTTCCAGCAGCACGATGGAATCATCGTCAAAATAGTTTTCTTTGAGTTTCAGGTAATAATATTTTCGGTTGTCTGACATAGGGTTCCTCCTTGGGGTTTCTCTTGGGATTCTGTACGCATTTTATGGCCGTTTTAGGGGTCGGAGGATAAATCTATCAGCCTGCCTTTGACACCATCGAAAAAAGCCTTGATTTACAAGGGTTTTTCAGCCCCTAAAGCGTGACATTTCTCCCGTTGTTTCCGCTTGCGCTTTGCGGCGTTGATCCGCTTCATGCGAGTGGAACATTCCGGGCAGTATTTGGCCCTGTTAGAACCGGGGGTAAACAGCGCCCCGCATACGGCGCATTTCTTCGCATTCAGCCGGTGGAACAGCGCCGTTTCCAGTTCCTTATCCTGCGGCAATACCGCCGTCCGAAACCACCTGCACAACAGGGAGTAGGAAATAGACTGGACACAGACACATTCCTCCCCATCGTCCAGGGCGATACAATTTCCGTCGATGTAGTTGCAGCACTCATGCACCAGCCTCCGCGCTCTGCGGTACTGGCGGTAATCCATGACGGGGATAGGTTCAGTCTTGTCGTTCTTCATAAATGATTTCTCTCACAAAGCAGGTAACCTCCTTGAATGAATTTATTATTAAATATTCGTGCAAAGTATTGTTTTCTTCGTGCAAAAGGCATATACTATAATTGCCAGCAGAAAGGGGTTGATCGTATGGCTGGAAATACCACAAACATCAGTATCCGCATGGACGCAGATTTGAAAGCACAGGCGGACGCACTGTTTACTGAACTTGGCATGAACCTGACTACGGCGTTTAACATCTTTGTGCGCCAGTCGCTTCGTGAAGGCGGCATTCCCTTTGAAGTAAGGCTGGAACAGCCGAACAAAGAAACGGTTGCTGCCATGCTGGAAGCGGAAAGGATTGCAAAAGACCCGTCTGTAAAGGGCTATAATGACCTTGACGAGTTGTTTGCTGACCTGAAAAGATGAAAGAAACCAAATATACCGTCAAGTACACGACCAGTTTCAAAAAGGACTACAAACGAGCCATCAAGCGTGGCTTGAAGATCGAGCTGCTGGAGCAGGTCGTAGCGTTGCTGGCAATGGGCGAACCGCTGCCAGATAAAAACCGTGACCATGACCTGTCCGGCGATTGGGCAGGCCATCGGGAATGTCATATTCTCCCGGACTGGCTGCTCATTTACCGTATCGAGGATGATGTGCTGGTGCTGACGCTGGCCCGCACCGGCACACACAGCGACTTGTTCGGCAAATAAACAGTCTGCCGCCGTATGGGGAAACCTGTACGGCGGTTTTTCTGTGTGCAAAAGTATGTCGTGAAACGCGGTAGCCCTTACCGCTCCGGCTCCCGGTCGTGAGACTTGTCCTGTTCCTGTCTGGACAGCTGCTCGGCGGTTTTGCGGAGCCGTTCCACTGCTTTCAAATCCTCCCGCATGGATTTCATGGCAAGCGTGTCCGTCTGCTTTCCAGCGGCCAGCTGGTCAATTTCCCGCTGCCATGCCTTTGGGGTGATTGCCTCGCCGCTGTCTTTCAGTTCTTTCAGATACCGGGTCGCTGCGTCATACAGAATCAGTTCCCGGCTGTGGCGCTGTTCAAACTGTTCCCGTTTTTCCGGCTTTACTTTGGCAAGCTGCTTGTGGATGGACTTGTACTGGTTGTACTGTTCCCACATCTCCCCGCGCTCGGTAAGGGTGGCGATCCGGCGCTCGGCCTTGACGATTTTTCCCCGCAGGTCATAGTAGCGGGTGTTCATATCTGCTATTTTTTCATGGAGCTGCTGCATGGACTGGATGCCGTTTGCCTGCAAAAAGCTGAACAGGGCGGCGCTCTCCTGCAAAGCTCGGATTTTGCCGGTGCGGGTGTCAGGCTGCTTGAGCTGCTGTTGGGCCTCCCACAAGTCAATCATGCTGGGCTGCTGGCCCTCCGGCTTTTCGGCTTCGGCCTTAGACCAGTTGTAAAGGCGGGTAATGCGGGCCTTGATTTCCTTGAGCAGCTTGTTGTCGGCGGCGATCTGCCGGTTTACTTCGCTCTTGTCGGTGCGGATGCCGCGCTTTTCCATTTGGCTGGCGGCTGGCCCCAGATGGACAGAGGGAATCTTATCAATGCCCTGCCGCTTGTAGCTGCGATGGTCAATGCGTTCCGGTCTGCCGGCAGATTCCAGCGCCCGATTGGTGTAGGCCGCCCACGCTGCCCGCCAAATCTCCACATTTCCTTTATCGTTCCAATCGGTTGTATCCTCACGATGATTTTTCCAGCCGCCTTTCCCATCCGGGATACGCTGTCCATTCTCGTCCAGATCGTATGCCTTGCGGCACTTTGCGCCCCACTGCCCATTTTCTTTCAGAGGCCGGAGCGTCAGCATGATATGGACATGAGGGTTGCCGGTTCCCTTGTCATGGATAGCAAAGTCGGCGCACATTCCTTTGTCTACAAAGTTGTCCTTCACATAGGCGCGCACAAGGGCAAGCTGCTGTTCACCGGACAGTTCACGGGGCAGGGCTGCTTCGATCTCGCGGGCAAGCTGGCTGTCCCTGGCTTTCTCGATCTGCTCCACACTGTTCCAAAGGGTGGAGCGGTCTGCAAATTCCGGCGGGGCGTGGGCGGGCAGCATGATCTCCGCATGGACAACGCCGCCCTTGCGGGTGTAATCGTGGGTAAGGCCGTCCCATTCATTCGTCAGCTTTGTTCCGCTGCGGTAGGCGGCTGCGGCAACAGCGGAACGGCCTGCGCTGCGCTTGATAATGCTGACGGGGATATGACAGAAATCTATGGGTGGCACCTCCTTTCGGTAAGGGGTATTCAGGCTCCGTGGAGCCGGACAGACGCGAAGCGGGTGTCTGGCTGCGCGGGGCGCACAAGGGGTTTGGGGAGTGTAGCGCCCCATCGCGCTCGGAGAGCGCAACAGCCCCCGGCAGGGCGCACGACACCGGCAACGGTGTATAAGTGCGCCCTTGTAAACAAGGGACTTACGGCTTGTCCCCGGATTTCGGCAGTTTTGCGGCCAGTTCTTCCGCCCCCGGAAGATGGGACAGGGCAATCAGGAACGCTTTGACCTCTACGCCGGGAAGGTCGGGGGCCAGAGGGAAAATGCCCTCCAAAACGGCCCCACGCTCAATCAGGCGGCGGGTGCGAACCCTGCGTTCTTCATTCCGCTGCTTGTTCTCCAAAATCTTCTTTCGGTTTTCAAGCTGCCGAATCTCCTTCAGGACTTTCTCCCGTTCTTCTTTTTGGGGGTGGGCTGTAATTTTTTCGTTCATGTCAGGCACCTCTTTTCTTTGAAAATACTCATAGATTGACCGTCCATTTCTGTCGAGCAAAGTACCGGCGCAGCCTCCGCAGTGCGGCATGGATGGATTTTCCCGCCTGTGATGGCGTGATACCCTCCATTGCGGCAATATCTTTCACTTTCATATCCAGAATATAGCGGGCGTGAACACGGCGAGCCTGCATAGGCGGCAGGGAGGAAATGGCTTCATACAATCGCCGTATCAGTTCTTCGTATTCGGCTAATTCTTCTTTTTCTATCAGGTAGTCCTCCGGCGATGGCTGCGCCCAGCCGATGGCGGCATTTTCGATTCCATCGTTACAATCGAGGGAATAAAACGCCTTATACCGGAACATCCTGCGATCTCTGGTGGCCTCGGCTCTCTTGTCCAGAAGAAACGTTTCGACGATCTCATCGGACACCTCCACAAAAATGTCCTCTTTGCAAAATGGATAATATTGTTTGAGATTGATGGTCTGCATAGGCACGCCCTCACTCTGTTTGAAAAAGGTCATCATAGCAGCGGCGCATATTCCGCAGCCCCCGGTGGATGGCAACGCTGACCTTGCTGCTGTGGACGCCCTCTATCCGAGAGATTTCCGGCTGCTTGATACCAGCAATGTAGTAGGCGTGAACACGGCGGGCCTGTGTCGGAGTGGCATGAGCCAGAGCCACCGGCAGAGCTGCAATCAGGTATAGGCGGGTGGTCATTTCTTCTCGTTCCAGCAAAATATCTTCCGGCGATCTGCTGTGTTCCAGTGCGTAATTTTCCAGCCAGCTGTATGCGTCCAGAGAGTAGTAGGCGCGGTGGTAGACTTTCCGACGCTCATAGTTCTCCATCTCCCGCTTGGCCTGATACATCGCTGCCCATACCTCGTCCGTAACATCCACAAACTCGTCATGCCGGTAGTGGGGATACATCCACCGCAGATTGATTGTTTTCATAGGCTTACCTCCTGAAAATCGGAGAGGCGGACAGCTCGTCCGCTGTCCGCCCCTCGCTGAGATAAGGGAAATAATCCCTTTCACTTGGTAGCCAGAAAACAGGTCATTCGTTAAGCCTGTTCTCAAAGAAATTTATAAATTTTTTTCTGACCGCCTCCACACTTTGATAAACAGCCACTTTGGAGCAGCCGCACAGCACACCGATCTCTGCAAGGCTCAGCCCGTCAAGCGCATAGAGCAGGAACCGGCGGCGCTGGGCCTCGGTACAGGTGTCCAGAACAGCCATCAGCTCATGCAGCGTTTCCATGCGGCAAAGGTATTCCTCCGGCGTTTCGCCGTAGACCCCTACACCCTCGGTGGTAATGATGTACTCGTCAAACTCCCGGCCATCCCAATGCCGCCGCTGTTCATGGAACAGATTCTCCGTTTTATGATCGGCCTGGTCAAGAAATTCATAGACTTCCAGCGTGACCTCCACGGCCACAGCTTGTCCGTTATAATTGATGGTAACTTCCATCTGCCTTTCCTCCATTCAGATTTTTTGGGTAAATCTGCATGGGGCGGCGGGGAGCGGCACCGGGGATAAAGTTCGGGCCATGCTGACCCGATGTTCCGGCTCCACAGGGACAAAAAAGCGCCCGGACGGCATAAAGCCATACGAGCGTAATAGAGTATATTTTGCTGTTTAGTTACATGGTATAGTGCATACTTCTGACCGCATTGCTCCGCTGCTGGGAACAGGCTTTTTTTAGCTGGTGCAGGTCATGGGTACTGTGAAAAAAGGCAAGCATAGACACGGCGGCAATCCTCCTATATGCCGCCGTGGATTTACACGGTGTTAGGGTCGTCGTAGACTTGCCGATAGGCAAAAAGAAGCGGCGGCTCTGAAAATCAAAGCCGCCGTAATTTAGAAATGG